>NZ_QAGM01000033.1 GCF_003049725.1 Oceanimonas marisflavi
GGAAGCAAGTCCTTGATCCGTTCCCACTGGTCATCTCTCAGTACTGTACGCTCACTCATTTACACTCCGAAGGCCCTGATGCAAGTGGCTATCGGTAGGAGTTTACACTAATTGAGAACGCCACCTAGTCCCCAATCCCTGGTCCCTGCTTTTAGATAATGCGGTTTTCTTCCAGCATTTTGCGGCGGGCTTCTTCCTTGGCCATTTTCTTTTTGCGGTTGTCGCAGGGATCGGGACAGTCGCAGGCCTTTTCCACACCGATGCCACCCAGGCCGCCACAGGAGCCGGAGATGGTCTTGCGCTGAATGATATAGCCGATGGCCATGGCGGCAATCACCAGGGCAAAGACTCCGAAGGTAACCAGAAAATACAGCATATCAACCTCTTAGATACTTCTTGAAGGCGCTGGTCATATCCACCCTGAAACCGTCATCGGTCTTGGTGAGCAGATATACCGCCAGTCCCTGCCGTTCGGCAAAGGCCAGCGCTCGTTCCGTTCCCATCACCGTCAGCGCCGTGGCCAGTCCGTCGGCGATCATACAGGATGGATGGATCACTGTCACCGATGCCAGTTTGTGGGTGATCGGCTTGCCGGTGGCCGGATCCATGGTGTGGGACAAGCGCTTGCCGTCCAGCTCATAATAGTTACGGTAGTCACCGGAAGTGGCCACGCTGGTGCCGGCAATCGCCACCACCTGCTGTACCATGCCGGTGCCCGGGCCGGGCTTTTCCACCGCAATGCGCCAGTCCTGACCATGGGCGTTCAGGCCACGGGTTTTCACCTCACCGCCGATTTCCACCAGATGGTTGGTGAGCCCCTGTTCGCTCAGGTATTCCGACACCGCATCCACACCGTAGCCCTTGGCGATGGACGACAGATCCACATAGAGCCCGGGCAGGGATTTTTGCAGGTAATCGCCGTCGGCAGCGGTGAGCACGCTCAGATGTTTGAGGCCAGTCTGCGCTTTGACGGCAGCCAGCTGTTCATCATCGGGAATGTGCGTGGGCCTGGCATCGGGGCCAAAGCCCCACAGGTTCACCAGCGGGCCCACGGTCACATCCAGGGCGCCGCCGGTCAGCCGGCCCAGCTGCAGGGCGGCGGTCACTACCTTTGCAGTGTCACCCGACACAAGAAAAGGGGTTTCGGCTTTATGCCGGTTAAACCGGCTCAGCTCTGAACCCTCGCGGTAGGTGGACATATGATCATTGACCTGCTCCAGCCGACGGTCGATTTCCGCCTGCAGCGCACTCGCCTGGCTGTCATCGGCGCCCACTATTTTAACGGAATAGTAGGTACCCATGGTGTTGCCGGTCAGGTGCAGCTGCGGGGCGGCGTCGTCGCCCGGCTGGCAGGCCGCCAATAAAAAGGCCAGCCCCAATGGGGCCAGCCAGTTGATTACGCGAGTGATCATCAGTGATTAACCGCCGAAGTCATCCAGCAGGATGTTCTCGTCTTCAACGCCCAGGTTCTTGAGCATGTTGATAACGGCGGCGTTCATCACGGGCGGTCCACACATATAGTATTCACAGTCTTCCGGCGCTTCGTGATCGCGCAGGTAGTTTTCGTACAACACGTTGTGAATGAAGCCGGTGTAACCTTCCCAGTTGTCATCGGGCTGAGGGTCAGACAGGGCCACATGCCACTGGAAGTTGTCGAACTGCTCCTGCAGACCGTCAAAGTCTTCCACATAGAACATTTCGCGCTTGGAGCGGGCACCGTACCAGAAGCTGATCTTGCGCTTGGAGTTCAGGCGCTTGAGCTGGTCAAAGATGTGCGAACGCATCGGCGCCATACCGGCACCACCACCGATAAACACCATTTCGGCGTCGGTGTCCTTGGCGAAGAACTCACCGAAGGGACCGGAGATGGTGGCCTTGTCACCCGGCTTCAGGGACCAGATGTAGGAAGACATTTTGCCGGGAGGAGCGGTCCAGTTGCTGGGCGGCGGCGTCGCAATCCGCACGTTCAGCATAATGATGCCTTCTTCTTCCGGGTAGTTGGCCATGGAGTAGGCGCGGATCACTTCCTCGTCTACCTTGGACTCCAGATCGAAGATCTTGAACTTGTCCCAGTCTTCGCGGTATTCCTCGGGCACATCGAAGTCTTTGTACTTCACGTGGTGAGGCGGCGCTTCAATCTGAATGTAACCGCCGGCACGGAAAGGCACGCTTTCGCCGTTGGGGATCTTCAGCTTGAGTTCCTTGATGAAGGTGGCCTTGTTATCGTTGGAGATAACTTCACAGTCCCACTTCTTGATACCAAATACTTCTTCCGGCAGCTCGATCTTCATGTCCTGCTTGACGTTCACCTGACAGGACAGACGCTCGCCTTCGCGGGCTTCGCGCTTGGAGATATGATCCAGCTCGGTGGGGAGAATTTCGCCGCCACCGTCCAGAACCCGCACGCGACACTGGCCACAGGAGCCACCGCCACCACAGGCTGAAGATACGAAGATACCGTTGGCCGCCAGGGCGCCCAGCAGTTTGACACCGGCACCGGAGGTGATCGCCTTTTCGGGATCGTCATTGATGCTGATAGTCACATCCCCTTCCGCGACGAGCTTGGACTTGGCAAACAGAATGATGCTTACCAGGGCCAGCACGATCACGGTGAACATGACCACGCCTAGAATGATTTCCATCGTTTATTCCTTTTCCGTCACTGGGTTTACAGAGAAATGCCAGAGAAAGACATGAAGCCGAGGGCCATCAGGCCGGCGGAAATAAAGGTGATACCCAGGCCGCGCAGACCATTGGGCACATCCGCATACTTCATCTTCTCACGCAAACCGGCCAGCAGTACGATGGCCAGCATCCAGCCCACACCGGAACCAAAACCGTAGACGATGGACTCGCCGAAGTTGTAGTCCCGCTGCACCATGAAGGACACACCACCAAAGATGGCGCAATTCACGGTAATCAGCGGCAGGAAGATACCCAGGGCGTTGTAGAGCGCCGGAAAGAACTTGTCCAGGGTCATTTCCAGGATCTGCACCAGCGCCGCAATTACCCCGATAAAGGTAATGAAGTTCAGGAAGCTCAGATCCACGCCTTCGACCATGGCGCCGTCTTTCAGAATGAAGTTGTAGATGAGGTTGTTAACCGGTACCGAAATGGTCAGTACCACGATAACGGCCACACCCAGACCAAAAGAGGTCTTTACCTTTTTGGACACCGCCAGAAAGGTACACATGCCCAGGAAGAAGGCCAGTGCCAGGTTCTCGATGAACACGGCACGAACAAACAGACTCAGATAATGTTCCATCTTTTACTCCTTGGCCTCCACCTGTTCAGGGCGGAAGGTACGCAGTACCCAGATAAAGCCACCGATGATAAAGAAGGCGCTCGGCGGCAGCAGCAGCAGACCGTTGGCCTGATACCAGCCACCGTTTTTGATCAGCGGCAGAATTTCAATGCCAAACCAGGTGCCGGAGCCGAACAGCTCACGAATGGTGGCCACTACCAGCAGGATCAGACCGTAACCCAGCCCGTTACCGATGCCGTCCAGGAACGACATCATGGGCGGGCTCTTCATGGCGTAGGCTTCGGCGCGACCCATTACGATACAGTTGGTGATGATCAGACCCACGAATACCGACAGCTGCTTGGAGATGTCGTAGGCGTAAGCCTTCAGGATCTGGTCCACCACGATGACCAGAGAGGCGATGATCGCCATCTGGGCAATAATCCGTACCGAGTTGGGGATCTGGTTGCGGATAAGCGAGATAAACAGGTTGGAGAACGCTGTTACCGCAATTACCGCCAGCGACATTACGAATGCCGTCTGCATCTGCGAGGTCACCGCCAGGGCAGAACAGATACCCAGCACCTGAAGGGCGATGGGGTTGTTGCCGATGATGGGACCGAACAGAACCTTTTTCATTTCAGCTTTATCAGCCATTGTTCAGCTCTCCTTTACGAACCTTGGCCAGGAAAGGACCAAAGCCTTTCTCACCGAGCCAGAATTCAAAGGTTTTTTGCACACCGTCGGAGGTCAGGGTAGCACCGGACAGACCATCCACGCTGGAAGGGGCACCGGCAGGCGCGCCGCCCTTGACCACCTTCAGCGCCGGCTTGCCGTTTTCGTCGTACAGTTTCTTGCCGACGAACTGGGCACGCCAGTTGGGGTTTTCTACCTCACCGCCGAGTCCGGGGGTTTCACCCTGCTCGTAGTAGGTGATGCCCTTGATGGTGTTGCCATCGGGAGCAACCGCTATAAAGGCGTACATGGTGGACCACAGACCCTGACCGTGTACCGGCAGAATAATGCTGTCGAGCTCGCCGTTTTCATCCTTGGCCAGGTAAACCGGAGCCAGGTTGGCGCGACGGCGAATACCAGCGGGATCTTCATCGGCACTCAGCTTGATGCTGGTGGCGGGATCCTTGGCTGCGGTGCGCTGGTTGTAACCGGCGGCAGACTTGTCGGTCAGCTCACCTGTGGTCAGGTCCAGCAGCCGGGCGTCAATAAAGCGGTCGTAGGTTTCCGCCACATTGTCCCGGCCCAGACCGGCCACGCTGACGATGTTGGTCTGTACGTCCAGCGCCTGGTTGCGCTGCTGAGTCGGCTTCAGCATCACGGCGGCGCCGGATACGATGATGGAGCAGACCAGGCAGAGGCTGCCGACAACGGCAAAGGTTCTGCCAATAGATTCTTTCTTAGCCACGAGCCAGCCTCCGTTTGATGTTTGCCTGAACCACGAAGTGGTCGAACAAGGGAGCGAACAGGTTGGCGAACAGAATGGCCAGCATCATGCCTTCGGGGAAGGCCGGGTTGACCACACGGATCAGCACCACCATGACGCCGATCAGGGCGCCGTACCACCACTTGCCCTTGTTGGTAAAGGACGCGGATACCGGGTCGGTGGCCATGAACATCATGCCGAAGGCGAAACCGCCCAGCACCAGGTGCCAGTACCAGGGCATGGAGAACATGGCGTTGGTGTCGGAGCCGATCATGTTGAACAGGACCGCAGTGGCCACCATGCCGATCATCACGCCACCCACGATACGCCAGGAGGCAATACCCATGTAGATGATGAACAGACCACCGATCAGAATGGCCAGGGTGGACACTTCACCGATGGAGCCCTGAATGTTGCCGATAAAGGCATCCATCCAGCTGATGGCGGCGCCGGTGTTGGCGTCTACCAGGGCAGCCTGGCCGCCGGCGGCCCACTGGCCCAGAGCGGTGGCGCCGGAGAAGCCGTCAACGGCGGTCCATACGGTGTCACCGGAGATCTCGGCCGGGTAGGCAAAGAACAGGAACGCACGACCCGCCAGCGCCGGGTTGAGGAAGTTCTTGCCGGTACCGCCAAAGATTTCCTTGGCCATGACCACACCAAAGGTGATGCCCAGGGCCGCCTGCCACAGGGGCAGAGTCGCGGGCACGATCAGCGCGAACAGTACGGAAGTAACAAAGAAGCCTTCGTTCACTTCGTGCTTGCGCACGGAGGCAAACAGTACTTCCCAGAAACCACCCACAATGAACACGGTCAGGTAGATGGGCAGGAAGTAGGTGGCGCCCAGCAGCATCTTGCTGCCCCACCCGGCGCCTTCACCCAGGGTTGCCCCCAGGCTGTCGGCCAGGCCGTAACGCCAGTTGCCGTCGATCACGCCGGCCAGGTCAGCCGGGCTGTACATGCTGGTAAGGGCCGCAATGGCCTGACCACCGGCGTTGTACATGCCGAAGAACATGGCGGGGAAAGTCGCCATCCACACCATGATCATGATGCGCTTCAGATCGATGCTGTCACGCACATGGGAGGAACGACGAGTAACCATGCCCGGGGTATAGAGCACGGTGGCCACCGCTTCGTACAGGGCGTAAAACTTTTCGTATTTACCACCCGGTTCGAAATGGTGTTCCATTTTTTCCAGAGTGTGCTTCAAACTCATTTCTCTTAGCCCTCTAGCTCAATCTTGGTCAGACACTGACGCAGCACCTGGCCGTAATCGTACTTGCCCGGGCACACATAGGTGCACAGCGCCAGATCTTCTTCATCCAGCTCCAGGCAACCCAGATTCTGGGCACTGTCGGTATCGCCGGACAGCAGATCACGCAGCAGCAGGGTCGGCAGAATATCCAGCGGCATAATGCGCTCGTAGTTGCCGATTGGCACCATGGCACGGGCAGAGCCGTTGGTGGTGGTGGTCAGGTCAAACAGCTTGCCCTTGGCCAGGTGGCCCAGGTAAGCGCGGGTGACCGAAAACTTGTTGGAACCCGGGGCCAGCCAGCCCATGAATTCCTTCTCGCGGCCTTCCTTCAGCACGGAGACCTGCAGGTGGTAGCGACCCAGGTAGGCATGAGGACCATCAGCGGTGTTGCCGGACAGTACCGAACCGGAAATCACGCGGTTTTCACCGTCCTGCAGCTCGCCCGCAGTCAGCTCGTCGAGCGAGGCACCGAGTCGGGTGCGCAGCAGACGGGGCTTGTTAACCACGGGTCCACCCAGGGCCACCACGCGATCGGTGCAGATTTCACCTGTGGTGAACAGCTTGCCGAAGGCGATCACGTCCTGGTAGTTGATGTACCAGACCACCTTGCCGGGCACGATGGGATCGATAAAGTGAATGTGGGTGCCGGGCAGACCGGCCGGGTGTACGCCACCGAACACATGTTCCTTGACGTTACCGCTGGCGGCCTGAGGCAGGCTGCCTTCGCCCTTGCACACGTGCACCTGGCCGTCGGTCAGGCGGCTCAGCACCTGCAGGCCGTCGGTAAACGCCTGGGCGTTTTCCTTGATCACCAGCTCGGCATTGGCGCTGAGCGGGTTGGTGTCCATGGCGGTGACGAAGATGGAGCGCGGGGTGGAGTCCAGCGCCGGCACCTTGCTGTAGGGGCGTGTGCGCAGGGCAGTCCACATGCCGGATTCAACCAGCTGCTCCTGCACAGTTTCACGTTCCAGTTTGGCCAGTTCGGCAGAGCTGTAGCTTTTGAAAGTAATCTGCTCTTCGCTGTCATCAACGGCAATGACTACGGATTGCAGCACACGTTTGGCGCCACGGTTGATTTCAACCACTGTACCGGCGGCGGGAGCTGTGAATTTGACGCCAGGATTCTTCTTGTCTTCGAAGATAACCTGACCTTTCTTGACGCGATCCTCTACCTTGACGTGCATGGTAGGGCGCATACCCACATACTCCTCGCCCAGCGTAGCAACGCGCTTGATGGAGGGACCATCGTAGATTACTTGCTCTGGTGCCCCGGCAATTGGGAGGTCCAGTCCTTTTTTAATTGTAATCATACTCACTTGCACTACTTGTTAGGGGAAGACAGGTACTTGCCATGCAGAACATGACAACATGCTGATGAGTCGCTACCGGCATGTTCGCATCGCCCTGACAACAGCACGACTACACTCCGGTAACATCCAGCCCGATTTAAAAGGCGCGTAATTCTAGCACTTTTACGACAACGGCTGCCACGGCAATTGCTAAAAATTACCGTCACAGTCAGCAAAACCGGCCAGCTCATTAATTCACCAAGCAAAAATAAGGCCATGATTTTGAAGGGGTAATCATGCTTTGGTCGCAGACGACGCCAAAATGGAAGCGCTTTCCAGCAAACCACGCCCTATAACAAATTTGTTAACCGTGAATAACAGCCGGCTCAGGCCGACACACCGCCCTTGCCCATGCAGTTGGGACTGGCGGGCACCCCTCCCCGCTCACGCCATTCGGCCGGGGTCAGGGTGTGCAGCGCCAGGGCATGCACGCCGGCGGCCAGCTCGTCGGCCAGCAGGGTATTCAGGGTGCGGTGACGGGCCAGCAGACGCTGCCCTTCAAAGGCCTGACTCACCACCACCAGCTTGAAGTGGGTTTCCGAACCGGGCTCGACTCTGTGCATATAGCTTTCGTTGATCACTTCCAGGTGCTCGGGCGTCAGCGCCTCCCTGACCTTGTGCTCTATGGTGTTTTGCATCGACATGGCGTTCTCCTCGCAATCTTCAGGACAAATGACAGGTGCAACCCGCGCTCGCTTTCACCCCGGCCGGGCCAGCCGGCGAAAGGTCAGGTTAATGCGCAGGCCTTCGGCCCGGGCCATTCTGGGCAGGGCGTGGCGCCAATGATGCTGCATTTCCCCGGCCATCACCAGCAGGCTGCCGTGCTCCAGCCATAACTCCCGCTGTTCGCCGCCGGTATGGCGCAGCAGAAACCGCCGGGCTTCGCCCAGACTGACCGAGGCGACCATGGGGTTGGGGCCCAGCTCCGGCTCATTGTCGGCATGCCAGCCCATGCTGTCGTGGCCGTCGCGGTAAAGATTGAGCAGCACGCCATCAAAGGGCTGGCCGCAGATGGTCTCAAGCCTTTCGGCCATCTCTTTCACTAATGAATGCCAGGGCACGGGCCGGCGCTCCCGGCCGGAATAGCGGTAGGGCCAGTCCCCCATCCAGCAGGACAACCTGGGCTCGTTCACTTCCCGGCCAAACATCGTCAGCCGGTGCTGTTGCCAGGGGATCTCCTGGCTTAGCTGAGCCAGCCAGTCATCGGCCTCGGCAGCAAAGGCACCGGGCCACCACAACAGACGTCCCTGATTGAGTGCAAGCCACTCGGGCCCCGGCCATAGCTGCATGCTGATTTTCCCCTCCAAACTGCTAAAATGCCGCCCTTTGCAAACATCAGGCGTGAACCCCATGAATCATCACTTTCCCCTGCCCGAAGGCGGCGAGCTCGAGCTGCACCGCTACCCGCGCCAGGCCCGCCACGGCCTGCAGGCCTGGGAGGCGGCCGACGAATATATCATGAACGAGCTGGCCACCCTGGACTGGGACCGGCGTGCGCCCCTGGTGATTCTCAACGACGGCTTTGGCGCCCTCACTCTTGGGCTGCATCAGCACCAGCCTTATACCGTGACCGACTCGCGCATTGCCGAGCTGGCCCTGGCCGCCAACGCCGCCGACAATGGCCTGGAGCCCCAGTGGCGCGCCCTCACCAGTCTGGACGAACTGCCCGATGCTCCCGGCCTGGTGCTGCTCAAGCTGCCCAAGACCAACGCCATGCTGGAGCACCAGCTTGCCGCCATCAGCCGGGTAGCCGGACCGCAAACCGTTATCATGGCCAGCGCCAAGGCCCGGGACGTGCATACCTCCACTCTCAAACTGTTTGAGCAGATGCTTGGCCCCACCCGCACCAGCCTGGCCTGGAAAAAGGCCCGGCTGATCTTTACCGAACGCGATGCGAGCATTGCCCCCTCACCCGCACCGGCCCCCCTGTCCTGGCGGCTGGAAAACAGCAACTTCACCATTTATAACCACGCCAGTGTGTTTTCCCGCGCCAGCCTCGACATTGGCGCCCGCTTTATGCTGGAGCACCTGCCCGCCAATTACCGGGGCAGAGTGATTGATCTGGGTTGCGGCAACGGCGTGCTGGGGCTGATGACCCTGGCGCGCAATCCCGAAGCTACCGTGACCTTTGTGGACGAGTCCCATATGGCGGTGGCCAGCGCCAGGCTGAACGTGGAGAAAAACCTGCCCGAGGCCCTGGATCGGGCCCGCTTTCTGGTCAATAACTGTCTCGACGGCATGGGCCCCGACAGCGCCGATCTGGTGCTGTGCAACCCGCCCTTTCACCAGCAGCAGGCCATTACCGATCACATTGCCTGGCAGATGATGACCGACGCCCGCCGGGTGCTGCGCCGGGGCGGCGAGCTGCTGCTGGTGGGCAACCGCCATCTCGACTATCACCAGAAACTCAAACGGCTGTTCGGCAATCAGCGGGTAGTGGCATCCAACCGCAAATTCGTTATTCTGAGAGCCATTCATACCGCCTGAAGGAATTATTCATGAACTGCATCAAATGGTTGACCGCTTCCCTGCTGGCCCTGGGGCTCACCGCCTGCGCCAGCTACTACCCCATCGCGGTAGACGTAAACCCGGCACCGGCCGAAGTGGGCGGCGGTGTATACCGGGGCCAGCCCCTGGCGCTGTCGAGCGCCGACAACCGCACCAGCGATTTCATTATTCAGATTGAACAGAAAGACAAGTCGCCGGTGGTGGTGGGTGCCGCCAACAACCTGCGGCTGCAGATGGAACAGGCCCTGGCCCAGGGGTTCAGCACCCAGGGGGCTTTTATCGAGCAGGGAGCTCCCACCCGTGCCACCCTGGAGCTGCAGGAAGTGCTGTCCCGGGTGATCCGTGGCCACATCAGCTATGACGTGGTGCAGAAGGTGCGGGTACAGCTGGTGCTGGAGCGGAATGGCCGCCGCGTGGTCAAACAGTATCGCCGCAGCGCCCAGCAGGAATTCCCCGGCCGCCTGCACCCCGAGCTGGCCCCGGTGACCGAGGCCCTCAACAAGCAACTGAGCCTGATGGTGCAGGACATTCTCGCCGATCGTGATGTACAGAGCTTTATTAACGGTAACTAAGGTCAGCATGTACTTGCGCTGTAGGCGCCGCTTTAGCCGGCGCAAACTCGCAGACAACCATGCACTAACAGCCTGTTGCACAGGCTCTGCCAGCTAAAGCGGCAGCTACAAGGGGCCGGGATCAAGTCATTGGTTTCATGACACAGTTTCACCTTTAAAACGGACGATAATTAATGAAAAAAGTGTTAATTCTATTGGCGGGCCTGTGGTCCGCCACCGCACTCGCCGGCCCGCGGGTCGAGCTGGTCACCAATCTGGGCACCCTGGAAGTGGAGCTGAACGAAAAAGCCGCGCCCCACACCGCGGCCAACTTTCTGCGTTATGTGGACGACGGCAGCTATGAAGGCTCCCTGTTTCACCGGTTGATCCCGGGTTTTGTGGTGCAGGGCGGCGGCTTTAATACCGACTTTGATCGCCTGCCCACCTATGAGCCGGTACAGAACGAGTCCGGCAATGGTCTGTCGAACACCACAGGCACCCTTGCCATGGCCCGTACTCAGGACCCGCACAGCGCCACCCGCCAGTTCTATATCAATCTCGGTGACAACCCTTCACTCGACGGCGGTCGCCGCGCCGGTTACACCGTATTTGGCCGCGTGATCAAGGGGGAAGAGGTGTTACAGCGCATGGCCGCCGTGCCCACCGGCATGAGCCTGCAACTACGTGCCCGGGACGTACCGGAAGAGCCCATCGTGCTTGAGCAGGTTCGTCGCCTGAACGGAAGCTAAACCATTCTCGCCCGGGTTCTGAAATGGCAGCAAAGCCTGTCGCTCTATACCGAGCGGCGGGTACTTATTATGCTGGCGCTGGGGTTCTCTTCCGGACTGCCGCTGCTGCTGGTGTTCGGAACATTGTCGTTCTGGCTGCGAGAAGCCGGCGTCAGCCGCACCAGCATCGGCTTTTTCAGCTGGGTGGCGCTGGCCTACGGCGTGAAATGGCTGTGGTCGCCGCTGGTGGACAGGCTGCCCCTGCCCTTGTTGTCCCGCTGGCTGGGCCGGCGGCGCAGCTGGATGCTGCTCTCTCAGGGCATCATCATGGCGGCGCTGACGGGCATGGCCCTGTCCGATCCCACCACGGATCTGGCGCAACTGGCGGTGTTTGCCCTGGCGGTGGCCTTTGCGTCCGCCACTCAGGACATCGTCATCGACGCCTACCGCATTGAATCGGCCCCGGAGCGGCTGCAGGGGGCGCTGGCCGCCGCCTACATGACCGGCTACCGGCTTGCCATGATACTGGCCGGTGCCGGCGCGCTGGCCATTGCCGCCTGGGCCGGCTCCGACACCGGCTATGACATGACGGGCTGGCAAACCGCCTACCTGGCCATGGCCGGCTGCATGCTGGTGGGGGTGATCACCTGTTTGCTGTTGCACGAGCCACAGGTGGATCTGGGCGAGCAACAGCGTTCACAGCAGGAGCACAAAGATCATCTGGTGGCCAACGGCTGGCCCGGCTGGCTGGCGGGGCTGGTGGCCTTTGGCAAAAGCGCCGTGGTGGCGCCCTTTGCCGACTTCTTTCAGCGCTTTGGCTGGCACGCCCTGCTGATCCTGGGGCTGATCGCCAGTTACCGCATTGCCGACGTGGTGATGGGGGTGATGGCCAATCCGTTTTATGTGGACATGGGCTTTTCCAAGACCGAAATCGCCACTGTCACCAAGGTGTATGGGGTGATCATGACCCTGGCCGGGGCCGCCTTTGGCGGCGTGCTGGTCAGCCGCTATGGCACCCTGCGCATTCTGATGCTGGGCGCCCTGCTCACCGCCGGCACCAATTTGCTGTTTGCCCTGATGAGCCAGCTGGGGCCGGACGTGCGCCTGCTGACGGTGATTATCTCACTGGACAACCTGAGCGCCGGCATTGCCACCGCCGCCTTTATCACCTATCTGTCGAGCCTGACCAACGTGGCCTTTTCCGCCACCCAGTACGCCCTGTTCAGCTCGGTGATGCTGCTGCTGCCCAAGTTTGTGGCCGGTTTCTCGGGCCTGGCGGTGGACGCCATCGGCTATGCCGGCTTCTTTACCGGCACCGCCGCCCTCGGCCTGCCAGTGCTGGTGCTGATTGCGGTGGTTAACAAGCGAATTCCGGCTCAACAACGTAGGTTGGAATGAGCCTCGGCGAATTCCGACATGCCGCAGTCGCCTTCATGTTGTGGTTCGCTTCGCTCATCACAACCTACGCTGCTCCTCACTCCTCACCCCTCACGGTTTTAGTCCCGAAAGTTATTAAACTGCAGGGGTTGATCCTGCTCTTCGGCGCGCAGCATGGCCATGACCTGTTGCAGATCGTCCCGCTTCTTGCCGGTCACCCGTAACTGCTCCCCCTGAATCGAGGCCTGCACCTTGATTTTGCTGTCCTTGATCTTCTTCACCAGCTTCTTGGCGAGCGCACTGTCAATGCCCTGCAGAAAGCTCATTTCCTGCACATGGCGTTTGCCCGAGCGTACAATGCTGCCCGCATCCAGCACGCGAACGTCTATGCCACGCTTGATCAGCGCCCCGCGCAACATATCGCGCATCTGTTGCAGCTGCAGCTCGGCATCGGCCGCCAGCTTTACCTTGTTGTCGTTGAGTTCAAAACTGGCTTCCACACCACGAAAATCATAGCGGGTGGCGAGCTCGCGGTTGGCGTTTTCAACGGCGTTACGCACTTCGTTCATTTCCACTTCGGAAACAATATCAAAAGAGGGCATGGTGACTCCTGGCATTGACGCCGAAACCGCTGGTATACACAGCGGTTCACGGCTAACGTATGAATCTTGCAAAGTCAGAATAATATCAGAGTTCAGGGAGAGGTTGATGCGCGAATGGACCATACTGGGGGCCGGTGCCCTGGGCTGCACTTTTGCCGCCCTGTTGCGGGAAAAAGGAAATGCGGTGTCGTTGTTGCTGAATGAACGGCACCGGGGGCATTTTCATCCGGCGCTGGAATTTATCGCCCTTAACGAACGCCGCCGTCTGGTCGAGACACACACCCGGTTTGCCGATCAGGCCGCCGGCATCGACTGCCTGCTGGTACTGACCAAGGCCTATCAGGTGCTGCCAGCCCTCACCAGCCTGCGTGGCCTGTCCGCCAACACCCCTGTCATACTGCTGCACAACGGCATGGGCGTGGCCGAACAGGTGGCCAGCGCTCTTCCCCACAACCCGCTGCTGGCGGGCGTCACCAGCCATGGCGCGCTGAAGGAAGGCCCCTGGCAGGTGCGTCACACCGGCAAGGGTGAAACCTGGCTGGGACCGGTCAATGACAAGGGCAAGGCCTTTGCTCACCTGACCAAAGCACTGGCCGGCGCCCTGGGCCATGCCGAGTGGAACGAAGATATTGTCTCGCTGCAGCACCGCAAACTGGCCATCAACGCCGTGATCAACCCCCTCACCGCCTGTCACCACATTCACAACGGCCAGCTGCACGAGCCTCGTTTTGCCGATGTACTGGATCAGCTCAGCGAGGAAGTGCACAGCGTGCTGGCACAACTGGGTGAAACCGAGACCCTGACGCAGTTTCGCCGGCGGCTCCACAGCGTGATTGAACTCACCGCCACCAACTATTCCTCCATGCATCAGGATCTGGCCCACGGCCGCCCCACCGAGATCGACTACATCACCGGCTATGTGCTCAGGCACGCAGGACGTTTACCGGTGCCGGTATGCCGGCAGCTGTATAACGAGGTAAAAAAGCAGGGCGGGTAAGGGTACGTGAGGGGTGAGGGGTGAGGGGTGAGGGGTGAGGCGTAAGAGCGAGCCCCCTCCCCCCTCACCAAATCAGGGTTTGTACACCTTCACATTGTCAAAGCCCTGCTCTTTCAGGTGAATGGCCTGCAGCCGGCTCATCACGCCGCGGGCGCAATACAGCAGATAGGTCTTGTTCTGATCCAGCTCGCCAAACTGGTGGGCCAGACGGAAAAACGGCAGATGCACCACCTTGTGGCCGTCCACTTCCAGCGGCGACTGCTCTTCTTCCTCGGGGGCGCGAATGTCGAGGATCACCTCTTCTTCGCTGGCCTGTTCACTGAATTCCACTTCCGGCACCTCCCATACCTTGCCCAGATCGCGCACGTCTTCCACAAAGGAGGCCTGCACCGCGGTGTCGAGCACGCCGAAGTCAAAATTGGCTTCTTCTTCTTCCACCTTGCTCAGCACCGCCTTGATGGTGGGCTTCTGGGAAATCACGCCGCAGTATTCCGGCATTTTCTCTGCAAAGGGCGCGGTACCGATGGCCCGCGCCTGATCGATAATGTCCTGCTTGTCGGTGGCGATAAGCGGACGCAGGATCAGGGTATCAGTTACCCGGTCAATCACATTGAGATTGGTCACGGTCTGGCTCGATACCTGGCCCATGGACTCGCCGGTAACCAGGGCATTCACCCCCAGTCGTTCGGCCACGGCGGCGCCGGCGCGCATCATCATGCGCTTGAGCACCACGCCCATGTGGCCCTTGTCGACTTTCTCCAGGATCTCGCTGACCACGCCCTCAAAAGGCACAGAGATAAACTTGACCCGGTGTGAGGCGCCATACTTCTTCCACAAAAAGTGCACCACCTCACGTACTCCGGCCTCGTGCTCACGGCCGCCCAGATTGAAGAAGCAGTAATGCACCCGGCTGCCGCGCTTGATGAACTGCCAGGACGACACGCCCGAGTCGTAGCCGCCGGACATCAGGCTGAGCACGCTCTCCTGGGTGGCGATGGGAAAACCGCTCATGCCGGCGTGCTGCTCGCTCACCAGATAGAGCCTGTCGTCGTCCAGTTCCAGATTGATCTGCACATCGGGTTGCTTGAGCCTGACACCGCCGGTCTCGCAACGCTGGTTCAGGCCGCCGCCCACATAGCGCTCCACATCCAGGGAGCTGAACTCCTGCTTGCCCCGGCGCTTGGCGCGCACACAAAAGGTCTTGCCCGCCAGCTTGTCGCCAAACATGGCCTGGGTGTGCTCAAGAATGTCATCCATGGACGACACCCTGTATTCCACCACCTCCAGAAACGACTGAATGCCGGGAATACAGGCCAGCGCCTCAATCAGCTTGCGGCGGCTGTCTTCATCATGGTTGTTGCTGCGTACCACCAGCTTGTCCCAGTCGGCGCGTACCTTGACGGTTTCATCCAGCGGTTTGAGGGTATTGCGAATGTTGCCGGAGAGGATCTTGCTCATGCGCTGGCGCACCGACTTGCTCTTGATGGTGATTTCTGGATGAAGCTTGATGATAAATTTCATAATTCGGTACGCTCAGGGACAACACATAAAAAAAGAGCCAAGCATTATACACGTGCCGGGCCTGCGGTTAAAAGAAAAGCAGCCACGCCGGAACCCAGGCAGAACCTGCATGAGTCCTCCCTTTGTTACCGGTGCCATTCGGATGAATCTAATCTTTCGCCAAATCCCGATCAGCAATGTTACTATTGGCCCAATTTTGCATGCGACAGAACAGAGGATGCCCGTGGCTGCCAGAAAACCGGAAAACATGGACTTTGAAAGCGCACTCGCCGAGCTGGAAGGCCTGGTGGGCCAGCTGGAGCAGGGAGAGCTGAGTCTGGAGCAGGCGCTGAAATCGTTTGAGCGGGGGGTGCAGCTGGTGCGCGCCGGCCAGCAACGGCTGAACCAGGCTGAACAGCAGGTGAAGATCCTGATGAAGGACGGCAACACCCTGGCCGACTTCAACCCTGCGGAGGACGAGGCGTGATCGGCCAGTGGCAACAGCAATATGGCGAGCGTATCGACGCCGCCCTGCGCCGGGCCCTGGAGCGGCTGGACGACCTGGCTCCCACCCTGCGCGACGCCATGGAATATGGCCTGCTGCAGGGGGGCAAGCGGGTGCGCCCCATGCTGGTGTATGCCACCGCAGAGCTCATCGGACACGCCGACCCAAAAGCCACCGATGCCGCCGCCGCCGCCATTGAGTGCATTCACGCCTATTCCCTGATCCATGACGATCTGCCGGCCATGGACAACGACGATCTGCGCCGGGGCAAGCCCACGGTGCACAAGGCCTTTGACGAAGCCACCGCCATTCTTGCCGGCGACGCCCTGCAGACCCTGGCCTTTGAGCTGATCAGCCAGGCCGGCGGCAGCCTGCCCGCCGAGCGCAAACTGCAACTGGTGCGGGAGCTGGCCAGCGCCAGCGGCTATGGCGGCATGTGCGGCGGTCAGGCGCTGGACATTTACCACGAGGGCAAGCCGGTAGAACCCACCACCCTGGAAAGCATTCACCGCCACAAAACCGGGGCGCTGATCCGGGCCGCGGTGCGCATGGGGGCGCTGTGCTCCCCCGCCATGCAGGATGCCGAACTGGCCGCCCTCAGCCGCTACGCCGAGGCCATTGGCCTGGCGTTTCAGGTGCAGGACGACATTCTCGACATTACCGCCAGCACCGAGACACTGGGCAAGACCCAGGGCAAGGATCTGGCTCAGCAAAAAAGCACCTATCCGGTGCTGCTGGGCCTGGACGGTGCCCGCGCCCTGGCCAAAAGCCTGCATCAGGACGCTCTTGCCGCCCTCGCCGGCCTGCCCTGTCACACCGACACTCTGGAAGCCTTCGCCCACTACATAGTGCAGCGCGAATACTAAATCTGAATAATGACAAGCCTATGAGTCTGAATATTGCCGATTACCCCACCCTGGCCCTGGCTAATCTGCCGGAAGAGCTGCGCAGCCTGCCCCAGGAGCGTTTGCCGGCCCTGTGTGACGAGCTGAGATCCTACCTGCTGCATTCGGTGAGCCGCAGCAGCGGCCACCTGGCATCGGGGCTGGGCGTAGTGGAGCTGACCGTGGCCCTGCACTATGTGTATAACACCCCCTTTGACCGCCTGGTCTGGGACGTGGGCCATCAGGCCTACCCTCACAAGATCCTGACCGGCCGGCGCGAGCGCATGGCCAGCATTCGCCAGTATGAAGGCCTGCACCCCTTTCCCTGGCGGGAAGAAAGCGAATACGACACCCTCTCGGTGGGCCACTCCAGCACCAGCATTGGCGCGGCGCTGGGCATGGCCATTGCCGCCGATGAGGAAAAGCAGAACCGCAAGGTGGTGGCGGTGATCGGTGACGGCGCCCTCACCGCCGGCATGGCCTTTGAGGCCCTGAACCACGCCGGTGACCTGCACAAAGACATGCTGGTGGTGCTGAACGACAATGAAATGTCCATCTCCGAGAACGTGGGCGCGCTCAACAACCATCTGGCGCGGATCATGTCCGGCTCCCTCTACAGCACCCTGCGCGAGGGCGGCAAAAAGGCGCTGGAAATACTGCCGCCGCTGAAGGAGTTGGCCCGGCGCACCGAAGAGCACCTCAAGGGCATGGTGGTGCCCGGCACCCTGTTCGAGGAATTCGGCTTTAACTATGTGGGCCCCATTGACGGTCACGACATCGATACCCTGGTGGAAACTCTGCGCAACATGCGCAAGCTCAAGGGCCCGCAGTTTCTGCATGTGATGACCCGCAAGGGCAAAGGCTACCTGCCCGCAGAACAAGATCCTATTGGCTATCACGGTGTGCCCAAATTTGATCCGGCCACCAACAGCCTGCCCAAGAGCACCCCCGCCAGCCCCAGCTTTTCCAGCATTTTCGGCACCTGGCTGTGTGACATGGCCAGAGACTGCAACAGGCTGATGGCCATTACCCCGGCCATGCGCGAAGGCTCCGGCCTGGTGCGCTTCTCGCGGGAATATCCCAAACGCTACTTTGACGTGGCCATTGCCGAGCAGCACGCCGTGACCCTGGCGGCGGGCCTGGCCATTGAAGGCAAAAAGCCGGTAGTGGCCATTTATTCCACCTTTCTGCAACGTGCCTACGATCAGCTGATCCACGATGTGGCGCTGCAGAATCTGGACGTGCTGTTTGCCATTGACCGCGCCGGCATCGTCGGCGCCGACGGCCCCACCCATCAGGGCGCCTATGATCTGAGCTTTATGCGCACCGTGCCCAACATGGTGATCATGACCCCGGCAGACGAAAACGAATGCCGGCAAATGCTCTATACCGGCTATATGCACACCGGCCCCGCCGCCGTGCGCTACCCCCGCGGCAGCGGCCGGGGCACCGACATTGACGAGTCCATGACCGCCCTGGACATCGGCAAGGGCCGGCGCATTCGCAAGGGCAGCGGAGTGGCGCTGCTGAACTTCGGCACCCTGCTGCCCGAAGCAGAAACCGCCGCCGACGCCCTTGACGCCACCCTGGTGGACATGCGCTTTGTAAAACCCCTGGACGAAGCCCTGGTGCTGGAGCTGCAGGCCGACCACGAGCTGCTGGTGACGGTGGAAGAAAACGCCATTATGGGCGGCGCCGGCTCGGCGGTGAACGAATGCCTGATGCGCCATAAAAAGCCGGTGCCGGTACTGAATCTGGGCCTGCCCGACCACTTTGTGGAGCAGGGCAGCCAGCAGCAGATACTGGCCAAGCTGGGCCTGAATGCCGACGGCATTATCAAGGCCGTAAAGGACTATCAGGCCCGCTGATAAACTTCGCCGGCAGCCAGCTCGGGCCGCCGGCTTGATTTCCCCTCCCCCTTCTAATCCGCTCCCCGGCCTGCACTACACTTTGCAATGGCGGCCTGGCATGGTCTTTTCACGCCCGCCCGTCACTGCAGTCTGTCACCCAGGAGAGCAAGATCATGATCCCTTTATACCGCTATGCAGGACTTCACCGTGCCTGCCTGGCTGTGACGCTGATGTGCGTCACCGGCCTGGCCAGCGCGGATGATCAGGCGTTGATTGCCAGCGCCATCTCGGCCGCACCAGAGGCAGTGGGCCGCGATGCCGCCGTGGTCATCGTGGACGCCGAAGGCAACTTCAAAACCCTGAAGGAAGGCACCAACAACTTTACCTGCATGCCCGATGATCCCGGCTCCCCCGCCAATGATCCCATGTGTGTGGATGAGAATGGCCTGGAGTGGGTCAAGGCCTGGATCAACAAGACGCCGCCGCCCGCCGGCAAGCTGGGCTTTGCCTACATGCTGGCCGGTGGTGGCGCCGCCAGCAACACGGATCCGTTCGCCAGCCAGCCTGCCGAAGGCCGCACCCATCTCAAGGAGCCGCCCCACATCATGATCTTCAATACCAGTGAGGCGATGCAGGGCTACCCTGATCCCGGCGCCGATCCCGATACCTCGCAACCCTGGATAATGTGGCGCGGCACCCCCTATGAGCACCTGATGATCCCGGTTGAGTAGGTAAAGCCGGCGCGGGCGGGCTGACGCCCGCTCTGACCTTCCGTCACTCCCGCTCTTACCCCCGTCACTCCCGCGAAGGCGCTGAGGGATCCCCAAAAAAATAGGCAGGCATGGTAGATTTTCTCTTTATTAATCGCCAAAAAAACAAAGAGTATCCGCCATGCCTGCCGTCCGCACAGTTTGCCATAAT
>NZ_QAGM01000034.1 GCF_003049725.1 Oceanimonas marisflavi
AGACAGCATCTTACGGATCATGGCGTTTCTACGTTCTTCAGGGTACTGATTCATTCATGTCTACTTATCGCCCCTCCGTCTATGGTATTGGGTTTTAAAGAGGCGACAACTATCCTGACACGGGGGGTGAATGTTGAGTGAACACTCACCACTCACCACTCATCACTCATCACTCACCACTCACCACTCAAAAGAGGGGGGTTGATGTGAACAATGTTCTTGATAAATCCTTTGGTTTTGCTGTACGTATAGTCAAGTTGTATCAGCTTTTGTCAAAGGAGCAGAGAGAATACGTGCTTTCCAGACAGTTGCTGCGTTCTGGTACATCTATTGGCGCTAATATTAATGAGGCACAGGCCGGCCAGACAAAGGCTGATTTTGCTGCCAAAATGAGCATCGCCAGCAAAGAAGCCAGAGAAACCAAATACTGGCTGGATTTGCTTTGTTCAACAGGTTACCTGGACAAAACTCAACCACATGTAGTGAGCTTGCTGGAGCAGAGTGAAGAGCTCATAAAAATACTTACGGCAATAGTTAAACATACACAAGAAAATATAAAAGCAGGCAAGTAGTTTTATTAGTGTTGAGTTTTTAGTTGTGAATGTTGAGTTTTGTTAGTGTTGAGTTTTTAGTGGTGAATGTTGAGTGAACACTCACCACTCATAACTCAACACTAAAAACTCACCACTCACCACTCATAACTCAACACTAAAAACTCATCACTCAACACTCAAAACTGTGGGTTTTATATGAATAACGCCATTCACTGGCTCTTCCACCAGCCTCGTTCCATCAAGCGCATTATCAGCGTGTTGCTGGATACGCTGTTTATATCGCTGGCGTTCTGGGCGGCATATCTGCTGCGGCTGGACAGTTCCGATCTGCTGAGCTCGTACAAGCACTGGCTGGTGCTGGGCACCATGTTGCCGGTAACCCTGCTCTATTTTGTGCGCATGGGGCTTTACCGGGCGGTGCTGCGTTACCTGGGGCATCATGCCACCATGGTGATGATGGGCGGGGTGGCGGTGTCGGCCATCAGCATGGTACTGGCCGCTTATTACTTTCATGCCTTTTTGCCCCGCTCCGTGCCCGTTATCTATGCGGCGCTGGCATTGCTGCTGTGTGGCGGAGCCCGCACCATGGGCCGGGCGCTGTATAACCAGAGCACCAAGCGGCAGAAAATTCCGGTCATTATCTACGGCGCCGGTGCGTCGGGACGCCAGCTCAACACCTCGCTCACTCACGGCAACGAATATCGCGCCGTGGCCTTTGTGGATGACAACGCCGGTCTGCAAAAGGCCCTGCTGCAAGGGTTAACGGTTTATGCACCCGACCAGCTGCCCTGGCTGGTGGAACGCTTTGGTGCACAAAAGCTGCTGCTGGCCATGCCCAGCATCAGCCGGCAGCGCCGTCGCGAAATTGTAGACCGCCTTGAAAACCTGCACCTGGACATTCTCACCATTCCCGGCATGGCCGATCTGGTCAGTGGCAAGGCCAAACTGAGCGAGCTGCACGAGGTGAATGTGGAGGATCTGCTCGGGCGCGATCCGGTGGAGCCTTTTCCCGAGCTTATCAGCGCCAATATTTGCGGCAAGGTGGTGATGGTGACCGGGGCCGGTGGCTCCATTGGCTCCGAGTTGTGCCGGCAAATAGTGCAGCAGGGCCCAGCCACCCTGGTGCTGTTCGAAATGTCGGAATATGCGCTCTATCAAATTGATCAGGAGCTGAATGGTCTGTGTCGCGAGGCCGGTTACACAGTGCGCATTGTGCCCATTATGGCCTCGGTGCAGCGGCAAAACCGGCTGGAAGCGGTAATGCAGGGCTTTGGCGTGCACACCGTGTATCACGCCGCCGCCTGCAAACATGTGCCGCTGGTGGAATACAACGTGGTGGAAGGAGTGCGCAACAATGTGTTCGGCACCTGGCGGGCGGCCGAGGCGGCCATTAACAGCGGAGTGGAGACCTTTGTGCTTATCTCCACCGACAAGGCGGTGCGCCCCACCAATGTGATGGGCACCAGCAAGCGCCTGGCCGAGCTCGTGTTGCAGGCACTGGCCCAGCGGCAGAGCAACACTCGCTTTTGCATGGTGCGTTTTGGTAATGTTCTGGGGTCGTCCGGCTCTGTGGTGCCGCTGTTCAAAAGGCAAATCCGTGCCGGCGGGCCCATCACCCTTACCCACGAAGAGATCACCCGCTATTTTATGACCATTCCCGAGGCGGCCCAGCTGGTGATCCAGGCCGGGGCCATGGGCAAGGGAGGCGATGTGTTTGTGCTCGACATGGGCGAGCCGGTCAAAATCATCGATCTCGCCCGCAAAATGGTGCGGTTAATGGGATATGAGGCAGGCGATATTGACATCAAGATCACCGGTCTGCGCCCCGGCGAAAAGCTCTATGAAGAGCTGCTGATCGGCGGCAACGAGCAACCCACGGCGCACCCGCGCATTCGCACCGCTCACGAGGTGCACCTGCCTTGGGCGGAGATGCAAGCCCTGTTGAATGAACTGAACACCGCCTGTGAGCAATATAACCAGACCCGCATTCGCGAGCTGTTGCTGCAGGCACCCACCGCCTTTAACCCCCAGGACGGCATTTGCGATCTGGTGTGGCAGCAAGGCCAGAGCCAGGATGCACAGGCCCGCGCCGAAAAGGAAAAGGGCAGGGTAGTGGCGCTGGCACGCTGATTTCCTCTATTATTGCTTCACTTTTACCGAGCCCTGTATGGGCTCGTTTTCTTTGCGTTTGAGATCATCATGGAACACCGCTCATTTCTGGATTCACTGGTATACACGGGTCTGCTGGCCCTGCTGGTATGGATGCCATTGCCGCTGGGCAGCAACCGCGACTGGTCTGCCGGCCTGCTGGTGCTGCTGGTGGGGCTGCTGGCCCTGGCCTGGGCCTGCAGCCGGTTGCGCAGCCCCAAACCCTTCAGCCGGGCAGTGCGCACCGCCTGGCCCATGGCGCTGCTGCTGCTGCTGGCCCAGGGCTGGACGGCGGCTCAGCTGCTGCTGGGCATCTCGCTGGATACCGGTGCCACCTTTCAATATCTCATGCTGGGGCTGGCCTACACTCTGTTGTTTGTCATGGTGTTGAGCGTGTTTCACACCCGCCGCCGGCTGACCATCCTGCTGGCGGTGCTGGTGGTCAGCGGCACCTTTCAGGCCTTTTATGGCTCGCTCATGACCCTTTCTGGCCTGGAAATGACCTTCTTTACCGAAAAAACCAGCTACCTGGGCCTGGCCACCGGCACCTTTGTTAACCGCAACCACCTGGCTGGCTATCTGGAATTAACCCTGGCCTGCGGCATTGGCCTGATGCTGGCATTACGGGATGGCAAGGAGTGGAGCTGGAAAGCGGCGCTGGAATTGCTGATGGGCCCCAAGGCCCGGCTGCGTATTGGCCTGGTGATCATGGTGATTGGCCTGGTAATGAGCCGCTCGCGCATGGGGAACGCCGCATTTTTTGCCAGCCTTGTTATTATTGGCGGTATTTTTGTGCTGCTTAATAAAGAAAACAGAACAAGAAATATCATTTTGCTGGCCAGCTTTGTGGCCATCGACATTCTGGTTATCAGCCAGTTTTTTGGTCTCGACAAACTCAAGGACCGGCTTGTTAATACCCGTTTTGAAGACAAGGTAGTTAATGAAGTGGTGGTCGCCCGCCAGAACGAAGTGCGCGACGATGTCTATTTGCAGGCTCTGCCCGCGCTGGAAGAGCACTGGCTGGCCGGCTCCGGCGCCGGCAGTTTTGAGGCGATTTTTCCGCAATACATGGGGCCGGATATTGCCGTAATGCACTTCGACCACGCCCACAACGACTTTATTCAGTTCGCCATAGAATACGGGCTGGCAGGCACACTGCCCCTGGCGGCCTTTGTGCTGCTGGCCCTGTGGCATGCTTTGCGGGCCCTGTGGCACAAGGAGTCGTGGTATCGCAGCGGCATTGGCTTTGCCGCCAGCATGGGCATACTGTCGCTGATGATCCACTCCTTTACCGACTTCAACCTGCAAATACCCGCCAACGCCGCCACCTTTGTGGTGCTGTGCGCCATCGCGGTGCTGGCCCGGCACCACGAAAAACCCCGCCGGCGGGAGTGACATACATTCCGTCATGCCCGTGAAGACGGGCATCCAGAACAGAGTGCACGGTTTTAACTACGGCGCTGTCTGTGGCATGGACCCCCGCCTTCTGGATCCCCGCCTTCGCGGGGGTGACGAGGGTGACGGGGGGGACAGCCAATCATATCCATAAAAAAACGCACCATTTGGCGCGTTTTTTGTTTGCAAGCATGCTTAGTTGGGGCTGGCGGTGTTGTCGTCAGGGTTTTCTTCAGGTGCTCCGTTATCTTCGGGAATGGAAGGTTCGTTGTCTTCAGGAGTTTGGGAGGGAGTTTGAGCCTGCTCTTGCTGAGCAGCTTCTTCTGCTGCGTCAGCAACAGCCTGGTCAATCGCCTCGGCAGCCTCGGGAGCCGCTTCTTTAACAGCACTGGAGATTTCTGCTGCGGCCTGGGGGGCAACCTTAGTGACTTCGGCGGCAATTTGGGCAGCGGCCTGGGGGGCGACTTTGGTGACCTCTGCGGCAATTTGGGCAGCTGCCCGGGGCGCAGCCTTGGTTACTTCGGCAGCAATTTGTACAGCGGCTTCAGGAGCGGCTTTGGCAACCTCGGCGGCGATCTGGGCGGCTGCCTCGGGGGCAGCTTTGGCGACAGCAGCGGCAATTTTGGCGGCGGCGGCCGGAGTAGCCTTGGCGGCGGCGGCGGCGGCCTGGGCGGCAATGGCCGGGTTGGCGGCGGCAATGGCGGCAATCACATCGGCAATGGCATCGCCCTCGGCGGCCAGCAGTTGAGCGGCCTGCTCATCACTGAGCACCACGCCCGCTTTGGCCAGGGCATCCAGCGTGGCCTGATCTGCAAGCGCAGAAGTGCTGCACAGAGCAGCTGCCAAAGATAAAGCAGCAAGAGTTTTGCGCATGAATAAAGTCCTCGTCATCAAAAGCAAAAAGTGCGTTAATCCGGCCCGCCGGTACGCCCAAAACAGCCCCAATAGTATCTGCTACACAAAGCAGCCGCAATTTTAAGGTGGAAAATATACCAATTTTGCCGGAGTTGCCTACCAAACGTGACAAACCTTTCAAAAATGCACATTAATAAAAAATTCATAAAAAAATCAAACTATTGATTTTTCTTTCCATAAAACCACTTTGTTTATTATTTGCTCACCCTAGAGTTAACTCCATATTTTTTCAGGGATTGTATTGAGATGCTGAGAAAGGTTTCTAGTTGCTTCTCAAATGTGTAGAATGCTGTCGCAATATATGGCTGAAAGCTTAAAAATAATGCAGTTTATTATTTATGCTGTTGATTTAAATGGATTTTGGTTGAATGGCAAAGTCACAAACAACATGCTTTAGCCCAAACGCAAGTTCACGCAGCTACCCACCAGCCACTGGCCGGGGGGCCTGACCAGTCATTTTAGAACACGGAAATAAGCAGAATGATTAAAGTCAATAAAAACAAGCACTTATTCACAGTCTCTGCCGCAGCGGCCAGTGTGCTGATGTCTGGTGCGGCTTCTGCTGCCATTGAGCTGAACGAACACACCGGCCTGGTAACTGCGCTCAAGGTGACCCAAAGCCACAACGACAACATTAACGACACGCCTGCTGAGCAGGAGCGTTCTTCCTGGATCACCACAGTGGCGCCGGGCATTGAGCTGGTTGGCCGCGATCGCCTTAACCGTTACAGCCTCAGCTACAATCTGGAGCACGCGTTTTATCACACCAGCGCCACTGAAGATAAAACCAACCACACCCTGGCCGCCAACAGCCACATGGAGTTCGATGCCCGCAACCGCCTGGATCTGAACGCCGGCTACAAAAAGCGCGAAAGCATTGTGAACGACACCAACCGCAGAGCCGGACAGGAAGGTGACAAGTTTCATACCTACAGCCTGGGCGGCAAATACGGCTTTGGCGCCAAGAGCGCCACCATGCAGCTGGAGCTGGGCGTTAATCAGGACTGGACCAAATACGATAACAACCGCGAAGCACTTTCCGGACCAAATAAAGGCGCGGTAAACCGCGAAAAAGATCACGAAAAAACCGGCGTCACCGGCACCGCCTATTACCGTGTGGCCCCCAAAACCCGCGCCCTGTTTGAACTGGGCTTCGACGACTTCCGTTACGATAACGAGCAGCGTAATGGGCAGAGGCTGGACAGCCACAACATGCGCTACCTGGCCGGTGTAACCTGGGACGCCACCGCCAAAACCACCGGCACCGTAAAGCTGGGCTATCAGGAAAAAGACTTCGACGATGCCCGCAAGCAAGACACCAGCAGCATGTTGTGGGACGCTGCCGTTACCTGGGAGCCGGTAGCCTACTCCCGCATCAAATTTGGCACCGGCAGCAGCTACGGCGAGGGCGGCTCCACCGAAGACGTGGTAGACACCACCAACTACCGCATTAACTGGCTGCATGACTGGACCCCGCGCATCAACTCCGATGTGGGTTACCGCCTTACCAACAAGGAATATCAGGGTGGCAGCAACGCCGGCCGGGAAGACGACCTTAGCGTTTATAACCTGGGCGTAAACTACAAAATGCGCCGCTGGCTGGAGCTGGGCGTGGGCTACCGCTACCGCGATAATGACTCCACTACAGATGACAGCAGCTACGAAGTCAACGAAGTGTTTGCCAGCGTAAACCTTGTTCTGAACTAAGCAAGCCATAAAACAGGCCTGGCCGGCACCAGTCCGGCCAGGCCTGTGGCATGCAACACGGGAAAAACCTCCATGAAGGTGATAAAAACAATGTGCCTGCTGCTGGCCTGGGCTCTGGCTGCCCCCCATGCACAGGCACAAAGCAGCAACTCTGCCTACACCCTGGGCTCGGGCGATCTTATTCGTATCAGCGTATTCGGCGAAGCCGATCTCAGCTTTGAACAGGTGCAGCTGAACGACGCCGGCACCTTTTCTTATCCGTTTCTCGGCACCATTAACGCCAGGGGTAAAACCGCCCGCGACGTGGAGCAGCTGCTTACCAACGGCCTGCGTGGCGACTATCTGGTGGATCCCAAGGTAACCGTAAGCATTCTGGAATACCGCAAATTCTTTGTGAACGGTGAAGTAGCCTCACCCGGCGGCTTTGCCTTTCAGCCCGGCATAACCCTGCGCAAGGCGGTAGCCTTGGCCGGCGGCTTTACCGAACGCGCCTCGCGCAGCGCCTTTTATATTATTCGCGATACCGACGCCAGCCGTACCCCGCAAAAAATTGGCCTGGACGATCCGGTAATGCCCGGCGACATCATCACCATTGAGCAGAGCTTCTTCTAACATGGACAACAGCAAACTTTCCGGCTTTAACCCGGGCAACAACAGTGCTGACGACGAAATCGATCTGCTGGCCCTGTGGCATAGCATTTACCGCCGCAAATGGAGCATTATTAGCCTTACCCTGGTGGTGGCCATGCTTGCCGTGCTGGTGGTGTTTAACATTACCCCCACCTACCGGGCCAGCAGCACCCTGCTGATTGAAAACAAGGCCCCCAATGTGATGACCATCGAGCAGGTATACGGCGTGGAAGATGCCGGCAGCGAATATCTGCAAACCCAGTTCGAGTTGCTTAAATCCCGCGCCCTGGCCGAGCGGGTGGTGCGCGAGCTGGTGCTCGACACCCATCCGGAGTTTGATCCCCGCCAGCAGCCCGCGCCCTTGCTTAACTGGCGCGGCTGGCTGAGCAGCGTAAAAATGCTGGTGGCCCCGAGCGATCTGGAGTCAAAACAACCCAGTGAAGCGGACATTTTTGATGCCGTTGTAGGGGCTTTTCGTAGCCGTGTGGCCGTGGAGCCCCAGGGCAAAACCCAGCTGGTGCAGGTGAGCGTGGACATGGCCGATGCCGCCACCGCTGCCCGTGCCGCCAACGCCCTGGCCCAGGGCTATATAGAAAGCCAGCTCGAAGCCAAGCTCAATATGACCGAAACCGCCACCAGCTGGATGAACCAGCAACT
This sequence comes from Oceanimonas marisflavi, assembly GCF_003049725.1. Lineage (GTDB taxonomy): Bacteria > Pseudomonadota > Gammaproteobacteria > Enterobacterales > Aeromonadaceae > Oceanimonas > Oceanimonas marisflavi. The sequence goes on from NZ_QAGM01000034.1 coordinate 8,007, forward strand.
GGGGGGCCTTAAGGGCAAGCTGGAAGACTCCGAGCGTCGGCTGCAGGAATTTATGCAGCAGGAGAACCTGGTAAACCTGGACGGTATTACCACCGTTAGTGCCGATGAACTCAGCAACACCGGCCAGCGCCTTACCGATGCCCGGCGAGCCCGCAACGCCGCCGAAAGCCAGTATCGCCAGGTGGCCGCCATGAAGGGCGCTGGTTATCGCAGGCTGGCCAGCGTGCCGGCGGTAATGTCGGACCCGGTGGTGGCCCAGTTCAAGGCTGCCGAAGCCACCGCCAATGCCAAGGTGCAGGAGCTCAGCCGCCGCTATGGCCCCAAGCACCCAACCATGGTGGCTGCGCAAACCGAGCTTAACGCCGCCCGCGCCAGCCTGCGCGCCCAGGTGGAGCAGGTGGTGGCCAGCATAGAAAACAGCTATCAGCTGGCACTGGCCAACGAGCGTGGCCTGCAGTCTGCCTTTGAGCAAAACAAGGAGCAGATCCAGAGCATTAACCGCAACGAGTTTCGTTTGCGCGAGCTGCAGCGGGAAGTAGACACCAACCGCTCGCTCTACGACACCTTTATGACCCGGCTGAAGGAAACCACTGCCACCCAGGATCTCGACACAGTCAACGCCCGCATCGTGGACCGTGCCGTGGTGCCCAACCAGCCCATTAAACCCCAAAAGAGCCTGATTGTGGCTTTGGCTACTTTGCTGGCATTTATGCTGGGAATTGGTCTGGCATTGCTGGTAGACATTCTCAATAACACCTTCAAGGGCACAGAAGACGTTGAAAACAAGCTTAACCTGCCGGTAATGGGCATTCTGCCGCTGCTCAAGAACAAGCAGACAGGGGAGCATGTGGCCAAGCTGTTTCATGAAAACAGCAACAAGCCCTTCAACGAGGCGGTGCGCACCATTCGCACCGGATTTGTGCTCTCGGGCATGGATCATCCCTACACAATTACCTTGGTCACTTCCTCTGTGCCGGGCGAGGGCAAGAGCTCAGTTTCCAGCAACCTGGCTGCCGCCTTGGGGCAAATGGAAAAGGTTCTGCTGGTAGATGCCGATATGCGCCGCCCCACGGTTGCAAAAAACTACGGCTTTGCCGTGGGCACGCCGGGCCTGGCCAACCTGATTGCCGGCACAGCCAAACTGGAAGAGTGCATTCAGCAGGTGGATGGTATAGACGTTATGTCTGCCGGCACAGTGCCGCCCAACCCGCTGGAGCTGCTGTCATCCGACCGCTTCGACAGTATTATAAAAGTGCTGGCCGACAGATATGACAGAGTGATTATCGACTCTCCTCCCACTCAGGCAGTAAGCGATGCGCTGGTGCTCAGCCAGCATGCCAACGCCGTTATCTATGTGGTGAAAAGCGAGTCTACCTCTGTTCCGCAGGTAGAGACAGGCGTTGGCAAGCTGCTGCAGCTGAACGCACCCATCAAAGGTGTAGTGCTCAATCAGCTGGATGTGAAAAAGGCCGCCAAATATGGCTACAGCTACGGTGGCTATTACGACCATTACGGCTACAGCAGCAACACGGCCAAGGCGGAAGCATAACCATGAGCGCACGGCTTGTTGACCTTCATAACCATCTGCTGCCGGGGCTGGACGACGGCGCCGCCGACCTGGGCGAGGCGCTGGCGATGGCCCGGGCAGCGGTGGCCAATGGCATTACCCACTGCGTGTGCACCCCGCACATGCAGCCTGGCAAGTTCAACAACGACCGTGCCTCCATCAGTGCCGCTTTCAAGCAAATGCAGGCGGCACTGCTGGAGCATAATATTCCCCTGCGCATCGCCATGAGCGCCGAAGTACGCTTTGGCCTGGAAGTAATGCAGCAGGTAATGAACAACGACATTCCCCTGCTGGGCCAGTGGCAGGGCAAGCCCGTGCTGCTGCTGGAGCTGCCCCACCACGAGGTGCCCTTTGGCGCCGACAAGCTTACCCAGTGGCTGCTGAAGCAGGGCATAGTGCCCATGATCGCCCACCCCGAGCGCAACCGCGGCCTGCAGCACAACCCGGCCAAACTGCGGCCCTTTGTGCAACAGGGCTGCTTGTTCCAGCTGACCGCCGCCTCGGTAACCGGCTATTTTGGCCATAGCACCCAGGCGCTTGCCGAACAACTGCTGAAAGAAGGCATAGTCACAGTGCTGGCCAGCGACGCCCACAACATGCAATATCGCCCACCCATGCTGAATGAGGGCCGCCGTGCCGCCGAACTCATAGTGGGGGAGGTGACTGCCATACAACTCACCAGCACCAACCCCTGGCTTATCACCGAACCCCTGTTCGCGGAGCAGCCAGCATGAGCGCCTTGGAGCGCAGGCTGCCAGCCTGCATTAGCGCCCGCAGGGCGCTCAAAGGAGCCCGCCCGTGACCCTCCAGCGCACGCTCCTTATTACTATCATCGCGCTCGCCATCGCCCTCACCTGGGCCGGCACCCGCATGCTGCTCGCCGGTGGCTACGCCCATCAAAGCAAACTCTTTCTGCAAGACTGGCGCAGCAAACCCGCCCCCGTAGAAAAAGCCTGGCAGGTAGCCGAGCACGCCGCCCGGCAAGCTGTGGCCCTTTACCCCGTGGCCAACGGCCAGTATTACGAACAACTGGGGCGGGTATATCACTACCGCCACCGCAACCTGCCCACCGGCAGCGCACAAGCCACCGCCAGTCGCGAACAGGCCGCCAGTGCCTATCGTCAGGCCATCGCCGCCCGGCCCCAGTGGCCCTACTCCCGGCTGCGCCTGGCCTCCGTATTAAAAAGCCAGCGGCAATATAACGACGAATATAAACAGGCCCTTACCCAGGGCTTTGCCCACGGCCCCTGGCACGGCTGGATAGTACGCCAGAGTGCATATCTGGGCCTGATTAGCTGGCACACCCTCAACACTGCGCAACAGCAAACCATAACAACAGCCATCGAGCACGGCCTTGCCCAAAGCGCAAAAAGCAAAAAATACATTACCGGACTGCTCACCCGGCTAAACCGGCAGGATCTGCTGGCGAGGAGTGGGGAATAGCCCGATAGGGAATAGGGAGTAAGCAGGTCTGGAGTACAAGCTTTTGGGGTTCCGACTCCCCATTCCCAATTCCCTAATCCCTGTATTTAAAACAAGTAACCCGGCCGTGGGAGAAGCGCCAAACAACTCCACGGGCGGTAGCGTGCCTGAAGTACCCGTAGGTTGGCGATGAGCGCAGCGAATCCCAACATTTGCGTGCACCATGGCATCAAACCCGTAGCCGCCACTTTAGTCGGCGGGGCCTGCGCAGCAGGCCATATTTCCAATAAAAACACGGAATAAAAATGAAAGCCATCATCCCCGTCGCCGGTCTCGGCACCCGCATGCTGCCTGCCACCAAAGCCATTCCCAAAGAAATGCTGCCCATAGTGGACAAACCGCTGATCCAGTATGTGGTAAGCGAAGCCATCGCTGCCGGCATAAAAGAAATCATTCTGGTTACCCATTCCAGCAAAAACTCCATTGAAAACCACTTTGACACCAGTTTTGAGCTGGAAGCCACGCTCGAAAAGCGCGTCAAGCGCCAGTTGCTGGAAGAAGTACGCAGCATTTGCCCGCCCGACGTAACCATAATGCACGTGCGCCAGGGCGTGGCCAAAGGCCTGGGCCATGCGGTGATGTGCGCTTATCCGCTGGTGGGCAACAACCCCAGTGTGGTGATTCTGCCCGATGTGCTGATAGACGATGCCCAGAGCGATTTAACCAAAGACAACTTGGCCCAAATGCTGGCCCGCTTCAACGACACCCAACGTAGCCAGATAATGGTAGAGCCGGTGGCGCAAGAGCAAGTAAGCCAATACGGCATTGCCGACTGCATGGGCCACAAGTTGCAAAGCGGCGAAAGTAAGCTCATAACCGCCATAGTGGAAAAACCCAAACAAGAAGAAGCCCCTTCAAACTTGGCCGTGGTCGGCCGCTATGTGCTCAGCCAAAACATTTGGCTGCTGCTGGCCAGCACAGCTCCCGGCGCCGGCGACGAAATTCAGCTTACCGATGCCATAGCAGCACTAATGCAGCAAGAGCAGGTAGAGGCCTACAACATAGTGGGTAAAAGCCACGACTGCGGCAGCAAACTCGGCTATATGCAGGCTAATGTGGAATACGCCCTGCGCCACCCCGAGCTGGGGGAAGCTTTCAGCGAATTTCTGCAGAGTCATGTAGAGGCAATGTCAATCCCCCCGTGTCAGGATAGTTGTCGCCTCTTTAAAATCTAACACCATAGACGGAGGGGCGATAAGTAGACATGAATGAATCAGTACCCTGAAGAACGCAGAAACGCCATGATCCGGAAGATGCTGTCTCCGGATTGTCCTTCCATTGCTCAGCTTGCTCGTGACGAGGGAATATCGAAGTGGACCCTGTATGATTGGCGTAAGCAAGCCATTGATGGAGCGCAGAGAATACCCATGCCGGACAAGCCAGCAGAAACATTATCAGCAGAAGCCCGCTTTGCCATTGTGGTAGAAACCGCCACCATGTCTGAAGCTGAACTCAGCCAGTATTGTCGGGAGAACAGCTTCTACCCTGAGCACGTCAAAGCCTGGAAGCGCGATTTTATTGCAGGCTCAGCCTCTGAGCAGACAGCCGGCTCGGCCTCGTTACAGAAAGAACGCCGACGCATCAAAGCGCTGGAGCAGGAGCTTCGACGCAAGGAAAAAGCCCTCGCTGAAACCGCTGCGCTGCTGGTACTGCGAAAAAAGGCCGATGCGATCTGGGGGAAGGACGAGGACGAATGATCAGCGTCTCAGATCGCCAACACGCTGTGGCGCTGATTGAAGAAGCAACACGGGCCGGTGCACGTAAAGAGATAGCCTGCCGCGAGCTGGGGATCAGTATCCGTACGTTGCAACGCTGGACACGGAGTGGTGAGCTGAGCGCAGATGGACGTCCTTCTGCCATCAGGCCAGTACCGGCAAACCGGCTCAGTGTTGCGGAGCAACAAGAAATCCTGAAGGTGTGTAATGAACCGGAATACGCGAGCTTGCCACCGGGGCAGATAGTGCTGCGACTGGCTGACAGGGGCATCTACCTGGCTTCCGAGCCGACCTTCTACCGGGTGTTGAAGGCGCATCATCAGTTGCATCGTCGCGGTCGAGCCCGAGCGCCTCGCAAGCTGGCTCGACCAACGACTTACATCGCCTCGGGTCCGAAGCAAGTCTGGTCATGGGATATTACTTACTGTCCGTCCAGCGTGCGTGGGCAGTTCTATTACCTGTACATGATCGAAGACATTTACAGTCGTAAAATCGTGGGCTGGGAAGTCCATGGCTGCGAAAGTGGCGCCTATGCTGCCGAGCTGATGCAACGGACCGTGATGGCCGAGCAATGCTTCCGAAAGCCACTGGTGCTGCACTCTGACAACGGTAGTCCGATGAAGTCATCGACCATGCTGGCCAAACTGGAAGAGCTTGGCGTGACGCCCTCACGCAGCCGGCCGCGAGTCAGTGACGATAACCCTTACTCAGAGTCATTGTTCCGAACGCTGAAGTACCGCCCGCTCTGGCCGACGTCAGGATTTAGCAGTCTGGATGAAACCCGGCTCTGGATACAGCAGTTCGTTGCCTGGTACAACCATGAACATCGGCACAGCCGCATTCAGTATGTGACACCCGTTCAGCGTCATCAGAGAGAAGATGTAGCGTTACTGAAAGAGCGGCATGCCGTATATCAGCAGGCTAAAGCGAGGCGTCCAGAGCGGTGGTCAGGAACAACTCGCAACTGGACGCCGGCAGGAGATGTGGCACTTAACCCAGAGCGCTTGGACGAAACACAAAAAGCAGCCGCGTAAAATGAAGAACGCGACAACTACCTTGAAAAACGCCGCAATCAAGCAGGAACAAGCATCCTAGCTTAGTTGCCCGGCATTCTGGCTTCGCGCTTGTCACTCCGACGAAGGCCGGAGTCCAGTTTCCTGTAGGCGCCACTTTAGTTGGTGGAGCCTGCGCAGCAGGCTTTTTGTGGGCCCCAATTTATTGGGGCAGTAGCAACCAAATACTATTAACTGACAACGGTGTAGGTGGGGTTCCTCCTCACCCTTATCACCTCACCCCTCACGGTAAAAACATGAAAATAGCCATTGCCGGCACCGGCTACGTCGGCCTCTCCAACGCCATGCTGCTCGCCCAGCATAACGAAGTAGTCGCCCTCGACATCATTTCCGAAAAAGTAGTGCAGCTAAACAACCGGCAGTCTCCCATAGTCGACGCCGACATTACCGACTTTCTGCAAAACCGAAATATCGACTTTCGCGCCACGCTCGACAAGGCCGACGCTTTTGACAATGCCGACTTTGTCATTATCGCCACGCCCACCGACTACGATCCGCAAACCAACCACTTCAACACCAAAAGTGTGGAAGCGGTAGTCAATGACGTTATGACCATCAACCCCAGTGCGGTAATGGTGATCAAATCCACGGTGCCGGTGGGCTATACCCAAAAGCTCAAAGAACAAACCGGCAGCAACAACATTATCTTCTCGCCAGAATTCCTGCGCGAAGGCAAGGCCCTGCACGACAACCTGTATCCTTCCCGCATCATCGTGGGCGAACAAAGCGAACGGGCGAAAACTTTCGCCAGCCTGCTGCTGCAGGGCGCCATAAAAAAAGACGCCCCCGTGCTCTACACCAACAGCACAGAGGCCGAGGCGGTCAAGCTGTTCTCCAACACCTACCTCGCCATGCGGGTGGCCTACTTCAACGAGCTGGACAGCTATGCCGAAAGCCACGGCCTGGACAGCCGCCAGATCATAGAAGGGGTAGGGCTGGACCCGCGTATTGGCAACCACTACAACAACCCCAGCTTTGGCTACGGCGGCTACTGCCTGCCCAAAGACACCAAACAGCTGCTGGCCAACTACCAGGATGTGCCCAACAACATCATCCAGGCCATAGTAGACGCCAATACCACCCGCAAAGACTTTATTGCCAACCAGGTAATAGAGCAGCTAAACCGCACAGCCCGTCATTCCGGGCTTGACCCGGAATCTACTGCGGCCAGCACAAAACCAACAGTAGGCATCTACCGCCTGGTCATGAAAGCCGGATCCGACAACTTCCGCGCATCCGCCATTCAGGGCGTAATGAAGCGTATCAAGGCCAAGGGCATAGAAGTCATCGTCTATGAGCCAGTACTCACCGAGCCTGAGTTCTACCACTCCCGAGTGGTGAACAATCTGGAAGAATTCAAGCAGCTGGCGAATGTGATTGTCGCCAACCGGCCTTCTGCCGAGCTGCAGGATGTGGTGGAAAAAGTATATACCCGTGACTTGTTCGGCAGTGACTGACAAATGAACGGATTGGTTACTGATGCCCGCACCAGGAAGAATAATAACTTGAACATCAAAAGCCCGTTAATCAAGAGTTTCCTTGGCCTGGGAGCACTGCGGATTTTATCAATTCCGTTAGGTCTGTTAACCAGTGTCATTCTGGCTCGTGGACTGGGAACAGAAGGGTTTGGACAATACTCATTTGTAATGTCGTTGATCGCCATTATTGCCCTGCCTGTTGCGGGGGGAGTTCCTCAGTTGTTTACCCGTGAAGTGGCAGGCTACCTTCATAACAAGCAATGGGGGCTTTATCGGGGCGTGCTGCGAGCCGGGCATATGTGGGTAGTCGTATCGTCTCTGGTTATTCTGGGTGGCTATTTTTTTGTGTCGAACATAACGCATTGGTTGCCGGCGGATGACAAGTGGCAGCTGCTGGGTATTGCCGTGCTGATGATTCCCTTTCTGGGGCTGGGAGCCGTGCGAGATGGTTCCATTAAAGGGCTGGGCAAGCCGGTATATGCCGAGCTGCCCGGGCAGTTTTTGCAGCCGGTGCTATTGATAGCAAGTTATTTTGTTTTGCTGAAACTTGATATTTTAACCACGCAGACGGTGATATGGGGTCAGGTGCTGGTGGCCTGCCTGGTGTTTTTGTGTGCCAGTGCTTTGTTCTATCGTTTGCAGTCTTCACACAGAAGGCAACAACCACCAGAGTATCAAGCGGCTCAATGGGGCAGGGCATTATTGCCTTTCACCCTGCTGGCACTGGTGGGCACCTTAAATGCCCAAATTGGTATTATTGTTCTGGGTTTTCTGGGCACCGATGAGCAGGTGGCGGCCATGAGAGTGGCCGACAGGGGGGCACAGTTTGTGGCCTTGTCGCTAACGCTGGTCAACCTGGTGATTGCACCCCATATAGTGCGAGCCTATCGCTCAAAAAATAAAGAGCAGCTGCAAACACTGGCCAGGCAGTCGGCCCGGGGCAGCTTTGCCATCGCATTGCCCATTGGTCTGGTATTGTTGTTTGCCGGCAAGCCCCTGCTTGGCTGGGTGTTTGGTAAGGAATATGCCAGCTCTGCCTATTACCCCATGGCCATTCTGGTAGTAGGGCAGTTGATTAATGTGTTTTTTGGATCTGTTGGCTACCTGCTTTCCATGAGTGGCTATGAAAAAGATACCTTGAGAGGGCATGGCTCCTCAGTTACGTTAAATGTTATCCTTTCTTTTATATTAATTCCTTTGTTGGGTGCTGAAGGTGCAGCACTTAGTGCTTCACTTAGCATTTTTTCCTGGAACTTTGTTTTATCCTTTTTTGTTTTAAAGCGATTAGGTATCAAGCCTAGCTGCATTTAACTTTGCGAGTGTAAAATATGAACAACAAAGAGTACTCATTAGGTGGTTTGGTTTCTTTGGCTACAATTAACTATAGTAAAAGACCTAAAGCTTTACTGAAAGCAATGCTTCCTCAAAAGCGAGAGAGGTATTCTTACTTTGACATAAATAGGACGGGGGTTTTCTTTTTACATATCCCAAAATGTGCTGGAGTTTCAATAAATAAAGCTCTGTATGGTTCTTTAGGTGTGGGACATGTCACCTTGGAAGATGCGTTAGTTAGTTTAGGGCCAATAAAGTTTAATAATTTTTTTAAGTTTACAATTGTTAGAAACCCTTGGGATAGGCTTGTTTCTTCTTATTTCTTTCTAAAGCAAGGCGGTTTTTGTGAAAAAGATAAATTCTTCTTTAAGAAGAATTTGGCTTGTTTTGATAGTTTTAAAGACTTTGTTGTTAATTGGGTTAATGAAGATAATATACTAACTTGGAATCATTTCATACCCCAGTCTCACTTTCTATCAAGTGATAAGAAGCAGTTGGGTTTAGATTATATTTGTTTTTTTGAAAATCTAGATTCTGATTTAAACTACTTGTCTTCGGTTGTAGGTATATCTTCTCTTTCTAGTGTGAAACCGACTAACAAGGCAGTAAGGGATTGCTATCTTGACTATTATGATAAGGAAACCATAGAAATTGTTGAGCGAGTTTATAAAGCTGATATAGAGTTGCTTGGTTACGACTATCGTGGAGATATGCTTTCTAAACAAATTGAATCAAGAAATCATCGATTTGAAGTATGTGGATATGAGTGAACACGTAAGCTTTTCAGTGATTGTTCCAGCCTATAACGTTGAAAACTATATAGAAGAAGCTATCGACTCCATTCTTAATCAAACGGTTTTGCCATCTGAAATTATAGTAATAAATGATGGCAGCACTGATGGAACACCTGAAGTGTTAAAGAAGTATGAGCATAATGCTCTGTTTGAAATTATCCATACTGAAAATAGAGGTCTAGGCGAAGCCAGGAATAGAGGGTTGGCTGAGAGTAGCTCTGAATACGTTTATTTCTTTGATTCCGATGATACTCTCGAGCCTGACTTTATAGAAAAGATGCTTGGCTTTATTGCAGGGTATGATGACCCGGATTTAATTTTCTTCTCAGGCCGATCTTTTCTGGATGATGACCTTGTCTCCAGCAGTTTTATGCCGGATTACAGCAGGTGCTTTAATGAATGCTTTTTAAACTCATTTGACTTGATGAGCTCCCTGTACAGTGAGAAAGCTTTTTTTCCTAGTGCTTGTCTTTATGTTTCCAAAAAAAGTCTCTGGGTAAAGAATAACTTGAGGTTTAAGCCTATTGTTCATGAAGATGAAGAGGTTATATTCAAGGTTGCAGCCTTCTCTCATACATCTTTGGTAGTAGATGATGTGTTCTTCAATCGTCGAGTCAGGTCTGGATCTATTATGACCTCGGAAAAGGGTGAGAAAAATTTACAAGGCCTTTTAATTTCTCTTGACTCAATGTTTGAGTTCAAAAGAAACCAAAACACCTTGTGCAGATCTCTGAGTTTTTTTTGGAGAAAGCGAGTTGGTAGCCTTTTTGTAGCCTCTGTCTTGATGATGTTTAAATTGAAGCAGTTCCGATTTAATATCTCTTTGTTTAAGTCTTTTTTTTATTCGATTAGCTTATCTAGAATTGCTAAGTGTTTCAGGCTTGTAGGTAAAAAGTTGCTTAAGGCTTAATTTTCATATTACTTTTTAATCTGGATTATTTGTTATGACTCTTACCCACCTGCAACGCCTAGAAGCCGAAAGTATCCACATCATGCGGGAAGTGGTGGCCGAGGCCGACAACCCCGTCATGCTCTACTCCATCGGCAAGGACAGCGCCGTGATGCTGCACCTGGCCATGAAGGCCTTCTACCCCTCGGTGCCGCCGTTCCCGCTGCTGCATGTGGACACCCGCTGGAAGTTCCGCGAAATGTACGAGTTCCGCG
>NZ_QAGM01000035.1 GCF_003049725.1 Oceanimonas marisflavi
GGGTTTCTTCAACAAGGGTAAGGTGTTCGATCAGGGTCATGGCCAGGCTCCTTTAGCAAGAAGCGCTGATTAGATCACAGACGATCTGCCCGTTCAAATTTCATTAACAAAGTATGCTCCCGCCCTGAATGTATCGGCACGCTAACCTTTTTAACCGAGTGTTCACTGCAGACTGCACCGGAGTATTGCACCTACAGCAGAAAATTCGCATGAATGGGGTTGTGATCCGACACACCGGGCATATTGATGGCAGTGGCCGACAGCAGCTGCAAATCCCGGTAGAAAATAAAGTCCAGGGGCTGGCGCAGATAGCTTTTTACGTGGTGGGAGTTTTCCATCACCGCCTGGCGCAGGCCCAGGGCCCGGCAGAACTGGCGCAGATACAGCCGTCGCTGACGGCTCCACACATTAAAGTCGCCGGCCACGATCAGCGGCCCGGAATGGCGCAACAGCTCGGTGCGCAACAGCTCCATCTCACTGATAAACAGGCCGGCGTGCACAAAGTTGATGGCGTGCATATTCACCACCAGCAGAGTTCCGTCACCGGGCAGGGGATGACGGGTCAGCATCAGGCTTTTGTGGGTGGCAAAACGCAGCTCCCGGCTCTGGCTCAGCAGCGGCATAATGTCATTAAAGGCGCAGCGGCCGGCAGTGAGCACGCCAAACAGCTGAGTGCGGGTCTGCATATTGGGCGAGACTGCCCAGGACCAGCCTTCCAGCCAGGCTTCTCCCCGAGGCGCCAGCCGGGCTTCCTGCAACAGCAGCAGGCTGGTGGGGTAACCTTCGGTCAGCTCCGTCAGGCTCTGATGAAAGCGAGCGTCCTGAGTCAGTTTTTGTGCGTTCCAGCACAATACCCCCACTTCCTTGCCGGCCAGCGGCTGATGCTGATGCAGCAACCGGCTTGGAGTAATACGGGGTCTCAGCATTGTATCTGTTCCTTTCTCAAAACAATCACCCTGCCAAAGTGTAGCCGGCGAAAACTCAGGCCGGCGGCTAGTCTTTAAGCATCATTCACTTTTGGACAAGCATTGTGGCGGCCATTCATACCCTGTTTGCCACCTCCATGGGCATAGATACACATCAGGAGCCGGTGGTATTTATTCGGGCCGACAGTGAAGTGTGCCGGGCCGAAGGCTTTAACGCCAATACCCGCATCGAAGTCAGTGTGAACGATCGCAGTCTTATCGCCACCCTGAACGTGGTCACCAACGAGGTGTTGCCGGCCCGGCATATCGGGTTTTCCCGCATTGCCTGGCAGCGACTGGCGCTGGCCGGCCACGAAATGGTCACGGTGCGTCACGCCCCTGTGCTGCATTCCATGAGTGCGGTACGCAAAAAGATGTATGGCAACTCCCTGTCACACAAGGAAATGAACGACATCATAAGTGACATCAGCCAGCATCGTTATTCCGATATGCAGATCGCCGCCTTTCTGACCGCCTGTGTCGAACGGCTCAATACCGATGAAGTCATTGCCCTCACCCAGTCAATGGTCGCCAGTGGCAAGCGCCTGAGCTGGCCTGACCGGCTGCAGCTGGTAGACAAGCATTGTATTGGCGGCCTGCCCGGCAACCGCACCACCCCCATCGTGGTGGCCATTGCCAGCGCCGCCGGACTGGTGATGGCCAAAACCTCATCCCGGGCCATCACCTCGCCATCGGGCACTGCCGACACCATGGAGGTGCTGACCCGGGTGCACCTGGATCTGGCCGAAATTCAGGCCACGGTACGCAAGGCCAACGCCTGCCTGGCCTGGGGCGGTGCCGTCAACCTGAGCCCGGCCGATGACATGCTTATTCGCATTGAACGGGCGCTGGATATCGACGGCACCGGACAGATGGTGGCTTCGGTGCTGTCCAAGAAAATCGCCGCCGGCTCCACCCACGCTCTCATCGACATTCCGGTGGGGCCGACCGCCAAAGTACGCAGTCAGGCCACCGCCGAGAACATGGCCAGCCTGTTTGAAACCGTGGGCAAGGCGCTGAAGCTGAAGGTGTGCTGCCTGATCACCGAGGGCAATGAGGCCATCGGCTATGGCATAGGGCCGGCTCAGGAGGCCCGGGATGTGCTGGCGGTGCTGCAATGCCAGCCCGGTGCGCCGGCCGATCTGCGCGAGCGGGCGCTGTTTCTGACCGCTCACCTGCTGAACATGGCGGACCGGGGCGAGCTGTCAGAAACCACGGCTCTCGCCCGCGAGCTGCTGCAGTCGGGCCAGGCCTGGCAACAGTTTCAACGTATTTGCGAGGCTCAGGGCGGCCTGAAATCCATTCCCGAGGCCGCCTGCTCACTGCCACTCGGCGCCCGCCACAGCGGCACCCTGCTGGCCATGGATAACCGTCGCCTGGCCCGGCTGGCCAAGCTGGCCGGCGCTCCCTATTCGCCCGCGGCAGGGCTCAGGCTGCACGCCAAGCTGGGCCAGGCCCTGGCCATGGGCCAGCCGCTGTTTACTCTTTATGCCGACAGCCAGGGCGAACTGGACTATGCCGCCGACTACTACGCCCACAACCACGACCTGTTCATGATCGGAGAGGCACCATGACCCCGCTGCTGTTTGTGCTGCCCGACAGCCATGCCTTGTTCTCCCCGCTGTGCCGGGCCCTGCCCGCCGAGCCCGGTGAGCTGGAATATCGCCGCTTTCCCGATGGCGAAAGCTACCTGCGCATTCTGTCGGCCATCACGCCGGAACGCCCGGTCATGGTGCTGGCGGATTTGTCCCGCCCGGATGAGCGCCTGCTGCCCCTGTGTTTTCTGTGCGACACCTTAAAAGAACTGGGGGCCGGCCGGGTTGGCCTGATTGCACCCTATCTGTGTTACATGCGCCAGGACACCCGTTTTCATCCCGGCGAGGCGGTCACTTCCCGCAGCTTTGCCCGGCTGATCTCCGAACGCTTCGACTGGCTGCTGACGGTGGATCCGCACCTGCACCGCTACCATGCCCTGAGCGAGCTTTACACCATTCCCGCCACCGCCGTGCAGGCCGCGCCTCTGCTGGCCGACTGGCTCAAGGCGCGCCGCGAGCCCCTGCTGCTGGTAGGGCCCGATGCCGAAAGCGAACAATGGGTATCGGCGCTTTCGGCGGCCAGCGGCCATCCGTTTGTGGTGGGCCGCAAGGAGCGCCGAGGCGATCGGGACGTGCAGGTGTATCTGCCGGACTTGTCCGCCTGGCGCGGGCATAGCGCCATTATGGTGGACGACGTGATTTCCAGCGGCCGCACCATGCTGCAGTGTGCTCACGCCCTTACCGCCGCCGGCATTGAACATATTGAGTGCGCCGCCATTCACGGCCTGTTTGCCGATCGTATCGAAGATCAATTACAGGACGCCGGAGTCAGCCGGCTGATCACCAGCAACTCGGTGCCCCATTCGTCCAATGGGCTGGATCTCACTCCGCTGCTGCTGGACCCGGCGCGGCGGCTGGGCTGGCTCGAACCGGGAGAAGCCCCATGAAAATTACCTTTCTCGGCGCCACCCAGACGGTGACCGGCTCCAAGTTTCTGGTCAGCCACAACAACCGGCACATTCTGGTGGACTGTGGCCTGTATCAGGGCTACAAGTGGCTGCGCCGGCGCAACTGGCAACCGCTGCCGCTGGATATTGGCAGCCTCGATGCCATTGTGCTGACCCACGCCCATCTGGATCACTCCGGCTATATTCCGGTGCTGTACAAGCAGGGCTACCGGGGGCCGGTCTATTGCCATCCGGCCACCCAAGCCCTGTGCGAGGTGTTGCTGTCAGACAGCGGCCACCTGCAGGAGGAAGACGCCGGCTACCTGACCCGGCACAAGCTGAGCAAGCATGACAAACCCGAGCCTCTGTACGACCAGAAAACCGCCGAGCAGTGCATGAAGCTGTTCCGGCCGCTGGATTTTGACCGGCCCAGACAGGTAGGCCACCTGCATTTCTGGCTGCAGCCGGCAGGGCATATACTCGGCGCCGGCAGCCTGATCCTGGAATGCGACGGCAAAAAGGTGGGCTTTTCCGGCGACGTGGGCCGGCCCGACGATGTGTTTATGCATCCGCCCCGGCCGCTGCCGGCACTGGATCTGCTGCTGCTTGAAGCCACCTATGGCGATCGCCGCCACGAGCCGGGCGATCCGCTGGAGCAGCTGGCCGGTGTGGTTAACGATACCGTGGCCGCCGGCGGCGTCATGCTGATCCCGAGCTTTGCCGTGGGCCGGGCCCAGACCCTGCAGCACCTGCTGGTACGGCTGATGGACGAAGGCCGCATTCCCCGGCTAAAGGTGTTTCTCGACAGTCCCATGGCCATCGAGGTGAGCGAAATCTACGAACGCTTTGTGGATCAGCACCGCCTGAGCCGAGCCGACTGCCACCGGCTGGGCCAGGCCATCACCCTGGTGCGCAGCGTGGAAGACTCCAAGGCCCTGGCCGACGAGGTTTACCCCCATATCATTATCGCCGGCAGTGGCATGGTCACCGGCGGACGCATACTGCACCACATGAAACGGCTGCTGGGAGATCACCGCACCACCCTGCTGCTGACCGGTCATCAGGCCGGCGGCACCCGGGGCGACAAACTGCTGCAGGGCTGCGACAAGGTACGCATTCACGGCGAATGGATTGATAACCGGGCCCGGGTGGAACGGCTGCACGGGCTGTCGGGGCATGCGGATTATGCCGAGCTGGGAGACTGGCTGGCGGCGTCGGCTCTGGCTGACGGGACCGCCATTGAGCTGGTGCACGGTGAACCGGAAGCGCTGGAAGCCATGCGCGACTACCTGCGGCAAACCACGAAATTTGAGGTCAATATCGGCGAGTATCAGCGCATTCTCACGCTTTAGCCGGAAAGAAGAAAAAAGGACCGAAGCAACAAGGTGCGACTCCGGCCAAATGGGAGAGAAACGGAAAAACGATTTACAAATTCATCGCCAGCCACGCCTCGGGCGCGGTGCGAAAGTCAAACGCCATGGTCACGCTGATGGCGGTGATGGTAATAATGGACAACACAAACACACGACGGGCCCAGCCCAGCTCCTCGGCACCCCGGCGATAACCGTTAAAGGCCATCACCAGCCACCACAGACTGGTGGCACAGGCCACCGTCATAAAGGTGAGGCCGGTGTAACCGCTGAGCGGCAGCAGGGCGGTTACCACACAGAACAGCGCAATATAGAGCACTATCTGCCGTTTGGCCTTGGCCACCCCTTCCGCCACCGGCAGCACCGGAATATTGGCGGCCGCATAATCCTCATAGCGGAAAATGGCAATGGCGTAGGAATGAGGCATCTGCCACAGACTGAACATCAGCAGCAAAATGGCGGCGCCGGCATCAAACTGGCCGCTCACGGCGCAATAGCCCACCACGGGCGGCACGGCACCGGACAGGCTGCCCACCAGGGTGCCGTACACGGAAGCGCGCTTCAGCCACAGGCTGTAAAAGCCTACGTATACCACATAGCCAAAGGCGGCAAAGCCGGTGGCCACGGCATTGGTGAACCAGGCCAGCAGGGCAAAGCCCGCCACGCCCAGCACCAGGCCATAGATCAGCGCGGTACGTGCCGACAGCTCGCCGGTCACCGTGACCCGGTTGCGAGTGCGGCGCATGCGCGCGTCGATATCACTGTCGATACAGTTATTGACGGCACAGCCCGACGCCACCACCAGCGACAGCCCGATCAGAGTGGCCCACATCAGCGACCAGTCGATGTCGCCGCGGGCAGCCATAAAAAAGCCGCCGGCCACCGAGATCAGGTTGCCCATGATAATGCCCGGCTTGGTGACCTTGAGATAAGGCCGAATCATATAATGCCCCTTGGGATGAAACCCGGTTTATACCATTCGGATTAATGACCCACTCACCTTGCCTGCTACTGCTGTAGGCGCCACTTTAGTTGGCGCCAACTCGCAGACAATGGTGTATTCAAGGCCTGTTACACAGGCCCTGCCGGCTAAAGCGGCAGCTACAACACAACCCGGAGAGCCGAATCGTTCATGTAATGTGGTGAGTCTTACCCGTGTTTGTGCATATTAATGCCGGCCCGGTTGTCCGGGCCGGACAGTGCCTTAATACATCATCATTTCGTTGGAGCTGAGGATGATCCACACCGACAGACCCACCACCATCACGATAATGAGGGCGGAGAACAGGAATGCCACCGTGTTTTCCCGGCTGTTGGGCTTGAAGCTCAGATGCAGGAAGTACTTGAGATGCACCACAATCTGCACAATGGCCAACAGCACCACAGTGCCCAGGGTCGCCCCCGGGCTCAGCTGGCCGGTCATCACCGCCCAGAACGGAATGGCGGTCAGGATCACCGACAGCACAAAGCCGGTGAGATAGGATTTCACGCTGCCGTGATCCACGGCGTCATGGTTGTGACTCATGCCATTGCCCCCATCAGATACACCACGGTAAATACACAGATCCACACCACGTCGAGGAAGTGCCAGAACATGCTCAGGCAGCCCAGACGGGTCAGGGTGCGGGGGCCGGTGCCCCGCTTCATCAGCTCCACCATCAGCACCAGCATCCACACCAGGCCGGCGGTCACGTGCAGACCGTGCATGCCCACCAGGGTGAAGAAGGAGGTGAGGAAGGCGCTGCGTTGCGGACCATTGCCGGACTCAATCAGGTGATGGAACTCGTACAGTTCCATACCGATAAAGGTGACCCCCAGCGCAAAGGTGACCAGCAGCCACAGCAGGGTCAGGCCCCGCTTGTGGTTGTGGCCGGCCAGCATGGCAAAGCCGTAGGTGATGCTGGAAACCAGCAGTACGGCGGTTTCCACCGCCACAAATTTCAGATCAAACAGCTCCCGGCCGCCCGGACCGCCGGCGGTGTTCATATAGAGCACCGCATAGGTGGCGAACACGGACGCGAACAGCAGGCAGTCGGTCATCAGGTAGAGCCAGAAACCGAACAGGGTGTTGCCCCCGGTGTCGTGGTGCTCTTCGTGGTGGTGCGCCTGCACCTGTTTGAGATCAACGGATACGGCTTCCATCAGGCCTCCTTCATCACGTTACGCAGGTGTGCCTGCTCGATGCGCTCGACTTCGTCGGGCTGCACGTAATAGTCGGTGTCGGTGTCATAGGCCCGGCACAGGAAGATCACAAAGCTGGCCACCAGGCCGGCGATCACCATCCACCAGATATGCCAGATGGCACCAAACCCGGCGGCGGTGGCGGCCGCGGCGATCAGCACGCCACAGGCGGTGTTCTTCGGCATGTGAATGGGCTGATAGTCACCCTGCACTCGGTAGGCGGTGCCCTTTTCCTTCATGTCGGTAAAGGCGTCGATGTCGCTGACATGAGGCAGTTTGGCAAAGTTGTAGAACTGGGGCGGTGAGCTGGTGGACCACTCCAGAGTGTGGCCATTCCAGGGGTCACCGGTCAGGTCTTTATTCTGCTCACGGTCACGGAAGGCTTTATACAGCTGGTAGAACTGCACCACTATGCCGATCAGAATGAACACGGCCCCAACGGCGGCCAGATAGAGCCAGAAGTTCCAGGCCGGGTTGTCGGTGCTGTTGAGGCGACGGGTCATGCCCAGGAAGCCCAGCACATACAGCGGCATAAAGGCCACGTAGAAACCGATCTGCCAGCACCAGAAGGACACCTTGCCCAGCTTCTCGTCGAGGTGAAAGCCCATGGCTTTCGGGAACCAGAAGGCAAAGCCCGCCAGATAACCGAACACGGCACCGCCGATAATGGTGTTGTGAAAGTGAGCGATCAGGAACAGGCTGTTGTGCAGCACAAAGTCGGCGCCGGGCACCGCCAGCAGTACGCCGGTCATGCCACCAATGGTAAAGGTGGTCATAAAGCCCAGAGTCCACAGCACCGGCACCGTCATGCGCAGACGGCCGCGATACATGGTGAACAGCCAGTTGAACAGCTTCACCCCGGTGGGCACGGCGATGATCATGGTCATCACGCCGAAGAAGGCGTTCACATTGGCGCTGGAGCCCATGGTGAAGAAGTGGTGCAGCCACACGATAAAGCCCAGCACCGAGATGGCGCCACTGGCGTATACCATGGAGTTGTAGCCAAACAGGCGCTTGCCGGTAAAGGTGGAGATCACCTCGGAGAAAATACCAAAGGCCGGCAGGATCAGAATGTACACCTCGGGATGACCCCAGGCCCAGAACAGGTTGATGTACATCATGGCGTTGCCGCCGGCGGCATTGGTAAAGAAGTGGAAGTCCAGGTAGCGATCCAGGGTCAGCATGCCCAACACCGCGGTCAGGATCGGGAAGGACGCCACGATCAGAATGTTGGCCCAGGTGCAGGTCCAGGTGAAGATCGGCATCTGCATCAGCTTCATGCCCGGAGTTCGCATTTTGAACACGGTCACCAGGAAGTTGACCCCGGTCAGCAAAGTACCTATGCCCGATATCTGCAGCGCCCAGATATAGTAATCAACCCCCACGCCCGGACTGAAATCCAGCTCCGACAGCGGCGGATAGGCCACCCAGCCGGTCTTGGCGAACTCACCCAGACCGAGGGAGATGTTCACCAGCACGGCGCCGGACACCGCCAGCCAGAAGCTGAGGTTGTTAAGGAAGGGGAAAGCCACGTCACGGGCACCGATCTGCAGCGGCAGCACTATGTTCATCAGGCCGATCATGAATGGCATGGCCATAAAGATGATCATGATGACACCGTGGGCGGTGAAGATCTGGTCGTAGTGCTCGGGGGGCAGATAGCCGTCGGCACCGTTGGTCGACATGGCCAGCTGGGTACGCATCATGATGGCGTCGGCAAAGCCGCGGATCAGCATGACAAAGGCCAGAATGATATACATGATGCCCAGTCGCTTGTGGTCCACCGAAGTGATCCAGTCGCGCCAGAGCAGGCCCCACTTGTTGTAGCGGGTGATCAGAAAGGCGATCACCACGGCGGCGATGGCCACCACGCCCAGAGTCACCATGATAATGGGCTCATGGTAGGGCACGGCGTCGAGTGTGAGTTTACCTAATAACGACATTTTATTTCTCAGCCTCCATCATCATGCTGGCTGACAGGTGATGTGAATGTTCATCGCCCGCAACGGGGTGATGATCCTTCATGAACTTCATCACGACTTCATGGAACAGGCCTCGGCTGACATCGCCAAAGTATTCCACCGGGTTGTTTTCACTGGGCTCGGCCAGCTGCTGGTAGGCGGCCATGTCGAGGGTGTGCTTATCGGCTTTCACCTTTTCCACCCAGGCGTCAAAGCCGGCTTCGTCGGGGGTGGCGATGGCGTCAAACTGCATGCCGGTAAAGCCTTCGCCGCTGTAATTGGCGGAGATACCGTCGTAACGGCCCGGCTCGTTGGCGATCAGGTGCAGCTGGGTTTCCATGCCCGCCATGGAGTAGATCTGGCTACCCAGTTGGGGAATGAAAAACGAGTTCATGGTGGTGTCGGAGGTAATGCGGAACTCCACCGGCACATCGGTGGGGAACGCCAGCTCGTTGACGGTGGCAATGCCCTGCTCCGGATAGATAAACAGCCACTTCCAGTTCAGTGACACCACCTGAACCACCAGATGGTCCTTGTCGTGGTCAAGCTTCTTGTACGGATCCAGCGCGTGAGTGGAGCGCCAGGTGATGATGCCAAGAGCCACGATGATGATGATGGGAACCACCCACACCACGGTCTCAATTTTGGTGGAGTGGGCCCACTTGGGCTCATAGGCCTCATTGCGACCTTCCCGGTACTTCCAGGCGAAGTACAAGGTCATCACAATCACCGGAATCACCACCAGCAGCATCAGACAGGTGGCAACGATGATCAGATACTTCTCATCGGCGCCGACCTGACCCTTGGGATCCAGCACGCCGCCTTCGCAGCCGGCCAGCGCAAAAGACGCCGCCCCTGCCAACAGCAGGTTAACTAACTTTCGAATAAACAAAGGAAACCTTCCCCTATCCCTAAAGGTGCCAGCTTGCCGCGCAGCACGGCAAGACAGTTATGGGTATCGAGCGATACGCAGTGGCGGGATCGACCACCTTGACAAGCGCGGCATACAGACAGCTACCGGCAAACGCGGTAACGGCGCCCTACAACAGCGTTTGAAAGAGGATCAGAACCCGAGAGAGAACATCGGTGGAGCCCGGCAACCATGCGCCCGAAGCAGGGCACGGCGAGGCTTTGAAGATGTGGAGAGTGCCGGCCTGGAATGGTGCGTTCTCGGCCAGACAAGATGTTGCAGCAGCAGATGCAGCAACATCAGCAGCCACTGCAGCAGCAGTGGTGCAAACACCAGCAGGCTGGTGCAGAGCAGGGTTTTCAGGGCATCAATGGGGAACAAATCCGCCAGTTGCGCCTGGTATTCAAAAATATCGGCCGACAGTCCGGTCCAGCTAAGTAACCAGTGGCCCAGCACTTCCAGCACCATAACGGCGCCAAACACCCCAATTCCGTCCATACCGGACCGTGACAGCGACATAAGGTCGTGCCATTGTGCGGTGGTGGGCAGATACAACATGGGACTCAACTGCTGACTTCCGTTAGTTACAAGTGTGATTTAAAGCGTGACCTGATTAACACAGGCCGATTTTTTGACCGCAAAAGGCTACCAAACTTTGATCCAGCGCACAACCATGCCGCACGTTTTGAGGTTTGCCTACAACACCACCTTGCAGGCCAGCGCCAGCAGCACCAGGCCACTCAGCTTGTCGATCACGCCCGACCTGGCCTTCAGCCAGCCCAGCACCGGCCCCCGGGACAGCAGCAGCGCCACCAGCACATACCAGAGCGCATCAATGCCGCCGGCGGTGAGCATCATGATGCCGCCCTGCTGCCAGCCGGCGTCGGCACGCACAAACTGACTGAACAGGGCCACAAAAAAAATGGCCAGCTGCGGGTTGAGAAAGGCCACCATAAAGCCCTCAAAGGCCCCCTGACGACCACGCACCGTATGACCGCTTTCCTCGGCCGCTCCCGGCTGGGGCCGCGCCAGCAGCGCCCTGATGCCCAGCCAGGCCAGAAAAGCGGCGCCGCCATAGCGGATGATGTCAAACAGCAGCGGATTGCGGGTGATCAGCAACGCCAGCCCCAGAGCGGTGATCAGGGCATACAGTCCCACCCCCAGGCCGTGTCCCAGAGCGGTGAGCACCCCGTGGCCCTGACCACCGCGCACCGTGTTGCGGATCACCACCGCCAGACTGGGGCCGGGGCTGATGGCCCCCATAATGCAGATGGCCGCCAGCGCCAGCCAGCTGGAAAACTCCATGCGCTCTTCCTCATTATTGGTTATATGGGCTGTATTTAAGCATAATTTGCTGCGGCTATTGAGTTTGCCCACCATGGCTTTCTACACTGTGGGCCCATACCGGCCACTTGCTCTGGAGTTCCTGCCCGATGCGCTACGACTGGATACTGTTCGACGCCGACGACACCCTGTTTCATTTCGACGCCTTTACCGGCCTTAAGCGCATGTTCGCCGCTTTTGGCGTGAACTTTGATGAACAGGCCTTTGCGCACTACCAGACTCAAAACCAGCCGTTGTGGGTGGCCTACCAGAACGGCGACATCAGTGCCGAAGAACTGCGCCACCGCCGCTTTGAAGAATGGGCCGGCCGGCTGGCGGTCACCACCCAGCACCTGAATGAAACCTTTATGAATACCATGGTGGAGGTGTGCACCCTGCTGCCCGGCGCCAGTGAGCTGGTTGCCTCACTGGAAGACAAGGCGCGACTGGGCATTATCACCAACGGCTTTGCCTCCATGCAGCAGGCACGGCTGCAGCGAGCCGGCTGGGAACAGGCTTTCTCACCCCTGGTGGTATCGGAAGAAGTGGGCGTGGCCAAACCCCACACCGGCATTTTTGACCATGCCCTGAATCTTATGGGCAACCCGGAGCGCAGCCGGGTGCTGATGGTGGGTGACAACCCCCATTCCGACATTCTCGGCGGCCTTAACGCCGGCCTGCACACCTGCTGGCTCAACACTCAGGGCAAGCCCGCCCCCGAGGGCATTACTCCCCACCATGAAGTGACTTCGCTGGGCCAGCTCAAGGAGTGGCTGCTGGGAGCGTGAGGGGTGAGGAGTGAGGGGTGAGGGGTGAGGGGTGAGGGGTGAGGCAGAACTTTTTCCTCACGCCTCACCCTTCACTCCTAACCAAAAACGCAAAAAGGCAGCCCGAAGGCTGCCTTTTGCTATCGTTCCGCTGCTGCTTACTTGCGGTTGCCGCGGTAAGCGGGGGACGAATTCAGAACCATGTGACGGTTCACGTCCTTGTACAGCAGGTAACGGAAACGGCTCGGGCCGGCGGCGTAGCAGGCCTGGGGGCAGAAGGCGCGCAGCCACATGTAGTCGCCGGCTTCAACTTCAACCCAGTCCTGGTTCAGGTGGTAAACGGCCTTGCCTTCCAGCACGTACAGGCCGTGCTCCATAACGTGGGTTTCATCGAACGGGATCACGCCGCCAGACTGGAAGGTCACGATGTTAACGTGCATGTCGTGACGGATGTCGGTCGGATCGGTGAAACGGGTGGTGGCCCACACGTCATTGGTGTCCGGCATGGAGGTCGGCTCAATGTCGTTCTCGTTGGTCACGAAGGCTTCCGGCACGTCGATGCCGTCTACAAATTCGTAAGCCTTGCGCAGCCAGTGGAAGCGCACGGGAGCGTCGCTGTTGTTCTTCACGGTCCAGTTGGCACCCGGCGGCAGGTAGGCGTAGCCACCCAGATCCATGTGATGCTCTTTGCCTTCCAGAGTCAGGGTCATTTCACCTTCAACGATGAAGATAACGCCTTCGGCGCCGGCATCCAGCTCGGGTTTCTCGCTGCCACCCTGGGGAGACACTTCCATGATGTAGTGAGAGAAGGTCTCGGAGAAACCGCTCATCGGACGGGCGATAACCCACAGACGGGTTTCGTCCCAGAACGGCAGGAAGCTGGTCACGATGTCGCTCATGACGCCTTTCGGAATAACGGCGTAGGCTTCGGTGAATACGGCGCGATCGTGGATCAGTTGAGTCTGCGGGGGCAGACCGCCCTTGGGGGCATAATAGGTATTACGGGCCATTACTTCGTCCTTTTATGCTTGAATGGTTGGACATTGCCAACGGAAGCAGCACGGCAGGCTGACAAGCACCATGCTGCTTAAATGCTGAACACATGGATTGTAGAGCATGACCAAATGATTTATAAATTAAATAATTCAATGGCACCCAGTGCATTTACCACTACAAGGGCAACATGACCCAATTGACCACTCTCGATCCGGTGCTGCTACGCAGCTTTGTGGCGGTGGTAGACACCGGCAGCTTTACCCGGGCCGCCGACAGCACCCACCTTACCCAGTCCACCGTCAGCCAGCAGATACGCAAGCTGGAATCCCAGCTCGGCTGCGAGTTGCTCAACCGCAAGGGCCGCTACATTACCGCCACCCTGGAAGGCGAGCGGGTGCTCAATTACGCCCGCCGCATACTGCAGTTAATGCAGGAAGCCGTGGCCCAGACCAGCCTGAGCATAGAGCAGCAGAAAATTCGACTGGGGGTGCCGGAAGACTTCGCCACCCACGCCATCATG
Organism: Oceanimonas marisflavi; assembly: GCF_003049725.1. Lineage (GTDB taxonomy): Bacteria > Pseudomonadota > Gammaproteobacteria > Enterobacterales > Aeromonadaceae > Oceanimonas > Oceanimonas marisflavi. Next base: position 13,476 of record NZ_QAGM01000035.1, read on the forward strand.
CCCGCCCTGTCCGCCTTTGCCGATCAGTATCCGGGTATTCGGCTGGAGGTAAAAAGCGGCCTGTGCAGCGATATCTGGCGGGAGTTTCAGCGCGGCGAGCTGGATCTGGCGCTGGTCAAGCAGCGTCCGGGCAGCGTGCCGGGGCTGGCCAGCTGGCCCGAGCCGCTGTGCTGGATAGACGGCCTGGAGAGCAACAACCTGGCCAGCCAGCCGGTGCCTCTGGTCACCTTTCCCATCGGCGGCCTGTACCGGGGCGAAATGGCCCACACCTTTGACCGGCTGGGCCGCAGCTGGCGGCTGGCTTACGTGAGTACCAGTTTGTCGGGAGTCTGCTGTGCGGTGGAAGCGGGCTTTGGCATCTCGCTGCTGCCCCGCCGGCTGGTTACCGCCAGGCACCGTATTCTCAGCGAGGCCGATGGCCTGCCGGACGTACCGGATCTGGAGCTGACCCTGCACGCCCAGGACAAGCTCTCGGCCCACAGCAAACTGCTGGCGGAGCGGTTGATCAGTGCCTGCAACGACACCTGCCGGCAGTAACGTGAAGGGTGTGCGGGCCGAACAGCCTCAGAGCTCGGCAAAGATGTGCTTCAGATTGACATCTTCCTCTGCCGGCGGCTCCAGCTGCAGCTGGGCCTCGATCTCGTTAAGGTGGTCAATCATCAACTGCACCGCCCGTTCGGTATGGTGTCCGGCAATGGCCTCCAGCAGTCCATTATGCTCGCTGCAGGATGGCCCGGCATGATGATGGTGGCCCTTGCGGACACCATTTGGCTGCTGGTACAGGGCCACGATCAGCGACGAGCGGGGAATGATTTCATGCAAAAAGGAGGTCAGCACCGGTTTGTTGGCCAGCTTGCCAATCAGCAGGTGAAACTCCCCGGAGAGCCGTATGCGCAGGCTCTGATCGCCCTGCTCCATGGCCTGGTGTTCCTTTTCCAGGTGCTCCTGCAGCAGCTTTTTCTCCCGCAGAGTGCATTTGCTCGCCAGTTCCCGTACCAGCTCTGCTTCAATCAACCGCCGCGCCTGAAAAATGTCTCTGGCTTCTTCCGGTGAAGGCTCGGCCACAAAGGCACCGCTGTTGGGCACCAGGTTCACCAGCTTGTGGTAGGACAGCTGTAACAGCAGCTTGCGCACAAACCCCCGGCTCAGGCCAAAGGTCTCACATAATTCTTCTTCCTTCAGCCGGGTACCCGGCAGCAGTTTGTGGGCGACAATCGCTTCCCAGATACGCTGATAAACACTGTTCAGATCCCTGTTTTTGTTATTCATGGGCTTGCCCTTTGTGCTCGTTGATTAACCAAAGAGTAACATGCCTTTACATTGTCAACAATCATGCCCATATTCGTAAAAAGCAACAAAGCGGCCCCTGCAGGGGCCGCTTTGTTGCTTTTAATAACCTGCTTTCAGTCCTGGCTGCGCGATGACAGCCAATAATAAAAAATACCCCCCAATGCCGCACCAATCAGCCAGCCATAACCGTTGAGATCACTGAGCGCCGGCACCCAGACGGTGGCAACGGAAAATACCGCCGCCATGGCAAAGGCGATCAATGCCTTTTTGTTCCAGCCACTCTGGTAGAAATAGGCACCCTGTGGATCCCGGGAAAACAACTGCTGCATATTCAGCTGCTGCCGTTTCACCAGGTAATAGTCCACCACAATAATGCCGTAGAAGGGTGCGACTATGGCACCCAGTGCATTCACAAAACCGGGAATGCCAATCTGGCTGATAACCGACACCCAGAGCGCTCCCACGAAAAAGGCCACCACGGCAGTAATAAGGCCCCCGATACGGAAACTGATCACCTTGGGAAACAGGTTGGCCAGGTCATAGGCCGGCGGAATAAAGTTGGCCACCAGATTGATGCCCACGGTGGCGGCGAAGAAGGTCAGTGCCGCGATAATGGTCAGGGGCAGGGAGTCAACCCGCTCCACAATATCGGCCGGATTGGTCAGCGCCTCACCAAACAACACCAGGGTGCCGGCGGTAATGATCAGCGCAATAAAGGAGAAGAAGGCCACATTGAGGGGCAGCCCCACCAGATTGCCGATTTTCATCTCCCGCTCGCTGCGCACAAAACGGGTGAAATCGCCGAAGTTGATCACCACGGCGGCAAAATAGGCCACCATGGTACCCACAATGGCAGTAAAGGCCGCCAGGTCGCTGCCCTGATAGTCGCCGCCGCCACTGAAGATGGTGTCCACCGCCGGCAACAGCTGATCGCCAGCCTGGTACCAGACGATGATCATCAGCGCCAGCATGACCACATAGACCAGAGGACCGGCCCAGTTAAGGAAGATCTTGATCTTGTCGATACCCTGCCAGAACAAGGCTATCTGAAACGCCCAGACGATCACGAACGACAGCCAGGCGGTGCCCGACAGCCCGAGATATTCGCTGTCGCCTGTGCCCCACAGGGAAGTCAGCAGCAGGGTCACAGCGGTGGAGGCAAAATAGGTCTGCACCCCATACCAGAAGATACCGATAATGGCCCTCAGCATGGCCGGAAAGTTGGCGCCGCGCACTCCCATGCTTGACCGGATCATCACCGGAAAGGGTATGCCATATTTGACACTGGGCTTGCCGGTCAGGTTGACCAGCACCATCACAATAAAGCCGGCCAGGATAATGGCCGCCATCACCGCCCAACCATTCAGACCGTAGCTCAGGAACAAGGACGCGGCCAGGGTGTAGCCAAACAGGCTCTGAATGTCGTTGGACCAGACGTTGAAGATTTCAAACCAGCCCCAGCTGCGATCCTTGTGCTTGATGGGGGCCAGATCCTCGTTGTAAAGCAGAGGGTCGTGATGGGTTATTTCGAGTTGCTTGTCATCCATGCGTTTATCTCCCTTGAAAACGCGAACAAAACCCCTGTCAGCCAGTGCCCTCGCTACCTGGGTGACGGCGAGTACCGATACCGGCAGTGGAATATCAACACGGGTTGCAGTCTGAGTGCCGCACCGCCTCAGCGGGATGCTCTGGAGTAAGCCAGGCTCCGGCATATATTCAGCATAGCCAATCCGGCCTGTTTTGTGCGCAAACGACCATGCGCTGCAAAACCAGAAAATGCCGCTCACATGGTAAGCGGCACTCCTCTATCACCTTCTTTCATCTACATTTTTATGAAAAGATAACGTTATTCGATAGCCGCCATTGCCGCTCGGGCGGCTGCATTCACTGCCACCAGCAAAGGGACCTCGAACCGGGGTTGCAGCCTGACAGCTGAAGCCGATAACGGACCTCCGCCCATAATCACGGCTTCGGCACCATCCTGGTCAATGGACGCCTGCACTGCGGTTGCCAATGCGGCATCCAGCTTATCAGCAGAGGCAACCAGCTCCATGGGATCACCAGGTGTGACCTGAACGCCGCGATACAGGTGACCGTAGCCCAGTTCATCGGCCTTTTGCTTGAATGAAGCCAACAACTTTTCATCCGGCGTCACGGTCACAATACCGAACGGGCGATCACCACGAGCCGCCTCATGAAAGACTTCCTCGCCAATACCAAATACCGGTATGGACACGCTGGCACGTAACTCCGGCAGGCCGGGATCGCTGAATGCCGAGACGATCAGCGCCGCAACCTGCTTATTGGCAGCCGCTTCCACCCCCAGTGCAACCACACCGCTGGCCGCTTTTTCCATATCCTCAGGGGTCGTCAGCAGGGCGGGGGCATTCTCGTTACTCACCCCTTCCACATTGGCTCGTCCGGCCACTTCCTGCTGTGCCAGCTCGGCCATTGAAATGGTCGCTTTTGAATTTGAGTTGGGGTTAATCAGTACAATGGTTTTAATCGTTTCCCCCTCGGCTTGCTGAACATCGCTTGCATCTCCCTGTGTGGCCTGAACTGTCGATGATGCCAGCACAAAGAACGCTGGTAGCCATAGTTTTTTCGCATTTTCACTAACAAGTAACCGCTGGTGTACACCCATGATAATTATCTCCTCAAGTCAACGACTGAATATCAAACCTGCTCATGGTGCTTTCGGCCGGGCCATTCTCAAAAGGCCAGGGCACCATCCCTGTTACAGTGACTCTCCTTTGTTGAGCTGTGACGTGGCCGGTAGTGCGCTGCCATTCGAAACAGCCATTCAGACATGAAAAAAAGAAAGGTCCGTCAACCGGACCTTTCTTTTCGTATTAATTGCGGAAACGCTCACAGGGTTTCCAGTTCTGCATCAGCAGGTAGTAGGTGATACCCGCCGGCAGCAGACTGGCGTACCAGGATACCGAGGAGAAGGTCAGGGCCACCACGGCACCGGCCAGCGCGGCAATCACGGCGGCGTAGTTCACACCTTTATAGGGACCGTTCTCGTCATACAGCTTGTCGATGTCCAGCTTGCGACGACGCAGGATGAAGTAGTCCACCACCATCACCGCAAAGATGGGACCCAGGAAAGCGGAGTAGGTCTGTACGAACATCTGCAGGCCGGCGGAAGACTCTTCCTTCACCAGTTCCCAGGGGAAGGTGCAGAAGGCCAGCAGACCCACAATAATGGTGGAGGTGCGGAACTTCAGCTTGAACACGTCCATCAGGATGTAGGTGGGCGGCACCACGTTGTTCAGCACGTTGGTGGTCACCTGGGCAAAGGCGATGAACAGCAGGGTGATGATCAGCAGCGGGGTGTTGTCCACGGCGCTGGAGAACACCTGGATGGGGTCGGACACACCGGTGGCGCCGGAGACCATCAGGCCAATCAGACCCATAAACAGGGTACAGGGCAGAATGGACATGGCGTAGATGGTGGTCAGCAGACCCGGTTTGGTGCCTTCCTTCAGCTCACGGGAGTAGTCGCTCACGTTCAGCATCATGGTGCTGTAGATACCGAGGAACAGCATGGTCGCGCCCCAGAAGGGTACACCCCAGGTGCCTTCCATGTTCACCAGGTTGGCGGTGATTTCGTCGCCGTAGCGGTTGATCACGCTCCAGAACATGTACACCAGCGCCAGCAGAATAAAGCCGCTGCCCACGTTTTCCAGCCACT
>NZ_QAGM01000036.1 GCF_003049725.1 Oceanimonas marisflavi
CCTCCCTTCGCAGCACCGACGGCTTTTGGCACGTCGCTGCTCCATCAGACGCTGTGCTGATGGTCAGCCCGGTTTTGTCCTCCACACCATTACTGGGCTTCTCGGGCCGGGCCTTACTCACTACTACGGATTCATCTGCCACCTCGCACCAACACAGACCTCGGCGCTCACCTTGAGTCTGTGCTTCCGGCTTGCCGCCGGAGCTGGTGTCAGGCTTCCCCAGTTACTGCACTGGCTCCCTGTCAGAAACGCCACCCTCAAACACGCAACAGATCTGACTGAGTATCGGGCTTTGCGTTATTTTGCACGCTTACCCCTCTGTCGCGCCGAATCAGGTTCACTTGCGTTGTGTGCCTCTGACTTCCTATGGCTTCCTTCAGACCCTGCCGTTGGCCAACAGCGCCCTTGCCATTCGGATTATCTTCCCCTCAGTCAGGGTGATTCAGGTTTCTTTCAACCTGACGGGTTTGCCAGCTTCGCTGGGCAAACAAAAAAGGAGCCTAAGGCTCCTTTTTTTGTGTCGTTCAGCTCAGGAGTCAGGGGCAGTTCCCCCCCCTCACCCCTGACGCCTCTCTCCTCACTTAGATTACGCCTGGCGCCGGGCGGCCACGGCTTCGGCCAGCTGCGCCAGCATTTTTTCGGTGTCGTCCCAGCCGATGCAGGCGTCGGTGATGCTCTGCCCGTAGGTCAGTTCACAGCCTTCCTTCAGATCCTGACGGCCTTCCACCAGGTGGCTTTCCACCATCACGCCCATGATGGCCTGCTGGCCACCGGCGATCTGGCCGCACACGTCCTCGGCCACCACCATCTGCCGCTGATACTGCTTGCTGCTGTTGGCATGGCTGAAGTCGATCATCAGCTTCTGCGGCAGACCGGCCTTTTCCAGGCCGGCGCAGACGGTGGCCACATGATCGGCGCTGTAGTTGGGCTCCTTGCCGCCGCGCAGAATAATATGGCAGTCCGGGTTGCCGGCGGTGGAGACGATGGCCGAGTGGCCGAACTTGGTCACCGACAGAAAATGATGGGAAGCACTGGCGGCGCCAATGGCGTCGGCGGCTACCTTGATGGTGCCGTCGGTGCCGTTCTTGAAGCCCACCGGGCACGACAGGCCGGACGCCAGCTCCCGGTGTACCTGGGATTCGGTGGTGCGTGCGCCAATGGCACCCCAGCTCATCAGATCCGCCAGATACTGGGGCGTGATCATGTCCAGGAACTCGCTGGCGGTGGGCAGGCCCATGTCGTTGAGATCGAGCAGCAACTTGCGGCCGGTACGCAGGCCATCGTTGATCTGAAAGCTGTTGTCCAGGTAAGGATCGTTGATCAGCCCCTTCCAGCCAACGGTCGTGCGCGGCTTTTCAAAATACACCCGCATCACCACTTCCAGCGTATCGGCGTAGCGCTCGCGCAGCCCCTTGAGCCGCTGACCGTATTCAATGGCCGCCTGAGTGTCATGAATGGAGCAGGGCCCCACCACCACCAACAGACGGTCATCCTCGCCGGTGAGAATACGATGGATCGCCTGGCGGGATTCAAACACGGTAGCCGAAGCGGTATCGGTGGCCGGATATTTTTCCAGCACCGCCACCGGCGGCAACAGTTCTTTGATTTCGTTAATGCGGATATCGTCGGTTTGAAAATGCATGAGCAACCCTGCTTTTGTACTGGTGAGCACCCTGGCCCGTATTAAAAAAACTGTTTTCAATCTATCCCGAGCGGGGTCCGGCTGTAAACGCTCGATTGCCGCTGTTCAGCATTTGTTTGACAGGAAACACCGATGAACCAGCCAAAAAATAACGATTGGCCAGATTACTGATAATCATTATCATTCATTATATAAGTTTCATCATAAGGACGCACGCCACCATGTACAAGACCCTCACCTTTGCCCTGGTGCATTTCACCGTGGCCTTCAGCGTGGCCTGGATGATCTCCGGCAGCCTGCTGGTCGGTGGTCTTATCGCCCTGGTCGAGCCCATGGTCAATACCGTGGCTTACTTCTTTCATGAACAGGCCTGGAACCGGTTTGGCAAGGCGAAACTGGACAAGACGGGCCCGGCAGTGTGAACATGCGGCTCAATTTCCACAGTGAGAACCTTTATGAGTTATTCCCTCAACACTCAGGACAAGACCGCCGTACTCGCTCTCGGTGATAACGAACGCTTTAACCATTTCGTCAACCGGGTATGCGAGCAGGACGAAATCTGGATCCTCACCGACGAACATGGCTGCATGATGCTGACCACCGACGACGATGAAGACTGCATTCCGGTCTGGCCCCACGCCGACTATGCACGGGACTGGGCCGAAGGCGACTGGCAGGGCTGCAAGCCCGAAGCCATCAGCCTGAACGTCTGGCTCAAGCGCTGGGTGCCGGGCATGACCGACGACGAGTTACTGGTCGCGGTCTTTCCTACGCCCAATGAAACCGGCGTGGTGGTGGATCCTTATGAACTGAAAGACGCCCTTGACCGCAAAAAATCCCAGGGGCGGCGCAACTGATGCAGATCTGGGTGGATGCGGACGCCTGCCCCAAGGTGATCCGCGAGATTTTGCTGCGCGCCGCCGAGCGTACCGGCACACCGCTGGTGCTGGTGGCCAATCACGCCCTGCCGGTAACCGCCTCAAAACTGGTGCGTCAGCTGCAGGTCGCGAAAGGATTTGACGTGGCCGACAATGAAATTGTGCAACGCATTGAAGCGGGGGATCTGCTGGTGACCGCCGATATTCCCCTGGCCGCCGAAGCCCTGGACAAGGGCGCCGAGGTGCTCAGCCCCCGGGGCGAGCGCTTTGACAAGGGCACCATTCGCGCCAAACTGACCATGCGCGATTTTATGGACACCCTGCGTGCCAGCGGCGTGCAGACCGGCGGGCCGCCCACCCTGAGCCAGGCCGACCGCCAGGCCTTTGCCAACCAGCTCGAGCGGCTCTTAAGCTCAAAGCCATAGGCTTTTCGAAGCCGTAAGCTGTCAGCTTTAAGCTGTAAGACAAGATGGCCTGTACGCGCTGAAACATGAACAAAAAACTTACACTTGTTGCCGGGCTACAGGCCTTTAACCAGGTTCGCAGTCATGCAGAAGTGGTTTTACTTACAGCTGACAGCTTACGGCTTACAGCTCTTGAAAAGAGGTAACACCATGTTTAAAGCCCTGACCATTACCCTGAGTGCGCTGCTGCTGAGCGCCTGTGCCAGCGTCAGCCAGTACAGCGTGTCTGAAACCGAGCTGGAAAAGGCGCTCTACACCCAACTGGAAGAGCAGGCGCCGCGCTTTACCCAGGGGCTGGTGGAAACCCGCATCGATAACCTGGATCTCACCATAGGTCCCGACAGCCGCCAGGTGGTGCGCCTCGACATCAGCGGCGAAACCGCCATCAATGCCCTGATTGCCCGCTTTCCCGCCGCCCTGGATCTGCAGATTGAAGGCAAACCCGTCTACGACCGGCAGAAAAACGCCATCTTTATTCGGGATCTGAATCTGCTCAGGAGCCAGGTCAACGCCTTTGGCTATCAGGGCGATGTGGCGGCGGCCTCGGCGGGCATGATGCAGCTGGTGCGCGCCGTGCTGGAAAACCAGCCGGTATATAAGCTTGACGACGGCCGCTATGGCTGGCTCAAAACCGTGCCCGTGGCCATGGATATCGCTCCCGGACGACTGGTATTCAGCCCCCGCTTCAGTGACTGATGAAATGCCCTCGGCCAGGGCTGGCTTAATCTGTGGCACCTGGCCTACAATGGCGTAGATTATGTTCAACTCAAGCGCTACTGGCAGGCAGGTGACCTATTAACGCATCGGTTCTAATGGTGTTTGTGCCCACCTTTTTCTTTGTGTCGGTCACCCCCGGCATGTGCATGACCCTGGCTCTGTCCCTGGGGATGACGGTAGGGGTAAAACGCACCCTGTGGATGATGCTGGGCGAGCTCGCCGGCGTGGGCCTGGTGGCCTGCCTGGCGGTGGTCGGTGTGGCCGCACTCATGCTGCAGTATCCGCAGCTGTTTCTGCTGCTCAAGTACGGCGGCGGCCTCTATCTGGCCTGGCTTGGCATTCAGCTGTGGCGCTCCCGGGGCAAACTGGCGTTAAACCCGGTGGATGCCGGGCCCCGTCATATTCCTGCCGCCACTCTGGTCAGCCAGGGCTTTGTCACCGCCATCGCCAACCCCAAGGGCTGGGCCTTTTTTATCGCCCTGCTGCCGCCCTTTATCGACAATCAGGCGCCACTGGCCGGCCAGCTGGCAGGGCTGGTTTCCATCATTCTGTCGCTGGAGTTTATCTGCATGCTGCTCTACGCCAGCGGTGGCCGCACCCTGAGCCGGGTGCTGCAGCAAAAGGGCAGGGTACAGCTGATGAACCGCATTGCCGGCAGCCTGATGCTAGGAGTCGCCCTGTGGCTGGCGCTGGGCTGAGCCGGGGTGGCTGGCCATTGTGCTGCTTTGCCTATGCCGGGAGTGACAGTCAACGCCCTCTGCCTTAATGTTTTGCGTTGACCACCGGAGATTTAAAACGTGTACCGACTTTTTTCATTGTGTTTACTGCTGCTGGCCTCTGTTGCCACCCAGGCTGCCGACACCGGCTGGCTGCAGGCCCCCGAGCACCCGCCGGTGCAGGTGCGGCTGGTACAGAACGGCCCCCTGAATAACGCCAGCGGACAATATGCGGCCCTGCTGCAGGTGCGCCTGGCCGACGACTGGAAAACCTACTGGCGCTCGCCTGGCGAGGGCGGCATTGCTCCCCGCATGGAATGGCAGGACTCCACCAATGTGCAGGCCCTGGACTGGCGCTGGCCCCTGCCCGATCGCTTTCATCTGCTGGGCATCGAAACCCAGGGCTACCAGCACGATGTCAGCTTTCCGCTGTTGATTACCCCGCAGGATGCGTCACAACCGGCCACCTTCAAGGCCACCCTGACCCTGCCCAGCTGCACCACCATCTGCGTGCTGACCGAATATTCGCTGTCGCTGCCGCTGAATGCCGGTTTAATGCTGGATGAAACCACCAATCACCACTTTCAGCAGGCATTGTCGCAGGTGCCACGCCCGGCGGCCAGAGTGCAGGCCGGTGACTGGCGCTGGGACGCCGCCAAAGAAAAAGTGGCCGTCACCCTGATTAATCCGGCAGGCTGGCAGGATCCCACCGTCTTTATCGACGATACCGACACCGCCGTGTTCAGTCAGCCCGAACTGAATATCAACGACAACCGGCTTGAAGCACGTTTTAACGTTAACAGCTGGGATCCCGGGCTCAATCTCGACAACACCCCGCTCACCGTGACCGTGGCCGACGCCAACCTGGCCGAAGAGCTGAGCGCTCCCGTCAGCAAGGGCACCCTGAGCGCCGGCGGTGACCAGCCTTCCCTGTGGCTGGCCCTGGGCTACGCCCTGCTGGGTGGACTGATACTGAACATCATGCCCTGCGTACTGCCGGTGCTGGGGCTCAAACTAAACAGCCTGTTGCTGGGGCACCGCAGCCGGGCCGAAGTACGTCGCCCGCTGCTGCTCTCTGCCGCCGGCATCATGCTGTCGTTCTGGGGACTGGCCGCCTTTATGCTGGTGCTGACCTGGTCCGGCGCCCAGCTGGGCTGGGGCATTCAGTTTCAGCAGCCGGGCTTTATCGGCTTTATGCTGGCGGTCACCGCCCTGTTTTCCCTCAACCTGTTTGGCCTGTTTGAAATTCACCTGCCCAGCCGGCTCAGTACCTGGCTGGCCAGCCACCGGGGGGGCGGCAACAGCGGTCACCTGCTGCAGGGCATGTTCGCGACCCTGCTGGCCACCCCCTGCAGCGCACCCTTTCTGGGTACCGCGGTAGCGGCGGCACTGGCATCCTCGCCGCTGGTGCTGGTTGCCATCTTTACCGGCCTGGGTCTGGGCATGGCCCTGCCCTGGCTGCTGCTGGCGCTGTTTCCCGGCTTTGTGCGCTTTATGCCCAGGCCCGGCCCCTGGATGGTCAAGGTCAAATGGCTGTTTGGCCTGATGCTGCTGGCCACCAGTCTGTGGCTGCTGTCACTGCTCTCAACTACCCTGGGCACGTCCCTGAGCCTGCTGCTGGCGGCCCTGCTGGTGATGCTGCCCCTGGCTGGCCTGATGCGCCGCCACGGTGCCCGGGCCCTGCTGTTCGGCGTGGCCGGCATCAGTCTGGTGAGCGCCGTGCTGGGTGGCGTGGCCCTGATGACCCAGGACGCTTGGGTCAGTCCGGCCAACCCCGAGCTGCCCTGGCAGCCCCTGGACATTGCCCGCATCGAGCAGGAAGTGGCCGCCGGCAACCGAGTGTTTGTGGACATTACCGCCGACTGGTGCATTACCTGCCAGGCCAACAAGATTGGCGTGATCCAGCGGGATCCGGTGTACGGCGCGCTCACCCAAAAGGACGTGGTGCTGATGCAGGGCGACTGGACTCGTCCCGACCCGGTGATCACCGACTATCTGCGCGCTCATGGCCGCGCCGGCATTCCCTTTAATCAGGTGTTTGGACCGGGCCTGCCCGAGGGCCGGGAGCTGGAAGTGCTGCTGACCAGCGATCGGGTCGTATCGGCGCTGGAGGCCGCCCGGTGAAATGGCTGAAAGGCCTGCTGGGCTATGGGCTGGTTCTCATGCTCGTCATGACGGCGGTGGATCTGTGGCGCAGCCGGGATCTGCCTGCCTCGGCCGACGCCCTGAGTCAGCTGGTCACGCTGAAGGGTAAGCCGGTGGATCTGGTGGCGCAAAGTCACCGGGAGCCGGTACTGCTCTACGTCTGGGCCAGCTGGTGTGGCGTGTGCCGTTTTGTCTCGCCCATGGTGGAGATGGTGCCGGGCCCGGTAATGAGCATTGCCATCGCCTCGGGCAGCGATCAAAAGGTTGCGGCTTATATGAAGGCCAAGGGCCATGACTTTGCGGTGGTGAACGACGCCGACAACCGCCTGGCACGCACCCTGGGAATTGGCGTGACGCCCACCCTGATGGTGGTTCACCAGGGCGAACTGAAGCTGGCCACCACCGGCTTTACCACCCTGCCAGGCATGCTGCTCAGGCGCTGGATTGTTCAGTTCGGGGATTAGGGACTGGGGAGGCGAGTCCCTAATCCCCGATCCCTATTCCCTGAATTTAAAAAAGCACCCGCCGGCCCTTGAGACAGTCCCGGCAGGTGGGATCCCCCATCAGCGAACCCAGCGCTTCGGGCGGACAGCGTTTGCCACAACGGCTGCACTCGTGAAACGATTTCAGCCTCAGGGCGATGCTTTCCTCCACCAGCGCCAGCAGCTGCTCCAGGCTGCCACTGTGCTCATCCACCACGCCCCGTGAACTGGGCCTGGTGGTCTGCATGTCATGGTTGCGCCACTCCAAGGCCGGCAGCAATACCTCGGCCCTGTCGTGCTGAAATGACACAATCACCAGCACAGGCTCGCCGATAAACAGGCTCTGCGCTCCCTTTACCGGATAGTTCAGATGATTAAGCAGATGCTGACGCCAGGACTCCAGCGTGGGCGACAAGGGCATCGCCAGCAACAGGGCATCCAGCAACTTGGACGGCATAAAACTCCTCTCCCCTCACATTGGACGGGCCGGGCCTCAAGGCCCCGCCCCTTACTGGCGGATCAGGTAATCCGCCTGGCCTACCCACTTGTAGCTGGTCAGTTCTTCCAGCCCCATGGGGCCCCGGGCATGCAGCTTCTGGGTGGACACCGCCACTTCGGCCCCCAGACCAAACTGGGCACCGTCGGTAAAGCGGGTGGAGGCATTCACATACACCGCCGCCGAGGGGGCGCCGTTAACAAAGCGTTCGGCACTGGTCAGACAGTTGGTGAGAATGGCATCGGAATGCGCCGCATTATGGGCCCGTAAATGGGCCAGGGCAGCGTTCACATCGCTCACCAGCTTGACTCCCAGAGTCAGTCCCAGCCATTCGGTATCGAAATCGCCGTCTTCGGCGGCCCGCACCGTGGCCGGCCCCTCCTTCAGCAGCGCCAGTGCCGCCGGCTCGGCCACCAGGGTCACGCCCTTTTCGGCCATGCGTTCACTCAGTGCCGGCAGCAGCCCGGCGGCGGCTTTTTCATGCACCAGTACGGTGTCGATGGCGTTGCACACGCTCGGGCGCTGGGTCTTGGCGTTGTCGATTACCTCAATGGCCCGGGTCAGATCGGCACTTTCGTCCACAAAAATGTGGCCGATGCCAAAGCCACCGATAATGACCGGAATGGTGGCCTGCTCCTTGCACAGCTGATGCAGGCCGGGGCCGCCCCGGGGAATGATCATGTCGACATACTGATCCAGTTTCAGCAGGCCGCTCACCCACTCCCGGCCCGGCTCGCCAATGTACTGCACACAGGACTCGGGCAACTCACAGGCCGCCAGGGCCTGGCGGATCACCTTCACCAGCTCCTGGTTGGTGTGAAAGGTCTCCCGGCCGCCACGCAGAATGCTGGCGTTGCCGGTTTTCAGGCACAGGGCAGCAATGTCAATGGTCACATTGGGGCGAGCCTCGTAGATCACCCCCACTACGCCCAGGGGCACCCGGCGGCGGGACAGCCGCATGCCGTTTTCCAGCACCCGGGATTCCAGCTCGGCACCCACCGGATCCGGCAGCCGCACCACGTTGCGCACGTCATCGGCAATGGCCTTGAGCCGTGCGGGATTGAGCATCAGCCGGTCGAGCATGGCGTCACCGGTGCCGTTTTCCCGGGCTGTGTCCAGATCCTTCTGGTTGGCCGCCAGAATGGCCCCGGCATTTTGTTCCAGGGCATCGGCCATGGCCACCAGAGCGGCGTTTTTGGTCTGGGTGCTGGCCTCGGCCAGCAGGTAAGAAGCATCGCGGGCGGCACGGCCCATGTGTTGCAAATCCATGATATCTCCTACAAAAGCACCAGATCGTCGCGGTGAATGGCGACACTGCCGTAGCCATAGCCCAGCAGGGTTTCAATCTGGTCTGAGTGTTGTCCTTTAATGCGCACCAGATCCTGGGCGTCGTAACGGCAGATGCCCCGGGCCAGCTCGCGGCCCTCGGGGTTGACGATGCGTACCGCCTCGCCCCGGCGAAAACGTCCTTCCACCCGCACTATGCCCTTGGGCAGCAGGCTGGATCCCTTGTCCATCACCGCCCGCACCGCACCGGCGTCCACATGAATTTCACCATGAGGCGGTGGTCCGGCCAGGATCCAGCGCTTGCGGCTTTCCAGCGGCGTGGCCAGGGCCGGAAAACGGGTACCGACCCGATCGCCGCTGGCCAGCCGGCCGATCACTTCCGGGATCTGACCGGTGGCAATCACCACATCCACCCCGGCCCGGCGGGCCACATCGGCGGCCTGCAGCTTGGTGGCCATGCCACCGGTGCCCAGACCGCTGACGCTGCCACCGGCCAGCTTGCGCAGGGTGTCGTCTATGGTCTGCACTTCCTCGATGAGCTGGGCATCGGGGTTGTTGCGCGGATCGGCGGTAAACAGGCCGCGCTGATCGGTCAGCAGAATAAGCAGATCGGCCTCGGCCAGAATGGCGGCCCGGGCCGACAGGTTGTCGTTGTCACCCACCTTGATCTCGTTGGTGGCGACGGCATCGTTCTCATTGATCACCGGAATAATACGGTGATCGAGCAGAGCACGCAGGCTGTCCCGGGCATTGAGGTAGCGCTCTCTGTCTTCCAGATCGGCCCGGGTCAGCAGCAGCTGGCCCACATGCAGGCCGTAGATATTGAACAGCGACTGCCAGGTCTGGATCAGCTGGGTCTGCCCCACCGCCGCCAGCATCTGCTTGTTGGCCATGGTGCCTGCCAGCTCGGGAAAGCCCAGGTGTTCACGCCCGGCGGCAATAGCCGCCGAGGTCACCACAATAATGCGATGGCCGGCCCGGTGCAGGCTGGCGCACTGGCGCACCAGCTCCACCATGTGCGCCCTGTCGAGATGGCGGCTGCCGCCGGTGAGCACACTGGTACCCAGTTTTACAACAATGGTTTTGCCTTTCATGGAACGCCCTGCGGCTCCTTTACAATACAGCAATGCCGGCATGATGCCGGCAATCATAACATGGACAGATAACAGCCCGGAGGCCGAACAGAAAAGTCTGACCGTCAGGCAGGACTCAGCAAATGCTTGTCCCCCAGCTCGGGAGAAGGAGTGGCACTGAGGGAAAGCTCATCCAGGCAGACAGACAGCTTGTCGTAAAAGTCGCGCAGGGTACGCGCCACTTCCTCTTCATGCTTGCGGGGAATATCCCGCTCCTGCCACTCGCCTTCGCCCCCGTAATAGCCCAGCCGGTAACAAAACTCGAAATCCTGCTCATTCTTTGGCGACAGCTCCAGCCACCAGCCCCAGAACTCGCGCTTTTCCGGCTCCAACTTGGCACTGGCACACACCGCCAGACAGTCAAAAAAATAGCCGTCCTGGCTTGACTGCTCGCTGCGCAGGTAAGGACCTATGGCCGCAAACAGCCGCAGCAGTTTCTGATGACTCACCGTTTCAGTACTCATAACCACCTCCCTGGTAACTGGCCTATATGTAACGCTTTTTCACCCAATAATAAAGGTTGGCCGCCTTCCATGGCCAAAAAAGCGACATCCATGCCTTGCGCCGTGGTTAAAGCTGATCTACCAGCCAGTCCCGGGTGCGGGCCAGAGCCGTTTCGTACAGCTGCAGCAGGGGAAGCTTGTCGAGCACCAGCGCCTGGCCACTGCGGCTGCTGGCAGCCAGCGCCTGAATCTCGGCCTCGGGACACAGAAAGTCGTGACGGTGGCCGATGCTCAGCAGCGGCACAGAGGTTTTACGGCCCATCAGCCCCTGGGTCTTGAGGGAGAGTCCGCGGCAATGTTGATAGACACTTTCCCAGTCGTTGCTTTTCATGCCCAGCCGGTTGGCGATGCTGTCCCGCAACATGGCCGGTGCCCGCATAAAGCGCTCACGCTCGGAAAAAAACAGGTTGGCGGCACCGGCAATACATACCGCGGCCCGCAACCGGAACGGCTCCACACTGGCCAGCCGGGCCGCCACATTACCGCCCATACGTACCCCCAGCATGGCTACCCGGCGTTCGTCCACCCAGGGAATATTGGGCACATAATGCAGCACCGCCTGATGCAGCCGGCTGCTGTCCTGTACCAGTGGCCAGTGTGAAGAGTAACCCACCCCGGGCATGTCCACCGTCAGCATGGCCATGCCCGCGGGCGCCAGATAGCGCTCATAGAATCGCCAGAAGTCGAGCTGCAGGCTGTCCAGGCTGCCGCTGACGATCACCAGCGGCAGCGGCCGGTCGGTGGCAGGCAGGTGCAGATACCCCTGCACCTCCTTGCCGTTAAAGGGAATACGCAGTTCTTTCAGCGGCACCGGCAGCCGCCGGCCCGCTTCCCGGTAAGCCTGGTTGGCCAGCAGCTGGGCCTGCAGCGCCAGCCGGTCGCCTTTAAGATGGGGGTAGCTGGCCAGGGAAAAATAGCGGGCGGCCGCCAGAAACTGCGCACGCGCCTCCTCCCGGCCGGCCGCGCCCTGAGCCAGCTGTTGCGCCTTTGCCCCCAGCTGGCTCCATTCAAAGATCCAGTTGCCGGGACCGTATTCGGCCACGGTATCCAGCCAGCTCTCCACGGTGCGGGGACCGGGGGCCGCGGCCAGGCGCGCCAGAGTGGCTTCGATCTCGATGCTGTCCACCCCCAGCCAGTGCCAGTAGGCACGTTTTTGCAGACGGTAAAACCCGGGCAGATCGGCGCCGTCCACAAAGGGGGCCGGCTCCTGCCGGCCGACATGGCGGCGCCCGGCAAAGGCGATGGTGGAGGTTTCCGGGGCATGCTGGACGGCAGAAAAAAGCCGCTCGCTCAGATTGCTTTGCTGGCTTGTCATGAAGGCTCCGGCGTCAGAATGTAAAAAAGGCTCCGAAGAGCCTTTTTATCACGCCTGGTCCTGCTCGCACAGGGGCGGCACAAAGGTCACACTCATGTCCCAGGGCTGCTCGATCCAGGTGTCCTGGCCTACGCGCACCTCAAAGTCGTCAACCAGCGGCTCGCCCTTGGGCTTGGCGAACACGGTAATGAACTTGGCCTTGGGATACAGCTCGCGGATCACCCGGGCGGTGTTGCCGGTGTCCACCAGATCGTCGACGATCAGGAACCCTTCGCCGTCACCGTTTACCTGCTTCAGCACCTGCAGATCATCCCGCTGCTGATTGTGATCGTAGCTGGAGATGCACAGGGTATCGACGTGGCGAATACCCAGCTCGCGGGCCAGAATGGCGGCCGGTACCAGACCGCCACGGCTGACGGCAATAATACCTTTCCACTGGCTGGCAGGCAGCTGACGGGCGGCCAGCTTGCGCGCTTCGCGCTGAAATGAGTCCCAGGTGACGACGAATTTGTTGGACATAGAAAGAACCTTTGGGTGTTGGCTTTAAAACAGAACGGCCACCCCAGCCCCGCCATAACGGAACTCAGGGTAAACAATGGGCGCATTATAGAGATCACGCCCATTCTTGACCAGCTAAACAGCTTTTTTGCTGACCAGAGTTACCACTTTTTCAAGGCAACCTTGCTGGTAAAGCGTAGCTCAACGCCCTTTCATTTCTACGGCTCCGGGTTTGGCTGCGTTATTCATTCAGCTATTCAGGAAGATGTGTTTTCGGGATGGATCACCGTCATCAGGACAGGGTAAGCTGGCGCCACCTTACTGACCGATGCCGATACCGGAGCCGACATGACCGCCATTCACACCCTGTCTCCTTCCTCGCTGTGGGGATTTTTTAACACCATCTGCAGCATTCCTCATCCCTCCGGGCACGAGGCCGCACTGCGTCACTGGATAACCGGCTGGGCTCAGGAGCAGGGCCTGACGGTGCGTCAGGACGACACCGGCAATCTGATCATCAAAAAGCCCGCCAGCCCCGGCATGGAAAATCGCAAGGGGGTAGTGCTGCAGGCTCACCTCGACATGGTGCCCCAAGCCAATGCCGGCACCAACCACGACTTCACCCGGGATCCCATACGCCCGCGCATTGACGGCGACTGGGTATACGCCACCGGCACCACCCTCGGGGCCGACAACGGCATCGGCATGGCTGCCTGCCTGGCGGTGCTGGCCGACAGTACACTCAAGCACGGCCCGCTGGAAGTGCTGCTCACCGTCGACGAGGAAAGCGGCATGACCGGCGCCTTTGGCCTGCAGCCCGGCTGGCTTGAGGGCGACATTTTGCTCAACACCGACTCCGAGCAGGACGGCGATGTCTACATGGGCTGCGCCGGCGGCGTGGATGCCAATATCACCCTGCCTTATCAGGCAGAGCCGGTGCCCGCCGGTTATCGAGCCTTTAATCTTGCCATTACCGGCCTGCGTGGTGGTCACTCCGGTATCAATATTCATGAAGGCCGGGCCAGCGCCACCAGGCTGCTGGCCGAGCTGCTGCATGCCGTGACCCACGGCTGCAATGCCCGGCTGGCCAGCCTGGAAGGTGGCACTCTGCGCAACGCCATCGCCCGGGAAGCCTCGGCGCTGCTGCTGGTGTCCGAGGAAAAGAGTGAACACTTGCATACCTTGCTGGCACACTACCAGCAGCAATACGCCACCGAGTTTGCTGGTGTGGATGACTTTATTCGTCTTAAGCTGAGTGACGCCGAGCCCCCCGCCAGAGTGATGAGCGAGGCCATGCAGCAACGGCTGGTGCGTGCCCTGCTGGCCTGCCCCCACGGTGTGATGGCCATGAGCCGTGCCATGCCGGGAGTCACTCAGACCTCCACCAACCTGGGCGTGATTGAAACTCACGATGATCATGTGCATGTGCAGTGTCTGATCCGTTCCCTGGACGACGCCGGCCGGAACAGAGTGGCGGCGATGACGGCAGCGGCCTTTGAGCTGGCCGGGGCCACCGTAGTGTTTGACGGTGCCTACCCGGGCTGGCAGCCCGACCCCGCTTCACCCGTCATGAAGCTGGTGCTCGACACTCACAAGGAGGTGTTCGGCGCCCTGCCGGCGGTCAAGGTGATCCATGCCGGACTGGAATGCGGCCTGTTCAAAAGCGCCTACCCCCAATGGGACATGGTGTCTTTCGGCCCCACCATTCAAGGGGCGCACTCTCCCGATGAGCGGGTGAATATTGAAGCCGTAGCCCGCTTCTGGCAGCTGCTGATACGGGTGCTGGAGCAAATACCTGCCCGCGACAACTGACGACAGGCCGGACTTCGGGGCCGTGTTCAGGGTCCCGGTTTTGGCGTATTATTGAACACGATTAATTGCTTTTGGAGGCGTCATGAAATCCAGGACCCTGTTACTGATGCTGGCGCTGGTCGCCACCCCGACCCTGGCCGACAACATATTCAGCCGGGCGCTCGACTTTGGCCGGGAAGTGCTCGACGAAACCCGCAAGCTGGCTCCCGGCATTCAGCAGGATCACAGCGCCGCACCGGCCCGCCAGCGCAGCGCCCACCCGGACGACGGCCGCGATGCGCCGGCGCTGGAGCCGGGATATGCACCGGCCACCACGACCACCACCGGCCCGTCTGCGGTAGTAGCGCCGCCTTCACAGCCCGCTCCCGCCAACGCTCAAAACAACCAGGGCTGGTTTGTGGAAGAGGATCATCTGAAGTGATGGGGACTGGGGACAGAATACGGGTGTAGGTTGTGATGAGCGAAGCGAACCACAACACGAAGCCGCCGGCGGGTCGTTGCAATTCGCTGCGCTCATTGCCAACCTACGGCTCACCCCCGGCGAATATTCCTTTGTGCAAGCGTAGGTTGTGATGAACGAAGTGAATCGCAACAAATGCAGACGCTTGCGGAATGTTGAACTTCGCTTCGCTCATTCCAGTCTACTCGACTAATCCCAAGCCCCTAATCCCCATTCCCGGCTCTTAATCCCAGTCAAACCCTAACTGAGCACCCTGCTCTTCTTCGGCCAGCTCCACGCTCACTCCCACCAGCCGCACGCCACGGCCCTCACTCCGCTCCCAGGCCTGATCGCACAGCTTTAACGCCGACGCCAGCTCGGGCACTGTGGTGCGCCGGGACAGAGTAGTCTGTTCAAAATCCTCAAACTTGAGCTTGATGCACAGGCCGCGAATGGCCCGCTCTCCCAGCCGGCGCTGCAGCTCGGGCCAGAGCCGGGTCAGGACTTCCCGGCCTTCTCCTGCAACATGAAGGTCGGCAGCCAGGGTGGTTTCCACTCCTACCGACTTGCGGATCCGGTCCACCTGCACCGGCCGTTCGTCTATCCCCTGGGCCCGCTGCCACAGCAGCCGGCCAAACTTGCCAAAACGGCGCGTCAGGTTTTCTTCCCCCGCAGCCACCGCCTGGGCACAGGTTTCCAGCCCCATGGCCGCCAGCTTTTCCGCGGTCTTTTGGCCCACGCCGGGGATCTTGCTCAGCGGCAGTTTGCTGACATAGTCCGCCACCGCCGCCGGCGGCAGCACAAACAGGCCGTCGGGCTTGTTTTCTTCCGAGGCGATTTTGGCCAGAAACTTGTTGGGCGCCACTCCCGCCGAAGCAGTCAGCTGCAGCTCGTCGCGAATGGCCCGGCGAATATCCTCGGCAATCAGGGTGGCGCTGCCGCCAAACAGCGGGCTGCCGGTCACGTCCAGGTAGGCTTCGTCGAGGGAAAGGGGCTCCACCAGTTCGGTGTAGCGCCGAAAGATGGCGCGGATCTGCTGCGAAACCCGCTTGTATTCCGCCATATTGCCGGAAATAAGCAGCAGATCGGGGCACAACCGCAGCGCCTGATGGCTGGGCATGGCCGAGCGCACGCCAAACTTGCGGGCCGGGTAGTTGCAGGTGGCGATCACTCCGCGCCGGCTGGCGCTGCCGCCAATGGCCAGGGGAATGTCCCGCCACTCGGGATGCGCCCGCATCTCCACCGCCGCAAAGAAACAGTCCATGTCCACATGAATAATCTTACGCATAAAGACAATGCGGGGATTAGGGAATCGGGATTAGGGATTGGTTTGCTGTCAGGCCGGAGTCCAGAGTGGATGACACAGTGGCCTGCAGGATGGATTCCGGCTCGAGGGCCGGAATGACCAAGTCCCTAGGGGGCGTTCTCAATCATGCCAACCATATCACTGTTGATACGAGGTGGAGCATGGCAGTGTAGTGTTTCGCGACACGTTCATATCGTGTCGCGATACGACGGTAATGCTTGAACTTCTGGAAAGCGCGTTCAACCAAATTACGCTCTTTATACAGTGCCTTATCGTAATCCCGAGGGCTGATCCGGTTCTTCCTTGGTGGGATCACCGGATTGGCTCCACTG
>NZ_QAGM01000037.1 GCF_003049725.1 Oceanimonas marisflavi
AATCGCGCAAGGCCCGAAGGTCCCCTGCTTTCCCCCGTAGGGCGTATGCGGTATTAGCCGTCGTTTCCAACGGTTATCCCCCTCGACCGGGCAGATCCCCAAGCATTACTCACCCGTCCGCCGCTCGCCGGCAAAAGTAGCAAGCTACTTTCCCGCTGCCGCTCGACTTGCATGTGTTAGGCCTGCCGCCAGCGTTCAATCTGAGCCATGATCAAACTCTTCAATTAAAGATTTGATGCTCAATGAATATCTGAACTGCTGCTATTACTAGTGCACTTCACACAACATTGAAAAACAATATTTTTGTTTCCCAAACGTCTGCGAGTGCCCACACAGTTTGCTTGATAAATTGTTAAAGAGCGTTGACCGCTTTCGCTGGTCAGGGCTGCGTATTCTACGCAATCCTTGGTGTTCGTCAAGCGCTGAATCACACTTTATTTCGTGTTGCTTCAACCCTTGTGACCGTCGGCGTGTTCCGCCGTGTCAGTGGATGCGCATTATAGGGAGCCGCGATTTTTGCGCAAGGGCTTTTTTGACAAAAATATGACTTTCGACACCGAATGTTCATTAACCCAGCAAAAACACATATTAACCACAGAGTTATACACAGAGCCTGCACTTTTAACTGTGTTTCGGTACTATATTGCTCTTTGTCAGCCCTTAATAAAGAGACGAAGGCATGAAATCATTAAAGGCATATAAGGGTATGGTTCCGATGCTCGGTGAGCGGGTATTCGTGGAAGAGTCTGCCGTGCTCTACGGTGACATTCATCTGGGTGACGACAGCAGCATCTGGCCTCTGGTTGCCGCCCGAGGCGACGTGAACCACATTCGCATTGGTGCCCGTACCAATATTCAGGACGGTACCGTGCTGCACGTCACCCGTAAAAGCCAATCACGCCCCAACGGTCTGCCTCTGCTGATCGGTGATGACGTTACCGTAGGCCACAAGGCCATGCTGCACGCCTGCACCATAGGAAACCGGGTGCTGGTGGGCATGGGCGCCATTATTCTGGACGGCGCTGTGGTGGAGGATGATGTAATTATCGGCGCCGGCACTCTGGTGCCACCGGGCAAGCGGCTGGAAGCCGGCTTTTTGTATGTCGGCTCACCGGTGCGCCAGGCCCGCCCACTGACCGAGGGTGAGCGGGCCTTTCTGCCCGAGTCGGCCGATAACTATGTGCGCCTGAAGGATGAATATCTTCAGCAAGGCTGAGGAGTGAGGTGTGAGGTGTGAGGTGTGAGCATGAATTTCCCCTCACTCCTCACCGATTTCCCCTCACCAGGGTCACAGGCTGATACTGCCATCGGGCGCAAAGGCTTCTTCTTCTATGCGCTCGCACACCAGCTCTTCAATATCGAAGCGCACCTGCTCAAAGGCCAGGATCACATTGGCTTCATCGGCCAGTTGCTGTCCGGCAAGGTGCTCCAGCCGGTGCTGGGTAATAAAACAGGGCACCTGCCGTCCCTGCCAGTGAGTGCTGAAGGCCACCCGCTGCTCTTCGGGTTGCCAGTAAATTTCGTCGCCGACGATAATATCCTGATTCATTTTTCCTGCTCCAGCCTGGCCCTGAGCGCCAGCAATACCGGCGCCATATCGGGTCGCACTCCACGCCAGAGATAAAAGCTCTCCGCCGCCTGCCCCACCAGCATGCCCAGGCCATCAAAACGACCCTGCACACCCTGCTTTGCGGCCCAGTGCAGAAAGGGGGTTTCTTCCCGTCCATACATCATATCGTAGACCTGGGTGCCGGAATGGCAAAGGCCGGCAGGCAACGCCAGTTGCTCTCCCTGCAGACTGGCAGAGGTGCTGTTGATGATCACATCAAAACTCCCCTTCAGCGCGTCCAGCGGCTGGTGGCTGACCGGCCCCAGTCCGGCAAAGCGACTTGCCAGTGTTTCGGCCCTTCTCTCGGTACGGTTGGCCACCACCAGGGCCGCCGGCTGCTCTGCCAGCAGCGGGCCCATCACACCCCGGGCCGCGCCGCCCGCACCCAGCAGCAAAATACGCCGTCCGGCCAGAGTGACTCCCAGCCGGTGCAGATCCATCACCAGGCCGGCTCCGTCGGTGTTATCGGCAAACCAGCGACCGTCAGGCAACAACTTGAGGGTATTGACTGCCTCCGCCAGCGTGGCCCGCTCGCTCAGCTCACCGGCCACCGCCAACGCATCGGTTTTAAAGGGCACGGTCACATTGCACCCTTTACCGCCGGCCTCGGCAAAGTCACGCAGGCTGCCCTCAAAATTGTCCAGCGGCGCCAGCAGGCGTTCATACTCCATACTCTGCCCGGTCTGCTCGGCAAAAGCCTGATGAATAAAGGGCGACTGGCTGTGGGCAATGGGATTGCCGATAACGACGTATCTGTCCATGATGTTACTCGCTGCTCGTTGGACGGCCGCCTGAATTCCGGCAACCGATCGCAATGTTCAAAGGTATGGGAATTATATTGCCACGAATGGCATATTTTTGGTTGCATTAGCCGCCAAAATGAATAGATTTTGCGCTAACGAACAAAATAATTGTGGTTGGCCTTGGATACCGAACTTTTAAAGACCTTTCTGGAAGTGTCCCGTACCCGTCACTTCGGCAAGGCGGCAGAGCATCTGTACCTGACCCCGTCTGCGGTCAGCTTTCGCATTCGTCAGCTGGAAAGCCAGCTGGGGGTGACCCTGTTCACCCGGCTGCGCAACAATATTCAGCTGACCTCGTCGGGCGAGGCGCTGATCCCTCACGCCGAGTCCATGCTGCTGGCCTGGGCCCGGGCCCAGCACGAGGTGGCGCTGAGTGAGCGACAGACTCAGCAGCTGGCCGTGGCCGGCACCGCCAATCTGTGGGATACCTACCTGCAGGACGGCCTGCATCGCCTCTATTGCGAGTTACCGGCGCTGTCGTTGCGGGCAGACATTCGCACGCCAGAGCAGATGACCCGGGCACTGCTGAGCCGCACTCTGGACCTGGCTTTTCTGACGGATCCAGCCCGCATTGAGGGAGTACGTCATATCGCCACGCACACCATGGAGCTGCAGCTGGTATCCACCTACCCGGATCTCGACGCCACCCGGGCCATGGCCCAGGACTATATTCGCATCGACTGGGGCACCGCCTTCAACACCCAGCACGCCAAGCTGTTCAATACCGCCACACCGCCGCTGCTGCACACCGGCTCGGTACGCATTGCACTGGAATATTTGCTGCACCATGGCGGCAGCGCCTTTTTGCCCAGCTCCATGATTCGGCAATATCAGGATCAGGAGCGGCTGTTTCTGGTGGAAGATACCCCCACCATCAGCCGGGAAGTCTACGCCGCCTTTTTGCCTGGCGGCGAGCGCCAGGCATTGATCGTTCAGGTGATTGAGCTGTTCGGCGCCGACGCCGAGGATTAAACCCAGTCCCTGGGTACCAGGAACTCCTGCAAACGGGCTTCGGCAGTGCCCGCTGCCGGTTGCCAGTTGTACTCCCAGCGGGCCAGGGGCGGCATCGACATCAGAATGGACTCGGTGCGGCCACCGGTCTGCAGACCGAACAGGGTGCCCCGGTCGTAGACCAGATTGAACTCCACATAACGGCCGCGCCGGTACAACTGGAACTGACGCTCGGGCTCTCCGTAGGGAGTGTCCTTGCGCCGCTCGATGATCGGCAGATAGGCATCCAGATAGCCCTTGCCCACCGCCTGCATAAAGGCAAAGCACTGCTCAAAGGGCCAGTCATTGAGATCATCAAAGAACAGGCCGCCCACACCACGGGTTTCATCCCTGTGCTTGAGGTAGAAATAGCGGTCGCACCAGTCCTTGTATTTGGGATAAACATCTTCACCAAAAGGCTCGCACAGATCCTTTGAAACTCGATGCCAGTGCCGGCAGTCTTCTTCCACCGGATAGAAGGGAGTCAGATCAAAGCCGCCGCCAAACCACCACACCGGATCGGCGCCTTCCTTTTCGGCAATAAAAAAGCGCACGTTGGCATGGCTAGTGGGCACATGGGGGTTGTGCGGGTGGATCACCAGCGACACGCCCATGGCTTCAAAGGAACGGCCGGCCAGCTCGGGTCTGTGGGCAGTGGCCGAGGCCGGCATGGCAGCGCCGTGCACATGGGAAAAATTCACCCCGCCCTGCTCGATCACGGTGCCGTTGCGCAGCACCCGGCTGCGACCGCCGCCGCCCTCTTCCCGGGCCCAGCTGTCTTCCACAAAGCGGCCGGTGCCGTCGGCCTGCTCCAGCTGCCGGCAGATATGATCCTGCAGCTCCAGCAAAAATGCCTTTACCGCCGCGGTATTTGGTTTACTACTCATCTTGCTTCCTTGTTGCCGTGCACTCAGGCCGGGCGCACCACGGCGCCGGTAATGCCATCTCGTATCAGTGAAGGATTGGCCCTGCCGTGGGTGTCGCCGGGCAGAATGTAGTCGAGTTCGTTCCCGAGCCGGGCGGCCAGTTCTTCAGCGGAACGCGCCGGCTCCTCGCCGCTCTTGTTGGCACTGGTGGACACCAGCGGCTTGCCAAAGGCCAGGCAGAGATCGTGCACCTGAGCATGATCGGTCACCCGCACCGCCAGGGAGTCGAACCGCCCCCTGAGCCACTCGGGCACCTCGGGCCGGGCCGGAATAATCCAGGTATAAGGACCCGGCCAGCTGGCCAGGATCACCTCCAACCGCCCTTCCGGCAGCCGGGTCAGATCCAGATAAGGCTGCAACTGGCTGAAATCGGCGGCAATCAGCACCAGGCCCTTGTCGATGGGCCGTTCCTTGATGGCCAGTACCCGTTGCACCGCCTCGCCATTATCGGGGTCGCATCCAATGCCAAATACCGCTTCGGTGGCGTAGCCGATCACCCCACCCTGTTCAAGCCGGTCAACGGCGGTAAAAAGCGCTTGCTGAGTCATTGATACTGCACTTCCTTTCTTGAAATAAAAGCCGCTTACTGCTGATGGTCGCAGCCCTTGTTGGGGCAATAGCGCCGCCCCTTGCGCTCGGCCAGAATGCCGAAACCGCATTTGGGGCAGGCCTGGGCCACCGGCTTGTCATTGATGATAAAGCGGCAGCCGGGATAGGCGTCGCAGGCGTAGAAACGCTTGCCGTAGCGGGAGGTTCGGGCCACCAGGTGCCCCTTGGCGCACACCGGACAGGCAGGCTCGCTGCTGCCCTGTTCGTTGACATCGGCCACATAGTGACAGGCCGGGTAATGGGAACAGCCGATAAACAGGCCATAGCGCCCCTTGCGAATGGCCAGAGTATGGCCACAAAGCGGGCAGGCACTGCCTTCAAGGGGCTTTTCCACGTCCTCGTCGTGTTCAATCACCTTGAGCGGTCGCAGATAGTCACAGTCAGGGTAGCCAGAGCAACCCAGAAAGGCACCGTGCTTGCCATGACGCAGATGCAGGGGCTGGCCGCAACGGGGGCAGGCCTCATCGGGCCTGGCCGATGGCTTGCCGCTGAACAGACTGGGATCGATTTTGGACATGCCGCGCCTCCGAATTCACTGAGGCGAATTCTATCAGCGCGGCCGGGTTCAGTGAACCGCTCCGTCGGGCTGCTCGAACAGCAGCTCTTCCAGCTGGTGATAGGCCGACTCGCTGCCGGGAACATTGAACAGCACCATCAGCACCACCCACTTGAGGTCGTCAAGCTCGATCACCGGCGAGTCCAGCTCCATCACTCTGTCGATGACGATCTCCCGGGTTTCCGCATTCAGCACCTGGATTTGCTCCAGAAACAGCAGAAAACCACGGCCATCGGTATCGAGCTTGTAAAGCTCTTCCGGCGTGTAAATGCGGAAAGACTCGGGCGTGGAGCGGGCCCACGACGGCGTGTCTTCCGCTTCCTGCAACTCGGCCAGGCGCTCGAGCCAGGCCAGCGCCTTGAGGATCTCTTCCTTGTTGAAGCCCGCCTGGGTCAGTTCTTCGGCGAGTTCATCCTGATCCACCATGGTGTCTACATCGGTATGGATGTAGGTCTCGAACAAGTACATCAGTACTTCGAACATGATCAGCTCCTCCTCGCTCTGACATAACCCCCGGGCACGGATTCCACCCAGCCAGCCAGTTCCAGCTCGACCAACCGGGTCAACACCTCATGCACCGGCTGCTGACAACGATCCGCTATTACATCCAGCGCTGTTGCCTCTAAACCTACGTTATCCAACAAGTCCGGATAAGGCAATGATTGCGCTGTGGCGGTCTCGTGAATTTTGACCGCTGCCGCAGAGAAACCAGCCAGCTCTTCGAGCACGTCATTCGCTTCATTCACCAGCTTGGCGCCCTGCTGAATCAGCCGGTTACAGCCACAAGCCTGGGAATTCTGGCGGGCGCCGGGCACCGCAAACACTTCCCGCCCCTGCTCCAGGGCGAAGCGGGCGGTGATCAGTGAGCCGCTGCGCTCTGCCGCCTCCATCACCAGCACGCCCAGGCTCAGCCCACTGATAATGCGGTTGCGGCGGGGAAACTGAAAGGCCTGGGGCGGCTCCCAGGGATAGCACTCCGACAGCAAGGCGCCACCGGACTCCGCGATTTGCCGGGCCAGGCGCGCATGACGCTTGGGGTGACAGCACGCCAGTCCGGAGCCGAATACCGCCAGGGTGGTTCCACCGGCATTCAGGGTCGCCTGATGGGCCAGGCCGTCAATGCCCATGGCCAGCCCCGAGGTAATGGCCAGCCCGGCTTCCACCAGAGGCGGAACCAGGGTTTGCGTGTTTTCCTTGCCCACATAGGACGGATGCCGGCTGCCCACCACTGCCAGTTGAGGCAGATCCAGAGCGCCGGTATTGCCCTCCACAAACAGCAACAGGGGAGCACCGGGCAACTGATTGAGTAACCAGGGGTAGCCGGCGTGATCCCGCGTCAGGATATGGCGGTCAGGGCCGGCATGAAGCCACTTCAGCAACCGTTCCAGCAGCTCATGCTGAGGGGCAAGCAGCTGCCTTCTCAGGGCGTCATCAACCCCGGCTTCCAGCAGACGGTCAGCATTCAGCCAGTCCGGCCCCAGCCGCTGCCACAGCTGCCAGCCACGCACAGGCCCCAGCCCCGGTGCTTGCTGTAATGCAAGCCAGGGCAGCAAGGCGTGGAATTCAGAGGCCGTGCTCGTCATAACGTGGCTGGCCCAGCACATAGTGCCGTTGCACCGGCTCACGGCTGTCGAGCACCAGGGCGGCGCTGGCATGCTCAAAGGTCTGGAATACCATTACACGAGCCACCTGCAGGGGCGGCAGAGTAATGCGTTCTTCGGCAACCGCAGGTGCCGGCCGGTACACACCGTAAAGGTGGCCCGAATGCAGTCCGTCCCGGCGCCCCTTGTTCAGCAGCACCACGTCATGACGGGCCGCCACCGTGCCCTGATGACCCATGGCCATCACCCGACCGTCACCGAGTTCCGGCCCCGGCGCGGGCTGGTAGAAGGCTGCCAGCGCCCGATCGGAAGACAGGGGCAACAGCACATCCTTCGGGCGCATTTCCCGGCTCAGACTGCCGATATGTACGCTGGCAAGACTCGGCTCCAGTTGCTCCCGTGCACTCACCGTGCCCACCAGCATTGTCCGGCGGCCATAATGCCGGCCGGTGCGTTCATCAACCAGCTCGCCCATGTCCCGGTAAACCCCGTACATCTGCCCGGGCACCAGCCGCCCTCCCACGTATGCCAGCTCATGCTTGCGCAAAAAGTCACGACCATGGCGATCACCCAGCAGTACCGGTGCCGAATCAAACTCCGGAGACGACAGCAAGGTGTGACTGCTGGTGTAATTCATGATCGACGCCAGAGGTATGGTACTCACCGCCGCTTCCGCACGAACCTGTGGCGACAGCTTTACCACCGCAGACGGCTCACCCTCGCGCACCAGTCTCGGTTCACCATTTACCCAGATAAGGGTGAGCCGGTCACCGGGATAGATTAGATGGGGGTTATTGACCTGAGGGTTGGCCTGCCACAGTTTGGGCCAGAGCCAGGGCGATTTGAGAAAATGCGCCGAAATGTCCCAGAGAGTGTCGCCCTTGCGCACCGTGTAGTGAGTCGGGTAATCGTCCTTCAGCGCCAGTGACTGTGCCTGGACAGTTCCCCCGGCCAGTAACAAGGCGCCGCCCAATAAAAGTGTTCTTGAAATGCTCACGTCCGTGTTCCCCAAATAACAGTTTGTTTTATTTGCTGATGTGTTTTTATCGCACCGTGTCCGGCGGCTTCCAACTGTTGCTGATCTTTATGTTGCAAATGGCTAAAATACTGACAGAACCGAACACAGGAAAACAGCGTTGTTATGGCAAAAGTATTAGAAGTATTGCGCTTTCCCGATGAGCGCCTGCGCACGGTGGCAAAGCCGGTTGAGGCCTTTACCCCCGAGTTACAGACCATTGTAGATGATATGTTTGAGACCATGTACGCCGAAGAGGGCATTGGTCTGGCGGCCACTCAGGTGGACATTCATCAGCGTCTTATCGTGATCGACGTGTCCGAAGACCGCGAGCACCCGCTGGTACTGATCAATCCGGAAATTCTGGAACAGCACGGCAGCACCGGCATTGAGGAAGGCTGTCTGTCGGTACCCGGCGCCCGCGCCCTGGTGCCCCGCGCCGAGCGGGTCAAAATCCGCGCTCAGGATCGCCACGGCGACACCTTTGAGCTGGAAGCCGACGATCTGCTGGCCATCTGCATTCAGCACGAGATGGATCACCTGATGGGCAAGCTGTTTGTCGACTACCTGTCGCCGCTCAAGCGCCAGCGCATTCGTCAGAAAATGGAAAAAATGGCCCGCCAGGACCCACGCTGATCTCTCGCTAAGGACGTCTCTTGAGCAAACTCAATCTGGTTTTTGCCGGCACCCCCGACTTTGCCGCCCGCCACCTGCAGGCGCTGCTGAATGCCGGCCACAATGTCATTGCCGTCTACACCCAGCCCGACCGGCCCGCCGGCCGGGGCAAAAAACTCACTCCCAGCCCGGTCAAGGTGACCGCCGAACAGGCCGGCCTGCCGGTGTACCAGCCCCAGAGCCTGCGCAGCGAAGACGCCCAGGCCGAGCTGGCGGCGCTGGGTGCCGATCTCATGATAGTGGTGGCCTACGGCCTGATCCTGCCTCAGGCGGTGCTCGACACCCCGCGCCTGGGCTGCATTAACGTGCACGGCTCGCTGCTGCCCCGCTGGCGCGGCGCCGCCCCCATTCAGCGCGCCATCTGGGCCGGCGACGCCGACACCGGCGTCACCATCATGCAGATGGACAAGGGCCTGGACACCGGCGCCATGCTGCACAAGGCCAGCCTGCCCATTGCCGCCGACGACACCTCCGCCAGCCTCTATGAAAAACTGGCCGGACTGGGCCCTCGAGCGCTGCTGCACACAATCGAGCAGCTGGCCGACGGCAGCGCCGTGGCCGAGCCCCAGAACGACGCCGAGGCCAACTACGCCGAGAAGCTCAGCAAGGAAGAGGCCTGCATCGACTGGTCTCTGCCCGCTGAACAGCTGGAGCGCTGTGTGCGCGCCTTCAACCCCTGGCCGGTAAGCTATTTCATGGTGGCCGAGCACAATATCAAGCTGTGGCAGGCCGAGGTACTGAACCAGAGCACCAGCGCCGCTCCCGGCACCATTCTCGCCGCCGGCAAAAATGGCATCGACGTGGCCACCGGCGACGGCGTGCTGCGCCTGCTCAGCCTGCAGACCCCGGGCAAAAAGGCCATGAGCTGCCAGGATCTGCTCAACGCCCGCAAGGACTGGTTCACCCCCGGCAGCCAGCTGCCCTGAAACCCGCATATTTAAGAGAACGCCATGAAAACTCGCGCCGCCGCGGCCAATATTGTTCACCGGGTGATCAACCAGGGCCAGTCCCTGTCCGCCCTGCTGCCCCGCTATCAACAGGAGGTAGCCGCCAAGGATCGCGCCCTGCTGCAGGAGCTGTGCTTTGGCACCCTGCGCTGGTACAGCCGGCTCGACGCCATGGCCAAGCAACTGCTCGACAAGCCCCTCAAGGGCAAGTACCAGCCGGTGCATGCCCTGCTGCTGGTGGGCCTGTACCAGTTGTTGTATACCCGCATTCCGCCCCATGCCGCCCTGGCGGAAACCGTGGCCGCCTGCAAACGGCTCAAGGCCGACCCCTTCAAGGGGCTGGTGAACGGCGTGCTGCGCAATGTGCAGCGCCAGCAGCAGGAACTTGAAACAAAGGTCGACGCCCTGCCCCAGCTGCGCCAGGCCCACCCCAACTGGCTGATGAAACGGCTGCAGCAGGCCTATCCTCAGCAGTGGCAGGACATCATGGCCGCCAACAACTGCCATCCGCCCATGTGGATTCGGGTTAACGAACGGCATCACAGCCGCGACCAGTATGCGGCGCTGCTGGCAGAGCACGGCATTGAGGCCTTTCCCGACCCGCTGGCCGCCCAGGCCCTGCGGCTGGCGCGTCCGGCGGATGTCTCCACCCTGCCCGGTTTTGCCGAAGGCCACAGCTCGGTGCAGGACGCCGCCGCCCAGCTGGCGGCCCAGCTGCTCGACGCCCAACCGGGCGAGCTGGTACTCGACGCCTGCGCCGCCCCCGGCGGCAAGACCGCCCATGTGCTGGAACGCCAGCCGGCGCTGAAGCAGCTGGTGGCCATCGACATGGATCCGGAGCGGCTGCAGCGGGTGCATCAGAACCTGGAACGCATCGGCCTGGAAGCCACCGTGTTGCAGGGCGACGCCGCCCAGCCTGCCGACTGGTGGCAGGGCCCGCCATTCGATCGCATTCTGCTGGATGCCCCCTGCTCCGCCACCGGGGTGATCCGCCGCCACCCCGACATCAAGTGGCTGCGCCGGCCGGAAGACATCGCTCAGCTGGCCGCCCTGCAGTCACGCATTCTCGATGCCCTGTGGCAACAACTGAAGCCCGGCGGTATGCTGCTGTATGCCACCTGCTCCATTTTGCCCGACGAAAACCGGGAGCAGATCAAGGCCTTTCTGGCCCGAACGCCCGACGCCGTGCACCAGCCCCTGCATGCCAAAGACACGCCGGCGCAGCCGGGCTGGCAGCTGCTGCCGGACGAGCAGGGCCGTGACGGTTTCTATTACGCCAGCATAGCGAAACAGGCATGAAGATTATCATTCTGGGTGCCGGCCAGGTGGGCGGCACCCTGGCGGAAAACCTGGTCGGCGAAAACAACGACATCACCATTGTCGACACCAACACCGAACGGCTGCGCGAACTGCAGGACAAATACGATCTGCGGGTGGTCACCGGCCACGGCGCCTATCCGGCGGTGCTGCGGGAAGCCGGCGCCCAGGATGCCGACATGCTGGTGGCGGTCACCAGCAGCGACGAAACCAACATGATCGCCTGTCAGGTAGCCTATTCCCTGTTCAACACCCCCAACAAGGTGGCCCGTATTCGTTCGCCGGAGTTTCTCGCCGAGCGAGAGCGGTTGTTTCTGAACGAAGCGATTCCGGTGGACAACCTGATCGCCCCCGAGCAGCTGGTGACCGAATACATCTACCGTCTGGTGCAGTATCCGGGGGCCCTGCAGGTGGTGGACTTTGCCGAGGGCAAGGTGGGTCTGGTGGCGATCAAGGCCTATTACGGCGGCCCGCTGGTGGGCAACGCCCTGTCCACCCTGCGGGATCACATGCCCGGCATCGACACCCGGGTGGCGGCCATTTTCCGTCAGGACAGGCCCATTCGCCCCCAGGGCACCACCATTATCGAGGCCGACGACGAGGTGTTTTTCGTGGCCGCCAGCGGCCATATACGGGCGGTGATGTCGGAGCTGCAGCGACTGGAAAACGACTACAAGCGCATCATGATCGTCGGCGGCGGCAACATTGGCGCCGGCCTGGCGCGGCGACTGGAGCGGCACTACTCGGTCAAGCTGATTGAACACAACCCCGGCCGGGCGGAGCAGCTATCGGAGCTGCTGGAGCACACCATCGTGTTCTGCGGTGACGCCTCGGATCAGGAGCTGCTGCTGGAGGAGCACATCGATCAGGTGGACGTGTTTATCGCAGTCACCAACCAGGACGAGGCCAACATCATGTCGGCCATGCTCGCCAAGAAGATGGGCGCCCGCAAGGTGATGGTACTGATCCAGCGCGGCGCCTATGTGGATCTGGTGCAGGGCGGCACCATAGACGTGGCCATCTCGCCCCAGCAGGCCACCATTTCGGCGCTGCTGACCCACGTGCGCCGGGCCGACATCGTCAACGTCTATTCCCTGCGCCGGGGGGCGGCCGAGGCCATTGAAGCCATCGCCCACGGCGACAGCACCACCTCACGGGTGGTGGGCCGCAAGGTCGGCGACCTCAAGTTGCCCCCGGGCACCACCATAGGCGCCATTGTGCGCGGCGAAGAAGTATTGATTGCCCACGACAAAACCGTGATCGAGCAAAACGATCACGTGGTGATGTTTCTGGTCGACAAGAAATTCATTCCGGAAGTGGAGCGTCTGTTTCAGCCCAGCCCCTTCTTTTTGTAAGCGAGGCCGCCATGTTCAATCTGCGCCCCATCGCCTTTATTCTCGGCATGGCGTTGTCCAAGCTGGCGCTGTTCATGTGGCTGCCCACCCTGCTGGCGCTCACCGGTCGCAGCCGGGGCTTTGAGGAGTTTCTGCAGGCCACACTGCTCACCCATGGCGCGGCACTGTGGCTGCTGGCCTGGGGCCGACGCGAGCAGATAAGGCTCAGGGTCAAGGAGATGTTCCTGCTCACCACCCTGGTGTGGACCACGGTGTGCGTGTTTGGCGCCCTGCCCTTTGTGTTTATCAGCCACATCAGCTTTACCGACGCCTTTTTCGAGACCATGTCGGGAGTCACCACCACCGGCTCCACCGTGCTCTCGGGGCTCGACACAATGCCTGCCGACATTCTGCTGTGGCGCTCCATATTGCAGTGGCTGGGCGGGGTTGGCTTTATCGTAGCGGCGGTGGCGGTGCTGCCTTACCTCAACGTAGGCGGCATGAAGCTGTTTCAGACCGAATCGTCCGACTGGTCCGACAAAAGCGCCCCCCGGGCCGCCACCATGGCCAAGCGCATTCTGCTGCTCTATCTGCTTCTGACCGTCTTGTGCACTCTCGGCTATTACGCTCTGTCGGACATGAATGCCTTTGAGGCCATCAATCATGCCATGACCACCCTCAGCACCGGCGGCTATTCCACCTCCGACGGCTCCATGAACCACTTTACTCCGGCGGCTCACTGGGTGGGCACCCTGTTTATGTTTATCGGTGGCCTGCCCTTTCTGCTGATGGTTTCCAGCCTGCGTCAGCGCAATCTGGCACTGCTTCGGGATGCCCAGGTACGGGGCTTTGTCTGGCTGGTGCTGATCACCGGGCTGGTGTTACTGACATAGTTCTCAGGTTTTAATAAAATATTCGCTCGGATTTTGAGCGAGTGAGACATGATGAAACCGACGGGAGCGGCTAAGGAATATCGTCGAGTGCTGGCGGTGCAATGGGCCGATGAGG
>NZ_QAGM01000038.1 GCF_003049725.1 Oceanimonas marisflavi
CTCATTTGCTTGGCTGGAGAAGTGTCGGAGGCTGTGGAAGAACTGCGAGCGCAAGCTCAATACGAGCTTGCAGTTCATCCACTTGGCATTTTTGGTTTTGCTATTACGGAGATCGTAAACAGGTTCTCAGTGCTCCCGGGTCTTGCTGAACTGAATATCCGGGTAACGCTCCTGGGTCAGGTTGAGGTTGACCATGGTGGGCGCGATATAGGTAAGGTTGTCGCCGCCGTCCAGGGCCAGGTTGGCGGAGACCTTGCGCTGAAACTCGTCCAGTTTTTTGACATC
The DNA here is from genome assembly GCF_003049725.1 of Oceanimonas marisflavi. GTDB lineage: Bacteria > Pseudomonadota > Gammaproteobacteria > Enterobacterales > Aeromonadaceae > Oceanimonas > Oceanimonas marisflavi. Next base: position 286 of record NZ_QAGM01000038.1, read on the forward strand.
GGTGCCGTATACCCAACGGGCGGTGGACACATTGACCGACTCGTAAAGGGCATCAACATTATATTCTGCCTTCAGGCGGGCCACTACTACATCGAACTGCAGCACACCCACGGCGCCCACGATCAGATCGTTATTGTCGAGGGGGCGGAACACCTGCACCGCGCCTTCTTCCGACAGCTGCACCAGGCCCTTGAGCAACTGCTTCTGCTTCAGCGGATCCCGCAGACGAATACGGCGGAACAGCTCGGGGGCAAAGTTGGGAATACCGGTAAACTTGAGATCTTCCCCCTGGGTGAAGGTGTCACCAATCTGAATGGTGCCGTGGTTGTGCAGACCGATAATGTCACCAGCATAGGCTTCCTCGGCCCGTTCCCGGTCACCGGCCATAAAGGTCACGGCATCGGAGATGCTCACCGTCTTGCCGATGCGCACATGCTTCATCTTCATGCCCTGGGTGTACTGGCCGGACACGATACGCATAAAGGCGATGCGGTCCCGGTGGCGGGGATCCATGTTGGCCTGGATCTTGAACACGAAGCCGGAGAACTTGTCGTCGGCGGCGGTCACTTCCCGCTCCTGGGTCTGACGCGGCTGGGGCGCCGGGGCCCATTCGGTAAGGCCGTCGAGCATGTGATCCACGCCAAAGTTGCCGAGTGCAGTACCGAAAAACACCGGGGTCAGCTCACCGGACAGGAACAGCTCCTGATCAAACTCGTGAGAAGCCCCCATCACCAGCTCCAGCTCTTCCCGCAGCTGCTCGGCCAGGCCGTCGCCCACGGCCTCGTCCAGCTCGGGGTTGTTCAGGCCCTTGATAATGCGCACTTCCTGAATGGTATGACCCTGGCCGGACTGATACAGAATGGTTTCGTCCCGGTGCAGGTGGTACACGCCCTTGAACAGCTTGCCGCTGCCGATGGGCCAGGACACGGGAGCACACATGATGTTGAGCTCGGTTTCCACCTCGTCAAGCAGCTCCATGGGGTCACGAATGTCCCGGTCGAGCTTGTTCATAAAGGTAACGATAGGGGTATCCCGCAGCCGGGTGACTTCCATCAGTTTGCGGGTGCGGTCTTCCACGCCCTTGGCGGCGTCGATCACCATCAGGCAGGAGTCCACCGCGGTCAGGGTGCGGTAGGTGTCTTCCGAGAAGTCTTCGTGCCCCGGAGTGTCGAGCAGGTTCACCAGGCGGTCGTTGTAGGGAAACTGCATCACGGAAGTGGTGACCGAGATGCCCCGCTCTTTTTCCATTTCCATCCAGTCGGACTTGGCGTGCTGGCCCGAGCCGCGGCCCTTGACGGTGCCGGCGCTCTGAATGGCCTGGCCGTGCAGCAGCACCTTTTCGGTGATGGTGGTCTTACCGGCGTCCGGGTGAGAGATAATGGCAAAGGTACGGCGCTTGGCAATTTCCTGCGCGATGGAGCTGTTTGACATGGATGCTATCTTCTGGGTTGACACGGAGCTTGGCTGCAGGCGCTGGCCTGAAAAAGTAAATCCGCTGGGTTGAACTGAACTGTGAGTATTTTCGCCTATTCGGCGACGCTTAACAATCAGTGTGATTCTCGGCGCCGGCTTTCCCCTCACGACCAACACCGTTAACATTCACCGTTTTCAGTCAGGATTTCGCTCTCTCATGCCTCGCGCCACCTGCCCCCGCTGCCATCTGCCCGAGCCTACTTGCCTGTGCGCCGAGACGCGCCCCCAGCCCTGTCCGCTGCCGGTGATCATTTTGCAGCATCCGCTGGAAGCCAGACACGCCAAAAGCACCGTGCCCCTGCTGCAGCTGGCGCTGCCGGAACTGCAGCGGGTCGTGGCCGAGCATATGGTGCCCCCGCCTCCACCTGAACACGGGCGCTGGTGGCTGCTCTACCCCGGCGATGAGGCGGTGGACATAGACCAAACGGCACCGGCCCGCCTCGACATTGGCGGTCTCATTGTGCTCGACGGCACCTGGCGCAAGACCCGGCTGTTGCGCCATCTCAACCCCTGGCTTAACAACCTGCCCGCCCTCAGCTTCAGCCGGGCCCCGGCGGGGCGTTATGCCATTCGCAAGGGGCCGGGCGGCCAGGCGCTTTCCACCCTGGAAAGCCTGGCACATGTGCTGGACAAACTTGGTCCGACCTTTGATCCGGCGCCCCTGCATCATCTTTTGGCCTGCCGGGTGGCCCAGTTTCATCCTGGCAACTAGAGTAATAACGGATATGTATGGCGCTCCGGATGTATACAACCTTCCCCTGCTTTGCCCGACATTTACAACGGCCGTGACAGTTGCAGGGAAAGTCAAATGCGCTATCATGACGGCCGCTTCGTTCCGGCCCAACGCACAGCTCGCTGACCGTTGATACCGGAACTACGCAAATCATTGATTAACATAAATTTTAATCGTTAAAACCAAGCCTCAGGCGACAAAATGGTTGCAAACGCAAGAAAATTAACTGTTAATGAATGTTGACAAACTTCATGTTTTTGAAAAAAATCACCTCACAAATTGTCAACAGTTTAAATTTTAAACTGTATACAGTTTGGAAGCACACTAGAGCGCATGTGGTCTCAGCTCCCGCCACTGGCAGGGCATCTGTTTCGATGCGCTAGGGTCTCAATCAAAACAACGATGAAACAGAGAAGGTAAGACCATCATGGAAGCGTATCTGCTGGATTTTGGTAACCTGCTGCTCCGCTGGCTGCACGTCATCGCCGCCATTGCCTGGGTAGGGGAATCCATTTACTTCGTAATGCTCGACAACGGCCTGCGTCCGCCCAAGTCGGAAGAATGCAAGAAAAAAGGCGTGTTCGGTGAAATGTGGGCCGTGCACGGCGGTGGTTTCTACCACAACCAGAAATATGCAACCAGCCCCGAGCAGCTGCCCGAAGACCTGCACTGGTCTTTCTGGAAGTCCTACACCACCTGGCTGTCCGGTTTCGGTCTGTTCACCCTGCTGTACCTGACCAAGCCCAGCTTCTATCTGGTTAACCGCGCCTCTCCCTGGGAGTGGGCCGCCAACATGACCGGCTGGCAGGCCAACATCGCCGCCCTGGCATTCCTGCTGCTGGGCTGGATCGTGTATAACGAGCTGTGCAAGCGCATCAGCCCCAACATGGAGCGTGATGGCGTACTGAGTATTGCCGTAGCCGTGATGATGGTCGTGGTTGCCTACCTGAGCACTCACATCTTCTCCGGCCGTGCCGCCTTCCTGCTGACCGGTGCCGTCATGGCCACCGCCATGTCTGCCAACGTGTTCTTCTGGATTATTCCCGGTCAGCGCCGCATGGTTAAGGCCCTGAAAGCCGGCGAGACCCCGAACCCGATCGACGGCAAGCGTGGCAAGCAGCGTTCCGTACACAACACCTACTTCACCCTGCCGGTAGTGCTGCTGATGCTGAGCAACCACTACTCCTTCACCTTCAGCCACGAGCTGTCCTGGGTGATCATGACCCTGTTCATCTTCGCAGGTGCCCTGATCCGTCAGTACTTCGTGCTGATGCACGCCGGTCACATTCGTCCGGGTTACCCCATCGCCGGTGTGGCCCTGATCCTGGTCGCCATCTGGGTAGGTGCGCCCAAGCCGGTAGCGGCTCCGGCTGCCGTGGCCCCCGCTGCCACCCAGTCTGAAACCACCGCCGCCGGTGAAGAAGCCACTGCTGCGCCTGCCGCTCAGGGTGGTGCCGTGACCACCGCTCAGGTGCTGAACGTGATGGAAGCCCGCTGCGTACAGTGCCACGCTGCCAACCCCACCCAGCCCGGCTTTGCCGCTGCGCCTCTGGGTGTGATGCTGGACACCGAAGAGCACCTGCTGCTGCAGGCCGAAACGGTCAAGCAGGTTGTGGCCAACAAGTACATGCCGCTGGGTAACATCACCGGCATGACCGACGAAGAGCGTGCTCTGGTAGCCGCCTGGAACGGTAAATAACTAACACAGCTTCGCTGTTAAAAAGCCCGCCTAGTGCGGGCTTTTTTGTGCCTGCCGTTCAGCCCCAGCATTTTCGCAGCGCAAAACAAACATTAGCAATACCATTAAATAAAAGGTCTAAAATTAATATTGCAGCGCAAAATTTAAGCTATTATCCAACAAGCAAGAGGAGTTGACTGACACCCTACTTAACAAAGGATTCTCATCATGAACGGTATTTCTCAGGATATGCACAACCATATCTGCGTGGTTACCGGCGCCGCCCGCGGGCTGGGCCGCTGCATCAGCGAAACCCTGGCCCGGGCCGGAGCGGCCCGGGTTTATGCCTGCGACATCAACATGACCCCGGCCGAAAGCTGGCTGAGCGGCCACGACAACATCACCGCTGTCACGCTGGACGTGTGCGACAGCAACGCCCTGAGCCGCCTCAGCGCCCGCATTCTGGCCGAACACGGCCGTCTTGATGTACTGGTGAACAACGCCGGCATCACCCGGGATGCCCTGCTAGACAACATGACCGAAACCGACTGGGACAGCGTGCTGAATGTAAACCTCAAGGGAGTGTTTCTGATGACCCAGGCCATGCTGCCGCTGATGAAACTGAACCGAAGCGGCAGCATCGTCAGCATCTCGTCCATCGTGGGTACCGACGGCAACATCGGCCAGAGCAACTATGGCGCCAGCAAGGGCGGCCTGATCAGCATGACCAAAGGCTGGGCCAGAGAGCTGGCCCGGGGCGGCGCCCAGATTCGCGCCAACTGCATCGCCCCCGGCTTTATCAACACCGAGATGACCCAGGCGGTGCCACAGAAAGTGCTGGAAAAAATGACCAGCCGCATTCCCCTCGGCCATCTGGGAGAGCCCAGTGACATTGCCGAAGGCGTACTGTTTCTGGCAAGCGCCCGCGCCCGATACATTACCGGGCAGGTACTGAAAATCGATGGGGGGCTGGTGCTTTAAATGCAATATCGCCCTTTCAGCCCGTGTAATGCCCGCCAAGGAGGGCACAGGGTATCTGCTTCGCCGCACCCTCTGCGCCATGGATGGCGCAGCGGAGCCTACATGGATGTATTCACGGCGTGTCGGCGCAGCAGTGCCCTGTGTCCGACGGTAAGCGCAGTGCTCACCGGCGAGTGTGTTAAAGCACCTCGGCGCGGTTGCCCAGGTGCAGCCGCTGGCGCAGGCGTCGGGCGGCCACATCCACCAGTATGTTAAGCCCGGCGCACACCAGCAGCAGCGCCATGGCCCGGTCAAAGCGGAATTCGCTGAAGGCCGAATCGATAAAAAAGCCCAGCGTGGGAATGCCCAGCATGCCGAGAATGGCGGTTTCGCGGATCAGGTTTTCAAAACGGTACAGGCTGTAGGCCATAAAGGCGCGATACAGCCGGGGAAGCACCTCGAAAAAGTACAGGTTCAGTCCGCTTGGGGCGTCTTCCCGCAGGCTCAGGGTATTGAGGTGATGACCCAGCAGATGGGCGATAATGGCGCCGTTGTGCAGCCCGAGCGCCAGCATGGCCGGCAGCATACCCGGCCCCAGCAGCAGCATGCCCACAAAGGCCAGCAAATATTCCGGCAGCGAGCGCATCAGTACCAGCCAGCCATGACTGGCACGACGGCTGACGGCATTGCCAAAACGCCGGGAAATGGCCGGAAACCACACCAGCGCCAGCACACCGGTGACCACCAGTGACACCAGCGCCAGCACCAGGGTATTGGCGAGCCCCGGCCCTGCCTGCTGCTGCCACAACGACGCCCACCAGGGCCAGAGCCCGGCCCAGTCCCCTGCCCTCAGCGGTGCGGGAATAATGTCCTCGGTAAAAAAGCGGGCCATCAGCGACCAGTTGAGGCTGGCCACCGGCGGCAGCCAGAGCACCGCCGCCAGCAGATACAGCGGCACCAGCCGGCCCCGCAGCCACCAGCGCAGGGTAGCGATGATCAGCACCAGGGCATAGAAAAAGGCGGCGGCCTCATCGTAATAGCCCTGGCGCAGCAGGGATTCCAGGTGATAACCCAGGGTTGGCAGGCCGATAAAGCCCAGCACCGCCGAGCTGCGAATGCCGCATTCCAGCCGGTAGCCGGTGTAGGTGGCCATCTGCCGCCAGCACAGCGGCAGCTGCAGATAGATAAGCCGGGTCAGCCGGCCAAAGCCCGCCGGCAACGCTCGCTCGGGAGCGGGATCGGCCTCTTCAAACAGCTCGCCGTAAATCTTGGCAAAGGTGCCCGCATAGGGCAGCGCAATGGCCAGCACACCGGCTAGGGCCGAGAGCCCCAGCAGCTGCATAAACAGCAGCGCCCAGAACAGCTCGTGCACCGCCCGAAGCCCCGCCGCCAGCCGGCGCACACCGGCACTGCGATAGCCACAGGCGAGCAACAGCCCCAGAACCGCCCCCAGCGCCACCCCCTGCAGAGCAAAGGCCAGGGTATTGGCCAGCGCCGACAGCAGCACGGTGGCATCGGGCCAGGCCGGCAACAGCAGGCCGGCACCGAGGCGGCCCAGCTCAAACCAGGGATCCACGGCGGTAATGGAAAAGTCCGCCCAGGGCAGACACAGCAGCGCCAGCCCTACAAACAGCAGGCTGGTGCGGCTCATGGAGGCCTGATCGTTCATGATGAGGTATACAGGGCCCGCAGCTGGGCCGCGGTCAGATTCTCACTGGGGGCATCCAGCACCAGCCTACCCTGGCGCAGGCCCACAATGCGGGTACAGTGAGTGAGCGCCTGCTCCACGTTATGCAGCGCCAGCACCACCGTCTGGTGGCGTTCGCACACAAGCGAGAGCAGGTCGGCGGCCTGACGTTCGTCCAGGGCCGACACCGGTTCGTCGCCGATAAACACCGGCTTTTGCTGATACAGGGCCCGGGCCAGACTGACCCGGCTCTGCTGCCCCCCGGACAGAGCACCCGCCGGGCGCCAGAGCTGGCCACTCAGTCCCAGCCGGCTGGCCAGCCCGGCAATCTCTTCTTTGGGGCCGGACAACGGCTTCACCAGATTGGCCAGGTTATACCAGAAAGGATTGCATGCCAGGCGGCCCATATAGATATTGTGGAAGGTGCTCAGCACCGGCACCAGACCGGGCTGTTGCGGGCACCAGGCCACCTCATCGGGGCGAAGCTCGCGCAACCGGCGCAGCAGGGTGCTTTTGCCGGTGCCCGACTCCCCCAGCAGGGCGATTTTGTCGCCCTGCTTCACCTCCAGGTTCAGTGCTTCCAGCACGGGCCGGCCGGCATAGCCGAGGCTGGCCTCATGAAACCGGAACAGGCTGGCTGGCTCGCTCATTACTGATCGGGATCCATGATGCCAATGGCCACGGCGGTGTCGCGAATGGGGGCGTAGTCATCGTTGGTGGCGTCCACAAAACCAGAACGGGGAAAGGCCGCCAGCAGCTCGGGATCTTTCATCTCCAGCAGCGCCTGCTTTACCTTTTCCTTGAAGCCGTCACCGAAGCGGGCGTTCACATCGCCGCGAATGCTCCACTGGTAGTCCGGGTACTCGGGGCTGGTCCAGATCACGCTGACCTTGCTTTCATCAATATTGCCTTTTTCCAGCTCGGCGTCCCACACCGCGTAATTGACCGCACCTACCTCGTAAGCGCCGGACTGCACCAGACTGATGGTACGGTTGTGATCGCCAGAGAACCCCACGCGGGAAAACAGATCTTCGGGGGCCTGTTCAAAGTGCTGACGCAAAAAGAACTCGGGCATCAGCCGGCCGGAGGTGGATCCCTTGTCACCAAAGGTAAAGCGCTTGCCGGCAAGCTCCGCAGGTAACTGCTCACTTTCACTCAGACCGGTGCTTTCATGGGCAATCAGATAGCTGACAAAGGCGGTGTCTTCCGCCCCCTGGGCAATGGCCTCACTGCCGGGCACCAGCTCCCGGGCCTGCACACCGGTGAGACCGCCAAACCAGGCCAGCTGTACCTGATCGTTACGAAAGGCACTGACCGCCGCCGGGTAGCTCTTCACCGGAATGTACTTCACGTCCACACCCAGCCTGTCGGACAGGTAATCGGCTATCTTGCCAAAACGCTCGGTCAGGCGGCGTTCATCCTGATCCGGAATGGCGGTAAACACAAAGGTTTCGGCCTGAGCCAGGCCGCTCAGGCACAGAGCAGCCAGGCCCAGCAAGGGAGCTCGCAGGGAAACAGTCATCATCGATTCCATTTGATAAAAAAGGGCGGCCATTATAGCCGAAAACGGATTGGGGATCAGAGCCCCAGCCAGCCGTTGACCAGCGCCATATACACCAGGGTGCCGGCCAGAATGCTGGTAAGCGCCTGTCGCCGCCACAACTGCAGCCCGGCCACCACCGCCACGGCAATCAGCTGATCCCGGCCATCAGCAGGACTGCTCCACTGATGCACACCCACCGCATACAGGGTCAGCAGCACCATCATGGCCACCGGCAGCCGCCGGCCCAGTACCTGTATGCGGTGATGATGGGCGATAACGCCTCTGGCCACAAAGGGAAAGGCGCGCAGGGCAAAGGTCACCCCACCCATGATCAACGCCGCCAGCAGGTAATCGAAATCAGACATGAGCCGGCTTCTCCTTTTGCTTGTGCTCGGGCCAGGCCAGCAATACCAGCACCAACATGATGGAGGCCGCCAGCAGGAAGTACTCACTTGCCCAGATGCCGGCCACCGCGGCTGCCACCATTCCCAGGGCCACGGCACCCCAGTCTTTTTTGGCGCGGATCTGCTCCACCGCCAGCACGGTAAAGAGTGCCGTAAGCGCAAAGTCGAGCCCCTGCAGACCGGGCGGCAGCCCTCTGGCCAGCACCATGCCAATCAGGGTGCCCAGCACCCAGTAGCTCTGGTTGAGCAACACCACCCAGAGTGCGGCTTCGGGATCTTTTACTCTGCCCGAGGCACTCAGCAGGGAATAGGTTTCGTCGGTAATGCCAAAAATGAAGTAGTTTCGGCCAATCACGCCTTTGGGCAACAAATGATACAGGGACAGGCCATAGAAAAGATGGCGAAAATTCACCAGCAGCGACGCCACCGCCAGATCGATCCAGCCAATGCCGGCGGCCAGCAGACCCACCGCCAGATATTGCATGGCGCCGGCATACACCAGCACGCTCATCAACGGCGCCCAGTACCAGGTCAGTCCGGCATCCACCCAGAGCACGCCAAACACGGCGCCAAGAGGTAAATATCCCATCATCACCGGCAGCGTCAGCGACACCAGCCCGCGTTTGCTTGTCATTATTATGCTCCTCTCTTCAACTCTCTGGAAAATAAGGGATTAATGAAAGACAAGCAAGCGCGGCCACACCCCCGTGGTCACCACGGCTGTTGAACTTCCCCCATGAAAAAGGGGCGCCGAAGCGCCCCTTGAGATACATGATGCGAGAGAATTACAGCGCGCGCAGAATATTGTCCACGCTGTCCTTGGCGTCGCCAAACAGCATGACGCTGTTTTCGCGGAAGAACAGCGGGTTCTGCACCCCGGCGTAACCGGTGTTCATGGAGCGCTTGAACACCACCACCTGCTGGGCCTTCCACACTTCCAGCACCGGCATGCCGGCGATGGGGCTGGCCGGGTCTTCCGAGGCCGCCGGGTTGACGGTGTCGTTGGCGCCGATCACCAGTACGGTGTCGGTGTCGTCGAAATCATCGTTGATCTCGTCCATTTCCAGCACCACGTCGTAGGGCACCTTGGCTTCCGCCAGCAGCACGTTCATATGGCCGGGCAGACGACCCGCCACCGGATGAATGCCAAAGCGCACCTTGACGCCCGCCGCCCGCAGCTTGGACACCAGCTCGGCCACCGGGTACTGGGCCTGGGCCACCGCCATGCCGTATCCGGGAGTGATGATCACCGAGCTGGAGCCCTTCAGCATTTCGGCCACGTCTTCGGCGTTCACTTCTGTGTATTCGCCGTCTTCTTCCTCACCGGAAGAGACAGTGCCGTCGGAGCCGAAGCCACCGGCGATCACCGAGATAAAAGAGCGGTTCATGGCCCGGCACATGATGTAGGACAGAATGGCACCGGAAGAGCCCACCAGGGCGCCGGTCACGATCAGCAGATCGTTGGACAGCATAAAGCCCGCGGCAGCGGCGGCCCAGCCCGAGTAGGAGTTGAGCATGGAGATCACCACCGGCATGTCGGCGCCGCCGATACTGGCCACCAGGTGCCAGCCAAAGGCCAGGGCGATCAGGGTCATCACCAGCAGCGGGAAGGTGGAGCCTTCCACCTGCACAAACCAGATCAGCAGAATGGCCGAGACCACCACCGCCAGCAGGTTGAGCTTGTGACGGTGTGGCAGGGTCAGCGGCTTGGACGATACCAGGCCGCGCAGCTTGCCAAAGGCCACGATGGAGCCGGTAAAAGTGACCGCGCCGATAAACACGCCGAGGAAGATCTCGGTGTTGTGAATGTTCAGCATGGCGCCGGACAGATCGCCGTGATCAATATAGGTGTTGTAGCCCACGAACACCGCGGCCAGACCCACGAAGCTGTGCAGAATGGCGATCAGCTCCGGCATCTCGGTCATTTCCACCTTGAGCGCAAAGCGAATGCCGATGGCGGCGCCGATGGCCATGGCCACGATGATCCAGCCCAGGCCAGTGACCTCGGGGTTGAAAATGGTGGCCAGCAGGGCGATGGCCATGCCCGCCACGCCATACCAGTTACCGGCCTTGGCCGACTCCTGCTTGGACAGACCGGCCAGGCTCATGATAAAGAGCACGGCGGCCACGATATAAGATGCAGTTACTAGTCCTTGTGACATTTAATCAGCCCTTCCTAAACATCTTCAGCATGCGATGTGTCACGGTAAACCCGCCAAACACGTTGATTGAGGCGATCAGCACCGCCACAAAGGCGAGAAAGCTGACAAAACCACCCGAGCCCACCTGCGACAATGCGCCCACCACAATAATGCCGGAGATGGCATTGGTCACCGACATCAGCGGCGTGTGCAGGGAGTGGGACACGTTCCAGATCACGTAGTAGCCCACGATACAGGCCAGTACGAATACCGTGATATGAGACAGAAACTCCGCCGGGGCCACCGCCGCCAGCCAGGCAAACAGCAGCACACCGGCGCCACCCAGGTAATACTTGAGGTTGCTCGGTTTCTTGGGGTGAGGCTCGGCCGCGGGCTGGGCGGCCGCCTTGGCCTTGGGCGCGGCCGACACGCTGATGGCGGGAGGCGGGAAGGTCACTTCGCCGTCGCGGGTCACTGTCATGTTGCGCAGCACCACATCGTCGAAGTCGACGTTAATGTTGCCATCCTTTTCCTTGCACAGCAGCTTGGCCAGGTTAACCAGGTTGGTGGCGTACAGGGTGGAAGACTGGGTCGGCAGCCGGCCGTTGAGATCGGTGTAGCCGATGATCTTGACGCCGTTGTCGGACACGAACAGTTCGCCCGGCTTGGTCAGCTCGCAGTTACCGCCGTTCTGGGCGGCCAGATCCACGATCACCGAGCCCGGCGCCATGGCGGCCACCATGTCGGCGGTGATCAGCTTGGGCGCCGGCTTGCCGGGGATCAGTGCGGTGGTGACGATAATGTCCACCTCTTTGGCCTGCTCCATGAACAGGGCCATTTCCGCGTCGATAAAGGCCTGGCTCATTTCCTTGGCATAGCCGTCGGAAGAGTCGCTGTCTTCCTCGTAGTCCAGCTCCAGGAACTCGGCGCCCATGGAGTTGATCTGTTCTTTTACCTCGGGACGGGTATCAAAGGCGCGCACAATGGCGCCCAGAGAGCCGGCGGCACCAATGGCGGCCAGGCCGGCCACGCCGGCGCCGATCACCAGCACCTTGGCGGGCGGCACCTTGCCGGCGGCGGTGATCTGGCCGGTAAAGAAGCGGCCGAATTCGTGAGCGGCTTCCACCACGGCACGGTAACCGGCGATGTTGGCCATGGACGACAGCGCATCCAGGGACTGGGCGCGGGAAATGCGCGGCACCATGTCCATGGCGAGCACGGTCACGCCCTTGCTCTTGAGTTGCTCCACCAGCTCGGGGTTCTGGGCCGGCCAGATAAAGCTGACCAGGGTGGTGCCCGCCTGCAGCCGCTCTATCTCCTCAGGCGTTGGTGCATTCACCTTGTAGATAATGGCGGATTGCCAGACCTCGTCGGCACTCACCAGTTGAGCGCCGGCCGCCTGATAGGCGGTGTCTTCAAAACTGGCCTTGCTGCCCGCGCCCTGTTCGACGCAGACCTCAAAGCCCAGTTTGCGCAGCTGCTCAACGGACTTGGGGGTCGCAGCCACCCGGGTCTCTCCGCTGAGCGTTTCCCTTGGAATTCCGATTAACATAATAATTCCCTGATTCATGTTGATATCGCACCGGCTGCATATCGCCCCCGGTGTTCAGCAAGCTGTTCCTTCAACCGCTCGGCAGCCTTGCCTGTGTTGTGCCACAAAATGACGTTGTTTTACAACGGCGCTGCTTTTGTTTACGCATATTCAATGATGCATTTTGTATTTTTAAGCATTATTGCACACAAAGTTTCACCAAAGCTTGTACACCAAGCTTCAAATGAAAATATGACGTAAGAAAGATACAGCACGAAAGTCAATATACTGGCTGACTCGAAAAAAGATAAATCGATCTTTCCTCGAGCCTCGATAGGCTCTGACTTTCAATCGTTAAGGTATCATTTATCACCACATGGCCAAGTGGTCATTTGGCGAGCAGGATCACAGAAGGGGTGAAAGACGTCAGCCTCGGGCAGGCCGAGGGGCGGTCGGCTGACGCGTGAGCGGTTGTTGTTTAAAGAAACGGGCCAGCCAGGGCGAGATCGTGAACGTTTATTGAACAAATATAGGTGGTTGACGCAGTCATCCGGCTGTGATCTTATGCTTACTTTTTAGGTCTGAATCCATGTCTCTCGACGCCTTTAAAGAGCATTTCAAGC
>NZ_QAGM01000039.1 GCF_003049725.1 Oceanimonas marisflavi
CTCATTTGCTTGGCTGGAGAAGTGTCGGAGGCTGTGGAAGAACTGCGAGCGCAAGCTCAATACGAGCTTGCAGTTCATCCACTTGGCATTTTTGGTTTTGCTATTACGGAGATCGTAAACAGGTTCTTAAAACCGGCACCTGAATGACGGGCCAGCCGCTGTTGCCAGTTGTGCTTCATACGACCCAGCAGGTAGTGCTGATACAGGCGCGACAAACCCTGGTCGATGCGCTCGGCGCAGGCTGCCAGCATAAGGGGCGCCGAGACCACCACGGCGGTGCACAGCGGGTTGCGCGGGTGGAAAGCCAGATAATTAATCAGCATATTGCCGCCCAGTGAATAGCCGATGGCGGCCATGGGCCGGCCGGGAAAGCGCTGGCGCAGAGTGTTGAGCACAAAGGACGGATCTTCAATGGCGCCGGAATGGTAGGCCCGCAGCAGCCGGTTGGGTTCACCGCTGCAGCCGCGAAAGTGCATCAGCACCGGCTGCCAGCCCTGAGCATGCAGTGCCGCCATCATGCCCTGCACATAATGAGACTGCACACAGCCTTCCAGGCCGTGAAACAGCACCACCAGCGGGCGTTGTGCATCCTGTAACGGTGTGGCCCAGGCCAGATCCACAAAGTCACCGTCGGGCAGCTCCAGCCGCTCGCTCCTGAATGGCTGGCGAGTACGGTGCAGGTAACGGGCCAGTATGGTCTGCAGGTGTGGGTTACGGGCCCACCAGGGAGGCCGGAATTGGCTTGGGTATATCATGGTGTCCTGAGCCGGAATATCGACCCGGTTAAAATACTGGGCGGCGGCGATAAAATCGAGTAAAACAAAGGGATCACGAGGTTTCAGTCTATCAATTATGGATATAGCCCTGCTCGGCCCGGTGGCCGGATTCGCCCTGGCGGCCTGCGGTACGCCCGGCCCCAATAACATGTTACTGGCCAGCTCCGGCACCCGCTGCGGTTACCTGGCCTCACTCAGGCTGCTGCTGGGCATTATGCTCGGCCTGCAGGGACTGTTGCTGCTGACCGCGCTCGGACTGGGGCGGCTGTTTGAACTGTGGCCGGCGCTGCAGTGGGGACTGAAACTGGCCGGCAGCGGCTATTTGCTGTGGCTGGCCTGGCGCATTGCCATGGCGCCACCACCCGGTGCCGGTGAACATCAGATGAGCTGGAGGCAGGGGGCGCTGTTTCAGTTTCTCAACCCCAAGTCCTGGCTGATGGCGGTATCGGCAATCAGTGGCTTTACCCTGGCCGGCGAGCAGTATTGGCCCTCGGCCTGGATTGTGCTGGCTGTGTTTCTGTTTTTTGGCCTGGTCACCGGCCACCTCTGGACCCTGATTGGCATGCGGGTGCGCCGCTGGTTGCGCACCGAGACCGACTGGCGGCGTTTTAATATGGTGATGGGCGTACTGACGGCGGCCTGCGTGGCCATGATCTGGTACTGATTTGTGGTTAACCGTTAGAGTTTGGACGCAAAGGGTGTAAAATCTGGCCGGTTTTTTGTCTTCGATCCAGGGCTTTCATGGTTTCTGACACAGATTTGTTTAAAGATATTCGACCCTACCGGGATGACGAGGTCGCGGGTGCTATTGAGCGCCTGATTGCCGACGATGAGTTTATCGGCGCCATTGCACGCTATCGCTTTTCTGCGCTGTCCCGCCTGGGCGGTGGCCTGGTGAAACGGCTGATCCGGCTCTACCTTGGCTGGCGCTGGCGCCATGTGAACAGCGTGCAGCAAGTGCAGCTGGAAGTGGCCAAATTTATGGAAAAGATGATTTCCAGCACCACGGCGGGGGTGACCTACTCCGGGCTGGAGCACCTGAACTCCAGCACCGGTTACCTGTTTATTTCCAATCACAGGGACATTGCTCTCGACCCGGCTTTTGTCAACTGGGGGCTCTATACCCACAATATGGACACGGTGCGCATCGCCATCGGCGACAACCTGCTGCGTAAACCCTGCTCCACCGAGCTGATGAAGCTCAACAAGAGTTTTATCGTCAAGCGCTCCGCCAAAGGGCCGCGGGAAATGATGAAGGCCTTCAGCGAGCTGTCCGCCTACCTGCGGCACTCCCTCGACGACGGTCATTCCATCTGGATTGCCCAGAAGGAAGGGCGGGCCAAGGACGGGGACGACAAGACGGATCCGGCCATTCTCAAAATGTTCTATATGGAAGGCAAGCGGCAGAAAATTCCCTTCAGCGACTATATTCGCAGTCTGAATCTGGTGCCGGTGTCCATTTCCTATGAGTACGATCCCGGTGATGTGGCCAAGGCTCGGGAACTGCATGCCAAGGAAACTCATGGTGCTTATGAGAAGAGCGAGTTCGAGGACATTCAAAGCATAGTGCAGGGTATTACCGGTCAGAAGGGCCGGGTTCATGTGGCTTTTGGCCGTCCTCTGACCGGTGAGTTCGACAACGCCGACGAGCTGGCCCGGGCGGTGGATCGGGAAATTCATGCCAACTACCACCTGTTTCCCAGCAACCTGCTGGCGGCAGGTCAGACTGCCGAGGTGGATGCGGGTGTCCGCCAGGATTTTGAGCAGCGCATGAGTCTGGTTCCTGCCGAGTTGCGTGAACGGGTGCTGGCCATGTATGCCCGGCCGGTGCTGAACAAGGGGTAAAGGCTGGATCCCCGCCTGATAACGGCCAGCCGGCTGAGCGGACTGCGGGTATTTGCCGTGGCCGCCCGCCATGGCAGTTACTCCGCCGCCGCCACCGAGTTGTGCGTGACCCAGGCGGCGGTCAGTCAGCAAATCCGCAACCTTGAAGCTTCTCTCGGTTGCCGGCTGTTTGTGCGCCGGGGCGCCGGTATGGTGCTTACGGGCGAGGGAAGAACACTATTGCCCTTTGCCGAGCAGGGGCTGGCCATGCTGGAGCGCGGTTTAAACCAGCTGATGCAGCCCGCCGCCGGGCCGCTGCAGCTCAGCGTGCTGCCGTCACTGGCGGCGCGCTGGCTGATGCCAAGGCTGTGGCGCTTTGCCGAATGTCATCCTCACCTTGAACTGCGTCTGCACCCCAGCCAGCAGCTGGCCGACTTTTCCGGCGGCGAGGTCGATCTGGCCATTCGCTATGGCGAAGGCAACTACCCGGGGTTAGAAAGCGAGTGGCTGATGAGCGACACCGCCTTTCCGGTGTGTGCGCCGGTGCTGGCACCCCGGTTACGGGAAGTTCCAGACCTGATCAGCCTGCCTCTGGTGGCCGGTCCGGAATACGCCGGCGTAAGCTGGGCCAACTGGCTGGCCCTGAGTGGCAATGAGCACATATTGCCCCGCTGCCGCCAGCTCACCGTGGACGACGGCAACCTGGGGCTGGAGATGGTGCTGGCGGGGCAGGGGGTGGCGCTCAGCCGCTCTGTGCTGGTGGCGGATCTGCTGCGTCAGGGCCGGCTGTGCCGGCCCTTTGCCACCGAACTCACGCCCAAACACCGCTATTATCTGGTGTGGCATCCCGACTCCCCCCGCCTCAATGACATTGCCATGGTACGTGACTGGTTAAAGCAGGAAGCGCTTCAAGACCGGGAATAGGGATTGGGGACTGGAGCAGGCGGTCGCTTGCTGAGTTTTGAGCCCACGAAGCAGCAGTGCGGCTGCGCTCCGCCGACACGCTCCAAGTACTTCCATGTAACGCTCGAAAATGCCATCCATGGCATTTTATGGTCGGCTCCGGCAATCCCCACTGCTGCTTCGGTCAACATCGGCGTTGTCTGCGTGTTGTCAGTCAGCTCCGAGTATTCTTAGGAGGGCAAAGGGTGTCTGCTTCGCCGTGCCCTTCGCGTCAGGGATGACGCGACGGAGCGTACATGGATGTATTTACAGCGTGCCGGAGAAGCAGTGCGCTTTGACCGACGGTAGTGCACTGCTTCGCAAACGATTAGTTTATTTCAGCCATTCCAGGGTAAAGCCGGCCTGGTTGTCCTGAGCCAGGGTCTGGCTTAATGCGGGCAGCAGCTCAGCGAGCTTTTCATCCAGCTTCCAGGGCGGGTTGAGCACTATCATGCCGGAGCCATGCATGCCAAAGTCATCGGCCTGGGCCTGCACCCTCAGCTCGGCGCACAGCACTTGCTCGAACCCCACATTGGCCAGGGCGGTTTTCAGCCCTTCGCTGCGATCCACGGCCTTGGCCAGCAGCGGGTACCAGATGGCGTAAATACCGATGGGCCAGCGCTTGTGGGCTTTTTTGAGGGTATCGGCCACCCGCCGGTAGTCTTCCTTCAGCTCATAGGGCGGATCGATCAGCACCAGGCCCCGCTTGGGCGTGGGGGGCAACAGGCCCACCAGGCCTTCAAAACCGTCTCTGTGATGAATGGCCACGCCATCCCGGCCCAGGTTCTGGCGCAGCAGCTCCACCTCGTTGTGGTGCAGCTCCATCAGGGTGAGTCTGTCCTGGGGGCGCTGAAAATGGGCCGCCACCAGGGGCGAGCCCGGATAGTGCTCCAGCGCCTCGCCCGAGTTCATGGCGCGAATGGCATCGAAATAGCCGGCCAGTTGCGGCCACTTTTGCTGCTCGTGCCAGAGCCGGGCAATGCCGCCCTGATATTCCGCCTTTTTCTGGGTCCACTCGTGGCTCAGGGTATAGCCGCCGGCACCGGAGTGAGTGTCGATATAGCTGTAGCCCTTGTCCTTGGCGCACAGCGACTCAAGAATAAAGGCCTGCACCGCGTGTTTGAGTACGTCGGCGTGATTGCCGGCGTGAAAGGCGTGACGATAACTAAGCATGAAAATGTCTCTTAACCGGCGAGTTTAAGCTGCCACAGCGGCCCGTCGGCCACCTGCAGCGAGTTGAGATAAGCAAGCAGGGCACCGCTGCCCGGGCGCGGTGGAGTGGTGCTCAATACCGTCAGCAGCTCTTGCTGCTGCCAGCGTTCCAGCTCCAGCTCGTGTTGCAGCAGCCGGGCGTAGTCGTCGCCGCCGAGTCCGGGCTTGAGCCGCCGGCGCAGGGCGCGCCAGTGGGCAAACAGCTCTCGGCGGCTTTCAAGCACCGGCCAAAAGGGCGCCAGGTCTACGGTCAGGCCCCGCTGTTCCAGCAGCAACAGCAGCAGCAGCAGGTTGACGTTGGCGCCGTGTTCGTCCTGTAGCTGAAGGCAGGCGGTGGCCACTCCGGGGCGACCGTAGTGTTGCTCGCTGAACCGCCACAGCGCATCGGCGTCGATCATGACTGCTCCAGGGTTTCCAGCTGCTCCTGCAGCTCCAGCCATTCCATCTCCGCCTCGGCCAGCTGTTGCTGCAGCGGGCTCTGATCCTTCAGCAGCTGCTGCAACCGGGCCTTGTGCTCGGCGGCGTAAATATCCGGATCTGCCAGCTGCTGTTCAATGCCGGCCAGTTGCTGCTGGCAGCGCTCCATGTCCTTTTCCAGCTTGGTGATGGCCTTGCGCAGGGGCTGGGTCTGCTGGCGCAGCTCGGCCTGACGGCGTTTTTCCGCCTTGCGCGCCTGGGCCGAGTTGTCCCCGGCTGCGGTCGTGTCGGCGGGCTGTTCCGTCTTGTCCTGCTCGGTCAGCCACTGGTGGTAGTCGTCGAGATCGCCGTCAAAGGGCTCAACCTTGCCACTGTCGACCAGATAGAACTCGTCGGTGGTGGCGCGCAGCAGGTGACGGTCGTGAGACACTATCACCATGGCGCCCTCAAAGGCCTGCAGCGCCAGGGTAAGCGCCTCGCGCATGTCCAGATCCAGGTGGTTGGTGGGCTCATCCAGCAGCAGCAGATTGGGCTTCTGATAGACGATAAGCGCCAGTACCAGCCGGGCTTTTTCGCCGCCGGAAAAGGGGCCTACCGGCTCTTTCACCTTGTCGCCGTGAAAATCGAAACCACCCAGGTAATCCCGCAGGCTCTGCTCGGTGGCTTTGGGAGCGAGCCGGGCCAGGTGGGTGAGGGCCGACTCCTGAGGGTGCAGGCTTTCCAGCTGGTGCTGGGCAAAATACCCCAGGGCCACGCCTCTGCTGGCTTCCAGCTTGCCGTGCAGCGGCGTCAGCTCGCCCGCCAGCAGCTTGATAAAGGTGGATTTGCCGGCACCGTTGCGGCCCAGCAGGCCGATGCGTGAGCCGGGCACCAGATTGAGTTTGATGTTGGACAGAATTTCCCGGTCGCCGTAACCGGCGGCCAGTTTTTCCATGGCGATCAGCGGCACCGGCAGGCTGGCGGGGGGGCGAAAGCTGAAGCTGAACGGTGAGTCGACGTGGGCGGGCAGAATGCGCTCCATCTTCTCCATGGCCTTGAGCCGGCTCTGGGCCTGCTTGGCCTTGCTGGCCTTGTAGCGAAAGCGGTCCACATAGCTCTGCATATGGCTCATCGCCCGCTGCTGTTTTTCATACAGCGACTGCTGCAGCGCCAGCTGTTCGGCACGCATGCGTTCAAAGTCGGAGTAGTTGCCGGTATATTCGTTGAGCTGGCTGTTTTCGATATGAATAATGCGGCCCACCACGGCGTCGAGAAAGTCCCGGTCGTGGGAGATCAAAATCAGGGTGCCGTCATAGCTTTTCAGCCAGCGCTCCAGCCAGATCACCGCATCCAGATCCAGGTGGTTGGTGGGCTCATCGAGCAGCAGCAGATCGGATCGGCAGATCAGCGCCTGGGCCAGGTTGAGTCGCATGCGCCAGCCACCGGAGAAGTCGCTGACCGGCCGGGTGTGGGCGTCGTTGGCGAACCCCAGGCCGTGCAGCAGCGCCGCGGCCCTGGCGTGAATATGGTAACCGCCGTGGGTTTCGAGCCTGCCGTGCAGCTCGGCCATGGCAATGCCGTCGTGGCGGGTCTCGGCGGTTTCAAGCTCCCGGCACAGGCGGCGGTATTCCCGATCGCCGTCGATCACGTAGTCGAGGGCGGAGCAGTCCAGCGCCGGGGTTTCCTGAGCCACGCTGGCCAGCTGCCAGTCGGCGGGCAGGCCGAACTGGCCGCTGTCGACGGTGAGTTCGCCCTTGAGCAGGGCAAACAGGGTGGACTTGCCGCAGCCGTTCTTGCCCACCAGGCCGACCTTCTGGCCGCCGTGAATGGTGGCGCTGGCGTCTTTCAACAGGGGGCGGCCGCCCCGAAGCAATTCAATCTGGCTGAGGGTGATCATAGAAACCCGACATTAATGCAAAAGCGCTATTTTACCCGGTTTTGCCCCCGGTATGACAGGGGCTTCCCAGCCAGTGGCGGCAATCCTGCTCGAACTGGGGAAAGGAGGCAAAGCCATGGGCCCGGGCGAGGGCATCCGGGTCTGCGGCCCCGGACAGCTCCCGCAGCATCTGCAGCAGGGCATACTGGCGCCGCCAGTTGTCGGCGTCGCAGCCAAACAATGCCCTGAAAGCCTGTTGCTCGTCATCGGCAAGGGAAAAACCGGCCGGATTGGCCGCCACCCGGGCGGGCAGATCTGTCATCGACTCAAACGGCAATAGCTGTTGGACCGGCAGCTCGTCATGCAGGGCCCGGCACAGCCGGCCGTAAGCTCCCTGCCAGGCCTGCTCTCCCTGCCAGCCGGCCAGTTTGCCGGCAATGGCCGCCAGCAGCGCGCTGGGCTGAAAGCGACCGGCCTGCCCGGGCTGGGGCAGCCGGCAGGAGAGCTCGATGCGGCTGACCCGGCTGTCCGCCAGGGCGTGCCAGGCAAACAGGGTGCCGGCAGGCAGAAAGGCGGCTTCATTCGTGGTCAACGGAAAATGCTGACGACCGAGCTGCAGCAGCCCCGAACCTTGGTGTACCAGCAACAGCACTCCCTTGATAGGACGGCGGCGTTTGCCGGGGGTTAAGTGAGGCAGATCGAAAAGCTGATGATGAATGCTGTAATGGGCGCTTGCGGTCATTGTGGTTGGTTCGTTTTTGGCGGAGAATTTTAAAGAATGAGCAATTGTACAGGATCCCCTTTAATGGAAACCCGTCGCAGAAAACGGTTTATTGCCGGTGCCGTCTGTCCGAAATGCCAGTCGGCGGACACCATGATGCTGTATATGGAGCATGGTGTCGAGAAGGTCGAGTGCGTGCACTGCGGTCATCACCAAAGCCAGACCGAGCAGCAGGTGGAATCTGCCGGCAGTGGCGACATTATTGGTGTGTTCCGGCCCGAGTGAGACCATTACCCCTGCTTTTTGTATGCTTTTCGGGCGACCGGTCACCCGTGGGTTGGTGGGCGAAGGCTTTCGGGCTAGACTGCTCCCCGGCAGAGCCCAAGTTCCATTCCCTGTGTTTTCTTGAATTCTGCCGCCAAATGGCCCTTCGGGGCCATTTTTAATATGACAGCCTTGCGTTTCATCCCGCCTTCCCATCATGTATTCTATGAGCCACCATTTTGAAGCAGGGCCAATCCCATGAAAGTATCCGACAATGCAGTGGTAACACTGGACTTCACCGTGACCAACGCCGATGGCGAAATCCTGGACTCCACCGAAAACAAGCAGCCGCTGCAATACCTGCACGGTACCGGCTTTCTGGTGACCGGTCTTGAAACCGAACTCAACGGCAAGGTGGTCGGCGAAGACTTCGAGGTGACCCTGAGTCCGGATCAGGCTTACGGTGACTACGACGAAGCCCTGGTGCAGTCGGTGCCCGGCGAGCTGTTCGACGGCATGGAAGTGGCCGAAGGCGACACCTTTGTGGCCGAGACCGATGACGGTCATCGCCCGGTGACCATTCTGGAAGTGGCCGAAGAGTACGTAAAAGTGGACGGCAACCACCCGCTGGCGGGCATGACCCTGTCTTTCAGGGGCGTGGTGCGCGAAGTGCGCGAGGCCACCGAGGAAGAGCTGGCCCACGGCCATGTGCACGGCGAACATGATCACGACCATGATCATGAGCACGGCGGCGGCTGCTGCGGTCACCACCACTAAGAACCTGTTTACGATCTCCGTAATAGCAAAACCAAAAATGCCAAGTGGATGAACTGCAAGCTCGTATTGAGCTTGCGCTCGCAGTTCTTCCACAGCCTCCGACACTTCTCCAGCCAAGCAAATGAG
>NZ_QAGM01000004.1 GCF_003049725.1 Oceanimonas marisflavi
CCTCTAAAGGGCCGTCCGAGACCAGGACGTTGATAGGCAGGGTGTGGAAGCGCTGTGAGGCGTGCAGCTAACCTGTACTAATGACCCGTGCGGCTTAACCATACAACACCCAAGAAGTGTGAGACCTTGCAGGCTCAAGAGCACAACATATTCATCATCAAAGTTTTTTCCGAATTACGATTTTATGCCTGGCGGCCATAGCGTTGTGGAACCACCTGACTCCATGCCGAACTCAGCAGTGAAACGCAACCGCGCCGATGATAGTGTGGCAGCTGCCATGTGAAAGTAGGTCACTGCCAGGCACCCAATTTCTGCTGATATAGCTCAGATGGTAGAGCGCACCCTTGGTAAGGGTGAGGTCCCCAGTTCGATTCTGGGTATCAGCACCAAAATTTGTTTGACTGCCATAGCGTTGTGGCCCCACCTGATCCCTTGCCGAACTCAGAAGTGAAACGCAACCGCGCCGATGATAGTGTGGCAGCTGCCATGTGAAAGTAGGTCACAGTCAAACACTCTATTGCGAAAAGCCCGATACAAGCGTATCGGGCTTTTTTCGTTGTGGCTGATAATTGGCTTGACCTTACCCCAAGGGGAAAGGTTATGGTTGGGTGGTGTTTTTATCGCTTATGGAGCCAGTCATGAATATCAGCAAGGTGTCTGAGCTGACCGGCCTGACCGCCAAAACCCTTCGTTACTATGAGGCCATCGGCCTTGTTTCATCTCCTGATCGAGGCGCAAACGGCTACCGTCGTTACAACGATGCCCTGATCCGGCGTATTCGCTTTGTAAAAAATGCCCGGGAAGCCGGGTTCAACCTGGATGAATGCCGGGAGTTACTGGCTTTACACGATAATGAGTGCAGAACCAGTGCGGAAGTGAAGGCGCTGACTCTGGCCAAAATCGAGGATATCGAACAGCGAATTGCTCATATGCAGAATATGCTGAAAGGTTTACGTCGCCTGGCTGATCAATGTCATGGCGACGGCAAGCCTGACTGCCCTATCATGGATGCGCTGGGCGGTGCGGGTGACGCTTGCCCGATGAAAGAGTGATCTTGATCACCTTTTCCTTCCCGTTTTTGGCGCAAAATGCGTCATAAGTCGTATTTTATCTGCATGTTAACAAGGGGTTACATCTTGTAGGCAGATTCAGACAGCAACCAGAGCAAAGATGTGAGCATGAATGAACGATAAAAAGAGCAGAATCGACGTCAAGGACGTTACTCCGAAGAAGCGTTCCCACCGCCCCGCCGATGACGGCCATATCTACGTCAGGGCACAGGCCGGAAAATGGCAACGCCTGCGCAAGCAGATGGGCTGGCTGTTAATGTTGTTGTTTCTGGTGGGGCCCTGGATTCAGTGGAATGGTAACCAGGCAATTCTGCTGGATGTGGAGCAGCAACGTTTTCATATTTTTGGCACTACCCTCTGGCCTCAGGACCTGACGCTGCTGGCCCTGCTGTTTATGGTGGCTGCCTTTGGTCTGTTTTTTCTGACCACCTTTCTTGGCCGGGTATGGTGTGGTTATTTATGCCCGCAAACAGTGTGGACCTTTATCTTTATCTGGTTTGAAGAAAAGTTTGAAGGCAGCGCCAACAAGCGCCGACAGCTCGACAAGGCTCCCTGGAGCTTTAACAAGATCTGGCGCAAGACTGCCAAGCATACCGGTTGGCTGGCAGTATCGCTGTTGACCGGATTTACTTTTATCGCCTATTTCGTGCCGGCCCAGGAGCTGGCCTGGGGACTGCTGACCTTTTCCACCAGCTTCTGGGTGGGTTTCTGGGTGCTGTTCTTTGCCTTTTGTACTTATGGTAATGCAGGTTTTATGCGTACCATAATGTGTACCCATATGTGCCCCTATTCCCGTTTTCAGTCGGCCATGTTCGACAAGGACACCTATATCGTCAGCTATGACGTTGAACGGGGTGAAAAACGGGGCCCACGCCCGCGCAAGAAGGATCCTAAAGAACTGGGGCTGGGCGACTGCATCGACTGTGATATGTGCGTGCAGGTCTGTCCGGCCGGCATCGATATTCGCGACGGCCTGCAGTATGAATGCATCAACTGCGGAGCCTGTATCGATGCCTGCGATCAGACCATGGAGCGCATGGGCTACGAACCGGGTCTTATCAGCTATACCACAGAGCACAAGCTGGTGCATAAAGAGACCCATGTAGCCCGGCCCAAGCTGATTGGCTATGGCATTATCATGGTGATCATGCTGGCTGCCTTTGCCTTTATGGCCACCCGTATTATGCCCATGGGCCTGGAGGTCATTCGGGATCGTAACCAGCTCTATCGGGAGACGGTGGAAGGCATGGTGGAGAACACCTATACCCTCAAGCTGCTCAATAAGACCCTGACGCCGGCTACCTACCAGCTGAGTGTGGAAGGCATGGAAGAGGTTGAGTGGATTGGACCATCCGAAGTCAGCATTGAGGGCGGAGAGGTGCTGAGCCTGCCGGTCAGCCTGTCGGTGGATCCTTACCTGCTGAATTCACCGGTGCAGGACATTGCCTTTGTGATGAGTCGCAAGGATGCCGGGGAAGACAAGACTTCGGTGCGCACCGAGAGCAAGTTCTTCAGCGCCCTGCGCTGATGCCAGACAAAGCATGCTAGAGTAAGCCGCAGTGACCCTGCGGCTTTTTTATTGGAGAAATATGGATTACTACCAACTGACCCCGGATGTGATCGACGAGGCGCTGGCGAGTGTGGGCATTTACGTGGATCGCGGTCTGATGGCGCTGAACAGTTACGAAAACCGGGTATATCGCTTTCAGTCTGAAGACGAGGGCACCCTGGTAGCCAAGTTCTATCGCCCCGGTCGCTGGACACAAGTTCAGATTGCACAGGAACTGGCTTTTGTGGCTGCGCTGGCCGGCGCGGGGGTGCGGGTAGCCGAGCCGCTGCAGCGTGATGAGCAGAGTCTGTTTGAATATCACGGTTTGTTGTTTTCGGTGTGGCGCTCGGTGCCGGCCCGGGCCTTTGAGCCGGATAATCTGGAGCACCTGGAAGCCCTGGGTGAGCAACTGGCCCGGCTGCACAGCGTTGGCGAAACTCTGGTGCTGGATCAGCGGCCAACAATGGATCCGGTGACTGAGCTGACTCACTCCCGTGGAGTACTGGCGCAACAGGCTGCCATTCCTGCCAGCCTGCGTGATGGTTTTTTCAGTGCTCTGGATCAGCTGATAAAAGGTGTTGGCGAACATTACCGGCCCGGTCCCCTTATTGCTATTCACGGTGACTGTCATGGCGGTAACCTGCTGTGGGAGCGTGGCCCCTGGCTGCTGGACTTTGACGATTGCCGGCGCGGCCCGGCGGTGCAGGATCTGTGGATGATGCTGAGCGGTGACCGCAATGAGCAGCTGGTGCAGCTCGACACCCTGCTTGCCGGTTATGAGAATGTTCGCGAGTTCAACAGTGCCGAGCTGGCCCTGATTGAACCACTTCGTGCCACCCGTATGATCAACTATATGGCCTGGCTGGCGGCGCGCTGGCATGATCCGGCCTTTCCGGTGGCGTTTCCCTGGTTCAATACCGAAGATTACTGGCGGCAGCAGACTCATGCCTTGATCGAGCAGAATCAGAGTCTTTCGGCGCCTCCGTTATCCTTGACCTCATGGAGCTGATTCCTTAACTTGGATCAGAATTAAATAAATGGGATCCATCCTATGAAAAAGCTGATTTTTGCCTTTGTAACCATGTTGCTTGTCCCTCTGGCCCATGCCGCTTCCGAATTTCAGGAAGGGGTGGAATATACCGTGGTCAGTGAAGTTCCCAGCAGCAAGCCGGAAGTGACCGAGTTTTTTTCCTATGTTTGCCCTCATTGCTACAGCTTTGAGCCGCTGATGGACAAGCTGGCCGAGCGTCTGCCCGATGCCGAAATCAACAAGGTACCGGTTGCCTTTCTGGGCCGTGACATGGGACCTGTGCTGCAGCGGGCCTACGGTGCCGCCGTGCTGCTGAAGGTGGAAGACAAGATCACGCCGGTGATGTTTGATCGTATTCACCGCCAGAAGAAAATGCCGGCGTCTATTGACGACGTAAAGGATGTCTTTGTGGCAAATGGTGTGGATGCCAAGGACTTTGACGGTGTCGTCAACAGTTTTGCTCTCAACGGCATGATCGCCAAATACGACAAACTCACCGACAAGTTCAAGATCCGCGGTACGCCTACCGTGATTGTGCGTGGCAAGTATGAGCTGAACATGGGCGAAATCGGTTCGGAAGACAGGTTTTACCGGGTGGTAGAATATTTGCTGTCTGCTGACTAAAGTCGACGTGCAGTCAATGACGGCCGGTAATTACCGGCCGTTTTTATTGTTGATCACGCGGGTGCTGCGGCATCGGCAAATCAATATCGTCGTGGCTGAAGGCGCTCCAGTGTTTGACTGGCAGGTGAAACAGGTAGAATTTTTCCCGGTGAGAATCAGTCACAAACCCCATGCCCAGCAGAGTCAGCTCAAAATGCACATCCGAGACAAACTGCTGGTTATAACGTTGCCGTCCCGAAAGCTCGGCAATATCGTCCCGGGTCAGATACACCCCTTCCCTGTGTTTGCCAAACCGTTCCTGCAGCCACTCGGAAAATTCCCTGGCACTTTTCATATCTTCTCCTGAGATGCTGTTATTTATGGTTATTTTCGCAGTCGGGCCAGCAGTCTGTCCATGGCTCTGTAGCCGAGAGCTTCCATCAGGTGAGGGCGGCCAATATGTTGTTCTCCGGCAAGATCGGCAATGGTGCGGGCCACGCGGATCAGTTTGTGCCAGGCACGAATGGACAGTTTCATTTGCTGCAGTGCCTGCTCCAGAAAGGCGGCATCTTCGGCAGATAAGGGGCACAGTGCATCCAGTTCGGCAGCGCTGAGTCGGGCATTGGGTTTCCCCGCCCTGTGCTGTTGCCGTTCTCGGGCGGCCAGTACCCGGGCGCGGACCACGGCCGAGCCTTCTGATTTTTTTCTGGGCCGGCTCAGCTCCCCTGGTGGTAAAAGAGGAATTTCCACCGACAGATCAAAGCGATCGATAAAGGGGCCGGAAATTTTGCCGAGGTAGCGCAAAATCTGCTCTGGTGAGCTGCGGGTAAGACCGTCCTGATAGTGTCCGCAAGGGCTGGGATTCATGGCGCCGATCAGCTGAAAGCGGGCAGGGAAGGTGACACTATGGGCTGCCCGGGAAATACTGATGGTACCGGTTTCCAGGGGCTCGCGCAGAGCATCGAGCACTCTGCGTTCAAACTCGGTGAGCTCATCGAGAAACAGCACACCATGATGAGCCAGGGAGATCTCTCCGGGTTTCGGATGACTGCCGCCACCCACCAGTGCCGCTGCCGAAGAAGAATGATGAGGCTGGCGAAAGGCCCGTTGTCGCCAGCGGGCGAACTCCAGAGGCTGGCCGCTGATGGAGCGAATGGCAGCGGTTTCCAGCGCTTCTTCTTCGGTCATGGGGGGGAGCAGATCCGACAAGCGGCTGGCCAGCATGCTTTTGCCGGTACCCGGCGGACCCAGCAACAGCAGGTGATGCTCGCCGGCGGCGGCAATTTCCAGCGCCCGCTTGCCGGTTTCCTGTCCAATTACATCACTCAGGCAGGAGATGGCAACATGTTCGGTACTGTCAGCCGGTTCGGGGTGAGTGAGTTCACCTTCCTGCTGCAGCCAGGCGGTGATGTTCAGCAAATGGGAAGCCAGCAGTGCCGGGCTGGGGCTAAGCAGGCCGGCTTCGGTGCCGTTGGCGGCGGGAATGATCAGCCGGCGATCACTGTCGCGGGCGGCCAGCACCGCCGGCAGTACCCCCTTGATACCGCGCAGTTCACCGGTCAGGGCCAGTTCGCCGAGAAATTCCAGGCCGTCGAGGGATGAGTCCGGGATCTGCTCCGATGCGGCAAGAATGGCCATGGCAATGGGCAGATCGAAGCGGCCACCGTCCTTGGGCAAGTCTGCCGGTGCCAGATTAACGGTGATGCGCCGGGCCGGAAATTCAAAACCGGCGTTGATCAGAGCGCTGCGCACTCTGTCCCGGGCTTCCTTTACCGTGGTTTCCGGCAGCCCCACTATGTTAAATGCCGGCAGGCCATTGGCCAGATGGGCTTCCACCGTAACCAGGGGGGCGGTCACGCCCAGGCTGGCCCGGGCAAACACAACGGCAAGAGACATAGGCTCATCCTTGAAATATTATTTTTAATTTGTGTGTTTTTTCAGTTTTTATCACTGGTTGTGTATAAGCCTTGTTCGCATTTTTTTGTGAACCCGGCTCAGGAAAGTCTTGAGTAGTGTAGGACACTATGCTAGTTCTATAGGCCAGCCGCGCCGGGGACTCCGGCAGACGCACTCAATTTTTTGGTCGGTTTTATGAATTCCATCGTACGCATCGTCAACATTATCGTGGTCCTAGTGGTGATTATTAAATCTCCGCTCGGGGCACTGTGGTCTGACGAAAGCCGGTAACCGGCCGACAACGAAGCACAAACCCCCGAGCCACTCGGGGGTTTTTTTTTATAAAAACTTTGGCAGCAATACAGGGACAGCAAATCACATGAATGGCTCACAGTACATTGTCCAGACACTGAAACAACAAGGGGTAACCCAGATCTTCGGCTACCCCGGCGGTGCCATCATGCCGCTTTACGACGCCCTCTATGACGGCGGTGTGGAGCATTTGCTGTGCCGGCACGAGCAGGCCGCCGCCCTGGGCGCGGTGGGCTACGCCAGAGCCAGTGGTCAGGTGGGCGTGTGCATGGCCACCTCCGGTCCCGGCGCCACCAACCTGATCACCGGTCTGGCCGACGCCATGCTCGACTCCATTCCGGTGGTGGCCATTACCGGCCAGGTGCCCATGGCCGCTATCGGCACCGATGCCTTTCAGGAAGTGGACGTACTGGGCATGTCGCTGTCCTGCACCAAGCATTCCTATCTGGTAGAGAACGTGGAAGATTTGGGCGACATCATCGCCGAAGCCTTTGAAGTGGCCCGCTCCGGCCGGCCCGGTCCGGTGTTGATCGACGTGCCCAAAAACGTGCAGGTGGCGCTGGTGGAGCCGCGCCCCACCGAGCCCTGCACCACGGCCCCCAAGGCGCTGGACGAAGCCGCCCTGGCCAAGGCAAAGGCCATGCTGGCCGAGGCCCGTCAGCCAATCCTCTATGTGGGGGGGGGCGTCGGCATGGGGAATGCCGAGGCAGAATTACGTGCTTTTGCCGAGCAAAGCGGCATTCCCGCCGTGACCACCCTGAAAGGCATCGGCACCTTGAATCCGAACCACGAGCTGTTTTTGGGCATGCTGGGCATGCACGGAACAAAAGCGGCCAACCTGGCGGTTCAGCAGAGCGATCTGCTGATGGTGGTGGGCGCCCGTTTTGATGACAGGGTGACCGGCAAACTGGATGCCTTTGCGGTGAACGCCAGTGTCATTCACCTGGACAAGGATGCCTCCGAGTTTGGCAAGGTGCGTCATGCCCATGTGGGTATCGATGCCGAGCTGAAGGAGGTGTTGCCGCTGCTCACCGGTGAGCGTCTGGCCATTGACCCCTGGCGCGAGCAGTGCAAGGCGCTCAAGGCCGAGCACCAGTGGCGCTACGAGCACCCGGGCGAGGCTATCTTTGCCCCGCTGATGCTCAAGCAGCTGAGCGAGGCGCTGGACGACACCGCCATGGTCAGCTGTGACGTGGGCCAGCACCAGATGTGGGTGGCCCAGCACATGCGTTTTACCAGCCCGCGCAATCACCTCAGCAGCGCCGGCCTGGGCACCATGGGCTTTGGTCTGCCTGCCGCCATCGGCGCCAAGCTGGCCCGCCCCGAGCACGAGTCGGTGCTGGTGTCCGGCGACGGCTCCTTCATGATGAATGTGCAGGAGCTGGGTACCCTCAAGCGCGCCCAGCTGCCGGTGAAGATGGTGCTGCTCGACAATCAGCGCCTGGGCATGGTGCGCCAGTGGCAGGAGCTGTTCTTTGACGGCCGCTTCAGTGAAACCATTCTGACCGACAACCCGGATTTTGTGGCCATGGCCGCCGCCTTTGGCATTCCGGGCGAAACCATTACCCGCAAGGAGCAGGTGCAGCCCGCCATCGCGCGCATGTTGCAGGCCGACACCGCCTACCTGCTGCATGTACGTATTTCAGAGGAAGAAAACGTCTGGCCCCTGGTGCCGCCGGGCGTGGCCAACGATCAAATGATGGAGAGCAAATCATGAACCAGCACAACTTGCAGATAGAAGCCCAGTTTCGCCCGGAAGTGCTTGAGCGGGTGCTGCGCATGACCCGCCACCGCGGCTTTCGCGTGGACGACATGGAAATGTCCACCTCTGCCGATTGTCAAAACCTGAGCATCAGGGTTACTGTCAGCAGTGAGCGCCCCATTCGGCTGCTGAGCAACCAGCTTGAAAAGCTGATGAACGTGACCCGCGTAGAAGCGCATCTCATGGAGCAACCGCTGAAAAAATCGGCCTGAGGATAACAACAATGTCTACCGCCAAGTACATCTGGTTCAACGGGAATATGGTGCCCTGGGAGAATGCTCAGGTGCATGTGATGACTCACGCCCTGCACTACGGCTCATCGGTGTTTGAAGGTATTCGTGCCTACAACACTCCCAAGGGGCCGGCGATCTTTCGGCTGGAAGAGCATGTGCAGCGGCTGTTTGATTCCGCCAGGATCTACCGCATGACCATTCCCTATACCAAGGCGGAGCTGATGGACGCCTGCCGGGCGGCGGTAGCCGATAACGAGCTCGACAGCGCCTACCTGCGCCCGCTGGTGTTTGTGGGCAACGTGGGCATGGGGCTGAATGCACCGAAAGACGTGCCCTGCGAGGTGATCATTGCCGCCATTCCCTGGGGTGCCTATCTGGGTGAAGAGGGGCTGGAAAACGGCGTGGATGTGTGTGTCACCTCCTGGAACCGGCTGGCCCCCAACACCATGCCCACCGGCGCCAAGGCCGGCGGCAACTATCTGTCGTCCCAGCTGATTTCCGGTGAGGCCAAGCGCCACGGCTACAGCGAGGGCATCTCCCTCGATGTGCACGGCCACCTCAGCGAAGGCGCCGGCGAGAACCTCTTCCTTATCAAGAACGGCGTGCTCTACACGCCGCCGGTGACCGCCTGCATACTGCCGGGCATTACCCGTGATACCCTGATGACCCTGGCCCGGGAAGCAGGCTATGAAGTGCGGGAAGAAGCCATCGCCCGGGAAGCCCTGTATCTGGCCGATGAAATGTTTATGACCGGCACCGCCGCCGAGGTCACCCCGGTGCGCAGTGTGGACGGCATCACTCTTGGGGAAGGGAAGCGCGGTCCGATCACCAAAGAGCTGCAGCAGGCGTTTTTTGGTCTGTTTGACGGCAGCACCCAGGACAAATGGGGCTGGCTCACCCCGGTAAAAGACTAATTCAAATTTATGGAGATGGGGCGCGGTTGCGCTCCGCTGTTCTCACGCAATATCAGGAGTAAAAGGAATGCCAAGGTATCGTTCAGCCACCACCACCCACGGCCGCAACATGGCCGGCGCCCGCGCCCTGTGGCGCGCCACCGGCATGACCGAAGATGATTTCGGCAAGCCGATTATCGCCGTGGTGAACTCCTTCACCCAGTTCGTGCCCGGCCACGTGCACCTGAAAGACATGGGTCAGCTGGTGGCCCGCGAAATTGAAGCGGCCGGCGGTGTGGCCAAGGAATTCAACACCATCGCGGTGGATGACGGTATCGCCATGGGTCATGGCGGCATGCTTTACTCCCTGCCCAGCCGTGAGCTGATCGCCGACTCGGTGGAGTACATGGTGAACGCCCACTGCGCCGACGCCATGGTGTGTATCTCCAACTGTGACAAGATCACTCCCGGTATGCTGATGGCCGCCCTGCGGGTCAACATTCCGGTGATCTTCGTGTCCGGCGGCCCCATGGAAGCGGGCAAGACCAAGCTGTCCGATCAGCTGATCAAGCTCGACCTGGTCGACGCCATGATTCAGGGCGCCGATCCCACCGTATCCGACGCCCAGAGCGAACAGGTAGAGCGCAGCGCCTGCCCCACCTGTGGCTCCTGCTCCGGCATGTTTACCGCCAACTCCATGAACTGCCTGACCGAGGCCCTGGGCCTGTCCCAGCCCGGCAACGGCTCTTTGCTGGCCACTCACGCCGACCGCGAGCAGCTGTTCAAGACCGCCGGTCACCGCATTGTGGAGCTGACCAAGCGCTACTACGAAGGCGACGACGCCAGCGTACTGCCCCGCAACATCGCCACCAAGGCCGCGTTTGAGAACGCCATGGTGCTGGATATCGCCATGGGCGGCTCCACCAATACCGTGCTGCACCTGCTGGCCGCTGCTCAGGAAGCGGAAACGGACTTCACCATGGACGACATCGACGCCCTGTCGCGCCGTGTGCCCCAGCTGTGCAAGGTGGCGCCGTCCACCCAGAAGTACCATATGGAAGACGTGCACCGCGCCGGTGGCGTGATGGGCATTCTGGCCGAGCTGGCCCGTGCCGGCCTGCTCAACACAAATGTGAATACCGTGCTGGGCATGACTCTGGCCGAGCAGCTGGCCGAATACGACATCATGGTCACCGGCAACGAGGCGGTGAAGACCATGTTCCGCGCCGGTCCGGCGGGCATTCGCACCACCCGTGCCTTCAGCCAGGACTGCCGCTGGGACACCCTGGATGACGACCGTGCCGAAGGCTGTATTCGCAGCATCGACAATGCCTATAGTCAGGAAGGCGGTCTGGCCGTGCTGGCCGGCAACCTGGCCATTGACGGCTGTATCGTCAAGACCGCCGGCGTGGCCGACGAAAACCTCACCTTCCGTGGCCCGGCCCGGGTATACGAGAGCCAGGACACCGCCGTGGCCGGCATTCTCGGTGGCGAAGTAAAAGCCGGTGAAGTGGTCGTTATTCGCTACGAAGGCCCCAAGGGCGGCCCGGGCATGCAGGAAATGCTGTATCCCACCACCTATCTCAAGTCCATGGGCCTGGGCACCAAGTGCGCCCTGATCACCGA
Source organism: Oceanimonas marisflavi (assembly GCF_003049725.1). GTDB lineage: Bacteria > Pseudomonadota > Gammaproteobacteria > Enterobacterales > Aeromonadaceae > Oceanimonas > Oceanimonas marisflavi. Next base: position 10,975 of record NZ_QAGM01000004.1, read on the forward strand.
TGGCCGCTTCTCCGGCGGCACCTCCGGCCTGTCCATCGGTCACGTCTCTCCCGAAGCGGCCAACGGCGGCACCATTGGTCTGGTGCAGACCGGTGACATCATCGATATCGATATTCCGGCCCGCAAAATCGAGCTGGCGGTGTCCGGGCAGGAGCTGGCGGCCCGCCGCGAAGCCATGGATGCCAAGGGCGAACAGGCCTGGCGCCCGGTTGACCGTGAGCGGGAAGTGTCCTTTGCCCTGCGCGCCTATGCCTCACTGGCCACCAGCGCCGACAAGGGCGCGGTACGCGACCGCAGCAAACTGGGAGGCTGATGTATGGCACAACCGGCACTGAAAGACGAAAAAGGCACGCCCCGCTCCGCCACCGAGTACCTGCGCCATATTTTGCTGTCGCCGGTGTACGAGGCGGCCCGGGTTACGCCGCTGTCGCCGCTCAAGAAAATTTCCGAGCGGCTGGGACACCCGGTGTCCCTCAAGCGGGAAGACATGCAGCCGGTACATTCTTTCAAGCTGCGGGGTGCCTACAACAAGATTGCCCAGCTCACTCCCGAGCAACAGCAGCGCGGCGTGATCGCCGCCTCTGCCGGCAACCATGCTCAAGGGGTGGCGCTGTCGGCGGCCAAACTGGGCATAGACGCCACCATCGTCATGCCCACGGTCACGCCCGATATCAAGGTGGAGTCGGTGCGCCGCTTTGGCGGCAAGGTGGTGCTGCACGGCAACAACTTCGATGAGGCCTATGCCCGTTGTCTGGAGCTGATGCAGGAAACCGGCGCCACCCTGATCCCGCCCTTTGACGATGAAGACGTGATCGCCGGTCAGGGCACGGTGGGCCGGGAGCTGCTGGAGCAGGACACCCGGCTGACTCATGTGTTTGTGCCCGTGGGCGGTGGCGGCCTGGCCGCCGGCGTGGCGGTATACATCAAGCAGCTGTTGCCCCAGGTCAAGGTGATCGGAGTGGAAGCCGAGGGCTCCGCCTGTCTCAAGGCGGCGCTCAACGCCGGTGAGCTGGTCACCCTGGACAGAGTCAGCATGTTTGCCGATGGCGTGGCGGTGAAGCGCATGGGCACCGAAACCTTTCGTCTGTGCCGGGAGTTTCTCGACGGCGTGATCACAGTATCTTCAGACGAGATCTGCGCCGCCCTCAAGGACATCTTTGAGGATACCCGCGCCATTGCCGAGCCTTCGGGGGCGCTGTCGCTGGCCGGCCTCAAAAAATACAGCCAGGCCGGGGACTATGCCCACGCCCGCATGGCGGCGGTGCTGAGTGGCGCCAACGTCAACTTTCATTCCCTGCGCTATGTGTCCGAACGGTGTGAGCTGGGTGAAAAGCGGGAAGGGGTGCTGGCGGTCACCATTCCCGAGCGCAAGGGCGCCTTTCTGCAGTTTTGCGAGGTGCTCGGCAACCGCATGGTGACCGAGTTTAACTACCGTTATTCCTCCGACGACAAGGCCGCGTTGCTGGTGTCGGTGCGACTGTCCGGCGGCGATCGGGAGCTGGCGCAGATCATGGCGGAGTTGCAGCAGGCCGGCTATCCGGTGGCCAACATGACCGACAATGATCTGGCCAAAACCCATGTGCGTTACATGGTCGGTGGCCGCACCCCCAAGCCGCTGCAGGAACGCCTGTACAGCTTTCGGTTTCCGGAGCAGCCCGGCGCCCTGATGCGCTTTCTGCGCACTCTGGGCACCCATTGGAATATCAGCCTGTTCCACTACCGCAACCACGGTGCCGAATTTGGCCGGGTGCTGTGTGGCTTTGAACTGCCCGACAGCGACATGGCCTCGTTTGAGAGTCATCTTGCGGAGCTGGGTTACACCTGGTACGACGTGACTCAGGATCCCGCTTACCGCTTCTTTCTGGCTCACTGACAAGGCCATTGTTTAATAACGGAAAAATGCCGGGCTTGCCCGGTATTTTTATGTCCGCGCACTGGCGCACCTGCAGCAGTTTATTAACATTGTGTTAATGTTTTTGCTTTCTTCCGCGCTGTTTGCGTTCCCCGTCCCGGCCCGCAGTGGCGCCGTTAAGGGCATCTTTACCCCTGAATATCTGGCCGGTTTTTTCTTAATGCGATTGATACAAAACTGTTTACAGTTTTTTATTGACCAGTTTTCGTTCGGCTGTTTTAATCGCGCCGTCTCTGTTTTCTTCCCTTTTGGTACAGGAGTGTCTTTCATGGCGCTGTTGTCTTCTCTGCTGGCCGCCATTGGCCAGATATATTTTATAAACAACCGCCTTGCCGGTGCCCTGATTGTGGCGGGTGTGATCTGGGCTTCACCCTGGATGGCCGCCACCATGATGCTGGCGACCCTGGCCGCCACCCTGCTGGCGCTGGCCTGCAAGTGGGAGCCCGAAGCCCGCCGTGACGGCCTGTTCGGCTTTAACGCCGCCCTGGTGGGGCTGGCCTTTGGCCTGTTTGCCGAGCACACGCCATTCTGGCTGCTGATGTCGGCTCTGGGCGGCATGCTCTCGGCCTGGCTGTTTTACCGGCTGCGCCGGCTGGCGGCCATTCCCTGGTATACGCTGCCCTTTAACCTGGTGGTGCTGCCCTGGCTGTATTTTATTGGCCAGCGGGTGGCCGACGAGGTGCCTCAGGGCTACAACTTTTCGTTGTCGGCCATCGGCCAGGTGATCTTTCTGCCCGACATGGTGCCTGCGGTACTGATCTGCGCCGCCCTGCTGCTGGTGGGCATAGAGATGCTGGGCTGGGCCTTTGTGGGGGCCATGGTGTCGAGCGGCGCGGCCCTGCTGCTGCTGGTCAATCCGGACTACATCAACTTTGGCCTGACCGGCTACAACGGCGTGCTGGCGGCCATAGCCATGTTCTGGGGCGGCCACAAGCAAATCTGGATATTACTGGCACCGGCCCTGGCGGGCTTGATGACCGCCGCCATGCTCAAGCTCGGCCTGCCCATGCTGACCATGCCCTTTGTGCTCAGTTGCTGGCTGTGCCTGGCATTGCAGAAGGGCCTGTGTTATTACCGGTGCGCAAATTCCACAGACAGGGAGAAGGTATGAAACTGGGATTTATCGGCATTGGCCTGATGGGCAAGCCCATGACCGAACGGCTGCTGGCCGCCGGTTATGATGTAACCGTATGGAACCGCAGCGCCGACAAGCTGACCGAAGTGGCCGCCGCCGGTGCGCACGTGGCCGCCAGCATTGGTGAGCTGACCGAACAGGTGGATGTGGTGATGCTGTGCCTGGCCAATACCGCCGTGGTGGAAAGTGTGGTGTTCGGCGAGGGCGGCGTGGCCGGGCACGGCCGGGCCGGTCAGCTGCTGGTGGACTTTTCCAGCTCCGACCCCGATGCCACCCGGGACTATGCCACCAGGCTGAAAGCCGCCTGCGGCATGAGCTGGGTGGACTCACCGGTATCCGGCGGCGTGGCCGGTGCCGAGGCGGGCACCCTGGCCATTATGTGTGGCGGCGAGGAAGCCGACATAGAGCGCATTCGCCCGGTGCTGGCGCCGCTGTCCCAGCGGGTGACCCGTATGGGCGGCGTGGGCGCCGGTCAGGTGACCAAGGTGTGCAACCAGATGATAGTAGGCTGCAACCTGATGGTGCTGGCGGAAATGATGGCGCTGGCCAAGGCCTGCGGCGTGGACGCCGAGCAGATCCCCACCGCACTTGCCGGTGGCTTTGCCGACTCCAAACCCATGCAGATCACAGGCCCTCTGATGGCGGAAGAGTCCGACCCGGATCCCAAGTGGCACGTGCGCACCCTGCTCAAGGATCTCGACATGGCCGTGGCCCAGAGCCTGCGCGCCGGCAGCGCCACCCCCATGTCGGGCCTGGCCGCCCAGCTGATGCGTCAGCACGGCAGCAAGGGCTTTCTGGAGCGGGACCCGGCCACCCTGATCAGGCTGTATAAAGACGCCTGAGCTGAAGCATCGGTTGTACCTGTGGTAGGTTGCGAATGAGCGAAGCGAATTCCAACACCAAGCCGGCTGTGGAATGTTGGGGTTCGCTGCGCTTACCGCCAACCTGCGATCCGGAAGCTGGCGCAGTTTGCGAATGAGCCCCGACATTTCAGCCAGGTGCACGATAAAAAAGAGGAGCCCAGGCTCCTCTTTTTGCGTTTATGGGAATGGCTCAGGCCGTTCCCAGGGCCAGGCTGTGTTTGTAGTAGTCGTTGGCCTTGGTCAGATCCTTGCGCTTTTCCGCCAGCTGGGCCAGCAGCACATAGTCCTGAGCGTCGGGCTTTTGCGCCACCGCCTGTTGCAGTTGTTGCTCGGCCTGCTCGTCCTGGCCGTCTTTCAGGTACAGCCGGCCAAGGGCGGAGTGCAGCTCGGCCAGGTTTTCCTTTTTGGCCTTTTTCTCCAGGGCGGTGAGCAGCGGGTGATAGTCGCTCAGCTGCAGCCGGGTGGTGCACAGCAACAGGCCCGGATCGGTGTGCTTGTCGAGCCCTTCCAGCAGCAGTTGCTGGGCTTCCTTGTGGGCCTTGAGGCCAATCAGCCGTTCACACAGGGGCTGCAGCAGCGCGGGGCTGTATTTGTCCTTGCGGGGCAGTGACTGCCACACCTTGATCAGACCATCGCTGCCTTCGTCATGGGCGGCCTGATCGAAGCGGCCAATCCAGCACTGCTGGCGCAATGCCTCTTTCTCATCGTTGTCGATCAGGCTCTTGCCGGCCAGGCTGTCGAGAATGCCCAGCAGGGCCTGCCACTGGCCGGTGGCCTGATAAACGTCTTTCTGCAGCTTGAGCAGGGCGGGCTGGTGACCGTAGGTGGTTTCCAACTCCTGCACACCGGCCAGCGCCTGGTCAAACTGGCCCTGCTGATACTGCAGCCGGGCCTGGGTAATGCCCACAGCCAGGCTGGCGGCCGGATGCTGCTCCTGGGCCTGGCGCAGATAGTCGTCGCGCTTTTCCTCGTTGCCCTGAGCCTGGGCCGCATTGGCGGCGTTCAGGTAGTTGAGCAGGGCCAGCTCGTTGCCCCTGGTGCCCTTGACCAGCATTTTCTCGGCAGTGGCGTAGTCTTCCGCCACCAGCGCCTGCATGCCGCTCTGGGTGTAGTTCAGGGCCTTGCGCCGGCGGCGACCCATAAACCAGCCGCGGGTGCGGTGACTGATGCCGAATACCCGGCCCAGCAGCCATTCAATAAACAGCAGCAGCAGATAAAACAGCACGGCGCCCACCAGGAACACGGTGACCGTGGTTTCAATGGTGTAGTTGCCGGCGGCCACCAGCACATAGCCTTGGCGGCCCATAAACTCGGGGCCCACCACCAGGCCGGCGGCCAGAATGGCGACGATAATCGCAAGACGTATCATGAGTCCCCCTTACAGGCCGGTGAGCAGGCGTTGCAGCCGGTCATCCAGCAGCTGTTGCAGGCGTTCCTGAGCGGCAAACTGCTCCGGATAGTCCACGCTGATCTGCTGGCCTTCAAGCTGATTGATTTGCTCCAGCATAAACTGGCGCACGCTGTCGTCGGCAAAGTAGTCCTGCAACCACTGCTTTGACTGGGCCAGAGAGCTGTCAAAGATCTCCTGCTGCTCGCGGTACACCGCCAGCTGGGCCTGCAGCAGCTTGCCCTTGAGGTTTTCGCTCAGATACCAGTGCTGCTGGGGAGAGAGCAGGGCTTCCACGTTGCCGTCACGGCGGCGCACGGTGACAAAGTCGTCGGTAAAGCTGGCCCAGCTCTTTTTCAGGTTTTCCTTCCAGTCGCTGACCGACTCGGACACGGTAAAGTCGGGCTCTTCGGCCCGGGCCATGATCACGCCGGCCAGCTTGAGCTTGTCAACCTGATCGTTGATGCTGTTGAGCTTGATCACCAGACCTTCGCGGTCGACCTTTTTCACCGACTTGATGCTGGCAATGTCGTCGGCCAGGGCCTTGCGAATGGGCACCAGGGTGGGATCGTTAAGGGCGGCCAGGCGCTCGTCGGCGTTGGCCAGCATCATGGCGGCAGACACGGCATCGTGCTCCAGCCACAGCTTGCGGCCGGCCATACGCACCAGATATTCGGCTTCCGCCAGCATCCAGTCGTTGGGACGCTTGCTGTCCAGATCCAGCACCTTGCGGGACAGACCCTCCACCTGCTCGGTGACGCTGTTCTGGGCACTTTCCAGCTTGCTCAGGGTGGCGCTCTGTTCGCTCTTCAGGGCTGTCAGCGTGCTCTGTTGCTCGGCCAGGCGGCTTTCCATGGCCTCCAGCTGGTCAGCCTGGGCCACGCTTTGCTGATGACCATGCCAGTACAGAATGGCGGCCAGTACAATGGCGAGAATGATGGCCACAATGGCCAGCCCCTTGCCCGATGACGGCGACTTTTGCTGCTGCGCCCGGGGGGCGGCGGACACATCGGCCGGAGCTGTCTGTTCCGGCTGTACGGTCTCCGTGGCCTGGGCGGCGGGTGCAGTGGATTCCGGCGCGGCGTCGGCTACCACCTTGTCTTGTTGTTGATCTTTTTTGTTGTCAGTCATTCCTTTTCCTCTCATCCAGGGCGCTGAGCAACGCCGGGTTGGATGCACCTTTCGCATTGATGATATGAGTGAAGCCCAGAGCCTTCGCCTGTTCGACCACGCGAATGCTGGGCACAATCAATAAACGGCTTAGCAGCCAGTCCTTTGCGCTGTTGGCCGCAAGCTGAAACAGATGCTGCAGCAGGCCGCCACTGGTGATGATAATACTGTCCACCCCGTGACGCTGCCACTCTTTCACCAGTTGCCCGTCAGTATCCTCGCGATAGCAGCGCCGGTAAACCTCGCAATACTCAACCTGTGCGCCCCGTTCAGCCAGGGCGGGGGCCATCATATGACGACCGCCATCGCCACGCAGTATTACTGCCCGGCGGCCGGCGGGTTGCTGCAGCTGGGGCAGGGCGATCATGCCTTCGGAGCGAGGGTCATCCGGCACCAGTGCGTTGGTCACGCCCACGGCGGCAAAGGCCTGGCCGGTGGCCTCGCCCACCGCCACATAGGTGGCATCGGGCCAGCGCTGTCCCTGATTTTTCAGTGCATTATCGGCGAAATTTACCGCCTGCGCACTGACCGCTATCACATAATCCCTGCAGCCGAGCTGATTCAGCAGCGCCGGTACTTGTTCCAGTCCGGCGCCGGGAGCAAAGGCCAGCAGGGGAGTGGCCACCGGGCGGTGGCCGGCCTGGCGCAGCGCGTCGCACAGACTGTGGTTTTGCGGCTCGGGACGAACCACCAGCGGGGTCACGACGAATAGACCTCGGCCAGTATTTTATCGGCACCGGCGGCCAGCAGCCGTCTGGCCAGTTCGGCACCCAGGGCCTTGCCCTGATCGGCCGGGCCGCGCACTTCGTCATAGAGCACTTCGGTACCATCGGGGCGGCCAACCAGGCCACGCAGCCAGAGCTGATCCCCTTCCAGCAGGGCGTAGGAACCAATAGGCACCTGGCAACCGCCCTGCAGACCGTGGTTCATGGCCCGCTCCGCTTCTACCCGCAGCTGAGTATCCTGGTCATTCAGCGGGGCCAGCAGCGCCAGCAGCTCGGCATCATCGAGCCGGCACTCAATGCCCACGGCACCCTGACCGTTGGCAGGAAGGCTGTCTTCCGGGCTCAGCAGGCCGGCGATACGATCGTCCAGCTCCAGTCGCTTGAGACCGGCGGCAGCCAGAATAATGGCGTCGTATTCGCCGTCATCCAGTTTGCGCAGCCGGGTCTGCACATTGCCGCGCAGGGTTTTTACCTGCAGTTGCGGATAACGGGCGCGGATCTGGCATTCCCGGCGCAGGCTGGCGGTGCCCACCACGGCGCCGTCGGGCAGCTCGTCCAGAGTCTTGTAGTGGTTGGATACAAAGGCATCGCGCGGATCTTCCCGCTCGCAGATCACCGTCAGGCCCAGCCCTTCGGGAAACTCCACCGGCACGTCCTTCATTGAGTGCACGGCAATATCGGCGCGGCCGTCGAGCATGGCCTGTTCCAGTTCCTTGATGAAGAGCCCCTTGCCGCCGATTTTGGACAGCGGCGTGTCGAGCAGTACATCTCCCTTGGTGGTCATGGGGATCAGCTCAACGGTCACGTTGTTGTGCAGGGCTTCCAGGCGCTCTTTGACATAGTGAGCCTGCCACAGAGCCAGCAGGCTTTTGCGGGTAGCGATACGAATGATGCGATTGGCCATAAAACTCTCGTTGTCTGTGAGTATCTGTGCCCGATACTATCACTGTTGCACGTCTGTTTCAGGCAAAGCGCGTTGCCTTACCGGTATCCTGTGGCCGGGTGATTACAGGATATTGTTCATTTACTGACTAATTGTTACCATGATCACACTTTTGGCCCGCTGCGGGCCTGTGTCGGTCCAACGAAGGCCTGAACTCATTGCACGCAAATTTTCATCGGCTCGTCGAGCGGTGTGAGCAATTCAATCAGCAGAAACAGACACGAGCCCTGGCGGTGATGAACCGGTATGGCCAGCAGGTGTTTCAGTTGCTGCCGGTGCTGCTGCACTACCATCACCCCCTGCTGCCGGGCTATGTACCCGGCGACGTGCCGGCGGGCATCTGCCAGTTCTCTCCCAATGACTGTCAGCGCGAGTTCATCGACGAGCTGTGCCGGGCGGCCAACGGCCATCAGGGGCTGGCTCAGGATACTCACGAAATTCTCGGCCTTTATTCCATGGGCAGCACCTCGTCCATCGGCCAGAGCCGTCGTTCCGACCTCGATATCTGGGTCTGCCATTCCCATACCATGGCCCCCGAGCGGGTGGCGCTGTTGCAGCAAAAGTGCCTGCTGATCTCCAAATGGGCCGATCAGCGCCGGGTCGAGCTCAACTTCTTTCTTATTCCGGATAACAAATTCCGTACCGACAACCAGCAATGGGTAGAAGGGGAAAGCTGCGGCAGCGCCCAGCACCTGCTGCTGCTGGACGAGTTTTACCGCAGTCATCTGCGCATTGCCGGCAAGCGGCTGGTGTGGATGTTTGCCCCCGGCAAACTGGGGCCTGACTACGATCAGTTTGTGGCCGAGCAATTTGCCAACGGCACCCTCAATCACGACGAATGGCTGGATCTGGGCGGATTTGCCCGTATTCCGGCGGAAGAATACTTCGGCTCGGCCCTGTGGCAGCTCTATAAAAGCATCGACTCTCCCTACAAGGCGGTGCTGAAAACCGTGCTGATGGAGGCCTATTCCCACGAATACCCCGACACGCACCTGCTGTGCCGCCAGTTAAAGAGCGTGTTCCAGACTGCCGAGACACTGGATGAAACCCGGGATCACTATGTGCTGATGCTGGAAAAGGTGACCGATTACCTCAAGTCCATCAATGATGAAAAGCGCCTTGATCTGGTGCGCCGCTGCTTTTACCTCAAGGTCTCGGAAGCGCTGGAACCGGGCCAGGAGCAGGATGAGGCCTTTGCCTGGCGCCGGCGCATTATGGACCGGCTGATCGCTCTCTGGGACTGGCCGGCGGAGAAGCTGGCCAAGCTCGATGATCGCGAAAACTGGAAGGTGGAAGAGGTCAGGGCCGCCTATGGCGAGTTGCTGGAAGCCCTGATGCAGAGCTACCGCAGCCTTATTCAGTTTGCCCGGCGCAATAACATCAGCGAGTCCATCAATCCGGAAGATATCGGCATACTGTCGCGCAAACTCTATGCCGCCTTTGAAAACCTGCCGGGCAAGGTACAACTGATTAACCTGCGCATTGCGCCGGATTTGAGTGAGCCTGACCTGAGCCTGGTGCAGGTACCAAAGGGCCGCGCCAATCCGGCGGGCTGGTATCTGTATAAATACGGCCTGTCACCGGTGGAGATACTGGGGCGCAGCCCGCTGGAGCACAGCGACTATGTCAGCCGGCTGGTGGCCTGGGTGCATTTCAACGGTCTGCTGACCGAACAGACCCAATGGCATCTGTTCAACCAGAGCACGGATCTGAGTCTGCAGCACCTGCAGGAGTTCAGCCGGGATCTGGCGCGGGTATTTCCGGTGCGTCTGCCGGCCCCCACCAACCTGGCCCTGAGCCGGCCCTGCGAGGTGCGCAATCTCGCCATCTTTCTCAATCTGGAAACCGATCCCAGCGGTCGCCGGCGGGACAGGCCCATCGAGTTTGGCGCCGACACCAGTGATCCTTTCAGTTTCGGCCGGCAACGGGAAAACCTGGCCGGCTCGGTGGACATTATCTACCGCAATTCCTGGGACGAGGTGCGCACCCTGCACTTTGACGGCGACACCGCCGTGGTCGACGCCCTTACCGCGGTACTGGGCAAAATGCATCAGGGCGCCAGCCCGCCCGAGACGCTGAACGTATTCTGCTACAGCCGGCATTTTCGCAGCCTGCTGCGCACCCGCTTTGAGCAGCTGGTGAAGGAGTGCATTGAACTGCGGCTGGAATCATCCCAGGGCCACAGGCTGAAACGGCTGATGCTGGGGCCGGATAAATACGGCATCTTCTTTGAGCGGCGCGGGGTGAGCGTCAAGCGCATGGAATCGGAGCGGGTTGCCGAGCAGCCAGTGGCGGTACCGCCGGCCCGGCCGGCTCATGCCAGGCAGGGCTATGCCCTGCGACTGGATCAGCACCAGCGTCAGCCGGTGCCCGAGGTGGTGGATGCCTACGCCAGTGAAGGGTTGATGCAGTTCTTTTTTGAGAACTGCGGCGACGGCTACAGCCTGTATATTCTCGACGAGGCCAACCGCACCGAGGTCTATCACCAGATCGCCGGCAGCAAGGACGAGCTGGTGCAGAGCATCAACCGTTTTTACACCGCCAATCAGGAGCAGGGTGAAGGGCAAAGCCACTTCAGCCATTTCAACCTGCCCCAGTATTATGAAATTGTGCGGGTGGACGGCGAGGTGCAGGTACTGACTTACCGCACCGGCAAGGATGACCGGGACCCGCTGCGGCCTGGCCCGGCCTGAGCAACTACAGTTCCAGCTCCACGCCGCCCTGGCGTTTGGCCTGCAGGCTGAGCCAGCTCAGCAGTTCATGCCCCTGGCGGTTATCGATCCACTGATCTCCCTGCAGTGCAAAGTGATGCCCGTTTTCCCGGGTGGCCAGCCAGATCTGATGCAGTGGCTCCTGACGGTTAATCACGAACTTGACCCCGTTCTCAAAGGTCAGGTTCATGACACCGCCCACGGTTTCGCATTCAATGTCTTCACCGCTGTCGTCGATACGTGCCTCAATATGCTCATAAATGGCGTCCGCCAGAGCGTGGAATTCGCTGTCGTTCATTGCCCGCTTCCTATTGCTTTTGAGAATGTGAATGCGATTATAAGAGCCCTGAACCATATTCACAGTCATACGATGAACAAATTCAAGCTGACCGCACTGGTTGCGCTGGTTCTGAGCCTGTCGGCATGTGGCCTCAAGGGCCCGCTGACCCTGCCCGAGTCCGAGCCGCAACCCACTCAGGTTGAGCAGTCGTAAAGGAAACTACCTTGGATTATTTCAATTATCAGGATGATGGCCGCCTGTACGGTGAAGCCTGCGATCTCTCCCGTCTGGCCGAGCAACACGGCACGCCGCTTTATGTCTACTCCCGGGCCACTCTGGAGCGCCACTGGAACGCCTTTGACCGGGCTGCCGGCGACGTGGACCACCTGGTGTGCTATGCGGTCAAGGCCAATTCCAACCTGGCGGTGCTCAATGTGCTGGCGCGGCTGGGCTCGGGCTTTGATATTGTGTCCGTGGGTGAGCTGCGCCGGGTGATTGCCGCCGGTGGCGATCCCAAAAAGGTGGTGTTCTCCGGCGTGGGCAAGCGCGACGACGAAATCCGCTTTGCCCTGGAGCAGCAAATTTTCTGCTTTAACGTGGAGTCGGTGGCGGAGCTGGCGCGCATCAACCGGGTGGCGGAAAGCATGGGCGTGAAGGCGCCGGTCTCCATTCGGGTAAACCCGGATATCGACGCCGGCACTCATCCCTACATTTCCACCGGTCTGAAGGAAAACAAGTTCGGCATTCCCATCGAGCAGGCGCGGGACATCTACCGTCAGGCCGCCGCCATGAGCAGCCTGAACATTCACGGGGTGGACTGCCATATCGGCTCCCAGCTCACCGAACTGTCCCCCTTCCTGGAAGCGGTGGACAAGCTGCTGGTGCTGATTGACGATCTGGCCACCGATGGCATTCACATTCGTCACCTGGACGTGGGTGGCGGTCTGGGCGTGCGTTACGACCACGAAACCCCGCCGGAGCCGAGTCACTACGCCGAAGAGCTGAAAAAGCGCCTGCAGGGCCGCAACCTGACTCTGGTGTTTGAGCCGGGCCGGGCCATTGCCGCCAACGCCGGCGTGCTGCTGACCAAGGTTGAGCACCTCAAGCCCGGTGAAGCCAAGAACTTTGCCATTGTCGACGCCGCCATGAACGATCTGATCCGTCCGGCCCTGTACAGCGCCTGGCAGGCCATTATTCCGGTAGATCGAACCCTGGAACGGCAATCTGCCGTGTATGACATCGTGGGTCCCATCTGTGAAACCGGCGACTTTATCGGCAAGGACCGTGAACTGGCCATTACCGAAGGTGACCTGCTGGCAGTGCGCTCTGCCGGTGCCTACGGTTTTGTGATGGCGTCCAACTACAACAGCCGCCCCCGGGCCGCCGAGGTGATGGTGGACGGCGAGCAGGCTTATGTGGTGCGCGAGCGGGAAGAGCTGGCGGATCTGTGGCGGGGCGAGCACCTGCTGCCCGGGGCCTGAGCCATGAGCACGCTTCATTTCTCCAAGATGCAGGGCCTGGGCAACGACTTTATGGTGGTGGACGGCGTCACCCAGAAAGTCTTTTTCAACCCTGAAGTGATCCGCCAGCTGGCGGATCGCAACTTCGGTGTGGGCTTTGATCAGCTGCTGCTGGTAGAGCCGCCTTATGATCCCGAGCTCGACTTTCACTACCGCATTTTTAATGCCGATGGCTCCGAGGTGGAGCAGTGTGGCAACGGCGCCCGCTGCTTTGCCCGCTTTGTGCGGCTCAAGGGCCTGACCAACAAGGATCGCATTGCCGTCAGCACTCAAAAAGGGAATATCGTGCTGCAGCTGGAGAAGGATGATCAGGTCACCGTCAACATGGGGGTGCCCGAGTTCGATCCGGCCCATATTCCGTTCAAGGCCCAGAAGGCGGAAAAAACCTATCTGGTGCGTACTCAGGATCAAACCGTGCTGTGCGGCGCCGTGTCCATGGGCAACCCGCACTGCGTGGTGGAAGTGGACGACATCAATACGCCGCTGGTGGGCACGCTTGGACCCGAGCTGGAAAATCACGAACGTTTTCCGGCACGGGTAAACGTGGGCTTTATGCAGATTGTGAATGCCCGGGAAGTGAAACTGCGGGTGCACGAGCGCGGTGCCGGTGAAACCCTGGCCTGTGGCACCGGTGCCTGTGCAGCAGCGGTGATGGGCATGAGCTGGGGCAAGCTGGCGGAGCGGGTCAAGGTTCAGCTGCCCGGCGGCACCCTCACCATTGCCTGGCAGGGGCCGGGCAAGCCGGTGTTTATGACAGGCCCGGCCAAGCATGTGTTTGACGGACAAATCAACCTATGACCGAGAAATGCGCCCTGGCCAACGCCGGGCTCGATGAAAGCCATATTGCCGACTACCTGGCCGGCCAGCCGGACTTTTTTGTCCGCCATCCGCAGCTGCTGGACGCATTGCGTCTGCCCCACGAGCAGCGGGGCAGTGTGTCGCTGGTGGAAGCCCGCATGGAACGCCAGCGCCAGCGCATTCATCAGCTGGAGGAAGAAATCACCCAGCTGATGACGGTGGCCGGCGAGAACGAGCGTATTTTTCGTGTTTACCTCGATCTGTATCCCCGGCTGTTTGACTGCCGCACACCCGCCGAGCTGGAGCAGCGCATTGCTCATGCCCTGCGGGAGCGGCTTCGGGTCACGGCGGTGCGGCTGGTACCGGACGCGCGCTGGTGCAGCCTGCCCAAGGCACAACCCGGTGAGCAGCTGGAAAAACTCTACCGCGAGCGCATGGCCGGGCAGGACGTGTATCTGGGACGCCTCGGCCGGGAAGAAAAACAGCGGCTGTTTGGTGACAGTCTGGTGAACTCCTGCGCCCTGATCCGCATTGGCACACAGGGTGAAATGGGCCTGCTGGCCTTTGGCAGCGCCGACAGCAGCCATTACCGCTCGGGCATGGACACCCTGATCATTCGCCAGCTCGCCGGCTTTCTCGCCCTGCTGTTGCCGCGCATGGTGGAACATGGTCACCCCTGATCCGGCACTGGCTCCGGCCATTGACGACTTTCTCGACTACCTGCGGGTGGAGCGCCAGCTCAGCCCGCACACCCTGGATAACTATCGCCGTCATCTGAGCGCCATCAGCGAACAGCTGACCGATCTTCACCTTGCCAGTTGGAATGAGCTTTCTGTGGCTCATGCCCGGGGCCTGGCCACCCGCATGCACAAGCAGGGACTGTCACCCCGCTCCATTGCCGCCAAACTCAGCGCCCTGCGCAGCTTCTGCGACTGGCTGGTGCTTACCGGCCGGCTTGACGCCAACCCCGCCAAGGGGGTGAGCGCGCCCAAGCAGGGCCGGCCCCTGCCCAAGAACCTGGATGTGGACGAACTGCATCAGCTGATGAATCTGGACGAGTCCGACCCCCTGGCGGTGCGGGACAGAGCCATCATGGAGCTGATGTATTCCTCCGGTCTGCGGCTGGCGGAGCTGGTGGCGCTCAACCTGAACGACGTGCAGTTTGCCGAGCGCCAGGTGCGCGTGACCGGCAAGGGCAACAAGGAGCGCATTCTGCCGGTGGGGCGCATGGCCCTGGACTGGCTGCAAAAATGGCTGAGCGTGCGTCCCGAGCTGGCCGGCCCCGACGAGCCGGCGCTGTTTGTAAGCAAGCAGCGCCGGCGTATCACCCACCGCAGCGTGCAGCTGCGCCTGGCCAAGCGCGGCCGGCAACAGGCGCTGTCCAGCCATGTGCACCCCCACAAGCTGCGCCACTCCTTTGCCACCCACATGCTGGAGTCCAGCGGTGATCTGCGCGCGGTACAGGAACTGCTGGGCCATGCCGATCTGGCCACCACCCAGATCTACACCCACCTCGACTTTCAGCACCTGGCCAACGCTTACGATCAGGCCCATCCGCGCGCCAAACGCCGCAAGGATGAGGAGTAAGACGGCTTGTAAGGCGTGAAGGGTGAGGTGTGAGGTGAAAGCAGGTTAGAATGCCTGCACTGACTTTCGTAACCGGAACCCATGGATGCGCTTTTACAAACGAATGGCGCCGATCAAGGTGCTCAGCTTTGATCTGGACGATACCCTCTACGACAACGTGCCGGTGATGACGGCAGCCGAGGACTGGCTGCTGCAGGCGCTGCGTAATGATTACCCGGAATCCACTCTGCTGGGGGCCGACAATCTGGCGGCGATCAAGCGCCGGCTGATCGCCGAACAACCGGCATTGGCGCATGATGTCAGCGCCTGCCGCCGCAAAGTGCTGAGCGAAGGTCTGCGCCAGCAGGGCGTGGCAGAAAGCAGAACCGAGGAGCTGGCCGAGATCTTTTATCAGGGCTTTCTCACCGAGCGGGGCAAAATCAAGGTGCCCGAGACCACTCACAGAGTGCTGACCTCGCTCAAGGAAAAGTACCGGCTGGCGGTGATCACCAACGGCAATATGCCGCTGGAGCACACCGAGCTGGCGCCCTATTTCGAGATTGTGCTCAAGGCCGGCCCCGATGGCCGCATGAAGCCGGCGCCGGATCTGTTTTACCGGCTGGCGGAGCAGGCCGGAGTAGCGCTTTCCGAGATCCTGCATATTGGCGATCATATTCGCACCGACGTGGCCGGTGCCGTACACAGTGGCTGTCAGGCGGTGTGGTTGAATGATAACGGCCGTACCGAAGCGGATCTGCAGTGCCTGCCTCAGGTAGCCCTGACGCGGTTGGAGCAGCTGCTCGAGCTGTTATAATCGCCGGTTTACTGCAATACACACTATTCGGGAGAGGGAAGGGATAGCCTTAGCCAACCGTCGATGGCAGGGGGCGCGAAGCGCCTGGCACCGCCGCCAGCATCGCGAAGCGATGATACGGCGGTTTCCCCACGATCGCCATCGTCGAGCATACATGGGCGAGCTTGCTCGCTAGCGCCGAGCTTTTTGTCTGACCGAACTTCAAATGACAGTTCGCAGCAGGCAAAAAGTGAAGGTGGCAATTTATGCTGCGTGTTGGCGTTGGCTACCCTTCCTCCTCCTGGCCTGCACGGTATTGCCTTCAAAGTACAGACAGGAGTTGTGATGGATGTATCCAGCCTGCTTGACGGCATGAACGACAAGCAAAGAGAGGCGGTGGCCGCCCCTTCCCAGAACATGCTGGTGCTGGCCGGTGCCGGCAGTGGCAAGACCCGGGTGCTGGTGCATCGCATTGCCTGGTTGATGCAGGTGGAGCAGGTGCCGGCCTCGGGCATACTGGCGGTGACCTTTACCAACAAGGCCGCCGCCGAAATGCGCAGCCGGGTGGAGCAGTTACTGGGCGGCCGCCTGTTCGGTCTCTGGCTGGGTACCTTTCATGGTCTGGCGCACCGGCTGCTGCGGGCTCACCACCTGGACGCCAACCTGCCCCAGGACTTTCAGATCCTCGACTCGGACGATCAGCTGCGCCTGCTCAAGCGCATTCTCAAGAGCCTGAATCTGGACGAAAAACAGTGGCCGCCGCGACAGGTGGCCGGCTATATCAACGGTCGCAAGGACGAGGGCCTGCGGCCGGGTGATATTCAGGTGCTCAACGATCCGTTGCAAAAGACCTGGCGCCAGATTTATCAGGTGTATCAGGACACCTGCGACCGGGCCGGGCTGGTGGACTTTGCCGAACTGCTGCTGCGGGCCCACGAGCTGTGGCTGTACAAGCCGCACATTCTGGAACACTACCAGCAGCGTTTTCAGCACATTCTGGTGGACGAATTTCAGGACACCAACAGCATTCAGTATGCCTGGCTGCGCATGCTGGCCGGCGACAGCGCCCGGGTGATGATAGTGGGCGACGACGATCAGTCCATCTACGGCTGGCGCGGGGCCCGGGTGGAAAACATCTCCCGTTTTCTGCAGGACTTTCCCGGTGCCGAGACGGTGCGGCTGGAGCAGAACTACCGCTCCACCGGCACCATTCTCAAGGCCGCCAACCGGCTGATTGCCAACAACGCCGAGCGCATGGGTAAGGAGCTGTGGACCGAAGGCACCGAAGGCGAGCCCATCGCCGTGTACAGCGCCTTTAACGAAGTGGATGAGGCCCGCTTTGTGGTGGAGCGCATCAAGCAGTGGCGTAATAAAGACGGAAGCTTGAGCGACAGCGCCATTCTCTACCGCAACAACGCCCAGTCCCGAGTGCTGGAAGAGGCGCTGATCCAGGAGCGCATTCCCTACCGCATCTACGGCGGCCTGCGCTTTTTTGAACGGCAGGAGATCAAGGACGCCCTCGGCTACCTGCGCTTAATCAACAACAGAGGTGATGAGGCTTCGTTCGAGCGTATCGTCAACACCCCCACCCGGGGCATTGGCGAGCGTACTCTTGGGCTGATCCGCGAGGCGGCCCGGGATCGGGAAGTCACCCTGTGGCGGGCGGCCTGGGTGCTGGTGGAAGAAAAAATCCTCACCGGCCGGGCCGCCGCCGCGGTCAGCCGCTTTATCAATCTGATCAACCAGCTGGAAGACGATACCCGCGAGCTGCCGCTGCATGTGCAGACCGACAGGGTGATTGAACTGTCGGGCCTCAAGGCCATGTATCTGGCGGAAAAGGGCGAGAAGGCCCAGTCCCGGGTGGAAAACCTGGAGGAGCTGGTGTCCGCCACCCGCCAGTTCACTCCATCGGAAGAAGAGGACATGTCGCCGCTGTCGGCGTTTTTGTCCCATGCCGCCCTTGAAGCGGGCGAGGGCCAGGCGGATCAGTTTGACGACGCCGTGCAGCTGATGACGCTGCACTCCGCCAAGGGGCTGGAGTTCCCGCTGGTGTTTATGGTGGGGGTGGAGGAAGGCATGTTTCCCAGCCAGCTGTCGGCGGAAGAAAGCCGCCGGCTGGAGGAGGAGCGCCGGCTGGCCTATGTGGGCATGACCCGGGCCATGGAAAAGCTCTATATCAGCCATGCCGAAAGCCGCCGCCTCTATGGCCGGGAAATGTTTCACCGCCCCAGCCGCTTTATCAAGGAGCTGCCCGCCGAGTGCCTGGAGGAAATCCGGCTGAAAGCTAAAGTGACCCGCACCATTCCCAACGGCCGCTTCAGCCAGGATCGCGTGCAGGATACCTTTAACCAGACCGGGTTCCGCCTGGGCCAGCGAGTGCTGCACCCCAAGTTCGGCGAAGGCGTGGTGCTCAACTATGAAGGCGCCGGTGCCCAGAGCCGGGTGCAGGTCAACTTCGACGATGGCGGCGCCAAATGGCTGGTCACCGCCTACGCTAGGCTCGAGGCGCTATAAAAGCAGTCGTAAGCGGTCAGCTGTAAGTCGCCAGGTTTTGCTGGCCGTTTTTGAGTGGTGCTTGTTAACCCTTATCGCTTGCAGCAGGCGTAGATGTGATGAGCGAAGCGAATCGCAACAAATAAAGGCGCTTGCGGAATGTTGGGATTCGCTGCGCTCATCGCCAACCTACCGCTCTTTTTCTCGTTCCCACGCTCTGCGTGGGAATGCATACAAGCCCGTTCGGCAGTGCGCTTTACACCTCACTCCTCACCAGCCTTGCCCGCCGTCGCTGGCGCAGGCCGTCCAGGCTGTAGATGACCAGTGCGGTCCAGATCAGGGCAAAGGTAATGGCCTTGTCGGTGGTAAAGGCTTCCCCGTAGACCAGTACCCCCAGCAGCAGCGCCAGGCTGGGCGCCAGATACTGAAAAAAGCCCAGGGTCGAGAGCCGCAGCCGGCTGGCGGCGCCGGCGAACAGCAGCAAAGGCACTGTGGTGACCAGGCCGGCGGCCAGCAGCAGCAGGTTGAGGCTGGCGGCATTGGCGGTCAGGTTGCCGGTGGCGGAATCCAGTCCCCACAGCCAAAGCAGAGCGGGTATCAGCAGTACCGAGGTTTCCAGCAGCAGGCCGGTAAAGGGGTCTACCGGTACCTGTTTGCGGATCAGGCCGTAGGTGCCAAACGACAGCGCCAGCACCAGCGCCACCCAGGGCAGGCTGCCAAATACCAGTATCTGCACCAGCACGCCAACGGCGGCCAGCGCCACCGCCAGCCATTGCAGCGGCCGGTAACGTTCCTGCAGGAACACCATGCCCAGCACAATATTGAGCAGCGGATTGATGTAATAGCCCAGGCTGGCATCGAGAATATGGTTGTTGTTCACCGCCCAGATAAACACCAGCCAGTTGGTGCCGATCACCAAAGACGACACCAGCAGCAACAGCAGCAATGCCGGCCGGCGCAGCAGGGCCCGTACCCGGGTCCAGTAGCCCAGGGCGGTGATCAGCCCCAGCAGCAGCAGGCAGGACCACACCACCCGGTGCGCCAGAATCTCCGGTGCCGGCACCTCGAGCAGTTGCTTGAAATACACCGGGGCCAGACCCCACAGCAAATAGGCGCACAGGGCGAGCAGGGCGCCACGGGCGGATTGATCCTGTTCCATCTTGAGTCATCAACAGTGAGAAAAGCAGAAGTGTAATGTCAGCCTCGAAAGGCATCCAGTAACAAGTGAAACTTTGTGGCCATGGCCTGCGGTTTATTGTTGTCGCCCCCTGCCTTACAATGATCCTTCATTTTTGCCCGGCTGACCGCAATGAATCCCGACACCGACAACACCGCTTCCGTGCCCATTCCCGACACGCCCCATGGCGTGCTGCAGCAGGTGTTCGGCTATCAGGACTTTCGCAAGGGTCAGCTGAATATCGTGGAAGCGGCGGTGGCCGGACGCGACGCCATGGTGATTATGCCCACCGGCGGCGGCAAGTCGCTGTGTTACCAGATCCCGGCGCTGCTGCGGCCGGGGCTCACCGTGGTGGTGTCGCCGCTGATCTCGCTGATGAAGGATCAGGTCGATACCCTGGTGGCCAACGGCGTGGCGGCGGCCTATATCAACAGTTCGCTCAGCCGGGAAACCATGCTGCGCCACTTTACCGCCCTGCGCCGGGGCGAGATCAAGCTGCTGTATGTGTCGCCGGAGCGGTTGCTGCAGCACGAATTCATGGAGCGGCTCGGCGAGCTGGAGCTGGCCATGTTCGCCATCGACGAGGCTCACTGCATCTCACAATGGGGCCACGACTTTCGCCCGGAATACGCCGAGCTGGGCCGGCTCAAGCAGTGGTTTCCCCACACGCCCATCATGGCGCTCACCGCCACCGCCGACGAGGCCACCCGCCAGGACATGCTGGGCCGGCTTAACCTCACCGAGCCGCTGATCCATATCGCCAGTTTTGACCGGCCCAACATTCGCTACACCCTGGTGGAAAAGTTCAAGGGGCTGGATCAGCTGGTGCGCTACGTGGCGGAGCAAAACGGCCAGTGCGGCATTGTGTATTGCTCCAGCCGCAAGCGGGTGGAAGAGGTGGCCGAGCGGCTGCTGGCCCGGGGCCACAAGGCCGCCAGCTACCATGCCGGCCTGCCTCTGGAGCTGCGCCAGTCGGTGCAGGAGCGTTTTATTCGCGACGATCTCGACATAGTGGTGGCCACGGTGGCCTTTGGCATGGGCATCGACAAGCCCAATGTGCGCTATGTGGTGCACTACGACATTCCCAAGAACATCGAGTCCTACTATCAGGAAACCGGCCGGGGCGGGCGCGACGGCCTTCCGTCGGAAGCCCTGCTGCTCTACGATCCGGGGGATGTGGGCCGGGTGCGGCGGTTGCTGGAAAACAGCGACAACGAGCAGCAGCTGCAGGTGGAGCTGTACAAGCTCAATGTGATGGCGGCCTTTGCCGAATCCCTCACCTGCCGCCGCCAGGTGCTGCTCAACTATTTTGGTGAATATCAGCGTGAGCCCTGCGGCAACTGCGATATCTGTCTGGATCCGCCCAAGCGCTACGATGGCACCGAAGACGCGCAAAAGGCGCTGTCCTGCGTGTACCGTACCGGCCAGCGCTTCGGGGTTATGTATGTGGTGGAAGTGCTGCGGGGCGCCGATACCCAGCGCATTCGTGAACACGGCCACGACAAACTCTCCACCTATGGCATTGGCAAGGACCGAAGTCAGGAGCACTGGGTGAGCGTGCTGCGCCAGCTTATTCACTCCGGTCTGCTGACCCAGAACATTACCCGCAACATGGTGCTGCAGCTCACCGAGGCGGCCCGTCCGGTGCTGCGCGGCGAAGTGGCCCTGGAGCTGGCGGAGCCCAGGCTGGCGCGGGTAAAGCAAAAGGACAAGGCGGAAAGCGGGCTGACCCGGGCCGAAGACCGCGCTCTGTTCAAGGCGCTGCGGCAACTGCGCAAGCAACTGGCCGAAGAGGCCGATGTGCCCCCCTATGTGGTGTTCAACGACGCCACTCTTACCGAGCTGGCCCGTTACCGGCCCAAAACCGAGGCGGAGCTGCTGGGCATTAACGGGGTGGGGATGCGCAAGCTGGAGCGTTTTGGCGAGGCGTTTCTGGAGCTGTTGCGGCGGGAAGACTAACGCCGCAGGAAATAAAGGCCCGCCGGGGCGGACCCTTGGGTATTACAGGCTGGCGTAGTAGGCAGCCAGGTCTTCCATGTCCTGATCGGACAGGGGCATGGCCATGGGCGCCATGATGGGATTGTTGCGCTCGCCGGCCTTGAATGCTTTCAGCTGAGCTACGACGTAGGCGGCTTTCTGACCGGCCAGGTTGGGGTAGATGTCCATGGTGGAAATGCCTTCGGCGCCATGGCAGGCGGCACACACGGCGGCTTTGGCCTTGCCTGCCTCGGCATCACCGGCGGCAAAGGCAGGAGCACTGATCATGGCCACGAGGGCGGCAGCTGTCATCAATTTATTCATCATTGAACTCCGTTGTTATTGAATCGCGAATTGCTTCCTGGCTCATCTTTTGAGCCGTTGCAGTATAAGTTAAGCTGTGGTCAAAAATAAAACCCGCGATTTAGCTAAAAGGTGAAACCATGATCCTGGATAACCGTTATGCGGGTCTTGAGTGGGCCGGGACCCGTACTGAGCCTGATCCACTAAAGGCGCCCCGGCTGTTGCTCGTTAATTATGACCTTGCCGGCGAACTGGGCATTTCACTCGATGACCGCCAGTGGCGGGACATCACCAGTGGTGAACGGCTGTTGCCGGACATGACCCCCTTTGCCCAGGTGTATGCCGGCCACCAGTTTGGTGGTTTCAGCCCGCGGCTGGGTGACGGCCGGGCCCTGCTGCTGGGAGAAGTGGTGACCCCGGGCGGCGAGCGCTGGGATCTGCATCTCAAGGGGGCGGGCAAAACCCCTTATTCCCGTTTTGGCGATGGCCGGGCCGTGCTGCGGTCCTCGCTCAGGGAATACCTGGCCTCGGAGGCCCTGCATCATCTGGCTATTCCTACCACCCGGGCGCTGTGCCTGGTGGGCAGTGACGAGCCGGTTTACCGGGAGCAGGTGGAAGCCGGCGCCGCCCTGCTGCGGGCCGCCCCCAGCCATCTGCGCTTTGGCCACTTTGAATATTTCTATTACAGCAGTCAGTCCGAGCGCATTCCTGAACTGCTGGATTATCTGATCGATACCCAGTGGCCGGATCTGAAACAACAGCCTCAAGACTACGGCGCCCTGTTTGACCGGGTGGTGACGCGCACCGCCGGGCTGATTGCCCAATGGCAGGCGGTGGGCTTCTGCCATGGGGTGATGAACACCGACAATATGTCGATGCTGGGCCTGACCCTGGATTATGGTCCCTACGGTTTTCTCGATGCCTATGATCCCGGCCACATCTGCAATCATTCCGACCCTGCCGGTCGTTACGCCTATGATCAGCAGCCGGCGGTGGGGCTGTGGAACCTGCAGCGGCTGGCCCAGGCGCTGTCGGGTCATATCGAGCTGGACGTGCTGCAGCAATCCCTGGGGAAATATGAGCATAAATTGCTGACTACCTATTCCGAACTGATGCGGCAAAAACTGGGCCTTGAGCAGTGGCATGAAGGCGATCCGGCGCTGTTCCGTGACATGTTCAGCCTGATGTCCGAGCATAACGTCGATTACACCTGCTGGTTTCGTCGTTTGGCGCTGCTGGAAGCCGAAGGCGAACTGCCGCCAAGCCTGGCAGCCTTGTTGCCCGAGCCTGCCGCCTGGCAGGACTGGTTTGCCCGTTACCGGGCAAGGCTGGCGCAGGAAGAACGAACTTTCGCCGAGCGTCGGACGGCCATGGACGCGGTCAATCCCAAATACGTGCTGCGCAACCACCTGGCCCAGAACGCCATCGAGCGGGCCGAGCGGGGTGACATGGCGGAAGCTGACATCCTGCTGCAGCTGCTGGCGCGGCCCTTTGACGAGCAGCCCGGGTTCGATGCTTATGCCGAGCCGGCCCCCGAGTGGGCGGCATCCCTTTGTATTTCCTGCAGTTCCTGACCATGACGCCATTACAAAGCCAATCACCCCTTACCATTGAAAGCTTTCCTGCCTGGGCCGATGAGCTGGCTCAGGCACTGGAGCTGACCGTACTGGAGCGGGAAGCCGGTGCCGACTATCACCAGTGGCTGGTGGACTTTGAAGGCAGCCGGCTGTTTTTGTGTTTTCAGCACTATGCCGACTGCGCCTGGCTGGAGGCGCTGAGTGAACAGGATCAGGAGGTGGCCGACTGGCTGACCGGAGAGTGGAACCGGGGCTGAATGGAATTAACTTCAGATAAAGACAAGTGCTTAAAAAACGACTAGAATGCGCCCCTTCGCATTGTCGAGTGCATGCTTTAACCCGCCATGGGTTCCCTCACCCCATTTATCAAAAAGGTGATATATGATTACCTCTGCTCAATACCGCACGGCCCTGATCCGGCTGTCGTTGTTTCATATCGCGGTGATCGCCGCCAGCAACTATCTGGTGCAGCTGCCCTTTACCCTGTTTGGCTTTCATACCACCTGGGGCGCGCTCAGCTTTCCCTTTATCTATCTGGCCACGGATCTGACGGTGCGCATCTTTGGTGCCGGGCTGGCCCGGCGCATCATTTTTGCGGTGATGCTGCCGGCCCTGGCCAGCTCCTATGTGCTGTCGGTGCTGTTTTTTGAGGCAAGCTATCAGGGCCTGGGGGCGCTGACGGAATTCAACCTGTTCGTGGCCCGTATCGCTCTGGCGAGCTTTATGGCCTATGTGCTGGGGCAGATCATGGATGTGTCTGTGTTTAACCGGCTGCGCCAGGTGCGTGCCTGGTGGGTGGCGCCCACCTGCTCCACCATTTTCGGCAATCTGATCGATACCCTGGCGTTCTTCAGCCTGGCGTTCTGGCGCTCGCCGGATCCCTTTATGGCCGAGCACTGGGTGGAGATCGCCTGGGTGGACTATGGCTTCAAGCTGGTGTTCAGTCTGGCGCTGTTTGTGCCCGCCTACGGCCTGCTGCTGAAATACCTGAGCCGCCGAGTGCTGGGTGACGACCAGGCGGTGCTGCAAACCAGCAACTGAGTGAGGGGTGAGGGGAAAGGAGTGAGGTGACTCTTCACTGCTCCTCACCCTTCACGCCTTACCCCTCACAGTCCATCACAGCGCCGACAGTGCGTTCACATCCAGAGCGCCGGCGTAGGCTTCCAGATCCTCGCTGGTGAGTTCGCTGCCACGGCCGCTTAGCTGCACCAGGGTGGTGTTGGCCACCAGCATCATCAGTTCCTTGCTGTTGCCTTCTTCCTTGACCATGGCGGTCTGGCCATTGATGCGGCGCACCTTGTAGCCGCTCATGGTGGCCATGCTGGGGTTGGTAAACAGCATGGCCATGGTCTGCAGCAGAGGTGAGTTTTTGGTAATGGTCATTTCCAGCCGGGCATTGTCCTTGCGGTACTGGCGGGAAGCATGAATACCACCGCCAAACATGGCGCTGCCGCCGGCCCTGGTGTCGGCTTCGTCGGCCTGCCAGCCGGGCAGGGGATCGGGAAACAGCTCACCCAGCTCACCGGCCTGCAGCTGGCGAATTAACGTGGCAGCATAGTCGAACTGGGAAGCGGCCTGGGACCACTCTTCGGCCTCGTAGGCGCGGGTGCCTTCCTCGATGGCCCGCCGAATTTCGGCGTCATCGGCCAGCAGCAGGCCCGGCAACAGCAGACTTGTCCATAACCAGTGCTTGTTCATGTGGTGTCCCCGGCTGGTGTTTTGTCTCAGTGTAGCCAAGGGGGCGGCACGGGAGGGGAACAAAAAGTGATCGAAAGGAGGAGATATGGGTTGCAATAACAAATGATAACGATTATCGTTACCTTGCTTTCCGAACACAGCCTTTCATTCAGTCAGATGTAGGATACAGGCGGCTTTCGAAGGCACGACATTGCTCACATTGCTTCCAGAGTTTAAGGCCGGCTTATTGCCGGCCCTTTTTTTGTGCTTACAAGCGAGCTGCTGCGCTCAGCCATGCTTCGTTGAAAAGCGGCTCAAAATGCTCATGTACCGCAAGTACACTCCGCTTTTTCGCCACTTTTCGCCTCGCCTGGCTTTCGCTCGCGACGCTCGTGAAACACTGGCTGTGACTGAGCTTTTACATTTCCAGCAGGCGTTTCACCAGCTTGCCAATACCGGTGTCGGCCTCGGTAATGCTCTGCGCCAGCATATAGGCGGGGGTGGAGATCACCTTGTAGTGTTCGTCTTCCACCACATCGGTGACGGCGCAGCCGATATGCTCGCCGCCCATGGCGGCAAAGGCTTCGGCGGTGGCGGCATCGGTACCTATGGTGCCTTTCACTCCGGCCGGATAGACCTTTGGCATCAGTACCGGCGCAATACAGCAATAGCCGGCGGGCTTGCGGGCTTTGGCAAAGGCGCGACAGGCGGCCAGCACCTCGTTGTCCACCTCGCATTTCTCCCCTTCAAAGGCAAAATTGCACAGGCTTTTGGCCACCCCAAAGCCGCCGGGCAGCAGCAGGGCATCAAAGTCGTCGGCCTTGAGTTCGCTCAGGGGCTGAATGTCTCCCCGGGCGATACGGGCGGCTTCGGCCAGCACATTGCGCTGTTCGGTGTTTTCCGCACCGGAGCGATGATCGATCACATGATGCTGAGGCTTGTCGGGGGCAAAACACTGGTAGCGGGCGCCGTGGCGGGCCAGGTGCAGCAGGCACAGCACGGCCTCGTGAATTTCCGCACCGTCGTAGACACCACAACCGCTCAGAATGACGGCAACTTTTTTCATGTTGTGCTCCTTGTCAGAGGGGGTAAATTTTGTGACGCGGCTCGGGCCGAATGCGTCAGCGTGTGCTAGCATTATGTGCGCTTAATAATTGTGCAACATTTCCTGTCTGTCGATTTTCCACATTTAACGATCGCTTATCAAGATCCATTATTAAACTGCAAACCATTGAATAATAAAGGTTTGTTGTTATTTGTCGGATCCTGGACGGATCGCTCCTTCACAGAGTTATCCACAGGCCTCAAACGGCATCAACATGGAGTCCGGCGGCCCGCTGTGGCATGCTAGCGGCCAACGCATTAACGAGAACAACACCATGGTTGCCATTCCTGCCAAACCCCTGATCCTGGTCGATGGATCCTCCTATCTGTATCGTGCCTATTTCGCTTCACAGCAGGCGGATCTGCGCACCAGTGACGGCCGCCCCACCGGGGCCATTCGCGTGGTCACCAACATGCTGCGCAGCCTGCACAAACAGTTTCCCGAGTCCCGGGTGGCGGTGGTGTTTGATGCCAAGGGCAAAACCTTTCGTGATGACATTTATCCGGAATACAAGGCTCAGCGTCCCTCGATGCCGGACGATCTGCGCAGCCAGATCCAGCCCATTCACGACATTATTCGTGCCATGGGGCTGCCGCTGTTGATCGAGGAAGGAGTGGAAGCGGACGATGTGATCGGCACTCTGGCCCGGCAGGCTACCGAGCAGCAGCTGGACGTGGTGATCAGCACTGGCGACAAGGACATGGCCCAGCTGGTGTCGGATCACGTGTTGCTGATGGACACCATGAAAAACAGCTTTCTCGACCGGGACGGCGTGGTGGAGAAGTTCGGCGTGCCGCCTTCGCTTATCATCGATCTGCTGGCGCTGGTGGGCGATAAGGTGGACAACATTCCCGGCATGCCCGGCGTGGGTGAGAAAACCGCGCTGGCGCTGCTGCAGGGGCTGGGATCCATCGATGATATCGCCGCCAATACCGACAAAATCGCCGGGCTCGGCTTTCGCGGATCCAAGTCCTTTGCCGCCAAGTTTGCCGAGCACGAAGAGATGGTGCGGTTGTCCTACACCCTGGCCACCATCAAGACCGATGTGCCGCTGCATGTGGGCCCCGCCGATCTGCAACAGAGCGAACCGGATACCGAGGCCCTGCGCACCCTCTATCAGGAATATGAATTCCGCAACCTGCTGGCCGAACTGGATCCCGAGCAGGCGGAAGAAGAGCAGGCCGCGCCGGCCATGGAAACCGACTATCAGCTGATCACCGAGCAGGCCGAGCTGGACGCCTGGATCGAAAAACTGAAGGCGGCGCCGCTGTTTGCCTTTGATACCGAAACCACCAGCCTCAGCTACCGGGACGCCCGGGTGGTGGGCGTGTCGTTTGCGGTAGAAGCCGGCCAGGCCGCCTATGTGCCCTTTGGTCATGACTATCTGGATGCGCCCGAGCAGCTGAGCGAAGAAGCCGTGCTGGGTGCGCTCAAACCGCTGCTGGAAGACGAAACCCGCATCAAGCTGGGGCAGAACCTCAAGTACGACATTAATGTGCTGAAGAATCACGGCGTTCACATGAAGGGGGCGCTGCTCGACACCATGCTGGAGTCCTATGCGCTGAACTCGGTGCAGACCCGGCACGACATGGACAGCATGGCGGCGTTTTTCCTCAATCACAGCACCACGTCGTTCGAGTCCATTGCCGGCAAGGGGGCCAAGCAGCTGACCTTTAACCAGATCCCCCTGGAGCAGGCCGGTCCCTATGCGGCGGAAGACGCCGACATTACCCTGCGGCTGCATCATCACCTGAGTGAAAAACTGGCCGCCGAGCCGGTGCTGCAAAGCGTGTTCACCGACATTGAGCTGCCGCTGGTGCCCATTCTGGCGGAAATGGAATACACGGGCGTGCGCATCGACAGCCAGCTGCTGGCCATTCAGAGTGACGAGATCGCCAAGCGGCTCAAGGAGCTGGAGCTGGAGGCCCATGAGCTTGCCGGCGAGCCCTTTAACCTGAGCTCCACCAAGCAGCTGGGCGAGATTTTGTTTACCAAGCTCGAGCTGCCGGTGATCAAGAAAACCCCCAAGGGCGCGCCGTCCACCGCCGAGGAAGTGCTGCAGGAGCTGGCGCTGGACTACCCCCTGCCCAAACTGCTGATGGAATACCGGGCCCTGAGCAAGCTCAAGTCCACCTATACCGACAAACTGCCGCAGATGGTGAACGAGCACAGCGGCCGCATTCATACCTCCTATCACCAGGCCAACACCGCCACCGGCCGGCTGTCGTCGTCGGATCCCAACCTGCAGAACATTCCCATTCGCACTCACGAAGGGCGGCGTATTCGTCAGGCCTTTGTGGCCGAGCCCGGCTACAGGCTGGTGGCGGCGGACTACTCCCAGATTGAGCTGCGCATCATGGCCCATCTGTCCCAGGACAAGGGCCTGCTAGACGCCTTTGCCCACGGTCAGGACATTCACCGCGCCACCGCCGCCGAAGTGTTTGGGGTGGCGGTGGATGAAGTCAGCACCGAACAGCGCCGCCGGGCCAAGGCCATCAACTTTGGCCTGATCTACGGCATGAGCGCCTTTGGTCTGGCGCGCCAGCTGGGCATTGGCCGTAACGAAGCCCAGCAGTACATGGATATCTACTTCGAGCGTTATCCGGGCGTGCTGCGCTATATGGAAGACACCCGGGCCCAGGCCAGCGAGCAGGGCTATGTCTCCACCCTGTTCGGTCGCCGGCTCTACCTGCCGGAGATCAGGTCCAAAAACGGCGCCCGGCGCAAGGGTGCCGAGCGGGCTGCCATCAACGCGCCCATGCAGGGTACTGCCGCCGACATCATCAAAAAGGCGATGATTCGGGTGAACGACTGGCTCACCGGGCTGCCCGAAGGCGAGGTACGCATGCTGATGCAGGTGCACGATGAACTGGTGTTTGAAATTCGCGAAGACAGGGTGGAGGAATACCGGGAGCAAATCTGTGCGCTGATGCAGCAGGCCGCCAGCCTGGATGTGCCCCTGCTGGTGGAAGCCGGAGTGGGAGACAACTGGGATCAGGCTCACTAATTTGGTATTAAAAAAACAATAATGAAATAAAATTACGGTTTGGGGCTTTTCTCTGTGCCGCGCCGGAAGTAAAGTAGTACCAGGTACAGAGGCAGGGGACATGCCCTGCCTGACTTTCTTTATGCATTCGATACATGATTGCTCAGGCCGCCTTCAGCATGACTGCTGAAGGCGTTTTTTTTGCCTGATCCAGAATTTTTTGTAACTTGTATACAAAATTAATTTTTTGTAAAAAGGTTACAGTTTTACTGCTGCACACCCGTCCGTGCTCACTCTGGCATTTGAGAATAGGGCTGGGTATCATCGGCCCATTGGTCGGGGAGCCCTGATGGCTGAGACGGCATCACGCCGAACCCGTTGAACCTGATCCAGCTAATACTGGCGCAGGGAACCGGTGGCTGAAAGATGGCCTTGATGGTTTCTGCGCCCAGAGAGGACCATAAGGACATGCACAGCAGCAAAGCCATTATTCTTTCCATTGCCGGATCCGACAGCGGCGGCGGCGCCGGCGTTCAGGCCGACATCAAGGCCATTTCCGCCACCGGTGGTTACGCCTGCTCGGTGATCACCGCCATCACCGCCCAGAACACCCGTGGTGTATCTGCGGTGCACCCTGTGCCCCAGGATATTATTCGTGCCCAGCTCGATGCCGTGTTCAGCGATCTGCCGGTGGCGGCGGTCAAGGTGGGCATGCTGGGGGACGCCGACACCATCAATACGGTGGCCGACGCCCTGGAAAAATACCGGCCGCAGCACCTGGTGGTGGATCCTGTGATGGTCAGCGCCAACGGCGATATGTTGCTGGCGCCGGAAGCGGTGCAAAGCCTCAAGCAGCGACTGTTGCCCCTGGCGGACGTGATCACCCCCAATCTGCCGGAAGCCGCCTGCCTGACAGAACGACCGGTGCCGGCCTCGCTGCGGGAAATAGAGCCGCTGATTGCGGCGCTGAGCGAACTGGACTGCCGGGCCGTGCTGCTCAAGGGCGGTTTTCTGCAGCAGGAGCCCCGCAGCCCCGACTGGCTGTTGCACGGTGACGAGCTGCGTTGTTTTGACACCCCGAGGGTGATCACCACCAACACCCACGGCACCGGCTGCACCCTGTCCGGCGCGCTGGCGTCCTACCTGGCCCAAGGGCTCTCGCTGGAGCTGGCGGTGGCCTCGGCCAAGCATTATATCGAGAAGGCGATCGAGGCCGGTGCTCACTTGAAAATCGGTCAGGGCCGGGGTCCGGTGGAGCATTTCTTCGCCCGTTGATCCGGCGGTTATTGCCCCGGCCCGCTTGCGTCCGGCCGGGGCGGCTTGTAGTATTCCTGCGCCAATAATCAATAAAAAATGGATTAACTCCCTGATAGTTAATCCAATTACTTCACTGCTATAGTCTGCTCTAAAGAGTCTCTCCTTTATTTTCGCCGATCCTGACGCCCTTCAAGGGGCATTGAAAGGAGTCTTGCGTATGCTTGTTGCCGTTCTGGCAGGTTTTATTCTGGCCGCATTGGTGCCGCGTCTGAGCCCGCTGCTGGGCAGACATATCGGCTGGTGCCTGGCGTTGCTGCCGGCCGCGCTGTTTGGCTATTTTGCCAGTTTCTGGTCCCGGATCACCGGCGGCGAGGGGGTTAGTTTTCACTACGACTGGATTCCCAGCCTTAACGTCAGCCTGAGCTTTCTGCTCGACGGTCTCAGCCTGATGTTTGCCCTGCTGATCACCGGTATCGGCACTTTTATTCTGATCTATGGCGGCCGCTACCTCGACGGCAACAAGGACAGGCACAAGCTGCTGATGTACCTGCTGGCCTTTATGAGCGCCATGCTGGGGGTGGTGCTGTGCAGCAACCTTATCGGCCTGTTTGTATTCTGGGAGCTCACCAGCATTACCTCCTACCTGCTGATCGGTTTTAACCACGAGCAGGAAAAGGCCCGCAAGGCGGCACTGCAGGGGCTGTTTGTCACCATGGGCGGTGGCCTGGCGCTGATGACCGGGCTGATTATGCTGGGCTGGATGGCCGGCAGCTTTGAACTCACCGAGGTGCTGGCGCAGGGGCCGGCGTTGCAGCAGCACCCGCTGTTTGTGCCGATGATGGTGCTGGTGCTGGCTGGCTGCTTTACCAAGTCGGCCCAGTTCCCGTTCCATTTCTGGCTGCCCAACGCCATGGCCGCGCCCACCCCGGTGAGCGCCTATCTGCACTCGGCCACCATGGTCAAGGCCGGGGTGTTTCTGATGGCCCGGCTGCAGCCGGTGATGGCCGGCAGCGACGCCTGGCTGCTGACCCTGTCACTGTTTGGTGCCGTGACCATGACGGTGGGGGCGGTGATGTCGGTGTGCAGCACGGATCTCAAGCGCATTCTGGCCTTTTCCACCGTCATGGCCCTGGGCACCCTGACCATGCTGATCGGCATCGGCACCCCGGTGGCGCTGAAGGCGGCCATGGTGTTTCTGCTGGCTCATGCCCTGTACAAGGGCGCCCTGTTTATGGCCGCCGGCACCCTGGATCACGCCACCGGCAGCAAGGATGTGCGCGAGCTGGGCGGGCTGCGTGCCCATATGCCCCAGACCGCGCTGTTTCTGTGGCTGGCGGCGCTGTCGCTGGCGGGTATTCCGCCGCTGTTCGGCTTTATTGCCAAGGAGCTGATGTTTGAGGCGGCGCTGGGGGCATCCTCCCTGTCGGTGCTGCTGGTGGCACTGGCCATGATCACCGCGGTGTGCATTGTGGCCGCCAGTGCTCTGGTGGCCATCAAGCCCTTCTTTGGCGCGCTCAAACCCACCCCCAGAGCCCCGCATGAAGCGCCTGCCGCCATGCGGCTGGGCTTCAGCGCGCTGGCTGCCCTTAGCCTGGTGCTGGGGCTGATGCCGGGTCTGGCAGAGCCGCTGCTGGCGGCGGCGGTCACCGCCATCAGCGGTGCGCCGGCGGCGGATCTGGATCTGGCGCTGTGGCACGGCATCAATTTGCCGCTGTTGTTCAGCGCGGCGGCCCTGATGGCCGGTGCGTTGCTGTATCGTGGCTGGGACCGAATCCATCAGCCCCTGGGCAAGGTCATTTACCCGCTGTCATACGGCCCCGAACGGGGCTATGAAAGAATGATGGATGGTCTGGTACGGCTGGCCCACTGGCAGACCCGGTTGCTGCAGAATGGCTATATGACCAACTACATTCTGACCATACTGCTGACCGCCATCGGCCTTCTGGTGTATGCCTTCTGGGCCCACGATGCCTTTGTGTATTCGCTGTCGTTTGAGGACGTGCGTTTTTACGAGGTGGTGATCAGCCTGCTGATGCTGGTGGCCGTGGTGTATGCCAGCGCCACTCACTTGCGGCTGGGCTCGGTGGCGGCGGTGGGGGTGCTGGGTTTTGCCATGGCGCTGATCTATGTGTTCTTCAGTGCGCCGGATCTGGCCATTACCCAGGTGCTGGTGGAAACCCTGACGGTGATCCTGCTGGTGCTGGTGCTGTTCCGTCTGCCCGGCTTTCAGGATCTGTCCAGCACTCAAACCCGCTGGCGCGATGCCGCCGTGGCCGGGGTGTTCGGGGTGCTGGTGGCCATGATGGTGCTGACCGTGAACCAGTCTTCCCTGGGCGAAGGCATCAGCGACTATCTGGTGGCCAACAGCTATGAAGTGGCCCACGGCCGCAATATCGTCAACGTTATTCTGGTGGACTACCGGGCCCTGGACACCCTTGGGGAGATCTTTGTGCTGGCCCTGGCTGCCATCGGCGTGAACGCCATGATCCGCTTTCGCTGGGAGGACTACCGATAATGTTCGGCTCGTCGCTTATTCTGCAGACCGCCACCCGCTTTCTGGTGCCGCTGCTGTTTCTGTTTGCGGTGTTTCTGCTGCTGCGTGGCCATAACGAGCCCGGTGGCGGCTTTATCGCCGGCCTGGTGGCGTCCGGAGCCTTTGCCCTGCACCTGTTTGCCTTTGACGCCAGCAGCACCCGCAAGCTGATGGGGGTAGAAAGTCAGCTGCTGATGGGCTGCGGCCTGTTGCTGGCGCTGGTCAGTGGCACCGTGGGCATGGTGCTCAAGGGCCAGCCGTTTCTGTCCAGCCAGTGGTGGAGTCTGTACGTGCCGGGCCTCGGCGAGCTCAAGCTGAGCACGCCGCTGTTTTTTGATATCGGCGTGTTTCTGGTGGTGATCGGCGTGGTGACCACCATCATGCTGTCCCTGGCCAAGGTGGAGGAATAAATGGAAAACCTGTTTGCCTTTGTGGTGGGCGGTCTGTACGCCACCGCCCTGTTTATGATGCTCAGGCGCAGCGTGGTCAAACTGGTGATCGGGCTGATTATTCTGTCGAACGCCGCCAACCTGCTGATCTTTACCAGCGGTGGCCTGGTGCGGGGCGCGCCGCCGCTGATCCCGGAAGGCCTGTATCAGCCGGCGGGCACCATTGCCGACCCGCTTCCCCAGGCGCTGATCCTCACCGCCATCGTCATCAGCTTCGGGGTGCTGGCCTTTGCGGTGGTGCTTATTCACCGGGCCTATGAAGTGATCGGCGCCGACGATGTTAACGAAATGAAGAGCACGGACTCGTGAAAGCAGAAGTCATTATACCCATTCTTATTCCCATGCTGGCCGGGGCCCTGTGCCTCACCTGCTGGCGCTGGCGTACGGTACAGCGCTGGATTTCCGTGCTGTCGGGGGCCGGTCTGTTTATCGCTTCTCTGGTGCTGCTGCACAAGGTACAGAACGACGGCATTCAGGTGGCCTGGATGGGCAGCTGGCCCGCTCCTTACGGCATTACCCTGGTGGCGGATCTGCTCAGCGCCATCATGGTGGTGGTCACCGGGGTGATCGGCCTGGCGGTGGCGGTCTATTCCCTCGCCACCATGACCCGCAGCCACGAGGCCTTTGGTTACTATCCGCTGCTGCACCTGATGCTGGCGGGGGTGGCCGGGGCCTTTCTCACCGGGGATATCTTCAACCTCTATGTGTGGTTCGAGATCCTGCTGATCGCTTCATTTGGCCTGATGATACTGGGGGGCGAGCGGGCCCAGATGGAAGGGGCGATCAAGTACGTGACCCTTAACCTGATCTCCTCCGCCATGTTCCTTACCGCCGTGGGCCTGCTCTACGGCTATGCCGGAACCCTGAACATGGCGGATCTGGCGGTGAAGCTGAACGGTCCCGAGCAGTCCGGGCTGGTGACGGTGATCGCCATGCTGTTTCTGGTGGCCTTTGGCATCAAGGCGGCGGCCTTTCCGCTGTTTTTCTGGCTGCCGGCGTCCTACCACACCCCGCCGGTGGCGATCTCGGCGGTGTTTGCCGGCCTGCTCACCAAGGTGGGGGTCTATGCCCTGTACCGGGTGTTCAGCCTGATCTTCGTGCAGGACACCGGCTTTACCCACGGCACCGTGCTGATGGCCATGGGCATCTTTACCATGGTCACCGGGGTGCTGGGGGCGGCGGCCCAGTTTGAGGTGCGGCGCATTCTGTCCTTTCACATCATCAGTCAGATCGGCTACATGCTGGTGGGGCTGGCGCTGTTTACGCCATTGGCGGTGGCTGGCGGCGTGTTCTACATCTTTCACCACATTATCGTAAAGACCAACCTGTTTCTGGTGAGCGGGGTCATGTACCGCTATCACGGCAGTTATGATCTGGCGAAGCTGGGGGGGCTGTACCGCTCCGCTCCCTGGCTGGCGGCGTTGTTTATGATCCCGGCCATGTCGCTGGCGGGGCTGCCGCCGCTGTCGGGCTTTTTTGCCAAGTTCACGGTGATCAAGGCCGGTGTGATCGAGGGCCACTGGCTGATGGTGGCCATGGCGCTGATCGTGGGCCTGCTGACCCTGTATTCCATGGTCAAGATCTGGGCCGAGGCGTTCTGGAAAGGGCTGCCCGAGGATGCCAAGCCGTTGCGGGGGCAGCAGGATCCGCATCTTTATGTGTTGTATGCCCCCATCGCCGCCCTGGCGCTGATCACCCTGA
Organism: Oceanimonas marisflavi; assembly: GCF_003049725.1. GTDB lineage: Bacteria > Pseudomonadota > Gammaproteobacteria > Enterobacterales > Aeromonadaceae > Oceanimonas > Oceanimonas marisflavi. The sequence continues at coordinate 46,013 of NZ_QAGM01000004.1, forward strand.
CCATCGGCTTTGGCGCCGAATGGTTTGTGCAGCTGGCCATGGCCACGGCGGATCAGCTGTTGTCGCCGGCGGGTTACATTGATGCCGTGCTGGGAGGAAACCGATGAAAGCCTTTGGATGGAACATGCTGCTGGCCCTGGCCTGGGTGGTGCTGTCGGGTACCTATACCATCAGCAATCTGGTGATCGGTATTCTGCTCAGTTACCTGGTGCTGGCCTACGTGGGGCGGGACAAGCCTACCTTTGCCCGCTATTTCGGCAAGGCGCCGCGCATCGTCAACTTTGTGCTGTTTTTTATCTGGGATCTGATCAAGTCCAATGCCAGGGTGGCCTATGACGTGCTGACCCCGACCCATCTGATGCGGCCTGGGGTGATCGCCATTCCACTGGATCTGAAGGACGAGGGCGGCATCACCATACTGGCCAACCTGATCACCGCCACCCCGGGCTCCCTGACCCTGGATGTGTCGAGCGATCGCCGGGTGCTGTATGTGCACCTGATGTATCTGGAAGACGAGTCCCGCCAGCTGGCGGAGTTCAAGGCCCTTGAGGCCCGTGTTATCGATTTGCTGGGATAAGCCATGTTTGAACTTGCTCTTACCCTGTCGTTTATCTTTCTGAGTCTGGGTCTGGTGCTGGCCACGGTGCGGCTGCTGATCGGGCCTACCCTGCCGGATCGGGTGGTGGCGCTGGAACTGATCGCCTCGCTGACCATTGGACTTATTCTGGTGTACAGCATTGCCTATGATACGCCGGTGCTGATCGATGTGGTGATCGTGCTGGCGCTGACCTCCTTTATGGCGGCGGTGGGCTTTGCCCGCTACCTGGAGCAAGGGGGCCAGCGCGATGATGACTGAAATCATTACCAGCCTGTTTTTGCTGCTGGGCTCTTTTCTGATGCTGCTGGCCGGCATTGGCATTATTCGCATGCCGGATCTGCTGACCCGCATGCATGCCACCAGCAAGGCCGGCGCCCTGGGGGCCGGACTGATGGCCTGTGGCTTTGCGGTGTATTTTCCCGAGGTCAGCATAGTGGTGCGGGCGCTGGCGGTGGTGGTGTTCGTGATCATGACGGCGCCGGTGGCGGCCCATGTGCTGGCCCGGGCCGGTTACTTTGTGGGGATTCGGCTGTGGGAAGGCACGGTCAAGGACGTGATCAAGGAACGCTACGATCTCAAGACCCATCAGCTCGGCAGCTCCGCCCGCAAGCGGGATGACTGATGTAGCGTGCCCCTGCAGTCATGCTGACTACTGCCGGCTGTTTTGCCAGATGCTTCGAATCTGCTCGGGCAGGGTCATGGGATCAAAGGGTTTGGCGATCACGTCAACGGCGCCCATGGCCTTGTAGGCGGCAATTTCCTGAGGCTGGATCTTGGCGGTCATAAAGGCCACCGGGGTATGGCTCAGTGCCGGTTGCCGGCGCAGGGCGGTAAGGGTGGACGGGCCGTCCATGCCCGGCATCATCACGTCCAGCAGTATGATATCGGGGTTAAAGGCGGCGGCGCCGGCCACGGCGTCTTCCCCCGAGGCGCACAACATCACTTCAAACTCTCCCACGAACTCCAGCGCCAGCCGGGCGATTTCGCGAATGTCATCGTCGTCTTCCACGTAGAGAATGCGTCTGGGGTCGGTGCTCTGTGGCATAGGTAGTCCTTGCTGTGAAGCGTGGGTAACAGGGTTGGTGGTGATTTCTGTCAGTAAAGGCTGCAGCCGTTGCTGCAGTGTGGCGATGTCAAAGGGCTTGGCAATAAAGTCGTCAATGTCCAGCTGCAGTGCCTGCCTGGCGCTCAGTCCGGGTTCTGCGCTGATGATGATCACGGGTGTATTACGGCCGGACTGGCGAACGAGAGTGAGCAGTTTCAGACCGCAGCCATCGGGCAGATGCCAGTCACACAAGACAAGATCGGCGCCCTGTTGCAGCCAGACGGCGCTGGCGGCGGCCAGCGTGGTTGTGCGGAAAACCCGGGCATGACCGTCAAGGCCGGCCAGTACGGCCTCTAGCAGGCTGGCGATTAATTCATCGTCTTCAAGCAACAGTATGTTCAACGGGCATCCCTACTCATTTGATTCTGACTTGTGCACTTCAGCATAGTCGGTAACACCGTTGCGTCCGCTTCGTTTGCGCTCGTACATGGCGATATCGGCGGCATTCAGGCTCTGCTCTGCGGTGGTAAAATCGTTGAGCCGCGCCAGCCCCACGCTCACGGTGACATGAAACGAGTGTTCCGGCCCGTGAAAGTCGAGGGCGGCGAAGTCACGGCAAATATGCGCAAACAGCTTGCGGGCCTGCTCCGGTTCGCAGTCGGGCAGTATCGCCACAAATTCTTCGCCGCCGTAGCGACCCAGGCTGTCGGTGGTGCGCAGGCGTCGCTTCAGCAGATGGGCCAGCGTACGGATCACCTGGTCCCCGGTGGCGTGGCCATGATTGTCGTTAACCCGTTTGAAGTGATCCAGATCGAGCATGGCCACCATGGTATTGTGGCCTGTCCGGCGCACCCGGGCGTGCTCATGAGCCAGCGCCTGCTTGATATGAGGGTGGTTGAGCAGACCGGTCAGCCCATCGCTCGACAGCAGCTGTGACAGCTGGCGGGCGCGGTGGCAGAGAATACTCACGGTACGCACCAGTCGTTCATCCGAGATGGGTTTGGTAATGAATTCGTCGGCTCCCTGCGCCAGGGCGCTGAGCTGGCGATCCCGATCCAGCTCTGATGACAGATAAACAATCGGCAGGCTCAGCCACTGGGGAGTAAAGCGGATCATGCGTGCCAGCGTTGTGCCCGACCAGGGAGGCATGTGAATATCCATCAGCAAAATATCGGGCCGGAATTCGGCGAGCACATTCATCATGGTCTCGGGGTGATTCAGTATGCGCACTTTCATTCCGGCGCCGGACAGCACCAGACGGCAGTGCTCGGCCAGCTCCAGGTCGTCATCCAGCAGCAGCACTCTTGCCCGGTGGCCTGGCAACCGCTCCTGGCGCAGCTGCTCTATGCGCTCTACCAGTTCGGGAATGTCTGCCGGCAGGGCAAACAGGCCATCCACACCCAGCTCCGCCAGCCGGTAATGACTGGAAAAATCGGCACCATTACCGGCGCAGAGCACGGAGGCCGGCTTTTTGCCGGCTGTGGCGGCCTGCTGCTGGTTCCACTGGATCAGTGGCGGCAGCTGCTCTTGGTCGGTGAGAATAATCAGGCTGTCGTGCCAGTCCGAGCTTTGCAGAATTCCGGCGTCAGTGGCTTCAGCCAGCTTGAAGCCGTAATGACGGAGAGTGCCCGCCAGGGCACTCAGTCCGCTGCCCAGTACCAGCAGTTCACAGTCGTTGCCGGCAGCTAAACCGGAAGTGGAAGGCGAAGCCGCTGCCGGCTGCGACGATGCTTGCAGCAGCACGGCCAATGCTGCCAGGTCACGCCTTGCCCAATCGACCAGACTGGCAATCTGACCGCCGGTGAGTATCTCTCCGTCCAGGCACGTCTTGAGCGTGCGTTCCTGCTCGGCGGCTTGCCGCCCCAGCTCCGTCAGGCCAAAAGTGCCGGACGACCCCGCCAGCCGGTGCAGCAACTGGGCGAGGGCTTCCAGCAGTGGCTGGTGAGGCTCTCCCGGTTGCCAGGCGCTCAGCTGGTGAATTTTTTTCTGAATCTGGTTCAGCGTGCGCTCGGTAAACCGTTCCCGCAGCCGGGCAAGTTGTTGATCCAGCGTGTCGGTGTCAGACATTATTGGCTCCCAGAGGTGTCGGGTGGAATTCATATGAACCCGTTCTGCGTAGTTCCCCCCAGTATATGCTGATAAAGTCCTGTGTGGGACCAGTATGTCGGTGCCGTTATCAGCCCGACAACACATCAGAAAGAGGCCGCATGGGATTATCGCTTAAGGGACGGATTGCACTGATCATATTGACCGGCGCCCTGCTCACCGTGCTGGGGGTGCTGGCTACGGCTTACCACTCACTGGTGGATGACTTTGAACAGCTTTACAGCCAGCGCCAGTTCAATGCAACCGTGCGCGCCGCCGAGGAGGTAGAGCAGAGTCTGGTCTTTCGCCAGCATGCGCTGGAAATGCTGGCTCCCTCGCTGTCCAACGGCATCAGTCTGTATTCGGTGGCCGGACTGCAGGCCCGTCTGGCGCGCCACCCATTGCTGCAGCAACTTTTTCCCGATGGCCTTATGGTGTTTGATGCCAATGCGACCGCCATAGTGGAAACCGTCACCGTGCCCGGACGGCTGGGGACCAGTTATGCCGACCGGGATTATTTCAAAACCCTGCAACGTACTCGTAAATCGGTGATCAGCCATCCCATTATCGGGCGTACCACCGGCATGCCTCTCCTTGTGTTTGTGAGTCCCATTCTCTCCGGTGACGGTGATTTGCTGGGCATGCTGGGCGGTGTGATTAATCTGGCCACCACCTCCATATTGCCCGAGCAGCGGCTGGCCGAGGCAAGGCGTGAAGGTGTGGGCTTCAAGATACTGGATACCGAACACCGGGTATATGTGTATAACGGCCAGGAGCTGTCGAGCAAGCTGGAACCCTTGCCGGAGCCCGGTGAAAATGCCCTGATTGATGCGGTGCTGTCAGGCAAACGACTGGGCGTCATTGAGCGGGATGGCGACAAGCGCCGGGTTTATGCCAGTACCCACCTGCAGCAGCTGGGCTGGGTGTTTGTTCGTGCCTTGCCCTATGAGCAGGTCGTCGCCCCGGCGCGGGCGTTTTTTACGCGCGTTGCCGGCATCAGCCTGGTGATCGGCGCAGCACTGGCTCTGATTGCCTTCTGGCTGGCCTGGGGGGCACTGCGGCCGCTTGAAACCATGACCCGGCGTATTCGGGGCATGGCGAACGAGGCCGGCAGTGATCAGCCCTTGCCGGAAAGCGGCGTGCCCGAGCTGATCAGTCTGGCCCGGGCCTTTAACCGGCTGACTGCCGAACGCCGGGCGTTGAGCCGGGTCAAGGATGACTTTGTGGCCGTGGTCAGTCACGAGCTGCGCACGCCGCTCACTTCCATCAATGGTGCGCTGCGACTGGTGCATTCAGGGGTGACCGGCCCGGTGCCGGAAAAAACCGGCGAGCTGGTTGCACTGGCTCTGCGTAACGGTGAACGGCTGCAGCATCTGATCAACGAGCTGCTGGACTTCAGCAAGCTCAGGGCCGGCAAGCTGGAGCTGGTGCCGGTGGACTGCTGCCTGAACCGGCTGATTGACGATGCCATTGCCGGCAACACGCCCATGGCAGAGGCTCACGAGGTGACGCTGCACAACGCGCTGGGTGCGCCTCTGCCGGTGGTGCTGGACCCGCTGCGCATACGCCAGCTGCTGGACAACCTGATCAGCAATGCCATCAAATTCTCTCCCGAAAATGGCCTGGTGACTGTGTCGGTTGAACAACCACAGCCGGATCGGCTGCGACTGACCGTCAGTGATCAGGGCGAGGGCATTCCCGAGGACTTTGCCGATCGGCTGTTTGATCGCTTTGCTCAGGCGGAGCATGGCACCATGCGGGCGGTGCAGGGCACCGGGCTGGGGCTGGCCATCTGCAAGGAGCTGGTGGAGCTGATGGGCGGACAAATCGGTTTTTATAATCGGAGCGGGGCGCACCTGTGGATTGAGTTGCCCAGCGGAAGGGGAGTCCAGTCATGAAAACACCTGTTTTTCCTGTTGATGAATCACTGCGACTGCAGGCATTGCAACGAACCGGCCTGCTGGATACGCCTCCCGAAGCGCGCTTTGACCGGCTGACCCGTATCGCCCGGCAAAGCTTTGGCGTGGAAATTGCCCTGATATCACTGGTGGACAGTGATCGCCAGTGGTTCAAGTCGGCCCAGGGGCTGAATGTCTGCGAGACCGGCCGTGACATTTCCTTTTGCGGCCACGCCATTCTCGACAGCCGGGTTTTTGTGGTGGAAGACACGCTCAGGGATGAACGTTTTATCGATAATCCCCTGGTCACCCAGGCACCCCACATTCGCTTCTATGCCGGCGCCCCCCTGCACAGTCAGGAGGGCTACCGCGTTGGAACCCTGTGTGTGATCGACAGCCGCCCCCGCCGCTTCGGGCATAAAGACACAGAGCTGTTGCGCACGCTGGCCGACTGTGTGGAAGAGCTGATGTGCCGGCAGCGCCTGGAGGGGCTGTTTGAGCTGTCGTCCATCGCGATTGTCCTGAGTGATGCACAAAGTGGTCGTATTCTCGATGTGAACCAGGCCCTGCTGGACGCCACCGGTTATGACAAGGCCGAGCTGTCAGGTTTGAGTCTGTCTGATCTGACGCCATCGGAATATGTGGAGGCTGATAACGAGGCCGGGGCCACCCTGGCGCGGCATGGCCGTTATGGGCCCTTTGAAAAGAAGCTGATACGCCGTGATGGCTCCGCTCTTCCGGTGCGTCAGCAGGGTATGCTGATTCGGGATGTGGGCGGGCAACCGCTGGTGTGGACGCTGATGGAGGACATTACCGAGCTGAAAAAGGTGGAGCGCATGCAGAAGGAGTTTGTGTCTACCGTCAGCCACGAGTTGCGCACACCGCTTACCGCCATTACCGGATCTCTGGGATTGCTGGCGCAGGGAGCCATGGGTGAGCTTGCTCCGCCCATTGCGAAGCTGGTGGAAGTGGCCAGCAACAACAGCCGCCGGCTTAATTTGCTGATTAATGATTTGCTCGATATGGAAAAGCTGGTGGCGGGCAAGATGCACTTTGATGTGCAGGCACACGATCTGGCCGGCCTGTTGCACGAGGCGGTGGAATGCCATCGCCCGCTGGGCGAGGACAGGGGCGTGGAGCTGGTGCTGGGCGAGCCGCCGGCGCCGGTGCGAGTGCGGGTGGATCGGGACCGGCTGCTGCAGGCGCTGGCCAACCTGGTATCTAACGCAGTCAAGTTTTCACCCGATCACGGCCGGGTCGATATCTATACCGAGCCCGCCGGTCAGGGCAGCTGGCGGGTGCTGGTGCAGGATCGGGGCGAAGGCATACCCGAGAGCTTCCGGACGCGGGTTTTTGAAAAGTTTGCTCAGGCCGACAGTTCCGACACCCGGCCAAAAGGCGGCACCGGACTGGGCCTGGCGATCACTCAAGAGCTGATGGAGCGCATGGGCGGCGCCGTGGGTTTTGAATCAAAAGAAGGGGAAGGCGCCTGCTTCTGGCTGGATATTCCCGCGGCCGGTGAGGAGTGAGGGGAAAGAAGTGAGGGGACGCCTCACGCCTCACCCAACCGACGCCACTTCTTCCTGCGTCAGGTGTCGCCACTCTCCTTCGGTCAGGGAATCATCCAGCAGGATTTCGCCGATCTGCAGCCGGTGCAGGGCGGTAACCCGGTTGCCCACGGCGGCGAACATGCGCTTTACCTGATGGTATTTGCCTTCCTGTATGGTCAGCAGCACCTGAGTGGGGCTGATCACTTCCAGAGTGGCGGGCAGGGTGGCCTTGTCCTCGCCGTTCAGCAGCACGCCTTCGGCAAAACGCTCGGCGGTGCCGGCGGCCAGCGGCTCGGCCAGATCCACCCGGTAGGTCTTGGGGCAGGCCCGTTTGGGTGAGCGCAGCCGGTGTGACCACTGGCCGTCGTCGGTGAGCAGCAGCAGGCCGGTGGTGTCCACATCGAGCCGGCCGGCGCACTGCAGGCCGGCCCCCAGCCCGGGCGGCAGCAGTTGCAGCACGCAGGGGTGCACCTCGTCCTGAGTGGCGCTGATATAGCCCGGTGGCTTGTGCAGCATCAGGTAACGGGTCGGCTGCAGACTCAGCAGACGGCCTGCCAGGCACACCTGCTGCTCACCGATTTTGATATCGCCCTTTTTGACCACCTCGCCGTTCACCGTGACCTCGCCCCGGGACAGGGCCTTTTTGGCCAGGGAGCGGGTCAGGCCGGTGGTCTCACACAAAAAGCGATCCAGGCGCATCAGGCGGGCTCGCCCTCTATGTTGAGCTCGTCGTCCTGCAGCAGCCATTCGGTCAGCACTTCCTTGGCCTGATCCACGCCCAGGCCCTTGAGGGAGCTGAAGGCCTCGACCCGAATGTTGCCGCCAAAGATGGCCACGGCTTCGCGCACTCTGAGCACTTCGGCCTTGCGGGCGCCGGATTTCAGCTTGTCGCACTTGGTCAGCAGCGCCAGCACCGGCAGCTCGCAGTCGCTGGCCCATTGCAGCAGCTGCTGATCGATGTCCTTCAGCGGATGGCGAATGTCCATCAGCACCACCAGTCCCTTGAGGCTGTCGCGCTGCTGCAGGTATTCCGACAGCGCCTCCTGCCACTTCAGCTTCATTTCTTCCGGCACCTTGGCGTAGCCGTAGCCGGGCAGGTCGATCAGGCGTTTGCCTTCGCTCAGCTCGAACACGTTGATCAGCTGGGTGCGGCCCGGAGTCTTACTGGTGCGGGCCAGGGATTTCTGCTGGGTAATTGTGTTCAGCGCAGAGGATTTTCCGGCGTTGGAGCGGCCGGCAAAGGCGATCTCAACGCCGGTGTCGGACGGCATCTGCCGTATGTTGGGCGCGCTGGTAATAAAGCGGGCGGCGTTAAAGTTTATCTTGTTGTTGTGCAATGTGAATTCCCCGAGGTTATGAAGCCACCCTGATTACTTTCTGGCAAAATTGTGTAGAATAGTGCGGTTTTTTAAGTCGCATTGTAACATGCCCTTGCAGGTATGTGATCTGGAAGCTCTAACTACGAGAAGTCGGAACGTCATGAAAAAAATTGTTTTCACGCTAGCCTTAATGCTCGGAGTGGCCGGTACCGCACAGGCCCAGGGCGACGTCGAAGCCGGTAAGGCCAAATCCGCCGCCTGCGCAGCCTGCCACGGTGCCGATGGCAACAGCCCGGCCGACATGTATCCCAAGCTGGCCGGTCAGCACGCTTCCTACATTGAGAAGCAGCTGGCCGAGTTCAAGGCCGCTGCCACCGGCGGCACCGGTCGTGCCAATGCTATCATGGGTGGCATGGCCATGCCGCTGTCCGAGCAGGACATGGCCGATCTGGCTGCCTACTACGCCAGCCAGGCCATCACCCCGGTTGCGGTATCCGAAGAGGTGATTGAGCGTGGCGCGGCCCTGTATCAGGGTGGTGACATCGAGCGCGGCATTACCGCCTGTATCGCCTGTCACGGTCCTCGCGGCGAGGGTCTGGAGTCCGCCAAGTTCCCCGGCCTGTCCGGCCAGCACCCGGCCTACATCAAGGCCCAGCTGGAAATGTTCCGCAGCGGCGAGCGCAACAATGATCCCAACGGCATGATGCGTGGCATCGCCACCAAACTGACCGACGACGATATTGCCGTGCTGTCCCAGTATGTGGCTGGTCTGCACTGATTGATTCAGGGGCCATCCGGCCCCTCATTTTTCTGGTTTGTTGATGTCTTCTTGTTTGCCCGCTCTGCACTGCCCCCTCTGCCACGCTCCCGACCATGCACTGTTTCACCAGGATCGCCGCCGTTACCATCGTTGTGCCCGGTGCCGGCTGATCTTTGTGGAGCCTGGTCAGCGACTGGCCCAGGCGGCGGAAAAGGCCGAGTATGATCTGCACCAGAACGATGCTCATGATGCGGGCTACCGGCGTTTTCTGAGCCGGCTGGCTGAGCCGCTTGCGGCGCGGCTGGCGCCGGGCAGTGAGGGGCTGGATTTTGGTTGCGGGCCTGGTCCGGCGCTGGCGGCCATGCTCAATGAAGCCGGTTTTATGGTGACCACCTATGATCCTTACTATGCGGATTATCCCGGGCGGTTGCAGCGTCAGTATGATTTTGTAACCTGTACCGAAGCCATTGAGCACTTTTATCATCCCGGGCGGGAGTGGCAGCAATTGCTGGCCATGCTCCGGCCCGGTGGCTGGCTGGGACTGATGACCAAGCTGGCCCGGGACCAGGCGGCCTTTGCCTCCTGGCACTATAAACAGGATCCCACCCATGTCTGCTTTTTCAGCCGCGACACCTTTATGTGGCTGGCAGAACGGGACGGGCTCGGCATCGAGTTTATCGGTGCCGACGTTATTCTTCTGCACAAACCGGAGTCGCTATGACACGTATCAAGAAGGCCCGTACCCCGGGTCGTATCGGTGCCCGCAAGGAAAACCGGGAAACCGCCGAGCAGGGCAGGGAACGCAAGCGCAAGGCAAAACGAAAGGGCCTTAACCCGGGCTCGCGCCACAATGTGGGCGGTGATAACAAGGGCGGTGGAGTGCAAAAGGCACCCAAGGACCCGCGCCTGGGCTCACGCAAGCCGGTCGCTCTGGTGCAGGAAGACGCTGCCCGTGACACTGTGGCCGCCGTCAGAGCCAGGCCGTCTGTCAAGGCGAACAAGCTCACGCCGGAGCAGGAGCTTGAAGCGCTTGAGAACGACGAACGCCTGAACGCCCTGCTGGACAGAGTGGAAGAAGGCGACAAGCTCGGCAAGGAAGACAAGGCCTGGCTCGACCGTACCCTGGCCCGCCATCAGCAGCTGCTGGAGCAGCTCGGCCTGCTGGACGAGGAAGAGGATGACGAATCTCAGGACGGCGATGACCTCTGGGACCGCTTTATGGACGCCGAGCTTGATCCTGCTCAATACCGGGAGGAGGAAGACAAGTCATGATCTCACCCTGGCTGATGGCCGCCCTGGCGGGCGGCGTCATCATAGCGGGTCTGGCCGTGTATGCGGGCATGCTGCTGGCGAAGCTGCGCCGGCAGACACAAGTGCGGCGTCAGGCCATCGCCAAACGCAACCAGCGCATTCTCGACAGTGTGCGCACCATCGCCATGGCGGTGCGGGATGATCAGTGCAATTTGTCGGAAGGGGCCATCCGCCTGACCAACCTGCTGAATGCCCTGCAGTTTGACCAGCCAAGGGATTTCGCCGCCGATTATCCCGGCCTCTACGATCTCTATGACAGAGTGAAAGAGCTGCCGACCCACGATGCCCGCAAACAGCTCAAGCGCAACGAGCGTATGCGCCAGGATCTGGAGCGGGCCGGTCATGAAGGCGAGCTGGAAGCCACCATTAAAATTGAGGTCGAGCGCCTGGCCAGTCTGGAACTGCCCGGTCGCTGACCGGGGAGGAGACAATGTCAGCAATCGAGTGGGATCAGACCCTCATCGAAAAATACAATTACTCGGGGCCGCGGTATACCTCGTATCCTACCGCCCTCGAGTTTACCGGCGACTTTGGCATGACCGAGTTCGATGCCGCCGCCGCCCGCTATCCTGAGCGTCCATTATCGCTCTATGTGCACATTCCGTTCTGCCACAAGCTCTGCTATTACTGCGGCTGCAACAAGGTGATCACCCGTCATCAGGGCAAGGCCGATATTTATCTCGACTACCTGGAGCGGGAAATCGAGACCATGGCGCCGCGCTTTGCCGGCCGCACCGTAACCCAGCTGCACTGGGGTGGCGGCACGCCCACCTTTCTGACCGCGCCGCAAATTCAGCGGCTGAACGGTCTGCTGCGCAAGCATTTTCATTTTGCCGAAAGCGGCGAGTTCAGCATTGAAATCGATCCCCGCCGCATCGAGCTGGACCTGCTCGACGTGCTCAAGGCGGAAGGCTTCAACCGCATCAGCCTGGGAGTGCAGGACTTTAACAAGGACGTGCAGCGCATCGTTAACCGGGAGCAGGACAACGACTTTATCAGGGCTCTGGTGGCGCGGGCCGCCGAGCTGGGCTTTGAGTCCACCAATCTGGATCTGATCTACGGCCTGCCGCTGCAGACCAAAGAGAGCTTTCACCACACTCTGGAGCAGGTGGTGGCGATGAAGCCGGCCCGGCTGTCGGTGTTCAACTATGCCCATCTGCCCAGCCGCTTTTCCGCCCAGCGCAAGCTGAAGGACGAGGACATGCCGGCGCCGGCAGTCAAGCTTGCCATGCTGCAGGACAGCATTCGCTACCTCACCGGTCAGGGCTACCAGTTTATCGGCATGGATCATTTCGCCCTGCCCGACGACAGCCTGGCGCAGGCTCAGCGCAATGGCGAGCTGCACCGCAACTTTCAGGGCTACACCACTCAGGGCGACTGCGATCTGCTGGGACTGGGGGTATCGTCCATCAGCATGATCGGCGACGCCTACTCCCAGAACCACAAGGATCTGAAGCAGTATTACGCCCGGCTCGACGAACTGGGCCATGCCCAGAGCGTGGGCTATGCCCTGAACGAAGACGACTGCCTGCGCCGGGATCTGATCAAGACCCTGATCTGTAACTTCGAACTCGACTTCGCGCCCCTTGAGCGGCAGTACGGCATCGAGTTTGAACACTACTTCGCCGAGGATCTGCAGCTGTTGCAGACCTTTGTGGACGACGGCCTGGTGGTGCGTGAAACCGGTGCCATTCGTGTAACCCCCAAGGGCCGGCTGCTGATCCGCAATATCTGCATGTGCTTTGATGTGCACTCCCGCAAGCAGGCCCGCCGCCAGCAGTTCTCGCGAGTCATTTGATTAACGACAGGGATTGGGGAGCAGGGAATGGTTGCCCGAACCGCCTCTCACTCCCACGCTCCTGCGTGGGAGTGTATATATGCGCCTTCAGTTTATTCCGGTATGCATTCCCACGCAGAGCGTGGGAACGAGATAATTCCCCATTCCCCATTCCCCATTCCCCATTCCCCGGGCTGGTCATTTCCGCTCGGCACAGGCCAGCAGTAATGAGGCCCGTTCTTCCGGGCTGATAAACGCCATATTGAGGGCGTTTTCCTGACATCGATAAGTCTGCTGCGGAGTGAGGCCGGCGGCTTCGGCGGCGGTGGTGTATTCGTGGCGCAGCTCTATGCCTTCCACCGCCGGGTCGTCGGTGTTCAGGCAGACGGGAATGCCTTTTTGCAGAAAGCGGTGAACGGGGTGATGAGTCAGATCGGTGACCGTGCTGGTCTGCAGGTTGGAGGTGAGGCAGGACTCGATGCCAATGCCCTGTTCGGCCAGGTAATCGAGCAGCGCCTCGTCTTCCACCGCGCGCACGCCGTGGCCGATGCGGCCGGCGCCCAGCTCCCGTACCGCCTGCCACACGCTGGCGCTGCCGGCGGCTTCGCCGGCATGCACGGTGACCTGTAATCCTGCCTCCCGTACCCGGCGAAAGTGCCCGGTGAACAGCTCGCCGGGAAAGCCGGCCTCGTCTCCGGCCAGATCCATGGCCACCAGCTTGTTGGCATGGGCCAGGCAGGCATTAAGCTCCCGTTCACAGGCGGCTTCACCAAAGGTGCGGCTCATGATGCCGATGAGTTTCATCGGCACGCCAAAATCCCGGCTGCCGGCGGCGATGCCGTCGATCACCGCTTCCACCACCCCTTCGGCTTCAAGGCCGTGGTTCATGGCCATATAGCCGGGGCTGAAGCGCAGCTCGGCATAATCGATGCCTTCATTACACAGATCTTCCACGTTTTCATAGGCCACCCGGCGGCAGGCATCGTAGTTACCCAGTACCTTTACGCCCCAGTCGAGTTTGGCCAGAAACGACAGCAGATCCGGCGTATTGCCCTGCACTCGCACATGAGGCAGCAGTTCGCTCAGGGTATCGGCGGGCAGGGACAGGCCAAAGGCCCGGCCCAGCTCCAGTATGGTGGCCGGACGAATATTGCCGTCCAGATGACGGTGCAGGTCGAGCAGAGGCAGGCTGGGGTCGATCATGAAAACTCCAGTGTAAGAATGACACCGTAAAGCTTACTCCTTTGTGGCCAAGAAGGCGCAACGCGAAGCATCAGTGCGGTTGCGCTACGCCGACACGCTACAAGTACCTCCATGTAACGCTCGAAAATGCCATCCCTGGCATTTTATGGTCGGCTACGGCAATCCCCACTGCTGCTTCGTGCAACATCGGCGTTGTCTGCAAGCTTTCAGTCAGCGCCGAGCATACCGAGGAGGACAAAGGGCGTCTGCTTCGCCGTGCCCTTTGCGCCATGGATGGCGCGACGGAGCCCCCATGGATGGGTTTACGGCGTGCCGGGGAAGCAGTGTGCTTTGGCCAACGATAGAGCACGGCTCTGCAAACGATCATCTTTGTGACTAGGGCGCACTTTTTGTGTCTGCTTCTTCCGGCTGCAGCTCCTTCAGCTTGCGGGTCAGGGTATTGCGGCCCCAGCCCAGCAGCCGGGCGGCCTCCTGTTTGTGGCCCTGGCTCTGGGTCAGGGCGCAGTCGAGCAGAATGCGCTCGAACTCGGGCAATGCTTCAGACAGCAGATCCTTGCGCCCCCGGGCCAGTTCGCCGCTGGCCCAGTGTTTCAGCGCCTGGCGCCAGTCCTGGGGCTGGCCGGCGGCAGCGGCCGGCTCCGGCTTGATCCCGGAATCCCGTTTCAGCAGCTCGGGGGGCAGATCGGAGACCAGCACCTCCTGACCCGAGGCCATCACGGTTAGCCAGCGGCAGACGTTTTCCAGCTGACGTACGTTGCCGGGCCAGGGCAGCTGCTGCAGCAGGTCCTGAGTGTCGGCGTGCAGGGTTTTGGCATCCACACCCAGTTCCCGGGCGGCCAGGCCCAGAAAGTGGCGGGCCAGTTTGGGAATGTCTTCCCGCCGCTCCCTGAGCGCCGGCATGTGCACCCGGATCACGTTGAGTCGGTGGAACAGATCTTCGCGAAAATCGCCGTCGGCCACCTTTTTCTCCAGATCCTGGTGGGTGGCGGCAATAATGCGCACGTCCACCTTGATGGGCTGATGGCCCCCCACCCGGTAGAACTGACCATCGGCCAGCACCCGCAACAGCCGGGTCTGAATGTCCAGGGGCATATCGCCAATCTCGTCCAGAAACAGGGTGCCGCCGTCGGCCTGCTCAAAGCGGCCCCGGCGCACGTTATTGGCACCGGTAAAGGCGCCCTTTTCGTGGCCGAACAGCTCAGATTCGATTAAATCCTTGGGAATGGCCGCCATATTAAGGGCGATAAAGGGTTGCTCGGCCCGCGGGCTGTGCTTGTGCAGGGCATGAGCCACCAGCTCCTTGCCGGTGCCGCTCTGGCCATTGATCAGCACCGAAATGGACGAGCGGGCCAGCCGGCCGATGGCGCGAAACACTTCCTGCATGGCCGGCGCCTCGCCGATGATCTCCGGGGTGCGTACCACTTCCGGTTGGGCTCCCGGCGCCTTGCGCCGGCTTTCCTTTACAAAGGCCACGGCCCGCTGCACCAGCGCCACGGCATCGTCGATATCAAAGGGCTTGGGCAGGTATTCAAAGGCGCCGCGCTGGTAGGCATTGACCGCGCTGTCCAGATCCGAGTGGGCGGTCATGATGATCACCGGCAGCTCGGGGGCGCGCTGATGAATGGCCTTCAGCAGAGTGAGGCCGTCCATACCGCCCATGCGAATATCGGAGACCACTACGGCGGGGTGTGTCTCGGCCAGGGCCTCCAGTACGCTTTCACCGTCTTCAAAGCTTCGGCTGCGAAACCCGGCCTGAGCCAGGGCCCGTTCCAGTACCCAGCGAATGGAGCTGTCGTCGTCGACGACCCAAATCAGTTCAGCCATAAAATGCTCCTATCGTCGTAGCGGCAGATAAATAATAAATTCGGTATGGCCCGGACGGCTCTGGCACTCAATGCGGCCCTGATGCTGGTGGATAAGCTCCTGGGCGATGGACAGCCCCAGCCCGGTGCCGCCGTCCTTGCCGGTGACCATGGGGTAGAACAGGGTGTCGTGCAGGGCGGCGGGAATGCCCGGGCCGTCGTCGGTAATGCGTACTTCGGCGGCCAGCCGGTAGCGTTTGCCCTGCAGCATGACCTGAAAGGCGGTGCGGGTGCGAATGGTGATATGACCGTGATCCCCCAGTGCTTCCACGGCGTTGCGCACCATATTGAGAAAGGCCTGCTGCAGCTGCTCCGGATCCATTTCCAGATCGGGAATGCTGGGGTCATAGTCGCGACTGAGGCTGATGCCGGGCGCCATGTCCATGCTCACCAGCCGGCGCACCTGCTCCAGCACCGAGTGCAGGTTGATCACTTCGCGCTTGCCCGGGCGCTGCGGGCCGAGCAGCCGGTCCACCAGATTACGCAGCCGGTCGGCCTGAGCGATGATCAGGTGAGTGAATTCCTTGAGTTCTTCCTTTTCCAGCTCCCGTTCCAGCAACTGGGCTGCGCCTCTCAGGCCGCCGAGGGGATTCTTGATCTCGTGGGCCAGGCCGCGCACCAGCTCCCGGGCCGCCTGTTGCTGGGCCCGCTGTTGCAGTTCCTGGCTGATCTTCTTCTGCTGATCGATAAGCCGTAGCTCCATCAGCGCCAGGGTACGCTTGTCCAGAGTAAAGGCGGTCACGCTCACGTCCAGCCAGCGGGGCAGGCCATCGATGGTCACCTGCACCTCGCTGTTGGTAAAGCTCTGTTCCAGCTCGATACAGCGCTGAATGCGGCGCATATCGAGGGAAATGTCCTCCATTACCTGGTCCAGCCGGGCCTCCTGCAGCCGTCGCTTGCTCAGGGTGAGCAGCTGTTCGGCGGCGGTATTGGCAAAGTGCACGACCATGTCTCCATCCACCACCAGCACCGCCGTGAGCTGGCTGTCGATAATGGTCTGAATGCTGATCCGGTTTTTCACACGCGTGTCCTTGGTCAGGTGTGCACCAATATAGTGCAATCAGTGTAACCCATGTTTGAATAATTGCTACATAATGGTGCAATCCGAGTGTTTTGATGAAACATCAGGCCCTTGAAGGTAACTGATGCAAAAAACCTGCCTGCTGCGGAATCCGGACTTTGCCAAACATAGATAGCACGAATATAATTAGCTAGCTAACTAAATGTGGAGGGTACGATGAAAACACTGGGCATGGCGCTGGCCAGTCTGGTCCGGCAGTGGCGGCTGATCAATGACGAGCGCCTTAAACCCCTGGGCCTGACTCAGAGCCGCTGGATCACCCTGACCCATCTGCAGCAGGAAGACGGCATACAGCAGCACCGGCTGGCCCGCCGGGTGGGGGTGGAGAGCCCGTCCCTGGTGCGCACTCTGGACGGCCTGGAGCAGCTGGGGCTGGTAGAGCGCCGGCCCTGTGCCGACGACCGGCGTGGCAAAACGGTGCACCTGACCCCGGCGGTACAGCCATTGCTGGCGGAAATGGACGCCGTGCTGGACCATACTCGGCAACAGGTGCTGCATGGTCTGAGCGAGGCGGAGCTGGCCGAGCTGGAACGCATGGTGCGCCATATCAGCGCCAATCTGCAGACAATCGGCGAGCAACTGGGCGGAAAAAAGGAGAAACAATGAGCGCGGAGCAGAGCTTCAACCGCTGGGTACGCATTGCCCTGACCCTCTTTGGCGTGCTGCTGGTGTATTTTGTGCTGATTGATAACTATGCGCCCATGACACCCCAGGCTCAGGTACACCGGCCGGTGCTGCCGGTGGCGCCCAGGGTGGCCGGTCAGGTAGCCAGGGTCGCGGTGAGCAACAACCAGCCCGTGGCGGCAGGTGATCTGCTGTTTGAACTGGATGATACCGATTACCGGCTGGCGCTGGCCCGGGCCGACCTGCAGCAGCAGCTGGCGGCCGCCGAGATGGAGCGTCAGCAGGCGGCAATGGCCGCCATCGAGGCGGAAATCGAGCAGGTCCGGTTAAAGGCGCAGGAGCTGGCGCGGGAAGCCGCGCGGCTGGAGCGGCTGCACCGTCTTGGTCATATGTCGGTACAGCAGGCGGAGCAGGCCCGCAATCAGGCCCGGCAGGCGCAAAGCGCACTGCTGGCGGTGGAAGCCCGGCAGCAGGAAGCCGAACAGGCGCTGGCGGCGTCGGCGCTGGCCCATGAGCAGGCCAGCAATGCCTATGAGCAGGCAAGACTGGCGCTGCAACGCACTCGGGTAAAAGCTGAAATGGCCGGACGTATCGGCAATCTGCAACTGCAGGAAGGCGTGCAGGCTCAGGCCGGCCAGCCGCTGCTGGCCTTGATTTCCAACGAGCTGACGGTGATCGCCGATCTGCGGGAAAAAAGCCTGCGCCATGTGACCACGGGCACCGAGGTGGGCGTGGTGTTTGATGCCGTGCCGGGACGCATTTTCGACGGTCATGTCAGCAGTATCGACAGCGGCGTGCGTCATGGCCAGCAGACGGCCGACGGCCTGCTGGTGCAGCCGGAAAATTCCGATCGCTGGGTGCGGGACGCCCAGCGGCTGCGGGTGCATATTAGCCTGGATGAACCGGTGCCGGCCCTGGCCACCGGCGCCCGGGCCACGGTGCAGGTGTTTCCCGAGGCGGGCAGCTGGCTGCACGGCCTGGGCTGGGCCCAGCTGTGGCTGGTCAGTCAGTTCCGTTATCTCTATTGATGAGCGTGCGGCCATGATCTTTACCGACGACAAGCTCAGAGGCTGCCTGCGCATTGCCCTTGGCAGCACTCTCGGCATGCTCACCGCCAAGGTAACGGACTCGCAGATGGGGGTGTTCTTTACCGTTTATCCCATGCTGCTGCTGGGCATGGTGCCGGTGTTCAACCGCTTTGTGGTGCTGCAGTTTATTGGCTCGTCGGTGCTCACTTCGCTGGAAGTGATGTTGCTGCCGGGGCTGCTCGGGCATTTTCCGCCGGCCTATGTGGCGGTGGTGTTTGTGCTGTTTCTGTGGCGTTTTTACCTGATGGCCAAAGGCCCGCTGATGCTGTTTGGCGCCACAGGGTGCGTCAGCCTCAGCATTATGCTGCACTTTGCCAGCTACCCGCAGTTTCATCTGGCGGACATGGCCGCCAGCAACATAGTGGCGTCCTGTCTGTCGGTGGCGGTGGCGGCCCTGCTCTATGCCCTGCTGCCCAACCGTGAAGTCCCCGTGGCCCGGGCGCTGCCGGAAAAAAGCGACAATATACTGCGTCACCAGACCCTGCTGGGAGCCATTGTCGCCACCATCAGTTTTGTGGTGTTTCAGACCGTGGATCTGGTGGACTCGCTGTCGGCTCAGGTGGCCACCGTGCTGGTGCTGTTTCCCATGAGCTTTGCCGGTGCCGTGGTGTCGGGCCGGGCCCGCTGTATCGGCACCCTGCTGGGCTGCTCAATGGGTCTGCTGTTTCAGCTGGTGCTTTATGATCACTATCACAACCTGCTGCTGCTGGGACTGGCGTTCTGGATCTGCACCATGGTGTTTGCCCGGCTTCACGCCCGCGAGCCCATGCCCGGCATCGGCTTTGCCGGCCTCACCACGGTGGGCATTCTGTTTGGCCAGTATGTATCGCCCCAGCACGATCTGGTGTTCAGCGCCCTCTATCGCATGAGCTCAATGACGGTGGCCATTCTGGTCACCCTGTGCTGCGTGTATCTGGTGCACAGGCTGCTTAACCTGTTTCCGTCTACCCGCCACCAGGTGTTGTAATCATTGGTGAGGGGTGAGGGGTGAGGGGTTGGATCTCCTCACTCCTCACCCCTGTCGCCTCACTCTTTAATAAAAACAAAAAAGGCCCGGGTTTCCCCGGGCCTTTCGCTTCCAGCCTTCAGCTTATGGCTTCACGCTGTCCGTTAAACGGAGTAGTACAGGTCAAACTCCAGCGGGTGAACCGCCATATTGATGGACTCGGTCTCGGTGCGCTTCTGTTTGATGTAGGCATCGATGAACTCGTCGGAGAACACGCCGCCACGGGTCAGGAACTCGCGGTCCTGATCCAGGTTGTCCAGGGCGTTGTCCAGCGAGGTGGCGACGGTCGGAATTCCGGCAGCCTCTTCGGCCGGCAGATCGTACAGGTCCTTGTCCATGGCATCGCCCGGGTGGATCTTGTTCTGAATGCCGTCCAGGCCGGCCATCAGCAGGGCCGCAAAGCACAGGTAGGGGTTGGCGGCCGGATCCGGGAAACGGGTCTCGATGCGGCGGGCCTTGGGTGAACCCACCAGCGGAATCCGGATGGAGGCGGAACGGTTGCGGGCGGAGTAGGCCAGCATCACCGGGGCTTCAAAGCCGGGCACCAGACGACGGTAGGAGTTGGTGGCCGGGTTGGTGATGGCGTTCAGGGCACGGGCGTGCTTGATGATACCGCCGATGTAGTACAGCGCCATTTCAGACAGGCCGCCGTACAGGTCGCCGGCGAACAGGTTTTCACCGTTCTTGCCCAGGGACTGGTGCACGTGCATACCGGAGCCGTTGTCGCCTACCAGCGGCTTGGGCATAAAGGTGGCGGTCTTGTTAAAGGCGTGGGCCACATTGTGAACCACGTACTTGTAGATCTGGATTTCGTCGGCTTTCTTGGTCAGGGTGTTAAATTTACAGGCAATTTCGTTCTGACCAGCGGTGGCCACCTCGTGGTGGTGAGCTTCCACCACCAGGCCCATTTCTTCCATCACCAGACACATGGCGGAGCGAATGTCGTGGGAAGAATCGATGGGAGCAACCGGGAAGTAGCCGCCCTTCACGCCGGGGCGGTGGCCCTTGTTGCCTTCGGTGTATTCACGGCCGGAGTTCCACTTGGCTTCTTCATCGTCAATCTTGAAGAAGCTGCCGGACATGTCGGTGTGAAAGCGCACATCGTCAAACATGAAGAATTCGGGCTCGGGACCGATCAGCACGGTATCGGCGATGCCGGTGGACACCAGGTATTCTTCGGCGCGGCGGGCAATGGAGCGCGGGTCACGGTCGTAGCCCTGCATGGTGGCGGGCTCAAGCACGTCACAACGAATGTTCAGGGTAGCGTCTTCGGTAAAGGGGTCCATCACGGCGGTGGACGGGTCGGGCATCAGCACCATGTCGGACTCGTGAATGGTTTTCCACGCGGTCATGGATGAGCCGTCAAACATCTTGCCTTCTTCAAAAAAATCATCGTTGATCTGGTTGACCGGAAGGCTGATGTGCTGCTCTTTACCCTTGATATCGGTAAAGCGCAGATCGACGAATTTGACATCGTGTTCCTTGATCATGTCCATTACGGTTTCGATTGACATGGATTTCGACCTCCAAAAATAAGCATCCCAGGGTCTGATGAACAAATTCATCAGTTTCCATTTACTAAGCTAAAACCGTGCCATGTTGGTAAGTTGCTGTTATTTAAGTCAATTACATCATGGCCTGCGAACCGGTCATTCTTGCTCTGCACTAGTTTAGTGCATTACTGAATCCTTTTGGTGCGCTCTTGCCTGTGCGCGCCATTACGGTGCAGGGTGGCCGCTGCCGGTTGCGGTTTCATCGCATAATATCATTCATGGCGGGGCAGGGGATCGGTCCGGGTCCTTTTAATTCACGGCCAGCGAAACCGGGCCGGTCGTGGTCCGAGGCAGGAAACACAATAAATTAATATATTGAAGCGGCTAAAGCGTGTACAATTTGCAGCCCTTTTTATTTGGTTCCGCTGCAGTCTTCGCGACGGACACCCCCTGAGAGCGGCAGCGCCGGTGTGTGCCCGCCTCGAATATATGCGAGCGAAAGAAATTAATGTCATCTGAAATCAACAACTTGAGAAACATTGCCATCATCGCGCACGTTGACCACGGCAAAACCACCCTGGTCGACAAGCTGCTGCAGCAGTCCGGCACCCTGGAAAGCCGCGGTGAAGCCGAAGAGCGGGTCATGGACTCCAACGACATCGAGCGTGAGCGCGGCATTACCATTCTGGCCAAGAACACCGCCATTCGCTGGACCTCTCCCGAGGGTCAGGAATACCGCATCAATATCGTGGACACTCCCGGACACGCCGACTTCGGTGGCGAAGTAGAGCGGGTCATGTCCATGGTGGATTCCGTGCTGCTGCTGGTGGACGCTCAGGAAGGTCCCATGCCGCAGACCCGCTTTGTAACCCAGAAGGCCTTTGCTCAAGGGCTCAAGCCCATCGTGATCATCAACAAGGTAGACAAGCCCGGCGCCCGTCCCGACTGGGTGATGGATCAGGTGTTTGACCTGTTCGACAACCTGGGTGCCACCGATGATCAGCTCGACTTCCAGGTGGTGTACGCCTCCGGCCTGAACGGCTGGGCTTCTCTCGACGCCGATGAGCCGGCCGAAGACATGACCGCCCTGTTCCAGACCATCATCGACCAGGTACCGACCCCCGATGCGGATCCGGAAGGCACCCTGCAAATGCAGATCTCCCAGCTCGACTACTCCTCCTACGTGGGCGTTATCGGTGTGGGCCGGATCAAGCGCGGTACCGTCAAGGTGAACCAGCAGGTGACCGTGATCGGCGCCGACGGCAAGACCCGCAACGGCAAGGTCGGCCAGGTCATGGGTTACCTGGGCCTGCAGCGTCACGATGTGACCGAAGCCAGCGCCGGCGACATCGTGGCCATCACCGGCCTGGGCGAGCTGAAGATCTCCGACACCGTGTGTGCCGCTGGTGCCGTGGAAGCGCTGCCGCCGCTGTCCGTGGACGAGCCCACCGTGACCATGACCTTCCAGGTCAACACCTCTCCCTTTGCCGGCAAGGACGGCAAGTTCGTGACTTCCCGCAACATTCTGGAACGTCTGCAGCAGGAGCTGGTGCACAACGTGGCCCTGCGGGTGGAAGAAACCGGTGACCCCGACAAGTTCCGCGTGTCCGGCCGGGGTGAACTGCACCTGGGTATCCTGATCGAGAATATGCGTCGCGAAGGCTTTGAGCTGGCGGTGTCTCGTCCCGAGGTTATCCTGCGGGAAGAAAACGGCGAGCTGCAAGAGCCCTTCGAAACCCTGACCGTGGACGTGGAAGAAAACAGCCAGGGCTCCGTGATGGAGAAGCTGGGTGAGCGCAAGGCCGAAATGACCGACATGGTGCCGGACGGCAAGGGCCGCGTACGCATCGACTTCATTGTTCCGGCCCGTGGCCTGATCGGCTTCCAGACCGAGTTCATGACCCTGACCTCCGGCTCCGGCCTGATGTACCACACCTTTGACCACTATGGTCCCCACAAGGGTGGCAACATCGGTCAGCGCAACAACGGCGTGCTGATCTCCAACGCCACCGGTAAGGCCCTGGCCTACGCCCTGTTCAACCTGCAGGAGCGCGGTCGTCTGTTTATCGAGCACGCCACCGAAGTGTACGAAGGCATGGTGATCGGTATTCACAACCGCTCCAACGATCTGACCGTAAACTGCCTCAAGGGCAAGCAGCTCACCAACATTCGTGCCGCCGGCACCGATGAGGCGCTGACCCTGGTGCCGCCCATCAAGATGAGCCTGGAGCGCGCCCTCGAGTTCATCGATGACGACGAGCTGGTGGAAGTGACTCCCAACCACATTCGTATTCGCAAGAAGCTGCTGACCGAAAACGATCGCAAGCGCGCCAGCCGCGCCTGATCACTTTGATTTGCAGTATTAAAGGGGGCGCTTCGGCGCCCCCTTTTTCGATCGTGCATCAGACAAAGCGTCTGACGTTTACCCCTCACCCTTCACCCCTCATGTTCAAATTATTTGAATCTTTAATCCAGTAAAGGTCGCTTTGATTTACGGGCACAGGCATTAGACTGATTGTCCATGAGCATGCACTGCTGACTGGACAGTCTTTTTTCACGGCAGCGGGAGAGCCGTAATATGCAGAAATATTCAATCACAATGCGCCTTTTTCACTGGCTGACGGCCCTGCTGGTGTTTGGCCTGTTTGGCGTGGGGCTGTGGATGCGCAGCCTGGGCTACTACGATCCGCTTTATCAGGTGCTGCCTTACTGGCACAAGAGCGTGGGCTTTGTGCTGGCCGGCCTGGTGGTGATCCGCCTGCTAAGTCGCTGGTGGCTTGCCCAGCCGGGGCCGCTGGCCAGCCATCAGCCCTGGGAGCGCCGACTGGCGCACCTGATGCACTGGCTGCTGTATTTGCTGTTGTTCGGCCTGTTTGTCAGCGGCTATCTGGTCGCCACCGCCGACAACAGACCCGCTTCATTTTTCGGTTGGTTCGATATTCCGGCACTGTTCACCGCTTTTGAACATCAGGAAGACGTGGCCGGTCTGCTTCACGAAATCTGTGCCTGGTCGCTGATCGGCCTGGTGTCTTTGCACGCCCTGGCGGCGCTCAAGCACCACTGGTTTGACCGGGACGAGACCCTGAAACGTATGCTTTGATATTTTCTCAACAAGGAGAGACAAAATGAAAAAAACCATGATGGCCACCGCCCTGCTGGCCGTGTCTGCGTCACCGGCATTTGCCGCCGTGGAAAACTACACAGTGGATACCGATGGCATGCACGCCTCGGTCAATTTTAAAATCAATCATCTGGGCTACAGCTGGATGCAGGGCCGTTTCAATGATTTCAGCGGCAGCTTTGCCTTTGATCAGGACAATGCCGCCAATAACAGCGTGCAAATGACCGTGAAGACCGCCAGCGTTGATACCAACCACGGTGAGCGCGACCGTCACCTGCGCAGCGATGACTTCCTGGATGTGAGCAAGTACCCCGAAGCCACCTTCAGAAGCACCAGCGTAACCCAGGGCGATGAGGCCGGTGAATATGTGGTAAAAGGCGACTTCACCCTGCACGGTGTAACCAAGCCGGTGGAGTTTGAAGTTGAGCAGATTGGCGCCGGTGATGACCCCTGGGGCAACTTCCGCCGTGGTTTTGCAGGCGAGCTGGAACTGAAACTGGCCGATTACGGTATCGACTACGATCTGGGTCCGGCCTCTACCACTGTATATCTGGATATTCACCTGGAAGGCGTGCGCCAGTAACTCTGTTACCGCTGCCCGACGACACCGCCCGCATGATGAATCCGGGCGGTTTTTTCGTTTGAGACCTGTTGTTTGCGCCGATGGCTGGCC
Source organism: Oceanimonas marisflavi (assembly GCF_003049725.1). GTDB lineage: Bacteria > Pseudomonadota > Gammaproteobacteria > Enterobacterales > Aeromonadaceae > Oceanimonas > Oceanimonas marisflavi. The sequence continues at coordinate 70,507 of NZ_QAGM01000004.1, forward strand.
GTGAATGCATGAAATTTGCCACAATAACCATTCACTTACCGCAACACAGGATGTGCCATGATCCAGATCGCCGCCCATGTCGGGCACCGTCTGCGTTTTATTCGCGAGCATGGAGTGGACTTCACCCGCTTTGTGCTGCAGCGCATGCAACAGGACCGGCTCAAGATCACTGCCGGTTATCTTACCTATATCAGTCTGTTGTCGCTGGTGCCCATGCTGGCAGTGGTGTTCGCCATGATGTCGGCCTTTCCCATGTTTGCCGGCGTGCGCGAGACCATTCAGGACTTTGTGTTCAGCAACTTTGTGCCGGCGGCGGGTGATGTGGTGCAAAAGAACATTCAGGGTTTTATCGATAACGCCTCGAAAACCACCGCCATCGGCGTGGCGGCGCTGGCGGTGACCGCCATGCTGCTGATCTCGGCCATTGACGAAAACTTCAATCATATCTGGCGAGTGTCCCAGAAGCGGCGCTGGTCGGTGGCCTTTTCCACCTACTGGATGATCCTGACATTGGGGCCGATTCTGGCCGGTGCCAGTCTGGCGGTGACCTCCTACGTGACCTCCATGCGGATTTTTCAGGGTGACAGCTTTTTCGGTGTGGGCGCCATATTGCTGAGCCTGCTGCCGTTTTTGTTATCCACCCTGATGTTTGTGGTGTTCTATATGGTGGTACCCAACAAACGGGTACGTCTTGGTCATGCCCTGCTGGGTGGTCTGGTGGCCGCCGTGCTGTTTGAGATTGCCAAACGTGGCTTTGCCTTCTATATCACCCAGTTTCCGTCCTATCAGGCCATTTACGGCGCCCTGGCGACCGTGCCCATTTTGTTTGTGTGGGTGTATCTCAGCTGGATGATCGCCTTGTTCGGCGCCGAGCTCACCGCCAGTCTGGACGAATATGAACATCGCCACGGACTAAGCTTTGAAGACGACAACGATAATAACGACGACGAGGATCCGGCCTGATGCGCACCCTTTATCCGGCAATCAATGCCAACCAGCAGCAGTGGTTGCAGGTATCCGACCTGCATCATGTTTACGTGGAAGAAAGCGGCAACCCACTCGGCATTCCGGTGGTGCTGGTGCATGGCGGACCGGGCGCCGGCATCAGCCCGGAGCACCGGCGTTTTTTCGATCCCGAGCATTATCGCATTATTCTGTTTGATCAGCGCGGCACCGGCCAGTCGACGCCTCATGCGGAGCTGACCGACAACAGCACTCAGGCGCTGATCGCCGACATGGAGCTTATTCGCACCACCCTTGGCATTGAGCGCTGGCTGGTGTTTGGCGGCTCCTGGGGCTCTACCCTGGCCCTTTGCTATGCCATTGAGCACGCTGAGCGCGTGCTGGGGCTGGTGTTGCGTGGCCTGTTCCTCGGCCGGCAGCAGGATCTGGACTGGCTGTATCAGCCCGATGGCGGTGCCGCCCAGCTGTTTCCCGACTATTACCGGGATTTCCTGACGCCGCTGAACGGCGATGCCGGTGACCTGCTCAATCGTTATTACCGGCTGCTCACCAGCGATAACGAGCTGGCCCGGCTCAACGCCGCCAGAGCCTGGGCCATCTGGGAAGGGCGCATTTCCACCCTGTTGCCCAGAAATGATGCCGAAAGCCACTACGGTGAGGCCCACAGTGCGCTGGCGCTGGCCCGGCTGGAATGCCACTACTTCGTCCATCATTGCTTCTTTGAGGAGAACCATATCATCAAGGGGATTGAGAAGGTGCGCTCGCTGCCGGCCATTCTGGTGCACGGCCGTTATGACGCCATCTGCAAACCCGCCGCTGCGACAGCGCTGGCCGAACACTGGCCCGAACTTCGCCTGCAAATTGTGCCCGGTGCCGGACATTCGGCCTTTGAACCGGGTATTATGGATGCCCTGGTCAAGGCGATCGATCAGATGGCAAAGGAGCTGGCACAGAAATGATAGCCCTGATACAAAGAGTGACCGAGGCCAGTGTTACCGTGGCCGGCGAACCCGTTGGCGCCATTGGCCCCGGCCTGCTGGTGCTGCTGGGGGTGGAACGGGAAGACGACAAGAGCAAGGCCGACAAACTGCTGGCCAAAGTGCTCGGCTATCGCGTATTTCCCGATGACAATGGTAAAATGAACCTCAATCTGCGCCAGGCCGGCGGCAGCCTGCTGGTGGTGTCCCAGTTTACCCTGGCCGCCGATACCAACAGTGGCCTGCGGCCCAGCTTTTCCCGCGGGGCGGCACCGGCCGACGCCGAGCGCTGGTACGATTACTTTGTGATGGCGGCACGGGATCAGGGCGTGCCTACCGAATCCGGCCGCTTTGCCGCCGACATGCAGGTCGGCCTGACCAACGACGGCCCCGTTACTTTCTGGCTGCAGGTTTAGCCGGAATCCTCCAAATTGTACGCTGCCGCTGCGCGCGACAGTTTAGTCACAGATAACCCTAACAGGAGCAGACCATGTATCGTGTGGTCACCCCGCAAACGGAAGCGGAACTGGAAGCCTACTATCAGCTGCGCTGGCAGCTGTTGCGCAAACCCTGGCAACAGCCCAAGGGGTCGGAGCGCGACGAGTTCGATGAATATGCCCATCATCGCATGATGGTGGACGACACCGGCAGGCTGGTGGCGGTGGGTCGTTTGTATGTGAGTGGCGACGAAGCCCAGATCCGCTTTATGGCGGTGATTCCAGAGTGTCGTGACCAGGGCCTGGGCTCGCGCATGGTGCAGGCACTGGAGCAGGTGGCGCGTCAGCAGGGGGTGCGCCGGCTGGTGATGAACGCCCGGGAAGAGGCGGTGGCTTTTTACAGCCACTGCGGCTTTACCGTGGTGGGGGAAGGTCCCATCAGTTTTGGCAAAATTCCCCACCGGCAGATGATCAAGGCGCTGACCCCCATTCACCAGATCAGCCACAGACCCGAGCTGTGCGATGAGTTGCAGCGCCAGTGGCACCGGCGTATTCCCATCAGTGAAAAGATGGGGGTCAAAATCATTCAGTACACCGGCAGCAAGCTCAGAACCCTGGCCAACCTGACCGCCAACCTCAACCTGCACGAGTCCATGTTTGCCGGCAGCATCTACAGCCAGTGTGTGCTGACCGGCTGGGGACTGATCTGGCTGCAGATGCAGGAGTATGGTCTGAGCGGTGATATCGTGCAGAGCAGCGGCGACATCAAGTATCTGACGCCGGTATGGGATGAGCCCACCGCCGAGGTGCAGGGCCGGTTGCGGGATCAGCTGCAGCCCCTGGCCCGTGGCGAACGGGTCAAGGTGGAGCTCAGTGTTACCCTGTACAGCGGTGATACCCGCGCCGCCTTGTTTACCGGACGCTATGTGATCCTCACCCACTGAATCGGGCATAAAAAAAGAAGGGATATTTCCCTTCTTTCTCATTGCGTTATCAGTGTATTTTGCACCCGGTCAGCGGTCGGTCAGCACCGGCTTTACATGCTTGTGCTCCCCCTTGACCTGATCGACGATATGCTCCGCCAGCAGCTGGGAAGCATCGTACACCGGAATGTCGGACACCAGCTTGTCGGCGATCACCGACAGCTCGGTACAGGCCAGGATCAGGCATTCCGCACCCCGCTCCTTCAGCGCCGTGGCCGCCGCGTTATAACGAGCCAGGGAGTCGTAGTCATAGCTTTTGGCTTTCACTTCCCGGATCAGGGTCATGACATCATGCTGCTGCTCCGCTTCCGGAAACAGCACCCGCACGCCTTTCTGGGCAAACTTCTCATGGTACAGCCGGGTCATCTCCACCGCGGTGGAGGCCAGCAGACCCACCTTCTTGATGTTGGGATGGCGCTCCAGCACATGGCGCACCGTCACATCCAGAATGTTGACCACCGGAATCTGCACCGCTTCGGCCACCTCGGCGTGATACATGTGGGCGGTGTTGCAGGGGATCACCAGAAAGTCCACTCCGGCCCGCTCCAGTCCTCTGGCCATCTCCGCCATAAAGGGCCCCGGGCTTTCACCTGTGCCTTCAATCAGTGCCTTGATGCGCGACGGCACCTTGGGGTTGTTGTCCACCAGCATATGAATATGGTCGGCATCATCCCCCGCCGGAGTCAGGGCAATCACCCGGCGCATCAGGTCAACGGTGGCTTCCGGCCCCATGCCGCCAATCACGCCTACAGACTTTTCTTTTTCCATGTTTTTCATCCATTCAACAATCGGGTCAGCGGTTACCGCCGCATTAGTAGCCAAACAGGTTGGGCAGCCACATGGTCAGATCGGGGAAGAAGGCCAGCAGCATCACGACCAGTATTTCCACCAGCACAAAGGGCAGGGCCTTGACCGAAATTTCCTCGATGGACACCTTGGCGATACTGGAGCCGATAAACATGTTTTCACCCAGGGGTGGCGTCGAGAAGCCGATTTCACAGCAGCATACCAGCACCACACCAAAGTGAATGGGGTCGACGCCCAGGCTGACCATCACCGGCAGCAGTACCGGGGTCACGATCATGATGGTGGCCAGGGTTTCCAGAAACATGCCGATAAAGATCAGAAAGGCAATGACGATCAGCCAGATCAGCGGCAGGCTGCCGGTCAGATCCAGCAGGCCGGCGGCAATCATGCCCGGAATGTCGTTCTCCACCAGAATGCGGCCAAAGGCGGTGGCGGTGAACATGATGATCAGCACGCGACCGGTAAGCCAGGTGGTGGAATTCAGGGATTCCTTGAAGCCGTCCAGCTTCAGTTCCTTGTGAATGAAAATGCCCACAAACAGGGTGTAGAACACCGAGACCACGGCGGCTTCGGTGGGAGTGAACAGGCCGGAGTAGATGCCGCCCAGGATCACTACCGGAGCCAGAATGGCCCAGATACCTTCACGGCAGGCCTTGCGCAGCTCGCCGGGCTTGCGCTCGGGACTGCCGGTATAGCCCTTTTTCTTGCTGATGGCATAGTTGGCGATCATCAGGCCGCCGGCCAGCATGATGCCCGGCAGTATACCGGCCAGAAACAGCTTGGTAATGGACTCACTGGCGGTGACGCCGTAGATCACCATGGGAATGGACGGCGGGATCACCACGCCCAGGCCACCGGACGAGGCCGTCAGCGCTGCCGAGTAGCTGCGGCTGTAACCGCGATCCACCATGGCGGGGATCATCAGCATGCCCACGGCGGCGGTGGTGGCCGGGCCGGAGCCGGAAATGGCGCCAAAGAACATGCTGGCGAGAATGGCGGAAAAGCCCAGTCCACCGGCCATGGGGCCGGCCATCAGCTCGGCAATATGTACCAGCCGGCGGGAAATACCGGCGCTTTGCATCAGGGCGCCCGACAGAATAAAGGCGGGCAGGGCCATGATGGGAAAAGAATCCACGGCGTTCCAGGCGGTCTGCACCAGAGATACAAAATCATCCCCTGCCGCCAGATACACGCTCAGGGCCGAAGCGCCGAGGGCCACCACTATGGGTGCACCGATCAGCAGCAGAAAGAAAAACATGCCAAACAAGATAATGGGAGCTGTCATTTTTTAATCCTCTCACCCCGCTCAGGCCAGGGTGTTTCCGCCTTTTTTGGTCTTGCCGGATTTGTCGCCGGATGACCCGTTCTGCTTCGGCGCTGTTGCCGAATCATGTGCCTGTTCCATTTCTTCCAGCTTTGGCTCATCCACATCGTCAAAGTTGGTGCCGGTCAGCTTCAGGTAGTTGACCTGAATGATCCGAATGGTGGTCAGGGTGAACGAGATGGGGAAAATCATGTACAGGTAGGCCATGGACCAGTCCAGTGCCGGCGAATAGAAGGTGAACTCCATCATCGACTCGATCACTTCAATACTCTTGATGGTCATCAGGGTATTGAAGGCAATCCAGAACAGATCCCCCACCAGTTCGACCCCTTTTCGCATGCCGGGGGGCATCATTCTGAGATGAAAGGTCACCCGGTTGTGGGCCGACAGCCGGGCGGCATAGGAGGCCCCCAGAAATACAAACCAGACAAAGGCAAAGCGGGACAGCTCTTCACTCCAGGGGATTCCGTAGTTGAATACCACTCGCAGGATCACCTGAACAAACAGCAGCACCACGAACAGACAGAGCAGAAGCTGACATATGTAATTTTCCAGCTTGTCCAACTGCAGCATCAGCTTACGCATAACAAGGCTCCAACAAAGAGGGCGGGGCGGCGGCACCGCATTCCGCCCTTTTGTGTATTGTGCGGGCCTGTTGCCAGGCCCGTCTGCTTACATTCAGAAACAGTCTTACTTCAGCTGTTCCAGTACGGCCTCAAAGTTTTCCTTGCCACCAATGGTGTCGTAGAACTCGGGCCAGACCTTTTCCTTGGCCAGCTTGATCCACTGCTCTTCGTCTTCCAGGGTGGAGACTTCCATGCCGTTGTCGATCATGTTCTGCTTGGCCTTGTCCGCTTCGGAGATCTGGAAAATCAGGGCGTGCTGCTGGGCTTCCAGGCCGGCGCGGGTCAGAATGTTTTTCTCTTCATCGCTCAGCTTGTCAAAGGTGCGCTTGCCGATCAGCAGGGGCTGCAGCGAGTACTGGTGATGCACCTCGGTGACGTAATCCTGCACCTCATAGAACTTCATGGTGTTGTTGACGATATAGGGGTTGTCCTGACCATCCACTACCTGCTGCTGCAGGGCGGTGAAGGTTTCGGTCCAGGCCATGGCGATGGGGTTGGCGCCCCAGGCCTTCCAGGTGGCCAGCATGATGGGGTTCTGCGGCACACGAATCTTCAGGCCCTGCAGGTCTTCCAGGTTCTTGACCGGACGCTTGGAGTTGGTCAGGTGACGGAAGTTGGAGTAGGTCCAGCCCAGAATGTTGGTGCCGACCTGCTTCTGGGCCAGCTGGTTCCAGTGATCCCCCAGCTGACCGGTGGTGATTTTCACCGCATCAGAGGTGCTGGTGATGACATAGGGCATGGTCAGAATGCCCAGCTCCTTGGAGAAGGGGGTGACGTTGCCGATGCCGACCAGTGCCATGTCGAGGGAGCCGAGACGGGCATTCTGCACCATTTCGGTTTCCGAGCCGATGGCGCCGTTGGGATACAGGGTGATCTCGATATCGCCGTTGGAGTAATACTCCACCAGGTCCTTGAAGCGGCTGGCATAGGCGCCCTGGTCGGAGTCGATGGGGTCACCCATACCCAGGCGCATGGTCTTGGCACTGGCTGCCATGGGCAGGGCAGTGGCGGCGCAGGCCAGGGACAGGGTCAGGTATTTGGCGACTTTCTTCATGGAGAACATATTCATTACCTCACTGTAGTTTTCGGTTTTGACTTCCGTGCAACAGGAACCTGTTCAGTTTGCGTGTTCGCCGGGGCCGGCAGACAAAAAGAGTTCGTCGCAGACGTCGGCAATAATGCGCACGATCAGTCGGCAGTCCGCTTCGTCAAAGGTCAGGGGCAGGCGCATGTCGCACATGGTCGCCAGCACTCGCTCGGTTTGCGGCAATGACGGAGGTTCACCCAGGTAACGCCAGCTGTCAAAGCGGCTGGTGTAGCCTTTTGGATCCTTGTCACCAAACCATTTTAGTGGCACGCCGCGGGCTTCGCAGCGTTCAATAAAGCGCTGAATGTCGGCTTCGCTCTGATTGGGCAGGGAAAACTGAATCGAGCTGGCGACAAACTGCTCGGCCTCGGGACGCTCGGGCAGGCGAAGGCAGGGTATCTGCCGCAGGCCGGCTTCGGTGACCCGGTACAGATCATTCCAGCGCCGGCACTGTTCATCCAGTGCCGCCAGCTGGGGGCGCAGAATGGCGGCACGCAGGTTGTCCATGCGACCGCTGTAATTGGGGGTTTCAAAGCGAATGCGGGCAAAGGCTTCTTTGGGCGGCGCTGCCGGATGGCGCTCATAGAGCATGTAGGAGCCGGAGTAGATAATGGCCCTGGCCATGATGTCATCGTCGTCGGTGGTCAGAAAACCGCCTTCGCCGGAGTTCATGTGCTTGTAGGTCTGGGTGCTGAAACAGGCGACCTGACCAAAGGTACCGCTCTTTTTACCGTTCCAGCTGGCGCCCATGGTATGGGCACAGTCTTCGATCACAATCACGCCGTGCCGGTTGCAGATGTCCATCAGCCGATCCATGTCGGCCAGGTGACCGCGCATATGGGACAGCAGCAGGTAACGGGCGTCACCGGTGGCGGCCTTGTGTTCAAGGTCGTCCAGATCGATGGTGAAATCCTCGGTGGTTTCCACAAACACCGGCACGCCACCGGCATTGTGAATGGCGCCCGGCACCGGCGCCAGGGTAAAGGCATTGCACAGTACCTTGTCACCGGGCTGCAGGCCGGCGGCACGCATGGCCACGTGCAGGGCGTAACCGCCCGAGGCACAGGCCAGGCAATAACGGCTGCCCTGGTAGTCGGCGAATTCCTGCTCCAGCAGTTCGGTTTCCGTCGGTTCACCGGCGGCGGAGTTGTAGCGGTGCAGACGCCCGCTGCGCATGACTTCCACGGCCCGCTCGATGCCTGCTTCGGGTATGGGTTCCTGCTGGGTGAAAGACTTGTTGAAGATGGTCATAACTTCTCCCGGGGGGCAGGTGCCGGTGCACCTGCCCGTCTGACTCAGCAATAACGCTTCTGATCGTAAACGTGGAAATCCCACTCGGTCTCGGGGAAGTACTTGCGCAGGCGCCAGTCACAGGCGCGGGCGTGGCCTTCCATGCCTTCGGTGCGGGAAATGCGGGAGCCGGCGGCGCTGAACACCAGGTTGGCCTCTTCGCTCAGTTCCTGATAGGTCAGCACCTTCATGAACTTCTGCACGTTCAGGCCACCGCTGTAGCGGGCCGCCTTCTTGGTGGGCAGAATATGGTTGGTGCCGGAGCATTTGTCGCCGTGGGAAACAGTGCTGCCTTCACCCAGGAACAGGGAGCCGTAGTTGTTGAGGTTGGCCTTCCACCATTCCAGATCGTCCGCCAGCACCTGCAGGTGCTCACAGGCCCACTCGTCGCTGATTTTGGCGACTTCTTCCCGGCTGTCTCCGAGGATGACCACACCGTGATCGCGCCAGGCCGCCTCGCACACATCGGCATTGGGCATGTCGGCAATCACATGGGGCATGATCTCCAGCACCTTCTCGCCCAGCTCGCGGCTGTCGGTAAACAGCCAGACCGGGGAGTTGGGACCGTGCTCGGCCTGGGACACCAGGTCAACGGCAATGGTCATGGGGTCGGCATTCTTGTCGGCGATAATGGCCGATTCGGTCGGGCCGGCAAACACATCGATGCCTACTTCACCGAACAGCATGCGCTTGGCTTCGGCCACGTAGGCGTTGCCCGGACCGACCAGAATGTCGGCAGGGCGGCCGGTAAACAGACCATAGGCCATGGTGGCCACGGCGTGTACCCCGCCCATTTCCAGAATGACATCGGCGCCGGCGACATGCATGGCATAGGCCACGGCCGGGTTGATGCTGTCGCCGCGGGGCGGTGAACAGGCCACGATAAAGGGCACGCCGGCGGCCTTGGCGGTGGCCACGCTCATCAGCGCAGAGGCGGCGTGGGCATAACGGCCACCGGGTACGTAACAACCGGCACACTGCACCGGCAGTACCTGCTGACCCAGGCGTACGCCTTCTTCGGTTTCAATTTCAAAGGAGGTCAGGCTGTCACGCTGGGCTTCGGCAAAGCGCTTGATCTGGCGGTGGGCAAAGTCGATATCGTCCTTGACCTGCTGAGGCACCTGGTCGATCAGGGCCTGCTTTTTCTGCTCGGTCAGTACGAAATCGCCCTGCCAGTTATCAAACTGTCTGGCGTATTCACGCACCGCGGTTTCACCGTTGCGGCGAATATTGGCCAGCATGTCCTTGACTACGCCCTGAATGCGCTCATCTTCCTGTGCGACTTCGCTTTCTGCCGCCGCTCTCTTGAGATATTCCATGGTATGTCACCTGTTAATTAAAACGCGCCAACTGGCTGACAACAGCACCCGTTGGAGTGAACGGCCGGGCTGCGGCCGTTCGGGTCAATCAGTAGTACTTGGCAAAACCAAAGGCATCACGGTAGCCGAACAGCGCCTGGGCGCCGCCGGTGTGCAGGAACACCACGTTTTCCCCTTTCTTGAAGTGGCCCTTGCGGATCAGGTCGATCAGGCCGGCGCCGCCCTTGCCGGAGTAAACCGGGTCCAGCAGAATGCCTTCGTGGCGGGCAAACAGTTCGATGGCTTCCAGGGTGCTGGGAGCGGGAATGCCGTAGCCTTCACCCACGTAGTCGCAGTTGGCAACCACGTCTTCACGCTTGACGGCGCCGGGGATGCCCAGCTTCTCGGCGGTGCGCTCGGCCAGACGGAACACGTTGGCTTCCTGCTGCTCGCGGGGAACACGCACGCCAATGCCCAGCACCGGAATGCGGCTGTTGCTGCCGGACAGACCGGTGACCAGACCGGCCTGGGTGCCGGCGGAACCGGTGGCGTGAACCACGTGGTCAATGCGCAGACCGGCGTCGTTGGCCTGGCCCAGCAGTTCCAGGGCACAGTTGACGTAACCCAGGGCGCCGATTTCGTTGGAGCCGCCACCGGGCACGATATAGGGTTTCTTGCCGGCCGCTTTCAGTTCGCTGGCCAGTTCTTCCATGGCCGCGTTCATGTCGGTGCCGCCCGGATACTTGCGCAGCATGCCGCCGAACAGCTGGTCCAGCATGACGTTGCCGTTGTAGTTGTAGTCGACGTCTTCGGAGGCGGTGCGGTCTTCCAGCAGAATGTGGCATTCCAGGCCCAGCTTGGTGGCGATGGCCACGGTCTGGCGGGCGTGGTTGGACTGGGTGGCCCCCTGAGTGATGATGGTATCGGCACCTTGTTCCAGGGCATCAGCCATCAGAAACTCGAGTTTGCGGGTCTTGTTGCCGCCGCCGGCGAGACCGGTACAATCGTCACGCTTGATCCACAGGTTCGGACCATCCAGCAGCTTGGTCAGTTGATGCATCGGCTCCAGCGGAGTGGCCAGATGAGCAAAGTGCAGACGGGGATAACGAGCTAGATGCATTTTAACATTCCTCTTCGTTTTGAACATGTGCAATACATTTGGTTAACAACTTCATGGTGGAATAATCACCGCTGTACGACCAATGCTATATTGGCTCTGTCCGTGGTTACTTTTGGGCATAGGGCCGAAAAGATACGGTAAGGAATTGTTTTTAATGGAATTGAAGTGGTTGAAGGACTTTGTGGCCCTGAGTGAGCACGGCAGTTTCTCCAAGGCGGCAGAAGCCCGTTTTGTGACCCAGCCCGCATTTAGCCGGCGCATTCGCTCCCTGGAAAACTGGCTGGGGGTGGCCCTGGTGGACCGGGAAAAGCATCCCACCACCCTGACCAGCAGTGGCCAGGCGTTTGTGGAGGAAGCCAAGCGCATGATCCACGACACCTACCGGGTGCGCAAACGGCTGCAGGGGCAGGAAATTCAGAAAAGCCTGGTGTTTCTCGCCCAGCACTCGCCGGCGGTGTCGTTTTTTCCCCACTGGATCCGCACTCTGGAGCCGCTGGTGGGCAATACCCTGGTCAAACTCAGCACCGGCAACCTGCATGACATTACCGAGTCCTTTATGGCGGGCATGGGGGATTTTCTGCTGAGTTTTTCCTCGGCCGGCGACATGGGCCAGCTGTCGCGCAACGACACCACCTGCATTCAGGTGGGTACCGACCGCCTGGTGCCGGTGTCGGCGCTGACGCCGGAAGGCACGCCGGTATTTTCGGTGAACGGCACAACGCCGCTCAAGTTGCTGTCCTATCCCGACGATTCCTATCTGGGCGGGCTGGTCAAGGAGTTCTGTCTTAACAAGCTGCCGCCGGACTTTCAGTACAGCATAGTGTGTGAAAACGCCCTGGCGGAAGGGCTCAAGGCCATGGCATTGCAGGGCTATGGTGTGGCCTGGCTGCCCTACGGGCTGATCCAGAATGAGCTGGCCCAGGGCCAGCTCACCGTGTTGCATGAAGGCTTTCATACCGTGGATTTGCGCATTCTGCTGTATCGCTTCCGGCATACGGTCAAGCCGGAAGTGGATGTGTTCTGGCGCTACCTGGTGGAGCTGTACAACCTCAGCTACACCGAACAGTTTCCGTTGGTGCGGTCCACGGTATAAAGGGCGTTCAGAGCGTCGCCGGCAGTGCCCGGACCGCCTCGATCAGCCTGCCGGGCAGGCCGGCGGCAGGGTAGGGCACGGGGCCGGTATACCAGGGCCGGCACGGTGTGTTCAGTTCGGGCTGGTGCAGGCGCAGGCGGGGGGCGTGCCAGTCGCCGGTCAGCCTGATGGCCAGTTCCCGGCAGCCGGCATCGTTAATGGCGCCCAGGTCGAGATCAAGCCGGCCACCGGCGCCAATGTTCCCCCGCAGGGCCAGCAGGTGACGCACGCTCTGAACCGCGCTGCCGTCGAGTCGCCAGCGGCCATCGGTGACCGGGCCACGCAGATCCAGCCGGTAGAAAAAACCATCCTGTTGCATAAGATCCAGTGCCGCCAGGGCAGTGTCTGCCTGTTTGGGATCACTGTAGTCTTCACCCAGGCGGTGGCGCAGCCAGGGATCCAGCCCCAGTTGCTCCACAAAGATATCCTGTCCGTCCAGGGCCAGCTCTCCCTGCCAGCCGGCGGGATTTTCGGGCTCGCCGGTGAGGCTGGCGGTCACGTTCATTTCGCCGGCAAAGCCCCGGTCGGCCCGCAGCCAGTTGCTGAGATGACGCAGCTGCCAGTTTTCTCCTGCCAGTTCAATATGAGTGCGGTAAGGGGCATAGAGCCCCAGGCTGCCGCTCAGTGTTATTTTGCCGTCCAGCCAGTCACCACTGAGACTATCGAGCAGCCATTGCTCGTCGGTGAGGCGGGCGCTGAAGCGGGTGGCGCGGGTGATCAGGCTGTTCCAGACCAGCTCGCCGACATGACCTTCCAGCCGGGCCTGGCCGGTTAACGGATGCCACAGGCCCGCCGACCAGGCCAGATCGGTAATGAACAGATTGCCGTCAAACACGGACAACGGCAGCTCATCGTCCAGTGACAGCAGCTCGGTGCGGCTCAGGTTGAGCTTGTGAATGCGCACCTCGGGAACCGGCCAGGACATATCCGGCTGCCACACCAGCTTGTTGCCGGCCAGTTGAAGATCGTCGATATCCAGCCGGCCCTGATCCGGGTGCCAGCCCAGCTCGGCCTCTATGCTGCCCTCCCAGGCCCGGCCGTTCAGGGTAATGTCCTGACGCTCGGCATCGCCCAGCCAGCTCAGCCGGTGCTGGTCCAGGCGCAGCCAGTCGAGGGTGGCCTCACTCGCCTGCCACTCGCCCCGGCCTTCGGGCAGCCCCGCACCGTTCCATTCCAGATCCCTTATTTCACCGCGCATGCCGTTCACCGTGAGCTGCGGCGTGGTCAGGCTGACATCATCGAGCCCGGCCCGGGTCAGCAGCAGCCGCCAGCCATCGGGCAGGGCGGTGGTGCCGGTGAGTTGCAGTTTGACCTGGCTGAATTGCGGTTGCTCCAGGTGCAGTTCCCGGCGCGCGGGATCCACCGTCAGGGACCCGCTGAGCAGACCGCCGGACAACTGGCCGCGCAGATCGTCAAGTTCCAGACGGTCTCGGCGCAGATGGCCGCTGATATTCACCCGTGACAGCTCCAGCGCCGGGTGGGAAATCTGGCGTACCCGGCCGCTGAGACCGGCGTCGGCCCACCATTGCCATTGGCCCTGCTGCCGGGGTTGCCAGTCGTGCAGATGAAGCTCGATACCTCCGGCCTCCCAGCCCCGGCCGGTCAGGGCGAGGTTTTGAGTATTGAGCTCGGCAATATGAATATCGGCCAGGTTGGCGGGCAGGGCAGGAACCTGGGCCTGCTCCAGGTTGAGCCTGCCGTCGATAATATCGAGAATGGCTACCTGGGTACGGCCGGCCAGGGGGGCCAGCCGTTCCAGCTCCAGATAGACTTGCCGGGCGCTGAACCAGTCGCCCAGGCGTACATCTTCGGCCAGCAGCTTGTAGGGCGACAGCGGGTTGAACTCCAGCCGGCCCACGCTCAGCCCCAACTCGGTGTTTTCGTTCAGCCAGGTAAGCACCGGTTTTTTCAGCTGGTTAATATCCAGCAGATTGAGCAGCAACCAGCCGCCGAGCAACAGCACCAGCAGCCCCGTCAAACCCCTTCTGGCCAGTTTTTTCATGAATTTATCCTTCGCCCTTCGGGCAGCTTTAAGCTTTCAGTCTGTCTCTTAGTCAAAAATATGATCGTTTGCAGAGCCGTGCACAACCGTCGGCCAAAGCGCACTACTTCGCCGGCACGCCATGAATACTTCCCTGTAGGCTCCACTGCGCCATCCCTGGCGCAGAGGGCGCGGCGAAGCAGACACCCTTTGCCCTCCTCGGCACACTCAGAGCCGACTGACAGGAAGCAGGCAACGCCAATGTTGCCCGAAGCAGCAGTGGGGATTGCCGTAGCCGACCATAAAATGCCATGGATGGCATTTTCGAGCGTTACAGGGAAGTACTTGTAGCGTGTCGGCGGAGTGCAACCGCACTGATGCTTCGCATTACGGCCTCTTTGACGACTTGTGACCAAGGTACAGGCTTTCAGCTGTAAGCGATCAGCAAAAGAAAGGCTTCATTTGGAAGATACGTTTTGCTGTCAGCTTACCGCGTAAAGCGTTGTTTTATCAAACTTTACCGTAGTGATCCCGGGTGCCGAGCCAGCGGCGGATCAGCGGCTCCACGCAGTCGGGATGGCGGTCGGCGAGATAGCGGGCCAGCCGCTGCACTTCCGGCAGCAGGGCCTGATCCCGTACCAGATCGGCGATTTTCAGATCCGCCAGGCCGGTCTGACGAGTGCCCAGCAGTTCGCCCGGGCCGCGAATTTCCAGATCCTTCTGGGCGATAATAAAGCCGTCGTTGGTGTCCCGCAGCACGCCCAGCCGCTGGGTGGCGGTTTTTGACAGGGGCGCATGGTAGAGCAGCACGCAGTGTGAAGCGGTGGCGCCCCGGCCCACCCGGCCGCGCAACTGGTGCAGCTGGGCCAGACCCAGGCGCTCGGGGTTTTCGATGATCATCAGCGAGGCGTTGGGTACGTCCACCCCCACCTCGATAACGGTGGTGGCCACCAGCAGATCCAGCCTGCCGTCCTTGAAGTCGGCCATCACCGCCTGCTTTTCCGCCGCCTTCATGCGGCCGTGCACCAGTCCTACCTTAAGCTCCGGCAAGCGGGCCGAGAGCGCGGTGGCGGTGTCTTCCGCCGCCTGGCATTCCAGCACCTCCGACTCGTCGATCAGGGTGCACACCCAGTAGGCCTGCCGGCCCTCTTCACGGCATACTTGCCGCACCCGTTCAATCACCTCGTCGCGGCGGGTATCGGGAATGGCCACCGTGGTCACCGGGGTACGCCCCGGCGGCAGCTCGTCGATGATGGAGGTATCGAGATCGGCGTAGGCGGTCATGGCCAGGGTGCGGGGAATGGGAGTGGCGGTCATGATCAGCTGATGGGGGTAGTAGTCGCCCTGACTGCCTTTTTCCCGCAGAGCGAGGCGCTGGTGCACGCCAAAGCGGTGCTGTTCGTCGATGATCACCAGCTCCAGGGCGTTGAACTGCACCTGCTCCTGAAACAGCGCATGGGTGCCCACTATCATGGCCAGCTCGCCGCTGGCCAGCCGCTCCAGCTGTTCGGCCCGGGCCTTGCCCTTGACCTTGCCCGCCAGCCAGCCGACCTGAATGCCCAGGGGGGCCAGCCAGGCGGCAAAGTTGGCGGCGTGTTGCTCCGCCAGCAGCTCGGTGGGGGCCATTAGCGCCACCTGGCCCTGATTGCCGATCACCTGCAGGGCCGCCAGCGCCGCCACCAGGGTTTTGCCCGAGCCCACATCCCCCTGCACCAGCCGCATCATGGGCACGTTTTTGTGCAAATCGGCGCCAATCTCCCTCACCACCCGCTGCTGGGCACCGGTAGGGGAAAACGGCAGCCGGGCCAGAAAGTCGTTCACCAGTGCCTCGGCGGGCGGCAACGCCCGGGCGCGGTGAGCCTGGCCCTGCTCGCGCACCTGCAGTACCGACAGGTTGTGGGCCAGCAGCTCTTCCATCACCAGTCGCTGCTGAGCCGGGTGCTGGCCCCGTTCAAGCAGCGCCACATCGGGAGGCGGGCGGTGCAGCAGGCGCACGGCGTCGTTGAGGGGCAGTTGTTGGCGGTAAAGGCCCGGGGGCAGCAGCTCGGTGAGCGGATGTTGTTTCAGCAGCTCAAGAGCCTGATCGGTAAGCTGGCGCAGGCTGATTTGGCGCAGCCCTTCGGTGGTGCCGTACACCGGGGTCAGGCTGGTTTCCACGCTGACCGGATTGTCGCCTTGCAGCAGGGTGTATTCGGGGTGAATGATCTCCAGGCCGTGATGACCGGGGCGGATTTCCCCAAAGGCACGCAGCCGGGTGCCGGCGGTAAGGCTGTTTTTCTGCACGGCGGCAAAGTTGAAAAAGCGCAGGGTGAGAGTGCCGCTCTCGTCCCGCAGCCGGCACAGCAGCATGCGCTTGCGGCCATGGCTGATGTGGCTGTCGACCACTTCGCCCACCACGGATACATGCATACCGGGCCGCAGTTCGGCCACCGGGCAGATTTGGGTGCGGTCCTCGTAGCGCAACGGCAGGTGAAACAGCAGATCCTGCACCGTTTCCAGCCCCAGCCGGTGCAGCTTTTCCTGCATTTTGTCGCCCACACCCTTAAGCAGGCTGAGGGGCATTTTGTCCAGATTCATGGCGGCCCTGCACTGTAAATATGTACAGAGAATAGCAAAGCCGGGATTAAAATGGGACTGGGGACTGGGGACTGGGGACTGGGGACTGGGGACTGGGGACTGGGGACTGCAGTAACGTCTTGGACTCCAGGTCGGAGTCAAGGCCGGAGTGACGAAATTGTGCCGTCATGCCGGCCTCTGAGCCGGCATCCATTGAACCTGACAACGCATAGCCCTCAAGCACAACACAGCATCACCAGGCCCCACCACTTACAGCTGACGGCTTACCGCTTAAAGCTTTAATTCAGCTTGCTGCGGACGATTTCTTCTTCATCGCGAAACTGGCGGCGCAGCTCGGCCTTGGTTTTCATTACCAGCTCGCCGCCCTTGCCTATGGTCATGTGCTCGGGGTTGTCGTTGTGCATGGCCTGCCAGGCCAGCACCGCCTGCATGCTGTTTTCCTTCTGCTCCTGAGTCAGAGCCGAGCCATCGGGCCATTTGCCCAGCTCCACGGCGGTTTTCAGCCGCTCATAGACTTCTTTGGGCATGGCGGCAATGGCTTGCTGAAACGATGACATGACAACTCCTTCATTCTGTTGATGGCAGTTAATTTACCATTACCAACGCAAAAAGGGGTGGCTCACGCCACCCCTTTTTTATTACCGGTTTGCAAAAATGCGATCAGCCGCGCGCGGGCAGATCCATCAGCTCGATACCGGCCATCTTCTGCATCACGCGTACTACCTGGCAGCTGTAACCGAACTCGTTGTCGTACCAGACATACAGTACGGCGCGGTCGCCTTCCACTATGGTGGCCAGGGAGTCAACGATACCGGCAAAGCGGGAGCCAACCATGTCGGTGGAAACCAGCTCGCTGCTGGTGCTGTAGTCGATCTGGTTGTGCAGCGGAGAATCCAGGGACACCTGCAGCAGATAATCGTTCAGCTCTTCTGCGGTGGTGGCTTTTTCCAGGTTCAGGTTCAGCACGGCCATGGACACGTTCGGAGTGGGAACGCGAATGGCGTTGCCGGTCAGCTTGCCCTTCAGCTCGGGCAGGGCCTTGGCCACGGCAGAGGCGGCGCCGGTGCTGGTCAGAACCATGTTCAGCGCGGCACTGCGGCCACGACGATCACCCTTGTGATAGTTGTCGATCAGGTTCTGATCGTTGGTATAGGAGTGCACGGTTTCCACGTGACCGTTCTTCACGCCGTAGGCGTCGCTTACCGCCTTCAGCACCGGGGTGATGGCGTTGGTGGTGCAGGACGCGGCAGACATGATGCGGTCTTCCGGCAGGATCATGTCGTCATTTACACCAAATACGATGTTCTTGATGTCGCCCTTGCCCGGCGCGGTCAGCAGCACCTTGGCGGCACCCTTGGCCTTGAGGTGCAGACCCAGGCCGGCTTCGTCACGCCACTTGCCGGTGTTGTCCACCACCAGGGCATCGTGAATGCCGTACTGGGTGTAATCGATCTCTTCCGGGCTGTTGGCGTAGATCACCTGAATATAGGTGCCGTTGGCGATAATGGCGTTGTTCTCGGCGTCCACTTCGATGGAGCCGTTAAAAGGACCGTGCACGGAGTCACGACGCAGCAGGCTGGCGCGCTTTTCCAGATCGTCGCCGCTGCCACGCACCACAATACCGCGCAGGCGCATGCCGTTGTTGCTGCCGGCACGTTCAATCAGCAGGCGGGCCAGCAGGCGACCGATACGACCAAAGCCATACAGCACCACGTCGGTGGGCTTGCTTTCGGAGGCTACGTTCAGAGCCGGGGCCAGTTCGGTCTTGAGGAAATCAACCAGGCCGGACTCGTCCTGATGATCCTTCCAGTAGCGCACCGCCAGTTTGCCCAGATCGATGCTGGCCGGGGCCAGTTCCATCTCGCTCAGGGCCTTGAGCACCGGATAGCTCTGGCTGACCGGCAGCGGCTGGCCTTCGTGACGACGCACCACGCGGTGAGCCTTGAGAATATCAATGGTAGAGGCATTCAGCAGGGGGCGGGCATAGACACAGGTCTCCACACCCTGGTTGCGGTACAGTTTGCCAATCAGGGGCTGCATGGACTCTGCCAGTTCCTGGCTCTGTTGCCAGGCGGACAGGTAACTCTCATGGGTCATCGACCGGATCCTTTTAATTCACGTAACCGTTATTGGTATTAACAGCAAAACACACAAAGTGACTGCTTCTGGACTTTTCAGGCGCGCCCATTTTAGTGGATAGGGGGTATGATTACCAGACCGGTACCGAGCACAAAAAGACCGAAATGAGAACTAAAACCCGGTTATTACTGCCTGCAAACACACTTTTATTGACAAGCTGTGAGCACGATCGCATCGGTGATCAAGGTTGTTACTGTGTGCCAGAAACCGAAAGGATACCTCGATTATGAAAAATAATTTCACCAATAATGATCCAGAACAAACAAAACACCGCTACCATCATTGACCGATGAGGTTTTTTCTGTAATTTTACAACCAACAAGACTTTAAAGCTTATCTTTTTCCCAACTTTCAGGTGAACATATGACTATCAAGGTAGGTATCAACGGCTTCGGTCGCATCGGTCGCTTCGTGTTTCGCCTCGCCTGCGAGCGTAACGACATTGAAGTGGTCGCCATCAACGATCTGCTCGATGTGGACTACATGGCCTACATGCTGAAGTACGACTCCACCCATGGCCGCTTTCGCGGTGACGTGCAGGTTGAAGGCGGCCAGCTTATCGTGAATGGCAAAGCCATTCGCGTCACCGCCGAGCGGGATCCGGCCAACCTGAAGTGGGATGAAGTGGGCGTAGACGTGGTCGCCGAAGGCACCGGTGTGTTTCTTACCGACGAAACCGCCCGCAAGCACATTCAGGCCGGCGCCAAAAAGGTGGTGATGACGGGTCCGTCCAAGGATGCCACTCCCATGTTTGTGATGGGCGTTAACCATCAGGAGTACGCCGGTCAGGACATCGTCTCCAATGCCTCCTGCACCACCAATTGCCTGGCACCGCTGGCCAGGGTAATCAACGATAACTTTGGTATCGTCGAAGGCCTGATGACCACGGTGCATGCCACTACCGCCACTCAAAACACCGTAGACGGCCCCTCAGTCAAAGACTGGCGCGGTGGCCGGGGCGCCGGTCAGAACATCATCCCTTCCTCCACCGGCGCCGCCAAGGCCGTGGGCAAGGTGATCCCGGCCCTGAACGGCAAGCTGACCGGCATGGCGTTTCGTGTGCCAACCCCGGATGTCTCCGTGGTGGATCTGACCGTGCGTCTGGAAAAAGCGGCAACCTATGAAGAAATCTGTGCGGTGATCAAGGCCGCCTCCGAGGGTGAGCTCAAGGGCATTATCGGTTATACCGAAGACGCCGTGGTCTCCACCGACTTTCTGGGCGAGTCCTGCACCAGCGTGTTTGACGCCAGTGCCGGCATTGCCCTCAACGACCGCTTCGTCAAGCTGGTGGCCTGGTACGACAACGAAATTGGCTACTCTCACAAGGTGCTGGATCTGATCGCCCATATTTCCCGGTAAAACACCTTTACCCCGGTTCGAACAATCTTGGTCATTCCGGCCTTTGAGCCGGAATCCATTCTGCAGACAAGGGGACTGTAGCTGCCACTTTAGTCGGCAGAACGTGCGCAGCACGTTTAAATACAGACGACACCGGTGGCGTTGCGCCAACTAAAGTGGCGCCTACACAGTACGATGAAGAAAGGCCGGCGCAGTGCGCCGGCCTTTTTATTGCATCCGGTCTCAGGCGTTGCCCTTGACCTTCATTTTCAGCTCTCTGGCGAAGTTGAGCATGCGCTCCAGCGGGATCATGGCCTTGACCCGGGTGTCTTCGTCCACCTGAATTTCGTGAGTTTCGCCGCCTTCCTTCAGGGCATCGCGAATGGCCACCAAGCCGTTCATCGCCATCCAGGGGCAGTGGGCGCAGCTGCGGCAGGTGGCGCCGTTGCCGCCGGTGGGCGCTTCCACCATTTCCTTGTCGGGACAGGCCTGCTGCATCTTGTAGAAAATGCCCTTGTCAGTGGCCACGATCAGGCGCTTTTGAGGCAGGTCTTTCGCGGCCTGGATCAGCTGGCTGGTGGAGCCCACCGCATCGGCCAGCTCCACCACCGACTGGGGCGACTCCGGGTGCACCAGCACGGCGGCATCCGGGTTCTGCGCCTTCAGCTCTTTCAGCGCCTTGGCGCGAAACTCGTCGTGCACAATACAGGCGCCCTGCCAGCGCAGCATTTCACAGCCGGTTTGTTTCTCGATATAGCTGCCAAGATGACGATCCGGCGCCCAGATGATTTTGTGGCCTTCACTGTCGAGGTGCTCGACGATCTCCAGGGCGATGCTGGAGGTCACCACCCAGTCGGCCCGGGCCTTGACCGCCGCCGAGGTGTTGGCGTAGACCACCACGGTATGATCCGGGTGAGCGTCGCAAAAGGCGGTAAATTCATCGGCCGGACAGCCCAGATCCAGAGAGCACTCCGCCTCCAGAGTGGGCATCAGCACGGTTTTCTCCGGGCTCAGGATCTTGGAGGTTTCCCCCATAAAGCGCACACCGGCCACAATCAGGGTCTGGGCCTCGTGCTCCTTGCCAAACCGCGCCATTTCCAGCGAGTCGGCCACACAACCGCCGGTTTCCTCGGCCAGGGCCTGGATCTCGGGATCGGTATAATAATGGGCTACCAGCACCGCATTGCGGGCCTTGAGCAGGGTTTTGATTTCATCCTTCAGCGCCCGCTGTTGCTCCGCGCTGAGCGGGGCCGGCTTGGCGGGAAAAGGATAGTCAAACTCGACAATATCAACAGCTTCAGTCATGGCGGCGTGCCAGTGCTCCGTTTGAATAACATATTGTGGGACATTATACCGCCGAACACGGGTCAACCCAAATCCATGTTAACAATATGAAAAAACAACAGAGAATATAGCGATAAAGGGGGATAAATACAGAAGGAAATGGTGGGTCGTGCAGGATTCGAACCTGCGACCAATTGATTAAAAGTCAACTGCTCTACCAACTGAGCTAACGACCCGTATAAACGGTGCTTTTTACTGCGGCCTGTTCATTGCGAACAAGTGGTGGACGCTACTGGGATCGAACCAGTGACCCCCTCCTTGTAAGGGAGGTGCTCTCCCGGCTGAGCTAAGCGTCCGGAACTGGTGGGTCGTGCAGGATTCGAACCTGCGACCAATTGATTAAAAGTCAACTGCTCTACCAACTGAGCTAACGACCCAAATTGTATTACTTTCCTGCGAAAGTGGTGGGTGATACTGGGCTCGAACCAGTGACCCCCTCCTTGTAAGGGAGGTGCTCTCCCAGCTGAGCTAATCACCCTGGGAGTGCTTTTTGCTAAAAGCACCAAAAAATGGTGGACGCTACTGGGATCGAACCAGTGACCCCCTCCTTGTAAGGGAGGTGCTCTCCCGGCTGAGCTAAGCGTCCGGGAATCTGGTGGGTCGTGCAGGATTCGAACCTGCGACCAATTGATTAAAAGTCAACTGCTCTACCAACTGAGCTAACGACCCAAATTGTATTACTTTCCTGCGAAAGTGGTGGGTGATACTGGGCTCGAACCAGTGACCCCCTCCTTGTAAGGGAGGTGCTCTCCCAGCTGAGCTAATCACCCTGGGTGGTGCTTTTGCTAAAAGCACCGCTCATTCCGAAGAATAAGTGGTGGACGCTACTGGGATCGAACCAGTGACCCCCTCCTTGTAAGGGAGGTGCTCTCCCGGCTGAGCTAAGCGTCCGGAAACTGGTGGGTCGTGCAGGATTCGAACCTGCGACCAATTGATTAAAAGTCAACTGCTCTACCAACTGAGCTAACGACCCAAATTGTAATCCACTGAAAGTGGTGGGTGATACTGGGCTCGAACCAGTGACCCCCTCCTTGTAAGGGAGGTGCTCTCCCAGCTGAGCTAATCACCCTGGGTACACTTTTTACCAAAAGTGTGAAAACTGGTGGACGCTACTGGGATCGAACCAGTGACCCCCTCCTTGTAAGGGAGGTGCTCTCCCGGCTGAGCTAAGCGTCCGGGAATCTGGTGGGTCGTGCAGGATTCGAACCTGCGACCAATTGATTAAAAGTCAACTGCTCTACCAACTGAGCTAACGACCCGGCCTGGTGGGTGACTGCTGCCCCCTGCCAACGGCGGCCTATAATACGGATTTAATTGTGTGACGCAACAGCTAAATTGTCATTTTATTTTGTTTGCTCAAGGAACAAGCGACTCTCACAAAAATCCGTCAATTCGCCGTTTATTTCATCGCATCCAGGTTTTCCTGAGCCAGCCGGGCGGCACTGCTGTTGGCATATTCACTCTGAACCTGCTCAAAATACTGCCTGGCTCTGCCATCGTCTTTCTGCTCCCGGGCAATCAGCCCGAGCTTCAGCAGCGAATCGGCCCGCTTGTTGGATTTGGGGTACGCCTCCACTACCCGGGCGAACTGGGCCTTGGACTGATCAAAGCGCTGCTGGGCATAGAGCAGTTGTCCCAGCCAGTAATGGGCATTGGGCACATAGCTCGACTGAGGATACTGGGTAATAAAGCGGGCAAAGGCCGGAATGGCGGCGTTGTAGTCCTTGTCCTGCAATACCAGGTTCACCGCCCTGTCGTAGGCAGCCTGTTCATCGCCCGCAGGCGCTGATTCGGCTTCGGCGGTTCCCTGATCAGGCGCCGGTTCAGGCTCGGCACGCCGGGCCGGTGCCGGGGATGCTGCCGGTGCCTGCTGCTGTGCCGCCAGCATGCTGCGCTGGCGCTCTATCACCTGCTCCAGCCGGTAGCTCTGTTCTTCCAGCAAACCGCGCAGTTCACTCAGCTCCTGCTGCATGGCATTGAGCTGGCGTTGTTGATCGATCTGCGCCTGAGCCCGGGCATTGAAGCCCCGTTCCAGCTCGGCCAGGCGCTCGTTAACGGAGCCGCTGCCACCCACACTGGCCACCGGAGCCTGAGCCCAGCTGGCGGTGGATAAAACAGCGGCCATCGAAATGGCCGCGAATTTCATCATAATGTTTTGAATCAGTCCTTAGTAAACCAGAACCGCACGGCGGTTCTTGGCAAAACCGGCTTCGCTGCGGGAGGTATCCAGCGGCTTTTCTTCGCCATAGCTGACAATGGCCAGCTGGGAACCGCTGACACCCAGGCTCTGCAGGTAGCTGGTCACCGCCTTGGCACGACGCTCGCCCAGAGCGATGTTGTACTCGGGGGTGCCACGCTCGTCGGCATGACCTTCCACCAGAATGCTGACATTCGGGTTGGAACGCAGGAAGCTGGCATGGGCTTCCAGCACCTGAGCATAATGACCGGTCACCTCATCCTGGTCGAATTCGAAGTAAATCACGTTTTCGCGACGCAGGGCTTCGTATTGCTGACGCATCTGCTCTTCAGCGGACAGGGCGCCGCCGGTCTGAATACCGCCGGTTTGTACGCCACCGTTCTGATAGCTGCCATCGGTTCCGGTCATGGCGTCGGAATCGCTGGTGGAGCTACATGCAGCCAGGGTCAACATGGGAAGCGCAACGGCCAGACTCTGAAGCAGTTTTTTCATTTGCATGATTTTTCCTTGGGAAAAGCAATTTCTAGTTTAGAAACGGTGACCACGCCGGTGAGCGGACATCGCCGCTGCGCGCCGGCAGCCTGGCCTTGAAACGACCATCCATCGACACCAGAGACAACACTTGCCGCCCCTGATAGGTGGTGCTGTAGATGATCATGGTGCCGTTGGGCGCCGGGCTCGGGGATTCATCCAGCCGTGTTTCGGTCAACACCTGCAGATGTCCGCCGTCCAGCTCCTGCCGGGCAATCCGGTACTGCCCCTGAGAGCGGCTGACCAGCACCATATTCTGGCCGTCTGCCGTGACCCTGGGGCCCAGATTCGTGTCTCCGTCAAAGGTCACGCGACGCGCATTGTCGGCACCGGGCTCGGTGCGGTAAACCTGCGGTCGGCCTCCCCGTTCGGAGACAAAATAAATACTTTTTCCGTCCGCCGACCAGGTCGGCTCGGTATCGATTGTGCGGTTATTGGTCACCCGGGTCAACTGGCGACTGGCCAGATTGAGTACATAGACTTCGGGCTGTCCGTCCTTTGACAATACCAGCGCCAGCCGGGTGCCGTCGGGGGACCAGGCGGGTGCACCGTTGATGCCGGGATGTGAGCTAACCACCTGACGCTGCTGGCTGTAAATGTCCTGTACGACCACCTCGGCCTTCTTGTTTTCAAAGGACACATAGGCCAGCTTGCGGCCGTCCGGTGACCAGGCCGGCGACATCAGCGGCTCCCGGGAGCGCAGCAGTACCTGTTCGTTAAAACCGTCGTAGTCGGCAATCATCAGCTGGTAGGGATATTGGGCGCCATGCTGCACCGTCACATAGGCGATGCGGGTCAGGAAGGCGCCCTTGATGCCGGTCAGCTTCTCGAACACGATATCGGCAATGCGGTGGGCATACTGGCGCAGCTGGGCCGCCGGCACGGTGGCGGTCCGGCTTTCCAGCAGTTTGGCGCCATTGCCGCCCAGCACATCGGCCAGCTCAAAGCTGATGCGGTACTGATTATTGCCCGCCGGCTCAATGCTGCCCACCACCACGGCTTCCGCCTGGCGGGAGCGCCACAGGTTCGGATCCAGCTGCTCGGCACGGGCCACCCGCTGGGGCAGCGCACTGCGCTCCAGGGGCCGGAACATGCCGCTGTTGCGCAGGTCATTGCCGATCACTTCCGACAATTCCTGAGGTGCGGCGCCACCGCCGGTCCATGCAAAGGGCACCACCGCCACCGGCCGGGCACTGTCTATGCCGCCGGTGATCACTATCTCCAGCGCCGCCTGGGCGCGTCCTGCCAGCATCAGCAGCGGCAGCCATAACCACAACCATCGTTTTGTCATCATCAAAGCCTCGGTATCAGGGTCAAATTCAGGTTTTGCAGCTGTTTGTTCACCGCCGGATCCTTGGGCATGGGCAGGGTACCGGTCTTGCGAATGGCAAGCTCGGCCGAGCGGCATACTTCCGCATCGCCCTGGCCCTGCCCTATGGTCAGAATAAGCCCATCGGCGGCCACCCGCACATTAATGCGGCACTGTTTGCCCACCATGGTGGGCCCCACCAGCCAGTTTCGCTGAATGGCGGCAATAATCATGCCGGTGTAACGATCCACTTCCGCCGCCGACGCGGCCGACGAAGAGCCCCCGGCCGAGCCGCCGCCCATCAGGGCTTCCAGATCCTTCAGCGCCTGTTCGGCTTCTGCTTTTTTCTTCGCTTCGGCGGCCTTGCGGGCCGCTTCGGCTTCCGCCTGTTTCTTCGCTTCCGCGGCCTTGCGGGCGGCCTCGGCTTCCGCCTGTTTCTTGGCTTCCGCGGCCTTGCGGGCGGCCTCGGCTTCCGCCTGTTTCTTCGCTTCCGCGGCCTTGCGCGCCGCCTCGGCTTCCGCCTGTTTCTTCGCTTCCGCGGCCTTGCGGGCGGCCTCGGCTTCCTGCTGTTTCTTGGCTTCCGCGGCCTTGCGGGCGGCCTCGGCTTCCGCCTGTTTTTTGGCTTCCGCAGCCTTGCGGGCGGCCTCGGCTTCCGCCTGTTTTTTGGCTTCCGCAGCCTTGCGCGCCGCTTCGGCTTCCGCCTGTTTCCTGGCTTCCTCGGCCTTGCGTGCCGCTTCAGCTTCCGCCTGTTTCTTCGCTTCCGCAGCCTTGCGGGCTTCTTCCGCCTTGCGTTGCTGCTCCAGCACCTGCTGACGCTCCGCCTCGGCTTTGGCCTGCTGGGCCGCCACGGCTTTTTCCTGCTCAGCCTTGCGCGCTGCCTCTGCTGCCGCCGCCTGCTCTGCGGCTTTACGTTCGGCCTCCTCGGCCGCCTTTTGTGCAGCCTCGGCTTTGGCCTGCGCCGCAGCCTGCTCGGCGTCGCGGTTTGCCTGCATTTCCGCCAGGCGCTCGGCCTGGGCCGCCACCATACCGTCGTCAATCATGGTAGCCTCAATAATGGAGGCCGCCTGGGTGGGCCGCTTGGGCGTGCTGAAGTTCACTCCCACCAGGAACAGCACGCCAATCAGCACATGCAGCCCCAGGGAGATCAGCAGTGCCTTGCGAATGCCACCACTTTGCTTCTCAAACACGCCTTATTGCTCCGGTTGGGTCATCAGGCCCACACTGGGCACACCGGCCGCCTTGAGGGTGGCCATCAGCTGGATCACGGCGTCGTAGCGCACATTGGCATCGCCCTGTACCACCACCGGCGCCTTGGGATTGGTGGCCAGCTTTTGCTGCACCATCTCGGCCAGGGCCAGCAGACCCACCGCCTCATCCCGGGTCTCGCCCACGTCCAGGAAATAACGGCCTTCGGCATCCACCGAGGCCACCAGCGGCGTTTCGCTGTCTTCCGGCAGCAGCTCCGCCTCGGCCTGGGGCAGATCCACCTTGACCCCCTGAGTAATCACCGGTGCCGTGGCCATAAAGATGATCAGCAGCACCAGCATCACGTCGATATAGGGCACCACGTTGATCTCGGCCACGCGTTTGCGTCGCTTGCGCTGATAGCTCTGCATCAGGGGTTACCCGTGGTCACTTGCCGGTTGAGAATGGTGGAAAACTCGTCCATAAAGTTGGCCAGGTGGTTTTCCAGCCGCTCTACCTGATAGCTGAAACGGTTAAAGGCAATCACCGCCGGAATGGCGGCAAACAGACCCATGGCGGTGGCGATCAGCGCCTCGGCAATGCCCGGGGCCACCATGGCCAGGGTGGCCTGCTTGATTTCCGCCAGGGCGATAAAGGCATTCATAATGCCCCACACGGTACCAAACAGGCCGATATAGGGGCTGATGGAGCCGATGGTCGCCAGCACCGACAGGTTGGTTTCCAGCCGATCCACTTCCCGGGACAGGGCCACCCGCATGGTGCGATAGGTGCCCTCGAGAATGGTGTCCTGAGGGCGGCCCTGCTTTTGCAGACGCACGAACTCGCGAAAACCGGCATGAAAGATCTGCTCCATGCCCGCCAGGCTGTCGCGCCGGGCGTTGGACTCATGATAGAGACGTCCCAGATCGGCGCCGGACCAGAACTTGTCTTCAAACTGCTCGGCATCAATGCGGGCCGAGGTCAGCACCTTGCGGCGATTGATGATCAGTGCCCAACTCAGCACCGACATGCCCACCAGGGCCAGCATCACCAGTTTGACCAGCAGGCTGGCCTGCAGAAAAAGACCAATAAACGAAATATCAGCGTGCACCCGACAATACTCCCATCAGCGGCTCAGGTATGGCGAAAGGCTTCATTTGAGCAATGTTCACACAGGCGATGACCACCTCCCCCCTCACCAGAGAAAGGCCCGCATCATCCAGAATTTCCTGCTCAAACACAATAGAGGCACGTTTGAGCATTTTCACCGTGACGGTGACTTTTAATGCATCATTGAACCGGGCCGGGCGGCGCAGATCCATTTCCACCCGGCGCACCACAAAGGCAATGCCCTGCTCCAAGAGGCCATCCTGCTCAATGCCCAGGTGCCGCAGCCACTCGGTGCGGGCCCGTTCCATGAATTTCAGATAGTTGGCGTTATATACAATGCCGCCGGCGTCGGTATCTTCGTAATAGATACGCACCGGCCAGTGAAACGGCGTCTGTGACATGGCAATCCAGGAAAATGTGTTTGAAAAATCCGGGAGTTACTATACCCAAGTCGGTGCCATGAAAGAAGACGACTGCGTCAGCGCACGACATTGGATGACTCTGACAGGGCTGTAAGGAGTAAGGAGTAAGGAGTAAGGAGTAAGGAGTAAGGAGTAAGGAGTGATGGGATCTCGGATTTGACTCCTCGCCTCTCTCCCCTCACCCCTCCCCTTTTATTCCGGAAGGTCGAAACCGAAGTGCAGGTAGGCCCGGGGGGTGGCCAGGCGGCCGCGGGGGGTGCGCTGCAAAAAGCCCTGCTGAATAAGGTAGGGTTCAATCACGTCCTCGATGGTTTCCTTCTCCTCGCCGATGGCCGCGGCCAGGTTATCGAGGCCCACCGGGCCGCCCATAAACTTGTCGAGCACCGCCATCAGCAGCTTGCGGTCCATATAGTCAAAGCCCTGTTTGTCAACATCCAGCATATCCAGGGCCTGGGCGGCAATGGCGGCGTCGATGGCACCGCTGCCCTTCACCTCGGCAAAGTCACGCACCCGGCGCAGCAGCCGGTTGGCGATACGGGGCGTGCCCCGGGCCCGGCGGGCCATTTCCAGGGCGCCCTCATCGTCGATCTCCAGCCCCAGCTTGCCGGCGCTGCGGCTGATGATATGGGCCAGATCCGCCACCTGGTAAAACTCCAGCCGCTGCACGATACCAAAGCGATCCCGCAGGGGTGAGGTCAGGGAGCCGGCCCGGGTGGTGGCGCCCACCAGGGTAAAGGGCGGCAGCTCCAGCTTGATGGAGCGGGCGGCGGGGCCTTCCCCGATCATGATATCGAGCTGGTAGTCTTCCATCGCCGGGTAGAGGATCTCTTCCACTACCGGGCTCAGACGATGAATTTCATCGATAAAGAGCACATCACCGGGCTCAAGATTGGTCAGCATGGCCGCCAGATCCCCGGCCTTTTCCAGCACCGGGCCCGAGGTGGTCTTGATACTCACGCCCATCTCGTTGGCGACAATGTTGGCCAGGGTGGTCTTGCCCAGCCCCGGTGGGCCGAAGATCAGCAGATGATCCAGGGCCTCTTCCCGCCGGCGCGCCGCCTCGATAAAGATTTCCATCTGACCACGCACATGATCCTGACCGCGATAGTCCGCCAGCGCCTTGGGACGTATGGCCCGGTCGATGGCTTCCTCTTCCTGACGGGGCGCCGGGTTGATAAAACGATCCGCTTCTATCATGGTTTACCCCATGCTTTTCAGGGCTTCGCGGATCAGCTGCTCCGCGTCCATACCCGGTTTGGCGATTTTCTTCATCAGCTGCTCGGCCTGAGCCGCCTTGTAGCCCAGCGCCTGCAATGCGGCCAGGGCTTCGTCTCTGGCGCCGTCGCCGCCGGCGGCCAGGGCCGATTCGGGGGCCGGATTAAACAGATCATAGCCGCCAAAGCCCTTGAGCCGGTCACGCATTTCCACTACCAGCCGCTCGGCGGTTTTCTTGCCGACGCCGGGCAGCTTCACCAGCGCGGTGATCTCCCCCTGCTCCACGTTATGAATAAACTGATCGGCGGTCATGCCCGACAAAATGGCCAGCGCCAGCTTGGGGCCCACACCGTTGGTCTTGATCAGCTCCCGGAACAGCGCCCGCTCGGTTTTGGTATTAAAGCCAAACAGCAGCTGGGCGTCTTCCCGCACCACAAAATGGGTCAGCACGGTGGCCGCCTGGCCCACATTGGGCAGCTCGTAAAAGCAGCTCATGGGCAGGGTCACTTCATATCCCACCCCGTTCACGTCCAGCAGGATCTCCGGGGGCTGCTTTTCGACAATAATACCTTTTAACCGACCTATCACGAGGCACTCCGCTAACCAGTACAAAACTGGGCCAAGAATAATAAATAACTGGATAAACATCCAGCACACCAGCCGTAAGCTTTAAGCTGTCAGCTGTAAGTGGTGTTGCCTGCCGGTATTGAGCCGTGTTGGTGGGACCATATTGCCTGGAAGGTCACTCCCGCTCTGGCATGAACGCCATTCGACAAGCAACGTCGAAACCACAGATACGATGAAGTACCTACAGCCACTCGATCGGCTTATAGCTTAAAGCTGACAGCTTATAGCTCGAGAAAACGCTTTCGCCTTAGCGAAGCCGTTTTCGAGCCGTGCCACGCACCTGGCCGGCCATGCTGATCAGGCTCTGCCGAGTGTGGCCGTGGCACAGGGCCACCGCCAGGGCGTCGGCGGCGTCGGCTTGGGGGGTGCCCGGCAGGCTGAGCAGGCGCACCACCATATGCTGTACCTGATCCTTGCCGGCACCGCCCTGCCCCACCACCGCCTGCTTGATCTGGCGGGCGGAATATTCCGCCACCTCCAGCCCGGCATTGGCAGCCGCCACAATGGCCGCGCCCCGGGCCTGACCCAGCTTCAGCGCCGAGTCGGGGTTGCGGGCCATAAATACCTGCTCGATGGCGAACAAGTCGGGGCGAAACTGCAGAATAATCTCGCTCACCCCGTCATAGATTTTCTTGAGCCGGGGCGCCAGGTCTTCGTCTGTCATGCGAATGCAGCCCGAGCCCAGGTACTCCATTTTATTGCCGGTCTGGCGCACCACCCCATAACCGGTAATGCGCGAGCCGGGATCGATACCGAGAATAATGGACATCAAAAACCAGCTCTCAACAGCTGTAAGCCGTAAGCTATCAGCGGTAAGCTGATCGAGTCGGCTGAGCATGATTTATTAAGGTTCAAAGACGATGTCGCCGGCAGTTCCCACGTTGGGATTCGCTTCGCTCATCACCAACCTACTGAACGGCCAAGGCCCCGATTTATTGGGGCAAACCGTGTTATATAGGGTACCGTTGCCCCGTTGAAACGGGGCCTACAGGCCTCACCACTTAAAGCTGACAGCTTAAAGCTTATAGCTGCCCGAAGGGCATCAGAGTTGTTCGGCCAGTTCGTCGGAGATATCACCGTTGTGATAGACCTCCTGCACGTCGTCCAGATCTTCGAGCATATCGATCAGGCGCAGCAGCTTGGGGGCGGAATCTTCGTCCAGCTCGGACTTGGTGGACGGAATCATGGTCACTTCGGCGTTAACGGCTTCCAGGCCGCTGCCGTCCAGGGCATCTTTTACCGTACCGAACTCGTCCCACTGGGTGTAGACGTCAATGGAGTCATCGTCGTTCACCACCACGTCGTCGGCACCGGCTTCCAGCGCCGCGTCCATCACGGTTTCCTCGTCGGCCCCGGCGTAGGTGATCACGCCCTTTTTCTCGAACAGGTAGGCCACCGAGCCGTCGGTGCCCAGGTTGCCGCCGCTCTTTGAAAAAGCGTGGCGCACTTCCGACACGGTGCGGTTGCGGTTGTCGGTCATGCACTCCACCATCACGGCGGTGCCGCCCGGGCCGTAACCTTCATAGACAATTGTTTCCAGCTGCTGGCCGTCCAGCTCGCCGGCGCCGCGCTTCACCGCCCGGTCGATGGTGTCCCGGGTCATGTTGTTGGACAGCGCCTTGTCGACGGCGGCACGAAGCCGCGGGTTGGCGGCGGCATCGGAGCCGCCCTCGCGGGCCGCCGTGGTCAGCTCACGAATAAGCTTGGTGAAAATCTTGCCGCGCTTGGCGTCCTGTGCCGCCTTGCGGTGCTTGATGTTGGCCCATTTACTGTGACCTGCCATAACTTGAGTCTCCTTTATTCGGTGTTTATCAGCCTGCCGATGGCGTCCCGGTTGGTCCAGGAGCCGGCCCGGGCGCGGGCTTCCTCAAAGGGCAGCCAGCACTGATCCAGGTGCTCGGTGAGCCGCACTTCTTGCGGCTCGGGCAGACATAAACGGAATTCGTATTCCCAGTTGTGGGTCACCCCCGGCCGGTAGCGATGCCGCCAGTGGGGGTAAATTTCAAAGCGCACCCGGTGCCCGGTCTCCACCAGTTGCAGACCATTGCCCACCACCAGACCGGTTTCTTCCTCCAGCTCGCGGGCGGCAGCCTGCATGCGATTTTCGCCGGCTTCAAGGCTGCCGGTGACCGACTGCCAGAAGTCCGGGTTGTCCTTGCGCTGCAGCAGCAGTACCTGATCCTGGGTATGAATAAGGATCAGTACCGACTCCGGGTGCTTGTGGACCATGCCTTACTCCGCCTTGGGCTGCTCGGTGCGAATGGCAAGCTCGGTCAGCGCATCCGGATTGGCCAGGCTGGGGGCGTCGGTGAGCAGACAGGAAGCCGTGGTGGTTTTCGGGAAGGCAATCACGTCCCGAATGTTGTCGGTGCCGGTGAGCAGCATCACCAGACGGTCCAGACCAAAGGCCAGACCGGCATGGGGCGGGGTGCCGTACTTGAGGGCGTCAAGCAGGAAGCCAAACTTCTCCTGCTGCTCCTCGGCATTGATGCCCAGCAGGCGGAATACGGTCTGCTGCATGGCATTGTCGTGAATACGCACAGAGCCGCCACCCACTTCGTAACCGTTAATCACCATATCGTAGGCATTGGCCACGGCGGTCAGCGGACTGGCTTCCAGCTCCTCGGCGGACACGTCCTTGGCAGCGGTAAAGGGATGATGCATGGCGTAAAGGCGATCGTCTTCTTCCTCAAACATGGGGAAGTCCACCACCCACAGCGGCTTCCAGCTGTGCTCGACCAGCTCCAGGTCCTTGCCCAGTTTCAGGCGCAGGGCACCCATGGCATCGGCCACCACCTTGGCGGAGTCGGCGCCAAAGAAGATAGCGTCGCCGTCGGTGGCGCCGGTGCGGCTCAGCAGCTCGGCCACGATAGACTCGTTCAGGAACTTGGCGATGGGTGACTGAACGCCGTCCAGCCCCTTGGCGGCTTCGTTGACCTTGAGCCAGGCCAGGCCCTTGGCGCCATAAATGCCCACGTACTTGCCGTATTCGTCGATCTGCTTGCGGGAAAGCTGAGCACCACCGGGCACGCGCAGGGCGGCCACCCGGCCCTTGGCGTCGTTGGCGGGGCCGGAAAACACCTTGAAGTCCACGTCCTTCACCAGATCGGCCACGTCGGTCAGCTCCATGGCAATACGCAGATCCGGCTTGTCGGAGCCGTAGCGGCGCATGGCTTCTTCGTGGGTCATGATCGGGAAATCGCCCAGATCCACGCCGGCCACGTCCTGCCACAGTTCGCGCACCAGCCGCTCCATCACCTCACGCACCTGCTCGGCGCTCATAAAGGAGGTTTCCACATCGATCTGGGTAAACTCGGGCTGGCGGTCGGCGCGCAAATCTTCGTCGCGGAAACATTTCACAATCTGGTAGTAGCGATCAAAGCCGCTCATCATCAGCAGCTGCTTGAACAGCTGGGGCGACTGGGGCAGCGCATAGAAATAGCCCTTGTGCACCCGGCTCGGCACCAGGTAGTCGCGGGCGCCTTCCGGGGTGGCCTTGGTGAGCATGGGGGTTTCGATATCGAGGAAACCGTGCTCGTCCATAAAGCGGCGCACCCGGCTGGTGACCTGAGCCCGGGTCTTGAGGAAGCGGGCCTGCTCGGGGCGGCGCAGGTCGAGGTAGCGGTACTTGAGGCGCTGCTCTTCGGAGTTGTTCTGGTTGAAGTCCAGAGGCAGCGGCGCCGCCTTGTTGATGATGGTGAGCTCATGGGCAAAGATTTCCACCTCGCCGGTGGCCATGTCCTTGTTCACCTGAGACTCGGGGCGCGCGCGCACCACACCGGTGATTTGCACGCAGAACTCGGCACGCAGACCTGAAGCCTGGTCGTAGGCCTCGG
Organism: Oceanimonas marisflavi; assembly: GCF_003049725.1. Classification (GTDB taxonomy): domain Bacteria; phylum Pseudomonadota; class Gammaproteobacteria; order Enterobacterales; family Aeromonadaceae; genus Oceanimonas; species Oceanimonas marisflavi. The sequence goes on from NZ_QAGM01000004.1 coordinate 104,362, forward strand.
CCTTGTCGGGATCGAAGAACACCTGAACAATGCCTTCCCGATCGCGCATGTCGATAAAGATAAGACCGCCCAGATCACGACGACGATGAACCCAGCCACTGAGGGTTACGCTCTGGCCAACCAGGGAGGCGTCTACCTGCCCGCAATAATGAGTGCGCATGGAGTCTTCCTATGATGTGCTTTGGCTGCGGCGCCCGGCCGCAGACTTGAATTGGTCTGTAAACAGCGCGCTAGTATAATCGGAAACCCGAACAGGGGTAAAACTCGATGTTTTTGATAAGCATTGTGAGGAGTGAGGGGTCAGGCGTGAGGAGACCATCCCCTCGCGCTTTACTCCTCACCCCTCACATTATCTTTTCAGGAGAAATATGCCGTTATATCTGGGTCTGAGCCAGTGGTCTCATGCGGGCTGGCCGGGCAACCTGCTGAGCCGGGGGCTGAAAAGCACAGAACACCTTTCCGACTATGCAAAAGTGTTCAATACCGTGGAAGGCAACACCAGCTTCTATGGCGTGCCCGACACCCAGAGCCTGACGCGCTGGGAGGCCATGACAGGCCCGGACTTTCGCTTTACCTTCAAGTTTCCGTCCACCGTCAGCCATCAGGGCCGCCTCGCCGACAATATCGCGCAGGCTTTGGCCTTTATCGAGCAGCTTGCGCCCCTGCACCACAAGCTGGGCATGCTGATGCTGCAGCTGCCCGCCGCCACGGGACCGGAGCAGCTCGACGGTCTGGCACAGCTGCTTGAGGCGTTGCCAAACGAATTTGAACTTGGCGTGGAAGTACGCCACCCGGCCTTTTTTGCCAAGGGCGAGGCCGAGCGCCGGCTCAACCGGCTGCTGCTGGAGCAAAAAGCCAACCGCATTATCATGGACTCCCGGCCGGTGTTTGCCGTGCCTGCCACCACTCCGGCGCTGGCGGATGCCCAGCAAAAGAAGCCCAGAGTACCGGTGCATATCATCAGCACGGGGCATTCGCCGGTGGTGCGCTTTATCGGCAATCCCAATCTCCCCGCCAACACGCCCTTCTGGCAGCCCTGGCTGCCGCGCCTGCAAGGCTGGCTGGCCGAGGGCAAGTCGGTGTATCTGTTTGTGCATACCGCCGATAACGTCGAGGCCCCGGCCCTGGCCGCCACCCTCGCCGAGGCGCTAGCCGCACCCCTGCCCGACTTTCCCGGGAACGAGCCGGAACCCCAGGGCAGCCTTTTTTGAGGTCGTTCGTGAGGGGTGAGGAGAGAGTGGGCAAACCACATGCGGTTCTCCTTACCCCTTTCCCTTTAACTCCTCACTTTCCTCACCGCCAGCGCAAAAAGAATTTGTCGCACTCAGGGGCGGTCATCAAGACAACCCCTTGCGCTTCTTTTACAATACCGCCCATTCAGTGCAGCACCGCTGCCGTGAGCAAGAGTTCTATATTTACAACGTCATGCAAGATAAAGATCATATTTTCGCCGCCCCCATTGAGCGTCTGGGCGACTTCTGTTTCGACCACAAGGTGGCCGAGGTTTTTCCGGACATGATCAAGCGATCCGTGCCCGGTTACTCCAATATCATCTCTGCCATCGGCATGATGACGGCCCGTTTTGCCCAGCCCAATACCCGCCTCTATGACCTGGGCTGTTCCCTGGGCGCCGCCACCCAGGAAATGCGCCGCAACCTCAACCAGCCCGGCTGCCGCATTGTGGCGGTAGACAACTCCGCCGCCATGGTGGAGCGGGCGCGCAATCACCTGGCCGCCTTTCGCTCCGATGTCGAGGTCGAGCTTAAGGAAGCAGACATCTGCGACCTCACCATTGAAAACGCCTCCGTGGTGGTGCTCAACTTCACCCTGCAGTTTATCGATCCTTCACTGCGCGAAGGGCTGCTGCAGAAAATTTATGACGGCCTCAACCCCGGCGGCGTGCTGATTTTAAGTGAAAAGTTTGTCAGTGCTGACGACACCGTCAACGAGCTGCTGATCGATCTGCACCACGACTTCAAACGGGCCAACGGCTACAGCGAGCTGGAAATCAGCCAGAAGCGCACCGCCCTTGAAAACGTGCTGCGCCCCGACTCCCCCGAGCAGCACAAGGCCCGGCTCAAGGGCCTTGGTTTTGCCCACGTCGACATGTGGTTCCAGTGCTTTAACTTCGGCTCCATGGTGGCCATCAAATGATCGACTTCAGCGACTTCTATCAGCAAATTGCCAAAACCCGGCTCAGCCACTGGCTGCACTGCCTGCCGGCCCAGCTGCACGACTGGCAAAAGCAGCACCAGCACGGCGATCTGGCCCGCTGGAGCCGGGCCCTGCGCAAGCTGCCGGTCATTCATACCCAGCATATCGAGCTGAAAGACCGGGTCGCCATCGGCCAGCCCGGCGAGGTGTCGGCGGGCGAACAAAAGAAAATCAGCAGCCTGCTGGATCAGTTTCATCCCTGGCGCAAGGGCCCCTTTGAGGTGCACGGCATTCACATCGACACCGAATGGCGCTCCGACTGGAAGTGGGACCGGCTCAGACCCCATATCAGCCCGCTCAACAACCGCTATGTGCTGGACGTGGGCTGCGGCAGCGGCTACCACCTGTGGCGCATGATGGGCGACGGCGCGGAAATGGCGGTAGGCATAGATCCGTCCCAGCTGTTTCTGTGCCAGTTCGAGGCCATTAAACACTTCGCCAATGGTTATAAGGGGATCCAGGTATTACCCTTAGGCATAGAAGCACTGCCCGAGCTGCGGGCCTTTGACACCGTGTTCTCCATGGGCGTGCTTTATCACAGACGCTCTCCCGTCGATCATCTGCTGCAGCTCAAGGCCCAGCTGCGCGACGGCGGCGAGCTGGTGCTGGAAACCCTGGTCATTGACGGCGACGAACACCAGGTGCTGGTGCCCGGCGAGCGCTACGGCAAGATGCGCAATGTCTGGTTTATACCCAGCTCGGCAGCTCTGGTGGGCTGGCTGGCCAAGTGCGGCTTTGAACACATTCGGGTGGTGGACGAAAGCATTACCACCCTTGACGAACAACGGCGCACCAACTGGATGCGCAACGAATCGCTGGCGGACTTTCTCGACCCGAACGACCCCGGCAAAACCATTGAAGGCTACCCGGCTCCCAAGCGCGCCATCATCATCGCCAACAAGCCGGTTGCCCCCCAACACGGAACAAAGAGAGAAAAGGATGAATAAAGCGGCCCTGTCACTGCTGATGCCCCTGTTGCTGAGCGCCTGCGCCAGCCAGACCGCCCTGGAAGAGTTACCGCCCCCTCCGGTAACCGGGCCCGAGCTGTCGGCGGCGCTGGCCGGCCAGGAAGCCCGGCTGCTCTCCGCCATGGAACAGCAGAACACCCGGCTGAACAGTAATCATCATGCCTTTATGGCTGCCCTGCAGCAGGACATTCGCAACCTGAAAAAGCAGCTGGTGGCGGTGCAGCCGCCGGCCGAGCCAGAGCCACAAGCCCCCAGCATCCCCGTCGAGATCCCCGATAACGAAACCCGGGACGGCAAGCTGATCGTGGGAGAAACCGAAGACGTCTGGATGGATGCGGTGAACGATGTTTTCCCCGCCCGCATCGACACCGGTGCCACCACCTCGTCCCTCAGCGCTCAGGACATCACCGAGTTTGAGCGCGATGGCAAGCCCTGGGTGAGCTTTAACATGGCCCACGAAGGGGTGGAGGAAAAACTGCCGGTAGAAGCGCCCCTGGTACGCTATGTGCGCATTCGTCAGGCTTCTGCCGAGGAAACCGAGCGCCGCCCCGTGGTGCAGCTGACCCTGCGTCTGGGCCGGTTGTCGGAAAAAACCGAGTTCACCCTCACCGACCGCTCCCAGATGACCTATCCGGTGCTGCTGGGCCGTGAGTTTCTTAAAGACATCGCCGTGGTGGATATCGCCCGCCGTAATGTGCAGGGCAAACCCAGGCGTCCCAAACCCTCCAGCGAGTAAATCTCATGTACTCACGCAAACCCTTTTATCTGATCGTGGCGGCCCTGTTCCTGGTGGGCCTGGCGCTGATGCTGCACCGTCATTTCGTGTATGAAGTGCCCTGGCTGCCCGGCGAAAAGCGCCAGATCTGGTCGGTGGAAGCCAAGGTGGAATTTGAGGCCGATGGCCGCCCGGTGAAGGCATCCCTGGCCATTCCCGGCAGCCAGCCCGGCTTTACCCTGATGAACGAGTCCGCCGCCTCTCCCGGTTATGGCCTCTCCTTTGTGCAATCCGAAGACGGCGGCAGCCGGGCCGAATGGTCCATTCGCTCCGCCTCCGGCCATCAGGAGCTGTATTACAAGGTCGACATGATGCTCGATCCCTTTGCCAAGGGTCCTCTTGGCAATGTGCCGCCCCAGGTCACCACCGTGGAGGTGGCCGAGCCCTACGCCACCGCCATGGATCAGGTGCTGACCCTGGCCGAAGAACGCTCGTCCGACGGCATTACCCTGACCCGGGAGCTGCTCAAGGAGCTGGGCAGCGGCGGCCAGAACGCCGAGCTGCTGGCTCAGTACAAGCAGTCCGGCCCCCTGCTGGTGGATATGCTGCACCGGGCCGGGGTGCCGGCGCGGTTGCTGAAAGGCCTGCAACTGGAAGATGGCCGCCGCCGGCAGCGGCTGGTGGACGTGGTGCAGGTGTTTGACGGCGAGCGTTACGACATCTTCAACCCGGCCACCGGCGAGCAGGGCCGCCTGGAAAACCTGCTGCTGTGGGAGTACCACTCGGCACCGGTGCTGGATCTGGTGGGCGCCAGCAATTCCCGGGTCAGTTTCTCCATGCTGGAGCAGGAGCAGCCGGTGAACGTGGCCCTGGCCAAGAAGTTTGATCAGCCCGACTGGATCAACGTGTCACTCTATAACCTGCCGCTGGAAGAGCAGGCCCTGTTCAAGGGCATATTGCTTATTCCCATCGGCGTGCTGGCGGTGGTGTTCCTGCGCATTATTGTGGGGGTGAAAACCTCGGGCACCTTTATGCCGGTGCTGATCGCCATGGCCTTTATTCAGACCAGCCTGCTCACCGGCCTGGTGGGCTTTCTGCTGATCGTGGGCACCGGTCTGGTGCTGCGCTCCTACCTGTCGCACCTCAACCTGCTGCTGGTGGCGCGAATATCGGCGGTGATCATCATGGTTATCGGCATGATCGGCTTTTTCAGCATCATCGCCTATCAGCTGGGCCTGACCGAGGGCATGAAGATCACCTTCTTCCCCATGATCATTCTGGCCTGGACCATAGAGCGCATGTCGGTGCTGTGGGAAGAGGAAGGCCCGAAGGAAGTGATCAAGCAGGGCGGTGGCTCCCTGGTGGTGGCGGTGATGGCGTTTCTGGCCATGAACAACGAGCTGATCCGTCACCTGACCTTCAACTTCCTCGGCCTGCAGCTGATCGTGATGGCAGCGGTGCTGCTGCTGGGTAACTACACCGGCTATCGCCTGACCGAGCTCAAGCGCTTCAAGCCCCTGGTGGACGAGCTGAAACATGATTAAGAACCTGCTGGCCAAATACGCCTCGCCCTTTGAACTGGGCCGCCACGGCATTATGGGCATGAACCGGCGCAATATTTCCTACATCAGCCGCTACAATCCGAGGCGGCTGTATCCGCTGGTGGACAACAAGCTCAAAACCAAGCAAATCGCTCTGGATGCCGGCGTGACCGTGCCGGAGCTGGTGGGGGTGATCGAATATCAGCACCAGGTGGCGCACCTGTGGGACATGGTCAAGGAGTGGCCAGGCTTCTGCATCAAGCCCGCCAAGGGCTCCGGCGGCAAGGGCATTACGGTGATCGTGGATCACGATCGCCAGAGCTTTACCAAGCCCAGCGGCAAGGCCGAGACCATTGAAGATCTGGAGCGCCATGTGTCCAACATTCTGGCCGGGCTTTACTCTCTGGGCGGCAAGCCGGACGTGGCGCTGATTGAAGCCCTGATCAACTTCGACGATGTGTTTGACGGCTTCTCCTATGAAGGCGTGCCCGACACTCGCGTGATCGTGTTCCGGGGCTTTCCCATCATGGCCATGATGCGGCTGTCTACCCAGGCCTCCGACGGCAAGGCCAACCTGCACCAGGGCGCCGTGGGCGTGGGCCTCGACATCAACACCGGCCGGGCCATTCGGGCCGTGCAGTTCAACGCGCCGGTGCGCCACCATCCGGACACCGGGCGGGATCTGTTTGAGCTGAAGGTGCCCTACTGGGAGCAGCTGCTCAACCTGTCGTCGTCCTGCTACGAGATGTCGGGGCTGGGCTATATCGGCACCGACATGGTGCTCGACAAGCAAAAGGGCCCCATGTTGCTGGAGCTGAATGCCCGCCCCGGCCTGGCGATACAGACCGCCAACGCCGCCGGTCTGGTGCCGCGGCTGCGCAAGATTGAAAAGCTCGGCCGCAAGATCACCCTGACCCCGGACGAGCGCGTGGCCTTCTCCCGCAAGGAGTTCGCCAGCGAGTTGTAAAAGTTCGTGAGGGGTGAGGTGTCCGGAGTGAGGAGATAAAAACGGCGCCGGGGTTAAGCCCGGCGCCGTTTTATTTTATGCGTTTACACCTCACGGGGTTTCCCCCTCACCCCTCACGGGTTTACAACCGCGTTTTGCGCTTTTGCCGCTGACCCGGCTTGGGGCCCTGGCCGCGGGAGCCGGTGGGGGCCGGCTTTTTCGGCGCAGCGCCGGTGCCGGCACCCTTGACCCGGGTGTTGTGCTTGCGCACCGCCTTGCGAATGCGGGCCACCTGCTTGTAGCGATCCGGAGCATTCACGTCCACCTTGCTTTCCTGCTCCGGGGCCAGGCCCACTTCCTTGCGCAGGTAGTTCACCTGCTCCAGCGGCAGCTCGGCCCAGCCGCCCCGGGGCAGATTCTTGGGCATGTCGATCTTGCCATAGCGCACCCGCATCAGCCGGCTTACCTGCACGCCCTGGGATTCCCACAGCCGGCGTACTTCCCGATTACGGCCTTCCTTCAGGGTCACATGGAACCAGAGGTTCATGCCCTCGCCACCTGTGTATTTCAGGGTTTCAAAGCGGGCCTCGCCGTCTTCCAGCATCACGCCCTTGCGCAGCCGCTGCAGCATGGCCTCGTTCACTTCGCCAAATACCCGCACCGCGTATTCCCGGTCAATTTCATGACGGGGGTGCATCAGCCGGTTGGCCAGCTCACCATCGGTGGTAAACAGCAGCAGGCCGGAGGTGTTCACGTCCAGCCGGCCCACCGCCACCCAGCGGGCGCCCTGCAGCCTTGGCAGACGATCAAATACCGTGGGGCGTCCTTCCGGATCCTTGCGCGTGCTTACCTCGCCTTCCGGCTTGTGATAGGCCAGCACCCGGCACACGATATCGCTTTCGGCCTGAGTTTCCACCAGATGGCCATCCACGCGAATTTGCTCGTTGCCGGCCACCCGGTCACCCAGTACCGCCACCTTGCCGTTCACGCTGACTCTGCCCTGGCTGATCAGACCCTCGATTTCCCGGCGCGAGCCCTTGCCGGCCCGGGCCAGCACTTTTTGCAGTTTTTCAGTCATGTCGTTCACTTATTCAAAAGGGGTGAGATCGCCCGCGCCTTCGCGCACGATCACCGGGGTGTCGTCATACAGGTCCACTACCGTGGTGGGCCTGGAGTCGATCACACCGCCGTCGATGATCAGATCCACCACCTTCTCCAGCCGGTTGCGGATCTCAAAAGGGTCATATTCCGCCTCGGTTTCGCCGGGCAAAATCAGGCTGCAGGACATCATGGGCTCGCCCAAGGCCTCAAGCAGCGCCAGACTGATGGCATGATCCGGCACTCGCAGACCAATGGTCTTGCGCTTGGGGTTCTGCAGCCGCTTGGGCACTTCCTTGGTGGCCCGCAAAATAAAGGTGTAGGCACCCGGCGTGTTGTTTTTCATCAGCCGGAAAGCGCCGTTGTCGACCCGGGCGTAGGCAGACAGCTCGGACAAGTCCCGGCACACCAGGGTGAAGTTGTGATCCTTGTCGATCTGGCGAATACGACAGATACGCTCCATGGCGTTCTTGTCGCCCAGCAGGCAGCCGATGGCATAACCCGAGTCGGTGGGGTACACCACCACGCCGCCCTGGCGCACAATAGCCACGGCCTGGTTGATCAGCCGTGGTTGAGGGTTGTCTGGATGAATTTCAAAAAACTGACTCATGATTCCTCCCGGAATGATTTACAGAAAGCGCTCCCATACGGGGGTCGCCTCTTTGGGCAGCCACAACTGGCGGCCCAGCTCCCGCCACTGGCTAGGAAAATGAAAGTCGGAGCCTACGGACGCAGCCAGGCCATATTCCTTGCTCCACTTGCCAAGGGTGGCACGTTCCTGCGGACTTTGCTGCGCCATGGACACTTCCATGGCATCGCCGCCGGCCTCGGCAAACGCCGTAAGCATGTTGCGAATCCACTTGTTCGACAGATCGTAGCGGGTGGGGTGCGCCAGCACCGCCACCCCGCCCGCCGCCTGTATGGTACCGATGGCGTCCTCAAGGGAGCACCAGTCCGGCGGCGCATAGCCGGTGTTGCCCCGGCTCAGAAACTTTTTGAATACCTTGCCCATGGAGTCGGCCGCGCCCTGTTCCAGCAGCCAGCGCGCCATGTGGGTGCGGGTAATGGCGGCCTCGCCGGCAATGGCTTTCGCGCCCTCGTAGGCACCCGGGTAACGGGCTTTTTCCAGCCGTTCGCTCATTAACCGGGCTCGGGCATCGCGGCGGGCGGCCTGGTCGGCAAGCAGCTGCGTAAGCCCTGAGTGCGCCGGATCCAGGTTCAGCCCCACCACATGAATCTCCTTGTGCTGCCACAGCGCCGAGATCTCCACTCCGGCTATCAGCCGAATACCATGCTCGTCGGCGGCGGCCTGCGCCTCGGCCAGCCCCGCCACCGTGTCGTGGTCGGTCAACGCCAGCACATCCACCTCCTTTTCGGCGGCCCGGGCCAGCAGTTCACCGGGGCTCAGGCTGCCGTCGGAGGCGGTGGAATGGCTGTGCAGGTCAATGCGCATAAAAAATCCTGTGGTCGGGCTTGACTTGGCACCGCAAATATCGTTTAACTGTATCCAGTTTTTCGATTAGCGAGATTGAGCGCCATGTTGCAGCAAACTTCCACTCTGACCATTTGGTGGTGGCACACTCCCTGAAGCGGGTGTGATTTGCTGTATTCGTTCAACAGTCTCAGCGAACATAAAAGCCCGCAACTCTGCGGGCTTTTTTATTATCCAGTAAAAGGTGATGCGATGAAACCGACCTCTTTCATTTTTTGGCGATGGCAACCCGAAAACCGGCCTGTTCAGCAACCGGCATTCGCGTCCGTCACCGACGACGACATTGCCAGCCAGGTCATCAGACAGATCCCTGATGATCAGCATTAACACATAAGGAATACCCCATGGCGCAAGGTCAGCTCCACGTTCTATTGCAAGATGCACCCTACACCGATGATCCTCTGGCGTTATACGCCGCCCTCAGCCAGCCCGGCGACAACAGCCTGCTGCTGGAATCCGCCGAAATAGACACCAAGGCGGGCACCCAAAGCCTGCTGATGCTCGATGCCTGTGTGCGTCTGGTGTGCCGGGGCCGGGAAGTTACCCTCACCGCCCTTAATGCCAACGGCCTGCCCGCCCTTGAGCTGATAGCCAGTGAGCTGGGGGGCAAACGCACCAACACCCAGCTTACCGTGACCCTGGCCGAGGCCGACGCCGACCAGGATGAAGACAGCCGCCTGAAAGCCGCTTCCGTACTGGAAACCATTCGGCTTATTCTCACCCGCTTTACCGCCGACAAGGGCCAGCAGTACCTGTTTATGGGCGGCACCTTCGCCTACGACCTGATTGCCTCCTTTGAGCGCCTGCCCGAGGTGGCCGAGGGCATCAACCACTGCCCCGACTTCTGTTTCTATCTGGCGGAAACCCTGATCACCCTGGATCACGTAAAAGAGCAGTGCCATCTGGCCGCCTGCGCCTTTGACCCCGCCGAGCAGGCGCGGCTGCAGACCCGCCTGACCGCGCTGGCCGCCGCCTGTGGCGAACGCCATGCCAGCCCCGAGGCCGAGTCTGGCCTGAGCGGCAAGGTCACAGCCAGCAAGAGCGATGCCGAATTTCGCGCCGACGTGGAGCGGCTCAAGGGCAATATTGTGGCCGGTGACATCTTTCAGGTGGTGCCGTCCCGCTGTTTTACCCTGCCCTGCCCCAGTCCCTTGGCGGCCTATGGCAAACTCAAGCAGACCAACCCCAGCCCCTACATGTTCTATGTGAACGATGAAGACTTTATTCTGTTTGGCGCCAGCCCCGAGAGCTCGGTGAAGTTTGACCATCACAGCCGCCAGGTGGAGATGTATCCCATTGCCGGCACCCGCCGCCGTGGCTTTAACCCGGACGGCAGCATCAACCTGGATCTGGACGGCCGCATCGAGCTGGATCTGCGCCAGGACGAAAAGGAAACCGCCGAGCACCTGATGCTGGTGGATCTGGCCCGCAACGACATCGCCCGCATCAGCGAGCCCGGCAGCCGCTATGTAAAGGATCTGCTGAGCGTGGACCGCTACAGCCATGTGATGCACCTGGTGTCCCGCGTGGTAGGCACATTGCGCGCCGATCTCGACGCCCTGCACGGCTATCAGGCCTGCATGAACATGGGCACCCTTACCGGCGCCCCCAAAATTCGCGCCAGCGAGCTGATCCGCGAGGTGGAAGGCCAGCGCCGGGGCAGCTACGGCGGCGCCGTGGGTTACGTCAACGGCCTGGGCGACATGGACACCTGCATCGTGATCCGCTCCGCCTTTGTAAGCCAGGGGCTGGCCCATGTGCAGGCCGGCGCCGGCGTGGTGTATGACTCGGACCCGCAGTCGGAAGCCGACGAAACCCGCAACAAGGCGGCGGCGGTACTGAACGCCATCGCCCTGTCCCACGGCACCACACTGGCGGAGGTGAGCTCATGAGCCAGACCATTTTCCTGCTCGATAACTACGACTCCTTTACCTACAACCTGGTGGATCAGTTCCGCGCCCTCGGTGCCACCGTGAACATTTACCGCAACACAGTGCCGGTGGCCCAGCTGCTCACCGCCATGGAGCAGGCGGAGAACCCGGTGCTGGTGCTCTCCCCCGGTCCGGGCAAGCCCGCCGACGCCGGCAATATGCCAGCGCTGATTAAAGAATGCCTGGGCCGCTTTCCCATCCTGGGCATCTGCCTCGGCCATCAGGCCCTGGTGCAGCACTACGGCGGCCGAGTGGAAAGCGCCGGCGAAATCAAGCACGGCAAAAGCTCGCTGATCAGCCACAGCGGTGAAGGTGTATTTGCCAACCTTGCCAACCCGCTGCCGGTGGCCCGTTACCACTCGCTGGTGGGCACCGCCATCCCTGCCGGCCTGGAGGTGATTGCCGACTTCAACGGCATGACCATGGCGGTGCAGGACCAAAGCAACCGGGTGCTGGGCTTTCAGTTTCATCCCGAATCCATCATGACCACGGACGGGGCCCGCCTGCTGGCCCAGAGTCTGGAATGTATTACCAACAAGGAGAACGCCGCATGAATCAGGCCATGGAGCAACTTTACCGGGGAGAACACATCAGCCGGGAGCAGGCCCACGCCCTGTTTGAGCAGGTGATGAGCGGCGACATGGATCCGATTGTGCTGTCTTCCCTGCTGACCGCGCTCAAGATAAAAGGCGAAACCTCCGACGAGATCGCCGGCGCCGCCAGCGCCCTGCTGGCCGCCGCCAAGCCCTTTCCCCGCCCAGACTACGCCTTTTGCGATATCGTTGGCACCGGCGGCGATGGCATGAACACCATTAACGTCTCCACCACCTCGGCACTGGTGGCCGCCGCCTGTGGCATCAAGGTGGCCAAGCACGGCAACCGGGGCGTGTCGTCCAAGTCGGGCTCCTCCGATCTGCTGGAGCAGCTCGGCATTCGCCTGGATCTGAGTCCGGAACAGGCCCGCCGCTGCCTGGACGACACCAATGTGTGCTTTTTGTTTGCCCCTCACTACCACGGCGGCATTCGCCACGCCATGCCGGTGCGCCAGGCCCTGAAAACCCGCACCATCTTTAACGTGCTGGGCCCGCTGATCAACCCGGCGCGCCCCAGCTTTATGCTGCTGGGGGTATACAGCCCGGCGCTGGTGCGCCCCATTGCCGACACCCTGGTGGCCATGGGCCTGACCCGCGGCATGGTGGTGCACGGCAGCGGCCTGGACGAAATTGCCATTCACGGCACCACCCACATTGCCGAGATCAATGGCGACACCATTACCGAATATGACATCACCCCCGAAGAGCTGGGGCTGGAGCGCCACGACATCAGCGCCATTGTGGGCGGCGAGCCGGCGGAAAACCGCCGCATTACCGAGGCGCTGATGGCCGGTGAAGGCACCCTGGCCCAGCAGAGCGTGATTGCCATGAACGTGGCGCCGCTGCTGCTGATGAGCGGCCAGGTGGAAAACCTCAAGCAGGGCGTGGAGCGGGCGCTGTCCGTGTTAAGATCCGGCCATGCCATGGACGTGGTTAAACAACTGGCGGAGTTGAGTCAATGCTGAATACGGTGCTCGGCAAAATCGTTGCCGACAAAAAAATCTGGGTGCAGGAACGCAAGCAAAGCCAGCCGCTGGCGAGCTTTGAGGCTGGCCTCACCCCCAGTGATCGCCCCTTTGCCGAGGCCCTGGCCGCCGGCAAACCGGCCTTTATTCTGGAGTGTAAAAAAGCCTCGCCTTCCAAGGGGCTGATTCGGGAAGTATTTGATCTGGATGCCATTGCCGGCGTGTATGGCCGCTACGCCTCGGCCATTTCGGTGCTCACCGACGAGAAATACTTTCAGGGCCGCTTTGAGTTTGTCACTCGAGTGCGCAATCAGGTCACCCAGCCGGTGATCTGCAAGGACTTTATTATCGACCCCTATCAGATCAAGCTGGCCCGTCATCACCAGGCCGACGCCATTCTGCTGATGCTGTCGGTGCTGAACGACCAAGAGTATGCCGAGCTGGCGGCGGTGGCCGAGTCCCTTAACATGGGCGTGCTCACCGAAGTGATCGACGAGGACGAAGTGGCCCGCGCCCTCACCCTTGGCGCCAAAGTCATTGGCATCAACAACCGGGACTTGCGGGATCTCTCCATCGATCTCGACCGCACCAGACGGCTGGCGGCGCTGATCCCCGACGACCGTATCGTGATTTCCGAGTCGGGCATTTATCACCACGGCCAGACCAAGGCGCTTTCGGCCCACGCCGACGGTTTTCTGGTGGGCAGTTCACTGATGGCAGAAGACGATCTGGACCTGGCGGTACGCCGGCTGATCCTGGGCGACAACAAGGTCTGTGGCCTGACGCGCCCCGAAGACGCCGCCGCCGCCCATGAGGCCGGCGCCGTCTATGGCGGCCTGATTTTTGTGGAAAAAAGCCCCCGTTGCGTGAACCTGGATCAGGCCCGCAATGTGATGACCGGTGCCCCGCTCCACTATGTGGGCGTATTCCAGAACCAGCCGGTTGACGAGGTGGTTGCTACCACGCAGGAACTGAACCTGGCCGCGGTGCAACTGCACGGTAACGAAGACGACGCCGTGATAGACCAGCTTAAAGCCCGGCTGCCCGGCGTGGCCATCTGGAAAGCGGTGGCGGTAAGCAACGAACTGCCGGCCCTGCCACAACACGCCGACCGGCTGCTGTTTGATACCAAATCCGGCAACCAGAGCGGCGGCACCGGCCTCGCCTTTGACTGGAGTCTGCTGAACAACATCGACAAGGCCAATGCCATGCTGGCCGGCGGACTCACTCCCGACAACGCCGCCACCGCCGCAGCGCAGGGCTGCCGCGGTCTGGACTTTAACTCCGGCGTGGAAAGCGCCCCCGGCCACAAAGACGCCACCAAACTCAAGGCGGCCTTTGCCACCCTCAGACATTACGGACGCAGGACAACTACACAATGAGCTTACTGAACCCCTTTTTTGGTGATTTTGGCGGCATGTATGTGCCGCAGATCCTGATGCCGGCCCTGCTGCAACTGGAGCAGGCCTTTGTGGACGCCCAGCAGGATCCGGAATTTGACCGCGAGTTTCGCGAGCTGCTGGCGGAATACGCCGGCCGCCCCACCCCGCTTACCCGGGTGCGTAACCTGGCCAGCAATACCAACACCCGCATCTATCTGAAGCGGGAAGACCTGCTGCACGGCGGTGCCCACAAAACCAACCAGGTGCTGGGCCAGGCCTTGCTGGCCAAGCGCATGGGCAAAAAGCGCATTATCGCCGAAACCGGTGCCGGCCAGCACGGCGTGGCCACGGCCCTGGCCTGCGCCCTGATGGGCATGGAATGCATCGTCTACATGGGTGCCAAGGACTGCGAGCGGCAAAAGCCCAACGTCTTCCGCATGGAACTCATGGGTGCCAAAGTGGTACCGGTGCATTCCGGCTCCGCCACCCTGAAAGACGCCTGTAACGAGGCCCTGCGCGACTGGACCGCCAACTACGACACCACCCACTACATGCTGGGCACCGCCGCCGGTCCGCACCCCTTCCCCACCATAGTGCGGGAATTTCAGCGCATGATTGGCGAAGAAGCCAAGGTGCAGATTGTGGAGCACGAAGCGCGCCTGCCCGATGCGGTGATCGCCTGCGTGGGCGGTGGCTCCAACGCCATTGGCCTGTTTGCCGACTTTATTGAAGAAGAGAACGTCAGGCTCATCGGCGTGGAGCCGGCGGGCAAGGGTATTGAAACCGGCGAGCACGGCGCCACCCTGGGCGAAGGCACCAAGGGCGTGTTCTTTGGCATGCTGTCGCTGATGATGCACGACAGCGACGGCCAGGTGGAAGAGTCTTACTCGGTATCCGCCGGTCTCGACTTTCCGTCGGTTGGCCCCCAGCACGCCTATCTGGCCACCACCGGCCGGGCCCAGTATGTGTCGGTGACCGATGACGAAGCCCTCGACGCCTTTCAGGCCCTGGCCCGCAACGAAGGTATTATTCCGGCGCTGGAGTCGTCTCACGCCCTGGCGTATGCATTGAAACTGGCCGAAGCCGATCCCGAAAAAGAACAAGTTCTGGTGGTTAACCTGTCCGGTCGTGGCGACAAGGACATCTTTACCGTTGCCGAGATCCTGGAGCAGAAAGGAGAAATGAAATGAGCCGCTACCACCACCTGTTTGAGCGCCTGAACGCCAGCAACGAGGGTGCCTTTGTGCCCTTCGTCACCCTGGGTGACCCCACTCCCGAACACTCGCTGAAAGTAATTGACGCCCTGGTGGCCGGTGGCGCCGATGCCCTGGAGCTGGGCATTCCCTTCTCCGATCCGGTGGCCGATGGCCCCACCATTCAGGCCGCCACCCTGCGCGCCCGGGAAGCGGGCACCAACTCGCAAATCTGCTTCGACCTGCTGACTCAAGTGCGGGAAAAATACCCCGAGCTGCCCATTGGCCTGCTGGTATACGCCAACCTGGTGTTCGCCCCGGGCATGGACAGCTTCTACTCCCGCGCCGCCAAGGCCGGCGTGGACTCGGTGCTGGTGGCCGATGTGCCGCTGGAAATGGCCGACCCCTTCAAGGCCGCCGCCGACAGAGCCGGCATTGAGAGCATTTATATCGCTCCGCCCAACGGCAGTGAGGCCACCCTCAAGGCGGTGGCGGAAATGGGCTCCGGCTACACCTACCTGCTGAGCCGCGCCGGTGTAACCGGCACCGAAACCAGGGCCGGCACCCCGGTAGACACCCTGCTGGCCACCCTGGCCAAGTATGACGCGCCGCCGTCCCTGCTGGGCTTTGGCATCTCCAGTCCCGAACAGGTGCGTGAGGCCATTGCCGCCGGTGCCGCCGGCGCCATCTCCGGCTCCGCCGTGGTCAAGATCATCGAACAGCACCTGGACCAGCCCCAGGCCATGCTCGACGCCCTCACCGCCTTTGTAAAAGAGATGAAGGCGGCCACGCGGAAGTAAGACATACGCTTTCGTCACCCCCGCGAAGGCGGGGGTCCATAAAAAACGGCGCCAAAGCTCAACCTTGGCGCCGTTTTTTAATCCCACTCGAAGTAGGTTGTGATGAGCGAAGCGAATCCCAACAAATTCAGCTACTAAGCAAACATTTATCCACCCTCCTCATCATCCCAACATGCTAACCTGGTCCGATAAAAAATCAAAAAATAACAAGGACACGGAATGAAAGCACCACTGCCCCAGGGGCTGTATGATCTGCTCACCACTCAGGACTTTACCGACTCAACCGAGGCATTAACGCAAGCCGGTTTAACCATACATACCGAAGCTCTCAACCCGGAATTCAGCCATGAACGGCTGGCCGATGCTTTGGCGGAGCAGCTCTCTCAATTGCTGGCCAATGTAAAAGGCAAAGACAAGGTCGAGGCTCAGGCTCATCTTATTAACGATATTCTGCGCTATTCGCGCCAGCGCCTTGAACAACCCGATGAGACAGCAGCATTGCTCACCACACCGCCTCAAGTAGTGCGGGCCCTGTATTCCACCACAGCCCCAGACATGCCCGCCATCGGGCTCTCCCAGCCTTGGCTATTTACCGCAGGTAAAGACTCACCCGCCCTGTTTCATGAACTACAGGCCGAGCTGGCTTCGTGTAACGGCGTCGATATTTTGATGAGCTTTATCACCGTCTCTGGTGTGCGCAAAATCATCGATGTGCTCAAGCAAATCACCAGCACCAATGCGCAAGGACAAAGTCAGGCTCGGATTCGTATTCTTACCACTACCTATATTGGTGCCACCGAGCAAAAAGCGCTGGATATGTTGGCTCGCTTGCCCAACTGCGCTGTGCGCGTATCTCTGGATGGTCAGCGTACTCGCCTGCATGCCAAAGCCTGGATTTTTGAGCGTCACAGCGGCTTCGGCTCCGCCTACGTGGGCAGTGCCAATTTATCAAGTTCCGCGCTGATGGGTGGCCTGGAGTGGACCGTTAAATTCACCGAAAAGGGACAAAATCAGCTGTATCAACGAGCACAGGCACATTTTGAAACCCTTTGGAATGATGGAGAGTTTCAGCCTTATAACCCGGATGATCACTCCCACCGCCACGAACTTGCCAGAGCCATCAAACGAGAGTCGGGTCGGGACTTTATCGCCACACCCACTTTTTTTGATATTGAGCCCAAGCCCTTTCAGCAGGATATTCTGGAGCAACTGGCCAACGAGCGGGCCCATGGCCGCATGCGTAATTTGCTGGTGGCGGCCACCGGCACCGGCAAAACCGTGATGGCCGCCTTTGATTATCGGAATCTGGCTCGCCAGCAAGGCGGACTGCCGCGGCTGTTGTTTGTGGCCCACCGTAAGGAGCTGCTGATACAAGCCAGGAATACCTTTCGGCTGGTATTGCGCGAGCCGGACTTTGGCGATCTCTTTACCGGTGAGCATCAACCGGAGCAAGATAACCATCTGTTCGCCACCATTCAAAGCCTGAACGCACGCAAACTACTTACCCAGGCCAAGGCGGATCATTGGCATATGGTGATCATTGACGAATGCCACCATATTGAAGCCAACAGCTTTGAACTGCTGCTAACCAACTTAAAACCGGCCTGCTTGTTGGGACTGACAGCCACTCCAGAACGCACCGATGGAAAGAATATCCTGCGCCACT
Source organism: Oceanimonas marisflavi (assembly GCF_003049725.1). Classification (GTDB taxonomy): domain Bacteria; phylum Pseudomonadota; class Gammaproteobacteria; order Enterobacterales; family Aeromonadaceae; genus Oceanimonas; species Oceanimonas marisflavi. The sequence continues at coordinate 121,866 of NZ_QAGM01000004.1, forward strand.
TCGACAACCGTCCCGATGGCTCCCCCGCCGCCCAGCTGCGCCTGTGGCAGGCGCTGGATTTGCAACTGCTGGCACCCTTTGAGTATTACGCCTGCGATGATGATACCGACTACCGCAGCATTCCCTGGAAACAGGCTAACGAGCTTAAGGAACTGAACAAGCTGCTGACTGGCAACCATATGCGTGCCGCCGCCGTGATCCGAGCTTGGCAGCAGCTGGTGAACGATCCACGCCAGTGCAAGACCCTGGTATTTTGCGTCAGCATTGCCCATGCCGAGTTTATGGCAGCTCAGTTTGAAAAAGCCGGTATCATTGCGCGTGTGATCACCGGGCAAAGCTCGTCAAAAGAGCGACATGAGCTACCCAAACAACTCAAGAATGGCGACATTCACGCCCTGATCACCGTTGATCTCTATAACGAAGGCGTTGACCTACCTTTTGTCGATACCCTGTTACTACTGCGCCCCACCCAGAGTGCCACCCTGTTTCAACAGCAAATTGGCCGTGGTTTGCGCCTGCATGAGGGCAAAGACAGCTGCCTAATTCTGGATTTTGTGGGCCAACATAAACAGGGCTTTCGTTTTGATCTGCTCTACAGCTCCATTACCGGGCTCACTCGCCGTGAAGTGGTGGAGAGCATCGACAAAGGCTTTGGCCGCCTGCCCACCGGCTGTCATCTTCAACTACAAAAACGGGCTCGGGAGCATATTCTCGACAGCCTGCGTCAGGCCATTAATCAGAACTGGCGGCGTCTGCAACAAGAGCTTCATGCCTACGTCAGCCTTACCAATAATCGTCGAGTGACCCTTGGCGAATTTCTTAACGAACAGCAACTGGAGCTGGACGATATTTACCGCAGCGGCCAAAACAGCGGCTGGGCCAATTTAAAGCGAGATGCCGGCCTGCTGGATGGCGAGCCCAGTGAGCAAGAACGCTATTTCAGTCGTCGCATGGGCAGCCTGCTGCATATCGACGATGCCGAGCAGTTGCAGTTGACCCGGCAAGTGGCCGAGCAGAATGCCCGCTACTTGATCGCCAATGACAGCGAACGTCAGAGACTGCAAATGCTGGCGTACCAAATAGATGGTGAGCACAAGCAAACCGGCTCGGCTCAAGCCTTTCTCGATCGCCTGGCACAAACGCCGGCCGCCTGTAACGAGCTGGCTGAGCTCAGCCATTATCTGGATGCCCGTACTCGCTATGCCTACTCTCCCTTACCTGGCCTGGAACATACGCCGCTTAAACTGCATGCGGCCTACCAGAGCCGGGAAATACTGACCGCCGTTGGCTTTTTAACCGAGCACAAACGTACTCCCTTTCAAGCCGGCGTACTGCCCATGAAAGCGCTGAAAACCGAGCTACTGTTTGTCACCCTCGATAAAAGCACGGCGCAACACGAAGGCGTGGCTTATCACGATTACGCCATCAGCCAACAGGAGTTTCATTGGCAATCCCAGAACAGTGCGGGCCCCGATACACCTGGCGGCAAACGCTATTTGGAAAGCGGCGAGAACGGCTGGCGGTTCCAACTGTTTGTACGCATCAATAAACAATCCCCCTATCGCGCCTGTGGTCCGGTTCGCTTTTTGCGCTATCACGGCAGCAAGCCGATGAATATTTACTGGCAACTGGAACACCCCTTGCCCATGCGACTTTTCCGGGAGTTCAGCGTGTTAAAAGGGTAAAAAGAAGCGCCCTGACGGGCGCTAATGCAGGCGAGCGGCCCCTGTTCAGGGACAAGACCTGCGCTCCAATGATCGGCCACAAAGGGGCATTATCTGATCGGACCACCGCCCTCAAAATAGCGCTTGTGCAGCTCGCGGATTTCTTCGGCAAGCTCGGGCACCGGGCCGGCCACGGGAATGTCGGGGGCCACGTCGTTAATGGACAGCGCCTTTACCGGCGAGGCACCCAGGCCCCATTCCTGACACCAGGCCGCAAACTGCTCTGCAGAGCTGGCGTACACAATGCGGCCCAGTCCGGCCCAGGCGTGGGCGGCGGAGCACATGGGGCAGTGCTCACCCGAGGTATAAAGGGTGGAGCGGGAGCGCTCGGTGGCGCTCAGGTTTTCGGCGGCCCAGCGGGCCAGGGCCACTTCCGGGTGCCAGGTAGCCTCGCTGGTGTGAATACGATTGCGGTCTTCCGCCAGTACTTTACCCTCGGCGGATACCAGCACGGAGCCAAAGGCCATGTCGCCTTCACTCAGGGCTTCTTCGGCCAGCTCCACACAACGGCGCAAATGGCGCAGATCCTGCTCGGATATGGTCATGTTTGTCTCCTTTAGGCTAAACCGGTGTTTGATGAGGTTTAGCCCATAAGGTACTGAAGAAACGGCAAGTTTGAAAGTGGGGGAATATGAGGGGTGAGTGAATTGCTGTGTGCGGTCAGCACGAGGGCAGGCAGCCAGGATATCCGAGCCGCCTGAGTTTAATCAGTCGTTACCGGCCAGAGGCTGCAGCTTGCCGACAACGCCGGCATGCAGTATTAAACCTTGGTCGGGTATGGCAACGGTCAGCGAAAAGCGCGATGCTTACCCTTTGTCTTTTATGAAAGCCAGTGCTTATGTTGCCCGTAACCAGCCAACCTCAACTCAATGCGCTGCTCGCCGAGCACCCGGCGGTGCTGATGCTCTATGGCGGCCGCCACTGCGGCGTGTGCCAGGCACTCAAGCCCCGGTTACAGCAGTTGCTGGCCGGGCAGTTTCCGCGAGTGCTGGCCTGTTATGCCGACTGCCAGCATGATGCTGCCGGGCTCTGCGCCCAGCAGCGGGTGATGGCACTGCCGGTGGTGCAGATCTGGTTTGAAGGCAACCGCTTTGCCGAGTTTTTCAGGGTGTTCTCACTGGCAGACATTCAGCAGGCGCTGGAAAGACCCTATTCCCTCCTGTTTGGTGAGGCGTAATACCTCACAGCTGATAGCGGTAGCTCAGCATCCACTGAGTCGGGGCGCCGTAGCCCAGCTGATTGGCGCCGGTGCTGCCGGCGGTGGCGCCCAGTATGTATTTTTCGTTGAGCACATTGTCCAGATTCAGCTGCAGGGTATGACGCTTCTGCCAGCTGTAGGCGGCCATCAGATCCACTTTGGTGTAGTCCCCCAGGGTCACTGCTTCGTTGTTACCGGCAAAGCGGTTGCCCACATACTTGACGCCGCCACCCAGTTTCAGGCCAAACCCGGTCTGGTAGGTGGTCCACAGGGAGAACAGGTGATCGGACACATCATTGGGCCGGTAGCCGGTTTCCCGGTCCTTTGCCTCCAGATAGCTGTAACCGGCTGCAATGTTCCAGGCATCGGTGATCTGACCCCGGGCTTCCAGCTCCAGGCCTTCATGACGAAATTCGTTGCGAGCGGTGATCTCGCCGTTGCTGTTGGTCTCGGGCTGCTGCTGATCGATACGGAACAGGGCGCCGTGCAGCATCAGCCGGTCTTCAAACAGGTAGGACTTGACCCCCGCTTCCAGCAGATCGGTACGGTAAAACTCGGCCAGTTTGGGGTTGATGTAAATACCGCCGTAGGGCAGCTGCCAGGAACGGCCCCAGCTGCCGTAGAACGACAGTTCATCACTCAGGGTATACACCAGACCCAGACGCGGGCTCAGCTTTTCATCCTCGTTGGTGCTGGTTGCGCCCCTGAACTGCTGCTCCAGCTCCATGCGATCGTAACGCAGGCCGCCCAGCAGCGACCAGCTTCCCAGAGTCACCACGTTCTGGCCGTAAACGCCCAGCGATTCGGTGCTGTTTTGCCGGAACGGGGCAAAACCGGGGTTGGCGGTGTCTCTGCCTGCCGGGTTGAACAGATCCTGTGCCGGCACCTGATCCTTTTTGAGAGTGGCCAGGGTAAAGTCACGATCAAAGGCGTTGTAATCCACGCCCATCAGCAGCTGGTTATGCTCGGTGTTCCAGCTCAGCTCCGACTGCAGGGTGGCGCTGGTCTGGGGATCAAAACCAAAGTTGTTGACCGTCTGCTCCTGCTCTACCCTCTCATCCGTATCCCCGGCGTTGCGAGTGCCTTTCTGCTGCAGGGTAATGCGGTTGTAGGCGGCACGGTTCACCCATTCCCAGCCCCCGTCCAGACTCAGCTTGTGAGTCAGCGCCAGGCGCTGGCTGTCGGCTTCCTGAAAATCGTTGCGCGCGCCGTAGTAGGTTTCCACCGACACATCAACCGGCTTGCCGTTAACCGAAGGCACACCGCGATAGGGGGTGACTTCCTGATGCAGCAGCTCCAGATCCAGATCCAGGGTCTGCTGCTCATCCAGCTGCCAGCGCACCGTGGGGGCGATAAAGTAATCGCTGTAGTCCACTTCGTCCACATGGCTGTCACCTTGCCGCCACTCCAGGTTGATGCGCCCGTTCAGCGAGTCGGTCAGCCTGCTTCCCGCATCCAACCGGCTGCCCACACGGTTGTCGCTGCCGGTACTGAGGCTCACGTCAAGCACGTCCTTGCCATCGGCCCGCTTGCTGATCAGGTTGATGATGCCGCCGGCCGACCCCCGACCATACAGGGCACCGGCCGGCCCCTTGACCACTTCCACCCGCTCGATGTTGGCCAGGCTGCGAAAGGTCTGAAAGCCGCCATCGTCGCGCAGGCCGTCGCGGTAGGTGTCGTTAAGGGCATCAAAACCCCGGATCACAAACTGATCCCGGCTGCCTTCCCCCAAGGTGTTGTTGACCCCGGCCACCCCTTCCAGCGCATCCTCCAGCCGAAGGGCACCCTTGTCCTGCATTTCGGCACCGGATACCACCGACACCGACTGAGGCACCTGCTGCCAGGGCAGCTTGCTCTTGGTGCCGGAGGTGGGCGCATACTCGGCGTAGCCCTGGTAAGACTCCGCTTCCACCAGCACGTCGTCGAGGGTAAAAACATCGTCGGCCTGAGCCAGCGTTGGCAGGCCACAGGCCAGGGCAACGGAAAGGGCAAGGGGGTGGGGTTTGAGCAACATGGTGTATAAGTCCGTTTCAACATTTTAAAAAACAGGTTACGAATGAGAACAAATATCACAATCATGATCAAGAGGATTTATGCTCAAGTGAGGCCTTTCCCGGCATCAGGAAAACAAAAACGGCGTGCCCTGCAGAGCACGCCGTTTGCCGTTTCGGGGAAGCGGGAAAATCAGTCCAACGTTTGCACACCGCCGCCGTTCACAAACAGGGTCTGGCCGCTGACCCAGCGGGATACCGGGGCGGCGAAATAAAGCACGGCGCCGGCAATGTCTTCCGCCTCCCCCAGCCGTTTGAGCGGGGTGTGAGCCAGCATGCGCGCCTCAATTTCGGGGGTGAGCACAGAAGCCAGGGCGTCGGTGCGAATGGCACCCGGGCCCACGGCGTTGACCCGAATGCCAGCGGGGCCATAGTCAAAGGCCAGGTTGGCGGTCATGTGGTTGATGGCGGCCTTGGACGAGGCATAGGCGCTGATGGCCGGGCTTTTGTTGATGGAGCTCATGGACGACATATTGATGATGGAGCCGTAACCGGCCTTTTCCATGTGCGGCGCGCACAGCTGGGCCAGCCGCCAGTTGCTGAACACATTCAGCTCAAAGGTGCGGGCAAACTGCTCAACGGTGAGGGTGGCCGGGCTTTCGCGGCCGGCGCCACCGCCACCCACGTTGTTCACCAGAATATTAATCTGGCCAAATTCCGCCAGGGTCTGGTTGACCAAGGCCACCAGATCGTCGTCCCGGGTGACGTTGCAGGCCACGGCCAGCGCCTGGCCCCCTTCGCGGCGAATGTCTTCGGCGGTGGCCTCGGCGGCGTCCAGCTTCAGATCCGCCACCACCACGCTGGCGCCATGGGCGGCCAGCATTTTGCTGCATCCTCTGCCAATGCCGTTGGCGCCGCCGGTAATAATGGCCACTTTGCCGGTGAGATCAAAGAGTTCAGCAGGTTTCATACGGGCTCCTGTTACGGTTTTTCAAGAGAAATAAGGTGATCGGCCACCGCCTGATATGCCGGCAGCGAAAGGGGATCGTTGGCGCCGTTAGCCGCCACCGGGTGGGAAGCAAAGCGCACCAGCACCATCTCGGCGGCGGGATCGATGTAAATGGTCTGACCATGCACGCCCCGGGCGGCAAAGGCGCCGTTGCGGTTGTGGGTTATCCACCACATGTTGCGGTAAGACCAGCCTTCAAGCTTGTCAAACCCGGCCCTGGCAAAGGCCTCCTTGCTGCCACCGCGCTGAATGTCCTCAATGGCCGCCGCCGGTAAAATCTGCTCGTTCTGCCAGCGGCCCTGATTGCGCACCAGCTCGCCAAAGCGGGCCATGTCGCGCAGGCCGGCGCTCAGGCCGCCGCCGGCAAAGGGAATGCCCAGCTCGTCCACCTGGTAATAGGCGCTCTGCTCCATACCGATGCGCCGCCAGATTTTTTCCGACAGCAGCTCAGCCACCGACTTGCCGGTGACCCGGGAGATCACCCAGCCCAGGGCGTCGCTGTTCACGGTTTTATAGCCAAAGGCCTCGCCATGCTCACCCTGCTTTTGCACCCCGGCAAGATACTCAAAATAGCCCACCGGCCCGGTGTATCCTGCCGGCTTGGGCCAGGGGCTGCCGGCGGCGGAGTATTGCCATACCTCGGCGTTGGGATCGGCATAATTTTCGCTGTATTGCAGACCCGTGGTCATGTCCATCAACTGGCGTACGGTGGCATCGCCAAAGGCGGAGTCTTTCAGCTCGGGCACATAGCCGGCCACCTGTCTGGTGTCATCCAGCTTGCCTTCGGCCACCAGCACGGCGGCCAGCAGGCCGGTAAAGGACTTGGTCACCGACATGGCGGCGTGCTGGCCGTCTTCCTGCAGGGCACCAAAATAGCGCTCATACACCACATCACCCCGGTGCAGAATAATCAGACCATCGGTGTAGTTGCGGGCCAGGGAACTGGCAAAGGTCACGGGCTCTGCACTGCCCCAGGGCAGAAAATGCAGCTTGTCGATCAGCGGATCGAGCCGGTAGTTGAGCGGCGCCGGCGCCCCCAGACCGCGCGACACCTCCACCGTGGGCATAAACTCGCGCATGTGCGCCACGGGCGGGAAATTCAAAAAAGGAGCCGTCGGCGGCGCGCAGGCGTTTTTCCGGCGGTGGCGGAAAGCCCTGCATCCAGCCCTGGGTATTGGGGTTGCTGTCTGCAATGGAAAACGCCGTTGCCGGCAGCGCCAGCAGACTGCACAGCAGGCCGGTGGCGGCCCGCCGCATACGGGGGTATGTTTTCATTATGCTCTTCACGCGCCAGATGGGGTTATGCGGGTCAGTATAGACACAGGCGCGGTTGATGCAGATGGGCAAGGGCGAGCAAAGCGCCCATTTTGGGGGGAATGGGGAATGGGGAATGGGGAAATTGGAGGCCGGGCTTTCGCCACGGATGTAACCCGGCAGCATAAAAACACAGATATAGCCTGAAGTAGCAGTGGGGATTGCCGAAGCCGACCGTCAAATGTCAGGGATGACATTTGCCGAGCGCCCCATGGATGGGCTCGAAGCGTGTCGGCGGAGGCAACCGCACTGCTGCTTCACTGCTACGCGGCAATCACATTGCCGGCCAGCCAGCCGGTGTAGGCCACATACACGGTCAGCAAAAAGGCGCCTTCAAAGCGGTTGATGCGCCCCTGCCGGCCCCTGAAGCCAAAGCCGAGCACAAACAGCGACAGGGTCAGCACTATCATCACCATAAAGTCGCGGCTGATCACTTCCGGCACCACCTCCAGCGGGTGGATCACACCGGCCAGCCCCACCACCGCCAGGGTGTTGAACAGGTTGGAGCCAATCACGTTGCCCAGGGCCAGGTCGTGCTCGTTTTTGCGAATGGCGGCAATGGACGAGGCCAGCTCCGGCAGCGAGGTGCCAATGGCAACAATGGTCAGACCAATAATCAGATCACTCACACCAAAGGCCTGAGCCACGTTCACCGCGCCCCACACCAGAATGCGCGAGCTGATGATCAGCAGCACCAGACCGGCCAGCAGCCAGAACAGCGCCTTTTTCAGGCTCATCAGGTTGTCGTCCAGCTCTTTCTCCTGCTCGGTGGCCATGCTGTCGTTGCCACCCTGCAGGCCCTGGCGAATGCTCCAGGCCATGAGCAGCACAAACACCACCAGCAGTATGATGGCGTCGGGCCGCGCCAGCCAGCCGTTCCACAACAGGCTGAGGGACAGCAGGGTGATCAGCAGCAGTATGGGCAGCTCCTTGCGCAGCACCTGGGAATGCACGGCTATGGGGCTGATCAGCGCCGTTATCCCCAGTATCAGTCCGATATTGGCGATATTGGAGCCATAAGCGTTACCCAGCGCCAGCCCGGGGTTGCCTTCCAGCGCCGAAATGATCGACACCACAATCTCCGGGGCCGAGGTACCAAAGCCCACGATCACCATGCCAATCAGCAGCGGCGGCATGCCCGCATGACGGGCGGTGGCCGAGGCGCCATCCACAAAACGGTCGGCACTCCACACCAGCACCGCAAGGCCCAGTAAAATGGCGGCAACAGACATCAGCATGGGGCATTTCCCCCGTGAACAGGGGCAGACAAAAGAAATGACAGGCAAGACATGTTCATAAGCGCTCTTGGGGCGGGACTCAACAACCAAGACGCAACCACCTCCCGCCCGGTGGATGGTTGCGTCTCGAGTCTCATCAATCCGTCAGGACACGACTGCCATAAGCCTTTGGCTCAGAGATTGTTGACAGCCGTTTCGGCGGGGCCGAACGATTACTCCCTCAAGAGGGCCCATATTGTGCCAGCTTGCGGCGGGCAATTAAAGAACTGTGAGGGGGGGAGGAGTAAAGGGTGAGGAGGAAAGACCCGTGAACTGCCCCTCACACCTCACCCGTCACAACATTCACAAACTTGGAAAGGCAAAGTCCGAGGCCTGATGGCTGGCGCGCTCGGGCCATTTCTGGGTAATGGTCTTGCGCCGGGTGTAAAAGCGCACGGCATCGGGACCGTAGGCGGCCAGATCCCCAAACAGCGAGCGCTTCCAGCCGCCAAAGCTGTGATAGGCCACGGGCACCGGCAGCGGCACGTTGATGCCGACCATGCCCACCTCGATTTGATCGCCAAACAGCCGCGCCGCCTCGCCGTCCCGCGTAAACAGACAGGTGCCGTTGCCGTATTCATGGGCGTTCACCAGGGCAATGGCGTCTTCCAGGCTTCCAACCCGTACCACGCACAGCACGGGACCAAAGATTTCTTCCCGGTAAATACGCATGTCGGGGGTGACCCGGTCAAACAGGCAGCCACCGATAAAATAGCCGGCTTCATGGCCCGGCACCGTTATGCCCCGGCCGTCCACCGCCAGAGCGGCGCCGGCCTGCAGACCGTCTTCAATGTAACCGGTGATTTTCTCCAGATGCTCCTTACTTATCACCGGGCCCATGTCGTGACCGCCTTGCGTACCCGGGCCAATATTGAGTGCCCGGACTTTTTCACTCAGTTTTTCCACCAGGGCGTCGGCCACCGCATCGCCCACGCACACCGCCACCGAAATGGCCATGCAGCGCTCACCACAGGAGCCGTAGGCCGCGCCCATCAGGGCGCTGACGGCGTTGTCGAGATCCGCATCGGGCAGCAGCACGGCATGGTTTTTGGCGCCGCCCAGCGCCTGCACCCGCTTGCCGTGGGCCGTGCCTTTGGCATAAATATGCTCGGCCACCGGAGTGGAGCCCACAAAGCTCACCGCCTTGACGCCCTTGTGCTCCAGCAATGCATCCACCGCCTCGCGACCGCCCTGCACTACGTTGAGCACGCCCTTGGGCAAGCCGGCTTCCTCCAGCAGTTCGGCAATCAGCAAGGACGAGCCGGGATCCTTCTCCGAGGGCTTGAGCACAAAGCAGTTGCCGCAGGCGATGGCCATGGGAAACATCCACAGCGGCACCATGGCGGGAAAGTTGAACGGGGTAATACCGGCCACCACGCCCAGGGGCTGAAAGTCGGACCAGGCGTCGATGTCCGGCCCCACATTGCGGGTAAACTCCCCTTTCAGCAGGCCGGGCACGCCGCAGGCGTATTCCACGTTTTCCATGCCCCGCTGCAACTCGCCACGGGCGTCTTCCAGGGTTTTGCCGTGCTCCTCGGCAATCAGCCGGCAAATGTCATCGGCCCGCTCTTCCAGCAGCTGACGATAACGGAACATCACCCGCGCCCGTTTGGCCGGCGGGGTGTCGCGCCAGGCGGGAAAAGCGGCCTCGGCGGCGGCCACCGCCTGGTTTACGGTGGCGGCATCGGCCACCGCCACTTGCGCGCACACCGCCCCAGTGGCGGGGTTGAATACGTCCAGCAGCTGAGTGCCGTGGTGATGTTCGCCGTTGATCAGGTGAGGAATGGTGTTCATGGTGAGTCCTTATTTTGATTTCTATTTGCATAATCAGCGGCGTAGGTTGGCGATGAGCGCAGCGAATTCACAACATTCCGCAAGCACCTGTTGTGTTGGGTTTCGTTCCTCAACCCAACCTACGCGCCGTTTTTATCCCTGTGCTTTCAGCACGCGGTGCACGGCGTTGAACAACTGCTCCAGCTCGTCGGGGGTGGAGATAAAGGGCGGGCCAAACTGCAGGGTGTCGCCGCCAAAGCGCACGTAATAGCCCGCCTGCCACAGTTCAATGGCCAGCTCCATGGGTCGGCGCGCCGGCTCACCCGGGTATGGCGCCAGCTGCACCGCCCCGGCCAGGCCGCAGTTGCGAATGTCCACCACATGGGGCAGCCCCTTCAGCCGGTGGATCTGCTCTTCCAGCACCGGCATCAGCGCCCGCACTCGACCCAGCATCTCGTCGTCGATAATGGCGTCGAGCGAAGCCATGGCGGCGGCACAGGCCACCGGGTGGCCGGAATAGGTATAACCGTGAGGGAATTCCACCATATAGTCCGGGCCGGGCTGCTCCATAAAGGCCTGATAGATCTGCTCCCGGGCGATCACCGCGCCCATCGGCACCACGCCGTTGGTGAGCTGCTTGGCCACATTCATGATGTCGGGAACCACGCCAAAGGTCTCGGCGCCAAACAACTCGCCCATGCGCCCCAGGCCGGTGATCACCTCATCGAAAATCAGCAAAATATCGTGCCGGTCGCAGATCTCACGCAGCCGCTGCAAGTAACCCACCGGCGGCACTATGACCCCGGCCGAGCCGGACATGGGCTCGACGATCACCGCCGCGATATTGGAGGCATCGTGCAGCTCAATCAGCTGCAGCAAATGGTCGGCCAGCCCGGCGCCGTGCTCGGGCTGGCCCCGGCTGAAGGCGTTTTCCGCAAGCAGGGTATGGGGCAGATGATCCGCCTCCACCAGCTGGCCATAGTGCTTGCGGTTGGGGCCAATGCCCCCCAGGCTGGTGCCGCCCATGTTCACCCCGTGATAGCCCCGAGCCCGACCAATGAGGCGGGTCTTTTCCGGTTTGCCTTTGGCGCGCCAGTAGGCCCGGGCCATTTTCAGCGCGGTGTCGGCACACTCGGAGCCGGAATTGGTGAAGAACACGCGGTTCAGATCGGCCGGGGCCAGATTCGCCAGCCGCTCTGCCAGCTCAAAGGCCAGGGGGTGGCCGGTCTGAAAGCCGGGGGCGTAATCCAGGGTATGGAGCTGACGGTGAATGGCCTCAATGATTTTGGGGTGGCGGTGACCCAGCCCGGTGCACCAGAGCCCGGACAGGCTGTCGAACAGCCTGCGGCCGTGCACGTCGGTAAAATAGGCGCCGTCCGCTTCAGCCACCAGCCGGGGCGCGGCCTTGAAGGCCCGGTTGCCGGTAAAGGGCATCCAGAAGGCCTCCAGACTGAGCTGCTGCCCCATTTCCTGCTTGCTGCCAATGCTTGCCATGGTGTTCATCACGACTCCTGCCAAGGTTTGATGCTCCCATGGTGATCGCCGTTGTACTTTTGTTAAATATAAACTTTATTAAGTTCAGTTAATCGTATGCTGAACTTATATAAAAAGGGGTCGGAGTCATTTTTCAGCTGGTTTTAGCTGAAAAATGACTCCGACCCCTTTTAAAACCCCTTTTTAAGGAGGCGATATGAAGACACCCGGTCAGGTGAGCGATTTCGATCTGAAGCTGCTGAAAGTGTTTCGCACCGTGGCCGCCTGCGGCGGGTTTTCCGCCGCCGAGGTGGCCCTGGGCATCAGCCGGGCGGCCATCAGCATGCAGATGGCGGATCTGGAAAAACGGCTGGGGGTCAAGCTGTGCCAGCGGGGCCGGGCCGGGTTTGCCCTGACCGACGAAGGCAGGCGGGTGCTGGACGCCGGCGACCGGCTGTTTGGCGCCGTGGAGCACTTTCGCGCCGAGATCAGCGAGCTGCACCGGCATCTGCAGGGCACCCTAGTGATCGGCATTACCGACAACCTGGTCAGCCACCCGGGCATGAAAATCACTCATGGCCTGGCCGCACTCAAGGCGCGCGGGCCCCAGGTGCAGATTGATCTGCGCATGCAGCCTTCCGACGACATTGAAATCGGTGTGCTCGACGGCCGCCTTAATGTGGGTGTGGTCCCGAAGGTAAGGGAGCTGCCTGGGCTCGATTACCGGCCGCTGTATGAAGAAAGCACCCGCCTCTATTGTGCCGACAACCACCCGCTGTTTGCCGACCCTGCCGGCAACGTCTTTGAACACGAGCTGGTGCAGCCCCGCTTTGCCCGTCCTGCCGAGGCCGCCGCCCTGTATGATCGTCATATTGCCGGCGCCCAGGCCAGTGATCGGGAAGGCATACTGTTTCTGGTGCTCACCGGCTGTTATCTCGGTTACCTGCCCGATCACTACGCCGCCCCCTGGGTGAAGGCCGGCCGGCTGCGCGCTCTGCAACCCGGGTTTACCACCCATTTTTGCGCCATTACCGCCCGCAGCCAGCGGCCCAACCTGGTGCTGGAAACCTTTCTGGAAACGCTTAAGTAAAAATGACTCCGACCCCTTTTAAAAATCGCCCCCTTTTTAGTTTTCACTTTATTGATCCAGATCAGTCCTGTTTGGCTACATAACGATCAAACTTGCATTTGAGATACACATAAACAGTCGCACTCAGTGCAGGGAGTATCCTATGAAGCCACGCAAGCTTGTCGCCGCCATCAGTCTCGCCCTCGCCTTCTCCGCTCAGGCCAGCCAGCTGCCTGTAGAAGAAGCCATGCTCACTTCGCCGCCGGTAGTGCCGCCGCCCATCACCCGGGATCATGCCGCCAAAGTGGTGGTAAAAATGGAAACCGTGGAAAAAGTCATGGAAATCGCCGACGGCGTGGAATACATGTTCTGGACCTTTGGCGGCTCGGTGCCCGGCCAGTTTTTACGGGTGCGGGAAGGGGACGAAGTCGAATTTCACCTCTCCAACCACCCCAGCTCCAAAATGCCCCACAACATCGATCTGCACGCGGTTACCGGCCCTGGCGGTGGCGCCGCCTCGTCCTTTACTGCCCCTGGCCACACCTCGGTGTTTAATTTCAAGGCGCTCAACCCCGGCCTGTATGTGTATCACTGCGCCACCGCCCCGGTGGGCATGCACGTGGCCAACGGCATGTATGGCCTGATCCTGGTGGAGCCCAAAGAAGGCCTGCCGCCGGTAGACCGGGAATATTACGTGATGCAGGGCGACTTCTACACCAAGGGCGAATACGGCGAGCAGGGCCTGCAGCCCTTTGACATGGACAAGGCCATTCGCGAGCAGCCCGACTATGTGGTGTTCAACGGCGCCGTGGGGGCGCTCAGTGGCGACAAGGCGCTTACCGCCAACGTGGGCGAAACCGTGCGCCTGTATGTGGGTAACGGCGGGCCCAACCTGGTGTCATCGTTTCACGTGATTGGCGAGATCTTCGACAAGGTCAACGTGGAAGGTGGCACCGCCATCAATGAAAACGTGCAAACCACCCTGGTGCCCGCCGGCGGCGCAGCCATGGCCGAGTTCAAGCTCGACGTGCCCGGCAATTTCATCATGGTGGATCACTCCATTTTCCGTGCCTTTAACAAGGGAGCGCTGGGCATGATGCAGGTGGAAGGCCCCGAAGACAAAATCGTCTATTCCGGCAAGGTGGCCGAAAACGTCTATCTGCCTGAAGGCTCGGCGGTACAGGTCATGCCCAACGGGCATCCCAAAGTGGTGGCCAAAACCAAAGAAGAACGCCTGCTCTACGGAAAGCGGGCCTATGAGGCCAACTGTCAGGCCTGCCACCAGAACGAGGGCCAGGGCATTCCCGGCGCCTTTCCTCCGCTGGCGGCTTCAGACTTTCTTAATGCCGATCACACCCGCGCCACCGACGTGGTGCTGCACGGCCTGAAAGGCCCCATCAAGGTCAATGGTCAGGCCTACGACAGCATCATGCCGGCCATGCGCCTGTCGGACGAAGACACCGCCAACGTGCTGACCTATGTGCTGAACAGCTGGGGTAACGACGGTGGCGAAGTCACCCCCGAGCAGGTGGCCGAGCGCCGGGAAAAAGGCCAGACCATCATCGTGGCCGGGAGCGCCCACTAATGAGCCTGGCGCTGCTGCTGAGCCTGACACTGGCGACCGATATGGCCTCGCTTCCCGCCGGGGAAGTCAGGCCCCTGTATCTGACCAAAGACAGTCCGCTCACGCCGGTGGCGCCCTTTATGCTCGACAAGACCCCGGTCACCAACCGGCAATTCGCGGCCTTTGTGGCCGCCCATCCAAAATGGCAGCCGGGCCATCCCCCGGCCCTGCTGACCGAACCGGCCTATCTGCAACACTGGCCCGGTTTAACGCCGGCTGAGGAGCAGCACCATCAGCCGGTCACCTTTGTGTCCTGGTTTGCCGCCGATGCCTATTGCCGTGCTCAGGGCAAGCGGCTGCCCACAGTGGCGGAATGGGAATACACCGCCCAGGCCTCGGAAACCGCCGCCTTTGGCGCCACCGAGCCCGGCTTTACCCGGCGCATTCTCGACTGGTATGCCCTGCCCGCCACCGCACGCCTGAATAACGTGGGCCGAAGCCCGGCCAACTACTGGCAAGTGCAGGATCTGCACGGCCTGGTATGGGAATGGACTCAGGACTTTAACTCGGCGCTGGTCACCGGTGAATCCAGGGGCGACAGCAGCCTGGATAAAGGGCTGTTCTGTGGCTCGGCCGCCGCCGGCAGTACCGATCCGTCCGATTACGCCGCCTTTATGCGCTATGGCTTTCGTTCCAGCCTGAAGGCCACCTATGCCCTGGGCAACCTGGGCTTTCGCTGTGCCGGAGAGATACACGATGAAAATACTCACCCTGTTGCTGATGCTGCTCAGCCTTGACGCCCTCGCCGCCCTGCCCGGCGACTCCCTCTACCAGCTCAATGACGAGTGGCAGAACAGCCAGGAAAAAACGGTTAAACTGGAAAATCTGGCGGGTAAAAAACAGCTTTTTGCGTTTATCTACACCGACTGCGCCACCGCCTGCCCGGTGATCGTGTCGGATCTCAAGCGTATTCAGCAGGCGCTGACTCCGGCCCAGCAGCAACAACTCGGCTTTGTGCTGGTGTCCCTCACACCGGGGGTGGATACCCCCAAGGTGATGGCGCACTTTGCCGGCAAGCGCCGGCTGGATGAGCACTGGACCCTGCTCAGCGGCAACAACGATCAGGTGCGCACCCTGGCCATGGCGCTCAATATCAAATACACCGGGCTGGCCAACGGCGAGGTTGCGCATTCCAACACCATCACCGCCCTGGATGAACGGGGCCGCATTCTGTTTCAGCAAAGCGGCCTGCCCGGCGGACCCGAGGCCGTGATAGAAAAAATGGGACTATGAAATAAAAGGGGTCGGAGTCATTTTTCGGCTTTGGCCGAAAAATGACTCCGACCCCTTTTATTTTCTTTTTATTTTTCAAGCTCGGCAATGCGGGCCTTGAGCCTGGCTACTTCCGCTTCCAGCTCGGCAATGCGGGCCTGGGCGTCGCCGGCCTGCTCCACCAGCGGGGCCGCCGGCTCGCTGACCGGCACGTCGCCAAACAGATGGGCGTAGCGCGACTCCCGTTTGCCGGGCTGGCGCTCCAGCTTCACCACAAAGGGGCCTTTTTCCATCAGGCTGTGCAGGCAGGCATCCACCTCGCTCACCTCCCCAAAGGAATGCAGACGGGCGCAGCGGCTGCGCAGCTCCCCCGGGGTTTGCGGGCCCCGCAACAGCAGCTCGCACACAATGGCCAGTTCGCCGGGGCTGAAGTGCAGCTCGCCGAACTCGGTGTTGCAGAAGCGATGCTGATACTTGGCGGCCCGGGCGTTAAAGCCGGCTACGTTGTTCACCAGCCGCCGGGCGCCAAGGGTGTTCAGCACCGACTGCACTTCGCCTTCATCCAGGCTCATCACCGGATCCCGGTTGCTCTTCTGGTTGCAGGCATTCACCAGCGAATTAAGGGTAAGGGGATAGACATCGGGGGTGGACACCTGTTTTTCAATCAGGCAGCCAATCACGCGTTGCTCGAGGGCAGACAGTTTTTCCATAACCAGGCTCCTTGTGTTCTGCTTCAAGACTACCGGACAACCCTCAAAACACCAACGATTTCCGCTGCTTATACTCCGCCCGTCAGGCCGCGACCGGTGGCGCCTCCAGCGGCGGCAGGCCATGGGCCGCCCGGGCCCGGTTGCAGGCGCCCTCGGCGTCATAGGCCTCAAAGTCCCGGCAGGGACCGGGCCGGTTTTCATAAATGGTGCAGGACACGCAACCGCCCACCTCCCCTTCCAGCGCCACACAGCGGGGCGCGGGCTGGTTGGTGCCGCGCATGGCCAGCCGGGAATAAGACACGGGCTCGATCAGGGCCTCGGGCACGGCATAATCGCTGTGCACTTCGCCCCAGTAAAAAGACACACGAAAAAACGCGCAGCAGGCGCCGCAATTCAAACAGGGATTGCCACCACTCATTAACGCCTTACCTCCAGGCAAAACCAAAACATTGACATCCTCCCCCAGCTAAAGCAGGGGGATTCCTACCGCTAGACGGCGATGCCCCGCCGCAAGAATGTTCATGGCCGCATTCACATCGCGGTCGTGCTCTGCTCCGCACTCAGAGCATGTCCATTCTCTTATTCCAAGACCTGCGAACCCTTTCGGCCTCGAATCGGGCAGGGTGCCGCAACTCGAACAGGTTTGGGTGGAGTAGGATTCGTTAACGACTTCAAACACCACTGACCGCGCTATCGCTTTGTATTCCAGTTGTGTTTTGAGCATGGCCCATCCCGCATCCAGTACCGATTTGGCCATGCGGGTTTGGGTCAGCTTGGTGCTGCTCACGTCGCCAACGAAAATCGCAGCGTGGTTGTTGACCAGCCTCGTGCTGAATTTATGCAAGGCGTCCTTGCGCCGGTTCTTGATCTTGGCGTGGATCGCTTTTACCCGCTGTTTCTTGTTGGCCTGTTGGGCCTTGCCAAGAGCACTTTCCAGATCACGGTAACACCGCCCGGCTGACAGTCTGGTGCCGTCACTACAGGTAGCGGCATCTTTCAGGCCCAGATCAATGCCCACGGCGCTTTTGCCTTCCGTTACCGGTTGGGCGGCCACCTGCACACAGATATTAAAGTACCAGCGGCCCCGTGCATCTTCCGAGAAACTGCCCGCCCGAAACTGGTACTTGGACAAGCCATAACTGTCCCAGACCTTGAAGTGGTGCCCGGCAAATTTGACCTGACCGTTGCGCCATTGGGCCGCCCGGCTCTTGAAGGGGATAAAGCCAAGGGAGCGTTTTGAACCGGAGCTGACACGCCAACGCAGCTTGGCCCGCTTAAACTGCTTGCGGGCTTTGGCATGAACGGCAATCACTTCCTGCACGGTGGCTGAGCCGATCAGATAACCGCGCTCTTTCTGAATGCCCGCCGTCAGCTTCTGAACATCAAACGCAGACAACCACTCAGGCTTAACCGGGCCAAGGTCGCTATGGTTGCGGCCGGCCTTCATGGTCAGTTCGTTGGCGTGGTTAAAGACCTGATTGACCTCGAACGCCATCTGCCGGAGCAGTTTGGCGTGCTTATCCTTAACCCGAACGCTGAGTGTTTTAGTCTGTACGTTCATACAGTACATGATAGAGCATTGACGTTGCTTCGCAACGTGGCGCTATCCCTCCCCGCCCTAAAGGACGGGGCTTCCCGCGCCGTCTTGGTGACGAAAACGGATTGTGAAAAACTCGGAAAAGTCCGAAAGCGGCAACAACGGAAAAGAAACTGGCGAACGGGACGGCTGCCCGGCGCGACGTGCCGGTAATGACTCCTCAGTGGCTTAACAGGACATTATTGATAAATCGAAAAACGGCGGCAGGCAAGCGGTTTCACCCTTTTTATTTATGCTGAAAACGGCATACTGAAGTTCACGTTTACAAAGGAGAACCCCATGCTGATGCAACCCGAAAAAGCCGCTCTGATGGTGATCGACATTCAGGAAAAACTGGTGCCCGCCATCCACCAGGGCAATCGCCTGGTGGCCCGTGCCGGCTGGCTGATCGGCGCCTGCCAGGTGCTGGGCACCCCCACCCTGTTTACCGAGCAGTATCCCCGCGGCCTGGGCCATACCCTGCCCGAGCTCACCGCGCTGGTGGAACGCCCCGAGGTAGACAAAAAAGTACACTTTTCCGCCGTGGCCGGGGGGTGTCTGCCCAAGCACTGGCAGGATCGCAGCCAGATCATCGTGTGCGGCATGGAAGCCCACGTTTGCGTGCTGCAAACCGTGCTGGAGCTGCTGCAGTCAGGCAAGGAGGTCTTTGTGGTGGCCGACGCCGTGGGCAGCCGCACCGAAGAGAACCGTCAGCTGGGCCTGGAGCGCATGCGCGCCGCCGGGGCACACATCGTCAGCCGGGAAATGGTGGTGTTTGAGCTGATGCAGCAGGCCGGTACCGATACCTTCAAGAGCATCAGCAAACAGTTTCTGGTGGGGGAACAGCCTTGACTTCAGGGAATGGGGAATGGGGAATGGGGAATGGGGAATGGGGAATCGTAGGCCCCGCTTCAGCGGGGCACCAATCCCTATTCCCTGGTCCCTAATCCCTTTGCCCGAATAAATTCGGGCCTACTTCTTGTCCCAGATCCCTTCTTCCAGCTGGTTGTGCAGCTCGGGATACTTGCTGGCGTCAAAGGTGGGCAGCCGGCCCAGCTTGCGCTGGTCGTTATAGTCCTTCGCCAGTTTCACCACCACGCCGGACAACAGCAGAATGGCCACCAGGTTGATCAGCGCCATCATGCCCATGGAGGTATCGGCCATTGCCCAGATGGTAGGCAGCTCGCCAATGGATCCAAACATCACCATGCCCAGCACAAACAGGCGGAACACCAGCAGGCCTGCCGGGTGGTTGTGCTCCAGAAACACCAGGTTGTTTTCGGCATAGGCGTAGTTGGCCACAATGCTGGTAAAGGCAAAGAACAGAATGGCAATGGCAATAAAGATATTGCCCCAGTCACCCACTTCGTTCGCCAGCGCCTTCTGGGTCAGCTCAATGCCGGTCACACCGGAGCCCGGCTCAAACTGGCCGGAGAGCAGAATAATGGAGGCGGTGCAGGTACAGATCACGATGGTGTCGGCAAACACCCCCAGCATCTGCACATAGCCCTGAGACGCCGGGTGCGGCGGATAGGGCGTGGCCGAGGCGGCGGCGTTGGGCGCCGAGCCCATGCCCGCTTCGTTGGAGAACAGGCCCCGTTTCACGCCATTGATCAGCGCCTGGGAAATGGCATACCCCATGGCGCCGCCGCCGGCCTGCTCCAGACCAAAGGCCGATTTTACAATCAGCGCCAGCACACCGGGCAGCTCGGTAATGTTCATCGCCACCACCACCAGGGCGATCAGCAGATAGGCCAACGCCATCAGCGGCACCACCAGCTCGGCAAAGCGGGCAATGGTACGCAGGCCGCCAAAGATAATGAGCCCAGCCAGCACCACCAGTACCAGACCGGTAGCCCACTCGGGCACACTAAAGGCTACCTGCATGGCGGCGCTGATGGAGTTGGCCTGCACCGCATTGAACACCAGACCAAAGGCAATGATCAGGAAAATGGCAAACAGCACGCCCATCCAGCGCATGCCCAGGCCCCGTTCCATATAGTAGGCCGGACCGCCCCGGTAGTTGCCGTCGTCGTCTTTCACCTTGTACAGCTGAGCCAGCGCACTCTCGGCAAAGGCCGTGGCCATGCCGATCAGGGCAATCAGCCACATCCAGAAGATGGCGCCGGGGCCGCCCAGGTAGAGCGCCACCGCCACCCCGGCCAGGTTGCCGGTGCCCACCCGGGCCGCCAGGCTGGTACACAAGGCCTGAAACGACGAAATACCCGCCGCGTCGGACTGACGGCTGTGTTTCAGCACCGAGAACATGTGCCCGAAATGGCGAAACTGAATAAGGCCCAGCCGGACGGTAAAGTAGATACCAACCCCCAGCAGCAGGTAGATCAGCACGGATCCCCACAGCAGGTTGTTGATAAAGGCAATAAAGGAGTCCATTAGCACCTCTGCATCAAGTCAAAATGTATGGCCGCCATCGGCACGCGGCCACGCGAAGCGGCGCAATGTACCACAAGCGCACGAACAGTCCATGTGACCCAGATCACACCGGGTGGCATCACCGGGGTCTGCTGCAGGGCTTCGCCCGGCCAAGGCAAATGACTTTCAACCCCGTTAAAACTAGAATATAGCGCTAAACAACACCCTGAAGGACCCGTTCATGGCCAATACACTCGCACAACTGCGCACCCTCACCACAGTGGTTGCCGACACCGGCGACATCGACGCCATTCGCAAATATCAGCCCGAAGACGCCACCACCAACCCGTCTCTTATTCTGAAGGCGGCGCAGATCCCCGAATACCGCCCGCTGCTTGAAGACGCCGTGAGCTGGGCCAAATCCCAGAGCCAGGACGCCGCCCGGCAGCTGACCGACGCTTCCGACAAGCTGGCGGTGAACATTGGCTGTGAAATTCTCAAGCTTATTCCCGGCCGCATTTCCACCGAGGTGGACGCCCGGCTGTCGTTCGACACCGACGCCAGCATCGCCAAGGCCCGCCGCCTGATCGCCCTGTATGCCGACGCCGGCGTGAGCAAGGATCGCATTCTGATCAAACTGGCCTCCACCTGGGAAGGCATTCGCGCCGCCGAAGTGCTGGAAAAGGAAGGCATCAACTGCAACCTGACCCTGCTGTTCAGCTTTGCCCAGGCCCGCGCCTGTGCCGAAGCCGGCGCCTACCTGATCTCCCCCTTCGTGGGCCGCATTCTCGACTGGTACAAAAACAACACCGACAAGAAAGACTATGCCCCGGCGGAAGATCCGGGCGTACTGTCGGTGACCCGAATCTACGACTACTACAAGGCGCACGGCTACAAAACCGTGGTCATGGGCGCCAGCTTCCGCAACACCGGCGAAATTCTCGAGCTGGCCGGCTGCGACCGCCTGACCATTGGCCCGAACCTGCTGGAAGAGCTGAGCCAGGCGGAAGGTGAGGTTGTACAGAAACTGCAGGACAAGGGCGCCACTCAGGCCCGCCCCGCCCCCATGACCGAAGCCGAGTTCCGCTGGGAGCAGAACCAGGACGCCATGGCCACCGAAAAACTGGCCGAAGGCATTCGCAACTTCGCCATCGATCAGGGCAAACTGGAAGACATGCTCAAGGCGATGATCTGAAATACTGGGAATAGGGAATAGGGAATCCAAAGGCTGAAGTGGAGCGCAGGCGGCCCGCCTGCGTTCCCAAATGATCCTTTCGTTATATCCCCCTTATCCCGCCACCGGCGGCACCGGGCTGGCTAACACTTCTCCCGGGCTCATCACACCCTCCCTGACCGGAGCACGGGATGGGCATGCCCGCCCTTCCCGGCTCAGCCACTGCACCAACTCCTCCGGCGGCAGCGCCCTGGCAAACAAAAATCCCTGCAGCTCTTCGCAGCCCAGCTCCGTCAGAAACGCCTTCTGCGCTTCCGTTTCCACGCCTTCGGCCACCACCTGCAGACTCAGCCGGTGGGCCAGCGCTATGATGGCTTCGCTGATCACGGTGTCGTTGGGAATATCGCAGACAAAAGAACGATCCAGCTTGAGCCGGGCCACAGGGAACTGCCGCAGATAGGACAGGGAAGAATAGCCGGTGCCAAAGTCATCAATGGCCAGCAGCACCCCCAGCTCCTTCAGTGTGTTGAGCAACGACAGCATGGCCCTGTTGTCCTTGATCAGCATGCTTTCGGTGAGCTCCAGCTCCAGACTGCCCGGCGGCAGCCCACTGTCTGCCAGACTCTGGGCGACCGAACTAACCAGCCCCGCATGATGCAGCTGGCGCTCCGACAGGTTAACCGCCACTCTGTGCACCGGCACGCCCTGTTGTCGCCAGCGCCTTAGCTGCCGGCAGGCGCTCTGGATCACCCACTCTCCCAATGGCACTATCAGGCCGCTTTGCTCCACATGGGCAATAAAGTCTCCGGCCGGCAGCAGTCCCTTTTCCGGGTGCTGCCAGCGCAACAGCGCTTCCACGCCGGCACAGCGTCCGCTGACCGCCTGCAGCTGAGGCTGGTAATGCAGCACAAACTGCTCCTCGGCCAGGGCCTGCTCCAGCTCCTTGCTCATGGTCAGTCGCTCCAGCTCACGGGCATCCAGCTCGGGGTCGTAACAGGAAAAACAGTGCCGGCCCTGTGACTTGGCGTGATACAGGGCACTGTCGGCATGACATAACAGGGTTTTCAGATCAGTCCCGTCCCGGGGGCTGAGGGCTATGCCAATGCTGACGCCCACCCGTACCCCCCGCCCGCTCAGTATAAAGGGGGTGGAAAATTCCTTGAGGATCCGCCGGGCCACCCGGGTGGATTCACCGGCCGGATCCTGGCTGTCTCCCAGGTGCTCCAGCAAAATGGCAAATTCGTCACCGCCCAGACGCGTTACCGTATCGCAGTCCCGTACCACCCCCAGCAGCCGTCCCGCCACCTGTTGCAGCAGCTGATCACCACCGGCGTGGCCGAAGGTGTCATTGATTTGCTTGAATTTGTCCAGATCCAGCATCAGCACCGCCAGCTGATCGGCCTGCCTGTGTCCCCTGAGCAGGGCCTGCTGCACCCGATCCGTAAACAACATCCGGTTTGGCAGACCGGTCAGGCTGTCGTGGGTCGCCTGAAAGCGAAGCTGCTCCGCCAGAGTTTTCTGCCGGGTAATGTCGTGGGCCGACATCATGGCACCCAGCAACCTGCCTTTTTCATCCTGAATCGGGCAGCTGCTGACCCGCAAAATACGGCGCTGCTCACCCCGGGAAAACACCAGCTCCTGACGATGAATCTGCTCTCCCTTCAGCGCCCTGACCAGGGGATGCTGCTCCACGGCCAGGGGGGCGGCCTGGCAATCGTTATGGATCTCGGCTGTGTCTGCCCATTCCGTCACGGTCAGACCGGAGGGGCTGTCTTGCTCCCGGCTTTGCTTGTCATTGGAAAGCAGAATACGCCCCTCGGCATCGCAGGCCACAATCAGATCATGACTGTGCTCCAGCACCAGCTCGTTGTAGCGGATCATGCGGCTCAGCTCATGAGTGCGTTCCTTCACCTGCTGCTCCAGCCGTTCGGTCAGCTGGTTCATGGTAGGAAACCAGCGTAACAGGCCAAACAACAGCAGCAGATAGCCCCCCACATATCCCACCACCTTTTCCAGAAACGACTGAACTTCGGTATTGCCGATCAGCCAGACATGCTGCAACTCTTCAAACTCGTCGGCCAGATCGAGTACGGCAGCAAAGGCCATCAGTCCGAACCCGGCCAGAATAAGGGACCAACCCCGGGTATCCTGTTTCCGTTGCCGCCCGGCCCAGGGCAGAAAAGCGGTAATAAAGATCAGCACCACGGCCTTCAGGGCTTCGATGCCCAGCTCAAAGAGTTCCCAGTCCATCCTTTTTCCTTAAGTTGTGACTTTGCCGGCGGGGCGATGAACAGGGTCTCGCGCAACAAACTCAAACGAATCTTTATCGAAGTATATCCAATTTACACAAAAAAAAGCCCGCCTTATGCCATTCAATTTAATAAAAATGAAATAACAAAGTTCTATTTTATAACCTGTTGTGATATATGAATGGCGACTGCAACTGATAACCAACAGGAGGGAGCCCCATGGAGAGGTCACGCTTCGATCAGGAATTTGTAGTTGAAAAGTCCCCGCGCACTTCGCGCGAGCCGGCCAAAAAACGCAAATGGCGGGAAATAGAAGCCCTTGAGGACAAAAGGCGTTTGCAGCAGGAACTTCGGCAACTCGACTGTACCTTCGAACTCGATGAACAGGCCGACGAGCTGAGGCTGTAATAGAGCACAAAAATAATTCAGGCGCCCCAGGGCGCCTTTTTCAAACTTCCAGCGGCAATTGCCACTCAATGGGCGTTTTACCCTGACTTTCCAGCAGCCGGTTGGTCTGTGAAAAATGCCGGCTGCCAAAAAAGCCCCGGTGCGCCGACAGCGGACTGGGGTGCACCGCCGTCAGCACATGGTGGCGCTGACGGTCAATATGCTGTCCTTTCTTCTGGGCATGGCTGCCCCACAATAAAAACACCACGCCGTCACAGTGATCGTTTACCGCCTGAATCACCTTGTCGGTAAAGGTTTCCCAGCCCAGTTTTGCATGAGAATGGGCCTTGCCCCCTTCCACCGTCAGCACGGTATTCAGCATCAATACGCCCTGCTTCGCCCAGGATTCCAGAAAGCCATGCTTTGGCGTGACAAATCCGGGAATATCGCTCTCCAGCTCCTTGTACATATTGCGCAGCGACGGTGGCACTCTTACGCCCGGACGCACCGAAAAGCACAGGCCGTGGGCCTGGCCGGGGCCATGATAGGGATCCTGGCCCAGCATCACCACTTTTACCTGATCCAGCCCGGTCAGCTTAAGGGCGTTAAAGACATCCTCTTCCGGCGGGTAAATCACCTTGCCCGCTTCCCGGGCGGCCTTTACCGCCTGCATGGCCTGCTGAAAATAGGGCTGTTGTTTTTCCGGCCCGAGAATCTCGCTCCAGGTTTTGTTCATTACAGATATCCAGTATTCAAATGTATTAGATTACCGCTTCGCTCGTCGCTCGTTCCCACGCTCCGCGTGGGAATGCAGACCCTGACCGCATTCAGCGCCATGCTGACAGACAGGCCGGTATACGCTCCCACGCTGGAGCGTGGGAGCGAGATTAAGCGCAAACAAGGCCAGTGACCGCTTCGGTTTTATTGCGCTAACTGCGCGGGCGAATTAGCCCTTCCTGCATGGTGGACGCCACCAGCCGGCCATCGCGGGTGTAAAAATGCCCCTGCACCAGACCGCGGCCGGCAATGGCCCGCGGGCTTTCCATCACATACAGCACCCAGTCATCAAAACGAAAGTCTTCATGAAACCACATGGAATGATCAATGGTGGCCACCTGCAGCTGTCGCTCCCAGAAGGAATGGCCATGGGGCATCAGCGCCGTGGGCAGAAAATTAAAGTCGGAGGCGTAAGCCAGCAGGTATTTGTGAATGCGCAGATCATCCGGCAATGCGCCATTGGCCCTGAGCCAGACATAACGTGTTGGCTCGGCCTTTTCCGGGTTCAGGGGATCCACATAATTGACCTGACGCATGTCGATGGGTTTTTCAGACAGCAGCTTTTTGCGCAGTCTGGCCGGCACCTGATCGGCCAGCGCCGCCAGCCGCTCGCTTTCCGGTGTCAGCCCTTCCGGGCCCGCCACCTCGGGCATCAGCGCCTGGTGCTCAAAGCCCGCTACCGGCTGCTGAAACGACGCCGTCATGTAAAAGATGGGCTTGCCATACTGCAACGCCTGCACCCGGCGGGTGGAAGTGGTTTTGCCGTCACGAATGTTTTCCACATCATAGATGATGGGCTTGTTGACGTCCCCCGGCCGCAGAAAATAGGAATGAAAGGAATGAACCGGCCGCTCCGGCTCCAGGGTATATTTGGCCGCCGCCAACGCCTGCCCCATCACCTGACCGCCAAACACGGCGCCAAAGCCCAGATCCATGCTTTGTCCCCGGTAGAGGCCATCGTCCAGCGGCTCCAGCGCCAGCAGGGTCAACAAATCGTCCAGTGCTTCGCTCATGGTGTTATCCGGTTCAATATAATCCCGTCACTCCGGCGCAGGCCGGAGTCCATTCTGTAAACAACACAAATGTTGGAATTCGCTTCGCTCATTCGCAACCTACAAAAAATCTTATCATGAAAAAAGGGGCTTTCGCCCCTTGTAGAATCAATGTCGCCTGTACTGGACTCCCGCCTTCGCGGGAGTGACGAACGGTCTCTTAGTGCAGAATACGCGCGCGAATGGTGCCGCTGATGGCCTTGAGCTTTTCCAGGGCCTGCTCGCTCTGGGCGGTTTCCACGTCGATCACCACATAACCGATCTTGGGCGAGGTCTGCAGATACTGGGCCGCAATGTTGATATCGTCACCGGCAAAGGCCTGGGCAATCTGGCTGAGCACGCCCGGCTTGTTGTGGTGAATGTGCAGCAAACGGCTGGTGCCGGCATGGCCGGGCAGGGATACCTCGGGAAAGTTCACCGCCGACAGGGTAGAGCCGTTGTCGGAATACTTGATAAGCTTGCCCGCCACCTCGTAGCCGATGTTTTCCTGGGCTTCCTGGGTGGAGCCACCGATGTGCGGCGTGAGGATCACGTTGTCGAACTCACGCAGGGGCGATACAAACTCTTCGTCGTTGGACTTGGGCTCCACCGGGAACACATCGATGGCCGCACCGGCCACATGCTTGCTGGCAAGGGCTGCCGCCAGGGCGTCGATGTCGACCACGGTGCCGCGCGAGGCGTTAATCAGAATGGCGCCCGGCTTCATCATGGCCAGCTGTTCGGCGCCAAACATGTTCTTGGTCTGGGCGGTTTCCGGCACATGCAGTGATACCACGTCGGCCATGTTCAGCAGCTCTTTCAGGCTGCCCACCTGAATGGCATTGCCCAGCGACAGCTTGTTCTCAATGTCGTAGTAATACACCTGCATGCCGATGCCTTCGGCAATAATGCCCAGCTGGGTACCAATATGGCCATAGCCGATAATGCCCAGCTTTTTGCCGCGGGCTTCAAAGGAGTGGGTGGCGGTTTTCTGCCACTCGCCCCGGTGTGCCTTGGCGTTGCGCTCGGGAATGCCGCGCAGCAGCAGCAGCAGCTCGCCCAGCACCAGCTCGGCCACACTGCGGGTATTGGAAAACGGGGCATTGAATACCGGAATGCCGCGAATTTCGGCGGCAGCCAGGTTTACCTGGTTGGTGCCAATGCAGAAACAGCCAATGGCCACCAGCTTTTCCGCCGCGTCGAGAACAGACTCGGTGAG
Organism: Oceanimonas marisflavi; assembly: GCF_003049725.1. Lineage (GTDB taxonomy): Bacteria > Pseudomonadota > Gammaproteobacteria > Enterobacterales > Aeromonadaceae > Oceanimonas > Oceanimonas marisflavi. Next base: position 149,026 of record NZ_QAGM01000004.1, read on the forward strand.
CTGGGTACGGGAGCGAATACCCACAAAGTGCACATCCTTGATGCGCTCTATCAGCTCGTCTTCGGCCAGGGAGGTTTTGAGATAATCGATATTGCTGTAGCCGGCCGCCTTGAAAGACTCAACCGTGCCGGGGTGCACGCCTTCCAGCAACAAAATTTTAATTTTTTCTTTTTCGAGAGAATAGTTGGCCATTACCGGGTCCTTTATGACAACTGCTTGGGTTTTTCCATAAAGTACCAAAAACATCGACTTTAGGGAACTTTTGCCATCAAAGTCACGTTTTTTTAAGTTATAAATTTTTTTTTAATTATTTCAGGGTATAGACCACCTGCACCTGATCGGTGAACTCAATCTCGTTTTGCTGGTAGCTTTCTTGGGCTGCATCGGCGGCCATCATGCGGGCGGCGCCAAGGGGGCGCGGGTGCACCGGAGGCTGACCGGCATACTCAATGGCGTATACCTCGCCCAGCGCCAGCTCAAACCCGGTTGCCAGCTCTTCGGCCAGGGCTCTGGCCTGAGTCACGGCAGCCTGCCGCGCCTTCTGCCGGTAACTGTCGGCTTCGCGCACGCCATAGGAAATGTGCTGCACATTCTGCACGCCCTGCTCCAGCGCGGTGTCAATCACCTGGCTCAGGCTGTCGAGCTGATACAGCCGAATGGTGACGCTGCGTTCGGCCACGTAGCCGGTCAGCTCACGCTGGCCGTTTTTCGGATAGTGATAATCCGGGCGGGTGACCAGATTGCCACTGTCAATGTCCGTTTTTTTAATCCCCAGCACACTCAGCCCGCTGAACAAGGCCGCCACTTTGGTGTCCACCTCGTCCTTGGCTTCGCGGCTGTCTTTTTTCACCGCCGTCACCGACAGCGATATTGTCGCCATATCGGGCGCCACGCTGATGCTGGCCTCTCCCCGGGTAGTCAGATGAGGCGCATCGGGCACGGCAAGGGCAAAGGCCGCCGGGGTAAACAGCAGTGGCAGGGCGAACAGGGCGGGAAGAGACAATGTACGCATGAGGATCCTTTGAGGGTGGAAAATATGGAGAATGTAGCACCTTCGTCTGATAACAGGCCGTAGGCGCCGCTTTAGCTGGCGCACTTGCCAGGCAATACCGGCATTCACGGCCCGCTACGCAGGCCCTGCCGGCTAAAGCGGCAGCTACAAAACAGGCAAGGTTCTGCGCTTACTCCGGAGGACTATACACCGAGAGCCAGTTGATAACATCGTCAATCAGCTCCCTGCTCAGGCCTGCTGTGTCAATGCTGGTCGCACCGCTGTCGAAATCAGCCAGCTCACTGCCAAGCAAAATATCATTCAGGCTCAAAGGCTCATTGCCTGCTGCGCCGGCTGTGGCATCAGACGGCAAAGGCGCCTCCGGCAGCAACATGGCCTGCACCGTAAGAGGAGAAAGGGCGGTCAGGGCCGCCCCCTTGTCGTCTACCAGCATCACCTCCCCCGGCTCACTTTCCCCCGCCAGCACCCAGTCCTGGCGCTCAAAGTCGATGGAAAAGGTGCCGGTGGTTTCACCTGCCTGATCAAACAGCTCAACCTGCTCCAGCGATGAGCCGGCCAGCGACCAGGGCAGACTGATGCCGTCATCCACCAGAATGTCTTCGCCATTCCAGTGATAGCCCACCCCCTGCAACATTACCGTCACCACCTTGGCCATGGCTCACCTCCACCGGCATGCCTGCGGTTATCTGTCAACCTGCAGGGTCTGATCATCCACCATGGCCTGAACCAGATCCGCACTGCTGGCCACCCCATAAAGATCCATCAGATTGGTGTCTTCAAAGCGGATCTGCTGGCTGTCGCCGCCATCGCCGGCCGGAGTCACACTCAGCACTGTGTCGTTACCGTCCTGGCTGAACGCCAGGTAATCGGACAAATTACCCGACTCTTCCCCTGTCAGCAGCGCCTTGAGATCAACCACATCCACGCCCTTCTCAAAATCGGTAATGGTGTTGACCGAGCCGGCATCCACCAGGGTAAAGAGGAAAGTATCTATGCCCTCGCCCCCGGTCAGAATGTTATCGCCCAGGCCACCGTCCAGCACATCGTCACCGTCACTCCCCAGCAAGACTTCATCTGCAGCGGTTCCCGACAGGGTAAAGCCGCTTGCTTCGGTGCCGTCGGCCTCAATGGTGATATTCAGGCTGGTTGAAGCCAGATCATGGTCTCCGTCCTTGACCCCGATATCAAAACTCAGGTTGCTGTCTTCCGGGAAAATCTCCTCATATACCGTCATATCGAGCAGGCGGTACTGATCACCATCCCCCGCGCCAAGTTGCAACTCATCAAAGCCGGAAGACTGAATGTCGGCAGCGGAGCCTGTCGTGTAAGTAATGGTTGAACCATCCATAGGATCAAGAATATTGAACACCACTGCATCACTTTGACCTGTTCCATCAGGTGGTGTCCAGGTGCCAGCCGCCACCACTACGCCTGCACTCAGCACTGACCAGGTTAATGTGTCTCCTGCCCTGAGGTTTTTGAGTGTGAAGCTGATATTTGAAAGTAATGAATTAAAGGCAACTTTCATCACATCGCCGGCGTTAATATGGTTATTATCAATCCCCATCCCCACCTTGGAAGAGTTAATCCCTCCGTCATCGGGGCTTGAATGCAACTCGGTAAAGGTAGCTTCAATGCCGTTAATGGGCAGTACCACTACCGGCTCCGGACCTCCCGGGGTCAGCCCGGTCAGATCCTTGGTGGTGGCCAGCACCGGATCGGGATTGACCAGCTCAAAGTCGTAGTGGCCGTCCGGATACAGCGTCAGAATGAAATACACGTCACCATAAGCATCATCCAGGGTGGCGGTGAGCACCTTACTGCCACCGGGGCCATCTGTGGTGGTGTAAACCAGACCATCGGGCGCATCCCCCGACAAAGACAGCTCGCCCGGGCCATCGGCGCCGTAACTGATATCCACCAGCCCGCTCAGGGTGCCGGCAAAGTTACCCATAATGCCGTGCTGAACACCGTTGATATCGGGAATATCATCCACGATATTGATATCGAGCACGGCGGTATCGGTCGCCCCCTGAATATCACTGATAAACACCTGGAACTGCTCGGTCAGGCTGTCGCGACCGGCCTCATCGTGCAGCAGGCTGTTGTCTTTCAGGGTATAGCTGTAGCTGAAGCTCTGGCTGGCTTCATCGTAACCGGTGATCATCAGCAAACGGCCGGCATCATCGACGATCACTACATTGCCGCTTGCATCCCCCAGATACACACCATTATCCAGCACCTTGACACCGGCAATGGTCAGCTCTTTGGCCGCCACATCACTCTGATAGGAAAAACTACCGGTTTTGGTCAGCTCGCCGGACTGGGGATTGGAGCCGTCCGGCAAGTGCTGCTCGTCCAGGGTCAGCTCGCCACCAGCTACATCCAGCCCCAGCAGCTTAATCTCGGTATCCGTATCCCCAATGGTAATTTTCAGGAGAGCGCTCGCGGTGTCATTGTCCTTGTCCGACATGGTATAGAGAAAGGTTTCGGTCAGATCGCCGTCCACATTGCCCGGCCCCGAGTAGGTAAAATTACCATCTGAATATATGGTAAGGGTGCCGCCACTGCCGGTGGGAATATCGACCGAGGTCGGCCCATTCACCGGCTCGTCAAGCTCATAAGTGACTCCGTTATAGGTAACGGACACCACCCCCTTCATGCCATCGGCACCGGCAATGTCGTTGTCCAGCACATTGCCACTCAGCAAGGTGGGCGACGGCACCGTATCCTGCAGGGCATCATCCAGCTCATAGGGGTCCATGATGATCAGCGCCTGTTCACCGCTGTTTTCCACCTTGTTCAGCTCGGCAACAGCCGATTCGGGAATGCTGATGCCAACCGCAATCACCTCAATGCCATTGTCGTCCACAAAGGTCTGCCAGCTCGCCGGCGCCGTGCCGGCATTGGGGTAACCATCGGACAGGAAATACACCACGTTCTCATAGCCATCCAGCGTCGCCAGCTGTTCTTCCAGCAGCTGCTGGGCCTCGTTCAGCGGATCCGTATAATTGGTGGTGCCTTCCGCGGTCAGCGATTCGATATGGATAATCGCATCCTCCAGTGACAGGTTTATCGCGCTGTTTTTCACCCCGCTGCCAAAATCAATAATGCTGATATTCAGCTCGTCGGCAATGCCCTGGTAGCTGTTAAGCAGGTTGATCAGCGCTTCCTGGGCGATCTCAAGCCGGTTGGGCGAGCCGTCCACCCCGGTCTCGCCAGGAATACCGTCACCACCGATAATCCAGCCCATGCTGCCGGAGGTGTCGATTACCAGCACCAGGTTATAGCTGGGCAGGCCGGTTTCATCGGCAATATAGCTGTCATTTTCAGCCACAGGACCGTCATCCAGCACATTCACATTAAAGGCCGCTGTCGCCTGATCGCCATCATCGTCGGTGACCCTGAGCTCAAATCGATCCTGCAGAATGTCATCACCTTCAGTCAGGCCGGGCAGCGGATGATCACTGGCTCCGTCCAGATCATAACGCCACTGGTACACACCGTTATTTTCCGTCACCGTTAAGGTACCAAACTGGCCGATGAAGACGCCGCCGCCGGTAATATCCACCCACTCACCGCCCGGCAGCCTGACCTCCAGTTTGACCAGATCATCATTGCCTGTATCAATTTCAAAACGTCCGCTCGCGGATTCATTATCACTGGCTGGATTACTGCCTGTAGGCAAAGCACTTTCCTGGGCAAAGGCCGTGTCGTCCGGGAACTGAGGGGTGTCTGAGGGTGGCGTAGGGGGAGGATCGATAATAATGTCTATCACCGGAATGGAATTGTCTTCCCGCTCCGGCAAGGCTTCATACAGAGAGGAAAGTTCCTGACTGGCAAAACGGGTATCAAACCCGGCTTCGGCCAGCACAGACTCGCCGGTACGGCTCACCACCACAAAACCGGCGTTGCCGCTGCCATCGGTATTTGCCGGGCCCGCTACCGGGTTACCGGCGGCCGGCGCGGCAAACAGCTTGGTGGGGTCAAGGCCGGCCAGAATGGCCGCCTGAATGGCTTCGGCCTCTTCGGCAGCCGCTTCTCCGGAAACCGGCTGTGCAGCTAACGTATTTTCCGGCGCATTGCCAAATACAATACCGGAGTTCTGATCGGTCAGCAGCAGGGTGCCCGAAGGCAGGATCTGACCTTCCTTGACCGGTGTAACCGTTCCATCTTTTGCAATAATAAAGGCTTGACCTTTCAGGCTGACTACCTGAACCGCATTATCTATTCGTGTTGTGTCCATGTCCGCATCCCTGTTACCACTTCGCTTACTTTAAGGCTAGGGGGGAATGCCTGATGGATCCTGCACAAAATTTAGCCACTGGTAACGAAAATGACGGTCACTTCTTTCTAAAAAGGTGAAGGGTCAGCAGAGGCGGCCGGGGGGGCTGACGTAACCCTGATAGGCATCTACGTGCAGACTTTTAAGGCGCTCAACCTGCTCGCCGGTTTCTACCCGCGAGGCAATGGTCATGGCCCCCATGCTGTGGGCAACGCGGCACACGGCGGCGAGAAAGGCATCGTTATAGTCGGGCTGCTGCAACTGGCTGGTGTAACCATGATCCAGTTTTACATAACCAGGCCTGAGCTTGCCCAGATGCACCAGCAGATCAAAATGCCGGCCAAAATGATCCACGCCCCAGGGTACCTTCAGACTTGCCAGAGGGGCGATCAGCCGCTCCCAGCCAAAAGCAAAGGCACTTTCCGGCAATTCCAGCAACAAGCGGTCACGCACCGCCTCGTAACGCTCCAGGATCTGCGCCAGCTTGCGCCAGAATCCCTCCTGATGGCAGCTCTGGCGCGTTAAATTCACTGCCAGTTTCAGCTCGGAGCGGTGTTCCAGCATGCGCAGCGCCCGGGTGATCACATGCAAATCCAGCCGCTCTCCCAGACCAAACTGCTCGGCCACCGGCAAAAAATTGTCGGCACTATAGGCGATTCCCTCACTGCGAATACTCACAAAAATTTCGTCGTGACAGCGCTCGCCGTCAAAGCCCATCACCGCCTGGGCGCTCATCTCAAAGCCATCCTGCTCCAGCGCCTGCTCCAGCAGCTGCTTCCATTGCAGCCGTCCCAGCCGGTCACGCAGTTGCCGTGCTTCCACCACTACCCCGGTTTCATCCATTCTCGCCCGGTTAAGGGCATGATCGGCCCGGGTCAGCAAGCGGCCCATTTCATCCCCGGGCTGGATCAGGGCAATGCCCACCACCGACATATTCCGTTCGTCATCCGGATCCTTCACCAGCTCGGCAATCCGCCGGTTAATGGCCTCTCCCAGTTGTTTCAGCGAAGCCGGATCCGACTCGGTGACCAGCATGACATATTCGGTGGCCGATATACGGGCCAGCACATGCTCGCCACGATCCCGGCACAACTGCCGCAGGTTCTTGCCAATCACCCTCACCATCTGATCCCGTGCTTCAAAGCCTTCTTCCCGGTACAGCCAGTCGAGCACAGTCGCCGACACCAGCACCACGGCACCGTCCCGGCCGTCACCCAGCCAGCCCTGACTCTGCGCCATCAACCAGGCCCGGTTGCCCAGCCCGGAGGTGTCGTCCATAAAGGTGCGGCTGCGCAATCGTTCGGCCTCGGCCGCCTGCTCTTCAAACTGGGCCTCCAGCTTGCCGGCCATGCTGTTAATGGCCGACACCACCTGCCTGAGCTCACGGGTGGCCGGCAACGGAATGGTCTTGCCAAAGTGATGCTGTTCAATTTCCTGCGCCTGTATTTCAATCTCGTGCAGGGGCTTGAGCAAATGGCGCAGCGCCAGTACCAGCAGCCCCCATACCAGCACAAAACTCACCACAAACCAGATGGCCAGCCAGCTCATGCCGCGCCACAGCTGGTAATAGGCATGGCCGGTGTGCCCTTCCACATACAGCTGCCCCAGCTGCAGCCAGCCCGAGGTCAGCACCGCCTGATGACGTCCGCCTTCAAACAGGTTCAAGTCCACAAACCAGCCCGGCACCCGCTGGGGCGGCGCGGTATTTTCACGGGAAATGGTTTTATTGGATGACAACAGCTGCAGCTCCACCTTGCGGTAGTAGCCACCATCAAAAATGGCATTGATCACCGATTCGGCCCCTACCGCGTCCTCACTTTCCAGGTAGGGGGTCAGCGCCAGCCCGAGCGAGGTGACGGTGTTGATCACCATAAACTCCTGCTGCTGGGACAAATAACTGCGGGTAGAGCTGAACTGCACCGAATAAGCCGATACAAACAGCAGCGCAAACAGCAGCAGCATGGTGACAAGCAATTGCCGGTACAGAGTCATAGTCCCTTATCCAGGTTAATGGCCGGGCGGTTCAGCCGGGTGGTATCAATACGGCTGCGCAACTCGTTCCATAACGACAGGCGTGAAGATGTGCCGGCCAGCTCCCCCCTGCCTCTCTCCTTCATCAGCCACAAGTGCTGACCGTTAAAACTGTAAATGGGCGCCAGATCGCCCCGCCGGCTGGCCGGCAGTATGGCCGGCTTGAGGTTATCGAGAATAAGCGGCACCGCCGACGGCGTGGGATAATAGGCCACCACCATATGAAACTGGTTCAGCTCCAGCGCCTTTACATACACCAGTCTCAGCTTGTCGTCGGGCACACCCAGCTCGCGCAGTGAAAAATACTTGGCCAGGCTGAAGTCTTCACAGTCCCCGCCCCCGGCGCCAATAAATTCCAGTGGTGTGGCCCAGTAATCTTCCCGGGCCCATAACCTGATATCGTCAATAAAAATCAACTGATTAAAAAAACCGTTTACCCGCCTGATGGCCTCCTGCTCGCTCCATTTCGCTCCCTGGCCTTCACGCACCAGACGGCGCCACTCCAGCAGACGATGCGCCGCCTTACCGCCATAAAACGATTGCACGGCGGTACGCATGGCGCTGTCTTCTTCCTCCAATGACCAGACTGGCACGCCGAGCAACACGCCCAGCAGCGCCAGCCCGCAAAGCCGGTAATAAAACGGCCTCATTGATCAGAAGCATTCTCCATGCTGTATACATTCCAGCGCATTCTTACCCCTTCGCGCATATTGGTGAGCGCCCCCACCACCCGGCGGTTGGCGGCGGCCGACTGCTCGTCATCGCCCATCAGCAGCGGCTTGCTCTCGCCATAACCGATGATCTCAAGCCGCTCGCCCGGCACCCCTTCCTTCATCAGCGCCTGACGCACCGCCTGGGCCCGCCGCTTCGACAGCGCCAGATTGTATTCCGGCGTGCCCACCTGACTGGCGTGCCCTTCCAGCAGCAGCTTCAGCTCCGGATTTTTCTCCATAAAGGTGGCCATGCGGTTGATTTCGTCCCGGTACTTGGGCGTAATGTTCGACTTGTCGTGAGCAAACAGCACAATAATATCCTGCTGCAGCACCTGGTTTTCATTGCCCTGGCAGCCGTCGTTGTCGACCGAGGCCTTGTCGGGGGTGTCGAGACAGTTGTCGCGGGCGGTGATCACCCCGTCTCTGTCCATGTCGGTAAGATCGTATTCAGGCAGGGTTTCCCGCTCCGGCTCGGCGGTAACGGTGCAGCCTGCCAGCGGCAGCATCAGGGCCAGCAAAATCCATGTTTTCATTGTGACTCTCCTTGTTTATTCCGATTCCTGCCACTGCTCGGGCTGAGTAAAACGCAGCGCTTCGAGCAAGCGGCCCGAGGCGTTCATGATGCGATATTCCGCCAGCAACTGATCGTACTCGGCGTTAATGTAGGAGCGCCGGGCCTCGAACAGCTCGTTCTCGGTGTTCAGCACATCCAGCAGGGTGCGGTTGCCCAGCGAAAACTGCTTCTTGTAGGCATCCACGGTGTCGAAACTCGACTCCACATGCCGGCGCAGAAAGTCCTTCTGCCGGCCCAGCGACTCATAGGCGGCCCAGGCCAGACGCATGCCTTCTTCCACCTGACGGTGAGCGTTCATGTGAATGTCCTTGGCCTGCATTTCCAGCGCCGAGGTGGAGCGGCTCCGGGCCAGATCGGCACCGCCATTGAACAGGTTGTAGCGCATGCGCACCATGGCGGTAAAGTCGTTGTTGTGGCCCTGCACGCCGTCAATATCGTCGTTCCAGTTGCTGTCGAGCTCCAGGTTGACCGTAGGGTAAAAACCGGACTTGGCGTCCCTGTGCTGCTGGCTTGCCGCAGCCACATCAAAGGAGGCTGACATCAGCGTGGGGTGATTGTCCCGGGCCTGCATCAGGGCATCTTCCAGGGTAGCCGGCACATAGTTGGCATCGGGCTGGGGCTGGCGGACATCGCCGGGCATGTCGTTCACCAGGGCCATAAACTGGCTCTGGGCATCCCGCAGATTGTTTTCCGCCGCCGTCATATTGGAGTAGGCCCGCGCCACCCGTCCATTGATCTGGTTGAGATCGGCGGTGGAGCCCACGCCCGAGCTGGTGCGTCGCTGAATATCCGACAATATCTGCTCATGAGTGGCCAGGTTACGCCGCGACAGCTCCACAATCTCATCGTGGCGCAGCACGTCGAGATACACCTCGGCCACCTGCAGGGCAATGTTTTCTGCGTCCGACAACAGCGCATAACGCTGAGCGTCGGCTTCCGCCTGAGTGCGGTGCACATTGCTCGGGGTTTTAAAGCCGTCAAACAGCATCTGCCTGAGCGACAGTCCGGCTTCCTTGCGGGTCAGGGTCTTGTCGGCCCTGGGATCGCCGTCGCGCACACCGGGGCTGTCGGTGTATTCGTAACCAATGCCGGCACTGGCATCAAGCCTGGGCAAATAGCCGGCAAAGGCCTCGTCATGCTCATATTGCCGGGACTGGTAAAGATGAAAGGCTTCCTTGACCTTGGGATGGGTCATCAGGGTCTGGGTGACCGCCTCTTCCAGTGTCTGCCCGTGGGCCGGTAGCACCAAGGCGGTGCCCACCAGCACTGCAATCGCCGATTTTCTCATTGTTTTTCTCCCTTCTTTCGACTCAACGCTCACGCAAAGCGCCCTGCTTTGCTCTTAAAATGGGTTTGAGCAGGTAGTCCAGCACCGTTTTTTTGCCGGTGATGATGTCTACCCCCGCCTGCATGCCCGGAATAATCCGCAGCGGCGCCTGCTCGCTGCCCAAATGGCTCTCTTTTGTGCGAATAGTGGCCAGAAAGAAGGTGTTGCCTTCGTCGTCCTGAATGGAGTCAGCACTGATTTTTTCCACCTCACCCATCAGACCACCATAAATCGTAAAATCGTAGGCGGTGAACTTCACCATGGCCTCCAGCCCCGGCCGCAAAAAGCCAATATCACGGGGCTCAATGCGCGCCTCCACCAGCAGGGTGTCTTCCAGCGGTACAATTTCCACCAGACTCACCCCGGGCTGCACCACGCCGCCCACCGTATTCACGCTCAGGGTCTTGACCGTTCCCTTGACCGGCGACAGCACCGAGGTGCGTGTTACCCTGTCCTGCAGGCCCACTTCGCCGGCCTTCAGCCGGGCCAGCCGGCCACGGCGCTCGTTCAGCTCCTGCTGGGCCTCGGAACGAAAGCTGAGCGCCACTTCCTTGCGTTTAAAAGTGGTTTCCTTGAGGGTGGCCTCCAGCTTGGGCAACAACAGCCGGGCAGAATCGAGCTCGCCCTGCAGCTCGTTGAGCTGACGCTCAAGACGAAGAATCTCCACCTGAGGCACTATGCCCTCGCGGGCCAGGGGCCGGCTCATGTTCACTTCCCGGGCCGCCAGCCCCACGCCCCGGCGCAGGGTGCGCACCTTGGCGTTGGTTTCCACAATTTCCTGCTCGCGCTGCTGTATCTGGTTGCCGAAAATGGACAGCTGGTTTTTCACAAAATCGAGCCGTTCGTTATAGAGTGAACGCTGAATGGCCGGCTGCTGGGGATACTGCTCAACAAAGGCGTCGGGAAAGACCAGGGGGGCCGGCTCCACCTGAACCTGTTCACGCCAGCCGAGATCCGGCGCTTCCCGCACCTGAATGGACGCCACCTGCGCCTCCAGCCGCAACACATCACCCTGCAGGGCGGCAATTTCCTGCTCCCGCTCGCGCAGATCCGATTTAAAGCGGGTATCATCTATCAGCAGCAGCGGCTGGCCCTTTTCCACCTGCTGGCCCTCGCGTACATAAAGCTCGCGCACTATGCCTCCTTCCAGATTCGACACCACCTGCAGCTGGCTGGACGGGATCACGGTGCCGGTACCGGAGGTCACTTCTTCCAGCTCGGCAAACCAGGCCCAAACAATGGCCGCCAGCACAAAGACCAACATGCACCACAGCAGCGCCCGGGCGCCCCTGGGGGTGTTGAGCAGCACGGCGGCGGCGGTGTCGCTGGTGTAGTCAAGCTGTTCGGAAGACGGCAGCCTAGCCATGACTTGCCTCCCGTATGCTCACCTGGCCCGCCTGCAATTGCGCCAGCACCTGCTCCTTGGGGCCGTTGGCCATTACCCTGCCCTGCTCCAGCACAATCAACCTGTCTGCCACCTCCAGCATGGAAGTACGGTGAGTCACCAGCAGCAGGGTCTGATGCTCGCCCAGGCGCTTCAGCTGCTGGCGCACATGCAGCTCGGAGCGGTTGTCCATATTGGAGGTGGGCTCGTCCATCATCATCATCACCGGGTTGTTCAGCCAGGCCCGGGCAATCGCCACCGCCTGACGCTGCCCGCCCGACAGCAGCCGGCCGCTCTCGCCCACCTGGCGATCCAGGCCATCGGGATCCTGATTGGTAAACAGCGTGACGCCGGCACGCTCGGCAGCACTGAGCACATCGGCTTCGTCGGCCAGGGGGTTGGCAATCACAATATTGTCGCGAATGGTGCCGTAAAACAGGGTCACGTCTTGCGGCACCACGCCCATGTGGCTTCTCAGCACCGCCGGCTGCAGCTGATCCATATTGATGCCGTCAATGCGAATGGCCCCCTGGGTAGGCTTGTAGAGTCCCGCCACCAGCCGTTCCAGGGTGGTTTTGCCCGAGCCGATACGGCCGATAATGGCCACCTTTTCCCCCGGACGAATATGCAGGCTGACCTCGCTCAGCACATCCTGGCTGGCCCCCGGATAACGAAAACTGACCCGGTCAAATACGATGTCGCCCTCGAACTCGGGGTGATGAATAAAGCGCCGGGCTTCTTCCTGCTCATCGGGAGCGGCCATGACCTTTTCCAGAATATCCATGGCCGAGCGGGCGTGGTTGTAACGGGTAGACAGCACCGACAACTGCACCATGGGGGCAATGGCCCGGCTGCCCAGCATCACCGCCGCGATCAGGCCCCCCATGGACAGCTCGCCGGCGGCGATTAAATACACCCCCAGCACAATCAGGCTGACCGTGGTCACCTGCTGGATCACGCTGGCCAGGGTCGACACGCCATTGGTCAGCCGGCGGGTTTTCATGCCCCAGCCGGCCATATGGCTCACCGCCTGCTCCCAGCGGTGCTGAAAGGCCCCCTGGGCGCCAAACAGCTTGATGGTCTCCAGCCCGGCAATGCCTTCCACCAGATTGGCGTTTTTCTGGGAAGCCAGCCGCGAGCCCTCTTCAATACTGTGACGCAGCGGCCGCTGCACCAGCAGGCTGACCGTCAGCAACAGCAGCATGGCAATCAGCGGCGCCCACACCATGTGGCCGGCAAAAATCCAGATAATGAACAAAAACAGCAGGGCGAAGGGAATATCGACCAGGGCCGCCACCGTGGCCGAGGTCAAAAACTCGCGAATGGCCTCAAACTCCTGCAAATGCCGGGCAAAGGCGCCGGTAGAGGGCGGCCTGGCCTCCATGCGCATGCCCATCACCTTGGCAAAAATGCGTGCCGACAACAGCACATCGGCCTTTTTGCCGGCCACGTCGATAAAGTGACTGCGCAGCAACCTCATCACAAAATCGAACAAAAACACCACTCCGGCACCGGTAGCCAATACCCAGAGCGAATCAAATGCCAGGTTGGGCACGATTTTGTCGTACACGTTCATGGTGAACAGGGGTGTGACCAGGGCGAACAGATTGATCAGCAGCGAGCCGATCAGCACATCGCGATAAATGGACGAGGAGCGCCGCAGCGTGCTCCAGAACCAGTGGCCGTGCCCCTGGTCCAGCACCTGGGGTGATCGTTCGTCAAAACGAAAGCGGGGCTTGAGCAAAATGGCCCGGCCGCTGTAGCTTTTGGCCAGCTTGTCGGCGGGCAGCCACTGCTCACCTTCACCGGTATCGGGCAGCATCACCCGGCAGCCGCGCTGGCTGTCGGCCTCCAGCAGCACACAGGCGCCGCCGTTTTTCAGCAGCAAAATACAGGGCAGCAGCAGCTCGGAAATATCCTCAAGGGGAGACACATCCTGGCGGGAAGAAAAGCCGGCCCTATCGGCGGCGCGGGGAAATAAAACGGGGGTAAGCAGACCATCGGCCAGGGGCAACCCACTGATCAGGGCCTCGCCCTGATGGGGCTGGCCATAAAACCGAGTGAGAAATACCAGACTCTGCAACAAAGGACACTTGAGCGTGTTTGCATCCTGCATACCCATAACTGCTCCGTGTGGAAGCGCCTGAATCTAAGTCTAGTGAAGTTATGGAAAGGTGGTGAAAAATCGAACGATTCTGAAAGGAAAGTGGTGAGTAAAGTGGTGAGTGATGAGTGATGAGTGATGAGTGATGAGTGATGAGTGGTGAGTGGTGAGTGGTGAGGCGTAGGTTGGCGATGAGCGCAGCGAATCCCAACAATGGAGCAGACGCGGAAAGCTCATCGTCGCTCCCGCGCTTTCTTCCGTCGCTCCCGCGAAGGCGGGAGCCCAGGGCTGAACCGCACAATACAGACGGTTCAGACGCCGGGTTCACTGGATGCCCGCTTTCGCGGGCATGACGAGAAGGAGCGCGAGAAGTTACGACCGCAGCCCGGCGGCCTCCGGGCGCTTCAGCATGGCGTACATGGCCACCACAGTCAGCGCGTAGCAACCGGAGATAACATTGCCCTGCAGCGGAGCCTCGCTCAGGCCATAAACCATAAAGCCGCCAATAAAGGTAACACCGGCGGCAGCCAGCGCCTTTTCCTTGCCTTGTGTATTTACCGCCCGGCGCAGAAAAATGCCTCCCGGCACCAGAAACAGCATCATCAAGGCAATCAGGCCCAAAATGCCCCTGCCGGCCAGTATTTCAAAATACTCACTGTGGGCATGACCACGAGATACCGACAGCACCTGAGGAATCACCCTGCCCTCGTCTACCAGGCTGGCATTGAGCGCTTCCCGTTCATTGTAGTTAAGGCCATATATTGGGCTTTGCCTGAATGCGGCTATGGCTGCAGTCCAGAGTTCAAGCCGCAGGCCACTGGAGCTGTATGCCTTGCTGGCATCCCCGCTCTCATAGTTAACAAGCTCGTTAACCAGCACATCGAACCGCTGCTGAACCTGAGGCACCACCATGTAGCTGGCCGCCGGCATGGAAATGGTTGCCGCCGCCACCAGAACCAGCAGTTTGGCTCCCAGCTCTTTTCTGTAAAGGATAATCAGCAACACCGAGAGGGCCGGCACGGCAATATAGGCTCCCCGTGTACCGGTAAGCAGCATGGCAAAAACAGCCGCCATAAAGCCGACAAAAGCGGTCAGCTTCCATCTGGAACGTTCGAAAAAGATCACACCGGGAAAAGACAAAAATGCCAGCGCACAGGCCAGGTAGCCAAAGTTAATGCTGTAAAGAAACCCGTCGACTCTGGGCATGCCCAGATAGAAGTATTGGTAAACAGCCAGACCACATGCACTAAAGCTTCCCGCTACCGCGCCGGCAAACAGCCAGCTCGCTTTGGGCGGCGTTTTGAGCAACAGTAACAAAATCGGCACGGCCAGCAAAAACCGCAAAGAGAGATCCAGGTAACGGCCCCGAAAGCCGTCTGTCACAAACGCCGGCAGTACCGTCAGGAACATAAACACCAGAGAAAAAATAAACAGCTTGTCCTGGCTGGTCAGGCTGGCCTTATCCTTCACCCGGAACAGAAATACCAGCGCCACCAGCAGCAACACGGCAAAGGCCGCCACCGAGCCACCCGGAGTAGACAGCAGCAATGCCAGCGACAAAAACACCATCAGCGATATAAAGTTATTATTATCAATAAGTTTTTTTATATTCATTAAACAAGTCCGTGCTTAAAAACATTATTTCCTGTCCCGCGAAGGACGCAGCAGTCCGTTATAGATTCCCTATTCCCTATTCCCTGCATTCCCCCATGCTTTAATCTGCGCCAGCAGGCCGTTGGTGGCGCTGTCGTGGCCTTCGGCCACACCGGCGGCCAGATCGTCAATCAGGCGGGCAGCCAGCTTTTTGCCCAGCTCCACGCCCCATTGATCGAAGCTGTTAATGTTCCAGAGCGCGCCCTGCACAAAGGTTTTGTGCTCATACATGGCGATAAGTGCGCCCAGGTTATAGGAGTTAAGCTCGTCACACAAAATCACCGTGCTGGGGCGGTTGCCGGGCATCACCTTACAGGGCGCCAGGTTGGCAATGGCCTCAGCGCTCAGCCCCTCGGCAGCCAGTTCACGCTCTACCTGCTCGCGGGACTTGCCAAAAGCCATGGCCTGAGCCTGGGCCAGCATATTGGCCAGCAGTTTGCGCTGGTGCTCGGGGTAAGGATAGGCCGAGCGGGCAAAGCCAATAAACTCCGCCGGCACCACCACACTGCCCTGGTGCAGCAACTGAAAAAACGCATGCTGGCCATTGGTGCCCACCTCGCCCCACACCACAGGGCCAGTGGCATGGTCTGCCGGCTGGCCGGCGTTGGTGACACCCTTGCCGTTCGACTCCATGTTCAGCTGCTGCAAAAAAGCAGGAAAGCGCTTTAACTGCTGGCTGTAGGGAAACACCCCTTCGCTTTGCAGCCCCAGCACATTGATGTTCCAGATGCTCAGCAGCGCCAGCTGCACCGGAATATTGCGTTCAAAGGGCGTATGGCGCAGGTGTTCGTCCATGGCATGGGCGCCCGCCAGCAACTGCTGAAAACGCTCAAAGCCCAGCGCCAGGGCAATGGACAGGCCAATGGCCGACCACAGCGAAAAGCGCCCGCCCACCCAGTCCCAGAAGCGGAACATATTGGCTTTATCAATGCCAAAGGCCGTGACCGCCTCGCTGTTGGTGGAAACGGCCACAAAATGCCGGGCAACATGCTCCTCACTGCCACAGGCGGCCAGCAGCCAGGCACGGGCGGCGCGGGCGTTGGTCATGGTTTCGTCGGTAGTAAAGGTCTTGGACGAAATCACAAACAAAGTGGTAGCCGGATCCAGGCTTTCCAGCACACTGCCCAGCTGGGCGCCGTCCATGTTCGACACAAAGTGCGCCCGCAGGCCCTTGTCCTGACAGGTTGCCAGCGCCTCAACCACCATGGCCGGGCCGAGATCGGAGCCACCAATGCCGATATTCACCACATCACGAATAACCTTGCCGGTGTAACCGTGCCAGTCGCCACCCTGCACCCGCTGGCAAAAGGCCTTGATGCGCTCCAGCTCCGCATGCACCAAAGGCACCACGTTTTCACCCTTGTGCATGACCACCGCATCCGGCGGCATGCGCAGCGCCGTGTGCAGCGCCGCCCGGTCCTCGGTGTGGTTGAAGTTGTTGTCGGCAAACAGCCCCTCAATGGCCTGCGCAAGGCCCATATCGTCCGCCAGCCGGCACAGTAACTCCCGCACCTCCGCCGACCAGTGCTGGCGCGACAAATCCACCCGCAACTGCTCGCCAAAGCCCAGGGTGAACTGCGCAAAGCGGTTTGACTCTTGCTCAAACCGCTGCGCCAGGCTAACCGCCCGCTCTTTTTCTTTTAACTGCTGCAGGGCCAGAAAAGCCGGCTGCCGGATTAAAGACGTCATCCCGTTCCTGATTATTTATTCTTGAATGTTAACTCAGCATTGTGAGGTGTGAGGTGATTATCGGAAAACAGCGCCATTTATCCCCTCACTCTTCTCCCCTCACTCCTTACCCGTCTCATAGCCTGCAGGGTTCTGCGACTGCCATCGCCAGGCATCGGCCATCATTCGCTCCAGGCCCAGCCCGGCCTGCCAGCCCAGCTCCTGCAAGGCCTTGGAAGGATCCGACCAGCACTCGGCAATATCGCCGGGGCGGCGGGGGGCAATGGCATAGGGTACCGCACGACCACTGGCCTGCTCAAAGGCCTTCACCATTTGCAGCACCGAATAGCCCTGGCCGGTGCCCAAGTTGTAGATGCTGACGCCAGCATGGCCGGCTATGCGATCCAGTGCCTTCAGGTGCCCCAGGGCCAGATCCACCACATGAATGTAGTCCCGCACCCCGGTGCCATCGGGTGTGGGGTAGTCATTCCCGAACACCGCCAGCCGCTTAAGCCGGCCCACGGCCACCTGAGCAATATAAGGCAGCAGGTTATTGGGAATGCCGTTCGGGTCTTCCCCAATCAGGCCCGACTCATGAGCGCCCACCGGGTTAAAATAACGCAGCAGGGCAATGGCCCAGCGCTCATCCGACTGGCTCAGATCCTGCAGCACTCGCTCCACCATCAGCTTGGAAGTGCCATACGGGTTGGTGGTGCCGCCCACGGCAAAGTCTTCGGTAATGGGCATGTGCTGCGGCTCGCCATACACGGTGGCCGACGAGCTGAACACCAGCCGGAACACCCCGGCCTTACGCATGGCCTCTACCAGCACCAGAGTGCCGTTTACGTTGTTGTCGTAATATTCCAGCGGCTTCTGCACGCTCTCGCCCACCGCCTTCAGCCCGGCAAAATGCACCACGGCGGTAATATCATGCCCGGCAAACAGCTCTTCCAGCAGCGCCGCGTCGCGAATATCCCCCTGCACAAAGGGCACCGCCTTGCCGGTGATTGCTTCAACCCGCTTCAATGACTCGGGTGACGAGTTGGACAAATTATCGAGCACCAGCACCTTATGGCCGGCGTTCAGCAGCTCCACCACGGTATGGGAGCCAATATACCCGGCCCCGCCGGTTACCAGAATGGTCATAACTATTCTCTTTGTTTTTATTGAATACTTGGAATACGTCTGGAGCGCAGGCTGCCAGCCTGCATTTTGGCGCGCAGCGCCAACCCTGGAGCATCGGCCTACGCGTCAAAACGCTGACAGAGCAACTCATGCAGTGCCTGCATGGCACTCAAATGCGCCGGCAGCCGCTGGTAGATATCCAGCGCCACTTCTTCCTTGTAGGTATGGGATGTCAGGTTCCGGTCTTTGAGCATGGAAAGCCACTCGCTTTCGTCCTGCAGCCAATGTGCGGCATAGGCCTGCTGCAGGCATTCTCTGGGGGTGTTGGCCGAAATGCCTTCCACCGCCAGCGCCTTTTTCAATGTTTTCCAGGTCAGCTCAATACAAAATTCAAACCGCTGAATACTGGCATCCACCACCAGCGGCTGACTGGCCGGAAAATCCAGAGACTCCTGCAAACGAGCAAGAGCATTACCCAGCAGCTCAAGATTCAGCTCAACGCTCATACAGCACCTTTTTATCTCGCTCGATGGCCGCCCGTAGCGGGCTGTTTTCGGGTTCGGCATCCAACCGGACACAATCTATGGTCAGCAGGGTATCGGCCTGCTCAATAACAGACAACACCTTCAGCCAGTCCTGCTCGCTCGCCTCCGGGCAAAAAACGGCCAGGTCGATATCGGAGCGCTCTCTGTGATCGCCCCGTGCCCTTGAGCCAAACAGGTAGATAGCCTCAACATAAGGCAGAGCCGCCAATTCCCCCAGAAAATGATAATGCTTAAACGGTATACTCTCAGTCATACCCACACTTACCCTGTCATTCCCGCACCTACCCCGTCATTCCCGCGAAGGCGGGAATCCAGTGACCCCGGCGCCAGCCCTGCCAATATTGTGCAAACCCACACATGGCCCCCCGCCTTTGCGGGGGTGACGATCTATATCTCGCTCCCACGCTCCGGAGTGGGAACGAGAACAAATGTAGGTTGCGAATGAGCGCAGCGAATTCCAACACGCGGCCGGCTGCAGAATGTTGCGATTCGCTTCGCTCATCACAACCTACGCTTGTTTTTACTTACAGCTGACAGCTTACGGCTCCCCGAAGGGGATCACCACTTCCGTTTCCGGCAGCAACTCCACCAGCCGCGCCTGCAGCGCCGCCTTGGCCCCGGCCTCGCCGTGTATCAGCCTAATCTGCCGGGGCGGCGGGGTAATGCCGGTGGCAAAGTTTATCAAATCCTCCTGTCCGGCATGGGCCGAATAACCGCTTACCTGGTGCACTCGTGCCCGAATGGTAAAACGCTCGCCGTCCAGCTCTACCCAGCCGCCTTTTGGCCCGTATTCCAGCATATCCCGCCCCGGGGTGCCCTCGGCCTGATAGCCCACAAACAGCACATCGTTGCGGGCATCATTCAGCAGCGCCTTTAAATAATTCACCACCCGGCCGCCGGCGCACATGCCCGAGCCTGCCAGCACCACACAGGGCCGGTGCGAGCGCGCCAGATAACCCACGGCGTTAAGATGATCGGCATGGCTGTTCACTACCGTTAACTGCTCAAACGACAGCGGATGCCGGCCCTCGCTCACCCGCTCCCGGGCTTCCGCGTTCCAGAACGGCTTCAGCTGGCGGTAAAGCTCGGTGAAGTTCGCCGCCAGAGGCGAGTCCACCACCACTTCCAGCTCGTTCCAGGGCAGGCCCGGCGCCGCCTGCTCGCCGCCAAACTCGGCGATCAGGCTTTCCAGCTCATAAAGCAGATCCTGCGTGCGCCCCAGACTAAAGGCAGGAATAAGCACAGTGCCGCCGTCTTCCAGCGCATGCTCCACCGCCGCCTTTAACCGCAAACGGCGATCAGCCCGGCTTTCATGATTCCTGTCGCCATAGGTGCTTTCCATTACCAGCACATCGCAACGCTCGGGGGAAACAGGCGGCACCAGCAAGGGGGAATGAGGCGCACCCAGATCACCGCTGAACACAATGCGCTGCCCGTTCGCCTCGCATTCCACATAAGCCGAGCCCAGAATATGCCCGGCCCGCTGTAGCCGAATGCGTATGTCACCGCCCTCCACCGCCTGCCACTCGTTATAAGGCAGCGGCCGCAGTTTTGATGCCAGCAGTTTGAGCACTCTGGTAATCAGCTTTTCATCCCGGGTAAAACCGATTTTAAGCGCATCTTCCAGCATGGCCGGTAGCAACAAAGCCGAAGGCTGCGAGCAATAAATGGGCCCTTCAAACCCCGCCGCCAGCAAATAGGGCAGCCGGCCAACGTGATCGATATGCACATGAGTGACCACCAGCGCCTTGATATGAGCAATATCAAAGTCGATGGCCAAATCATCCCGCCGCTCCCGGCCCTGAAACAGCCCGCAGTCCACCAGAATGCCCGCGCCGTTGGCCCGCAGCTCATGACAAGAGCCGGTCACCCCCTGCACCGCCCCGTGGTGAATAATTTCCACATCCCTGTTCATAGGCTCTCCTTAATTGTTGTCTTCCGTTGTAGGCCCGGCTTCAGCCGGGCAAACCGTCACACATTAAGCACTGCTGCCCCGTTAAAACGGGGCCTACAACATGTACGGCCTACGTGGAGCGCAGGCTGCCAGCCTGCATCAGCGCCCGTAAGGGCGCTCAAAAACCTTGCCGCTTCGCGCCAAAATGCGGGCAAGCTGCCCGCGCTCCACAACCCCTCACCACTCAACACTCATCCCTCAACACTCAAAACTCACCCCTCACCCCTCACCACTCATCTGCGAGCGAATCACCCACCATCCTGCCAGCGCCAGCAGCACGCCAACCGCATTGGCCAGGGCATCGAGCCCGCTGAAGGTGCGGTGCGGCTGCACATAATGCTGCAAATATTCCAGCACCGGGGCCGAGGCCAGCAGCGCACTCCACACCCAGGCACCGGAAGCCCGCACAAAGGCAAAACGGGCACTAAGGCCAAGGCAAAAAAACGCCACCAGATGCAGGTATTTATCGGAGTCATCAAACAAGTCCGGCGGCGGCGCGGGCCGAAACAGGCCATAACACAGCGCCGCCAGAAACATAAAAAAAATCACCAGCCGCAGCCGGAACAGCAACGCCATGATTGCACCTCAAAAATACGGGGAATGTAGCTGCCGCTTCAGCTGGCAGGGCCTGCAGAGCAGGCCTTGAGAAATGGCATTGTCGGACGAATGCGCCAGCTAAAGCGGCGCCTACATCCCTATTCCCCAATCCCCATTCCCTCAATAGGCATTCTTGTTAATAAACCCCTTGAACACGGTGGCCACAATAATGCGCAGATCCAGCCACAGGCTCCAGTTGTCTATATACCAGAGGTCAAACTTCACCCGGTTGTCCATTTTATCCAGGGTGTCGGTTTCGCCGCGATAGCCGTTTACCTGGGCCCAGCCGGTAATGCCCGGCTTCACCTTGTGGCGCTTCATGTAAGACTCCACCAGCTCCTTGTAGTGCTCGTTGTGGGCCAGGGCATGAGGCCGCGGCCCCACAATGGACATGCGCCCCTGCAGCACGTTAAAAAACTGGGGCAGCTCGTCCAGCGAGGTGCGGCGCAAAAAGGCGCCAATGGGGGTAATGCGGGCATCGCCCCTGGTGGCCTGGATTACCTGACCCTGCTGCTCCTGGTGCACCTTCATGGAGCGGAACTTGTACACCTTGAAGTGCCGGCCATTGGCCCCGGTGCGATGCTGCTTGAACAACACAGGCCCCGGCGAGGTCAGCTTGATGGCCACCGCAATCACCAGGCACACAGGCGCAATCAACAGGCAGATAAGCGCGCCTACCACTATGTCTTCCAGCCGTTTTACCACCCAGGCCATGCCGCTCATGGGCGACACACTCAGATCGATGGCAAAAAAGCCCGCCACCTCGCTTACCTTGTGGTTAAGCAGCTGCATATCCGAAAAGTTGGGAATAAAGCGCACCTCCACCGTGTGGTGGCGCAGGGCATGATAAATGGCGCGAATGCTCTCGCCCATTTCCAATGGCATGCACAGCCACACCTCGTGCGCGCCCGAGTCACTGATGCGCCGGGCAAGCTTGGCCAGCTCCTGCTCGCTGGGAGCATGCTTCAGCCGTTCCACACCAGCCAGCACATGGCCCTCTTCCGGGGTGTTGCGCATGCCCCTGCCCACCGACAGCACCTTTTTGCCCGGCCCCACCAAAAATACCTTTCTGGTGGCCAGCCCCTTAAGGCGGGAATGACGCAGCACCTGCTGCACTACAATGCGCACACCGCCGGCCATAACAAACGACAGCAACAGCGCCATACCCACCCACAGGCGGGAATAACGGTGCGCCGCATGGGCAAAATAAATAATGCTGGTGGCCAGCACCACCACAATCAGCCACACCAGCAACAGCCGGAACAGCAGGGTGGGAATGCGCTTGATGCGCCAGCGCCGGTAACCACCAAAGGCGCTGTTAAACACCACCACCAGCAGCGCCAGCAGCGCCATGGCCAGCACCGAGCGCTCGGGCAACTGCATATTGCCAAAGCGCCACCAGTGGGCCAGCAAACCGCCCGCCACCACCGCCAGCATGTCTACCAGCGGCATCAGCAACTGGGCCGGATAACGTTCGGTAAGTCCGTTTATGGTTCGTGACATTATTGTGCTCTCTTTAAGCCCGCAAACAGGCTACTGACCTAATTCCCATAAATTAATGAGCCACTCACCTCAATCATTTTATAAATAAAGGCAAGCTATAACTTATACATTAATCTGCAAGGACAATATCAGCAGTAATTCTTTTCAATAAACTTACTTTAATACAACTCACTCAACTTGAGCCTGAAGCTCATTTCTTTTCGACACGACAACTTCATATAACTGCATAATTTTATTACTCATTTTCTCAATGGAGTAGTTACTTTCATAAAAACTTCTGGCTATTCTTCCCTTCAGCTCCAACTTCTTCATGGGAACTTTTTCAAACTCTTTCAAAATACTGACAAGCTCTTCCTCTGAACTATAAATAATCCCTTCCGACATTTCCGTGAGATGCTTTAGCCCACCAACCCCCGAGCTTATAACCATGCGAGAAGCGGACATAGCCTCTAATGCAACAAGACCAAAACCCTCCCATCTAGAAGGTATGATCACAGCAGCGCTGTTCAAATATTCCTCCTTAAGTGCTGCCTCTTTCAGCCACCCCTTAAACTCCACTCCGGAAATATTCCTTTCTATATATGTATCATTGTGAACCCCCTCACCAACAACAACTAGAGCATAATTCACACAAGACTTTTTATAAGCACTCAACAATATATCGAGGCCTTTCTGTCGATCAAAGCGACCAACAAAGAGCAGTTGCTTTTTAGTCGCGAATGGCTCATTTCCATAAAACGTGTCTTCCACGGCATTCTCTACAAGTACATTCTTCTCTTTAACAGCCACCGACTGCTGGTAGTCATGATGAGAAATGCAAATAACAGAATCACAAAAAAAGGAAAGGCATTTCTCGACAGACTTGTAAATAGAGGGAAAAGCGCCATCCTTACTATAAGACCAACCATGTGCACAATATATCAAGGGGATGTCTTTACTTATCCCCTTTAGCATTCTGCACACAAAACCAGCAAAAGTGCCATGAAGGTGAATAATATCTATTTCAAGTCGTTTAACGAGCCTGATATACTCCTTCGCCAACCTGAACAAACTTTTAAAACCACGCCCACCTTTATCGTAATGGTGAACATATTCTTTCGGCAGCCAATCAACATCTTCCTTCACCAGCAGATGCACTTCCACCCCTTGGCTTTGTTGATACTTCAACAAGCCTCTTAAGTAGGTATCAACTCCCCCCCTCAGTGCCTCTGCAACATGTAGCACTCTCATTTTCACCTCCAAAAATCAACTCTTAACCGAAAATTTATATAACATAGCGAAAACAAGTGGCACGATGAAACGCTGATCTATAGGAAGATAAAATGTTATTGAAAGCACCACAAACCAAAACAAACAAAGAAAATGAAAATCTCCCTTTTTTAACCGCCTCACATACCAAAGAAGAACCCTACAAAACAAAAAGCAAAATGGGACACCAAAGTACATCATCCAATCAAACACAAAGCTTTTGGTTGAAACACCCTTGACCGCACCAAAAATAAAATAACTTTTCACCTCGGAAAAGTTAAAAACACCCGGATATAGAGAATCAATAAACCCAACCACACTTTCGCCGTTCATATAAATGCTAGGCAAATACCCAAAATAACCAACACCTAGCGGAGCAGTAAACAAGGTGTAAATTGACATAAAGATCATAGTCATTCGTGTAGCAACACTGCTGTACTTGTCTATATCAGACTGAAGCGCCGGCAATACAAAAGTTATGAAGATAAACGGAATGACAAAAATAGACAAAGATACCAAAAGAGCCTTGCACCTCCTATTGATAACATTTGATGAGAGTAAGGAAATGAAAAATGCCAGGCTAAATGTTATTAATCCGCCTTTTGATGTAGTTAGCAAAATCAAGAAGGATAGTAAGGAAAACATAAGCAACTTAGGAACAGCAAAGTATCTTGATAAAACTATACCTGCAACCCCAACCTGAAAACCAAACGTACTTGCTTCTAACGTCGCACCTCGCATCCTATGTGGCGACAATGCCTGGGTCCCCTGAATGAAAGATGTTGAATTGAAAAAGTCAGGAGCTACCAAATTCAAAAAAAGAACAAACACAATAACAACTGATGACAACAATACTCCATTCCAGAGCGTGTTATAATCAAACAATAAAAAATATAACAAAAAAACTAGCGATGCTGACGCCAGAATGAAAAAACGCCACCCCCTGTCAACTAAAAAACCAAAAGCTTCGTGATTATAATACACAAAAATAAAGAAAAGAGACATCAGAAAAGAAAGAAAGAAAAAGAGCAACAGCCTCTTTTCTAATGCTGTAATTCTTTTAATCTTAATGATCCATAAAAGCACCACCAGTGGTAACAATGTTATTGCCAAAGGAGCTGTAAAAACACCACCATAACGAGACAAGCTTGTATTCTCAAAAACGATAAATATACATATAATATAAAAAACTGCTTTATACATTTACTTGACAGCCTTATACAAAGCAATCATTAAAGAAGAAGGCAAAAAAAGAACACTCTTTGAAACAACTAAAAAAAGCGAGTATTTATTAATAAAACCAGGCCATTTGTACTCACATTTCCTGGCATAGTCTAAAAAGATCGAGAACACTTCAACATCCTTCCCCTTCCCCATCACTGCTCGAAAAATGACATGTATAACACACGAGAATATAAAGCGACTCAAGTCTTTCTCCAGCTCAGAAGAAACAGCCATCTTCTCAAGCTTATAAAATGCACTCAAATGATCAAGGAAAGTCGGGCCAAAACTTTTGTTAATCACACTATTATCATTATCAATGTAATTATAGAATGATTTATGTGACACAGTCACAGCCTTTGCTTTTGACAATGCAGACAGGATAAATATAACGTCTTCACTGTATTTAAGGTCACAACTATAGCAAAGGTCATGTTCTTTCAGAAAACCCCTACTGTAAACAACCGCACCATTATGAAATAGAATCTGCTTGTTAAACACTTTCTTTAAAACAAGCTTAGATGGTGCATCCATGAGGGATCTGTTCTTTTTAGCATAAATCTTATCACCTGAAACAAAATTATGGGAAAAAAGATACACTTGTGACTTATTCCCAGCAACTTCACTATTGATGACATCTATAAAATCAGGGTCAACTTGGTCATCACAATCCAAAAAAAATACATACTCCCCTGTTGCTCTATCCAGCCCATAATTCCTGGCACTAGACACTCCACCGTTATCTTTTTTATACAAATAAAAGTTAGAAGGCAGAGCTCTTGAGTAATCAGTTTCGGACCCATCATCCACAATAACAACCTCCAACAAGTCGCTACTTATAGACAATAAAGTTTCCACCAAACTATCCAAGTCATCAAACCCATTATAACAAGGGACAATAGCACTATACTTAGGAGCCTTCATTGAATACTGAATCCCACTCTCTGTTTATTAAATCCAAATCTGTTTCAGCAGACTTCGCCAATGAGTTAATAGAATATGTATTGAAAACATCTTTAGATGAAGTTATATCAATTACTCTTTTCCTGAAGCCATGGATATCGCCCGAAGGAAGCAAAAACCCATTAAACCCATCATTCACAATGAAAGCTGCAGCATCAAAAGTATTAAACATCACAATTGGCAAACCTTGACTCCTCGCTTCAATCAATGTCTGCCCAAACCCTTCGTATGCAGATGTCATTAAAAATACAGAGTAATCCTTAAGAACTTCCTCTACATTTGAAACATGCCCCAAAAAAGAGACACGCTCACATGTTGAAGCTAATCCCTTAACATACTCAATTTCATCGTCGGGTCCATCACCATAAATATCTAGCGTATAGCTCTCTGGTAACCCCTTTACAATTTCAACCATAGTTTTAAGCTGTTTCTGCTTTTCATCCAACCGGGTTACAGTCACTAACTTGGTACTATAAGTCGCCACTTTATCTGAAGTTCTGATACGGCAACCTCGAGGTATAACTCTAACTTTTTCATTCAACTCAGGATACATAGAGCATAACTTCAGGCGGTCCATTTCCGTATAAACAGTAAAAAAATCAATCAGATCACTGTATAGTCTCAATGCCAACCTGGCAGCCAAAGAGAAGTAGACATCAAGCCGGTTAGTTTGAACGACAACAACTTTATTTTTCCTCAGGATACCATAAGGAATGGAAAGCAGATCAGAAGGGTGGAATATCACAATCACCCCCCGGCTTGGATTTAACTTTAAAAAACCAGAATACAACGAGAATCGAGATTTTATTTTTTCAAAACTCTTGCCTTTTGATCCATATTGCAAGTAGCGTACAGCCGGATTGTCTTCATACAGTTGCTTGTCGGATTCATTACGATAAAACTCAATAAAACTATAGGAAGCAAGGCTCGGCAACCCATGAAACCCCCTAATCAACGTTTCAATCCCTCCGGGATAATTGGATTTATATGAATTTACAGTAATTACCTTCAACTTTTCACCTGACTCATATTTCATAAAGAATTAAGTGCACACTATTAATAGAAACATACCCACTGGATCAATCCACATACCATCCCTCCATACACCACTGCCAGTGGAAATCCGGTACGGAGATAGTCCATGTAACGATAATTTCCGGCGCTATATACCATCAGGTTGGTCTGGTAACCGTAGGGAGTTAGGAACGATGCACTGGCGGCAAAGGCAATGGTTAACAGCAACGGCTTGGCATCCACCTGATATTGCTCTGCAATGGCAAGGCCGACAGGGAACGTCAGTGCAGCGGCGGCGTTGTTGGTGATAAGCTCGGTCAACAGCCAGGTGGTGAGATAGAGTCCTACCAGTGCGCCCCATAGTCCCCACTGAGCAAACAGCGTCACAATATAAGTGGCCATGCTGTTTGCCAGCCCGGAGTTCAGCATGGCCTGAGCAACACCCAGGGCACAGCCGATGATCAACACCAGTTCAACAGATGCTCGCCGGCGGATTTCCGATGCAGGCAATACACCTGATGCAACATAAGCCAATAACAGCAGCAACATGGCATCCAGCAGGCTGAGCATTCCGGTCGCCGCTGCCAGCAACGCTGCAAAGAACCCCGTTACTATGCAGGTGCCACGCCATCCGCCACTTTGAGTGTTGTCTGGCATGCCATTTACCATGACAAAATTACGGGCAATATTAGGCCTGGTATTAAAGTCGTCGCCCACCGCCAGCACCAAGACATCACCGGGGCGCAATGTCAGGTTACCAAGTCCCCCTGCAATTCGTTGACTGCCCCGGCGCACCGCGACCACGGCAGCATCAAACTGACTACGAAATGCCGCATCCCGAATGGTACGGTTGACCAATGATGAAGACGGGCTTAACACCACTTCCACCAGATTACGCTGCAGCAAACCGGATGGAGAATGGGCAAGCTCAAGACCGGGTAGTGCCAGCAGTTTATGCACCTCGGCCATGTTGCCGGAAAACACCAGCCGGTCTTCCGCCTGCAATATTTCAGTGGGCTTAACGGGAGATATCAGGCTTCCGTTACGCACCAGTTCTACCAAAAACAGTGATTCAAGCTGTCTGAGTCCGGCACCAACCACGGTTTTGCCTGCCATGGGTGCGCCGGCACACAACCTGAATTCGGTAAAATAATTTGCGTTACCACTTTGCTGTGAAACACCGTTTTCAGGCAATAGCTTGTAACACAGCAACAACACCAGCATGCCGGCCACAAATACCGGAGCACCCACCAGGGTAAAGTCAAAAAACGCAAAACCCGGCAAGCCGGCATTTCTGGCCAGGCCATCAATAATCAGATTGGTTGAGGTGCCCACCAAAGTCAGCACACCGCCCAGAATGGCTGCATAAGACAGAGGTATAAGCAGCCGGCTGGGTGCCATAACCTGACTACGCTTCACCGGCCCCATCAAGGTCGCAACAACGGCAGTGTTGTTGGTTACGGAAGACAGCAACCCTGCCCCGCTCATCAGCTTTAGCAGCACCTGGCGCTCACTGCCCTTCAGCAGCCAGCCGGCCAGGTCATGCACCAGGCTGGTTTTCTCCAGCGCCAGTGAGGCGATCAACAACAGAAACAGGCTGAGCAGTGATTCATTCACAAAGTTCAGCAATAGCTGCTCCTTGCTGAGCAAGCCACCGAAGTAAAAAATCAGCACGGCACCGCCAAAGGCATACAGCGGTCTGATGCGGGTAAACACCAGTGTTGCAATAAGACCAGCCAGCACACAGGCAACGAGAGTTGCACTCATTCAGTAACAGAGCCCGACAATACACCCTTTTCTTTAAGAAACTGGATCACCGCATCGGCCGCTTCATCGGCACTCAGCCGGGTGGTGTCGAGGCGAATTTCCGGATTCTCCGGCTGCTCATAGGCAGAGTCGATGCCGGTGAAGTTCTTCAGCTCGCCGCGGCGGGCCTTCTTGTACAGTCCCTTGACGTCGCGCTCTTCCGCCACGTTGAGCGGGGTGTCCACGTGCACTTCAATGAACTCGCCCTCGATCAGCAGCTCCCGGGCCAGACGGCGCTCGGCGCGGAACGGCGAGATAAAGGCGGTGAGCACAATCAAACCCGCATCCACCATCAGCTTCGACACTTCCGCCACCCGGCGAATGTTCTCCACCCGATCGGCGTCGGTAAAGCCCAGATCCTTGTTCAGGCCGTGGCGCACGTTGTCACCGTCCAGCAGGTAGGTGTGGTTGCCCAGCGCGTGCAGCTTTTTCTCCACCAAGTTGGCGATGGTGGACTTGCCGGCGCCGGACAGGCCGGTAAACCACAGCACCGACGGCTTCTGGTTTTTGGAGAGCGCCCGCGCGTCCTTGTTCACGTCCACATGCTGCATGTGAATGTTCTGGCTGCGTCGCAGGGAGAAGTGCAGCATGCCGGCGGCGACCGTGTTGTTGCTGAGCCGGTCGATCAGAATAAAGCCGCCGGTGTCCTTGTTGCTCTGGTAGTCGTCAAAGGCAATGGCCCGGTCCAGACTGATGTTACAGACCGCAATGCCGTTCAGATCCAGCTTCTTGGCGGCCACATGCTCCAGGGTGTTGACGTTCACCTGATACTTGATGTCGGTCACCGAGGCGGTCACCGTCTTGGTGCCGATCTTCAGCAGATAAGGGCGGCCGGGCAGCAGGGCGTCTTCGTGCATCCACACCAGGGTGGATTCAAACTGATCGGCGGTTTCCACCGGCGCCTCGGCGGTGGAGATCACATCCCCCCGGGAGATATCGATTTCGTCCGCCAGGGTCAGGGTCACCGACTGGCCGGCCACCGCTTCGGGCAGATCGCCGCCGTGCACCACAATGCGGTCGACAGTGCTTTCCTTGCCGGAAGGCAGCACGCGAATGCGATCGCCGGGCTTGACCACGCCGCTGGCGATGGTGCCGGCAAAGCCGCGGAAGTCCAGGTTGGGGCGGTTGACCCACTGCACCGGCAGGCGGAAGGGCGCGCGCTGCATGCGGGTGTCGTCCACTTCCACGGTTTCCAGATAGCCCATCAGAGTGGTGCCCTTGTGTGCGGGCTGAGAGTACCAGGGCATGTTGGCGCTGGGCTCAACGATGTTATCGCCCTTGAACGCCGACATGGGAATATAGGTGATGTTGTCGAGGTTGAGCTGCTCGGCAAACTGCGCGTAGTCTTCCTTGATCTTGCGGAAGGTGTCTTCCGAGTAGTTCACCAGATCCATCTTGTTGATAGCCACCACCACCTGGCGAATGCCCAGCAGCGACATCAGGTAGCTGTGGCGGCGGGTCTGGGTGAGAATGCCCTTGCGTGCGTCCACCATCAGAATGGCGGCATCGGCGGTAGAGGCGCCGGTCACCATGTTGCGGGTGTACTGCTCGTGTCCGGGGGTGTCGGCCACGATAAACTTGCGCTTGTCGGTGGAGAAGAAGCGGTAGGCCACGTCAATGGTGATGCCCTGCTCGCGCTCGGCGGCGAGGCCGTCCACCAGCAGCGCAAAGTCGATGTCTTCGCCCTGGGTACCGTATTTTTTCGAGTCCGCTTCCATGGCGGCCAGCTGATCTTCAAACAGCATCTTGGACTCGAACAACAAGCGCCCGATCAGGGTACTCTTGCCATCGTCCACGCTGCCGCAGGTGATGAAGCGCAGCAGACTCTTGCTTTCGTGCTGCTTGAGGTATTCGTTGATATTGCTTTCTATCAGAGATGACTGGTGCATCTTGCGTATCCTTCAGAGCTATATGCCGTAAGCTGTATGCTGTATGTCAAAGCGTCAGCTTGCGGCGTTTTGTTCGTCATTCAGGGTGGTAATAAGCCCGTGCAGCATGGCTGAAATATCACGGGTTTCCTGTAACCAATGCCGACCCTGTTGCTCGTTGATATAGCCAATTTCGATGCCGATATAGAC
>NZ_QAGM01000040.1 GCF_003049725.1 Oceanimonas marisflavi
CGATTTTATGCCTGGCGGCCATAGCGTTGTGGAACCACCTGACTCCATGCCGAACTCAGCAGTGAAACGCAACCGCGCCGATGATAGTGTGGCAGCTGCCATGTGAAAGTAGGTCACTGCCAGGCACTCTAATTTAGTACTCCTGACTATACAGCTTTCTGCGGAGCGGTAGTTCAGTTGGTTAGAATACCGGCCTGTCACGCCGGGGGTCGCGGGTTCGAGTCCCGTCCGCTCCGCCATTACTCAAAGCCCCAGCCAATCGGCTGGGGTTTTTTCGTATTGGAGCGCAGGCGGCCCGCCTGCATATGGTGCGTAGCACCACGCTGTTGAGCACCCTTCGGGCGCTGATGCGGGCGAGCCGCCCGCGCTCCCGGCTTTTTTCATTTCCGTATTTCTGTCTTATACCAATTACATTAAGCAAGTGATCTGTTTTCGGCCCTGTTGTAGCTGCCACTTTAGTCGGCAGAACGTGCGAAGCACGTTAAATACAGACAGCGCTGGTGGCTTCGCGCCAGCTAAAGCGGCGCCTCTCAGATACAGAATGAGTAAATGTTTAATCCGATTGGTCTACCCGGCTTGCTGTTTCAGCAACGTCAGTATGTCGCCAAAACGTTGTTGCTCCAGCCGGGCGAAGCCAGGCTGTTTTCTGGCTTTCAGACGGTTAAGCAGGGGCGTGGAGACTCCGCATAAAAAGCAGCTCAGGGTGTGGGCGTTCAGTGGTTGCGGGCTGGCATCCTGCAGCTCCCGGCACCAGTGCGTCAGCTGGCCGGCAGAGGGCAAGGGCGGGCGCGCGGGCTCGGGCAGTTGTGCCGGTGAACCATTGCAGACCGAGCAATGACCACAGTCTGCTGGTGCCTGATCATCAGCAAAATAACCGGCGAGGCGGTGGCTGAGACAGTGCTCGCTTTCAAAAAAGCCAGTCATCTCGGCGAGCCGGGTGAGCTCACTGTGTTCCTTTTGTTTAAACAGCCGGTGCAGGCGGCTGGCTTCGGCACTGATATCAAACGCCGGCTGCAGCACCCGGTACACCTCGATCATCTGCTTGCTTTCCAGACTGATCCAGCCTTGCTGATGCAGATAGTCGAGGGCGCTGATCACTCGCTTTCGTTCGGCGCCATATTGTTGCCAAATGGCATCAAAGTCGACCTGACACCAGCTTCTGGCCAGGGGAGCACCGTCAAACACGGCATTCAGAAAGGCCTGACGCTCGCCGTTGAAATGGCCGAGGATCTCCCGGCGTGACTGCACAAACTTGAAGCGATAATCGGCAAAATAGCTGTATTGTGGTTCTATCACTCGGTTAAGCTCGAGATAGACCAGCAGCGTTTTCAGGGGCAGCAGGCGAATATTGGTGCTGTTTGACAGCCGCAGCGGCATCAGCTCCCACTGCTCACCGGCTTGCTGTAGTTCATGGAGCAGCGCAGCAATGGCGTCCGGCTCGGGAGTATCGCCGTAAACGAAGTTCTCCAGCACGTTGAGCCCGGCCTTGTTGCCGAGCAGCAGGCAGTGCGAGGGCTGACCATCCCGGCCGGCGCGGCCGATTTCCTGGCTGTAGTTTTCAATGGACTTGGGCAGATCGTAATGGATCACCCGGCGAATATCGGCCTTGTCCACCCCCATGCCAAAGGCGATGGTGGCGACGATGCAGGGCATTTCCCCCGCCATAAAGGCCTGCTGCAACTGACGGCGGCGGTCCTGATCCATGCCCGCATGGTAGGCCCGGGCCGGAATGCCGGCGGCATCAAGTGCGTTGGCTACTTGTTCGGCGGTGTGCTGCAGGGTGACATAGACAATGGTGGAAGAGGCCGGATCCTCTCTCAAACGCGCGATCAGCGCGGGCATTTTTTCAGCCTCGCTCACCGGCATGACCTCCAGGTGCAGGTTGGGCCGGTAAAAACCGGTGATCACCACATTTTCCGCGGCCAGCCCGAATTTGCGCTGCATATCCTCGATGACCGCCGGGGTGGCGGTGGCGGTCAGCAGTAGCACCTGAGGGATGTGAAGCTGACGACGGTAATCCGGCAGTTTGAGGTAATCGGGGCGAAAGTTGTGGCCCCATTCCGAAATACAGTGGGCTTCATCCACCACCAGCAGGGAAATGGGCACCTGGCCGATAAACTGGCGAAAGCGCTCGTTCTTCAGTCGCTCCACCGAAATCATCAGCACCTTGATGCGCCCTTCCCTGACCTCCTGCATGATGCGGCGGCTCTCTTCCCAGCCCTGGGTGGAGTCGATGCTGGCGGCGGGAATGTTTTTCTGCCGCAGAAAGGCCAGCTGATCCTGCATCAGGGCCAGCAGCGGGGAAATCACCAAGGTCAGGTGAGGCAACAGCAGGGCCGGCAACTGATAGCAGAGCGACTTGCCCGAGCCGGTGGGAAAGATCGCCGCCGCCGACTGGCCGG
Source organism: Oceanimonas marisflavi (assembly GCF_003049725.1). GTDB lineage: Bacteria > Pseudomonadota > Gammaproteobacteria > Enterobacterales > Aeromonadaceae > Oceanimonas > Oceanimonas marisflavi. The sequence goes on from NZ_QAGM01000040.1 coordinate 2,403, forward strand.
CCAGGATAGTGTCGATAACCTCTTTCTGGCCTGAGCGAAGGGAAGCGAAACCAAAGTGCTGTTGCAGGGTATGTTCGAGTGTCATGGCGCCGGTAAGGTCAAATCACGGTGCCCACAGCTTGGCCTGCGCCAGCGGGGTTGGCAACCTTGAATGCGGAACAAGTAAAGGGAAAGGCGTAAAAACCGGCAGCCCGGGCGGCTGCCGGCGGGGCGGTTATAGTGCCATCAGATCCCGGTGAAAGGACTTTTCACAGTAGTTGCAGCGGAAGCGCACCTGGCCGGATACCGCGCGCACCCGGAACTTGCTGGCCACCGGCTCGTTGTGGCTGATGCAGTTGGTGTTGGGGCAGGAAAACACGCCTTCCACCTGCTCGGGCAGATGCAGCTGCAGCTTTTCCACCACCTCGAAGTCTTCGATCAGGTTCACGGTGGCATCGGGAGCAAACAGCGCCAGCTGGTTGGCCTGGGCGGCGGTCAGGCGCGTGTTTTCCACCTTGATGATGTCCTTGGCTCCCAGCGCCTTGGAGGGCAGGTTGAGCCCCACGGTGATCCGTTCGTGGGTCTGCACCAGGCCGAACAGCTGCAGGATCCGGATGCCCTGACCGGCGGGAATATGATCGATCACGGTGCCGTTGTGAATGGCTTCTACTTGCAGTTGGCTCTTGTTCATCATTTCTCTCACAGGCTCTCGTTCAGCACCAGGGCAAGCAGGGCCTGGCGCGCATAAACGCCGTTTTCCGCCTGCTCAAAGTAATAGGCATAGGGAGTGTCGTCCACCTCCACGGTGATCTCGTCGATGCGGGGCAGGGGATGCAGCACCTTGAGGCTGTCCTTGGCATTTTCCAGCACCTGGGGCGTGAGCACGTACTTGGACGCCACATGTACATACTCGGTTTCGTCAAAGCGCTCTTTCTGCACGCGGGTCATATAGAGAATGTCCAGCTCGTCCATCACTTCTTCCATGCTGTCACGGAACTCGAAGTTGATGCCCTTTTCGGTCAGCTCGTCACACAGGTAGTCGGGCATGGCCAGGGCCTGGGGGGCGATAAAGTAGAACTTGCAGCCAAACAGGCTCAGGGCCTGGGTGAGGGAGTGGACGGTGCGGCCGTATTTCAGGTCGCCCACAAAGGCCACGGTCAGTCCCTGCAGGGTGCCCTGGGTTTCGTAAATGGTGAACAGATCCAGCAGGGTCTGGGTTGGGTGCTGGTTGGAACCGTCACCGGCGTTAATCACCGGCACCGAGGAATACTCCGCCGCCAGCCGGGCCGCGCCTTCCTGGGGGTGGCGCATCACAAAGGCGTCACTGTAGGAGCTGATAATGCGTACCGAGTCGGCCAGGGTTTCGCCCTTTTTCGCCAGCGAGGTGCTGCCGCTGTCGGAAAAGCCGATAACGGCGCCCCCCAGGCGGTGTACGGCGGTTTCAAACGACAGCCGGGTGCGGGTAGAAGCTTCAAAGAAGCAGCTTGCCACCACCTTGTGTTTCAACAACTCGGGACGGGGGTGGGTCTTGAGCATGACGGCGGTATCAATGACCAGCTCCAGCTCGGCGCGGGTAAAGTCGGATATGGAGATTACATGCTTTTGATATAAAGGGTTCGCCATCAGCAGTGCTCTTCAAGTGAAATTCGGGCCATAAAAAAGCCCCTGAATGGGGCCATTAGAAGTGACAGGATCGCAAACGCCGAAGCCGGTACCGGCAAGGGGCACCACCACAGACCAGGAGTGGCAATGGGAATGGGGCATATCAGCTCCGCTTGTTTGCAAACCGACCGGATTATAGAGAAATGCGCCGGCAAAGCAAAATACCCGGCGAGAATGTACCTGAACGGTGAAAGAGTGAGCGAACGCGCCGGCACGGTGGAAAAAGCCCTTTACCTTTGAAAGCCGGTCGTTATAATTCGCTTCGTGTTGCAGGGGCATAGTTCGAATTGGTAGAACAGCGGTCTCCAAAACCGACGGTTGGGGGTTCGAGTCCCTCTGCCCCTGCCAGCTTCACCGAAAAGGCCAGCCTCAGTGCTGGCCTTTTGCGTTATGGAGTGTTTATGACGCCATTACAATCCCGGCTCTGGCAATTTATCGGGCTGCCGGTATGGCAGTGCACCCATGGCGAGCGCCTGCCTTATGCCCCCGAGTCTCCGCTACCCGTTGCCGAGATACGGCTGATCACCGGCCAGGGCCATCACCTGCCCGACACCCTGCTTGACGATCTCACCCTGGCGCTGAATGGCGTTCGCCCCGAAGTGCAGGACGAAACCGCCTGGCTGGCCGCCGGCCGGCCCGCCGCGCGCATCATGCTGGGATTCAACCTCACCACGCCCGCTGACCATCTGGTGTGGCACGGCACCCTGCCATTGTCCTCTGCTCAAAAACGTGAACTCTGGAGCCGGTTGTGCAGCCTGAATTCCGCTCCCTGACCCCGGCCGATCTCGATGCCATGGTCGTTGTGGAGCAGGCGGCCCATGCCCACCCCTGGAGCCGGAACTTGCTGGCCGATGCCTTTGGCGAGCGCTATTTTACCGGCGCACTCTGGCATAAAAATGAATTACTGGGTTACTTTATTGCTGATCGGGTGCTTGATGAAAGCACCCTGATGAACATCTGCGTCTCCCCCGCATGGCAGGGCAGGGGGCTGGGCCGAAGGCTGCTGGAGCACTATTTCACTCAATGCCGCGCCTTGGGGCTGAGCCTGTTATGGCTGGAAGTGCGTGCTTCAAACCGGGCGGCACTGGCCCTGTATGCCTCGGCTGGCTACCAGGAAAGCGGCCGGCGACGCAATTATTACCCTGCTTTAAATGGGGCAGAAGACGCCGTGCTGATGCAAATGGCGCTCTAGTTCCTATACTGGGACATACACATACACTCTCGCAGGGAAGCATTATGAGAGGCTTGCTGGCCGCTGGGCTGGTGCTTGCATGGATGGCGCCGGCTTATGCAGATATCTATCAATACCGCGACGCCGCCGGCGTGGTGCATTACACCGATAACCGTCTCAAGGCCGCCAGCGGTCAGCGCTGGCACCAGGATGCGGTCAACAAGGACGGCATTCTGGTGCGGGTAGTGAAAAAGCCCGACGGCCACTATTTTTTTGCCCTTAACCGCCTCGCCAGCCATGCCCGGCTGAACCTTCAGTTTACCGGTAAAAACAACGTGGCCATTCCCGAGACGCTACAACAGGCGGTGACCCTGCCGCCTCGGGAAGAAAAGTTTATCGGTAAGCTGACCCCGGCCGCCTCGGGCGCCTGGAGCTACGACTATGGCTTTGCCTACAGCAGCCATGAGGGGCGCAACAAGGTTGGCAGCCAGCACCGGGTCCAGAAAATTGCCGGCGGCACTATTGTCAGCCCGCGGGTACAGGCCTGGAAGCAGCATCACAATCGAGACAGAGTGCCCCTGGCCAATGCGGTGGACATGAGTCCACCGGTGGCCGGGCCTTATCGGGTATCCCAGGGCTTTAACGGTGACTTCAGCCATAACAAGCCTGCCAACCGCTATGCCCTCGACCTTGCCCTGCCGGTGGGCACGCCCCTGCTGGCCACTGCCGACGGCGTGGTGCTGGCGGCGGTGGATCACCATGTGGGCGGTGGTCTTGAAGCCAAATACAGGGGCAGGGCCAATCATTTGCGGTTGCGTCACGACGACGGCACCATGACCCTGTATGCTCACCTGGATACCGGCTCGCTGACAGTGAAAAAGGGCCAGCGAGTGCGTGCCGGTCAGGTGGTGGCCGCCTCGGGCCATACCGGTTACAGTTCGGGCCCACATCTGCACCTGGCGGTGCAGGTCAATAACAAGGGCAGAATGGAATCCATTCCCTTTACCCTCAACGGCCGGGTGCCGGCGACCGGGCAGACGCTGCTGGCAAGAGGTAATGAGGACGGGGAATAACCGGCTTTTTTATTGCCAGTAATGGTAACAAGTGAAATTATTTAATATGGGCATCAGTCCAGCCTATACGCTCATGACCTGCAGCAAAGGTTGAGTTTGGATTAATTTTCTTTTTTGTGCACTTATTTTGGTTTATTTGACTGAATGCTGTCGTCACGCTCCGTGAAAAGCAGTTGATTTATGCTGTTTGCTATGGCTTTTTAACTGTCCTTATTTTTAAAAAGCAATGTAAAAAGGCAGGAAGGCGGTATGTCGCAGGCGGTTGAAATGGAAAAGGGCGAGTCCCGCAGCATAAGTCACTATATGCGGGTGCTGGGCCCGGGCATACTGGGGGCGGCGGCGGCCATCGGCGGCTCTCACCTGGTGGCCTCCACCCAGGCCGGGGCAATTTACGGCTGGCAGCTGGTGGGGCTGATTTTGCTGGTCAACCTGCTGAAATATCCCTTTTTTCAGATCGGCGCCCGTTACACCATGGCCGCCAATGAGAGCCTGATCCAGGGGTATGATCGCATCGGCCGGGGCTATCTGCGACTGTTTACCCTGCTTAACCTCTTTGCTTCCGTGGTCAGCACCGCCGGCGTGGCCATGCTCTGCGGCAGCATTCTGGGTCTGTTTATCGGCGACAGCCTGACTGTGACCCAGCTCAGCATGATAGTGCTGGCGGGCTCGCTGGTGTTTCTGATCACCGGCCACTACAAGACCCTCGACAGCGTCACCAAGTGGATCATTGTGGGCCTGGCCGTCGCCACTGTCACTGCGGTATTTATCGCCCTTAACCGGGGCGGGGTGGCCACCCCCGACTTTGTGGCTCCCAGCCCCTGGAACCTGGCCTCGGTCGGCTTTCTGGTGGCGCTGATGGGCTGGATGCCGGCGCCCATCGAGCTGTCATCCTGGAACAGCGTCTGGCTGCGGCAGAAGCAAAAAGTGCTGGGTGACGAGCTGGATTACAAGGGCGCCCTGGTCGACTTTAACGTGGGCTATGTGACCTCCACCCTGCTGGCCATCGCCTTTGTGGCCCTGGGCGCGCTGGTGCTGCACGGCAGCGGCGAGACCCTGGCCACGTCCGGCATCGCCTTTGCGCACCAGCTGGTGAATGTGTATGCCAGCGTGATGGGGGAATGGAGCCGGTGGCTTATCGCCTTTATCGCCTTTTTGTGTATGTTCTCCACTACCGTGACCGTGCTCGACGGTTACAGCCGGGCCCTGAGTGAATGCCTGGTGCAGTTCGGGCAGCCCGAAGGCAGTGGCCCCACCGGTCACGGCGCCCGCTATACCTATCCGCTGATGGTGGTCATGGGCGTGGTGGCGGCCTTTATCATCATGTTTTTCAAGGGCGCCCTGCTGGCCATGCTGGAATTTGCCATGATCTCCGCCTTTATCAGCGCCCTGGTGTTTGCCTGGCTGAACTTCCGGCTGATGAAACTTCCGCAGGTACCCGAGCAGTACCGTCTGGGCAAGGGCATGGTTGCCCTGAGCCGGATAGGCATTCTGTTTTTTGCCGGCTTTAACCTGCTGTTTGGTTACTGGTACCTCTTTGTGAAGTAACCGCTATGGGCTGGTTTGACTGGTTAACCCGCAAACGCCCGTCGGCCTCGCCGCTGCCCTGGCAGCAGGCGCGGCAGGCTCTGCCGATATTGCAGGGCCTGAGCGAACTCGAGCAACAACGCCTGTGCGAGCTGGCACAGGCGCTGCTGGCGCGTAAAACCCTGACCCGGCTGGGAGTAGCCCTGACCCCACTGCAACAGGCCGGGCTGGCGCTGCAGGCGGCGCTGCCCATACTGCACCTGGGACTGGACTGGTATGCCGGTTTTCACGAAATCATCATTATTCCCGAGCCGGTGACCCGCCGTGAAAGCGTGCAGGATGAATACGGCCTGGTGAGTGAGGTGACCGAGGAGCACGCCGGCGAGTCCTGGCAGCAGGGGCCGCTGGTGCTGGCCTGGAGCGAGCTGGCCGACGACGGCGGCTGGGACGGTTATAACCTGATCATTCACGAACTGACCCACAAGCTCGACATGCTCGGCGGCGAGGCCGACGGCGTGCCGCCCATGGGGCCCGGCATGGACATGGACGAATGGCGGCGGGTGTTTCAGGCTGCCTTTGACGATCTGCGGGAGCGGGACGAGCGCAATGAGGCCTCCATCGATCCTTACGCCGCTACCCACCCCGCAGAGTTTCTGGCGGTAGTGACGGAGCTGTTCTTTACCGACCCGCACCGGTTGCACTCTGTCTACCCGGCGGTGTATGACCAGCTGGCCCGTCAGGGTGAACGCATGAGCGCTTAGTTTTCAATCAATTTTGAAATTCCTGCTTTTAGCACCTTTTCAAGATGGTCGGTTTTCATCCAGCACCTTCTTTGTTTGCCAACAATACTCAATTTGGTGGGCT
>NZ_QAGM01000041.1 GCF_003049725.1 Oceanimonas marisflavi
TGAAGAGGTCAGGACAGGGTATGTGTTCAGCCCACAGGCTGAATAAAAGTAGGCATGAGCCGTATACGAGGTCCGTACGTACGGTTCTGTGAGAGGGATGAGGCGGTAACGCCTCACCCTACTCGATATTGCCTGCGTTCCGGCTACAGTGGAAGAAACACTTCAGGAGGGCGCACTATGGCAGACTGGATCACCGGGCGGGTCAAGGCCCGTAAAACCTGGTCCGATAATCTGTTTTCACTGGTGGTGGACGCCGAGGTGGCGCCGTTCAAGGCCGGGCAGTTCACCAAGCTGGCCCTGCACACCGACGAGAAAAAAGTGGCCCGGGCCTATTCCTATGTTAACGCCCCGGGGCAGAGCCCCGAATTTTACCTGATCACCATTCCCGAAGGGCAGCTCACTCCGTATCTGGCCGGCCTGAAAGAAGGCGACGAGCTGCTGGTGCAGCGCACCGCCACCGGTTTTCTTACCCTGGATGAAGTACCCCCCGGACGGGATCTGTGGCTGATGGCCACCGGCACCGGGGTGGGGCCCTTTGTCTCCATACTGGCCGAGGGCGGCTGCTGGGATCACTTTGAAAATATCGTGCTGGTGCACGGGGTGCGCTTTGCCGATGAGCTGGGCTACCGCCGCCGCATTGCCGAACTTACCGAAGGCCGCAAGGGCTTTCAGTACATTCCCTTTGTCTCCCGTGAGCATGCCGACGGCGCCCTGCCTGGCCGTATTACTCACGCCATTCGTGATGGTAGCCTGGAGCGAAAAACCGGCCTGCCTTTCACGCCCGAGCACAGCCGGGTGATGCTTTGCGGCAACCCGCAAATGGTGCGTGACACCATTACCGAACTGAAGACCAAGGGACTGCAAAAGCACCTGCGCCGCAAGCCCGGCCAGATCCTGATGGAGAACTATTGGTAAAAGACAGCTGTAAGCGGTCAGCTATAAGCTGTAAGCCGCCCGAGTTGGTTGCCGGGCTATTGTCTACAGAACCAGCAGGTATGGCATCATCACCGCAGGCTCCGTTTTGTTACTTATAGCTGACAGCTTAAAGCTTACGGCTGGTTTTCAGCGGGTGAGTACCATCATCAGGCTGAGAAAGCCCGCCAGACCCCAGCCCAGGCCGATGATCCAGTAAAACCCCTTGGCGCCCTTTTTAAGGGGAATACGATGATACTGCAGAAATAAGAACCAGAGCAGGGCCGGGATCAGCGGCAGCAGAAACAATCGGGTCATGGCCATCCCTCAGGGGTTGTCGTCTATGCTTCATTGCACTGTAGCAAGAGCAAAGCAGCACGCCAACCGGCCTTCTGGCAGGCAGCATGCCGTGTTAATGTGCTGCTTATACAAGCCTCATATGGAAAGGAGCCAAGCATGAAACAACTGGTCATCAACGCCTTTGGTGGTCCCGAGCAACTGCAACTGGTTGAGGCCGAGCATCCGCCCCTGGCCTCCAATCAGCTGCGGCTGAAAATGCACTATGCCGGGGTAAACCCGATCGATGCCAAAACCCGGGCCGGGCTGGGCTGGGGGGCAGAGGCCATTAAAGACCGGCTGCCCTGGTCACCAGGCTTTGAGGTAATGGGGGAAGTGCTGGAAGTGGGCTCGGAAGTGTGCCGTTTTCTGCCGGGCGATCGCGCCTTCGGCCTGGTCGCCGGCGGCGCCTACAGTGAAGAGCTGGTGGTGAACTGTGATGACATGATGCCGCTGCCCGATGCCGTGGCTGATGATATGGCCGGTGGCCTTGCCCTGGCCGGCACCACCGCCTGGCAGGGACTGACCGATCATGGCTGTCTGCAGGCGGGGGAGCGGGTGCTGATCTCCGCTGCGGCCGGTGGCGTAGGGCACCTGGCGGTGCAGCTGGCAAAGGATCTGGGAGCCACAGTGGTGGCGCTGGCATCAGGTGATAACCACGATTTTGTAAAAGGCCTGGGAGCCGATGAGGTGGTGGATTATCACGATGATGCGGCTGTGTCTGCCATTGAGCCGGTCGATCTGTTTCTGGATCTGGTGGGGGGAACTTCCGGCAAGTCACTTTTGTCTCAGGTGAAACCGGGTGGCCGAGTGATCACAGTGCCGACCATCACCGCCAAGGAGGTGATCGCCGCCGCCGGGGAATTGGGTCTGAATGCCTCGGGCATGCTCAAGGAGAACGATCACGATCACCTTGCTCTGCTGGCCGATGCGGTGGCCGAAGGCCGGTTGCGGGTGGAAATAAGCAAGGTCTTTGACCTGGCCGACGGGGCCGAGGCCCATCGTCAGATTGAAAGCGGCCATACCCGCGGCAAGCTGTTGCTGCGGGGCTGACCGGTCGTTGTTGCTGATTTAAGGAAACTGCATGAAGTATTGGTCCTTGTTGCTGTTGTTGTGCCCTCTGGCTGCTCAGGCGGCACCTACCCTGGTGGAAAAAGTCGAGTCCGGCCAGGACGAGCTGGTGATCCCCTATGAGCAATACCGGCTCGACAATGGCCTGACGGTATTGCTCAACCCGGATCACTCGGATCCTCTGGTACATGTGGAAGTGACCTACCATGTGGGCTCGGCCCGTGAAAGGCCTGATCAGACCGGCTTTGCCCATTTTTTTGAGCACATGATGTTTCAGGGCTCAAAGCATGTGGGGGATCAGGAGCATTTTCGCCTGATCAACGAGGCCGGCGGCACCATGAACGGCACCACCAATCAGGACAGGACCAATTACTTTGAAACCGTGCCCGCCAACCACTTGGAAAAGGTGCTCTGGCTGGAGGCCGACCGCATGGGCTTTTTGCTGGAGGCGGTGAGCCAGCGCAAGTTCGAGATCCAGCGCGACACGGTCAAGAACGAGCGGGCCCAGCGCATCGACAATCAGCCCTATGGGCTGGTGGGCGAGCGCATGGACGAGCTGCTCTATCCCCGCGACCACCCTTACAGCTGGCCCACCATCGGCTATCTGGAAGATCTGGATCGGGTGGATGTGAACGATCTCAAGGCCTTTTTTCTGTGCTGGTATGGCCCCAATAACGCCACCCTGGTGATCTCCGGAGACTTCGACACAGGGCAGACCCTTGAATGGGTGGAAAAATATTTCGGCTCCATTCCCGCTGGCCCCGAGGTCAGGCGGGCCGAGCCTGCGCCGGCAAAGCTTGAGCGCAACCGTCACCAGACCCTGGAAGACCCGCGTATTCGCATGCCCATGCTGTATGTGTCCTACCCCACGGTCTGGCTGGGGCACGAGGACGAAGCCGCCCTGGATGTGCTGGCCAATGTGCTGGGTGGCGGCAAGAATTCACTGCTCTATCAGGAGCTGGTGGAAACCGGCAAGGCGGTATCCACCGGCGCCGGGCACTATTGCTCCGAGCTGGCCTGCACCTTCAGCATTTGGGCCTACGCCAATCCCTCGAAAAACGGTGATCTGACTCCGCTCAAGGAAGACGTGGAGCGCATTATCAACAGCATTGTGGAGCGCGGCATCGACGCCGAAGACGTGACCAAGGCGGTGACCGGGCTGAGGGCGGACTTGATCCTTGGCCTCGACAGCGCCCAGGGCAAGGCCCGGCAACTGTCGCTGGGGCAGGTGCTGAAAGGCGACCCCCTTTATGCCATCAATGCCTGGCGGCAGTTGGCCGCCACTTCCCCCGATGAAGTCACCGCTGCCTACCAGCGTTATCTTCAGAACAAGCCTCACGCGGTGCTGAGTGTGGTGCCAAAGGGCAAAACCGAATGGCAGGCCGCCGAGCCGGATTATGTGACCCCCGAGCGCAACCTGCCCGAGTGGCAGCATATCGACGAACTGCCCCTGCGCACCGTGAAGGATGATTTTGATCGCAGCAAAATGCCCGGGGCCGGCGAGCCGGTCGCCATTTCGGTGCCGCCGCTGTGGCGGGAGACCCTGGGCGACAATATTCAGCTGCTGGGCACGGTGAATGATGAAATTCCGGCGGTATCGGTGATCTTGGCGCTGCCCGGCGGGCAGCGGGCCGAGGCGGAGGGTGAAGAAGGCCTGGCCGCGCTTACCGCCGCCATGATGAACCAGGGCACAGAGCGGCTCAGCAACGGTGACTTCAGCGAGGCGCTGGAGCGGCTGGGTGCCAGTATTACCGTGCGCAACGGTTTCTATACCAACCTGATTGAGGTGACCAGCCTGACCGAGACCCTGCCCCAGACTCTTGAGCTGGTGGAAGAGCTGTTGTTTCATCCGGGTCTGCGACAGGCGGATCTGGACAAGGTCAAGTCACGGCTGCTGGAGTCCATGGCCCAGAGCCGCAATCAGCCGTCCTGGCTGGCGCGCCAGGGCTTTAACCGGCTGATGTATGGCGACAGCCGCCTGGGGATGCCCGACGATGGTCTGCCGGAAACGGTCAAGAACCTGACCATTGAACAGGTAAAGGCGTTTTATCAACGCTATTACAATCCCAAAAACGGTCATGTGCTGATTGCCGGAGATCTGACGCCTGAGCAGGCCAAACAGGACTTTGCCTTTCTTTCCCGGTGGCAGGGCAAGGCCCCCGAGCTGCCCGCGGTCAAGGTGCCCGAGCAGCCTGCCGGGCCCGGCATTTATGTGATTGATATGCCCGGGGCGGTGCAGTCGGTGCTGCGGGTGGGCCGGCGCGCTCTGCCGGTGGACGCCACCGGTCCCTATTTTTACGGCCAGCTGATGAACTACAACCTGGGGGGCAACTTCAACAGCCGCATCAATCAGAATCTGCGTGAAGACAAGGGCTACACCTATGGTGCCTATTCCTACTTCAGCGGCAACCGGGATGCCGGTGTGTTTGTGGTGGGGGGGGATGTGCGCGGCGATGCCACCGACGGCGCCATTGACGAGATTCTGAAGGAAATGAACCGCTTTGCGGCCGAAGGCCCCACGCCGGAAGAGCTGGCTTACCTCAAGAGCAGCTATTCCCAGCAGGACGCCCTGAGCTATGAAACCCTCGGCAAGAAGGCGGGCTTTCTGCTGAATCTGGCCATGCTGGAGCTTTCTCCCGACTATCTGTCGCAACAACAGAAAATTGTGTCTGAGGTGGATGCCGACGCCCTGACCGAACAGGCCAAAAAGTGGCTTGATCCCGCAAAAATGGTCATTGTGGTGGCCGGTGACAAGACAAAACTTGAAAAATCGCTGGCACAACTCAATCTTCCCATGCACGATTTGACTATTGAATGACGAGGCCCGGCCTCCCGCGGCGCCGCCATGGCGCCGCGCCACTGAGCGAATGATAATGACCAACACCACAGCTTCCCTGCATCATCGTCTGCGGGCGTTTCAGCGTTCCGACAAACTGCCGGCCATCAAGGGTATTCGGCGTGGCATTGAACGCGAAAGCCTGCGCATTACCCCCGCCGGCCAGCTGGCACAAACCCCGCACCCTCGGGTATTGGGCTCGGCCCTGAGCCACGCTCATATCACCACCGATTTTTCCGAATCCCTGATGGAGTTTATTACGCCGGTATCCGACTCGGTGGAAACCCTGCTGGCCCAGCTCAATGATATTCACCGTTATACGGTGCGTCACCTGGACGGTGAGCAACTCTGGCCCCTGAGCATGCCCTGCCTGCTGAAAGAGCATGAGCATATTCCTCTGGCGCAATATGGCAGCTCCAATGTGGGCCGCATGAAAACCCTGTATCGCCAGGGCCTGCACCATCGCTACGGCAGCAGCATGCAGGTGATCTCGGGTGTGCATTTCAACTTCTCCATGCCCGACAGTTTCTGGGTGGAGTGGCACGAGCTGGAAGGCAACGGCCGCTATCTGCAGGACTTTGTGTCCGATGCCTATCTGGGACTGATACGTAATTTCTATCGCTTTGGCTGGCTGATCCCTTACCTGTTCGGCGCCTCTCCCGCCCTGTGCGGCTCCTTTTTGCAGGGACGAGAGCACAAGCTGCCCTTTGAGCGCCTTGGCAAGGGCACGCTTTACCTGCCTTATGCCACCTCGTTGCGCATGTCGGATCTGGGCTACACCAACAATGCCCAGGCCGGGCTCAATATTTCCCTGAACAGCCTGGATGAATACGTGAGCAGCCTGCGCCGGGCCATTGGCACCCATGCCCCCGAGTTTGCCCGCATCGGCGTCAAGGTGGACGGCGAATACCGTCAGCTCAACGACAATGTGCTGCAGATCGAAAACGAGCTGTATGCGCCCATTCGTCCCAAGCGCACCGCCGAAAGCGGTGAAAAGCCTTCCGAGGCGCTGGACACCAGAGGCGTGGAATACATTGAAGTGCGCTCGGTGGATGTGAATCCCTTCTCGCCGGTGGGGATAGAGCCCGGGCAGATCCGTTTTCTCGATACCTTTCTGCTGTGGTGCCTGCTGACCCCGTCGGCGCCGCTGGAAGAAGACGAAATTGCCCTTAACCGGCGCAATTTCAACAAGGTGGTGATGGAAGGACGCAAGCCGGGTCTGATGCTGGAAGTCTTTGGTGGTGAGTCCATGCCGCTGGCGGAGCTGGGTGAGCAGTATTTTGCCGAGCTGGCTGAGGTGGCTGCGCTGCTCGATGCCTGCTGTGGCCGGGGGTGTTACCGCAAGGCTCACGAGCTGCAGCTGGCGGCCATGCGCAATCCTGAAGAGACCCTGTCGGCCAGAGTGCTGAGTGAGCTGAAGCAGTGCAACACCGATATTCTGCCATTCGGGCTGGCGCTGTCCCGCCGCTACAATGAGCACTTTGCCAAGGCTCGTCCCCGGTACTGGGATGATAACTACTTCGACGAGGAAGGTGCCCGTTCCCAGGCCCGCCAGCGCAAGCTGGAAGAGTCGGATGCCGTCAGCTTTGATGATTTTCTTGCCGCCTATTTCGGCCAGTCTGAGAATGGCGCAGCATGAGAGTGGTGTGCCTGGTGCCGTCCTGGACCGAAACCCTGCTTGAAGCCGGGGTCACGGTAGTGGGGCGCACCCGCTACTGTGTGCACCCCGCCGGGCAGGTTGAGGCCATTCCCGTGGTGGGGGGCACCAAGGACGTGAACTGGGAAAGAGTGGCGGCGCTGGCGCCGGACATGGTGGTGTTCGACAGGGAAGAAAACACCCAAGCCATGGCCGACGGCTGTCCTTACCCCTGGGTGGCGACGGATGTCACCTCGGTGCAGGGCATGCCGGCGGCGCTGGAGCAGCTGGCCCGGGCGCTGGACTGTGACGCTCTGTGGCATATGGCCGAGCGTTACCGGAGGGCGCTGGCCACCCCCCTCAATTGCTCAATCGGGGATCTGCCCTTGCTGCCCGATGCCGGTGAATCTGCCGTGCTGAATGAGGATCGCCCCTGGGTGTATCTGATCTGGCGCAAACCCTGGATGACGGTGGGCAGGGACACCTTTATTCATTCCCTGTTTGCCCATCTGGGCCATAACCTGCTCACGCCGGGTGATCGTTATCCGGAAGTGGATCAGGCCTGGCTGGCGCAACACAATCCCGTGCTGCTCTGTGCCAGCGAGCCCTATCCCTTTGCCGGCAAACTGGCGAAGGTAAAGGACGAGCTGCAGCTGGACGCCGTGCTTGTCGACGGCGAACCCCTGTGCTGGTACGGCATACGCAGCCTGCGGTTTCTGGAGTCGTTGATACGTTGATGATTCACTCATATCGAGTAGGGTGAGGCGTTACCGCCTCATCCCTCTCACAGAACCGTACGTACGGACCTCGTATACGGCTCATGCCTACTTTTATTCAGCCTGTGGGCTGAACACATACCCTGTCTTGACCTCTTCAAGATTAACCAGACCCAGTTCCTGGAACCAGCGGTTTGGCATCGCATAACTGGCTAATGGGCTTCGCGCATTTCGCCAGCTCGCCATGCGGATGTGCCGGAACGGCGGTTTGTACCC
>NZ_QAGM01000042.1 GCF_003049725.1 Oceanimonas marisflavi
AGCCCACCAAATTGAGTATTGTTGGCAAACAAAGAAGGTGCTGGATGAAAACCGACCATCTTGAAAAGGTGCTAAAAGCAGGAATTTCAAAATTGATTGAAAACTAAGCGCTCATGCGTTCACCCTGATACAGGCAGGAAGTGGCAGCACTGATGCACTGATTGACCTTATCACCTTTAGACCAGTCTTTCGGATCATAACGGCGACCGTTCCACTTTACGCCGTACTGTTTTGCCAGCATGGCGTAAGTAGCCCGCACCCGACTGCCCTCAATACCCCTGAGCTGATCTACTGAGCGGCGGCTGGGAGCTTCTTCACCAAAGCGCAACTCAAACATTTTACGCACGACTTTAAGACGAAGATCTTCCTCCAGGGCCAGCCTGGCCTGATACAACAGCTTATCGGAGCGGGCTCCACCTGGCTGCCCGGAGGCATAAAGACGTACGCCTGCTTCGCCAACCCACACCAGCAAAGTTCCAACCGTGGCCGCCAGCTTGGCGGCCGCATGAGAAACCCGGGTGCCGGGCTCCAGCATAATGCAGGCCACCGAGCCCACGGGAATGTGAGTGCGCACACCACTTTTATCAATCAGCACAAAGGCACCGTCAATCACATCGATCTGTCCATATTGCAGAAAGATCATTGAAGCCCTGTTTTTAAGCGGTATCGGTTTGAGGGGAATAAAAGCCATGCATCAACTCCCTAAAAGTGCCGCGAATCAAATCCTTCGAATTAACATCAGGCCACAACCAAAGGCCTTGGATCTTCCGACTCCCCTCACAAGACTCTCAATAAAGGTTTCCGGTTTATCAACGGTAAGAGAACCGCTGAGGTTAATTGAGCTGAACATGGCACCAGTACCTTTGCCCTTGATATGGTGCTGAAAATATCCATCGGCTTGCACGGCATCATCAGAGCACTGAATACCAATTTGTTGACTACGCTGTTGCCACCAGGTCAGTAAAGCCCGCTCGGATATGGTTTTTAATGCCAGTTCAAGCGCTGAGCTTCTGCCCAATCTTGCTTCCAGCTCGTCACAATAGCGACCGTTTTCAATCACTGTATTCCAGCGCTGAATATCTTCATCTGTCGCCATATCCAGCAACCGGTGCTTCAGATTTTTTTTGGTACCCTCAATGGACAACTCCAGCGACTGTGCTTCCTGATACAGCCATTTCTGCTGGGCATCCATCAAAACATCATGCCGTTTTCCGTTACGGCACACCGTTGGGTTTACCCTGAGTTGAAAGCCAAGTTGATCTCCTGACTTAAGCTGAGGTAAAAATGGCCTGCTTTCCACCTGAAACAGCTGCTCGGCATTATCAGGCTGCTCGCGGGAAAGCACATAAAAAACAGGCTCTCCCTGAGGTACCAGACGACCATCACTCTGCTCGTGACGAAATAAAAAGCTGCGCTCACTTTGCTGAGTGAAAAGCCGCCACAGCAACTGGTGATAGCCATACACCCCTTTGTGCATGGATTTAATCAACTCGGCTCTGGCCGATGGTGCATCAGCCAAAGTTACGCGGGATAAATACATGTTATTCCTCCACCAGAGTCAGCTGATGCACCTGCCGTGCCGAAAACTGCCAAGGCTCTCTGCTTATCGGCTCATCCCATACTTGACTGCTCTGCACACCTTCATATTCACCCAAGTCATCGGCCGTTCCCTGCCACAGATAAGTGACGGTGTTACCCAGGCCAAGCCAGCGCCGGTCCTGCTCATGGCTGAATAAAATCGGCGGGAATGACGTATCGAGCGCTTCTTTTAACTCAGCTTCCACTAATTGAGGAGTAACCGGAACAGCCAGCGGACATGCCTTTCGCCCCAAGTAGGGAGTAAACATCGGTTTTGTTAATGCTGCTTTCAACACCTCCAGAGTAAATTCACTTTCTTGTTGCAACTGCCATACCGCAACCACCCAGTAACCATCACTGCGATAATCACGGCTGGACAAAACAGTATTCAGCTTCTCTTTCTCGACACTCAGCTCATCTTTCCGGCTGTAAAATATGCGTTTCTTGTCCTGTGAAGGTACCTGAGCGGTATGATAGTCCCGCATCAGGCTGCCGCAGGAATAAGCCTTAACGGCAATACCCACCGCAGTCCGCAGCGCATCAAGCCGGCTGATATCATCCCGTTTAATACCCAGCGCGGCACCAAGCAGCCCGAGTACTGCAGAGCGACTGGGAGTCAGGCCCGAAGGCCTGTCTCCGCCCACTGCTGCTTCTCCCCAGCTGGCCATGGGACCGTAAAGCCGAAAAACCAGATATTGCATAATGCCTCCTTAATCTGCGGCAAATGCTTTTAACTGCTCAAAGCTGCCCTCACCTTCCAGGGCATTTACGGAGTAACGGTCATCGGCACAGGCTCCATACACCTTGTCAAAATTTTCAACCTGCCGTTGCAGTGCCTGTACCGCGTCTTCGGCCTGGTTTTCACCGATAATAGGTTTCAGAAAGGCGACCGACAGTGAACGAGGCTGCTGGCTACCTTTTTCGGCCAGCACATAAGAGGCATAAGCTCGGGAAGCAAAACTGTTCTGCTTACCTTTTGGGGACACTTTCACCGCAGCTTCTACCAGCGCTGTAATAGCTTTATTGGCAAGTTCAATATCACCGCCCAGATTACTGACGAGCAACTCTTTGTCGATGCAGATGTAGCTGTAAAACAAGGCAGCAGAAAAGGCCGCTTCACCAATATGCGCCGCGCCAAGATCCGAGTCGCCCCGGTTAAGGTCATCCACAGCGGTAAAATAATCTTCTTCAACTGCAATGCCATGCACACTGATGGCATGGGCAACCTGACAGGCAGCCTCACAATTAAATTCAGGGGAAGACGCCAGCATTCGACCAAACATGGCAATATCCGCTGCTGCGGCATTCCGGCGCAACAAGGCAAGATCTTCTTTTTCCGGCGCGCGGTTTTCTGCAGCCAGGGTCTTCACCAAGGCGTCTACCGCTGCCAGCTCTTCCGGGCTGATATGGGCAAGCTGTTCAATTTCCAGACTGTCTTTTTTGCCTTTACCAAACACACCAGCAATGGCGATTGCCCAGGTTTTAGCCTGTTTCTCAGACACGCCCAGCTCACACAACTGATTAAATACTTCCACACCCAGCCGTTTGGTACGGGTACCAATATGCTGACCCAAGGTTTGCTCAAACACATCGGAAGTACGCCAATGACGCTTCAGGCTCTGTGAGCTGACTCGTAAACGCTCCGTTCCGCCCATGCGGGCAGTTTTTGGCCGGCCCAGATCGTCACGGTTCAGGTTTGAAGGGGCATAGGAAGTCAGCAGGTGCACTTGAATAAATTTGCTCATCATAATCTCCTTGTTTAATTCTTGTTTTTTGCCAGTGCCGACTCGGCGGCCTGGTAGTAATCCATTGCCCAGCGTACGGCGATTTTCTTATCGGGCCGCAGTGCCTGCTGGCCATGATGTTCATCAAACCAGTCGAGTATTCCTCTGGCCAGAGAAGCCACATGGGTTTTACCGTTTACCTGCTTAATCAACCGGTGCAGGCGACGGTAAAAATCCTCTGGGGTTCTCGCCCCCTGCAGTTGCTGAAAGCGCAATTCACTGACTTTGGGTTTGTCGATATCGGGATTAATTTTGCCCAGTGACGCCGCAAAACTTCTGCTGTCATCCTGCTGCTTTACATGACTCAGCACGCCCGCCAGAGCAGCCCATGCAAGCATGCTCCAAGGTTTGCGCTTCCGGGCCGAATCCGGCAGCGCCAGCCACAAGGCTCTGAACCCTTGAGTCATCAAGGCTGCTTCCGGTGTCCCTGCCCGTTTCAACTCGGCACGATAAACCGTGGGTGCGGGCCGAATATTCAATGCTTTGAGTTCCTGCTCGGTCAGCATCATGGCTTGCCACCAGCGCATTAATGCGCCCTCGCCGGCAAAGAGTGCTTTGGGTGTTACGGCTTGCTCTGTGTCTGTCATCACGCCAGCTCCTCGGTTAAGGTATCGAGTCGGTAATCCTGACTGAATTGCCGAATACGTTTGCTGCCTGCCAACCAGCCAGTGAGCTGACGGCGCGCACGGATTTTTTTATACATTTCCCGGTCGGGATACAGATTGGACAGTGCCAAATCGTCAAACAATGTTTTGGCATGACGGGACAATGCCCACAGCCAGCGCGCGGCAGCTTCCGGTGTTAACCGGCCATCCGGTGCATTCAGCAGCGCTGCCACCATCTGGAAAAAGTCATTCTGTGTTCGCTGCCAGAACTGTAAGTCGATATGGCTGGTATCCCCCTTGGCATCGACCGGTTTATCAAACCAGGCTGCCTTGATCTGAGTCCGGCAGTGCCACAGCACTTCTTGCGCCAGGGTTTGCATGGCCTTGATCTCATGGAGCAACTCATCCCTGATCTCGGGATCCAGCCGAATCAGCGGAAATTCACTGTTGTACCAGCCTCTGGCCTTCATATTGTCCATATCGAATCCAAAGGCCCACAATCTGGGGGCTTCTCCCCAGTCAAAATCGAAATATTCAGACTTGTGAAGAAGAAAGTCCTGTACCACCTGGGCTGGATGACTGCCTTCCGCCGTATCCACAAAGCTGAGGCTGTGCCATTGCTTATACTGAATTCCGCCGGATTGCCCTTTGGTGGATAGGTAATCCTCATTCGGCTTTTTGGGGTTGGAACGGTAATGAGTCAGCGGATGTAGCCAGGTGCCTATATAGTTATTGCCGTAATTGCTGGTACGGTATTGCCGGCAAACAGTGGAGCACGCTTTAAGACTCAATTGGCAAGCGCCTTCCTGCTGTTCAAACAACAACCGGATTCGCCGCGGCATGGCCCAAAATATGGCAAGCGGATGCACATCGTGTGCATAGATGTCACTGCCCTTGTTTTTGCTGATGCGGGTTTCCCCCAGCCAGGGGAACAGCTCTGCACTGTGATAATCGGGGTCTTTATACGCCCAGAACTCCCGGCTCTGAACATTCAACCATAGCTTTTGCCACAGGCTGGCGTCTTCTTCATGGGGCAGCACCAGGGTGGTCAGCGGGCCGCCTCCTCGCAGGCCGGTTCTGTGTCCCTGGCCACCCGATGGCGCATTGATTTGCAGGGTAAACAGCGCCAGTGCCGCCATTTCCGGCGACAGCGTTTCCGCAATGCCACGTTTAATGAAATGATCGGTATTCAGCTTCAGGGTGTTGCCGCCCGGCGCTTCAATCAAGAGGCCGGAAACCGGAACAGGACTGGCGGCATCCAGCGGATCCAAATCCTGCATAAAGCGTGGTCCGTCTCCGTCCAGATCAAAAGCATGATCTACCTTGGCAAACGCGGCTGCCAGCTTGGCCTCATCGGGCGGCGTCAGATACTGTTCGTGCCAATCATATTTATCCTGCGGGGCCATCACCGTTTGCAACAAACCAATGGCAAACTGATATGCAGCACCATGAAAGTCGGCTCTTGGCAGTGCAAAGTCCACCACATCCGGATGGGCAATGGCGGTGAGCGGTAACTGCTGCTCACTACCATCCCTGAGGCGGTAGCTAAGCCAACGAGAGGTAAGCAGGTTCATCCTTTAACTCCCCGAATTAGAAAGTACAAAAAACAGACTAGACAATAAACATAAGGTTTGCAATGGTGCTAAAAAATTAAATACCAACTAAATTATCCACCTGGACATCTTGGCTTCCAGCCAGCCTCAGGCCACTTTGAGATTCTAGATATCGCATCTTATTTCACGTACTCTTTCACTGTTCTCCGGCGCATCGGAGATGAACCCGTTTGAAATGGGGCTAGCCTTGTATAGCAATAAAGTTCCCCGCTTCGGCGGGGATTTACTTCTTCTCTACCACTCCCAGCTGAGCGCAGTATCCAAAGCCTTGATCACTATCAGGTAGCCAAGGCTGCAGAAACTTTGCCTGGGGATAGCGCTGTGTAAGTTTTTCAAAGTCTGCGACAAACTCGCCGGGCAAGGCTGCCAGTTTGTCGGCGAAGCGATGCTTGGCAAGCTTCACCACACTGTTCTGCAAGGCATAAGGCTCGCCTTCTGCCCACAACTGGAGCCGGCCATGAGAATCAAGCCTGAACACCAGCACCTGAATGGTTTCCCTGTCCGAAAAACGCGTGCTGATCTCAATGTTATCGTCGTGCCAGGCCTTGGCGCTGCTCTGGTTGTAACCCTTGCCCCACTCAATTAACTGACTCTTGGCCCGGGCGGCCTGACCACGGACTTCACCAAAATACTGATCTTCCTTTTCCTGCAGCGCTGGTGGCATACGCTCAAACGCAGTTTTGTCATAAACCGCTTCGATCAGTTTTCTTGCCTCACCCGGCATGCGGATCGCACCCTGCTTGCGCAATATCTGCATGCCCAACCACAGCCTGCTGGGAGAGCGGTAAACGTGTTCGGTATTGGGTAAATGATTGAGCAGCCAGTCAGCATTGGGTTGCTCCTGCCACTCGGGAGCATGAACCAGCAAAAGAGGAGATGAACGCTCATCCTGCGTTTTATCTGAGCGGTTACCCCATTTGTCCCGAATGTGACGGTGGAGCCGGCCAGCACGCTGAATGAGATCATCAATAGGGCAGAGATCGGAGATCATCAGGTCGGCATCTGCATCAAGGCTTTCCTGAAACACCTGGGTGGAGATCAGGATTTGACCCTGCCTGTCATCCTTGCCGCCCTGCTTGCCGAAGATAGCCAGCACCCTGTTTTCTATTGTCTTGCGATCTTTCAAGGCAAAGCGGCTGTGAAACAGTGTCAGCGTTTCATCAGACCCAAGTTGCTCAGCGAGCATTTGATAGGCACGAATGGCATCGTCCACCGAGTTGCGAATCCACACCACACACTGGTCATTTTTGTGAGCATGCAGGATTTTTTCGACACAGGCTTGTTCGCTATGCACAAACGCAACATTCAGCTCCCGGCTAACTGACTTCCTGCTGGCAACCGGTGTTTCTGTAAGCCCTTGCTCAAAGCTAATATGTGTTGCCAGGGGAAAATCATCTTTTTTCGGCAACTGCAAAGGAGCAATCCCCCCAGCCTGTTGCCAGATCCGGCACAATCGTTCCCGTTGTTGCTGTGCCAACGTCGCAGTCAGCAAAATAACGCTGCCCCCCTGGCGCAGATGAACCTGTAACAGATCATCCAGCAATTCAAACATGAAGGCGTCGGCCGCATGCACCTCATCAAAAATCAGCACTTTCCGATGCAGGCCTATCAGTCGTAGCGGCTGATGCTTGCGTGGCAGCACCGCCATTAATGCCTGATCGATAGTGCCCACTCCCACCGAGGCCAACAGCGCTTTCTTGCGGGAGTCTGCCAGCCACTGATTACAATACAGACTGGCGGTATCGTCGCCTTGTGCATAAGAACCTGTTTGAAATCTTTCGCCAATAGCCGATACTGGACGGATGAAACGAAAAACATACCCCAGCGACATTACGCGAGCACAATTTGAAGCCGTCAGACCGTTATTGGAACAGGCCAGTAAGCGC
>NZ_QAGM01000043.1 GCF_003049725.1 Oceanimonas marisflavi
CAGTGGAGCCAATCCGGTGATCCCACCAAGGAAGAACCGGATCAGCCCTCGGGATTACGATAAGGCACTGTATAAAGAGCGTAATTTGGTTGAACGCGCTTTCCAGAAGTTCAAGCATTACCGTCGTGTCGCGACACGATATGAACGTGTCGCGAAACACTACACTGCCATGCTCCACCTCGTATCAACAGTGATATGGTTGGCATGATTGAGAACGCCCCCTAGGTTAACGAGATCCTGAGTAAAGCTTTGAGGCCTATGCCCTCGATACCACCCTTTCCAGACTGCTGCGGATGTCCCACAAGCGTTAAAAAGAGTATCAGTTTATCTGCACAGAACAGATAACCCTGATCTAGCTCACTCGCTGGAACAGGTACTGGGGGCATTAACTGCTTTAGCGTGTAATATTAGCTTTACCCGCTATAAGGTGTAAACTTTGATATACCTGCCACAGCGTGTAATGTAGAAGTATCAACTCTCTCAGGTAGCCCAGCCATGAAAATCACTAGTGCCCATCAGCTCAGCGCTTACATGAAAGATGTCAGACTCACCCAGAGGCTTTCACAGGGTAAGGTGGCCGGCAAGGTGGGGATCCGGCAGGACACGGTTTCCAACTTTGAACTGCACCCGGACACCACCAAACTGGAGACCTTCTTCAAAATCCTGTCGGCATTAGAGCTGGAACTGACGGTTCAGCCACGAAATACCACTGGAACAGACTCAGATAGCGATGGAGCAGCAGGCTGGAAGGAGGAGTGGTAATGGCAGCGCTGGATGTCTACATGAACGGTTACCGGGTGGGCATTTTCGCCCGAACCGGCTCAGGTGCCCATCATTTCAAATACGACGAGGCCTGGCTACGCTTGCCTGGAAGCCGTCCGATATCACTTTCCATGCCACTGCGTCATCAGGCGTATCAAGGCAATGAAGCATACAACTTCTTTGACAACCTGTTACCTGATACGCCTGACGTCAGGAACCGGATACTTGCCAGATATAACGCAAAATCAACCCAACCTTTTGATTTGCTGTCCAAAGTCGGGGCCGACACTGTGGGTGCCCTGCAACTGTTGCCACAGGGCATTCCCCCCGGCGATATTCGAAAAATGGAATACAAGGTTTTGTCTGACGGGGAGCTGGAGAAGGTGCTGACTGGCTATCAGGCTGGTGCTCCTCTGGGGATGATCGAGGAAGCAGAGGACTTTCGGATTTCCATCGCCGGTGCCCAGGAGAAAACCGCATTACTGCTCTTGGGAGATAGGTGGTGCCAGCCCCGTAATGCCACACCAACGACCCATATCATCAAACTGCCTATCGGCAAAGAAAGCCACTCATACTCCATTGACCTGTCAGACAGTGTCGAAAATGAATTTCTCTGTACCTTGATGGCACGAGAGTTTGGATTGCCGGTGCCCAACTGCTTCATGATGCAGGTGGGCACCATCAAGGCGTTGGCCATAGAGCGTTTTGACCGTAAATATGCATCTGATGGCAGCTGGCTTATGCGTTTGCCGCAGGAGGACTTTTGCCAGGTTCTGAACGTCCCATCGGCACAGAAGTACGAGAACCACGGTGGACCAGGCATTACAGAGATCATGTCCTACCTGCTGGGCTCGGCCAATGCCGAGCAAGACCGCTCTCGGTTCATGAAAGCACAGGTATTGTTTTGGCTGCTGGCCGCAACAGATGGCCATGCCAAGAACTTTTCCGTGTTCATTGAACCCGATGGCCGCTTTCGCCTGACCCCTTTCTACGACATTCTTTCCATGTACCCGGTGTTTGGTGGCAGAGGTCTTCATCCACGCGATGCCAAACTGGCCATGGGCCTCAAAGGTACGAAAGGCAGGAAGTACGGCATTGAGCAAATCTTTCCAAGGCACTTCTTCCAGACAGCCAAAGCAGTAGGCTTTTCTCAGGAGGCGATGGCGACCATTCTGGCGGAGGTAGCAAGCTTGGTTGATACTGCCATCGACAAGGTCAGTAACCAGTTGCCAAACGACTTCCCCAACCACATCCGTGACTCCATACTGGGGGAAGTAAAAGCCAGATCCTCCCGGCTAACGACTGGCAAAGAGTAAGCAACCGAGCATATCGGCGGAAAGCGATTGCAAACGAAGCCGGCATCACCATGCGTATCTGTGATCTACTTCTCAAATCGGTGTCTGACTTCAATTTCCCCCGGAAGGTCCCCGAGAAGTCAGCATCTATATGATATTAAAGAAAACTTCACTTTCTGTATCGGGAAGTAACCCGCCGGAAGACAACCATGTGGCTTATCGATCAGCTGGCCGAGCAGGCTATCAGCCAGGCGCACAAGGAAGGTCAGTTCGAGAATTTACCCGGTGCGGGCAAGCCCCAGCAACTGGAGGACGACAGTCTGGTGCCCGAGCACCTGCGCGCCGGCTACCGGCTGCTGAAAAATGCCGGCTATCTGCCACCCGAGCTGGAGGCCCGCAAGGAATATCTGCGGCTGCAGGATCTGCTGACGGTCACCGACGATAACGCCGAGCGGGCAAAACTGGAGCGTGACCTGCGCCGGCTGGAGCTGACCTTGGGGCAGCGCTTTCGCGAGCTGCCAGAGTCAGTAAAAGTACGGGTGCTGCAAAAATAACAATACCAAGAGATAACAATGAACACTAGACGACCGGTCTAGTTGAATGTAGGATGCACACCATGAGTACAAAACATCAAGACACCCGTCAGCATCTGCTTGATACCGGCCGCGACATTCTCGCCGCCCGGGGCTTCAGCTCGGTCGGGCTCAGCACCCTGCTGCAGCAGGCAGGTGTGCCCAAGGGCTCCTTTTATCACTACTTCAAATCCAAGGAGCAGTTTGGCCAGGCCATGCTGGAGGACTACTTCAGCCAGTATCTGACCGAGCTGGACGCCCTGTTCGCTCAACCAGCGCTGAGCGGCCGCGAGCGGCTGATGAGCTACTGGAATGAGTGGCAACGGCGTTACTGCAGCCCTCAGGGGCGCAGTGACTGCCTGGTGGTCAAGCTCAGCGCCGAGGTGGCCGATCTGTCCGAGGCCATGCGCCTGACCCTGAAAGCCGGCACCGACAAGGTGATTGGCCGCATTCAGGACTGCATTACCGCCGGCGTGGCCGATGGCTCGCTGCCGGCCGCAACAAAGCCGGCACTGCTGGCCACCAGCCTGTATCAGCTGTGGCTGGGCGCCAGCCTGCTGACCAAGCTGCACCGGGACGCACAGCACATGGATCAGGCCATGGCCATGACCCGCCAGTGGCTGATGCAGCCCTGACTGCTGGCTGAACAGACCCGCCACAACGCGGGTTTTTTCAGCCCTGAAAACTAGACGACCGGTCTACTTAACAACTTGTATAGTCACAGCACAAGAGGAACTCATGCAGGATTTCAGCTTTTACAACCCCACCCGAATCGAGTTTGGTGCCGGCAAAATTGCCAGCCTTGATCAGCTGGTACCGGCCAGTGCTCACGTGCTGGTGCTCTATGGTGGCGAAAGCGCCCGCCGCACCGGTACCCTAGACGAGGTCACCGCGGCGCTGGGCCAGCGCAAGGTGCAGCTGTTCGGCGGCATTGAACCCAATCCCAGCTTTGAAACCCTGATGGAGGCGGTAGACCTGGTGCGCCGCAATAACATCGACTTTCTGCTGGCCGTTGGTGGCGGATCCGTGATCGACGGCACCAAATTCGTGGCCGCTGCTGCTCTGTTTGAAGGCGATCCTTGGGAGATCCTGCTCAGCATGGGGCAAAACATAGAAAAGGCGCTGTCCTTTGGCACCGTGCTGACCCTGCCGGCCACCGGTTCCGAAATGAACCAGGGCTCGGTGATCACCCGCAAGTTGCTGCAGGCCAAACTGCCCTTTAAGAGCGAGCGGGTATATCCGCGCTTTTCGGTGCTGGATCCGGTCAAGACCTATACCCTGCCAGCCCGTCAGGTGGCCAACGGCGTGGTCGACGCCTTTGTGCATGTAATGGAGCAATACCTGACCTATCCGGCCCAGGCCCCGGTGCAGGACCGTTTTGCCGAAGGCCTGCTGCAAACCCTGATCGAGATCGGTCCCAAAGCCCTGGCCGAGCCGCAAGACTACCAGACCCGCGCCAGCCTGATGTGGACCGCCACCCTGGCGCTCAACGGCCTGATTGGTGCCGGCGTGCCCCAGGACTGGGCCACCCATATGCTGGGCCATGAGCTGACCGCCCTTCACCACCTGGATCACGCCCAGACCCTGGCGGTGGTGCTGCCGGAAATGCTGCGCCAGCGCAAGGCCAGCAAGCTCGGCAAGCTGGTGCAGTACGCCGAGCGGGTATGGAATATTCACCAGGGCAGTGACGACCACAAGGCCGAAGCCGCCATAGAGTGCACCCGCGATTTCTTTGAGTCGGTGGGCGTGAAAACCCGGCTCGGCGACTACGGCCTGGGCACCGAGCATATCGACGGCATTATCGCCAGCCTGGAAAAGCACGGCATGGTGGCACTGGGTGAGCACGACGACGTAACCCCCGCGCTGTGCCGCCGTGTACTGCTGGCCAGCCTGTAATATTCCGCCATCACACAAGGAGCACACCATGACACAAACCACCATGCACAACCGTCAGCTCACCCTGGCCTCGCGGCCGGTGGGTGCGCCCACCGCCGCCAACTTTACCCTGCAGCAAACGGCCATTCCCGAGCCGGCGCAGGGCCAGTTGCTGCTGCGCACCGTTTATCTGAGTCTGGACCCCTATATGCGGGGCCGTATGAATGACGCCAAATCCTACGCCGCGCCGGTGGCTCTGGGTGACCCCATGGTCGGCGGCACCGTCAGCCGGGTACAGATCAGCCGGCACCCGGATTATCAGCCCGGCGACTGGGTGCTGAGCTACAGCGGCTGGCAGGACTATGCCCTGTCCGACGGTGAAAGGCTGATCAAGCTGGAGCCGGAACAGATGTCGCCGTCCTGGGCGCTGGGGGTGCTCGGCATGCCCGGCTTTACCGCCTATATGGGGCTGCTGGATATCGGCAAGCCGCAGGCCGGAGAAACCCTGGTGGTGGCCGCCGCCACCGGTGCCGTGGGCGCCATGGTGGCGCAAATCGGCAAGCTCAAGGGCTGCCGGGTGGTGGCCGTGGCCGGCGGCGAGGAGAAATGCCGTTATGCGCTGAACACCCTGGGCGTGGACGCCTGCCTCGACCACAAGGCCGATGACTTTGCCGAGCGGCTGGCCAGCGCCTGCCCCGATGGCATCGATATCTACTACGAAAACGTGGGTGGCAAAGTGCTGGATGCGGTGCTGCCCCTGCTCAACACCCATGCCCGCATTCCGGTGTGTGGCCTTATCTCGCAATATAATGCCACCGCTCTGCCGGAGGGGCCGGATCGCCTGAATCAGCTGATGGCCACCATTCTGATCAAGCGCCTGACGGTCAAGGGCTTTATCATCTTTGATGACTATGCCCACCGTTACGATGAGTTTGTCACCGACATGAGCCAGTGGCTGCGGGAAGGCAAAATTCACTACCGCGAACAGCTGGTGGACGGGCTGGAACAGGCCCCTCAGGCCTTTATCGGCCTGCTGCAGGGAGAGAACTTCGGCAAGCTGGTGGTGCGGGTCGGCGACGACGAGCTGGCCTGATCGTTACGGGGCGGCCGGGCCGCCCCTCTATCAATATTCCACCGTCACTACCAAAGTGTCAGTGTAATGTCCCACCACAGTATTCTGTCCTGCCGGAATGCGGCCATAGACAGGAAAACTGCCCGGGCTCCCCAGCAGGCTCCTGCCATTGACGCTTGCGGTGCCACCATTGCCATCTCCCCAGACTTGGCTGCGACTGCTGTTGGTATAGAGGTTGTAAGCCAGCACATGGCTCCCATGCTGCATCTGCCGCTCGACATAGCTACCATTGCCCGGGCCAAGACGGATGACATAATAGGTCCAGGTCAGCAGATCACAATCAACCCTGATATTGCCGGCACTGTCCAGCGAGCTGGCAGTAAAAACATCGTAATTTCCGAAACTGACACCGGCTACTGTGGCACTACAAGCGGCATGACTGCCGGTAACCCAGAAAACCAGGCCAGACAGCAATATCACAAAGCGCCAGATTCGTTGGTAGAGAAGTGAAGGTTTGAATGTCATTACCGCATCTCCTTACCCGGTAGCGGGCTTCGACAAACGAAGCCCCCCAAATCGAGAACCGGCTCCGTGCTGTCCGGCACCGCCAGCTCTACCCTGCAGGCTTGATCACGCCATCGCACCTGCAGGGTGTTTTGCTCGGCCACATTGGTCAGGAACACCTCTCCACGAAACCCGACCGGAAAACGACGGCCATCACTCATGATGACGGTTGCCCCCGCAGGCACCGTTTCACCGGCTTCATTAACCAGATGGAAAAACGCATCCCGCCCGTTTTCCATGGAAAAATCGACCCTGACGCCACTGCGATAATAGGGCACCACCGTGTGCTCCAACCCGGCAAGGCTCACATTCAGGGGAATATCTCCATGCTCAACTCGGATCCGGTTACGCTCGTAGGGACGCAATCCGGTCAGCAAAGCCTGACCCTGTGAGTTGGTAGTCGCCACTGGCCGGTTGTCGGCATAAACCATCACCTGGCTCAGCCCCGGTAACGTGACCAACGCGAAGCTGTCATTCAAAGAGCGGGTGGCAAATAGCCGTTTGTCGAACCAGAGCAGCCCTCCCCGGGCGCTGGCCCGATAACCATGCTCCGCATTCTGCCGAGCGGTTTCCAGCTCCAGAACTCCCTTGTCGTGATGCAAAGCCAGGCTGGCCTGCTGTGAGTCATCGTCCCCCAGCCCTGTTTGCAATCGGTATCCCAGGCCGTTACCGGCCGGCAGGCTGCGCTGTAGTTGCAACCTGCCCTGCTTCCTGTCGGCGGAGTGTCCCAGGCTCAGGCTGGCGCTGGTGCGCTCTGCGCCCAGAGGAAGATGGTAAGACAACTGCACCTCCGTCCCCCGGCTGTTGTTGAACAAATGCAGAGCTGACAGCCTCAGGCTGCCGGCGCCGAGCTGCAGGCTGTAGCTGGCAGTGGCCAGTTTCACATCCCGGCGTTGTGAATATGAACGCTCGGTATAAGACAGTCCCAGGGAGTGTTGACCCAGCGGCAGGCTGACAAAACTTCTCAGAACCTGTTTACGATCTCCGTAATAGCAAAACCAAAAATGCCAAGTGGATGAACTGCAAGCTCGTATTGAGCTTGCGCTCGCAGTTCTTCCACAGCCTCCGACACTTCTCCAGCCAAGCAAATGAG
>NZ_QAGM01000044.1 GCF_003049725.1 Oceanimonas marisflavi
TTACCGCTCGACTTGCATGTGTTAGGCCTGCCGCCAGCGTTCAATCTGAGCCATGATCAAACTCTTCAATTAAAGATTTGATGCTCAATGAATATCTGAATTGCTGCTATTACTAGTGCACTTCACAAATCATTGAAAAACAATATTTTTTTGTTTCTCAAACGTCTGCGAGTGCCCACACAGTTTGCTTGATACTAATTTTTAAAGAGCGTTGCTCTGCAGCTCAAGGCTGCTTAAAGAGCGTTGACCGCTTTCGCGGGTCAGGGCTGCGTATTCTACGCAATCCTTTTTGTTCGTCAAGCGTTTATTTGAACTTTATGTCGTTCGCTTTCAACCCTTGTGACCGTCGGCGTGTTCCGCCGTGTCAGTGAGGGCGCATTATAGGGAGCCGCGGATTTTGCGCAAGGGCTTTTTTGATATTTTTATGAAAAAAAGCGACTTCGTATAAAAAACATACCAAAACCATCTTTTTGACTATTTTTGATCCAGATTCAGGTTTCTCTTATCGCCACCCCTATAATTGTCATATGAAATGCAACTAAAGGTAATCCATATGCAAATTCTGGATGCACAAAAGGAAAACAGCATCGTCCCCCTGTTCCGGCTGGGCTTTCGCGTGTTTTTTCTGGGCGGCGCCCTGCTTTCCTGTACCGCCATGGTACTATGGCTGCTGACCCTGCACGGTGTTCCCGTCCTGCCCGGAGTCAGCAATCCCGTCTGGTGGCATGCCCACGAGATGATTTTTGGTTTTGGCCTGGCCATTATCGCGGGATTTGTCCTTACCGCCATACAGAACTGGACCGGCATTCCCGGCGTGCGCGGCTGGCCGCTGGCACTGGTGTCCGGTCTCTGGCTGCTGCCCCGTCTGCTGATGCCGTTACGGGGTGAGCTGAACGGCCTGGTGATGGTGCTGGATCTGCTCTGGCTGCCGCTGGTCGCCGGTTTTCTGGCACGCCCGGTTATCCAGATAAAGCAGTGGCGCAACCTGTTTTTTGTACCCCTGCTGATGTTTATGACCCTGCTCAACGCCCTCAGTTATTATGCCGCCTTCAGTCAGAACTGGCTGCTGGCCGAGCGGGTATTTACCACCACAGTGCTGGCAATCGCCGCCCTGATCACCGTGATGGGCGGCCGGGTGATCCCTTTCTTTACCGCCCGGGCCACCGGAACCGACAAGCCAACGCCCATGCCTGTCCTTGAAAAACTGGCGTTGGGATCCATCTGGCTGGTTACCCTGGGCTGGCTGCTCTTGCCAAGAACCACACTGTTTAATGGCTTGCTCGCTATGGTGATGGTACTGGCCGCCGTGGCGCACCTGGTTCGTCTTTCCCGCTGGAACAACAAGCTGACCCGAGGCATTCCCCTGTTGTGGGTGCTGCACGCCGGCTATCTGTTTATTCCGCTGGGGCTGCTGGCCATGGCCGCGGCACTGCTGAGTGCCGGCATTACCGTGTCGCTGGCCAGCCACTGGCTGACCGCCGGTGCCATGGGCACCGTGATCCTAGGCATGATCGCCCGGGTGTCGCTGGGTCACTCCGGCCGGCCATTGGAGCTGAAAAAAGCCATGGTGGTGGCCTTTGTGCTGGTGATTACCGCCGGTCTGGTACGCACCCTGTTGCCCATGCTGGCCCCCGGACTGAGTGGTGTGGCCTATGATGTCAGCGCCCTGGCCTGGATAATTGCCTTTGGCATTTTCTGCCGGGTTTACTGGCCCATACTGACGCAACCCAGAGCCGATGGGCGCCCGGGCTAACCAGTGAAGAGTGAGGTGAGAAGGGTGAGGAGAAGGAGCTCCTCACTCCTTACCCCTCACTTTTTACTGCCGGATTACTGGTCCAGTATCAGTCCGTTGTCGTCGGCGTCGAGTTTCAGCGCCTTGCCGGGCACCACCCGACCGGAGAGCATGGCCTGGGCCAGGGGATCCTCCACCTTCTGCTGAATGGCCCGCTTGAGCGGGCGGGCGCCGAACAACGGGTCGAAGCCGGCCTGGGCCAGTTTTTCCAGCAGGGCATCGCTGATGGACACCTGATAATCCATGCGTTCGAGCCGCTCCACCAGCCCCTGCAGCTGAATACGGGCAATGGCCTTGATCTGCTCCTGAGCCAGGGGGTGAAACACCACGATTTCGTCGATACGGTTGATGAACTCGGGGCGGAACTGGTGCCCCAGCACCTCCATCAGCATGGCTTTCATCTGATCGTATTCACTGGAAGCACTGTGCTCCTGGATCAGATCCGAGCCGATGTTGGAGGTCATGATCACCACGGTATTGCGAAAGTCCACGGTGCGCCCCTGACCATCGGTAAGGCGACCATCATCCAGCACCTGCAGCAGAATGTTGAACACATCCGGGTGGGCCTTTTCCACCTCGTCAAGCAGGATCACCGAATAAGGCTTGCGCCGCACTGCCTCGGTCAGGTAACCGCCTTCCTCATAACCCACATAACCGGGAGGCGCACCCACCAGCCGGGACACCGAATGTTTCTCCATGAATTCCGACATATCGATGCGCACCATGGCATCGCGGCTATCAAACAGAAAGTCGGCCAGCGCCTTGCACAGCTCGGTCTTGCCCACCCCGGTAGGCCCCATAAACAGGAAAGAGCCCACCGGCCGGTTGGGATCCGACAACCCGGCCCGGCTACGGCGAATGGCATTGGCCACCGCGTCCACCGCCTCGTTCTGACCGATCACCTGCTCGTGCAGGCTGTCTTCCATGCGCAGCAGTTTTTCCTTTTCCCCTTCCAGCATCTTGGCTACGGGAATGCCAGTCCAGCGCGACAGCACATCGGCAATCTCTTCATCGGTCACCCGGTTTTTCAGCAGATGCTGCTCTTGCATCTCGGCCTGGGCAGCCAGATCCAGCTGCTTTTCCAGCTCGGGAATACGCCCATACTGCAGCTCCGACATGCGCGCCAGATCACTGGCTCGGCGCGCTACTTCCAGTTCCTGACGCACCTGCTCCAGCTCCGCCTTGATATGCTGAGTGCCGGCAAGGGCCGCTTTTTCTGAGGTCCACACCTCTTCCAGCTCGGCATATTCCTTTTCCTTCTCGGCTAGCTCATCA
This sequence comes from Oceanimonas marisflavi, assembly GCF_003049725.1. Lineage (GTDB taxonomy): Bacteria > Pseudomonadota > Gammaproteobacteria > Enterobacterales > Aeromonadaceae > Oceanimonas > Oceanimonas marisflavi. Next base: position 3,068 of record NZ_QAGM01000044.1, read on the forward strand.
CGAATGAGTTGCAGGCGCTTGCGGCTGCCTTCGTCGTCTTCCTTGAGCAAAGCCTGTTCTTCCAGTTTAAGCTGAATAATGCGCCGGTCCAGCCTGTCCAGCGGCTCGGGCTTGGAGTCAATCTGCAGACGAATACTGGAAGCTGCTTCGTCGATGAGGTCAATAGCCTTGTCAGGCAGCTGGCGGTCGGCAATGTAGCGGTGTGACAGGGTGGCAGCGGCCACGATGGCCGGATCAGTGATTTGCACATGGTGGTGCAGCTCGTAGCGCTCCTTCAGACCACGCAGAATGGCAATGGTGTCCTCCACCGTAGGCTCGTCGATCAACACCTTCTGAAAACGCCGCTCCAGGGCCGCGTCCTTTTCCACATACTGGCGGTATTCATCCAGGGTGGTGGCGCCCACACAATGCAGCTCGCCCCGGGCCAGCGCCGGCTTAAGCATGTTACCGGCATCCATGGCACCCTCGCCCTTGCCGGCCCCCACCATGGTATGCAGCTCGTCGATGAACAGGATCACCCGGCCTTCTTCCTTGACCAGCTCGTTGAGCAGTGCCTTGAGCCGCTCCTCAAACTCGCCCCGGTATTTGGCACCGGCCACCAGCGCACCCATATCCAGCGAAAGCACCCGCTTGTTCTTGAGGCCTTCCGGCACTTCCCCGTTGATAATACGCTGGGCCAGACCTTCGGCAATGGCGGTCTTGCCTACACCGGGCTCACCGATCAGTACCGGGTTGTTCTTGGTTCGCCGTTGCAGCACCTGAATGGTGCGGCGAATTTCATCGTCCCGACCGATCACCGGATCCAGCTTGCCCTGCTCGGCCCGCTCGGTGAGATCAATGGTGTATTTTTCCAGCGCCTGACGGGTTTCCTCGGCGTTGGGATCGTCCACCTTCTGGCCACCACGAATAGCGTCGATGGCCTTGGTGAGTTTGTCCTTGGTCAAACCTACCCGCTTGAGCAGCTCACCCAGCTCGCCTTTGTCGTCGAGAGACGCCAGCAGAAACAGCTCGGAAGAGATATAGGCATCCTTGCGCTGCTGGGCCAGCTTGTCGCACTGGTTAAGCAAGCGTCCCAGTACAGGTGACACCTGTACATCCATGTCGCCACCACTGACCCTGGGCAGCCGGTCGAGGGACTTGTCGAGCTCCACCCGCAACGCATTGCCATCCACCCCGGCGGCAGTGAGCAAAGGGCGCACGGTGCCACCTTCCTGGTTGAGCATGGCCACCAGCAGATGGGCCGGCTCGATATAGGCATGATCCCGCCCCAGCGCCATCGACTGGGCGTCTTGCAGGGCGAGTTGAAACTTACTGGTAAGACGATCAAGACGCATCAGCTTTCTCCTTGAAAGGCCCGCCGGAACGGGCATGCAAGCTTAAATACTGATACTAAGAATGGGGCCTTGTGGCCGATTTTCAACCGGCACCCAGGGGTTTTTACGCTTCCAGCCAGATAAACGAGGCCATGCGGCCGGTCTGGCCATCGCGCCGGTAGGAGAAAAACCGCTCGGGCTCGGACAGGGTGCAATGCTCGCCGCCGTAAATGTGGTGCACTCCGGCCGCCGCCAGTCGCAGCCGGGCCAGATGATAGATATCCGCCAGCCATTTGTCGCCATGGGGCTTGAAGGCGTCTGCAGCGAGGTCGGACTGAGCGATAAAGGCGTCGCGCACCTCACCGCCCACTTCAAAGGCATTTGCGCCGATGGCCGGCCCCAGCCAGGCCAGTACCGACCCGGGATCCACCTGCATTTTCTGCAGGGTGGCCTCCAGCACACCGGCGGCCAGCCCGCGCCAGCCGGCGTGGGCCGCCGCCACTACGGAGCCTTGCTGATCGCAGAACAACACCGGCAGGCAGTCGGCGGTCATCACCACACACACTCGCCCCGGCGTGCGGCTGACCATGGCGTCGGCGGTGAGGTTGTCGTTTTCCGCCGGCAACGTGAGCACCCGGGTACCGTGCACCTGCTCCAGCCAGACCGGCTCGGACGGCAGGTTCAGGCAGGCCGCCAGCCGCTCCCGGTTGGTGTGCACCGAAGCGGTATCGTCACCCACATGAGTGCCCAGATTCAGGCTGTGCCAGGGTGCATGACTGACGCCACCGGTACGGGTGCTCTGGGCAGCACACACATTTTCCGGCGCCGGCCAGTCGGGCAGAATTATATCCATACCAGATCATCCGGGTGGGCTTCGGTGTCGGCGCGCAGCACCTCCACCAGTTTGACCATGTCATCAGGAATGGGCGCATGCCATTCCATCATTTCGCCGGTTATCGGGTGCTCCAGCCGCAGCATGACCGCGTGCAGGGCCTGGCGCTTGAAGCCGCGCAGAAACTCCAGCAGCTCGGGATCGGCAGCCCGGGGCGGCTTGAGCCGGCCACCGTAGACGGGATCGCCCACCAGCGGATGCTTGAGGTGGGCCATGTGCACCCGGATCTGGTGGGTACGGCCGGTTTCCAGCCGCAACCGCAGCCGGGTATGGGCGCGGAACTTTTCCATCACCCGGTAGTGGGTTACCGCCGGCTTGCCACTGGGCGTCACCGCCATCTGAATACGCTGAGTGGGGTGACGGCCGATGTTTGCCTCCACGGTGCCACCGGCGGTCATATGGCCAATGGCCACGGCCTCGTATTCACGGGTAATGTGGCGGGCCTGCAGGGCACTGACCAGATGAGTCTGGGCCGGTACCGTCTTGGCCACTACCATCAGGCCGGTGGTGTCCTTGTCGAGCCGGTGCACAATGCCAGCCCGGGGCACCTCGGCAATGTCCGGGCAATGGTGCAGCAGGGCGTTAAGCAGGGTACCGTCGGGGGTGCCGGCGCCGGGGTGCACCACCAGACCGGCAGGTTTGTTAATCACCAGAATATCGTCGTCTTCGTAGACAATGTTCAGATCAATGGCCTGAGGCTCGAACCTGACTTCGTCTTCCAGCTCTGCGTTCACCACCACTTGCTGGCCGGGCAGCACTTTTTCCCGGGGTTTGCTGACCACGGTGCCGTCCAGCTGCACCTGCTCCTGCTGGATCCAGGTTTTGATGCGGGAACGGGAGTAATCGGGGAACATTTCCGCCAACGCCTGGTCCAGACGTTGACCGTATTGATGATCGGCTATCTCGCCGGTCAGTTCGATATGCTGGCTCATGAAGACCACTGGTTACCAAATGATATTTAATTGGTTATTCTAGCGGTTCTTGACGCTGAGCTTAATCAGTTTCCGAATTTTGCAATCACAATGGACTTTTCAATGGCGAAACAACGAAGCCTCTGGCTCACCCTGACACTGACCCTGGCGCTGGCCGCCACCGGCTGCGCCGGCACCAGCAAGAACGAAGTTCCGGATGAAGCGCCGGAAGTGCTGTATCAGGATGCCCAGGCACGGCTGCAGGCCGGAAACTACATTCGCGCCGCCGAGCTGCTGGAAGCCATGGACGCCCGCTATCCGTTTGGCGCCTACTCCAATCAGGTGCAGCTCGACCTGATTTACGCCTACTACAAGCAGGACGACACGGTTCGGGCGCTGGCCAACATTGACCGCTTTATTCGTCTGAACCCCAATCACCCCAGCATTGACTACGCCCGCTATATGCGCGGCCTTACCAATATGTCGGCGGACTACAACTTCTTTCAGGATCTGTTCAATGTGGACAGAGCCGACCGGGATCCCGGCTATGCCCGCCAGGCCTTTGCCGACTTTCGCCAGCTGCTGCGCCAGCACCCGGACAGCGTGTATGCTGCCGACGCCAGGGCGCGGATGATCAGCCTGAAAAACCGCCTGGCCCGCCATGATCTGGCGGTGGCCGAATATTACGTCAAGCGCCAGGCCTGGCTGGCCGCCGCCAACCGCGCCAAGTTTGTGGTGGAGTCCTACCCCGACACCGAGCAGCTCAAGCCCGCCCTGCAGATCATGCAGCAGGCCTATGACCAGCTCGGCCTCACCGGCATGGCCAACCACGCCGAAGCCGTGCTCAGGGCCAACTACCCGGCTGGCTGATCTTTCTTTCCGGCTGAACGCAAAAAACCCGCATCTGCGGGTTTTTTTGTTTGCCCAGCGAAGCTGGCAAACCCGTCAGGTTGAAAGAAACCTGAATCACCCTGACTGAGGGGAAGATAATCCGAATGGCAAGGGCGCTGTTGGCCAACGGCAGGGTCTGAAGGAAGCC
>NZ_QAGM01000045.1 GCF_003049725.1 Oceanimonas marisflavi
GCGCTTACTGGCCTGTTCCAATAACGGTCTGACGGCTTCAAATTGTGCTCGCGTAATGTCGCTGGGGTATGTTTTTCGTTTCATCCGTCCAGTATCGGCTATTGGCGAAAGATTTCAAACAGGTTCTAAGGCCAATGTGGCCAGCATTGGCAGCCTTCGGGAATTCGATGAGCGCATCACGGCGCCGGTTCATGGCTTTGCCGGTGCCGACGACTATTACCGGCGCTGCTCGGGATTGCCCCGGCTGAGCGATATCGCCACCCCAACCCTGATACTGCACGCCGCCGACGATCCCTTTATGACAGATGCGGTCATTCCCGAAACAGCGACCCTGGCGCCGGCCATCACTTACGAGCTCAGCCGCCATGGTGGCCATGTGGGCTTTATTCAGGGCCTGCCCTGGCGGCCCCGTTACTGGCTGGAACAACGGGTGCCGCTCTGGCTGGAACAGCACTGGCCCTCTTTTCATCAGGAAACAGAATGATTATTCCCTTTCGTGACTTGCCCGAAGACACCCTGAACAATTTGATCGAGCACTTTGTGCTGCAGGAAGGTACCGAATACGGTGAACAGGATGTCAGCCTTGAGCAAAAAGTATTCGAGGTAAAACAGCAACTTGAGCGAGGTGATGCGGTTATCGTTTACAGCGAGCTGCACGAAACCGTGAACATAGTGCCGGCAGAGCGTTTCGGCCGCAAACCTTGACCTGGGCCCGGCGCCCTGCGTATAAACACTCACAGTTTCATCAATTTTAAGGTTCGCCATGTCCGCCAAGCACCCCATTATAGCGGTGACCGGCTCTTCGGGTGCCGGCACATCGACCTCCACCGAGGTGTTTCAGTCCATGTTTGCCCAGCTCGGGGTCAAGGCCGCCGTGCTCGAGGGCGACAGCTTTCACCGCTATACCCGGCCGGAAATGGACGTGGCCATTCGCCGGGCCCGAGAGCAGGGCCGGCACATCAGCTATTTTGGCCCCGAAGCCAACGATTTCGAGCTGCTGGAGCAGTTTTTCAAGGAATATGGCGACACCGGCACCGGCCAGTTCCGGCGCTATCTGCACACCTTTGACGAGGCAGTGCCCTTTAACCAGATGCCGGGCACCTTTACTCCCTGGCAGCAGCTTCCCGATGATACCAACCTGCTGTTTTATGAGGGGCTGCACGGCGGCGTGGTCACCGAAGAGCACAATGTGGCCCAGCACGTGGATCTGCTGGTGGGCATGGTGCCCATCGTCAACCTGGAATGGATTCAGAAGCTTATTCGCGACACGGCCGAGCGCGGTCATTCCCGTGAAGCGGTCACCGACTCCATCGTGCGCTCCATGGAAGATTACATCAACTTTATTACACCGCAGTTTTCCCGCACCCATATCAACTTTCAGCGGGTGCCGACGGTAGATACTTCCAACCCCTTCAGCGCCAAGGTGATCCCCAGCCTGGATGAAAGCATGGTGGTGATCCGCTTTCGTGGCATCAAGAACGTGGACTTTCCCTTTTTGCTGGCGATGATTGACGGCTCCTTTATGTCCCGGCGCAATACCATAGTGGTGCCCGGCGGCAAGATGGGCTTTGCCATGGAGCTGATTCTGCGCCCCATGCTGGAACAATTACTGGAAACCGGAAAAATTCGCTGAGTAAAAGGGAAAAAAGTGAACGCGCTTTTTCGCTTATCGATTGTTTACCATCAAGCCAAATATCGTTCACAACCCTGCCAGGAGCTGGCAGGGTTATAAAGACAGCCGTCCTTTAACGAGCTTGCTCAGGCTTCACGAATTTCAAAGGACGAGGAAATTTCCACCGCCTTTTCCAGCATCTTGATCACCGAGCAGTATTTTTTCATGGAAAGCTCCACCGCCCGCGCTACCTGCTTTTCCGGCAACTCCCGGCCGGTAAGCACAAAATTAAGATGAATGTGCGTAAATACCCTGGGCGGATTTTCCGCACGTTCGGCACTGAGCTCAGCTTCACAGCCGGTAATGGCCTGACGGCCTTTTTCCAGAATAGAGACCACATCAATGGCACTGCAGCCACCGGCGCCCAGCAATACCGCTTCCATTGGACTTATACCTTCCCCCGGATTGGTACCATCCAGAATAATTTTGTGCCCAGAATTGGATACAGCCTCAAAACGCATTCCATCCAACCAGCTGACCTTGGCTTTCATAACACCTCCTGAAGAAAAAAACGCATATTAGCCTATTGCCGCTCCGCTCACGAGCCGGATAAAACTTTCAGAGCCCTTGATGCCGGCCCTTAAGCCTTTTATGCTAGCTGCTCACCCACGCAATTAGGTATAAGGCCGGGCCGCAAGGACCAGGTCGACTCGAGAGGAAAATTCATGGTTATCGGCAAGCCCCAAAGTGACCCGACCCTGGAATGGTTTTTGTCACATTGCCATATTCACAAATATCCGGCCAAAAGCTCGCTGATCCATGCGGGCGAAAAGGCGGAAACCCTTTATTACATCGTCAAGGGCTCGGTCGCCGTGCTGATCAAGGACGAGGACGGCAAGGAAATGATCCTGTCCTACCTCAACCAGGGTGATTTCATCGGGGAACTGGGTCTGTTCGAAGAGACCGAAAACCCGGTACGAACTGCCTGGGTACGGGCCAAATCGCCCTGTGAAGTAGCTGAAATTTCCTACAAAAAGTTTCGCCAGCTGATCCAGGTGAACCCGGAGATCCTGATGCGGCTGTCGGCCCAGATGGCCACCCGGCTGCAGACCACCAGCCAGAAGGTGGGTGATCTGGCGTTCCTGGATGTGACCGGCCGCATTGCCGAAACCCTGCTGAACCTGGCCCGCCAGCCCGACGCCATGACCCACCCGGACGGCATGCAGATCAAGATCACCCGCCAGGAGATCGGCCAGATAGTGGGCTGCTCCCGGGAGACCGTGGGCCGCATTCTGAAGATGCTGGAAGAGCAGAACCTGATCACCGCCCACGGCAAGACCATAGTGGTGTTCGGCACCCGCTGAGCCGCACTTGCCGTGTGTTGCAACGCCACCGCCTGCGGTGGCGTTTTTGTTTTTTATCTGAGGAATTAAGGAATACGTATGTCGCGCCGAGTTTATTGCATTGCCGCCTTTCAACCCAAGCCGGGCAAGGAGCGGGAGCTGTTTCGTGTGTTGCAGGCCCTTGAAGCCGACACCCTGCGTGAGGACGGCTGTATTCAGTACCGGGTTACCCGTCATATCGACAGCCCCTTTGCCGGCGGCAGCAGCTTTCCCCTGGTGTTTAACGAGATCTGGGCCGACATGGCGAGCTTTGAGGCCCACTGTCAGCGCAGCGGTATTCAGGCATTTTTTGAAGCCCACTGCGTCAGCCCCGAGGGCCTGGTGGCCGAGCACAATGTGTGTATTTACACCGACGAGCCGGAAGACTTTGACGCCCCGCGTTTCTGAGTGAGCACTGACGCCGCCGGTAAACATTGTCTGTAATCCCGGCAAACGTCGGCCAACGGGTTCGCTTCGCTGCCACGCCGTCAACCCGTCCATGGGGGCTCCACTGCGCCATCCCTGGCGCAGAGGGGCTGCGAAACGAATCCCTTTTGTCCTTCTTTTTCCTCCCGGCATTGCCTGCCCCAACACACCTGAGTCATCAGATATAAAAATGCCGGAAAACTCCCGGCATCTAGGGGGCGTTCTCAATCATGCCAACCATATCACTGTTGATACGAGGTGGAGCATGGCAGTGTAGTGTTTCGCGACACGTTCATATCGTGTCGCGATACGACGGTAATGCTTGAACTTCTGGAAAGCGCGTTCAACCAAATTACGCTCTTTATACAGTGCCTTATCGTAATCCCGAGGGCTGATCCGGTTCTTCCTTGGTGGGATCACCGGATTGGCTCCACTG
>NZ_QAGM01000046.1 GCF_003049725.1 Oceanimonas marisflavi
ATCCTCAAGCAAAGCGAGTGTGGCTCACCGAGTCAACGCAACAAACTGAAACGGGCCAGTTGGAACGACGATTACCGGGCTCAATTATTCTTTGGTTAAATTAACAGCAAAGTATGCTCTTGCCCTGGCATTACACTTGATGTCATGTTCCTCGGCATCTCTATTGAGAAAACGGCATACTGATTGCCCAGCAGTATAATAAACCCCTGTCTGTCCACCTGTGCCAATCGTTACATAACGTGTCTCAGCACCCACCTGAGCACTCAAAAGAAGAGCGGTCACCGCACCGGTAAAGACCTTGACCACACCACAATTATTTATATCCATATTTATATCCTCAGGCTATTTTCCAAATACCATCTTCTTGCTTATCACTCACTACATCGAACAGAAAATTCAATGCAAGTCACTGTGTGATTAATGACACGACATATTCAAATAAACTGAAAAAAAATAATAAACACTCAGGAAGCCAGCTGCATTCCCTCAAGAGAAATATCCGTGGGCTCACCACTGATAAGGTTCGTCAATACAGCGGCGCTGCCACATGCCAGGGTAAAACCCAGGCTGCCATGCCCCAGATTAAGCCATAAATTATTAATGCCGCAGCCCCCCAGCAAGGGGGTGCCTTCCGGGGTGGCAGGGCGCAAGCCGGCCCAGGCAGTGGCGCTCTGATAATCACCCGCTAGCGGAAAGCATGACTGAGCCTGACGCCGCAAGGATGCGATTCTCCTGGCATCCAGCTCGGTGCTCCAGTCTCCGATGTCCACCATGGCAGCAACACGCAGCTGATCGCCCAGACGGGCATATACAATCTTGCGGTCATAATCCGTGACATTCGTTTCCGGAACGGTGGCATGATCAGTTACCGGCAGAGTCAGGCTGTAACCCTTCAAAGGATACAGCGACACCTTCAAGCCCAGTGGTCGCAGTAAAGCAGCACTGCCAATACCGGCGGCAACCACCAGATGCTCCACATTCACATCCCCGTCCGGTAATGACAAGGCGCGGATCTGTCCACGCTCCAGGCACAACTTGCTTACCGGTTTTCCGCTATGTAGCCGAAAACCGGCATGGCCATGCAGGCGCTGTAGCAGCTGCTGACAAAACTGGTAGCAGTCTCCCACCTCATCTCCCGGAGAAAAAATCCCCCCCTGCAACTGAGGCTCGAGGCTGGCCAGGGCCGGCTCTGTCTCTACACATTGCCGGCTATCCAGTATTTTTTGAGAAGAGGACTCACCTGTATTTCTGGCAGCCTTGTTCAGGCTGGCGCTGTCGCGATAAACAACAAGTTTGCCATTGGCACGCCAGGAGAAGCCATCCAGACCATCACCTTCTCGCCAGTCACGAAGTATTGTTTGGCTATACAGCGCCAGTCGCAGCAGGTGTTCAGTATTGGAGCGGTTGACGCTGCGGCGGCAGGCCAGCAGAAAACGCAAACACCATCGCCATTGCTCTGGATGTATGCGTGGTTGAAAACGCAGCGGAGCATCTTTTTTCAGCATCCAGCGCAGCGCCTGTAACGGCACTCCAGCATCAGCCAGTGGCGTCACATAACGGTAGCTTAGCTGCCCACCATTGGCGAAGCTGGTCTCCATGCCAACAGCATCGCGCTGCTCGAACAAATCAACCTGATACCCTTTATTTATCAATGCGTAAGCTGTGGTCAGACCCACTACCCCACCACCGATGATCGCAACCCGCATATCTGCCCCCAGGAAACTCAACCCACTCAGAATATGCATTGCCGTACAGAACGAAAAATGAAAAGATCAGGGTAAGCCATAACCTTTGGTTATGTATTTACTGACAGGAGCTTGGGATATGCGTTTACGCCATATAGAGTTGTTTCAGGCCATACTACAAACCGGCAGCCTGACGGCAGCTGCAGAACTGCTGCATATTTCACAGCCAGCCGCCAGCAAAAGCCTGCAACATGCCGAGCAGCAACTGGGCTTTGCTCTATTTCGGCGTGTTCGTGGCAAGCTGGAACCAACAGCAGAGGCACGGATCCTGCAGCAACCAACAGAGCAATTATCATCAGATCTGCAAAACCTTCGTCGCCTGGCCGACAGCCTTCGTAGAGGCAGTACCTCTTCATTACGCTTGATCTGTACGCCAACACTGGCACAAGGTTTGCTGCCTGAAGCACTGGGACGCTGGCGCAAGCATTACCCTGATACAGAGTGTGAATTGGCAACTCAGCACACCAGGGAAATTATCCAGTCACTGCTACTGCGAGAAGCCGATATCGGACTGACACTACAGAAAATTGAGCACCCTGACTTAAAAGCAGACGTATTGGTACAGAGTCAAATGATGGCAATTGCTCCACCCGGCTGGTGGAGTGAGGAAAAATGCCTTGAGCCCATTCGTTGTCAAAGTCTTGCCGGCACCAACCTGATTGGCCTTGATGCCCGGGATAACCTCGGAGGCTTGCTGCACAACCATACCAGAGAACTCAATCCGCCAGTCAACGTCAGTATCCGGGTACAAACTTATCAGCTGGCTCGCCAAATGGTTGCCGCTGGCCAGGGCTTGGCTTTGGTCGATCCCTTTACCGCCTTGATGACAAGTGCAGACAAGGTACAGGCTCGTCCACTGGAGCCTAAACTAACGGTGTCGCTTTATGCATTGCGCCGAGTAGGTGAAACACCCATACCTGCACAACAGGCGCTGCTGAAATACCTGAAAGCCACAGCCACCGGCCTGCTGCAAGGCAAATAACGAAAAAAGCCCCTTGCGTGAACAAGGGGCTTTCTCTTGCCCGAATAAATCCGGGCCTATTCAGTTCGTGTGCCTGGCAGTGGCCAGTTCATCTCGCAGAAACAGAAAAAGCCCGATACTCTCGTATCGGGCTTTTTAATTGGGTGCCTGGCAGTGACCTACTTTCACATGGCAGCTGCCACACTATCATCGGCGCGGTTGCGTTTCACTGCTGAGTTCGGCATGGAGTCAGGTGGTTCCACAACGCTATGGCCGCCAGGCATA
>NZ_QAGM01000047.1 GCF_003049725.1 Oceanimonas marisflavi
GGGGACTGGGGACTGGGGACTGTGGACTGGGGACTGGGGACTGGGGACTGGGGTAAATTGTAGGCCGGGTTTTACACCCGGCAAAACTTCCAGTTCTTCAAGCGGTTCGGAATGTTGTGAATTCGCTGCGCTCATCGCCAACCTGCGCACTGACAGCTTCCAGCTTAAGGCTTCAAGCTCCCCGAAGGGGTCATTTGTCGTCCTTGCGTTCAGCCTCGCCTTCAAAAGTAACGCCCTTTTTATCGTTACCCTCATCATCCACACGGGTTTCGCTGTGATAGTAATACTCGGCGGTAAAGGTATGGCCCTTGTCGCCGCGTACATGGGCCCGGGACAGAAAACGCTCCGCCAGCGCGGCACGCACCGGCGGCAGCAGCAACAGCACGCCAGCAAAGTCGGTGACAAAGCCCGGCAGCAGCAGCAACACGCCGCTCAGCGCCAGCATCATGCCCGAGACCATCTCCCGGGCCGGGGTTTCACCCCGGTTCACCTTTTCCTGGGCTTCCATCAGGGTCTGCAGGCCCTGAATGCGCACCAGGCTGATGCCGATAATGGCGGTCAGCAGGATCAGTGCTATGGTGCTCCAGGCGCCGATGGCCGAACCCACCTCGATAAACACAAAAATTTCCAGCAGGCCAGCACCAATCAAAAACAACAGTATTCTGCCCACGATCACCTCTTTTTGCCGTTAACGGCTTACAATGGGGTCAAATTCAGGAAATGGGGACGCACCGGCCCGTTTTCAAATGCCAATGTGCCCTCATCAATCAAGGAAAATATAAATGAAACCAGCTCTGCTGGCGGCAGCCCTGGCCGGACTGCTGCTGATGCTCACCCCCTTTGTTCTGGAGCACCTTGCGCCAAGCCCCGCCACCGGCAACGATGTGCTGCCGGTAGAGCAGGCCTTTGTGCTCAGCCACCGACGGGACGGGGACGAGCTGCACGTCAGCATAGATATCGCCCCCGGAGCCTACCTGTACCGGCATAAACTCGCAGCCGAAGGCCAGGACGTAACCCTGGGCGACTGGTCGCCGCCGGCGGGCGAGCCCCACCAGGACGAGTATTTTGGCCACAGCGAAATCTACCGCGAGCAACTGACCCTGACCCTGCCGCTGCGCCAGGCCGCCGACGGCGGGCAGGTCATGCTGCATTATCAGGGCTGCACCACCGGCCTGTGCTACCCGCCCCAGCGACAGGCCCTGACGATGCCATGAATCAGGCTAACTGGTATCTCTACCTGATGCGCTGCCGCGATGGCAGCCTCTATGGCGGCATCAGCCTGGATCCCGAGCGGCGCTGCCTTGAACACAACCGGGTTCGCAGCCGCGCCTCCCGTTATGTGTGGGCACGCCGCCCGGCAGAACTGGTGTGGCGGCAGCCGGTAACCGACAAGGTCACGGCGCTGAAGCTGGAATACCGCCTCAAGCGCCTGCCCAGAAAACAAAAGGAGCAGTTGCTGGCTCACCCCGAAGGCTGGCGGCAACTGCTCCTCACAGACCCGGGTGCCGCTGCGGGCACCCCGTCATTCCTTACTGCTGAGTAGCCTCGTCTTCCGACTTGGCGGCCACGGCTTCTTCGGCGTCGCCGGCCTTTTCAATGTCCAGCAGCTCCACCTCAAAGATCAGCACAGCGTTGCCGGGAATGGTGCCGGCACCGGTTTCACCGTAGGCCAGGGCAGACGGAATATAGAACTTGTACTTGGCGCCCACCGGCATCAGCTGCACGCCTTCGGTCCAGCCCGGAATCACCTGATTGAGAGGGAAGCTGGCCGGCTCGCCGCGCTCGACCGAGCTGTCGAACTGGGTGCCGTCGATCAGGGTGCCGGTGTAGTGCACGGTCACCACGTCTTCGGCGGCAGGCTTGTCACCCTCGCCTTCAGACAGCACTTCATACTGCAGACCGGACTCGGTCACCTGCACACCGTCACGCTGGGCGTTTTCTTTCAGAAAATCCTCGCCTTCCTTCAGGGTGGCGGCGGCCTCTTCCTTGGTTTTGGCTTCAATCAGCTCGTTGATATGGGTGTCATAGGCCATCAGAGCCTGCTGCACTTCCTCGTCGGTCATTTGGCCTTCGTCGCCAAAGCCGTCTTTCACGCCCTGCAGAATCGTCTCGTTATTCAGGCTGACGCCCAGCTCCTGCTGTTTTTCCAGGGTTGAGCCGATATAACGCCCCATGGACAGACCGATGGCATAAGCGGACTTGTCCTCGAAGCTGTTCAGCTCTACCGCGTTTTCGGCGGCCGGAGCAGCGGTGTCCGCCTGCTTTTCATTACAACCACTCAAACCCGCCATCACGGCGGTTGCCAGCAAGCTGACCTGTAACAGTTTTTTCATTATCAACTCCGAGTCGGGTGCACAGACACCTTGGAAAATGAGAGACTTATACTCAAGGATTTATACTAACCTTGCAACTTGCCCATGCGAAACCCCTTCTCGCCAAAAACCCGCTTCGGTCTGCTCAGTGCGGCAATCATTGTCCTGAGGCGTTCGTGCTGGTGCCGAACCGGGTGAGATACGGGCGCTGACCAACAGAGAAAACCATGATGAATGACGAACTGCTGCACCGGCTGGAGCAGCTGGAAACCCGACTGGCCTTTCAGGATGACACCATAGAGCAGCTCAATCAGGAGATCACCGCACAGGGCAGTGAGATCGCCCGCCTCAAGCTGCAGCTCAGCCTGCTGAGCAAAAAATTCAAGGAAATTCAGCCCGGCCAGGTCGCCAGCCAGGCAGAAGAAACCCCGCCGCCGCATTATTGAGAAAGAGTAAGGGGTGAGGGGTGAGGGGGCAGAGGTAAGGAGTGAGGAGTGAGGAAGTTCTTCTAACTCTTCGCCCCTCACTCCTCACTAACGGCCCGGCCCTTAGAACCTGTTTGAAATCTTTCGCCAATAGCCGATACTGGACGGATGAAACGAAAAACATACCCCAGCGACATTACGCGAGCACAATTTGAAGCCGTCAGACCGTTATTGGAACAGGCCAGTAAGCGC
>NZ_QAGM01000048.1:0-1288 GCF_003049725.1 Oceanimonas marisflavi
AGCGAGGCGAACCGGGAGAACTGAAACATCTAAGTACCCCGAGGAAAAGAAATCAACCGAGATCCCCTTAGTAGCGGCGAGCGAACGGGGGCCAGCCCTTAAGCAGCTTGAGGCGTAGTGGAACGGTCCTGGAAAGGCCGGCAATACAGGGTGATAGCCCCGTACACGAAACGGCTCTTGTTGTGAAATCGAGTAGGACGGGACACGTGATATCCTGTCTGAACATGGGGGGACCATCCTCCAAGGCTAAATACTCCTGACTGACCGATAGTGAACCAGTACCGTGAGGGAAAGGCGAAAAGAACCCCTGTGAGGGGAGTGAAATAGAACCTGAAACCGTGTACGTACAAGCAGTGGAAGCCCTTCGAGGGTGACTGCGTACCTTTTGTATAATGGGTCAGCGACTTACTTTTAGTAGCAAGGTTAACCGTATAGGGGAGCCGTAGGGAAACCGAGTCTTAACTGGGCGACGAGTTGCTAGGAGTAGACCCGAAACCCGGTGATCTAGCCATGAGCAGGTTGAAGGTTGAGTAACATCAACTGGAGGACCGAACCCACTAATGTTGCAAAATTAGGGGATGACTTGTGGCTGGGGGTGAAAGGCCAATCAAACCGGGAGATAGCTGGTTCTCCCCGAAAGCTATTTAGGTAGCGCCTCGGACGAATACTACTGGGGGTAGAGCACTGTTTGGGCTAGGGGGTCATCCCGACTTACCAACCCCATGCAAACTCCGAATACCAGTAAGTACTATCCGGGAGACACACGGCGGGTGCTAACGTCCGTCGTGAAGAGGGAAACAACCCAGACCGCCGGCTAAGGTCCCCAAGTCCTAGTTAAGTGGGAAACGAGGTGGGAAGGCTCAGACAGCCAGGATGTTGGCTTAGAAGCAGCCATCATTTAAAGAAAGCGTAATAGCTCACTGGTCGAGTCGGCCTGCGCGGAAGATGTAACGGGGCTAAAACTAGGCACCGAAGCCGCGGATTCACGCTTTGCGTGAGTGGTAGGGGAGCGTTCTGTAAGTCTGCGAAGGTGTGTTGTGAAGCATGCTGGAGATATCAGAAGTGCGAATGCTGACATGAGTAACGATAAAGGGGGTGAAAAACCTCCTCGCCGGAAGACCAAGGGTTCCTGTCCAACGTTAATCGGGGCAGGGTGAGTCGGCCCCTAAGGCGAGGCCGAAAGGCGTAGTCGATGGGAAACGGGTTAATATTCCCGTACTGACACACATTGCGATGGGGGGACGGAGAAGGCTAGATGGGCCAGGCGTTGGTTGTCCTGGTGAAAGGG
>NZ_QAGM01000049.1 GCF_003049725.1 Oceanimonas marisflavi
TGAAGAGGTCAGGACAGGGTATGTGTTCAGCCCACAGGCTGAATAAAAGTAGGCATGAGCCGTATACGAGGTCCGTACGTACGGTTCTGTGAGAGGGATGAGGCGGTAACGCCTCACCCTACTCGATCTTTTTCAGCCGTTGGCGTTATTATGTCGCCCTTGCACAGCGAGGGCGGTCAGTGGCAAACATTCTTATCTTCGACTCCGGCATGGGTGGCCTTTCCGTCTACCGGGAAGTGCATCGGGCCCTGCCGGCACACCAGTACTTTTACCTGTTCGACAACGCCTGCTTTCCCTATGGCGAGCTGGGCGAGGCACGTCTGGTGGAGCGGGTGCTGGAGTTGCTGACCGCTTTTGTGCCCGACCACAACGTCGATATTGTGGTGATCGCCTGCAACACCGCCAGTACTCATGTATTGCCGGCCCTGCGGGAACGTCTGCATATACCTGTTGTGGGCGTGGTGCCGGCCATCAAGCCGGCGGCGGCTTACTGTCGCTCACAGGGGCTGAATCATATCGGTCTGCTGGCGACGCCGGGCACAGTGTCCCGCAGTTATACCGCCGAGCTGGTGCAAAGCTTTGCCGCCGACATGCGCGTGTCCATGCTGGGCACCACCGAACTGGTAAAAATGGCGGAAGACAAGCTGGCTGGCCAGGCCGTCGACATGATCCGGCTGACCCGCATTCTGGCTCCTTGGCGAAGTGACGACGGGCCTCATGCGCT
Source organism: Oceanimonas marisflavi (assembly GCF_003049725.1). GTDB lineage: Bacteria > Pseudomonadota > Gammaproteobacteria > Enterobacterales > Aeromonadaceae > Oceanimonas > Oceanimonas marisflavi. The sequence goes on from NZ_QAGM01000049.1 coordinate 725, forward strand.
GGTACTGGGCTGCACCCATTTTCCGCTGCTGGCAGATGAACTGAGCCAGTGTTTGCCCCGGGCGCAACTGGTGGATTCCGGCCAGGCCATCGCCCGACGCGTGGCCAGCCTGCTGTTACAGACGCCGGCAGCCGGCCAGATGCACCAGCAGAGCGTGCCAGGTCGGCTTTATTGCACCGAGCTTACCGAAAAGGCAAAGACTCAGGCCGGCGCCTTTGCCAGAGAAGGCTTTGCGGCGCTGGAGTGTCTGGTGATCTGAACCGGGTCAGGAAGCGGCCTCATTGTCACTATCGTCTTCCTTGCGCTCGTTGGCTTCCCTGACCTTGAGGGTGCGCTGCTGAAACTCGGTGTCGTTCAGTGCCACCCTGGCCGCTTCTGCCGCGTCGGTCGGCATCTCCACAAAACCAAATCCCCGGCGCTTGCCGGTTTGCCTGTCTTTCATCAGTCGTACTGACAATACCTGACCATGTTCTTCAAACAGGCTTCTGACTGCGGCTTCATTGGCCCGATAGGGCAGGTTGCCCACATACAGTGTGGTGGTCGCCAGGGTTGCACTGGCCGGCGGTCGTACCAGCAAGGGCACCACTATGCCACCCAGCATCACACCCAGGGCAAAGAAAAGAGCGAGGTAAAAAGAAGAAACCGCCCAGGCAACAAGGGCCAGGCTCAGCAAAGCCAGCAGTATGGCCAGCAGTACAGCCTGAATGGGAACGGGTTGCTGAAATACTTTCATTGATGATCGCGTCTCGAAAAATGAAAAAGAATAAACCACGTCGCCGTTGCAGTCCGGCGTCTCGATCACAGCATAGCCTCAATCGGGCATCCTGACCGGTTTGCCGTCTCATAGATGACGTGACTTTCCTCCAATCAGGAACAAAGCGTACAAAAAATATACTGCCGCTCTGCCGCAACCCTTTTGAATGTGCATAACTCTGTGGTTAATGTGTGTTTTTGCTGGGTTAATGAACGTTTGGTGCCGAAAGTCATATTTTTGTCAAAAAAGCCCTTGCGCAAAATCCGCGGCTCCCTATAATGCGCCCTCACTGACACGGCGGAACACGCCGACGGTCACAAGGGTTGAAAGCGAACGACATAAAGTTCAAATCAACGCTTGACGAACAAAAAGGATTGCGTAGAATACGCAGTCCTGACCAGCGAAAGCGGTCAACGCTCTTTAACAATTTATCAAGCAAACTGTGTGGGCACTCGCAGTCGATTGAGAAACAAAAAATATTGTTTTTCAATGATTTGTGAAGTGCACTAGCAATAGCAGCAATTCAGATATTCATTGAGCATCAAATCTTTAATTGAAGAGTTTGATCATGGCTCAGATTGAACGCTGGCGGCAGGCCTAACACATGCAAGTCGAGCGGTAACAGAGAGTAGCTTGCT
>NZ_QAGM01000005.1 GCF_003049725.1 Oceanimonas marisflavi
GGCTTCCTTCAGGCCCTGCCGTTGGCCAACAGCGCCCTTGCCATTCGGATTATCTTCCCCTCAGTCAGGGTGATTCAGGTTTCTTTCAACCTGACGGGTTTGCCAGCTTCGCTGGGCAAACAAAAAAGCCGGCGCGAAGGCCGGCTTGCATCAATCAGGACAAGGTATCCCACACCAACACGCAGCATTACGTGCCACCTTCGCTTGTCGCCTGCTGCGAACTTTCACAGGAAGTTCGGTCAGGCAACAAACTCGGTACTAGCGAGCAAACTCGCCCATGTATGCTCGACGATGGCATCCTTGCCATCGACGGTTGGCTTTGGGAACACCTTGTCCTTCTTCATGCTCTGCCAAATGCATAGAGCGAAGAAGTATCACTCACTCAGAAGCGGTAGTCGGCCCCGACGTAGAACTCCATATCGGGAGCATCGTAGCTGTAGGCTACCTGGTAGTCCTTGTCGAACAGGTTATTGATCTTGCCGTTCAGAGTCAGGTTGCTGGTAAGCGGATAGCGGGCACCGATATTCCAGATAGTGTAGGAAGGCATAACCACTGGCATTTTGACATAGTCGCCATTTACCACCTGATAAAAACCATCATTCCGTTCACCAACATATAATACTTGTGCAAATAAGTTAGCTCTGGCTACATCGATATCACCGATCCAGCTGAATTTACGCTTTGCGCGACGATCCAATTGTTTCACCGTGGCTATATTTTTCGCATTGTTATACTCATAATTGACTGTATGATGTACGGGTCCCGTATCAGCCTTAACAACGAACTCTACTCCTCTGATGAGAACATCAACATTTTCTGTAGAGTTTTCTAATTTACTGATCATGCTATCTATTTCATTTCTATAGACGCTCAACCTCCAATCTAACAAATCATAATCACCGGTGAAATCTAACTCCCAATTTTGAGACTCCTCTGGCTGCAAATCAGGGTTTGAGTAGTTGGGATAATAGAGGTCGCTAAAACTCGGTGCTCTAAAAGCAGTACCATAACTTAAAGTCGCTTTGTGCTTCTCAGGCAGATCAAGTGACAAAGCACTCTGCCAGGTACCATGGGTGCCAAACTGTTCGTTATCATCAACGCGACCTGTCAGCTCGATAGATAACGAGTTCCATGAGTGAAAAGCTGAAATAAACACACCGGTATTATCACGGTCCGGGGCTACAAAGCCAGATAGCAATCGATCCCGTTGCCAATCTATTCCGACCAGAGCATAACCTTGGGCTGAGTAATGATGCTGTATCAAACCATCTAAACGAGTTATAGCAGAACTAGCTTCTGAAAAAGTACTAGCACGCTTCCCTTTAATCCAACTTTCATCTTCAAACTCGCTATAACTGGCATTTAACTCACTATTTATTTCACTTCCCTCAAAGCTCAGGCCTGCATCCACTTGGAAGTATTGAGTATTTCCAGTATCTGCGAAGCCACTGCCATCATCATCGAAATCAGTATTATTTTTCCAGCCACTATAATTAGCATCTATTGTCCAATTCTGGTTAAGTTGATGCTCAACACCCAGAGTCAGATTCTTGCTGTCGAAGCCATCCCGATCCGGCTCGTTATTATCAGGAATAACGTCGTAACCTCTAGTTTCCCGGTAGCCGGTCGCCAGCTGCAGACGAGTGGCATCGGTCACCCACTGGTTAACGGATACATCGGCGGCATAGTAGTCATTACTGCCGGCAGTAACGCCCACACTAGTATCATTTACCTTGGAAGTGGTGATGATATTGACCACACCGCCAATGGCACGGGAGCCATAGATGGCGGCACGGGGGCCACGAATATATTCAATGCGCTGAACATTGCTGACCGGTAACTGACTGAAGTCAACGTTAGTATTCACCAACTGTGCCATGGGGCGGCCATTAAGCAATACCAGAACATGGTCGGACTCGGTGCCACGCACAAACAGGCTGGAGCTCTGGCCAATACCACCACTTTGAGTACCAAACTGCATACCCGGCAGGGTTTCAAGGAGATCCACAAGAGAGCGGGGCTGGCGGCGTTCGATTTCGGCCTTGGTGATCACTTCCACCGGGGCCAGGGCGCTGGTGAGCGGCTGCTCTACCCGGTTGTAGATGGTGATGCTGGTAGGTTCGGATGAATTCTGGGCAAAGGCGGCCCATGGCAGCAGAGTAGCTGCCAACAACTTTCTGGACATGTTCTTCCCTAGTACGCGTAGTGAGGCCCACGGGCCTTGTGACTCTCTCTTTGGCAGGTTTTCGGGCTTGATGGCTCGGGCTGTGGTTGCCCACCTACGGCGACGGCTTCCCGCCCTGCGGCAGTGCCTGGAATTTTCCGTGTCGCTTTCGTTCCTTCTCACCGCTGCGCGCCAGCTCCGGATTTGCACCGGATTCCCGTTTACGCCTGTCGGCACCAAAGCGCGGGCATTATAGGAAAAGGTTAACCGGGTGTATATGCATGATTTATGAGAATAAACGCACTGGATAATCAGTTGTAAAACATGAGCGCCATCTCAATTACACAAGCATCACATATATTTAACCTTGCCGCATTTGATAGCCTACCCGTTCGGGTCATAGGCATTGCCACACGTCACAAGGAGAGAACACCATGGCCAGCGATTCCAATAACGAGCAGAAACCACAGCAGCGCGGGCTGCATGAAATTTACCGGGAAGATCCCATCAAGGCCGACGAACTGGTCTGGGGCCGGGAAACCGATGCCGGCAGCCGTCGCGGCTTTTTGAAGCGCAGTGGCCTGCTGGCCATGGCCACGGCGCTGGGGGCCAGTATTCCCTTTGCCAAAAACATGCCCGCCGGCCTGATCCCGGCAGCCTTCGCTCAGTCCGACGAGCCTTTTTCCCTGCCGGGCAAGGAAGGCCTGACCATTCTCAACGACAGGCCCATCAACGCCGAAACTCCGCCCCACCTGCTGGACGACGAAATCACCCCGGCCAAGCATATGTTTGTGCGCAACAACGGCCTGGTGCCCAATATCGACAGTCTGGATCCGGAGAAGTGGACCCTGGAGATCGCCGGCGAGTCCTGCGAGAACCCCACCACCTTTACCATTGCCGAGCTCAAGTCCCGCTTCAAGCATCACAGCTACCAGCTGACAGTGGAATGTGGCGGCAACGGCCGCAGCGAATACGTGCCGGCAGCCAGCGGCAACCAGTGGACCACCGGCGCCGTGGCCAGCCCCAAATTTACCGGCGTACGCCTGCGGGACGTGCTGGAAGCCTGCGGCATCAAGAAAGACGCGGTTTACATTGGCTATTACGGCGGCGACCTTCACCCCAGCGGCGACCCCAGCAAGGAATCCATTTCCCGCGGGGTGCCCATGTCCAAGGCGCTGGAAGACGAAACCCTGATCGCCTGGGCCATGAACGATGAAGACATTCCGGTGCTGAACGGCCACCCGCTGCGGCTGGTGTGCGGCGGCTGGCCCGCTTCCACCTCGGGCAAGTGGCTGAAAAAGATCGTCATTCGCAATCGAGTGCACGACGGCAACAAGATGGCGGCCCCCTCCTACAGCGTGCCCAAATATCCGGTCGCCCCGGGCACCCAGGTACCGAACGAAGACATGGAAATTATCGAGTCCATGCCGGTCAAGTCACTGATCACCTTCCCCAAAACCGGCATCAGCCACCAGCTGGGTCAGCCGTTGCAGGTACGCGGCCATGCCTGGGCCGGCGATCTGGAAGTGAGCGAGCTGCACCTGTCCATCGACTTTGGTGCCACCTGGCACAAGGCCGAGCTGCGCAAACCTGCCAACCGGCTGGCCTGGCAGCACTGGCAAAGCGAGCTGACCTTTCCCGAGAAGGGCTACTACGAAGTCTGGGCCAAGGCAGTAGACAGCGAAGGCAAGGCCCAGCCCATGGTGGTGCCGGGCTGGAATCCCAAGGGCTATCTCAATAACGCCTGCCATCGCATTGCGGTACAAATCGTCTAGGAGGTGAGCATGATACGCACTGCTGCACTGGCATTGCTGCTGGGCCTGACGGCCGCGCCCGCCTCGGCTGCCGAGCTGGATCCGCAAACCGGCTTTATTATTGCCCCCGGCTGGGAGACGGTACGCAACAACTGCACCGCCTGTCATTCATCCAGACTGGTCACCCAGAACAGTGGCAGCCGGGAGCACTGGCTGTCGCTGATCCGCTGGATGCAGGACAAACAGGGATTATGGCCTTTTGATGCCCAGACCGAGAAGACCATTCTCGACTATCTGAGCTCTGCCTACGGCCCCAAGGAAGGTGCACGCCGGCCTCCGCTGCGGGCCGATCAGCTGCCGGAAAACCCCTACCGGCAACCGGCCAAGGCTCAGTAATTAATGCTGATGTAAGGCACTTCTTCCTCGTTTAACCGGGCCTTGATGGTCACGGTGAGCACAAAGAAGAAGTTGGCCAGCACATTGGCAAAGCGGGGCAGGGTTTCATCGAAACGCCTGCCCTCTTCCTCCAGCCGCACCAGCATGCGCACGATTTTCTTGCCGGTACAGCGGCACAGGTGCAGCTGCGGCACCGGCGCCGGCCCGCGCGGCAAAACAAACCCCGTGACCCTGCCTTCGGTTTGCTGCTGATAATGGCTGTAACGTGCTTTCAGCCACTCGATATCCTGCTCAAAAATGCCGTTCTTGCCCCGCACCGAGCCGTTCAGGTTGTAAATCAGCGGTTGCAGTTGTTCCAGATCGGCGCGTATGTCGTCGCACCCCTCGGGCAGTGCCGCCAGCACCACGCCAATATGGCAACAGAGTTCGTCGGTAAGAATTTCATAATCGCAGGTGAGGCGGGTTTCATAAATGAAGGGGTAACACCACTCCCGCAAATCGTCCGGCCTGGGTCGCCGCATGGCCTGGCTCCTGATGTTGGATTCACAAGCTCGCAGTCTGGCAAAAAGCCGCCATCGTCACCAGCACCCTCTGGCCAACTGGACAAATTCACTACAACCCGTAGAATTTGCGCTCCGTTTTAAAGTGAGGCACGTCATGAGCACCCAGGTCACCCCGCACAGCTACCAGACCCAACTGGACGAAAAGGCCGCCCGGCTGGAGCAGACCTTTGCTCCCTTTACCCCGCCCAAACTGGAAGTATTCGCCTCCGAGCCCGAGCACTACCGCATGCGGGCCGAGTTCCGGGTATGGCACGAGGGCGACGACCTCTACTACATCATGTTTGATCAGACCACCCGGGAAAAATACCGGGTGGAGCAGTTTCCCGTCGCCTCAAAGCTCATCAACACCGCCATGCCGTTGCTGCTGGAAGCTCTGCGTCCCAACCCGGTGCTGCGTCGCAAGCTGTTTCAGGTGGACTTTCTGTCATCGCTGAGCAACGAGCTGGTGATCAGCCTGCTCTATCATCGTCAGCTGGGGGAAGACTGGCAGGCGGAGGTACAGAGCCTGCGCGCCTGGCTGCAGGAAAAAGGCATCAACGCCCACATTATCGGCCGGGCCAAAAAGCAGAAGCTGGTGCACGACTGCGACTATGTGGTGGAGCGGCTGAATGTAGCCGGCAACGAGCTGATTTATCAGCAGGTGGAAAACAGCTTTACCCAGCCCAATGGCCGCATGAATGAAAAAATGCTGAGCTGGGCCCTGGACGTGACTCAGAATGCCAGCGGCGATCTGCTGGAGCTCTATTGTGGCAACGGCAACTTCTCCCTGGCCCTGGCGCGAAACTTTCGCCGGGTTCTGGCCACGGAAATATCCAGCTCATCGGTGAAGTCGGCCCAGTACAATATTGCCGCCAATGCCATCGACAACGTCACCATACTGCGCATGTCGGCGGAAGAGTTCACTCAGGCCATGCGGGGCGTGCGCGAGTTTCGCCGGCTGCAGGGTGTGGATCTCAAGAGCTACGACTGCAACACCATACTGGTGGATCCGCCCCGGGCCGGGCTGGACGAAGATACGGTGAAGCTGGTGCAGGACTACGACAATATCGTGTATATCTCCTGCAACCCGGACACCCTGCGCCAGAATCTGGAGACCCTGAGCCAGACTCACCAGATCAGCCGCTTTGCGCTGTTTGATCAGTTTCCCTATACCCACCATATGGAAGCAGGGGTCTACCTGACCCGCCACAGGTGAGGAGTGAGGAGTAAGGGGTGAAGATGAAGAGGCTCACCTTACCCCTCACGCTTCACACCTCACATTCGAACAACAAAAAGGGGAGCCGAGGCTCCCCTTTTTCATGCATGGGCTGAAACTCAGTCCTGCAGCATGTAGTTTTCCGGCAGCTCGATGCGGGCGACACCGGATTCCACGGCAGCCACGGCCACGGCACGGGCTACGCGGGGCAGCAGACGCGGGTCCATCGGCTTCGGAATTACGTAGTCCTTGCCGAATTCCAGAGCGTCGTAACCGGATGCGGTCAATACTTCCTGCGGCACCGGCTCCTTGGCCAGAGAGCGAATGGCGTCAACGGCAGCCACTTTCATTTCATCGTTGATGCGGGTGGCACGCACGTCCAGAGCACCGCGGAAGATGAAGGGGAAGCACAGTACGTTGTTCACCTGGTTGGGGTAGTCGGAGCGACCGGTACCCATCACCAGATCCTGACGAGTGGCGTGAGCCAGTTCGGGCTTGATTTCCGGATCCGGGTTGGAGCAGGCGAAGATAACCGGGTTCGGCGCCATCAGCTTGATGGCTTCGGCCGGCAGTACGTCCGGGCCGGATACGCCCACAAATACGTCGGCGTCGGTGATCACGTCTTCCAGAGTACGCTTGTCGGTGTTGTTGGCAAACAGTGCCTTGTACTCGTTCAGATCGTCACGACGGGTATGGATAACGCCGTTACGGTCCAGCATGTAGATGTTTTCACGCTGGGCGCCACACTTGATCAGCAGCTCCATACAGGCAACGGCGGCGGCGCCGGCACCCATACATACGATGTGCGCGTCGGCGATGTCCTTGCCCTGAACTTCCAGTGCGTTGATAAGACCCGCGGCAGTTACAATGGCGGTGCCGTGCTGGTCATCGTGGAATACAGGCACGTTGCAGCGTTCGATCAGCTCACGTTCAATTTCAAAGCACTCGGGAGCCTTGATGTCTTCCAGGTTGATACCGCCAAAAGTGTCGGCGATGGACTCAACGGTCTGAATGAATTCTTCGGTGGTGCGGTGCTTGACTTCGATATCCACGGAGTCGAGGCCGGCGAAACGCTTGAACAGCAGCGCCTTGCCTTCCATTACCGGCTTGGACGCCAGCGGACCCAGGTTACCCAGACCCAGAATGGCGGTGCCGTTGGAGATAACCGCAACCAGGTTGCCTTTGGCGGTGTACTTGTAGGCGTTTTCCGGATCGGCGGCAATTTCGCGCACCGGCTCGGCTACACCCGGGCTGTAGGCCAGGGACAGATCCTTGGCGGTTTCTGCCGGCTTGCTGATTTCAACGGAGATTTTGCCCGGCTTGGGGAAAGCATGATAGTCGAGCGCTTTTTGACGGAAGTCGGTCATTTTGCGAGTACCCTGATGCGATTGTAGACAGTTATTCGATTACGCTGTGAACAAGTTTATCACAATGTTTATACAATGTGATACTAATCAACTTTTTTCACCTTGCCCAGATCTGATCCAGTTATTTTTCACGGTAAAACTGCCAGGGATGGTTAATCCAGAGCAGCCATTCGCCGGCCGTTTTACGGACATAACCACGCACAAACAGCCAGTCACCGGCCTGCAGGCGCCCCAGCTCACGCCGTGAAGCAGCAGCAAGCCGCTTGCCGGCACGAACCCTGAGGCCACCCTCGGCCAGCAGCACCACGCCCCCGCGATAAACACGCACGTCGTTCACCCTGATCAGCAAACGTTGCCAGCCGGTGCGCTTCGGCGTTGCCGGCACACCTTGCGACCAGATGCCCAGTCGCTGCTGGCGGGCAGCCTGCTCGGCCAGCAGCAAACAGGGCCAGTAACCGTGATTGGGCGGGATCAGCAATAACTCACCCAGGCCCGCCGCCAGCATATTTTTTACCAGCAACTGCCCGCCATCGGTCAATGGATGAGCCAAAAGGCGTCCATAATCATCACGCCTTTCCGCTGCAAAAACCAGTTTCATTTGACTCTTATCTGGTATTTTATTGCGCAGCCAGCGCCGGGCAGCGCTTGCACCCGGCTCGGGAGCCAGACGACCCTTTTTGTATAGTTCCGGTGTATCCACGCCCACAAAGCGAATACTTCTGCCGTCCATAAGAAGTACGGTATCTCCGTCTATTACTTTTTTAACATTTACGGTTTCATACTGATGGAATTGCGGGCAGGAAGCGATGGCTTCAAAAGACGACAGAATGAAAAGAAAAAACAGGATATGCACAAACATGATGGCGTACCGGCGTCAGGCGAGCCTGTTAACCATGGTAAAGAAAGCGGGCGGGGGCAAATAACAGGCAACAAAAAAGCGCCCGCAGGCGCTTTTTTGAGACCGGAGCAGCAGCTTATTTTTTGCTGCCCAGCATGCCGAAACGCTTGTTGAAGCGATCAACACGGCCGCCGGTGTCAAGAATCTTCTGCTTGCCGGTAAAGAAGGGGTGGCAAGAAGAGCAAACGTCCAGGTTCAGATCGTGGCCCAGGGTGGAGCGGGTCTTGATCTCGTTACCGCAAGAACATTTGGCAACAATTTCTTTGTATTCCGGGTGGATACCTTGTTTCATGGACAACCTCTGTCAGTAGGCCGTGTCGCTATCTGATCCTGAGCCAGACACCACACGAGAGTTACACGTTTTGTGAAGGGTGCGAATAATATAGGATCGCCTTTTTTCAGGCAAGGAAAATGCGGATGAAAAAACCAGCAACAACCACACTCGAGCAACAGGGCTTGCTGCGGGTGGTGCTGCCCGTTCCGCTGCGCCGGGAGTTCGATTATCTGTGCCCGCCGCCCCTGCCTGCCCCCGGCTGTCGGGTGAGCGTCCCGTTCGGCAACCGGGCCCTGGTGGGACTGGTGGTTTCCCACCCCGAGCAAACCGAGGTGGACCTCGCCCGCATCAAACCCGTGACTGCCATTATCGATACCACACCGGTACTGGGCGAAGCCGAGCGACGACTGCTGGCCTGGGCGGCGCAATATTATCTGCACCCGCCGGGCGAGGTGTATTTCCAGGCCCTGCCCACCCTGCTGCGCAAGGGTGAGGACGCCGGCTATAAACCCCTAGAAAGCTGGCACGCGCTGGAGGGCGACACCGGCACCCTGAGCCGGGCGGTCAAACAACGCCAGGCCCATACGCTGCTGCAACAGGCCCCCATGACCCCGGGCGAACTGGCGGCCCGGGGGGTGACCTCAGCCATTCTCAACGCCCTGGCCAAAAAGGGGCTGGCGGAAAAACGGGAAACCCTGCCCGCCCGCACCGACTGGCGCGAAGACATACACATAGATGAAGACGGCAAACCCCGGCTGACCACGGAGCAGGCGCTGGCAGTGAGCCTGTTACAGCAGGCAGACAGTTTCAGTCCCTTTCTGCTGGAAGGCATTACCGGCTCGGGCAAGACCGAGGTCTATTTGCAGGCCATGGAGCCGGTGCTGAAGGCGGGCAAACAGGTGCTGGTGATGGTGCCGGAAATCGGCCTCACCCCCCAGACCATCGCCCGCTTTCAGCGCCGCTTTCCGCTGCCGGTGTGCACCCTGCACTCCGCCATGAACGAGCGGGAACGGCTCGACGCCTGGCTGGCCTGCAAGGACGGCAGCGCCGCCATTGTGATTGGCACCCGCTCCGCCCTGCTGACGCCCTTTGCCCGGCTGGGACTGATTATTATCGACGAGGAGCACGACAGCTCGTTCAAGCAGCAGGACGGTTTTCGCTACCATGCCCGGGATCTGGCCCTGCTGCGGGCCCGGATGCTGAACATTCCCATCGTGCTGGGCTCGGCCACCCCCAGTTTTGAAAGCCTGCACAACGCCGCCACCGGCAAATACCGGCTGCTCACCCTGAGCCAGCGCCCCGGCAGCGCGACTGTGGCCGAGCACCTGCTGCTGGACAGCCGCCACGTTCAGCTGGAAGCCGGGTTGTCACCCCAGCTGCAGCAGCTGATGAGTGAGGAGCTGAAAAAAGGCAATCAGGTGATGCTGTTTCTCAACCGCCGGGGCTATGCCCCCGTGCTGTTGTGTCACGACTGTGGCTGGCTGGCGGACTGCGAGCGCTGCGATGCCCACTACACCTGGCACAAGAGCGGCAACCGGCTGCACTGTCATCACTGTGATCATCAGCGCGCCCGGCCACCCCATTGCCCCCAGTGCGGCAGCCAGCAGCTGGTGGGCACCGGCCTGGGTACCGAGCAGGTGGAGCAGGCCCTGGCCATGCTGTTTCCCCAGTACAGCACCATTCGCATCGACCGGGACAATACCCGGCGCAAGGGCAGTTTTGAGCAGCACCTGGAAGGCATTCGTGCCGGCAAATACCAGATATTGATCGGCACCCAGATGCTGGCCAAGGGTCACCATTTTCCCGACGTGACCCTGGTGGCCATGCTGGACGTGGACGGCGCCCTGTTTGCCGGGGATTTTCGCGCCGCCGAGCGCCTGGCCCAGCTTTATATTCAGGTGGCCGGCCGGGCCGGACGGGCCAGCAAGCCGGGCCGGGTGGTGCTGCAGACCCACCATCCGGACCACGCCCTGCTGCAGGATCTGGCCAATCAGGGCTATCGCCATTTTGCCCATACCGCCCTGCAGGAGCGCCGTCAGGCCGGGCTGCCGCCCTACAGCCATCAGGCGCTGTTTCGCTGTCAGGCCACGCAGGCCGACGCCTGCCGGGCGTTTCTGGAGCTACTGGCGCAACAACTGGCCCCTGCCCTGCCCGCCGCCGTACTCTGTCTGGGCCCGTTCAGTGCCCGCATGGAACGCAAGGCCGGGCAGTACCGCTACCAGATGCTGCTGCAGGCCGGCAGCCGGCGGGAGCTGGCCAGCGCCTGCCGGCGGGCGCTGGCCATTGCCGACACGCTGCCGGCGGCGCGCAGGGTCAGATGGTCGCTGGATGTGGATCCGCAGGAGTTGTGGTGACCTGCAGGAAGCAACAATGCGGTTACACTCCGCCGACACGCTTCAAGCACATCCGTGTGTCGCTCGGCACATGGCGTCCATGCCATATGACGGTCGGCTACGGCAATCCCCATTGTCACTTCAGAAAGTTGCGGTGAGGCTGGAATCAGTGCTGCTGACCCGGGTGAGCATCGTCGGGCCGGATCATGGATAACAGAAAGGTCAGGGCGCGACGGCAGCTGGGCTCGCTCATCAGCAGCTGGGTGTAATCGTTCTTGATGGGCAACACCTCCAGCCAGCGCTGGGTCACCCAGGCGGCGTCCTGCCAGCGCGGCTCGGGATGCAGCTCCGCCAGCTCGGGATATTCGGTAAACACCTCCTGCAGCTTGTCGGAGAGAATTTGTTCTACCGGCGACAATGAGCAGGATCGCCAGTTATCAAGCAAGTCCACCTCGGCCTGCAACAGGCCATCTGCCTCCTGAGCCAGCTCGCGAATGCGAAAGCGCTCGGTCGCTTCCACGGTAATGCCGAGCAGGCCGTCTTCCAGAGTATAGAAGTCGACAATTTTTACTCGTGCCCCCAGCATATAGAGATCGCCCTTGCCACTGTCGTCGGGATCTTCCAGCATGCCGATGCCAAAGCCACGATCGTCCTTGCCGGCCTCGGCCACCATGCGTACATATTTGGGTTCAAAAATGCGCAGCGGCACTCTGCCTTCCGGCAGCAAATGAAGAGTCAGCGGTAACAGTGCCAGTTTCATGGGCTGCTCCTTATGCGCTTTCTATCAGCATGAACGGGAAACACCTGTTTTGCCACATGCCAGCCTTTCGACGGACATGGTGCATGCTGCAGCGGTATACCAGAATGACCCGCCACAAGCTGTCCGGCTTTCAGACAAGTTCGGTGACTGCCCTGAACGGTAGTTTTTGACGCCCGTTATGAGTAGAATTTACGCCCCCTCGGGTTTTGCTCGACCTTGTCTCAAACTTTGGTGAACTGATAATGAAAGAACATATTCAAGCGCTGCTTGAGCAGACGGTCTCTACTCTCAAACAACAGGGCAAGCTGCCTGCCGAGCTGGAGCCCCGCATCCAGGTAGACCGCACCAAAGACAAGGCTCACGGCGATCTGGCCACCAATCTGGCGCTGTTGCTGGCCAAGCCGGCCAAACAGAACCCCCGCACCCTGGCTCAGCTGCTGGTGGACAACCTGCCCGATTCCGAGCTGGTGGCCAAAACCGAGCTGGCCGGCCCCGGCTTTATCAACTTCTTTCTCGACAGTGGCTGGCTGGCCCGCCAGGTCGATGCCATGGTCGCCGACGAGCGCGCCAACGTGCCTGCCACCGAGCATCCACAAACCGTGGTGGTGGACTATTCCGCCCCCAACGTGGCCAAGGAAATGCACGTGGGCCATCTGCGCTCCACCATTATCGGCGACGCCGTGGTGCGCACTCTGGAATTCCTCGGTCACAAGGTGATCCGCGCCAACCATATCGGTGACTGGGGCACCCAGTTCGGCATGCTGATTGCCTATCTGGAAAAGCTGGAACAGGAAAATCCGGACGTGCTGTCTTCCGGCCTGTCGGATCTGGAGCAGTTCTACCGGGAGTCCAAGCAGCAGTACGACGCCGACCCCGACTTTGCCGAGCGCGCCCGCAACTATGTGGTGAAACTGCAGGGCGGTGACGCCTACTGCCTGAACATGTGGCAGAAGCTGGTGGACATCACCCTGCAGCACAATCAGGCCGTTTATGACCGTCTGGGCGTTTCCCTGACGCCGGACAATGTGATGGGCGAGAGCATGTATAACCCCATGCTCAACGACATTGTCGCCGATCTGCAGCAAAAGGGTCTGGCGGTGGAAGACGAGGGCGCCCTGGTGGTGTACCTCGACGAATACAAGAATAAAGACGGCGACCCCATGGGCGTGATCGTGCGCAAGAAGGACGGCGGCTTCCTTTACACCACCACCGACATCGCCTGCGCCAAATACCGCTACGAGCAGCTGGGTGCCGACCGGGCCCTGTACTTTATCGACTCCCGCCAGCACCAGCACCTGATGCAGGCCTGGACCATAGTGCGCAAGGCCGGCTATATCCCCGACACCATGAGCCTGGAGCACCACGCCTTTGGCATGATGCTGGGCAAGGATGGCCGTCCGTTCAAGACCCGCTCCGGCGGCACCATCAAGCTGGTGGATCTGCTGGATGAGGCGGAAGAACGCGCCACCGCCCTGCTGGAGCAGAAAAAGACCGATCTCAGCGCCGAAGAAAAGGCCCAGGTCGCAAAGCGGGTGGCCATGGCCGCAGTGAAATACGCCGATCTGTCCAAAAGCCGTACCACCGACTACATCTTCGACTGGGACAACATGCTGTCGTTTGAGGGCAACACCGCCCCCTACCTGCAGTATGCCTACACCCGGGTGCAGTCCATTTTCCGCAAGGCCGGCGTCAGCGCCGATGCCCTGACCGGCAAGGTGGTGATTGAAGCCCCGGCGGAAGAAGCCCTGGCCCAGAAGCTGGTGCAGTTCAACGATACCGTCAAATCCGTGGCCGACAAGGGCATGCCGCACCTGCTGTGTCTGTATCTGTATGAACTGTCCGGCGCCTTTATGAGCTTCTACGAAGCCTGCCCCATCAACAAGGACGGCGTGCCAGCCGAGGCCCGGGCCAGCCGCCTGCGTCTGTGTGCCGCCACCGCCAGAGTGCTGCAGCAGGGTCTGTCCCTGCTCGGTATCGACACCCTGGAGCGGATGTAAGCCATGCCCAGGGATTACGTTCGCCGCAGCCCGCCCAAAAAAAAGGGCGGCTCCCCAAAGCGTGCCGGCGGTCGCAGCCGGGCGCCGGAGCGACGTATTCCCTGGCTCGCCATCCTGTTTGCCCTGATGCTGTTGGGTGGCCTCGGCTACATCATCTTTCTGATCAAGGGGTCTGCCGGGCAACAGCAGGTTGCCGAACCACCCCCTGCCCAGCAGCCGGCACCGGCAAAAAAGATCAATCCCATTGATCAAAAGCCGGTGGAAAAGTGGCGTTACATTGAGCAGCTGGAAAACAAGGAAGTGGTGGTGAGCGTGCCCACCCCCGCCAGCGAGCGCAAAAAGCCCGATGCCGCCCCCAGCGTGACCTACTACATGCAATGCGGCTCGTTCCGCTCCTCGGCCCAGGCGGAGCAGCTCAAGGCCCGCATCGCCTTTCAGGGGCTGACCTCGGAAGTCAGGCGCAGCGAAGGCAGCAACGGGGTCTGGTACCGGGTGGTCATGGGCCCCTACGACAGCAAGCGCCTGGCCGATCAGGAAAAGCACAAAATGAGCCGCATCAACACCGGCTGCATCGTGCTGCAGGGTTGAAGTTTTTCCCGCCCGCCCCCATCTTCGTGAACATGACATTTTCGCCGGCCCGGCCGGCAACACCGTCAAGTGAGGTTCACAGTGACAACAATCGTTTCAGTACGCCGTAACGGCAAGGTGGTTATCGGTGGCGATGGCCAGGTTTCCCTGGGCAATACCGTGATGAAAGGCAACGCCCGCAAGGTTCACCGCCTGCACAACGGCAAGGTGCTGGCCGGCTTTGCCGGTGGCACCGCCGACGCCTTTACCCTGCTGGAACGCTTTGAGGCCAAGCTGCAGGCCCATCAGGGCAACCTGGAGCGCGCTGCCGTGGCGCTGGCCAAGGACTGGCGGACCGACCGCGCCCTGCGCCGGCTCGAGGCCCTGCTGGCGGTGGCCGATGACAAGCATTCCTTTATCATTACCGGCAACGGCGACGTGGTGCAGCCCGAGCAGGATCTGATCGCCATCGGCTCCGGCGGCGCCTTCGCCCAGTCCGCCGCCCGCGCCCTGCTGGAGAACACCGACATGGACGCCCGGGACATAGTGGAAAAGGCGCTCACCATCGCCGGTGACATCTGCGTCTACACCAACGGCAACCAGACCATCGAAGAACTCGACTACGGCCACTGAAGCGGGCCGCTGCAACAGGATTACATTATGTCTGACATGACCCCGAGAGAAATCGTCCACGAGCTGGACCGTCACATTGTCGGCCAGGCCGACGCCAAGCGCGCCGTGGCCATCGCCCTGCGCAACCGCTGGCGCCGCATGCAGCTCGAGCCCGAGCTGCGCCAGGAAGTCACCCCCAAGAACATTCTGATGATTGGACCCACCGGCGTGGGCAAGACCGAAATCGCCCGCCGCCTGGCCAAACTGGCCAATGCGCCCTTTATCAAGGTGGAAGCGACCAAGTTCACCGAAGTGGGCTATGTGGGCAAGGAAGTAGACTCCATTATTCGCGATCTCACCGACATCGCCATGAAAATGGTGCGTGAGCAGCAGGTGGAGAAATACCGCCACCGCGCCGAGGAAGCCGCCGAAGAGCGGGTGCTTGACGCCCTGCTGCCCAACCCGCGCAACACCTGGGGCGAGGAAGAAAAGGCCGACAACAGCGGCAGCCGCCAGATCTTTCGCAAGAAACTGCGCGAGGGCAAGCTCGACGACAAGGAAATCGAGATCAATGTGGCCGCGCCGCAGATGGGCGTGGAGATCATGGCCCCCCCCGGCATGGAAGAAATGACCAATCAGCTGCAGGGCATGTTCCAGAACCTGGCCGGCAATACCAGCAAACAGCGCAAGATGAAAATCAAGGAAGCCTTCAAGCTGCTGGTAGAAGAAGAAGCCGCCAAGCTGGTGAATCCGGAAGAGCTGAAAGAGCAGGCCATTCACGCGGTGGAAAACCACGGCATTGTGTTTATCGACGAGTTCGACAAAATCTGCAAGCGCGGCGAAAGCTCGGGCCCCGATGTGTCCCGGGAAGGGGTACAGCGGGATCTGCTGCCGCTGATTGAGGGCAGCACCATCAACACCAAGCATGGCATGGTGCGTACCGATCACATGCTGTTTATCGCCTCCGGCGCCTTCCAGGTCGCCAGACCTTCGGATCTGATCCCCGAGCTGCAGGGCCGTCTGCCCATTCGTGTCGAACTGAGCTCGCTCACCACCGAAGACTTCGAGCGCATTCTTACCGAGCCCAGCGCCTCGCTTACCGAGCAGTACAAGGCACTGCTGGCCACCGAGAACGTGCATGTGGAGTTTACCGATGACGGCATTCGCCGCCTGGCCGATGCCGCCTGGCGGGTGAACGAGACCACCGAGAACATTGGTGCCCGTCGTCTGCACACCGTGATGGAGCGGCTGCTGGACGAGCTGTCGTTCGAGGCATCCGACAAATCCGGCGAAACCATCACGGTAGATGCCGATTATGTGGATCGTTATCTCAAGAATCTGGTGGAAGACGAGGATCTGAGCCGCTTTATCCTCTGATTCATATGATTCCGGGAGCGGTCACATCATTGTGATTGAAAACCGCTCCCGCCCCCTTATACTGAAGTTACCTTGTCCTCAGACGTGGCTGACTCCATGGAATACAATACTTCTGAACTGTGCGATACCTACATTGATATGGTCGACGTGGTCGAGCCCATGTTCTCCACCTTTGGCGGCCGCAGCTCTTTTGGCGGCGTCGTTTCCACCGTCAAGTGCTTTGAGTCCAACGGGCTGATCCTTGAGGTGGTCAAACAAAATGGCGTGGGCCGGGTATTGCTGATCGACGGCGGCGGCTCATTGCGCCGGGCGCTGATCGATGCCGATATCGCCGAAACCGCGGCGGAAAATGGCTGGGAAGGCATTGTCTGCTATGGCTGCGTACGCGAAGTCGACGCCCTTGAAGACACCGACATCGGCATTCAGGCCCTGGCCTCCATTCCGGTAAGTGCAGACGACAACGACACCGGCGAGCTGGACGTGCCGGTCAACTTTGGCGGCGTCACTTTCCTGCCGGAAGATCATCTCTATGCCGACACCACCGGCATTATCCTTTCACCGGAAGCCCTGGATATCGAGTAAAAAAATGCCGGCCTCAAGGCCGGCATTTTTATGAAAGCGTGAACGCGCCAAGCGCAATCAGGCGCTTTCTTCCACCTGATCAATCTTGCCCAGCAGTGCCTGCAGACGCTCCTGCCAGGCCTGTTGCTGCTGACGCAGCTGCTGGTTTTCGTCGCCCAGCTTGCCATTTTGCTCTTTCAGCTCGTCCACTTCCATCTGCAACAGAGAGATGGTGTCAACCGCAGTCTGGATTTTGGCTTCCAGCTTTTCCAGTACATCAAAAGACATGTGCTAACCCCTGTAATTCACGTTTCCGGCCGTTCGGCCCCTCAGCCTCGAGCATACCTTGGCCCCGCGCGGACAACAAGACACCGCGCCGGGCTGCAAGCCGTTTGTCGCAAAATTATGCCGGCCCGGTCAAATCACTACGTCAGATATTCTGGCTCATATCGAGCGAAGGCTTGTCGGAGCCCGGTCGCCCCACTACCCGGGCCGGCACACCGGCCACGGTAGTGTGGGCCGGTACCGGTTCCAGCACCACACTGCCGGCGCCGATCTTGGCACCGGTACCCACCTCAATATTGCCCAGGATCTTGGCGCCGGCGCCGATCATGACCCCTTCCCGAATCTTGGGATGACGGTCGCCCCCTTCCTTGCCGGTGCCGCCCAGGGTTACGCTCTGCAGAATGGAGACATCATCCTCGATCACGGCGGTTTCCCCCACCACTATGCCGGTGGCGTGATCAAACATGATGCCCTTGCCAATCCGCGCCGCCGGGTGGACATCCACTCCGAACACCACCGAAATCTGGTTCTGCAGGTAGGTGGCCAGTGCACGGCGGCCATGGCGCCACAACCAGTTGGAAATGCGATAGCCTTGCAGGGCATGAAAGCCCTTGAGATACAGCAAGGGGGTGGAAAACAGCTCTACCGCCGGATCCCGTTCCTGTACCGCACAGATATCGGTAGCCACCATATCGAGAATGGCGGGTTCCTCATCCAGCGCCACCTCGATGATTTCCCGCAGCGAGATAGCCGGCATCACCGAACTTTCCAGCTTGTTGGCCAGAATAAAGCTCAGGGCGCATTTGAGGGTATCGTGGTTAAGAATGGTGGAGTAGAAAAAGCTGCCCAGCATGGGCTCTTCCGCAATCATACGCTGGGCTTCTTCACGAATACGCAGCCAGGTTCTGGATTGAATGCCGTCTTCCATGGGTAAAACCTTGTTTTTAAATGTATTTTCACTCACTTTCAAGCCGGGTCTTGAAAGGTACTACCGACACAGGATCCATATGGATGATAATGTCAGCGTCGGGAAACAGCCGTCGCAGTTCACGTTCGGCCTTGTCGGCAATGCCGTGGGCACGGACCAGAGGCAGTTGATCCGCAAGCTCCAGGTGCAGCTGAATAAAGCGGGTCCGGCCCGACCGCCGGGTACGCAGATCGTGCAACCCCCGCACCCCTTCCACCGCCAGACAGCATTCAATAATGCGCTTTTGCTCTTCATCCGGCAACCGCCTGTCGAGCAGCATCTGGGCAGAATCGTAACCGATTTTAAGCGCACCATACAAAATATGGCCACCGATCAGCACCGCAAACAGGCCGTCGGCCCAGTGCCAGCCCAGCCAGGACAGCACGATCGCCAGCAATACCGCCAGATTCAGTAATATGTCGGCCCGGTAGTGCAGCTGATCGGCCTGAATGGCCAGTGACT
Source organism: Oceanimonas marisflavi (assembly GCF_003049725.1). Taxonomy (GTDB): domain Bacteria; phylum Pseudomonadota; class Gammaproteobacteria; order Enterobacterales; family Aeromonadaceae; genus Oceanimonas; species Oceanimonas marisflavi. Next base: position 18,533 of record NZ_QAGM01000005.1, read on the forward strand.
GGGTGCGGTGGATCACATATTGCTGAAAGGCGATAAGCATACCGGTCAGCACCAGCGAAAACAGCATTACCCAGATACCGGCTTCCGGACGCTGCACCTGTTCGGCATTGAGCAGCCGGGACATACCGTTGATCACCAGAAACACCGCCGAGCCACTGATAAAGGCCGACTGGGCCAGGCCCGCCAGCGACTCCGCCTTGCCATGGCCAAAACGATGCTCCTCGTCCGGAGGCACCAGGGCATAGCGAATGGCCATCAGATTGATCAATGAGGCGCTGATATCCAGCAGAGAGTCGGTAAGCGAGGCCAGCATGCTGGCGGAGCCGGTATAAAACCAGGCGATGAGTTTGGCGACGATCAGCAGGCCGGCCACCAGGGTGGCCGCCATGGCTGCCCTGGTCACCAGACGAGAGTAAGACTTGGTCATGAATGGGCCGGTGGAAACATTTGGGTCATTATAACGTCAGACCACCGGCCGTCAGTGTTTTTGAAAAAGGCGTAATATCAGGCCAGATCACACATCAGCTCTTCCAGCTCTTCGCGGCTGTCTTCCATCAGATGATAGAGTTCAAAGGCATCATAGGCTGAAAGAGAAAGGCAGACGGGAGCGCCGGCCACGTCTTCGCAAATAAGCACCATCCCCTGTTCCCCCCGGCGAAACAGCACATGGTCGAAGTCGACAATAAAATGCTGCTGTCGTTCAGCTACCTCCACTTCCAGCTCGCCGGTTGGATGCAGCGTCATGTGGGCTTGTGCAGGATGAGTATCTGCCAGCGTATAGATGCATCGTCTGATCAACATGGCCATTCTCCTTGGTTGCCGACTTCAGCCACCAAGTGTAGGCCAGATTAATTAATAAACAATCACAATAAATGACTGTTATTTCCATTCAGCCCGGGACGGCTGAGGCTCCGGCAAAACCCTGCTGTCGCCAGGCTTCATAGCTGATCACCGCCACCGCATTGGACAGGTTAAGACTGCGGCTGTCGGGCTGCATGGGAATGCGAATGCGAAAGCCGGGGGCTATTCCTGCCAGCACCGCATCGGGCAGGCCGCGGGTCTCGGGGCCAAACAGCAGCACGTCGCCGGGTTGGTAGGCCGCTTCGTGATGGTGGCGGCTACCCTTGGTGGTGCAGGCGAAAATACGCCGTCCGGCCATGGACTGCACAAAGACGGTGTAATTTTCATGCACCGTGATACGGCCGTAATCCGCATAATCCAGCCCGGCCCGGCGCAGCCGTTTTTCATCCAGGCTGAAACCCAGCGGCTCAATCAGGTGCAGCCGGCAGCCGTTGTTACGTACCAGCCGCATGATATTGCCGGTGTTGGGTGCAATTTCCGGCTCGTAAAGGGCGATTTCAAACACTGAATTATTTCTCCGCAGTCAGGGCGTCGGGAATAAAAAGACGGCGACCGTCCAGCTGCCGCCAGGCCCAGCCCAGGGTCAGGCCCCGGGCCGCCATAAAGCACAGCATGGCCAGCCAGAGAGCATGATTGCCCAGTTCCTGGTTCAGCCACCATACCGGAAAGAACACCCCAAGCGTGGACACCAGCATCATGTTGCGCATGGCCCTGCCCTGGGTGGCGCCGATAAAGATGCCATCCAGCACGAAGCACCAGCAGGACACCAGCGGCATGGCCACCAGCCAGGGCAGGAAATCGCCGGCCTGCTCGCGCACTTCTGTGATGGTGGTGATCTGGTGCACCAGCGCCTTGCCGGCAAATGCAAACACCAGGGTAAACAGCACCGATACCAGGGCGCCCCAGAGCAGGTTAAGGCCACAGGCCAGCCGGAAATGCCGCCGGCTGCCACGACCGATGGCCTTGCCCACCATGGCTTCCGCCGCATAGGCAAAGCCGTCCATGCCATAGGAAATAAACATCAGAAAGTTCATCAGCACGGCATTGGCGGCCACCACAGTGTCGCCGAGACGGGCGCCCTGAAAGGTCATAAACACAAAGGTCAGCTGCAGGCAGAGGGCACGAATAAAAATATCCCGGTTCAGCCCCAGCAGGCGGCGAAAGGCGGCACCGTTCAGCGCATTGCGCCAGAACCCGGCGGCCGGGCGCAGGCCACGCCGCTCAAGCGTGCGCCACACCAGCCAGGCGCCGAGCCCGGTAGCGGCATAGTCCGCCAGCACAGAGGCGGCGGCGGCGCCCTGAACCTGCCAGCCCAGCCCCACCACAAACCAGATATCGAGCACTATGTTGGCACCGTTACCCAGGATCAGCAGCCACATGGGGGCTTTGGCGTTCTGGTTGCCCAGCAGCCAGCCCAGCAACACCAGATTGGTGAGCGCCGCCGGTGCACTCCAGATACGAACACTCACATACTGGCGACCGTACTGCTCCACCTCGGCACTGGCCCCGGCCAGACTGAACGCCAGTTCGATAATGGGCGTTTGCAGCAACAGCAAGCACAGCGCCAGTCCCCAGGCCAGTACCAGCGCCCGGGCCAGTACGCCCAGCAAGCGCTGCTCATCCCGGGCACCAAAGGCCTGAGCGGTGAGACCGGTGGTGGACATGCGTAAAAAACCCAGCAGAAAAAACAGCAGACTGATAATGGTGGCGCCCACCGCCACCCCACCCAGGTAGTACGCCTGCTCCAGGTGACCGATCACCATGGTGTCGACCAGCCCCAGCAAGGGCACGGTAATATTGGACAGCACCATGGGCATCGCCAGGGCAAACACCTGGCGATGCCGTGCGGCATGGTAAAAAGACGTTTTCAAGAACAATCCGGAACAATAAGAAGTGAAAGAAATCAGCCGCGCCAGCGGGTTACGATACGGTCAAAGTCCTGCAGCAGCCGCTGGCCGTCCACCAGCGGCATGCCGCTGCCTTCATCAAACAGCGGACGGAAAGACGCATGCAGCTCGCCGTCAGGGTTGACCAGAGCAATGGAGGCGGAGTGATCCACCAGATAGTCCTGCCCGCCGCGCTCGTGCACCCCGTAAATCAGCCCCAGCTGCTGTACCGCCGGCATCAGGTTGGCATGCTCTGCCGTGGCAGCCACAAAGGCCGGATTGAAATGAGCGGTATAAGCCTTGAGCCGCTCTGGAGTATCCCGTCCGGGATCCGCGGAGATAAATACCACCTGAGTCTTGTCGCTCAATTGTTTGAGTTCAGGATAGATGCGGGCCAGATCCGCCAGGGTCGTCGGGCAGATATCCGGACAGAAGGTATAACCCACAAACACCAGACTCCAGTGATCCTGAAAACGGGCTTCGGTAAAGGGCCGGCCACCGGCATCGGTCAATGCCATGGCCTTGAGGGCTCTGGGCTCGGGATACACCACCACCGCCTCGCTCAGGGCACTGTTCCTGTCGCTGTACCAGGCCAGCCCACTCAGGGCTCCCGTCACCAGCAGGGCCAGCGCCAGTAACCAAATCAGCTTGCTCGTGTTAGCCATAGTCTATCCAGTGATCCGCCAGAATAAGAACAAACAGCCACATCAGATGACTGATTGAAAAGCGGAAGCATTGTAATGCGGTTTGCGGTCCGGGTCTAAACTTCAGCCGCCAGGCCCACTGCACAAAGCGCAGATTCAGCGCCAGCGAGCCCAGAAGATAGGCCGGTCCCGACATGCCCGTTATCCAGGGCAACAGGCACACCAGGGTCAGCAACAGGGTATAGAGCAGCACACAGGTTTTGGTGAATGCAATGCCATGGGTCACCGGCAGCATGGGGATCTCGGCCCTGGCGTAATCATCCCGGCGGTGAATGGCCAGCGCCCAGAAGTGGGGCGGCGTCCAGGTGAAGATAATCATCACCAACAGCAGGGCGTGGCCATGAAACTCGCCGCTGACCGCCGTCCAGCCAAGCAAGGGCGGCATGGCTCCGGCCAGACCACCAATCACGATATTCTGCGGTGTGGCCCGCTTCAGCCAGACGGTATACACCACGGCATAACCCAGCAGCGATGCCAGGGTCAGCCAGGCGGTCAGGGGGTTAACCAGCAGCAACAACACCGCCAGTCCCGTGGCCGACAGCCCCAGCGCAAAAGCCAGTGCAGGCATGGTGGCCACTCGTCCCTGGGCCACCGGTCTGTGATGGGTGCGCGCCATTTTAAGGTCGATGCGCCGGTCCAGCACATGGTTGATGGCCGCCGCTCCCCCGGCCATCAGACCAATCCCCAGGGTGGCCGCCACCACCGTCAGGGTTGACGGCAGGGTCTCGGTGAGAAACATGCCGACCACGGCGGTGAGCAATATCAGCGCCACCACCTTGGGCTTGGTCAGCGCGAAATAGTCCCGCCAGACTCGTGTTCCACTCGCGGATAATGCCAGGCTTCGTGCCATGCTACCTCCCTGTAACGCCCCAGGCGTTCTCCCGTTCCCGTTAAAATAAGCAGCAAAACGGCGGCGCCGCCATTATGGGCCACCGCTATCCATAACGGCAGGTGCAACACCACATTGGCCAGGCCCAGTGTCAGCTGCACCAGCACCATGGCTGCCAGCGCCAGTCCCCAGCCGCGCAGACCGGGCCGGCGAACAAGCCGCCAGGCCAGGGCCAGCAACAGCAGCGCCGTTACCATGGCCCACAGCCGGTGAGTGGCATGAATGGTGGCCCGCTCCGCCTGACTCAGCACACCATACTGGTAGGTTTCTGCCGGCATACCGTGAGGATGAAAGGCACTCCACTGCCACTGGCCCAGCCAGTCACCCTGACACACCGGCAGCTCGGTGCAGGCCATGGCCGCGTAATTGGCGGCGGTCCAGCCCCCGAGCGCTATCTGTAATATCAGTGCCGCCAGCGCCAGCCGGAACAGGCCGCTCAGGCCACGCCCGTCATGCCGGGTGCCGGCGTGCGGCCGGTGCCGGCACCACACCCAGAACAGCAGCGACAATATGGTAAAGCCACCCAGCAGATGCCCCATCACCACAAAGGGCAGCAGATTAAGAGTGACGGTCAGCATGCCCAGGGTAGCCTGTCCCGCCACCAGCCCCAGCAGCAGAAAGGCCGGCAACCGGTAACGGCGGTTGCTCTGTTTCAGGGAGCACAGCGCCATCAGTAATATGGTCAGCCCCAGGGTGCCGGCGGCATAGCGATGGATCATTTCATTGCGTGCCTTGACCACTTCCAGGGGCGCATCGGGAAAGCGTTCAGCGGCCAGGGCATGCTCACCGGGCGTGGCCGGTACATAATTAAAGCCATAACAGCCGGGCCAGTCGGGGCAGCCCAGGCCGGCGTCGGTGAGCCGGGTCCAGGCCCCCAGCACCACCACCACCAGGGTCAGGGCAAAGGCAAAAGTACACAACTTCTGCATGTTTCCTCCTACCCGGCGCGGGAGTTTTTAAGCAGGCGGCGCAGGTCTTCCAGCAAGGCTCTGCCGGTGCTTCTGTTTTGCGCCGTGTCGCTGTCCATGGGATAACGCATCACCAGCATGCCGGGCGGATCGGCAATATAGACAAAACCGGCTTCCAGCCCCTCACCGGCAGGCTGCTGTACGACCGCAACCCGCTCTTCATCACGGCCCAATGCCAGATCCAGATTGTCAAGCAGGTGCTTCGCCGATGCGCAGTAGTCGCATTGCCCGGTCGTCACCAGCACCAGCCGCCACTGTTTCGCTTCATTGATATTTCCCTGCACCCACTCACCGTGGCCGCGCACCCCGGGCGTGAACCAGCCCTGAGCCAGCACCAGCCAGGCCAGCAACGGCGGCAACAGAAACACACCTATCAATGCCCATACCGGTTTATTTTTCATGCCCCCTCCAGTACCACCACGCAGCCGCCAGCCAGATGGCGACGGTCATGGCAAACCACTGCACCGCGTAGCCCAGATGTTTTTCCGGCCCCATGACCACCGGCTGCCAGTCATCGGCACCGGCTTTCAGCACCACCGGCAGCACCGGCTGACCCCAGCGTTGCGCCAGCAACTCGGGCGCCAGGCTGGCAATGCGCCTGGCCTCCTGCTGCCCACTGCTGCCAAAACCGAGAGGGGGCTGCCAGGGCCGCACCAGTACCCCGCGCAATAACACCGGGCCCTCCTCAAGCGGTTCGGCCTGAGGCAACTTGCTGCGATCCGCATCCGCCGGCCACCAGCCCTGATCGACGGCAAGCAAGCCCAAAGGAGTCTGCAGTGGCAATATCAGCCGGTAGCCGGGCCGCCCCTGCTCAATCTGGTTATCGAGAAACAGCTCTCCCCCCGCAAGAAAAACGCCTCCTGTCCGTAACTGGTAGCCAAAGGGGCTTTTCATGGCCAGTGCCTCTTTCAGCTCGAGTTCCACCTGGCTGCGCTGCTCCCATTCCTGCAGCAGGAGGCGCTTTTCATCTGCCCGGGACAGCTGCCACATGCCCATAAATACCATCAGGGCACTGATGGCCGCGGTCAGCACCAGTAATCCGCCACGCTTTCCTATACTCAAGGCTCCACCCTTTTCACCGTCGCGAGACATGCTGCTAAAACTGCTGATAGTGCTGTTGTTGTTGCTGATGATCGGTAACCTGATGCTGGGCTTGCGGGCCATGCTGCACCGGCGCGATCCGGCCCTGATGGCCCGCTATATCGGGCGGCGTCTGCTGTTTGCGGTCATCATAGTGCTGCTGCTGATCTTCGCTCTGGCTGCCGGCCTGCTGACGCCCAACCCCACCCCGACATAAGACTCAAAAGAACCATTACAAAATATAGACAAAGATAAAGAGGCACAGCCACACCACATCCACAAAATGCCAGTACCAGCTGCTGGCCTGAAAGCCGAAATGCTGGGCCGGGGTAAAGTGTCCCTTGTTAACCCTGAGCCACATAATGAACAGCATCAGGGTGCCCAGGGTCACATGGGCGCCGTGAAAGCCGGTAAGCAGAAAAAAGGTATTGCCATAAATGCCCGAATCGAGACGCAGCCCCAGATCCTCATAGGCATGCACGTACTCCCAGATCTGCAGTGACAGAAACAGCACCCCCAACAGCACTGTGATGCCCAGCCAGGTTTTCAGTTTGCTTCGCTGTTCCTGCAGCAGGGCCAGGTGGGCGGCGTGTACCGTTACCGATGAAGACAGCAGAATCACTGTGTTGATCAGCGGCAGCCCCAGCCAGCCCATGGCGGCAGTCTGAATGCCGCCCGGGGTGGTGAGCAATGGCCAGATGGGCTGAAACTGTGGCCAGAGCACCTCATGGGTCATGGCGTTGTTGCCGGCGCCCCCCAGCCAGGGCACCGCCAGCACCCGGGCATAAAAGAGGGCGCCGAAAAAGGCGGCGAAGAACATCACTTCCGAAAAGATGAACCAGCTCATGCCCTGGCGAAAGGATCTGTCCATCTGGTCGCTGTACAGGCCCTGGTGGGATTCGCTGATCACGTTGGAAAACCAGCCAAACAACATAATGGTCATGACCAGGGTGCCAGCGGCAAACACCACAGGCCCGGCAATACCGGCAATGCCGGCGGCCCACATGCCCGCCCCCGACGCCAGCAGGAACAGACCAACGGCGCCCACCAGAGGCCAGGGACTTTGCGCCGGCACATAATATTTTTCCGTCTTGACCGCCATGCTTGCCTCCTTGTCAGCCTTTGCTGGCCACCTGCTCGCTGATGTCGTAAAGGGTGTAGGACAGGGTAAACACCTCAATGTCGTCGGGCAGGGCTTCATCTACATAAAAAGTCATGGGCATCACCGCTCGCGCCAGGCCATCAAGAGGTTGTTCCTCAAAGCAGAAACACTCGGTCTTGCGCAGGTAGCCCGCCGCCCGCCCCGGCGACACCGAGGGAATGGCCCGCAGCACCCGGTTATCCACCCCCGGATTGGTGACGGTAAAGTCCACTCTGTGCATTTCTCCCGGGTGTACTTTCAGCCGGTTGACCGAGGGAGAAAAGTCCCCTCCCAGGCCGGTGTTCTGGTAGGTGATGAACTCCACCGTCACCAGCCGCTGTTCATCCACCTGCTGTGCCGCCACCGCCGCCGTATTGGCGGTTTTGCCGTTCAGCCCGGTGATATCGCAGAACACGTCATACAGGGGGATCAGGGCAAAGCCGAAACCGAACATGGCCAGGGCCAGCAGGCCCAGCCGCCACGCCTTGCTGCCGTGGTTCATCACTTCACCTCCGGCGGCGTTTCAAAGGTGTGGTAGGGTGCCGGAGAGGGCACAGTCCACTCCAGGCCTTCGGCGCCCTCCCAGGGTCTGGCTTCGGCCCTGGTGCCGCCGCGAGCGCACTTGACTACCACCGCCACCAGCAAGAGTTGCGACAGGCCAAAGGCAAAGCCGCCGATGCTGACCAGGGCGTTAATGTCGGCGAACTGCAGCGAATAGTCGGGAATACGCCGGGGCATGCCCCCCAGCCCCAAAAAGTGCATGGGGAAAAACAAGACGTTTACCGACACCACAGAACACCAGAAATGCCACTTGGCCAGGCGCTCGTCGAACATATGGCCGGTCCATTTGGGCAGCCAGTAGTACACCGCCGCCAGCACCGAAAAGATGGCGCCGGTCACCAGCACATAGTGAAAATGAGCCACCACAAAGTAGGTGTCGTGATACTGAAAATCGGCCGGGGTAATGGCCAGCATCAGGCCGCTGAAGCCGCCTATGGTAAACAGCACAATAAAGGCCAGGGCAAACAGCATGGGCACCTCAAAGCTGAGGGACCCCCGCCACATGGTGGCCACCCAGTTGAATACCTTGACCCCGGTGGGCACCGAGATCAGCATGGTGCAGTACATAAAGAACAGCTCTGCCGCCACCGGCATGCCTACGGTGAACATGTGGTGGGCCCATACCAGAAAGCTGAGCCCGGCGATGGAGGCAGTGGCATAGACCATGGAGGCATAGCCAAACAGCCGCTTGCGACTGAAGGCGGGTATGATGGCCGAGATAATGCCAAAGCTCGGCAATATCATGATGTAGACCTCGGGGTGGCCAAAGAACCAGAAAATATGCTGGAACATCACCGGATCCCCGCCCCCGGCGGCTTCAAAGAAACTGGTGCCAAAGTATTTGTCGGTCAGCACCATGGTTACGGCACCGGCCAGCACCGGCATCACAGCAATCAGCAGAAAGGCGGTGATCAACCAGGTCCAGCAGAACAACGGCAGCTTCATCCAGGTCATGCCCGGCGCCCGCAAGTTCCAGATGGTGACGATGACGTTGATCGCCCCCATGATGGAGCTGATGCCCATGATGTGAATGGCAAACACAAACAGCGCCGTGCTGTCGGGGCCATAGGTGGTAGACAAGGGGGCATAGAAGGTCCAGCCGAAGTTGGGGCCGCCACCGGGTACGAACAGCGAACTCAGCATCAGCACAAAGGCAAAGGGCAGTATCCAGAAGCTCCAGTTGTTCATGCGCGGCAGCGCCATATCGGGCGCGCCTATCATCATGGGGATCATCCAGTTGGCCAGGCCCACAAAGGCGGGCATCACGGCCCCGAATATCATCACCAGACCGTGCATGGTGGTCATCTGATTAAAGAAGTTGGGCTCCACCAGCTGCAGTCCGGGCTGAAACAGCTCTGCCCGGATCACCATGGCCATGGCCCCGCCCACCAGGAACATGGTGAGACTGAACAACAGATACATGGTGCCAATGTCTTTGTGGTTGGTGGTGAACAGCCAGCGGCCAATGCCTTTGGCGGGGCCGTGGTGATGCGGCTCTTCCGCCAGGTGAATGTCCGCGGTTTCCGTGCGATCCATCTGCGCCATGCTGCCCCCTATTGTCCCTGTCTGGCCTGATGAATGTCCCCGGGCTGCACCGAATCTCCGGTGTCGTTGCCCCAGGCATTGCGTTCATAGGTGATCACCGCCGCCAGCTCCTTGAGCGCCAGCTGCTTGTCAAAGCTCTGCATGGCGGTGCCTGCCTTGCCGTACAGCACTATGTCGATATGTCCGGCCCTGTCGTTCAGCACCATGTCGCTGCCCCTGAGCGCCGGAAAGGCGCCGGGAATGCCTTCGCCACTGGCCTGATGGCAGGCGGCGCAGGCCTTCTGATACACCTGCTCGCCCAGGGTCATCAGCTCGTCCCGGCTCATCTCCATGGCCAGCAACTCCTGCTCGGCCGCTTTGGCTTCGGCCTGCTCGGTTTTACGTTGTGCCAGCCAGCCGTCAAATTCTTCCGGCGGGCGGGCATCCACGACAATGGGCATAAAGCCGTGATCCTTGCCGCACAGCTCGGCGCACTGGCCCCGGTACAGACCGGGCTGTTCGATGCGGGTCCAGGCCTCGTTGATAAAGCCGGGCACAGCGTCTTTTTTTACCGCAAAGGCCGGCATCCACCAGGAATGAATGACATCGTCGGAGGTGATCAGAAACCGCACCTTGCGATCCGTGGGCAGCACCAGAGGGTGATCCACTTCCAGCAGATAGTTTTCGCCCTTGCCCAGCCGCCCGCTGATCTGCTCGGGCATGGTGGCGAGCAGGCTGTAAAACTCAACGTCTTCGTTGAAATAACGGTAATGCCATTTCCACTGGGAACCGGTGATCTGCACGGTGAGATCGGGCTCGGAGGCATCTTCCATGGCCACCAAGGTTTGGGTGGCAGGTATGGCCATGGCAACAAGAATAAGAAAGGGAATAATGGTCCAGAGGATCTCGACTTTGGTGCTTTCGTGAAACTGGGCGGCCTGCGCCCCTTTTGACTTGCGGTGATGAATAATGGCCCAGAACATGGCTCCGAACACCAGCAGGCCGATCACCGCACAGATAGTAAGAATGGTCATATGCAGGCCATAGACCTGCTGACTGATCTCGGTGACCCCTTCGGTCATGTTAAGGCGGGCTTGCGCCCCTACAGGCAGGGTTGTCAGCAAGGACAACAGCAGCAAAATCGGCTTCACGCGCACCCCCAATAGTTTCGTCCTGTCACCCGGAGTACTTGAGTATGGTGTTTTTGTGTGCCGAACGACTACATCCCTCAGGTCCGGCTGACTCTAAGTAAAGCACCAGTTAAGAAAATGTAAAATATAAAGATTTGGGGGACTGGGGACTGGGGACTGGGGAATGGGGACTGGCAGGTCAGCATGGAAAATGCTGGCCTGCCGGATCAAGCGGACTGTTTAAAAATCGCCGTTGCGGATCACGCCCACGGCCAGCCCTTCTATGATCAGCTCCTGGCTGCGCAAGTCCACTTCAATGGGAGACAGTTCTTCGTTCTCGGGGAGCAGGCTGACCTTGCTGCCCTTGCGCTGAAAGCGCTTCACGGTCACTTCGTCGTCAAGCCGGGCCACCACCACCTGGCCGTTGCGGGCCTCCTGAGTTTTGTGCACCGCCAGCAGATCACCGTCCATAATGCCGATGTTCTTCATGCTCATGCCCTGCACCCGCAGCAGAAAATCGGCGGAAGGATGAAACAGACCAGGATCCAGCCGGTAATGACTCTCTATATGCTGCTGGGCCAGAATGGGCTCACCGGCAGCCACCCGGCCTACCAGCGGCAAGCCCTGCTCTACTTCCGCTTCTTCACCGGTCAGGCGAATGCCCCGTGACGTGCCGGGCATAATTTCAATCACGCCCTTTTTGGCCAGCGCCTTGAGGTGCTCTTCGGCGGCATTGGCGGACTTGAACCCCAGCACCCTGGCAATTTCCACCCGGGTGGGCGGCATGCCGGTTTGCTGAATATGATCCTTAATAATGTCCAGCACCTGCGACTGGCGGGGAGTAAGGGCCTTCATGATGACACCTGTCTTTTTATACAGTTAACTGTCAGTATATCCAGTAATCAGTTCGGAGCAAGCCCCACTCGCTGTTTACCACAGCGCCAGCACCAGGCCGGCGAACACCGCCATGCCGGCGTAATTGTTATTGAGAAAGGCGCGAAAACAGGGCATCCGCTCCCGGTCGCGGATCAGCCGCTGCTGATACACAAACAGCCCGGCGGCCACCAGCAATCCCCAGTAGAAAGGAGCAGCCAGTTCAAATACCCGGCCCGCTGCCACCAGCAACAGTAAAGTGGCCAGTTGCAGCAAACCCACCATCAGCTTGTCGCGCCGGCCAAACAGAATGGCGGTGGACTTGACGCCTATCCTGAGGTCATCGTCCCGATCCACCATGGCATACATGGTGTCGTAGGCCACGGTCCAGGTCAGGTTGGCCGCAAACAGCAGCCAGAGTCCGGCGGGCAGGCTGTTGGCCTGGGCGGCAAAGGCCATGGGTATGGCCCAGGAAAAGGCGATACCGAGAAACAGCTGGGGCAGATGAGTCACCCGTTTCATAAAGGGATAAAGCGCCGCCCAGAACAGGCCGGCAAAGGCCAGGCCAATGGTCAGGACGTTGGTCGTCAGCACCAGAATAAAGGAAATGCCTACCAGCAGGGCAAAAAAGCCCAGCGCCTGGCGCTCGGTCAGCTCGCCGGACGGCAGTGGCCGGGCATGGGTACGCTTGACGTGGCCGTCAATATGGCGGTCGGCGTAGTCGTTGATCACGCAGCCGGCGGAGCGCATGGAAAACACCCCGGCCACAAACACCACCAGCAGCCAGAGTGATGGCACCCCCTCGGCGGCAATCCACAGCGCCCACAGGGTGGGCCATAACAACAGCAAAGTACCAATGGGCTTGTCGAGCCGGGCCAGCGCCATATAGGCACGCCAGCGCGGGCGGGAAGAAGAAGTCAGGGTAGTCATGACAAGGATTCCTGATAGGCGGCCGCAGCCGGCAAGAATAATTCGGTGACCAGCACCCGGGCGAGGCCGGTGCTGAGGGCGGAACGCCGCGCCCAAAGCCGGGGGATGGGTGGCGTTATCCTGATGTTCAGATTGGTCCGGACAGCAAGCCGACGACAATCCGCAGGGTCGAGAGCGGCAAATTCAAAGGGGGTGCGCGCCAGATCCGGCGCTTCAAACATCAGCTCACCCAGCGCCCTGGTGCCCAGCCCGGAGAGGGCCGGCAAAGCCGCTTGAGTCGCCGGGGAATACAGAGAAGTGGCATACACCCAGGGAACGTCATCGCACAACAACAGCACTTCCCGGCAATAGCCCTCTCCGGCATCCAGCAGCGCCGCCTGCGCGGTGGTCAGCGGGCGCAACACCGAATCGGACAGTACCTGCACGCGAAAGTGCCGGCAGTGACGTTGCAGGCGCCGGGTCAGCGACCCCGGTTCATGTAACCAGTCGTACAGTGCAGGAGAGGCCGGTGGCAAATGACCCCAGCACCAGCCGCTGTCGGTGCTGAGCGCCATGGTTGTGTTAGGAAATAACAAAGACATAAAAACGCATAGGATCCTGCTACAGCGGTCAGGCCCGAAAAGACCACCGCATTTTTCAGGCCGCCGGATACGGCGGCAGATTGACGTCACCGGACCCGTATACTACACCATGACGCCAGACATTATTACCAGCTACCGGCAGCAGGCAAATGGCCAGCTGTTTACTCTGATTGACCGGCAGGCCGGCGGTTGTCCCACCAGGCCTGAAACAGGCCGATCAGGGCGCCGCCCAGGTGAGCCATGTTGGCCACCGGCGTGCCCAGCATATCGGCAAAGCCCAGCACCAGCCACACCACCATAAACACCGCCATGCCATCGGGCAGGCCAATGCCCCGGGCCGGGTTGAGCCGGCCGCTGAACCAGACGTAGGCCAGCAGCGCATACACCACTCCCGACAGACCGCCAAAGCGCGGCCCGCTGGCCCAGAACTGCAGCAGGTTGGGCAGCACCGCGGCCACCAGCAGCAGCACCAGCAGCTTGCCGCTGCCAAGGCGCTTTTCCACCATGCCGCCCAGGTACCACCACCAGAACAGGTTGAACACCAGGTGCATCAGGGAAAAGTGCATCAGCGCCGGCGTCAGGGCACGCCAGAACTCCACTCCCAGCAGGTCACCAGGGTGAGCCGGAAACGACAGCACCCCAAACATGGGCAGCCCCAGCCAGCTCAGGCCATAAACCGTCAGACAGGCCAGCAGCACCAGCAGATTGACCGGGCCGGTCTGACGCAGCAGATCGCTGATCCAGCCGGTTTGCCGGGGGCCATCGTTAAAGTGCGCGTGACTGTCACCCCGCTTCCATGAAGCTTCCTGATAGCGGGGATGAAACGGCTCCGCCAGAAAGCGCTTTACTTCCCGGTGGGCTTCTTCAAAACGGGATTCATCCACCAGCCAGAGGTGTACGTTGCCATCGTCGTCCTGAGTGAGCTCGCAGTGCAGGCCAAGCTCGGCCAGATAATCCACAAAGGCCTGGGCCCGGCGCGGATCGTCGAGCACCAGCAGGGCTTTCACAACTGGCCGACCACCGGCTGGCTGCGCCGCCAGGCCTCAAAGCCGCCGTCCAGGCTGTAGACCTCCTCAAAGCCCTGATTGATCAGATACTGGGCGGCGCCCTGACTGCTGATGCCGTGATAGCACATCACGATCACCGGCACCTCGTAATCCACCTCGTTGGTAAAGCTCACCAGACTGTCGTTGGTCAGGTGAAAGGCACCCTCGGCGTGAGCCAGCGCAAAGGACTGGGGGTCGCGAATATCCACCAGCCGGGCCCGGCCTTCGCTCAGCATGGTGTGGGCTTCATCCACCGAAATATGGGCAAACTGATCCATGAATTCCTCCTCATTAATGTGGCGCCAGTGTACCCAATTCAGCCTCAGCCGCCCAGATAGGCGTTGCGTACCCGCTCATTCACCAGCAGGGCGGCGCCGGTGTCGGCCAGCACCACCCGGCCGTTTTCCAGCACATAGCCCCGGTCCGCCAGCTTGAGCGCCTGGTTGGCGTTTTGCTCCACCAGAAAGATGGTCATGCCCTTTTCTTTCCGCAGCCGGGCAATGGTGTCAAAGATCTGGGTGATGATAATGGGCGCCAGCCCCAGGGACGGTTCGTCCAACAACAACAGCCGGGGCTTGCTCATCAGCGCCCGGCCAATGGCCAGCATCTGCTGCTCGCCACCGGACATGGTGCCGGCGCGCTGATGACGCCGCTCCTTGAGCCGGGGGAACATGGCAAACACCTCGGCCATCAGGCCGGCATGCTCACGCCTGTCCACGAAAAAGGCCCCCATGTGCAGGTTTTCCTCTACCGTGAGCCGGGCAAAGATGCGCCGCCCTTCCGGCACAATGGCGATATCCCGGCGCATAATGGCGGCGGTGTCCAGTCCGGACAGATCCTGCCCTTCATACACCACCCGGCCCCGGGACGGGCGGGGATCGCCGCAGATGCTCATCATTAATGTGGTCTTGCCGGCCCCGTTGGCACCGATCAGAGTGACGATCTCCCCCTTTTCGATATGTACGGTGACGTCTTCCAGCGCCTGTATCTTGCCGTAGTGGGCGCAAATATTGTCAACATGCAGCATCAGGCTTCTCCCAAGTAGGCGTTGATCACGTCCGGGTGGCTGCGCACTTCCTCGGGACTGCCGTCGGCCAGGGGCCGGCCCTGATTGACCACATAGATATGGTCGGAAATGTCCATCACCAGTTTCATATCGTGCTCGATCAGCAGCACACTGACTCCCTCGTTATCACGCAGATCCTGGATCAGCCGGTTCAGCTCCTGGGTTTCAAAGGGGTTAAGCCCCGCCGCCGGCTCATCCAGCATCAGCAAAGACGGCCGCGCCGCCATGCAGCGGGCAATCTCCAGCCGGCGCTGCTGGCCATAGGCCAGGTTGCCGGCGGCACGGTTGGCAAACTCGGTGAGATTGACCTTTTCCAGCCAGTAGTGAGCCCGCTGCAGCCCTTCCCGCTCGGCCCGGCGAAATCCCGGAGTTTTCAGCAGGCCGGCGAGAAAGTGGGTGTTGAGGTGGGCATGCTGAGCCACCAGCAGGTTTTCCAGCACCGTCATTTCCCTGAACAGGCGCACATGCTGAAAGGTGCGCACCATGCCTAACCGGGAAATTTTATGGCCGGGCAAACCGGCGATGGGCTGGCCGCGAAAGCGCACCGTGCCGCCGCTGGGCCGGTAAAACCCCGACAGGCAGTTGAACACAGTGGTCTTGCCGGCGCCGTTGGGCCCGATAATGGACACGATCTGCCGCTCATTCATGGCCAGCGCCACCCCGTCTACCGCCACCAGGCCGCCAAAGCGCATGGTGAGGCCGGATACGTTCAGCAGTTCACTCATGATTTCAGCTCCATGTGAGGGCGATGCATGGGCAGCAGCCCCTGGGGCCGCCAGATCATCATCAGCACCATCAGCAGGCCAAACAACAGCATGCGGTACTCGTTAAACTCCCGGGTCAGCTCGGGCAAAATGGTCATGATAATGGCCGCCAGCACCACGCCTATCTGTGAGCCCATGCCCCCCAGCACCACGATGGCGAGAATGATGGCCGACTCGATAAACACAAACGACTCCGGGCTGATAAAGCCCTGGCGGGCGGCAAAGAAGCAGCCGGCAAAGCCGGCAAAGGCCGCCCCTATGGTAAAGGCGCTGAGCTTGATAAGGGTGGGGTTAAGCC
The DNA here is from genome assembly GCF_003049725.1 of Oceanimonas marisflavi. GTDB lineage: Bacteria > Pseudomonadota > Gammaproteobacteria > Enterobacterales > Aeromonadaceae > Oceanimonas > Oceanimonas marisflavi. The sequence goes on from NZ_QAGM01000005.1 coordinate 34,835, forward strand.
CCAGGGAACGGCAGGCGATCTCGTCTTCCCGCAGCGCCTCCCAGGCCCGCCCCAGGGGCATGCGCAGCAGCCGGTTGATGATAAAGATGGTCAGCACCACCAGTACCAGCGCCAGCAGGTAAAGGAAAATTACCTTGTAACCCGAGTTGTAGGCGATGCCGAAAAACTCGTGAAAAGTATTGTCACCCCGGCGCTCAAACTCCAGCCCGAACAGGGTGGGCTTGGGAATGCCGGCAATGCCGTTGGGGCCGCCGGTGATCTCGGTCATATTGTTGAGCAGGATACGAATGATCTCGCCAAACCCGAGGGTGACGATGGCCAGGTAGTCGCCCCGCAGCCGCAGCACCGGAAAGCCCAGCAAAAACCCGGCCAGCGCCGCCAGGCCGCCGCCCAGCAGCAGGCAGGTCCAGAAATCCAGACCGAAATAGGCGTTGAGCAGGGCGTAGCTGTAGGCCCCCACCGCATAAAAGGCGACGTAGCCCAGATCGAGCAGGCCGGCCAGGCCCACCACCACGTTCAGCCCCAGCCCCAGCATCACGTAGATCAGCGTCAGCGTGGCCAGATCCACCGCCCCCCGCGAGCCCATAAAGGGCCACACCAGCAGGGCCGCCAGCACCAGCACTGTGATGATGCGGTACAGCCAGGGCTGCTCCTCGGGCGCCGGCAGGGCAAAGCCGCCCTTGCGATCGGCCAGGTAACGAAAGGGCTTGCGCCACTGCTCGGCAAACAGCTGGGCCAGAAACACCAGCCCCGCTCCCAGCGCCAGCCACTGCCAGCTGGCGTCCAGCCGGTTGGCCACCACCAGCCGGGTGCCCGAGGTTTCCAGGCGAAAACCGAGCAGCCAGCCCGCCAGCAGCAGAAACAGCCCGGCGGCGATCAATGCAGGTTTCAGTTTGCTCATACCTTTTCCACCTCCGGTTTACCCAGAATGCCGGTGGGCATGAACAGCAGCACAAAGATCAGCAGGCCAAAGGACACCACGTCCTTGTATTCGGTGCTGAAATAGGCCCCGGTCATGGCCTCGGTGACTCCCAGCAGCAGGCCACCGAGCACGGCGCCGGGAATGCTGCCAATGCCACCGAGCACGGCGGCGGTAAAGGCCTTGAGCCCGGCAATAAAGCCGATATAGGGGTTGATAACGCCGTAATAGGAGCCGAGCAATACCCCGGCCACCGCCGCCAGGGCGGCACCAATCACAAAGGTCAGCGCAATAATGCTGTTGCTGTTGATACCGAGCAGATTGGCCATTTTCAGATCTTCGGCGCAGGCCCGGCAGGCCCGGCCCATGCGCGAGCGGGAGATAAACAGCGACAGCAGGGTCATGGCGATAAAGGTGACCACAAAGATGATCAGCTGCATATAGGACAGGCTGGCCTGAAAGCCGGTATCGCCAAAGCTCCAGCCGCCGGGCAGCAAGGGTGGAATGGCGATATCCCGGGAGCCCTGGGCCAGGCGCATCATGTTCTGCAAAAAGATGGACATGCCGATGGCGGAAATCAGTGCAATCAGCCGTTTGCTGTGCCGCAACGGCCGGTAGGCCACCCGCTCAATGGAATAACCATAAACACTGGTAATAATGATGCTTACCACAAAGGCACCGCACAGCAGCAGGGCGGTGCTGTCGATGCCCAGCATGGTGAGCGCCGTCATCACCATAAAGGCGGCGTAGGCCCCGATCATGTACACCTCGCCATGAGCGAAGTTAATCATGCCGATAATGCCGTACACCATGGTGTAGCCGATGGCGATCAGGGCATAGGTGCTGCCGATGGTCAGGCCGTTAAGCAGCTGCTGAATAAAATAAAGAAGGGGCTCGGACATACAACCTTTCCTTGTCGTAGCACGATGAGCGCCGTCAGCAGGCGGGCTGACCCCGCCTGCTGACGAATGGAGTAACGACTGTTACAGCTGGGTGGAGGAGCCGTCCTTGTGCCATTCAAACACGCCGAACTCAAAGCCCTTGAGATCACCCTTGTCGTCCCAGGCCAGCGGACCCATCACGGTGTCGACCGGCTCGGCCCGCAGTGCCGTGGCCACCGCTTCCGGATCGGCACCGGCGCGCTTGATGCCCTCGGCAATGGCTTCCACCGCCGCATAGGTGGTCCACACAAAGGGACCGGTGGGATCTTCGCCCTTGGCCTGAATGGCCGCCACTATGTCGGCGTTGGCCGGGTCGAGGTCATATTTCTTGGGCAGGGTCACCAGCAGGCCTTCGGAGGCGTCACCGGCGATGGAGGTAATGTCTTTATGGCCCACCCCTTCCGGTCCCATAAAGCGGGCCTTGAAGCCTTTTTCGGCAGACTGGCGCAAAATCAGCCCCAACTCCGGGTGGTAGCCACCGTAATAAACAAAGTCCACCTGCTCCCGCTGCAGCTTGGCAATCAGCGCCGAGAAGTCCTTGTCGCCGGAGGTGATGCCTTCATAGGCCACCACATTGGCACCGGCCTCCTTCAGGGCATCGCGCACGCTGGAGGCCAGGCCTTCACCGTATTGCTTCTTGTCGTGAATAATGGCGATACGTTCGGGCTTGACCTTGTCGACGATGTGGCGCGCCGCAGTGGGTCCTTGAGCACTGTCGAGGCCAATGGTGCGCATCACGAATTCCAGGCCCCGCTCGGTAATGGTGGGGCTGGTGGCCGCCGGGGTCACCATGAGAATGCCTTCGTCGTCGTAAACATCAGACGCCGGCAGGGTGCTGTCGGAACACAGGTGACCGGCCACAAACTGAATGCCGTCGTTGACAATGCGGTTGGCCACCGCCACCGCCTGCTTGGGATCACAAGCGTCGTCAAATTCCACCGCCTCCAGGGTGTGCTCGCCCAGCCGGCCGGACTTGTTGATCAGCTCCACCGCCATGCGGCCGCCGGTAAACTGCATGTCGCCATACTGGGCCACCGGACCGGTCACCGGGCCGGCAATGGCAATCTTGATGTTGTCGGCGCTGGCAGAGAATGCAGCGCCGTAACCCAGGGCCGCAAACACCGCCAGTGCGACCGCCTTTTTATTCCTTGTCACCATACGAACGTCCTCTATTCGAAACCGGGTACCGCCGAAGGAGCTTCGGCTGTCACATCATGTTCTAACCCTTGTACGAAATTAGCACAAGGGGAAAATGTTTCGTATGGGGCTGGGGACTTTACTGCCAGTCGAGGATCACCTTGCCGGACTGGCCGGAGCGCATGGTGTCGAACCCCTGCTGGAAGTCGTCCACCTTGAAGTGATGGGTGATAATGGGGGTCAGATCCAGGCCCGACTGGATCAGGCTGGCCATCTTGTACCAGGTTTCAAACATTTCCCGGCCGTAGATGCCCTTGAGCACCAGACCCTTGAAGATCACCTGGGTCCAGTCAATGGCCATGTCGGACGGCGGAATGCCCAGCATGGCGATTTTGCCGCCGTGGTTCATTTTGGCCAGCATGTCCTGAAACGCCGCCGGCACGCCGGACATTTCCAGGCCCACGTCAAAGCCCTCGGTCATGCCCAGCTCGGCCATCACGTCGTCCAGTTTTTCAGTGGCCACATTGACCGCCCGGGTCACGCCCATTTTGCGGGCCAGCTCGAGGCGGTATTCATTCACATCGGTGATCACCACATGGCGGGCACCCACATGACGGGCCACGGCCGCAGCCATGATACCGATGGGGCCGGCACCGGTGATCAGCACGTCTTCGCCCACCAGATCGAACGACAGTGCGGTGTGCACGGCGTTGCCAAAGGGATCGAAAATGGACGCCAGATCATCGGAGATTTCATCGGGCAGTTTGAAGGCGTTATAGGCCGGAATCACCAGGTATTCGGCAAAGGCCCCTTCCCGGTTCACGCCCACCCCCACGGTATTGCGGCACAGATGCGTGCGACCGCCACGGCAGTTGCGGCAGTGACCGCAGGTGATATGGCCCTCACCGGAAACCCGGTCACCGATCTCGAAACCACGAACTTCCTGGCCGATGGCCACTACCTCGCCCACGTATTCGTGGCCCACCACCATGGGCACCGGAATGGTCTTTTGCGACCAGTCATCCCAGTTGTAGATATGAATATCGGTACCGCAGATGGCGGTTTTGCGGATTTTAATCAGCAGATCGTTGTGGCCCAGCTCGGGCTCGGGCACATCGGTCATCCAGATGCCGGGTTCGGCTTTCAGTTTTGCCAGCGCTTTCATGCTTTTTCTCCTTGAATCACGCCCAGTTCACGACCCACTTCGGTAAAGGCCGCAATGGCCCGATCCAGCTGCTCACGAGTGTGGGCCGCCGACATCTGGGTGCGAATACGGGCTTGGCCCTTGGGCACCACCGGGAAAGAGAAGCCGATAACGTAAATGCCCTTTTCCAGCAGCTTGTCGGCCATTTGCGCCGCCAGGGCCGCATCCCCCAGCATCACCGGAATGATGGCGTGATCCTTGCCTGCCAGAGTAAAGCCGGCGGCGGTCATCTGCTCTCTGAAGTAATCGCTGTTTTCGCGCACTTTCTGCCGCAGATCGTCGCCGCTCTTCAGCATTTCCAGCACTCTGATCGAGGCGGCAACAATGGCCGGCGCCACCGAGTTGGAGAACAGATAGGGCCGGGAACGCTGGCGCAGCCAGTCGATCACTTCCTTCTTGCCCGAGGTGTAACCGCCGGAGGCGCCGCCCAGGGCCTTGCCCAGAGTGCCGGTGATAATGTCGACTCTGTCCATCACCTCACAGTATTCATGGGTACCCCGGCCTTGCTCGCCGACAAAACCCACGGCGTGGGAGTCGTCCACCATCACCAGGGCGTTGTACTGGTCGGCCAGATCACAGATGCCCTTCAGGTTGGCGATGACGCCATCCATGGAGAAGACACCGTCGGTGGCGATCAGCTTGAAACGGGCGCCATCGGCCTCGGCCTGCTGCAGGCACTTTTCCAGCTCGGCCATGTCGTTGTTGGCATAGCGGTAGCGTTTGGCCTTGCACAGCCGCACGCCGTCGATGATGGAAGCGTGGTTGAGGGCATCGGAAATAATGGCGTCTTCCGGGCCTAACAGGGTTTCGAACAGCCCGGCATTGGCATCGAAGCAGGAGGTATAAAGAATGGTGTCTTCCATGCCGAGGAAGGAAGACAGGGCTGTTTCCAGCTGCTTGTGCAGATCCTGAGTGCCGCAGATAAAGCGCACCGAGGCCATGCCAAAGCCATGGCTGTCCAGACCCTGCTGCGCCGCTTCCACCAGAGATGGGTGGTTGGCCAGTCCCAGATAGTTGTTGGCGCAGAAGTTGACGACCTCTTCTCCGCCCACGCGAATGGCCGCGTTCTGCGGGGAGCTGATCACCCGCTCCTGCTTGTAGAGGCCTTCTGCCTTGGTGTTTTCCAGCTGCTCGGTTAAGTAAGCATAAAATGCCGACGACATAACAAACTCCCGTTTTCCATGTGGCTATCTGGGTTTAATTCAGGCCATTTTACTACCTCATAAGGGGATACTCATAACTTATTCCACCAATCTGCCCTATTTGTGAAAGGGATCACCGGACGCCCCTGCCAAAACGCGATAATGTGCCAGAATATTGTTCAGTTCGAGTCCTTTACCCCCATGAAAGTAGGGTTTGAGCAGCGTCAGTACCCGGACCATGCCGTTGTACAACACCGCCTGACCAATACGAGTTTCAAGCGACTGTACCTGCTGGTAGCTGATCCAGCAGGACAGCAGCATTTTCAGGTTTTGCGCCAGAGCGATGATGTCGTCATCGGGCACCTGCAGCACTCGCTGAATGTTCAGCTCCCGCAACAAGGCCTGCAGGCTGTCACCAAACTCTTGCTGCAACTCCAGATACTGCCGGTGCAGTTGTGGATCCCGCTGCAAAATGTCGTGCAGGTTGGCGTAAAAAAACCGGAATTCCCACATCACGTAAAACACCGCATCCAGATAATGGCACCAGAGCACCGGACTGGCACTGGCCGAGCCGTTCACCGGCGTAAAGCTCTTGCGCAAATGTGCGCATAAATGCTCAAAAATACAGTGAATAATGTCGTTCTTGTTGCGAAAGTGGTAGTAGAGGTTACCCGGACTAATGCCCAGGTGGGCGGCAATATGATTGGTGGTGACCCCGGCTTCGCCCCGTTCGTTAAACAGAACCAGAGCCGCGGCCACAATGCGGTCCCTGGTTTTCATGGGGATAACCCGGCCACAATGGCGTTTCACTGAGTGATACCTGAAATAGTAACACAGAGCCGCAAGTTAGTTTTTCGCGGCCGAGCCATGGTAAACTGGCGGCCATTTTTCTTCGAACAGCCGGGCACCCGCTCCGGCCAGCAAGAGGCGAACAGCGATGATCATTGTAACTGGCGGTGCCGGCTTTATCGGCAGCAACCTGGTAAAAACCCTGAACGAACAAGGCCGTACCGACGTGGTAGTGATCGACGATCTGACCGACGGTACCAAGTTCGTCAATCTGGTTGACCTGACCATTGCCGACTACCTGGACAAGGACGAGTTCCTGCACCGCATTGTATCCGGCGACGAGTTCGAGGAATGGGGCGGCATCGAGGTGATTTTCCACGAGGGCGCCTGCTCCGCCACCACCGAGTGGGACGGCAAGTTCATGATGGAGAACAACTACGAGTACTCCAAGGATCTGCTGCACTACTGCCTGGAGCGGGAAATTCCGTTTATCTACGCCTCTTCCGCCGCCACCTACGGCGGCCGCAACGACAACTTCATTGAAGAGCCGCAATATGAACAGCCGCTTAACGTCTACGGCTATTCCAAGCAACTGTTCGACCAGTATGTGCGCCGGCTGATGCCGGAGATCAGTTCACAGGTGGTGGGTCTCAAGTACTTCAACGTGTACGGCCCCCGCGAGCAGCACAAGGGCAGCATGTCGAGCGTGGCCTTTCACCTCAATACTCAGCTGCACAAGGGTGAAAATCCCAAACTGTTTGAAGGCTGCGACGGCTACGGCAACGGCGGCCAGATGCGCGACTTCATCTATGTGGGCGACGTGTGCAAGGTCAACCTCTGGTTCTGGCAGAACCCCGAGGTCTCCGGCATCTTCAACTGCGGCACCGGCCGCGCCGAGCCTTTCCAGAACGTGGCCGAAGCGGTGATCAAACACCACGGCAAGGGTGAAATTGAATACATCCCCTTCCCGGAGCATCTCAAGGGTCGCTACCAGAGCTTTACCGAAGCCGACCTCACCAAACTGCGCGCCGCCGGCTACCCCCACGAGTTCAAGACCGTGGCCGAAGGCGTGGCTGAGTATATGAGCTGGCTGAATAAATAAGGCACACCATGAACATTTTGATGGCGCTGTCCCAGCTCGAGGTGACCGGCGCGGAGGTATATGCCACTACGGTGGGTGACGCCCTGACTGAACGTGGTCACCGAGTGTTTTATGTATCCGACACCCTGACCAAACCGCACCGGGGAGCTTTTTTCAAACTGCGCTTTAACAAGCGCAGCATTCCCCGCCGGTTCTGGCATGTGGGTTATCTGATCTACCTGATTAAAAAGCACCGCATTCAGCTGGTGCATGCTCACAGCCGCGCCTCCAGCTGGAGCTGCTACGTCGCCTGCAAGCTCACCGGTACCCCCATGATCACCACAGTGCATGGCCGCCAGCCGGTGCATGCCTCGCGCAAGAAGTTTCACGCCCTGGGCGATCGCGCCCTGGCGGTGTGCGAGGCGGTACGGGATCAGCTGGTTGCCGGTCTGGGAGTCGCGCCCGAGCTGATTGCCATCGGCCGCAACGGCATCGACACCCACCACTACCAGCCGGTGCCGGCGCCCGCCAACAACAAGCCGCTGATCAGCATCATCGGCCGGCTCTCCGGCCCCAAGGGCGAGCTATGCTACCGGCTGCTGGATCAGTGCCTGGATCTGAACCGCTATCGGGTACAGATTGCCTCGGGCACGCAAGTGCCGGAGCGGTTTGAACGCTTTCGCGACCAGGCGGAATTTCTTGGCTATGTACAGGATGTGCCCGGCCTGATGGCGCAATCCGATCTGGTGATCGGTGCCGGCCGGGTAGCCATGGAAGCCATACTGATGCAACGCCCGGTCTTTGCCGTGGGCGAGGCAGAAGCCGTGGGGCTGGTGACTCCCGACAACATTGACGCCGCCATGGCGAGCAATTTTGGCGATATTGGCCCGAACGACCTGAATATCGACTTTGCTACCCTGCCCGCTCAAATTACCGCTGCTCTGGACACCCGGTTCGACAGCGCCGCTCTGGCCAGCACTGTTAAAAGCGCCTACGACCTGCAGGCGGTAGCCACCGAGCTTGAAGCTCATTATCAGAGTGTAATCGTGCACCGGCTGCGGCGGGAAGTGCCCGTCATCATGTATCACCGTTTTATTCGCGATGACAGCGAAAAGGGCGTACATGGCACCTATCTGCATGTGAAAATGCTGGAAAAGCACTTTAGACTGCTGAAACGGCTGGGCTATGAAACGCTGACCTTCGCCGATCTCGCCGACAAAGGTCTGGCCAGCCGGCTGAGTGCTGGCAAAAAGTACATCATTATCACGGTGGATGACGGCTACAAGGATAATTATGAGTTGCTGTTTCCGCTGCTGCAAAAGTATGACTTCAAGGCAGTGATCTATGCCGTGACCGGCGAAACCTTTAACCGCTGGGACGTAGAAAACCCCGACAACCCGGAAAAATCCGTGGAGCTGATGACCCCGGACCAGATAAAGGAAATGGCCGCCTCAGGCCTGGTGGAATTTGGCGGTCATACCCTGACCCACCCCAAGCTGGACCGGCTCGACCGCGAACAACAACGCGTGGAAATTGCCGGCAACAAGGCGCAACTGGAACAATTACTGGGTCAAGAACTGACGTCCTTCGCCTACCCCTTTGGCATTCATAACAACGACAGCAAACAACTGGCCGAAGAGCTGGGTTACCCCTTTGCCGTGGCCACCGACAGCGGCCCCCTGGCCATGCACGAGGATCCCTGGCAGATCCGCCGCATCGCCATCTTTCCCCGTACCGATGTGTTCGGACTATGGCGAAAGATTAAGGGGGATTATGTGTTTAGGAAAAATAGGAAATTATAATGAAACATAAAAAAATAAAAAAAAATAGACTAGGCAAACTTTATAACACAATAAAGTTAACCATTATCTGTGAAATTGCCAGGATCGGGTATCTGATCAGCAAACCTTTTTTTAAAAAAGACATATGGATAATTGGTGAAACAGAAAATCAAGCACAAGAAAACGGTTACTTCTTATTCCGCTGGATCAGGGAAAATCATCCAGAAATGGATGTTTACTATGTGATATCAAGTAAATCACCGTCACTCAAAAAGCCCCAAGAACTAGGGAATACGTTAGTTCTTGGAACAATAAAGCAAGTGTTTTTTCTTTACCATGCCAACAAAATAATATCCACTCATGGCTTATGGATGATACCTGATGAGTTAGGTATTTTGAAAAAAATAACCAGAAAGAAACTAAACTTTGATGGTGTAATGCTTAACCATGGGGTCGGCTTTTTGAAAAATGGTTCAAAATACTATCATAAAAAGACCTTCCCATTGAACAATTTGATAATTGCATTATCACCTGATCACAAAAAAATATTTACAACACATTATGGCTATGATGATAAAGATGTAATTATAACAGGTTATCCACGTTTTGATGACCTCGTCGACTTCTGTGAGGAAAAAAAGACAATTACCTTCATGCCAACATATAGAGATGGTGAAGATAATTTAGAACATGATGCTTTTAAAAGTACAAGTTTATATAAGGCGACTAAAAGGCTTATGATAGATGAAAAGCTGTTAAATAGCTTGGAAGAAAAAAATATCAAACTAGTCATCTACCTGCATCAAAATATCCAAAAATATAGTGACAGCTTAGACGGTTTCTCATCTAAAAATGTATCTGTGGCTAAACAAGGGCGCTACACCGTACAAGATCTACTAAAAAGATCCAGCTTACTTATTACAGATTACTCCAGTGTTTTTTTTGATTTCGTCTATATGAAAAAGCCTTTTATTTCGTATCAGTTTGATTATGATGAATTTATTTCCTCTCGAAAAGAAAAAGCCTTTATAGACTTCAAAAAAGATATACCAGGCACTGTAGTAAGCGATCATAATAGCTTAATTGAAAAGATAATAGAAAATATAAACAATGAATTTACATTCTCAATGAAAGATGAAAAAAAAGCATCTCGTTTTTTTTCATTCTATGACCAGAAAAACTGTGAGAGAGTCTTTGAAGCCATAAAATCAGTTAGGGAGATAGTCTCTTGAGTATTAAAGATTTTAAGGAAAAATTTAACATAGATGCTCTGTCCATAAAAAAATATAAACATTGGACGGTTTCTGTTCGACCAAATCAGATAACACTTTCGTGCCTCATAGTAAGTATAAACAGAGAGTGTGAGTCACTATCAGAGCTTACTGAAAGTGAGACTCAAGAGCTCTCCATGATTTTCAAAGATATAGAAACAAAATTTTGTAAGTGGGTGTCATTTGAAAAGATGAACTACCTAGCACTGATGATGCTTGATAGCATAGTTCATTTCCATGTAATACCAAGGTATAACAACTCAAGAACATTCGAAGAAAAATCATTCCATGATCTTAACTGGCCAAATCATCCATCAGATCTTGATTCTGGCATTTCCGATATGGCCACAGTGAAAAAAATCAGAAAAAGAATAATACTTGAAGCCAACTCATAACACATGATAAGAAGAGTGAATCTCATGAAAAAAATAGGATATACGACAGGGGTATTTGATCTTTTTCATATCGGCCATCTAAATCTCCTCAGAAGAGCAAGATTGGAATGCGACTACTTGATTGTAGGAGTGACAACCGATGAACTAGCATTCTCTAGAAAAAATAAAAAACCCATAATTCCATTTCATGAGCGCCTTGAAATTGTTGAGAATATAAAGTTTGTTGATGAGGTTCTTCCTCAAACATCTATGGACAAAATGAAAGCATGGAAAAACATAAAGTTTGACAAAATGTTTGTAGGGGATGATTGGAAGGGAAGTCCAACTTGGAAAACAATAGAGAGTGATTTTAAAAAGGTAGGTGTAGAAATAATATATTTTCCATACACCCAACATACATCCAGCACATTACTTAGAGATGTGCTTAAAAAGATTTAATTAGCCGTCACATAAAGCTAAAACTAAGTACACTTCAAAATCTCGCCCCCTACAAGCCCTACAAGTAAGGGGGCATGACAAGACAAGTAATAGCACTTAGTTACACATGAACTCCTCGTCAAACTTTCTAATTAACTTATTCTCATCAAAAAAATTAATGTCTAATAACGACCCTGTACACCTTTCTGCAAAAAAGCTAGAAGCCTTTTCAGAGTTAGGGTGCCACTCTGAGAAATTCTCTTCATCATGATTGTAAATACCCAACAAAGGTTTTCCCAAACCACTAGCAATATGTACTATAGCCGTATCCACAGAAATTACAGCATCAGACAAACGCACGATTTCGATGGCATCCTGAATAGTCTCACTATACTTAACTGTGAACACTCGTCCCCCTTCTAACTCCCAACACCATTTTTCCACCTCTGCTTTGGTATCTGGTGTCGACATCAGACACACCTTCCATGCCGGCTTGTACTTGCCTATCAGCTCAACCAACATGGATACACTATCAAAGTTAAGGCGCCGGCTACTGCCACTACCATATGGATTAAGTGCCACTACAGGTGTATCAGGCCATTCCCGTAGTATAAGCTGACGCCGCTCACTGTCTTCAGGAATAATATATTGACGATCAGGAGAAGTAATTCCCAGTAAACCAAGCGCATATGCAAACTTTTCAGAAAAATGACGCCCTTTGGTAGCTTCACCAAGTTTAACGTTAACAAGACGCAACTCATCATCCAGCCCCATCACATTATTAGCACTGAGGCAACGAAGAAAATAGATATCCTTCATCTTCAGTTGCTTGCTGAGGTGAATAACCAAGTCTATAGAGCCAATTTCAGTACTCAGTTTTTTCAGCTCAGCATAAGTCGGTCGTTTTTTGCAGCAGTAAACATGATCCACACCAAAATGGTCCCGATACAGGGCAGCCATATGAGGCGCGGTGATCACATCGATGTGCATTTCTGGCCGAAACCGTCGCAATTCTCTAAAGAAAAATGATGACACAATGGAGTCACCGATTTTGGCATCCCAGCGGACCAGCAAGACACGTTTTACCTGCCTAAGATCGCCTCCAGGAGAAGACCGGTCAAACAACAGCCTACCCATTTTTCGGCGCAGTTGATCCCTGAGTAACTGTGATCTGGAGATAAATCGTCTAAACACTATGCATTACCGTGGAGAGGTCAGGCCACCGATTGTATAATCCCAAGTCATCAAAGACAAAGTATCAACGTCATGAAAATTCTGATTATAGCCCCATCCTGGGTGGGCGATATGGTGATGTCCCAGAGCCTTTACATCACCCTGAAAAAGCAACATCCCCAGGCCGAGCTGCATGTGATGGCGCCGGCCTGGTGCTGTGCCCTGCTGGAACGCATGCCCGAGGTCGACAAGGCTATCGTGATGCCGCTGGGGCACGGCGAGTTCAAGCTCGCCGAGCGATTCCGGCTGGGCCGGCAACTGGCCGCCGAAGGCTACGACTGGGCCATTATTCAGCCCAACTCCCTGAAATCGGCACTGATCCCGTTGTTTGCCGGCATTAAAAAACGCACCGGCTGGAAGGGCGAGTCCCGCTACGGCCTGCTCAATGATCTGCGCAGCAACAAGCGGGACTTTCCGCTGATGGTGGAGCGCTATAACGCCCTCGCCTATCCCAAGACGCAGATGAAAAGCCATCAGAATATTCCCGACCTGCCCTGGCCGGCACTGCGAGTGGATGTTAATAATCAGCAGTCTGCACTGGCCGAGCTGAACCTGGATACCACCAGGCCGGTACTGAGCCTGTGCCCCGGCGCCGAGTTTGGCCCGGCCAAGCGCTGGCCTGAGCAGTATTATGCCGAGGTGGCGCAACAGCAGATTGAACTGGGCCGGCAGGTGTGGATTTTCGGCTCGGCCAAGGATGTGCCGGTTGCCGAAGCCATCAGACACTATTTACCCACACATCTACAGCAACATTGCCATGTACTGGCCGGTAAAACCTCGCTGCACCAGGCTATCGACCTGATGGCGCTGAGCACCGCCGTGGTATCCAATGACTCCGGGCTGATGCACATTGCCGCCGCCCTGCAGCGGCCATTGGTCGGGGTATATGGCTCCACCTCACCTCAGTACACCCCGCCCCTGGCGGAAAAAGTGGCCGTGGTGCATACCGATATCGAATGCCGCCCCTGCTTCAAGCGCGAGTGCCCGTTGGGTCACCTCAAATGCCTGAAAGAACTGCCACCTCAGCGGGTAATTGACGCACTGACCCGGCTAGCGGGTGAGTAGCCATGTTCTATCGCTTACTCTACAACCTGCTTATTCACCTGTTCAGCCCGCTGCTGCTGGCACTGCTGTACTGGCCGAAAAAGGGCAAGCCCGGCTTTGGCAAACGCTGGCCAGAGCATCTGGGGTTTGTGTCACCCACCAACGGCAAACGGCCGGTGTGGCTGCATGCCGTCAGTGTGGGTGAAATGGTGGCAGCTACGCCGCTTATTCGGCAACTGAAGGCTGAACATCCGAACCTTCCAATACTGGTGACCACCACTACCCGAACCGGCGCCGATCAGGCCGCAAAGCTGAGTGATCTCATCGAGCATCGCTATGCGCCGCTGGACTTTCCCTGGGCAGTGGCGCTGTTTCTGCGCCGGGTTCAACCCCGGACCCTGTTGATAATGGAAACCGAGCTCTGGCCCAACTGGCTGACCGCCTGCGGCCGGCGCAAGCTTCCGGTAATGGTACTGAATGCCCGGCTGTCTGCCCGCTCTGCCGACAGATACCGGAAATTTCACGGCATTTTCCGCCTGTTATCGAAAAATATTACGCATATTGCCTGCCAGTACCGGGACGATGCGGACCGCTTTGCCGGCCTTGGCGTCCCCCGGAATCGACTGAGCACCACCGGCTCCATCAAGTTTGATATCGACTACGACGAGACCGTACGGGAGCAGGGGAAAATGCTGCGGGCACAACTGGGATCACAGCGCCCGGTATGGATTGCCGCTTCTACCCACGAAGGGGAAGACGAGCAGCTGCTGGAAGCGCACCAAACCCTTCTGCCACGCTTTCCGGACGCCCTGCTGATCCTGGTGCCACGCCATCCCCAGCGTTTTGATCAGGTCGCGGCTCTGGTGCAAAAACAGGGACTCACTCTGCATCGCCGCACTCAGAGTGAGCCGAAAGCAGGCACTCAGGTTTATCTGGGGGATACCATGGGCGAGTTGCCGCTGATGCTGGCTGCAGCCGATGTGGCCTTTGTGGGGGGCAGTCTTATTGAGCGCGGCGGCCATAACCTGCTGGAGCCGGCAGCCCTGGGCAAGCCGGTGCTGACCGGCCCCTCTACCTTTAACTTCAGTGATATTACCCGCGAGCTGTTACAGGCGAAGGGCGCCAGTATCGTGGCCGACAGCCAGGAGCTGGCTAACACACTGGCTCAGCTGTTTGAGCATGAACCACAGCGCAACGCCATGGGGAAAGCGGCCCTGAAGGTAGTCGAGGCCAACCAGGGCGCGCTGGCACGCACCCTGGCCGCCATCAATACTCAGCTTCCCCGGTAATACCCCTTCAGCAGGGCTTTCCAGTCCTGCTCTTCCCAGTGGAATTCCTGGTGCAGGTTCTGCTCCTTGCGGAAGGAGCGCAACAGGCGCTCCATGTTTTCCTTGGCCCAGCTGCCCGGCTGGCGGAAGTGGCATTTGTCGAAGTCGATCAGCCAGCTTTTGCCGCTGTCGTCCAGCAACACGTTATGACTGTTGAGATCGGCGTGATACAGGCCGGCATTATGAAAGCGGCGAATGGTCTGACCAATGCCCTGCCACTGTTCGGCACTCAGCTCGCGCTCTTTGAGAATGGCGACCAGATCCTGCGCGTTCTGAATACGGGTAAGAATAATATCGGCCCGGTAAACAAAGTTGGAACGGATCATGCGCGCGGCGCAGGGGCGCGGCACCGGCAGTCCCTTGCGGTACAGCTTGGTCAGCACGGTAAACTCGGCCATGGCCCGGCTTTTGGACTCGGCTACGTGCAGGAAGGTGTCTTCCATCACCCGGCCGATCATGCCGCCCCGGTAGTAGTGACGCAGCACCTTGTGGCCCACCTCGTCTTCCACAAACCAGGTGGTGTTGCGCCCCACCGATTTGCCGCGAATGGCGTCCTGCTCACGCCAGTAATCGATTTCAAAAAAATCCCGGTGAAAGTCGCCAAAGCATTCCGGGTCGTACCAGATAATCTCGGAGCCGTGCTCAATTCGTTCCATTGCCATCCCCCCAGCGAAAAGCCGAATTTTACATGGCCGAAAAGGCTTTGCATAATGCCGGACTCCAATTCCACAAGAGTTTCCTTATGGCACTGTTCACCTCGGCCCCCGAGTCTCTGTGTTTGCTGCGCCTGTCTGCCATTGGCGACTGCTGCCATGCGGTGGCGCTGGTACAGGCCATACAACGCCAGTGGCCACAAACCCGCATAACCTGGATCACCGGCAAGGTTGAAGCCCAACTGCTGTGCCAGTTGCCCGATGTTGAAATCATCAGCTTCGACAAAAGCGCCGGCTGGCAAGGCTACCGCCGGTTGTGGCGGCAACTGCGTGGCCGTCGCTTCGACGCCTTGCTGCACATGCAGGCGGCCATGCGCGCCAGCATTGCCAGCCTGGGCATTCGCGCCAAATACCGCCTGGGTTTTGAGCGGGAGCGCGCCAAGGACGGTCAGTGGCTGTTTACCAATCTCAAGGTCACCGCCAGTGGTGAGCACGTGGCCGACGGCTTTATGAGCTTTGGCGAGGCGCTCGGGCTGCAGAAGACAAAGCCGCAGTGGAGCTGGCCATGCTCACAACAGGAGCTGGCGCAGGCCGCCCAGTATAAGGACAAGCGTCCGCTGTTGCTGATCTGCCCCGCCGCCAGCAAGGCCTACAAGAACTGGACCGCCGAGGGCTATGCCGCTTTGGCCGACCATGCTCATCACAAAGGAATGAAGGTAATACTGATCGGCAGCCCGGCCAGAATGGAGCGGGAGCTGGCAACGAAGATTGAGCGGCTCACCGATAACATCAACGAAAATCTGGTGGGACAGACCAGCCTGCCCGGACTGATGGCGCTTATCCAAACCGCCACTCTGGTGGTGGCCCCCGACACCGGCCCGGCGCACATGGCCACCCTCACCGGCACCCCTGTGCTGGGGCTCTATGCCCACCACAACCCGGCCCGCACCGGCCCCTACCACTGCCGGGATTATGTGGTCAGCGTCTACGAAGAGGCCCTGCTGGCGGAAACCGGTAAAACGCCGGCCGAGCTGCCCTGGCGCACCCGGGTCAAGGATGAGCACGCCATGAAGCGCATCACCATAGAGCGAGTAATCGCGCAATTCGACCGCATCTGCGGTGATTTCCATTTATTACAGGAGCCGTCATGAGCCGCCCTACCCTTGCCGCCGTGTTAATCGTCAAAAACGAGGCCGACAATCTGGCCGAGTGCCTTGCAACCCTGGACTGGGTGGATGAAATCGTGGTGATGGACTCGGGCAGTACGGACGCCACTCAGGCCGTGGCCGAGGCCGCCGGCGCCCGCTTTTTTGTCAACGATCAGTGGCCGGGCTTTGGCCCTCAGCGCCGGCTGGCCCAGAGCAAGGTCAATTCTGACTGGGTGCTGTGGGTAGACGCCGACGAGCGGGTCACCCCGGAGCTGCGTGCCAGCATCGAAGCGGTGCTGGAAAGTCCCGCCGATAACACCGTCTATTCCATTCCCCGCCTGTCCTGGGTGTTTGGCCGCTATATTCGCCACTGCGGCTGGTATCCGGACCGGGTGTTACGGCTCTACCCCAAAGCACTGACTGGCTATAACGACGCCCTGGTGCATGAAAAGGTAGAGATTGGCCCCGGCATGAAAATTGCGCCGCTCAAGGGCGATCTGCTGCACTACACCTACCGGGATCTGCAGCATTATCTGGTGAAATCGGCAGGCTATGCCGCCGCCTGGGCCGAGCAGCGCCAGCGGCGCGGCAAGAAAGGCTCACTCTCACAGGGCCTGCTCCACGGCATTGGCTGTTTTATGAAAATGTATGTGCTCAAGGCCGGCTTTCTTGACGGCAAGCAGGGGCTGCTGCTCAGCCTGCTGTCGGCCCATTCCACCTTTGTGAAATACGCCGACCTCTGGATCAGGACAGAAACCCAGCCGCCCAGGGACTGACCTTTTCGGCCACTGAATTGATATCCACACTGCTCATGTCTTCGGCTTCCGCTCCTGCCGGCGGATGAAACGCCAGATGGCGGCCCTCGCTGTTAAGGGGCCGCCAGCGCAGCGGGGTCGCCGAGCGGCGCAGGGGAAAGAATCCCACCGTGGGCACATCCAGGGCGGCGGCAATATGCAGCGGTCCGGTACTGCCGGCCACAAACAGCTGGCCACAGGCCAGCAGCCGGCAAAAGTCCGGCAGCGGCAAGCCACTGGCTACCACAGCCCCTTCTCCCGCCATATTGGCCACTTCTTTCGCCAGCGCTTCTTCCCCCGGGCCGGCGGTCAGCACCGGCTGTGCGGCGGGAAAGTCCGCCTGTAACCGGTCAATAAACCCGGCGTACTGTCTGGCACTCAGGTTATTGGCGGATCCGCCGCTGCCGGTATGCACCAGTAGCCAAGGCCGGCCGGCATCAATACCAAGCGCTTGCGCTTGCTGCTCACGAAACGCCACCAGTTCACCGGCATCAAAGCCCAGATAGGGTGTGGTCGGCTCTACCGGCGTAATGCCGTTTTTAGTCAGAAAGGCCCGCACCAGATCCAGGTTGTATTCGAATTCCGGCTTGGCGGACTCGGACCGGCGCTGCTTTACCCTGTGGTTGTAAAGCACCTGCGCCAACTTGGTGGCCGGAGCCCAGCGCTGGGCAATACCCGCCTGCCACATCAGCTTTGCGTTGCGAAAGTTGGAGAACAGGCAGATAACAGCGTCGAAATTGCCTTCCTTGAGCCGTTTCAGCAGCTGCTTTTGCGCGGTAGCGTCGCCGTTTTTACCCGGATCCGCCAGCACTGTATCGATGCCGGGGCACAGCCCGGCCAGGGGCCGGGTATAGCCCGGCACCAGGGCGGTAATATGACAGTCGAGGGATGCCTTCAGCATGGCAAAGGCCGGCCAGGCCAGCATAAAATCGCCGATCTTGTCGTTGCGTACCACCAGTATTCGTTTCATCAATTTTGCGCGGGAAACCCCGTCCTTTCAGGGCGGGGAGGGATAGCGCGGCGGCGTCAGCCGCCCCTGTTCCCGCTCCTCCGTTTTAAGTTGGCTGCCATCTTCACATAAATGATACTAAACTGTGAGGCATGATAAAGCGCGCCTATAAATATCGGTTTTACCCAACGCCTGAACAAACTGAGCTGCTGGCTCAGACCTTCGGCTGTGTGCGTTTTGTCTATAACGCCATACTGCGCTGGCGTACCGATGCCTTTTACCAACGGCAGGAAAAAATCGGCTATGTCGGCGCCAACGCCCGACTGACCGAACTCAAGAAAGATCCTGAGTTGGCGTTTCTGTCTGAGGTGTCGTGTGTGCCGTTACAGCAATGCCTGCGCCACCAGCAAACTGCGTTCAAGAACTTCTTTGAAGGCCGCGCCAGGTACCCGGCATTCAAGAGCAAGCGGCATCGCCAGTCGGCGGAGTTTACCCGCTCCGCCTTTAAATACCGGGACGGCAAGCTGTATCTGGCCAAGAGCAAAACCCCGCTGAATATTCGCTGGAGCCGTGAACTACCAGGCGAGCCCAGTACCGTAACCGTTTCCAAAGACTCGGCAGGCCGCTACTTTGTGAGCTGCCTGTGCGAGTTCGAGCCCCGCAAACTGCCGGTTACCCCCAACATGACCGGCATTGATCTGGGCCTGAAAGATCTGTTTATCACCGATAAGGGTGAACGGGTCGGCAATCCCCGCCATACCGCAAAATACGCCACCAGACTGGCCAGGACGCAGCGCCGACTGAGCAAGAAAAAGCTCGGCTCGGCCAACCGCGCCAAGGCCCGGCAGAAGGTGGCGAAACTTCACGCCAAAATCTCCGATTGCCGACAGGACAACTTGCACAAGCTGTCCCGCAGATTGATTAACGAGAACCAAGTGATCTGCGTCGAATCCCTGAAAGTGAAAAACATGATCCGCAATCCTTCCCTTAGCAAAGCTATTGCCGACGCTGGCTGGGGGGAGTTCGTGCGCCAGTTGGCGTACAAGGCGGAATGGGCCGGGCGCTCACTGGTTGCCATTGACCAGTGGTTTTCCAGCACCAAGCGCTGCTCGGGTTGCGGGCACACCTTATCGTCGCTGCCGTTGTCGGTCAGGAAATGGAGCTGCCCCGAGTGTGGTGCACACCATGACCGCGACATCAACGCCGCAGCCAACATTAAAGCCGCCGGGCTGGCGGTGTTAGCCCTTGGAGAGAATGTAAGTGGCATGGGGTCAGTGTCCGTGTCCTGTTCTCGATGAATTGGGAATCCCCTTCCTTTAGGGAGGGAAGCAGTCAATCCGCTCTCCCGCTTGCTCTCGTGCCGCGGTATTCTACCTTATTCTTTTCGTTCATCGTTTGATAAAAGGAACCGTCATGAGCATCAGGGTCATCTACCCCGGCACCTTCGACCCCATCACCAATGGCCACCTGGACCTGATAGAACGCGCTTCACAGCTGTTTGACGAGGTGATCGTGGGCGTGGCCTTCAGCCCCAGCAAACGGCCCATGTTTGAGCTGGAAGAGCGGGTGGCACTGGTCAAGGAAGTGGTCTGCAACGAAAAGCTGAGCAATGTGACCGTGGTGGGCTTCTCCGGCCTGCTGGTGGACTTTGCTCAGGAATATAACGCTACCGTGCTGGTGCGGGGCCTGCGGGCCGTCTCGGATTTTGAGTATGAATTTCAGCTGGCCAACATGAACCGGCGACTGATGCCCACGCTTGAAAGCGTGTTCCTCACCCCGGCCGAAGAAAACTCCTTTATCTCCTCCACCCTGGTCAAGGAAGTGGCCATTCACGGCGGAGATATCAGCCAGTTCGTGCCCGATGCCGTGCGCAAGGCCATCGCACAAAAGCTGGCGTAAACTTTCCGTGAGGGGTGAAGGGTAAGGCGATGGGCTCCTCACTCCTTTCGCCTCACTCCTCACACGCCCTCACCGCTGGCAGCGCCCGCAATACACGGTGCTGCGGCCATTCATGCGGATTTCCTTTAGCAGGCCGCCGCATTGCATGCAGGGCTGCCCGGCCCGGCCGTAGACCTGCAGCTCCTGCACGAAATAGCCGGGCTTGCCGTCGCTGCCGGTAAAGTCCTTGAGGGTGGTGCCCCCCTGACCAATGGCCCGGGCCAGCACGGTCTTGATTTCATCCGCCAGTTTCAGGTAACGCGCCCGGCTGATGCTGCCCGCTTCCCGCTGGGGGTGAATACCCGCCGCAAACAGCGACTCGTTGGCGTAGATGTTGCCCACCCCCACCACGGTATGGTTGTCCATAATGAACTGCTTCACCGCGGTCTTGCGCCCCCGGCTGCGGGTGAACAGGTGGTCGCCGTCAAAGTCATCGGTGAGCGGCTCCGGGCCCAGCTTTGCCAGCAGAGGGTGTTGCTCTGCGGGCTCGCGGGTCCACAGCAGGCAGCCAAAGCGGCGCGGGTCGTTCAGCCGCAGCAGCTTGCCATTGGCAAATTCAATGTCTACATGATCGTGCTTGCCTGCCGGCGTGCCGTGGGGCAGCACCTTGAGGTTGCCGGACATGCCCAGGTGCAGAATGGCGGTGCCCCAGTCGGTTTCCAGCAACAGATACTTGGCCCGGCGGCGAATGCCGGTTACGGTCAGTCCGGTGAGCTCCTGGATCTCCGCCGGCACCGGCCAGCGCAGGCTGGCATTGCGTACCACCACCCGCATCACCGACTCTCCCAGCAGGTGCGGGGTAATGCCCAGACGACTGACTTCCACTTCCGGTAATTCCGGCATTCGCACTCTCCTTTCTTCAACGCGGCGGCAGTATAGCCCGGGCGACGAGCATAAAAAAACCCGGCCGAAGCCGGGTTTTTTGAGAGGGCAAAATCTTACTTGATTTTGCCTTCCTTGTAGATCACATGCTGACGAACAACGGGATCAAACTTTTTGATTTCCATTTTTTCGGGCATGTTGCGCTTGTTCTTGGTAGTGGTGTAGAAGTGACCAGTACCGGCGCTGGAGTTCAGGCGGATTTTCTCGCGAATACCTTTAGCAGCCATGGGTTATCTCCTTAGACCTTTTCGCCACGGGCACGCAGGTCAGCCAGGACGCTGTCGATACCTTTCTTGTCGATAATACGCATACCCTTGGTGGTGATGCGCAGTTTTACAAAACGCTTTTCGCTCTCAACCCAGAAACGGTGAGTTTGCAGGTTGGGCAGGAAGCGACGCTTGGTGGCGTTGTTCGCGTGAGAGCGGTTGTTACCAACAGCTGGCCGCTTACCAGTTACTTGGCATACTTTAGACATGTCAGTCTTCTCCAAAACTTACTTTTGCTCGAGCAATGATACCCCGATTGGCCGTCTTTCGGGGCAAAATAAGGCGGCAATTTATACAGCAAATTCAGCTCGAGATCAACAACAAGCCGAACGCCCGGCATTCAAAGCCAGCCACGCTCGGCAAAAGATACGGTTTCGCCGTCGCCGACAACCAGATGGTCCAGCACGCGAATATCCAGCAGCCCCAGGGCGGCCTGTATACGCTCGGTGATCATGCGATCCGCCCGGCTGGGCTCGGCCACTCCGGACGGGTGATTATGCACCAAAATTACGGCGGCGGCACCCTGCTTGAGCGCCAGGGCGACGATTTCCCGCGGATACACCGCCGCCGCATCCAGGGTGCCAAAAAACAGCTCGTGAAACTCAATGACCCTGTGCTGGTTGTCGAGCAGCAGCAGGGCAAACACCTCCCGGGGCTGATCCCTGAGTTTCAGTTGCAGAAACTCCCGGGTCAGGTCCGGACTGGTGAGGGCATGCTCCCGCCTTATGCGCTCCTCCAGAAAACGACGCATCAGCTCCATGCAGGCCTTTAATTGCACATATTTGGCCAGGCCCAGACCGGGCCCTTCGCAAAACTGGCGCGCCTCCGCCTGCATCAGGCCGCGTAATGAACCGAACTGCTCAAGCAGGGTGCGGGCCAGGGTCACGGCGTCCATGCCTTTGGCGCCGGTACGCAGAAAAATGGCCAGCAGCTCGGCGTCCGTCAGACTGCCGGCGCCCCGGCTCAGCAGCTTTTCCCGTGGACGATCATCTTCCGGCCAGTCCTTGATGCTCATGCCAATGCCCTCCTTCTGCAGCACGATGGGGTCCGGAAGGTTAAGCCTAGCCCACAGCGGGAAACGATTGTGATAATCTTGCCGGCTGTACACGAGGAGACCATCGTCATGTCTGTTGCAGGAAAACGCATAGTTATCGGCATTACCGGCGGCATTGCCGCCTACAAGGTGCCCGAGCTGGTACGCCGGCTCAAGGAGCGCGGCGCCGAGGTGCGCGTGATCATGACCGCCTCCGCTCAGGAATTCATTACCCCGCTCACCCTGCAGGCGGTATCCGGGGAGACGGTATCCGATGCCCTGCTCGATCCGGCGGCCGAAGCCGGCATGGGGCATATTGAACTGGCCAAATGGGCCGACCTGCTGCTGATCGCGCCCGCCAGCGCCAATACACTGGCCCGGCTGGCGGCCGGGCTGGCGGACGACCTGCTCACGACCGTGGCGCTGGCCACGGCGGCGCCGCTGGCGGTGGCCCCGGCCATGAACCAGCAGATGTATCGTCATCCGGCCACCCAGGCCAATCTGGCCACCCTGCAGGCCCGTGGCGCTCTCATCTGGGGGCCGGCTCAGGGCGAGCAGGCCTGTGGCGACGTGGGCCCGGGCCGCATGCTTGAACCCATGGTGCTGGTGGCCGAGGTGGAGCGGCATTTTGCCCCCAAAGCCCGGCCCCTGGCGGGACTCAGGCTGATGCTCACCGCCGGCCCCACCCGTGAAGCTCTGGATCCGGTGCGTTATATCTCCAACCACAGCTCGGGCAAGATGGGCTTTGCCCTGGCCGCCGCGGCACAGGCACTGGGCGCAGCAGTCACCCTGGTCAGCGGTCCGGTAAATCTCGCCACTCCCGCCGGTGTGCAGCGGGTGAATGTGGAAAGCGCGCAAAACATGCATAACGCCGTGATGGCCGGTATCGGTGAGCAGCACATCTTTATCGCCTGCGCCGCCGTGGCCGACTATGCGCCAAAAGTGGTGGCATCTAACAAGATCAAGAAGACCCAGGCCGACAACATGGTGCTGGAGCTGGTTAAAAATCCCGACATTGTGGCCTCGGTGGCAGCCCTGCCCCGCAAGCCGTTTACCGTGGGATTTGCCGCTGAAACCCAGGATGTGGAAAAATACGCCCTTGATAAGCTCCAGCGTAAAAACCTCGACATGATCGCCGCCAATGACGTTTCCGGCAGCGATCGTGGCTTTAACAGCGACCAAAATGCCCTGAGCGTGTTCTGGCCCGGCGGCCAGCACCATTTACCCCTGGCCGGCAAAACCGAGCTGGCCGAACAGTTACTGACCTTAATTGCGAAGCGATACCATGACACCCATTGAACTGAAAATTCTCGATCCCCGGGTTGGCACCGAGTTTCCCCTGCCCGCCTACGCCACCCCCGGCTCCGCCGGCCTGGATCTGCGCGCCTGCCTGGACGAGCCCCTGACCCTGGCACCCGGTGATACCCAGCTGCTGCCCACCGGCCTGGCCATTCACATTCAGGATCCCGGCCTGTGCGCCACCATTTTGCCCCGCTCCGGCCTGGGCCATAAGCACGGCATTGTGCTGGGCAATCTGGTGGGGCTGATCGACTCTGACTATCAGGGGCAGCTGATGGTATCCTGCTGGAATCGTGGCAAGGACAGTTTCACCATCGCACCCGGCGAGCGCATTGCCCAGCTGGTGATCCTGCCGGTAGTGCAGGCCCAGTTCACCCTGGTGGATGAATTTGATCAAAGCGAGCGGGGAGAAGGCGGATTCGGCTCTTCCGGTCGCCACTAACCAACCGGACATTTGCATGGCCAATAATAACCAGAACAGGAAAAACCGCAGGGAGCAGATCCTGCAGGCGCTGGCCCACATGCTGGAAACCAGCCCGGGACAACGTATTACCACCGCCAAGCTGGCCGCGGCAGTGGGCGTATCGGAAGCCGCTCTTTACCGGCATTTTCCCAGCAAGGCGCGCATGTTTGAGGGATTAATCGACTTTATTGAGGAGTCGCTGTTTTCCCGCATCAACCTGATCCTGCAGGACGAAAAGGACAGCAGCCAGCGCCTGTGCTACATACTGCAATTGGTGCTGGGCTTTTGCGAGCGCAACCCGGGCATTACCCGCCTGCTTAACGGTGATGCCCTGCAGGGGGAGCACGAACGTCTGCTGGCGCGCATCAACCAGCTGTTTGACCGGCTGGAGACCCAGCTCAAGCAGATCATGCGCGAGCGCCGTCTGTATGAAGGTGACGGCTTTGCCGAGAACGAAACCGTGCTGGCCAACCTGCTGCTGGCCTATGTGGAAGGCCGCATCAACCAGTATGTGCGCAGCCAGTTCAAAATAAAACCAACCCACAACTTCGACAGCCACTGGCAACTGCTGCACCGGCAGCTGGCCGCGGTGTAACGGCGCTCCCTCTTTAATTTAAATAACAACAGAGGCACGAGAGAATGGAAACCGAACTGCTCAACACCCAGTTTCTGCAGGACGCCCAGAGCTGGGTGGTCAACAATCAGGAGCTGATCATTCGCTATGGGGTGAACATTGCCGCCGCCCTGCTCACCCTGGTGATCGGGTTTATTGCCGTGGGCATGCTCACCGGGGGTCTGAACCGGGTGCTCAAGGCGCGCAAGATCGACAGCACCATTTCCGATTTCGTCACCAGCCTGCTCAAGTATGGCCTGCTGGCCTTTGTGATCATCGCCGCCCTCAGCCGGGTAGGGGTGCAAACCGCCTCCTTTGTGGCCGTGGTGGGTGCCGCCGGTCTGGCCATTGGCCTGGCACTGCAGGGTTCCCTGTCCAACTTTGCCGCCGGCGTGCTGCTGATCGGCTTTCGCTTCTTCAAGGCCGGTGACTACATTGAAGCGGGCGGCACCGCCGGCACCGTGCACTCGGTACAGATCTTCACCACCATTCTGATGACGGCCGATAACCGCATGATAGTGGTGCCCAACTCCAAGATCCTGAACGATAAAATCATCAACTACTCCAAAGAAGCCACCCGCCGGCTGGATCTGGTGATTGGCGTGTCTTATAGCGCCGATCTCAAGCTCACCAAGGAAGTGCTGACCCGCATCATTGAAGAAGAGCCCAGGGTACTGAAGGAGCCCGCCTGTCGCATTGCGGTGAGCGAGCTGGGCGCTTCTTCGGTGGACTTTGTCGTGCGTCCCTGGGTCAAGGCCGAGGACTACTGGAACCTGAAGTTCGATCTGCTGGAGAAGATAAAGAACGAGCTGGATGCCAATCACATCGGCATTCCCTTTCCCCAGATGGATGTGCATCTGCACCGGCAGAAAAGCAGCTGATCGCTGCATTTACTCAATAAAAAAGCCGCTTTCAGCGGCTTTTTTATTAAACAATGGCGACCTTGCCTGTAGGCAGAAAGTAGGTTGGCGATGAGCGTAGCGAATCCCAACAACAGAGCCGACGGCTGAAGTGTTGGGATTCGTAAAACTCATCCCAACCTACCCCTTTGGCCGACGTTCACTGCACCTTCAGGCCACTCAGATGCCGTACTGTTCCCGGTAGGCACGCACCCGCTCCAGATGCTCGACCATCTCCGGCTGTTCGCTCAGATATTCGATCAGATCGCCCAGGGTAATAATCGCGGTGACCTGAGCGTTATAGTCGCGCTCCACTTCCTGAATGGCGGACAGCTCGCCCTTGCCCTTTTCCTGCCGATCCAGCGCAATCAGCACGCCGGCGAGTTCGGCGCCGTTGGCCTGAATGATGTCCATGGATTCACGAATGGCGGTGCCGGCGGTGATCACATCGTCCACCAGCATGATGCGGCCAGCCAGAGGGCTGCCCACCAGATTGCCGCCCTCGCCGTGATCCTTGGCTTCCTTGCGGTTAAAACAGTAGGGCACGTCCTGATCGTGCACTTCCGCCAGCTGTACCGCGGTGGCGCTGGCGATGGGAATGCCCTTGTAGGCCGGGCCAAACAGCACGTCGTATTGTACGCCCGCATCCACCAGGGCGGCGGCGTAGAAGCGGCCCAGCCGGGCCAGGTCACGGCCGCTGTTAAACAGGCCGGCGTTAAAGAAATAGGGGCTCTTGCGCCCGGATTTCAGGGTGAACTCGCCAAATTTCAGTACCTGTTTGGCCATGGCAAATTCAATAAACTCGCGCTGATACGCTTTCATGCAGCTCTCCGCAATGTCATTCAATAAATTAAGGGGGTTGGCGGTGATCAGCCGGCAATGACCCGGCGCTGATGCTCCACCAGATCGTTTACCGCCTTGCGCGCCAGCGCCAGCATGGCCAGCAGCTCGTCGTGGCTGAAGGGGGCGGCCTCGGCGGTGCCCTGCACCTCAATCATGTTGCCTTCGGCGGTCATTACCACGTTCATGTCGGTTTCCGCTTTTGAATCTTCGGTATACTCCAGATCCGCCACCGGCTGGCCGTCGACAATCCCCACCGAGATCGCTGCTACCAGGGTCTTGAGCGGATTATGAATGATCATGCCCTCGGCCTTCATCCAGTTCAGGGCATGAGCCAGGGCCACACAGGCGCCGGTAATGGCGGCGGTGCGGGTGCCGCCGTCGGCCTGGATCACATCGCAGTCCACGGTAATGGTGTATTCACCCAGCTTTTCCAGATCCATGGCGGCGCGCAGCGAGCGGCCGATCAGTCGCTGAATTTCCATGGTGCGGCCACCCTGCTTGCCCCGTGCCGCTTCCCGGGCCATGCGGCTGTGGGTGGAGCGGGGTAGCATGCCGTATTCCGCCGTCACCCAGCCCTGGCCCTGACCGCGCAGAAAGCGGGGCACGCCTTTTTCCACCGAGGCGGTGCACAGCACCTTGGTGTGGCCAAATTCCACCAGCACGGAGCCTTCCGCATGACGGGTATAGTTCGGGGTAATGGTTACGGGGCGAATTTCGTCCGCCGCGCGTCCTGAAGCTCGTTCGGTCATGGTGTTCTCCTGTAGGTCAAAAAGGCGCTGCCCGGCGGGCAAACCGAAGCATTATAAAGAAAGCGCCGGCCCAATGCATGCCGCCCAACGTTGGCGCCTGAGCCCGGCTGTGTCACACTTCGGGATTACTCTTTGACAGACAGCAGGAATCACATGATCCACAGCATGACCGCCTTTGCCCGGCAGGAATTTAAACAGGACTGGGGCACCGCCGTATGGGAGCTGCGCTCGGTCAACCAGCGCTACCTGGAAACCTACACCCGGCTGCCCGAGCAGTTTCGCGGCCTGGAGCCCATGGTACGGGAAAAACTGCGTGCCAAACTGCAGCGGGGCAAGGTGGAATGCGCCCTGCGCTTTGAAAGCAACCAGGCCAGTCAGGGTGAGCTGCACATCAACAAGGCCCTGGCCGAGCAGCTGATTGAAGGCGCCACCTGGGTGATGGAAAAGGCCGGTCAGGGCACCCTGAACCCGGTGGACATTCTGCGCTGGCCCGGGGTAATGGAAGCCCAGGCTCAGGACATGGACGCCATTGGCAAGGCCCTGCTGCAAGGGCTGGATACGGTGATCAACGACTTCCTCGCCGCACGGGCCAGCGAAGGCGACAAGCTCAAGGCCCTGATTGAACAGCGCCTCACCGGCATTGAGCAGGAAGTGGCGAAAGTCAGCGCGCAAATGCCCGCCATCATGGAATGGCAGCGCCAGCGCCTGCGGGACCGCTTTGAAGAAGCCAAAATTGAACTGGACGCCCAGCGGGTAGAGCAGGAAATGGTCATGCTGGCCCAGAAGGTGGACGTGGCCGAAGAGCTGGACCGGCTCACCGCCCACATTGCCGAAACCCGCAAGATCCTCAAAAAAGGCGGCCCCTGCGGCCGGCGCCTGGACTTTATGATGCAGGAGTTCAACCGGGAGTCGAATACACTGGGTTCAAAGTCCATCAACGCCGACATCACCGCCAGCGCCGTGGAGCTGAAAGTGCTCATCGAGCAGATGAGAGAGCAGATCCAAAATATCGAGTGATCCTCATGCTGCGGCATATAGCCCCCGTAACAACGGGGGCTGGTATTCCCTTCCCCCTTTGCTCCATTCTCTGCCCGTATTAAAGTACCCACACCTTACAGTGACCTTCTGCACCAGCACCATGCACTTTACCCTTGACGACATTCAGCACATGACCGACTCCGCGACCTTTCAGCGGGGCGAACGCTACTTTCGGCAGCACGGGGTGCTGTCGGTCAAACTGGACGAGGTGCATGAACAGCTGGTGGCCGAAGTACAGGGCACCGAACTTTACGAGGTGTATGTATTCTGGGAAGACGACATGCTGGTGGCAGACTGTAGCTGCCCGGTGGAGTACAACTGCAAGCACGGGGTGGCGGCGGCGCTGCAGTGGCTGAACAACACCAAAGCATCCAAAAAAACAAAGACTCTGCCAACCAGAGGCCAGAAGAGGCAGCCGCCGGCGCTTTCCCCGCTGGAACAATGGCTGGCGTCCCTGCCTGCCAACGCTGCGACAAAGGCCAACCCGGACAAGCTGCCTCCGTCACGGCACTATCTGCTGTACCGGCTGGAGTTTTATCAGGACCAGTTTGTACTGGCGCTGTACAAGGCTTATCTGAAAAAGGACGGCAGCTGGGGCCAGCAAAAGCCATACCATACCCATGCTTATAACCTGTCATGGGGAACACCAGAGTTTTACCTGCCGGAAGACGCCAGGCTCCAGAGACTGCTGCCCGCGATGCCCACCTACAACCAGACCATGCTGACGCTTCAGGGCGAGGATGGTTACCAGGTGCTCACCCGCTTGCTGCCCGGCTGGCGTTTATTGCCCCCCTTTGGCAACCAGCCATTGCGCCAGGCTGCCCCCCGCCCCCTGAGCTGGGTGTGGAAGAACTGCAGCGCCGGTCAGCAACTGGTCGCCAGACTGGATGGCTTGTCCGGCTGGAAGCTGCTTGCCACTGAGCCACCCTGCTATCTGGACACCAAAAATTCCGTCATCGGCGAGATTATTACCCCGCTTGATACAGAGCGGCTGGCTCATCTGTGTGCCATGCCGCCGGTGCCGGACGAGCAAATGGCCACGGCGGCGGTTCAGCTGCGCCGGGCCTTTACTGCAGAGCAACTGCCATTGGCCCGGGAGCCGGATTTTGTGACCCTGGACACGCCCGTGCCTCACCTGGTGCTGGCGGTTACCCCTGCCAACAAACCCGTGCCCGGCGCACGACTGCTTTATGACTATGGCGATATTACCCTGCCGCCCGACTATCTTGTTGCCGTAACCGAGCCGGTGGCCATGCACCAGCATGAAGGCCGGCAATATCTGATAAAACGGGATCTGGCGGCTGAGCAGCGCGCCTGTGAACAACTGAAGGCCCTTAATCTTGCCCTGCTCAGCGAGCAGGATAACTTCTGGATGCCAAGCACACCCAGCAACGAGGTCATGCTCAGCCAGTGGCAGCAGCATATTGAGCAGGACTTTCCCGAGCTGGAGCGGCAGGGCTGGCACATTCGTTACGATCCGGATTATCGGCTCGATATTGAGGATGCCGCCTTTGAGATGGCACTGCAGGACGGCGAACATGGCTGGTTCGACTTTTCGCTTGGAGTGCAGCTGGGTGACACCAAGCTCGACACCGCAGAGCTGATTGGTGCCTGGCTGCAGGCGGGCATGCCCAATGAACTGTTGCTGCCCGTAAACGGCAACTGGCTGCGGCTGAATACGCAGCCGCTCACCACCATCGGCAGTCTGCTGCTGGAGTTATATAACGGCAACAAGCTGAACGACGCCGTCTCACTGCCTCCCTTTGAGGCCGCCCTGCTGGGAGACTTGCCCAGCCTCGATATGCGCCAGGCACCGGCCACCGCCGCCCTGATGGCGCAACTGCAACACTTTACTGGTCTGCAAACCGTGCCCGCTCCCGCCGGATTGCAGGCCGAGTTGCGCCCCTATCAGCAGCAGGGCCTGAACTGGCTGGGCTTTTTGCACAGCTACGGCTTTGGCGGCATTCTGGCCGACGACATGGGCCTGGGCAAAACCCTGCAGACCCTGGCACTGCTGCAGCACCTGAAGGAAAACAACAAGCTGCAACAGCCCGCCATGATAGTGGCCCCCACCAGCCTGATGGGCAACTGGAAACACGAGGCCGCCCGCTTTGCGCCGGCACTCAAGGTGCTAACCGTACACGGCCCAAAACGAGCAAGCGCCCTGACACAACTGGCTTCGGCAGATCTGGTGCTCACCACCTACCCGCTGCTGTTGCGGGATCATGAGCATTACGCAGAGCAACACTTCAGCCTGCTGGTGCTGGATGAAGCCCAGGCCATCAAGAACCCGGTCACCAAGGCGGCCCAGCGGGTGCGCCAGCTGAAGGCCGAGATGAAGCTGTGTCTGAGCGGTACGCCCCTGGAAAATCATCTGGGTGAGCTCTGGTCACTGATGGACTTTGCCCTGCCCGGCCTGCTGGGCGGGCGCAGCACCTTTAACAAGGCGTTTCGCCAGCCCATTGAAAATCACGGCGATCATGACGCTCACCGGCTGCTCAGCCGCAAGCTGACCCCCTTCATGCTGCGCCGAACCAAGGCGGACGTGGTAACCGAACTGCCGGAAAAGACCGAAATCGTGCAGTATGTGGAGCTGCAGGGCAAACAACGCGCCCTGTATGAAAGCATTCGGGTGAGCATGGAGCAGCGCATTCGCGAGCTGTTTCAGCGCCAGGGGCTGGCCCGCAGCCACATTGAATTTCTCGATGCCCTGCTCAAGCTGCGCCAGGCCTGCATAGACCCGCGCCTGGTCAAGCTGGAGCAAGCCGCCGCGGTAAAGGAGCACGCCAAGCTGGACTGGCTGAGCGAAACCATTCCGCGCCTGCTGGAAGAAGGCCGCAACATTCTGGTGTTTTCCCAGTTCACCCAGGTGCTTGGGTTAATTGAAGAAGATCTGAACCGGCAGGGCATTGACTACAGCAAACTCACCGGCCAGACCCGCCATCGCCAGCAAGCCATAGACCGTTTTCAGCAGGGCGAAGTGCGGGTATTCCTGATCAGCCTCAAGGCCGGGGGCAGCGGCCTGAACCTGACCGCCGCCGATGTGGTCATTCATGTGGATCCCTGGTGGAACCCGGCAGTGGAAAACCAGGCCACCGATCGCGCCCATCGCATTGGCCAGAACAAGCCCGTGTTTGTATACCGGCTGGTGGCCACAGACACGGTGGAAGAGCGCATTCAGCAAATGCAGCAGCAAAAACAGGCCCTGGCCGATGCCCTGTTCAGCGAAACCGGCAGCCAGAAACTGCCCGCCGATGCCGACAGCCTGCTGGCACTGCTGCGTTAACGCCCGGTCAGCATACCGACATTCAGGGCCGGCACACCGGCCCGGCGTGCTAGACTAACCCGGTTTTCAATGCCAAATATTGCCACAGGAGTTCCCGTGAAGGTACACGTTGTCCTTGCCAGCCGGCTGATAAAGCTCGTAGCCAACATCACCAAGGTGCTGAGCTACGTTTTTCATTACTTTCTGCCCAACAAGCGCTTTACCCTGCCGGCCCGCTCCGGAGCGCTGATCAAAGGGGCAGACAGACCCATTCCCCGCATCATCTGGCAGACCAACTACACCGACAAGGCCACCCTGCCGGTGTACCTGAACTATTTGTTCAACCGCATTATGTCGCCCACCTTTGAATACCGCTTTATGATCACCGAGGCCCGGGCCGAGTTTATTAAGGCCAACTACTCCCCGGAGATTTTCGAGGCCTATTCCCGGCTGCAGATCGGGGCTTCCCAAGCGGATTTCTGGCGCATCCTGGTGCTGCAAAAATACGGCGGTGTCTATCTGGATATCGACGCTCATGCGGTGTGGCCGCTGGGCTGCACCATTCGCCCCGAGCATGAAGAACTGTACATCATTCGCCAGAATAACGAGCTCACCAACTACTTTATTGCCAGCAAACCCGATAACCCCAATCTGGCGAAGCTGATTGAACAAATCCTTACCAATATTCGCGAAAACACCATCAGCGGCGTGTATGACATGACCGGCCCCGGGGTGTTCAACAGCGTGCTCGACTACCAACAGGTGCCCACCACCTGGTACCGCCATACCTGCAGCCAGGGCAGCTTTACCAACGAGTATTTTCAGTACATCGACAAGCCCCAGGGCAAGTGGACCAGGGAACAGCACAAGGTGGACGTGGTGCGCAAGGATCCTCCCGAAAGCTAAGCGTCAGGCCCCGGCCTGCCAGCCGGGCCAGGCAAGTTCCAGCTCCATGGGCGGCGCCGGTTTTGCCGCCTGTCCCACCATCTCCTGGTAGGGGGAATACTGCACCAGCAGGCAGCGGGCCACGTTCAGGCCTGCCAGCCTCTCCCGGGCGTGCTCAATGCTGCGAAAGGTGAGGGCTTTGCCGCCGTCGGCCAGTGGCCGGCGCTCACCGTCCAGCTCCGCTTGCACCGTATACAGGCTCATGTCGTGCGAATAAATATACAGCCGCGCAATGTTGGCCTTGTCCTTCAGCAAGGCTTTCAGTTCCCACATAAGAGGCTCCTTTTTACCCTTGTAAGCCACACAGACCGAGGCCGCACCAAAACCCTTGCAGCCAGCTTCAGCGCAAGTTAACTCGGAATTTACGAGGTTTTATGCAGGAAAAAACTGATAGAGCCGAACCGAGGTGCTGATCATAATGAAATCTGCGTGGAGGGCACTTCCGCAGCAAGCTATAGTTACTTTTTGACTGGCCGTCGCATTCGCAACGGCCATTTTTTTATTTCCGGCTTTCTGGTAGGATTGGTCGCCCCTGATCCCGGCCGGCGGCGCGGGACATATCACGAACGGGCAGAACACTATGGCGCACATCGGTACCCTATTCATTATTTCCTCTCCCAGTGGCGCGGGCAAATCCAGCCTGATCAGAGCCCTGCTCGACCGCCCCAGTGCCGATGGCCGGCTGCAGGTGTCGATATCCCACACCACCCGTGATGCCCGTCCGGGCGAAGAAAACGGGGTGCACTATCACTTTGTCGACAAGACCGAGTTCAAGGCGCTGATAGACAGAGGCGCCTTTTACGAGTGGGCCGAGGTGTTCGGCAACTATTACGGTACCTCGCGGGAGTGGATCGATCAGCAGCTGGCCCAGGGCATCGACATTCTGCTCGACATCGACTGGCAGGGCGCCCGCCAGATCCGTGAGCAGTCACCCAGCGCCAAGTCCATCTTTATTCTGCCCCCCAGCCGGGAAGAGCTGGAGCGCCGGCTCAACGCCCGCCAGCAGGACAGCGCCGAAGTGATTCAGGGCCGAATGGCCAAGGCAGTTTCGGAAATGTCCCACTACGACGAATACGACTATCTGCTGGTCAACGATACTTTTGAGCATGCGCTCAACCAGCTCAGCGCCATTATCGAGGCTGAGCGCGCCAATACCGGCAAGCAGGCGGTTCGCTACCACGATTTGCTTTCCCGGCTACTGGCGGAATAAGCTAATATCCATTAGAATTTTGCACCTTTTTTAATCATTGGAGTCTGTTATGGCCCGCGTTACCGTTGAAGATGCCGTAGAACAGGTTGGCAACCGTTTTGATCTGGTGCTGGTGGCAGCCCGCCGCGCCCGCCAGCTGGCGACTCAGGGCAAAGATGCCCTGGTAGAGGAAGAGAACGACAAGCCCACCGTGATCGCCCTGCGCGAAATCGAGGAAGGCCTGGTTAACCATGCCGTAATGGACGCTCAGGATCGCCAGGAGCAGCAGGAAATGGAAGCCGCCGAACTGGCTGCCGTGGCTGCCATTACCGAAGGCCGCAGCTGACCCCAGGCTTTAACCACTGCCGGCGGGCCCGTTATTCACGGGCCCTTTGCTCTTCCATCGCGTGTTAACGGCATTGATTGTCGGGGTATTCTCTTGTATCTGTTTGAACCGCTGAAAGAAATCGCCGTCACCTATCTGCCGCCCGAGCAGATGGAACAACTCAAAGCCGCCTATATCGTCGCCCGCGATGCCCATCAGGGACAAACCCGCTCCAGTGGCGAGCCCTATATTACCCATCCGGTGGCCGTGGCCCGCATTCTGTGTGAGATGCACCTGGATCAGGAAACCCTGATGGCGGCGTTGCTGCACGACACCATTGAAGACACACCGGTCACCCGGGAAATGCTGGAAGCGCAGTTTGGCAGCGCCGTGGCCGAGCTGGTGGAAGGGGTTTCCAAGCTCGACAAGCTCAAGTTCCGCAACCGCAAGGAAGCCCAGACCGAGAACTTCCGCAAAATGGTGCTGGCCATGACCCAGGATATTCGGGTCATTCTGATCAAGCTGGCCGACCGCACCCACAACATGCGCACGCTGGGGGCCTTGCGTCCGGACAAGCGCCGCCGCATCGCCCGGGAAACCCTGGAAATCTACGCCCCCATCGCCAACCGCCTGGGCATTCACAGCATCAAGAACGAGCTGGAAGAGCTGGGCCTGGAGGCCCTCTACCCCATGCGCACCCGGGTGCTGCGGGAGTCGGTGCGCCGGGCCCGGGGCAACCGGCGCGAGATCATCGAGTCGATTCTGGCCGAGATCCAGGGCCGGCTCGACGACGCCAACATAGAGGCTCAGGTCAAGGGCCGGGAGAAGAACCTGTTCTCCATCTACAACAAGATGGTGAAAAAGGAACTGCAGTTCCACGAGGTGATGGACATCTACGCCTTTCGCGTGATCGTAAAAGACATAGACACCTGCTACCGGGTGCTGGGGCAGATGCACACCCTGTTCAAGCCGCGCCCGGGCCGGTTCAAGGACTATATCGCCATTCCCAAGACCAACGGCTACCAGTCGCTGCATACCTCTCTGGTAGGGCCGCACGGGGTGCCGGTGGAAGTGCAGATCCGTACCGAATACATGGATCAGATGGCCGACAAGGGCGTGGCCGCCCACTGGGCCTACAAGCAGGACAGCGAAGCGTCTGGCACCACCGCTCAGGTGCGGGCCCAGCGCTGGATGCAAAGCCTGCTGGAGCTGCAGCAAAGCGCCGGCTCGTCCTTTGAGTTTATCGAAGGGGTCAAGACCGATCTGTTCCCCGACGAAATCTATGTGTTCACCCCCGAGGGCCGCATTCTGGAGCTGCCCAGCGGCGCCACCGCCGTCGATTTTGCCTATGCCGTGCATACCGACATCGGCCACGCCTGCGTGGGCGCCCGGGTGGATCGCCAGCCCTACCCGCTCAGCCAGCCGCTGCACTCGGGCCAGACCATAGAGATCATTACCGCGCCCAGCGCCCGGCCCAATGCCGCCTGGCTCAACTTTGTGGTTACCTCAAGGGCCCGCACCAAGATCCGTCAGTTCCTCAAGAACCTGCGCACCGAAGAGTCGGTGCTGCTGGGCAAACGCCTGCTCAACCACGCACTTGGGGCCAAAAACCTGGAAGATATTCCGGTGGAGCGGGTCGAGCAGGTGCTGAAAGACACCAAACACGGCTCCATTCACAACCTGCTGGCCGACATTGGCCTGGGCAACGCCATGAGCGTGGTGGTGGCCCGCCGGCTGCTGGACGACGCCCCGGTTGAACGCCAGAAAGCGGTGAAGAAAATGCCCATTCGCGGCGCCGACGACATGCTGCTCAACTTTGCCAACTGCTGCCGGCCCATTCCCGGCGATCCCATCATCGCCCATATCAGTCCGGGCCGGGGGCTGGTGGTGCACCTGGAGTCGTGCAAGAACATTCGCGGCTACAACCGGGAGCCCGACAAGTATCTGGCGGTGCAGTGGGACATGGAGCAGGATTTCGATTACGAGTTCAAGACCGAAATCGGCATCGAGATCATCAACCATCAGGGTGCCCTGGCGGAGCTGGCCAATGTGATCGCCGCCACCGGCGCCAATATTCACAGCATTGCCACCGAAGAAAAGGATGGCCGGGTGTATGTGGTGGACCTGCTGATCACCACCAAGAGCCGGATTCATCTGGCCAATATCATGCGCAAGATCCGGGTTACTCCCAATGTGCTCAAGGTGTACCGCCAGCGGAAGTAATCGCTGGTGAGGGGTGAGGGGTAAGGAGTGAGGGGCGGGAATCGCCTGACCCCTTTTCTCCTCACTCCTCACGGCCCGCCTTTCAGGCTACACTGGGGCTATGCCGTCACTCATAACCGACCGGAGCCCATCATGCTCGCCCGTCTGTTGCTGCTCGGGATCTGCCTTGTCATGAACACCGCCGTTGCCCAGACGCCGCGTCTGACCACCGAAGCCGAGCTGGCCGGGCTGGGCCTCGACGGCCTGCAGCAATACTGGCAAACCCACGCCACCGAAGGCCGTTTTACCGGCCACAATGACCTTGCCCTGCCCTGGGCCGCCCTGCGCAAACCCGGCCACGGCAGCACCCTGGTGCTCGTTAACGGCCGCACCGAGTCCTACCTCAAATATCAGGAGCTGGCACGGGATCTGTTTGAAAACGGCTACAACGTCTATCTCTACGACCACCGTGGCCAGGGGCTGGCGCCCCGGCTGACCGGCAATCCGCTGATGGGCCACGTGGCCGAGTTCGACGACTATGTGCAGGATCTGGAGCAGTTCATGCAACAGGTGGTGCTGCCCGCCGGTGAGCAACCGGTGTATCTGCTGGCCCACTCCATGGGGGGTACCATTTCGGCGCTGTGGCTGAGCAAAACCAAAGTGCAGGTGCAGGCGGCGGCGCTGTCATCGCCCATGATGAGCATCTATCTGGGGCCCCTGCCCCGCTGGCTGGCCGATGGCCTGGTCACCGTACTGGGCACCGGCTGCCGCTGGCTGGGCCGCGAAGCCTGTTATGCCCCCGGCCAGGGCGGCTATGAGGAAACCCCCTTTGCCGACAACGAGCTGACCCACAGCGAGCTGCGCTACCGGCTGTTTCGCCAGCTGTACCGGGAGCGTCCGGAGCTGCAGCTGGGCGGGGTCAGTCTGCAATGGCTGGGTGAGAGCCTGGCCGCCGGTGACCGGGCCATTGCCCGCGCCCGCCAGATCACCACGCCGCTGCTGGTGCTGCAGTCGGGCCAGGATGTGGTGGTGAGCAACGAGGCCCAGAACGCCTTCTGCCAGGCCCTGCGCCACTGCGCCGGTGGTGGTCCCAAGCGCATCAAGGGCGCCGCCCACGAGCTCTTTATCGAGCAGGACAAATACCGCAACCGCGCACTGAAGGCAGTGCTGGCCTTTTTTGAACAACACCCCTGACCCACGGAACAACCCATGTATGACGTGATCGTCTCCGATCTGGACGGCACCCTGCTGAACAGCCAGCACCGTATTTCCGGCTACACCCGCGAGGTGCTGCATGAACTGACCCGCCGCGGCGTGGAGTTTATTGTGGCCACCGGCCGCCACCACGTGGACGTGCGCGCCATTCGCGAGCAGCTGGGGCTGAACGTGAGCCTGATCACCAGCAACGGCGCCCGCATTCACGACCGTAATGATCGCCTGCTGCACAACCGTGCCATTCCGCCGCAGATGGTGGAAGACCTGCTGTTTCGCTTTCGCCTGCCGGGGGTGCACCTCAACCTCTATCAGGGGGATCACTGGCTGGTGGAAGAGCCCCTGCCCACCCTGCTCGACTTCTGCCCCGACAGCCCCTTTCGCTACCGGGTGACCGATCTGAAACGGCTGCCCGCCGAGGGCGTGGACAAGGTGTTTTACGCCGGAGACCACGAGCAACTGGTGAAGGTGGAAGACATGCTGCTGGCCCACTTCGGCGACCGGCTCAACATCACCTTCTCACTACCCATCTGCCTGGAAGTGATGCACGGCGAGGTTAACAAGGGATCGGCCATGGCCACACTGGCCGAACGCAGAAACACCCCGCTGGAGCGGGTGATCGCCTTTGGTGACGGCATGAACGACTATGAAATGCTGAACCGGGCCGGCAACGGCGTGGTCATGGCCAACGCCCACACCCGGTTGCAGAACGCCCTGCCCCACCATGAGCGCACCCACAGCGCCGACGAAGACGGCGTGGCCCGCTATCTGGCCCGGGTATTTGAGCTGTAATCCTGCACCATTTCCAGAATGGCTCGCCGTTCGGTCTCGGTGACCGGCATCACCGACAGCCGGTTGCCCTTTTTCACCAGCGGCATGTTGGCCAGGATCGGGTTGGCCTTGAGCGCAGCCAAAGGCAGCAGCGGCAGCTTGCGCTCAAAGGTGAGCTCCACTGCGTACCAGCGGGGCCTGGCGGGGTCGGATTTCGGATCGAAATAGGGGCTGTCCGGGTCAAAGGCAAAGGGGTCGGGAAAGCCGGCGCGCACCACCCGCGCCAGCCCGGCAATGCCCACCTTGCTGCAGCTGGAATGATAGATAAACACCTCGTCTCCTTCCCTGACCTCATCCCGCAGAAAGTTGCGGGCCTGATAGTTGCGCACTCCTTCCCACAGGGTGTTGGCGCGGGCCA
The DNA here is from genome assembly GCF_003049725.1 of Oceanimonas marisflavi. GTDB lineage: Bacteria > Pseudomonadota > Gammaproteobacteria > Enterobacterales > Aeromonadaceae > Oceanimonas > Oceanimonas marisflavi. Next base: position 73,411 of record NZ_QAGM01000005.1, read on the forward strand.
GATCGTCGATGGAAAAGGTGTCGGGCTCGGTTTTGAACAGCCAGCAGGCCATGGTGGTTCCTCTTTATTTTGTTGCGCCGCCCGCTGGCGGCCGGCGTTGCCCTGTGGCAACCTTGAAGAATCGCATACTGACCCGACCCGGAGAAATTCGCAATGCGTAACCCCCTGTGGCTGCTGCCGGCCCTGTTGCTGGCTGCCTGCGGCGGCACCCCGCCACCGCCGGCACCGCCAAAGCCCGAGCCAACCATTCAGCCTGAGCCGTCCCCCGCACCCCAGCCTTATGAGAACGAGGTGATCAGCGTGCCGGTCAGCCCGCTGCAGGAGCTGCCGGCGGAGTGGTGATGGAGCACTATATCGGCATCATGTCCGGCACCAGCCTGGACGGCATCGACGCCGTGCTGGTGGTTACCGACGGCCAATCCATTGAGCTCAAGGGCTGCGCCAATGCGCCCATTGATGCGCCCCTGCGCGAGCGGCTGCTGGCCCTCGCCGGCGGCGGTGCCGTTACCGCCAGGGAATGGGGCGAGCTGGACGCAGCACTGGGCCAGGCCTATGCCGATATTACCCGGCAACTGCTGGCCGATACCGGCCTGAACGCGACCGAGGTGCGTGCCATCGGCTGTCACGGCCAGACGGTGTGGCACCAGCCCGACGCCAAACTGCCGTTTTCGCTGCAGCTCGGCGACGGCAACCGCATTGCCGCCCTGACCGGCATCCCCACGGTCACCGATTTTCGCCGCAAGGACATGGCCCTGGGCGGCCAGGGCGCGCCCCTGGTGCCTGCCTTTCACCAGCGGGTGCTGGCCCACCCTGAACGGCTGCGCATCGTGGTCAATATCGGCGGCATCGCCAATATTACCGTGCTGGCCCCGGAGCGGCCGGTGCTGGGCTATGACGTAGGGCCGGGCAACATGCTGATGGATGCCTGGTGCCGGCGCCATACCGGTGCGCCTTATGACAGGAACGCTGCCCTCGCCCGCCAGGGGCAGGTCTTGCCCGGACTGCTGGCACACCTGATGGCCGAACCCTGGCTGGCGCTGCCGCCACCCAAGAGCACCGGTCGGGAGCTGTTTAACGACGTCTGGCTCGATGCACGCCTTGCGGGCGACGACGCCGTGGCCGATGTGCAGGCGACGTTAACCGAATTTACCGCCGCCGCCATTGCCCAGCAGGCGCAAGCCTGGCCCACTGGCGAGCTGCTGGTGTGCGGCGGCGGCGGCCATAATCCCCTGCTGATGGAACGCCTGGCCGCTCTGCTGCCCGGCTGGCGGGCCGCCACCACCACGGAAGCCGGGGTCGATATGGACGCCATGGAAGCCATGGCCTTTGCCTGGCTGGCGCACCAGACCCTGCACCGGCTGCCCGGCAGCCTGCCCGAGGCCACCGGTGCCCGGCGTCCGGCCGTACTCGGCGCCCTTCATTTTCCCGACTGACGAGACACCCATGAACAACCCGCTGATCCAGGATCTGGCCAGACTGGCCTCTGAAAGCCGCAACCCGGACACCCTCGATATCGACACCCTGAGTGCGCTGGACATGGTCACGCTGATCAACCGGCAGGACAAGGGCGTACCCGAGGCGGTGGAAAAGGTGCTGCCCGCCATTGCCGCCGCCGTGGACATGATAGAAACCGCCCTGCGCGCAGGAGGCCGGCTGATCTACACCGGCGCCGGCACCAGCGGCCGGCTGGGGGTGCTGGATGCCTCTGAATGCCCGCCCACCTTCAGCGTGTCCCACGGCCTGGTGCTGGGGCTGATCGCCGGCGGCGAGGCGGCCATGTTCCGGGCGCAGGAAGGGGCGGAAGACAACAAGCAGCAGGGCGAGCAGGATCTGCGCGATATCGGCCTGACGAACAAGGACGTGGTGGTGGGCATTGCCGCCTCCGGCCGCACTCCCTATGTAATCGGCGGCCTGCGTTACGCACGGGAACTGGGGGCCGGCACGGTGGCGCTGGCCTGCAATGCCGGCTCGGCCATCGGCCGGGAGGCGGATATTGCCATTGAGCCCGAAGTGGGCCCCGAGGTCATCACCGGCTCCACCCGGCTCAAGGCGGGCACCGCCCAGAAGCTGGTGCTCAATATGCTCAGCACCGCCGCCATGGTCCGCCTCGGCAAGGTGTACCAGAACCTGATGGTGGATTTGCACGCCAGCAATCAAAAGCTGGAGGCCCGGGCCATTCGCATTGTGATGCAGGCCACCGGCGAGAATGAAAGCACCGCCGCTCAGGCGCTGGCGGCGGCGGATAATGAAGTGAAGCTGGCGATCCTGATGCTGCTGACCGGCTTAAGCAAAACCGAGGCCCGCAACCGGCTGGCTCAGGGCCAGGGCGTGCTGCGCCGGGCCCTGCCGGAATAAGTCTTCGTTTCAGCGCTCGTGTTCGTCCTCTTCCCGGGCCAGGCGCGCGCGCAGTTTTTCTTCCCGCTTGCGGTACCAGTGGGCCTTGAACGCCGTCCACCAGTCGGCAGACAGCTCGCCACCATAGGCTTCCAGCAGGGCGATCACCCGATCCAGAGTGAGCTGGGCGGCATCGTAATCAATATCCAGCCAGTGCTTGCGCACCACCACCTTGGCCACCCCGGGCTCGGCATCGAACACCTCCGCCAGCTTTTCAATCTGCAGCTGGTTCATGTGATCCAGCCGAAGATGACGCCGCACCAGGGTTCTGTCATCGGCTTTTGAATCTGCACTCATGAAGCGGCTCCTTCTGCCCGAAAAAAGAAAGACAGTCCGAGTTAAGAGCAAAGCGGGCCCAAAGGCAAGCCGTCAGGTTGCAAAGCCGCTCGGGCTGTTTCACCATATTGTGGAAACCGTTTTCAAAAATTGAGAGGCAAGCATGGACACTACCGTTACCCTCAAGGCCACCGCCGGCCTGCCCGCCGTTGAACTGCCGGCCATTGGCCAGGGCACCTGGTATATGGGTGAAGGTCTCACCCCCCGACAAGCGGAAGTAAAAGCCCTGCAACAGGGGCTGGATCTCGGCCTGACTTTGATCGATACCGCCGAAATGTACGCCGACGGTGGCGCCGAGGAAGTGGTGGGCGAGGCGCTGAAAGGACGCCGTGACCAGGCCTTTCTGGTGTCCAAGGTCTATCCCTGGAACGCCGGCCGCCGCAGCGCCATTGCCGCCTGTGAAGCCAGCCTTCGGCGCCTGGGCACGGATCACCTCGACCTCTACCTGCTGCACTGGCCCGGCAGCATTCCCCTGGACGAAACCCTGGAAGCCTTTGAAAAGCTGCAGGCGGACGGCAAGATCAAGCGCTTTGGCGTGTCCAACTGCGATCTCGGCGAGATGCAGGAGCTGGCGTATACCGACGGCGGCGATCAGTGCGCGGTGAACCAGGTGCTCTATCACCTGGGCTCCCGGGGCATTGAATATTCTCTGCTGCCCTGGCAGCGGGAGCGGGGCATGCCCACCATGGCCTATTGCCCCCTGGCCCAGGGTGGCCGGTTGCGCCGGGAGCTGTTTGGCCACCCCGAACTGCAGGCCATTGCCGGCGATCTGGGCGTGACCGTGGCCCAGCTGCTGCTGGCCTGGGCCATTCGCCCGGTGAACGGCCAGCGCGACGTGATCGCCATTCCCAAGGCGGTGCAGCCCGAGCATGTGCAGCAAAACGCCGGCGCCCTCACTCTTGCCCTCAGCGACGAGGTGCTGGCCCGCCTCGACGCCGCCTTTCCGGCGCCCACGCGCAAGACCCCGCTGGATATTGTGTAACTTCAGTCAGTATAAGGGCGGTCAAAGAAACCCGTTCCCCCGTACCCTCTGCGCCAGGGACGGCGCAGCGGAGCCCCCATATAGGGGTTTACGGCGTGTCGGGAGAGCGGGTTATTTGACCGACTTGCACCGAACTAACAGACGAAACTTACACCACCTGACCGGCGACCCAGCCGGAGCTCCAGGCCCACTGAAAGTTGTAGCCCCCCAGCCAGCCGGTCACATCCATCACCTCGCCGATAAAGTACAGGTTGGGCACCTTTTTCGCTTCCATGGTCTTTGAAGAAAGCTCGTCGGTGTCCACGCCGCCCAGGGTGACTTCGGCGGTGCGGTAGCCCTCGGTGCCGCCGGGTTGCAGCGGCCAGGCAGCCAGCCGCTGTTCAATGGCGGCCAGCTCCTTGTGGGTATATTGCTTGAGCGGCTTGCTGGTGAGCTCCTCACGGACCAGCAGGACGTCCACCAGCCGTTTGGGCAGATGCCGCGCCAGCCAGGTTTTCAGCTCCTGATTGGGGCTCTCCGCCACCGCCTGCACCAGGCTGCCGGCCGGCAGCAACTCAAAGTGCACCCGTTCGCCGGGCCGCCAGTAGGACGAAATCTGCAGCACCGCCGGGCCGGATACGCCCCTGTGGGTAAACAGCAGATTTTCGGCAAAGCGGGTGCCGTCTTCGCTTTCCGCCACCACCGGCAGGCTGACGCCGGCCAGGGCCTCAAGGGTCTGCTTGTCGTCCGGCTGCAGGGTAAAGGGCACCAGGCCGGCCCGGGTGGGCAGCACCTTGAGACCAAACTGCTCCGCCAGCCGGTAACCAAAGGGCGAGGCGCCTATCTTGGGCATGGACAGGCCACCGGTGGCCACCACCAGCGACTGGCAGCTGTACTGCTCGCCGGCGGTGGCCACCTCAAAGCCCTCACCGAGGCGCTCCACGTTCAGCACTTCGGACCGCAGTCGTATGGTCACGCCGGCGTCATCACACTCTTTTACCAGCAGATCGACGATATTCTGCGCCGAATCATCGCAGAACAGCTGCCCCAGCGTCTTTTCGTGGTAAGCAATGCCGTGCTTGTCGACCAGGGCGATAAAGTCCCACTGGGTGTAGCGGGCCAGCGCCGACTTCACAAAATGAGGATTGGCGCACAGGTAGGCGCCGGGCTCCACATGGTAATTGGTGAAGTTGCAGCGGCCGCCTCCCGACATCAGTATCTTGCGACCGATGCGCTTGCCGTGATCCAGCACCAGCACACGGCGACCCCGTTTGCCGGCCTCGGCGGCACACATCAGACCGGCGGCGCCGGCGCCGATCACTATTACATCCCAGGCCTGCATGGCATTTCCTCGAACAAAGCAAAAAAGAAGGGCATTCTACTCGCCGGGCCCCCGTCCGGCTATGCCGGCTCCCGTGGCTGTGAGTATAATTGCCCCCATGAGCGAACTCGCCGATCAGTTTCATTTCCTGAGCCCTCTGCTGGCACGCCATTGCGGCGACTGGCAGCGGCTGCCCTTTGCCTGCCGTGCACTGCCCTGGCCCGATCTGGCGCCGGTGCTTGACGCCCTTTCCGAAGACGAACTCGACACCCTGGAGGAAAACCCGGCCGACGCCCTGGCCCTGCTGGCGCCCTGGCGCTCCGATGTGGTGGCGGTGCACGACTGGCACCCCGGCGAGCTGAAGCGGGCCGCCGACTATGCCACACCACGCTGGAGCAGCGGCATTCCCGGCCGAAAATGGGCGCAGATCAGGGATTTTGCCGCCAATATTTATGGCAATCACCCCATTCTGGAATGGTGCGCCGGCAAGGGCCATCTGGGCCGGTTGCTGGCGCTGCAACAACAACAAGCCGTCACCAGCCTGGAGTGGAACGCGGATCTGTGCCGGCAGGGAGAAAACCTTGCCGAGCGGCTGCAGATTGACCATCGCTTTCACTGCGCCGACGCCCTGACTCCCGAGGCCGCACGGCTGTTTGCGCCGGCGCAACTGGCGGTGGCGCTGCACGCCTGCGGCGAACTGCACCTGCGCTTTCTGCGCCACGGTGCCGCGGCGGGCACACAGGCGCTGGCACTATCGCCCTGCTGCTATCACCTGATCCCCGGCGAGTATTACACGCCGCTGTCGGCGGCAGGGCGACAAGCCGATCTGCGCTTGAGCCGTCATGATCTGCGCCTGCCGCTGCAGCAACAGGTCACCGGCGGCGAACGGGTTCGCCGCCTGCGCCACACCGAGCTGACCTGGCGGCTGGCCTTTGACGAGCTGCAACGAGCGCTGACCGGTAAGGATGCCTATCTTCCCCTGCCCACCTTTCCCAAGCAGTTACTGAACGGTGACTTTGCCGGGTTCGCCCATTGGGCCTGCGAACGCAAGGGGCTGCCCATGCCCGCACAGCTCAACGGCAGCCACTGGCTTGCCCTGGCCGATGCCCGCCGTCTGCTGATCAAGCGCATCGAGCTGGTGCGCCATCTTTACCGTTATCCGCTTGAGCTGTGGCTGCTGCTGGATCGGGCCCTGTTTCTGGAAGAACAAAGCTACCGGGTGACCCTGGGCACCTTTACCGATATGGCTAACACGCCCCGTCGCTTTTTACTGCAGGCCCACAAGAACCCGCCCACGCGCTGAACCGACGTCAACCAAGGACAGGAGACCGCATGAAATCCCCCGTACGTTTTGTTCCCCCCAGTGCCTTTGAGCTGCTGATGATGGTGCTGTCCATCGTCTCGCTGGCGGCCGTGGTGCTGCACCAGTTCGGCCCTTTTAACGCCGCCGAAAAGGAGCTGCTGCTCTACCTGGACACCGGCATCTGTGTCATTCTGCTCAGCCACTTTTTTTATGGGCTGGCCAGGGCCCCCAGCAAGAAGCGCTTTCTCAGGGTGCACTGGATTGACTTTATTGCCTCCATTCCGGCCATTGATGTGCTGCGTTATGGCCGTATTTTCCAGGTGCTGCGGGTGCTGCGCATGCTGCGGGTAGCCAATCAGGTGATTCGCCACCTGCTGAAGCACAGCGGCAGCACCATGATGGCCTCCATGCTGCTGATCCTGGTGGTGGTGATCAGCGGCAGCGCCATCGCCATTCTGATGACCGAAGCCGGCCACCCCGACTCCAATATCGAAACCGCCGAAGATGCCATCTGGTGGGCCCTGGTCACCATCTCCACTGTGGGCTATGGCGATCACTACCCGGTAACCACCGCCGGCCGCATTATCTCTTCGGTGGTGATCTTTGCCGGCGTCACCCTGTTTGCCGGTGTGTCGGGGCTGGTGGCCTCGGCGGTGCTCAGCCCCAAAACCGAAGAGCAACAGGAGGCGGTGGAAAACGAAGAGCAGGAAGTTAACCAGCAACTGGGCGCCCTGCGGGCAGAGATAGCGTCGCTGCGGGAAGAGATTCATACGCTCAGGGAGGTGCTCGGCCAACATCATCCCTGAGTCCGTAACAAGTCACTATAGACTTTATGGTACTTGTGCCGGGCCGGCTGTCTGGCCTATGCTGGCGAAGTTGCAAAAACTTTCGTGCAGCTCACGGTTTGTTTACTAACGGATTGATAGGGTTGATAAAAAAGGAGATTTACCATGACAGAGCCGTATCAGTACAAACACATTCTGGCGGCGGTCGACATGACCGAGAAAAACCGCAAGGTGATCGCCAAGGCGGTGGACCGGGCCCGCGCCAACAACGCCAAGCTGTCGGTGATTCATGTGGATGTGGATCTCAAGGACCTCTACACCGAGATGATCGACATCGATATCGACAACATTCAGGATCAGGTGGTGGCCGACGCCAAGCAGCGTCTGGAAGACTATCTGGCCGAGATCGACTATCCCATCGAGAAAAAACTGGTGATCTGCGGCGATCTTACGCTCAAGGTAAATGAAGCGGTGGAGCAGCACGGCGTTGATCTGCTGATCTGCGGTCATGAACAGAGCTTCTGGAGCCTGCTCACCTCTTCTGCCCGCCAGCTGATGAATACCGTGCCCTGCGATCTGCTGGTGGTGCCCCTGCCCAAGAGCTGAACCCTGCGGGCGGCTACTGACCGCCCGCCTCCTGCAGCAACTCCCTGAACCACATCAGCGCCGGATCAAATTCGGTCAGCGGATGCTGGGCCAGTACATAGGTACTGTGTAAGGGTTCGCTCAGCCTGTGTGCCTGCAGCGGATAGTAATAACACAAATCCCGGCCAATCAGCTCCGGCACCACTGCCAGATACCGGCCGGTGGCCAGCAGCCGGGGCAGGGCTTCAAAGCTGGGCACCCAGACGCCAATATGCCGTGCCAGCCCCTTTTCACGCAGCCAGCCATCCACCAGCGTCTGATTGTGACCCCAGTTGGAGGTGGATACATGACTCCACGCCACCAGTTGCGCCGGCTCAAGCACCCCGGGCAGCTCACTGCCGGTTGCCGACAGGCACACCATGGGGTTGTGAAACCAGATATCGGTGAGCAACCGCTCCGACAGATGATCGGCCCCGGCAAAGCTCACCACCAGATCCAGCTCGGCCCGGGCCAGGGCGTCTTCATAATCGGAGTTGACCAGCTCGCTCACCGCCAGCCGGCAGCCCGGCGCCCTTTGATAGAGCAGCTCCACCAGTTGCGGCACCACGCCGTGCTCAATGGACGAGGGCACCGCCAGCCGAAAGGTCCGTTGTGAGCGACCCGGCTCAAACCCCGCCGACTGGCGCACTCCCTGCTCCAGCAGAGCCAGGGCCTGGCGCACCGGCGTGGCCAGCGCCTGGGCTCGGTGAGTGGGCCGCATTTCCTTGCGGGTCATGACAAACAGCGGATCGTCCAGGGCCTGACGCAGCCTTCCGAGGGCATGGCTGACCGTGGACTGGGACAGATTGAGCTGTTCCGCCGCCCGGGTGACGTTGCGGCACTGCATCAGTACATCGAATACCCGCAGCAGGTTCAGATCCAGCCGCTGAAACAGATTATCCATCGATATTAACCATACCTTTATGACGACAATTCATTTTTACCATAAGCGCTTTGTTCATAGAATGCCGGCCATCAAGTTTAACGTCGGCGTGGTGATGAAACGTCTCTAGACGGTTCGGTCAAACACGGTTTCGGGCATGGTGGCATCATGGGGGGTACTGCCTGTCTCGGGTCGCACAAGCGGCACGAAAAAACGAACGGGTTACGATCGGGCAATCCTGTTTACCACGCTGACAACCTTTTCGGGCATGTTCCGACTAAATATGCCCTGCAGTTTCTGCGTGTGGTGTTGAACCACTTTTGTTTGGGGACGTCATTCTCTCCTTTATGACAAACCTGCATTGGTCCCGGGCCGGCGCATTGCGCCGGCTTTTTTTATGCCCGGGTTTACGCCATCATGGCCATCTCCTTTACCAATGCACATGATTTACCCATGCCTTATCTGGTTTTTGTCACCCTGTTATGGGCTTTTTCCTTCAGCCTTATCGGCGTTTACCTGGCCGGTGCCGTGGACAGCTACTTTTCGGTGCTGACCCGCATCACCCTGGCTGCCCTGTTGTTTGCCCCTTTTTTGCGCTGGCGTCAGCCGCCCCGGCTGGCCGCCGGGCTCATGGCCTGTGGCGCCCTGCAAATGGGGGTGATGTATCTGTTTTATTACCAGTCATTTCTGCTGCTGACGGTGCCGGAAGTGCTGATCTTCACTGTGCTCACCCCTGTGTATGTCACCCTGGTGTATGATCTGCTGCACAAACGTTTTCGCCCCGGCTATCTGTTTACCGCCCTTCTGGCAGTACTGGGCGCTCTGGTGATCCGTTTTGACGGCCTGACCAATGATTACCTGCTCGGCTTTGCGGTGGTGCAGGGCGCCAACCTCTGTTTCGCCCTGGGCCAGGTGGGCTACAAGGTGTTGCTGGAGCGCTATCCGTCGGCCGGACCCCAGCACAACCGCTTTGGCTATTTCTATCTGGGCGCGCTGCTGGTAGTCACCCCGGCCTGGCTGGTGCTGGGCGGCGACAAGTATCCGGCCACCTCCCTGCAATGGGGTATTCTGTTGTGGCTGGGGCTGGGCGCCTCGGGCCTGGGATACTTCCTGTGGAACAAGGGCGCCACCCTGGTGAACGCCGGAGCCCTGGCGATCATGAACAACGCCCTGGTGCCTGCCGGCCTGCTGGTGAACCTGCTGATCTGGAACCGGGACGCCGACCTTCCCCGGCTGGCGCTGGGCGGGGGCATTATTCTGGCATCGCTGTGGCTCAACGAGGCCTGGATCAAGGTTTCAAAACCCGCGCTGGCCAAGTAGCGTGCCCGGTCACAAAATCTACATTTGTCCTGCACCGCACCATGGCTTTTGGCCACAGTCTCCATACACTGACAGACATAATAAAACGTGCGAGGAGAGCGATATGTTCAAGGCCATCTTACTGGAAGAATCCGGCAAACAGACTCATGCCAGTCTGCAACGCCTCAAGGAAAATCAGCTCACCACCGGCGATGTGCAGGTGAAGGTGGATTACTCCACCCTTAACTACAAGGATGCCCTGGCCATTACCGGCAAGGGAAAAATCGTGCGTAACTGGCCCATGGTGCCCGGCATCGATTTCGCCGGCACCGTGCTGTCGTCAGACCATCCCGACTACGACATAGGTGATGAAGTGCTGCTTACCGGCTGGGGCGTGGGTGAGCAGACCTGGGGCGGCCTGGCGGAAAAGGCCAGCGTCAAGGGCGACTGGCTGATCCCCCTGCCGGCGGAAATGACCGCCAAGCGCGCCATGGCCATTGGCACTGCCGGCTTTACCGCCATGCTGGGGCTGATGGCGCTGGAGCAGGCCGGCGTCAAGCCGGGCCAGGGTCCGATTCTGGTCACCGGCGCCACCGGCGGCGTGGGCTCCATCGCAGTGCGGTTGCTGGCCAAGGCCGGTTACGAGGTGCATGCCTCCACCGGCCGCCCCGAGCACGCCGACTGGCTGAAAAGCCTGGGTGCCCACGAAATCATCGATCGCATTCAGCTCGATCAGGAGCCGGCCGCGCTGGAATCCCAGCACTGGGCCGGCGCCATCGACGCCGTGGGCGGCCGTACCCTGGCGCGCATTCTCAGCCAAACCCGCATGTATGGCGCCGTGGCTGCCTGCGGACTGACCGGCGGCGTGGCCCTGAACACCACCGTCATGCCCTTTATTCTGCGGGGGGTACAGCTGATCGGCATCAACTCGGTGCATATTCCCAGAGAGAAACGCATCCAGGCCTGGCAGCGCTTGCATGAAAGCCTGCCGGTGCACTATGAAGACGAGGTGAAAGAGCTGACCCTGGAGCAGGTCATTGACGCGGCTCACGACATGGTCGCCGGCAAGCCGGTGGGCCGGGTGGTGATTCAGCCCTGAGTTTCGTCGGCCAACTGTGATAGCAAAGAGCCCGCGAGGGCTCTTTTTTTATCCCGAAGGCACCCTATTGCCGCTACGCGCCAATTTGCAGGCGGGCCGCCTGCGCTCCACTCACTCCATGCTCCCTTCTGGAGCGCGGGCAGCTTGCCCGCATCAGCGCCGCCAGGCGCTCATACCCAAACCGGCCAGAAAGTGTTATAAAGTAACAAATCTGTTTGCTTTCGATCCCTTATGAACACCGCCATTCCCACTCACCTCGTCATGGGTTTTCTCGGCACCGGCAAGACCACCCTGCTGCGCCACCTGCTGGCCCACAAGCCGGAACACGAACGCTGGGCCATTCTGGTCAACGAGTTTGGCGAGGTGGGCATAGACGGCGCCCTGCTGACCGATCAGGGGGCGCTTATCAAGGAGATTCCCGGCGGCTGCCTGTGCTGCGTGGCCGGGCTGCCGTTTCAGATTGGCCTGAACGCCCTGTTGCACAAGGCACAACCCGACCGCCTGCTGATCGAGCCCACCGGGCTGGGCCACCCCAGCCGGGTGATGGACATTCTCACCAATGAGCATTACCGCAATGTGTTGCATCTGGGCGCCGCCTTTTGCCTGATCGATCCGCGCCAGTGGAGCGATGCCCGTTACCGGGAGCATGAAACCTATCAGGATCAGCTGGCTCTGGCCGACGTGGTGGTGGCCAACAAGAGCGATCTGTGCAGCGAGGATGAACTGGACCGGCTGCGCCGGGACATCGCCCGGGGCCCTGAGCCAAAGCAGGCACTGGTGGAAACGGAGCAGGGCCGGCTGGATCTGCACTGGCTGCAGCAACCGCACGATCCGAATCGCCGCGCCGCCTACCCGCAGGCCCATGCCGGCAAGGCAGAGCGCCCCATGGTGGCGGCGCCCGAGCCCAAACTCAGCCGCAGCCGGCCCTGGCGGCGCTACAGCAACCAGGGCGACGATCATTTCTCCCTGGGCTGGCGCTTTCTTGACGAGGTGGTGTTCGATCTCGACGCCGTACGTGGCTTTTGCGAGGCGCAAAAGGTGGCCCGGCTCAAGGCGGTGCTCCGCACGCAGGATGGCTGGTGGGCCTTTAACCAGACCGACCGGCTCAGCGTATACCGGCTGGCGCCGCAAAAGGAGAGCCGAATAGAGCTGATTGACGCCAGCCCGCTGACGGAGGCCCCCCTGCATGAGCAACTGATGAAAACGGTGAAATCGCTGCCGGCATAACGTGGTCAGAGTGCCTGTTTTACATACAGATCATAGCGGTTGTTTTTGCTGGCGATCTGCGCCGAGGGCCTGGCGTCATTGAGAAAGCCGGCGTAGTCGGGCCGCTTCACCACTACCCGGGCCCGGGCCAGGGCCAGGGCCGGTGTCAGCAGGGCATCGGCGTCTTCGTCCGCGCCCACCAGAGAGTGAAACACCCGCATTTCCTTTTTGACCAGGGCCGCCTTTTTCTTGTGGGGAAACATGGGATCCAGGTAGACCACGTCCGGCTGTTGCCCGATATCGCTCAGGCTGTGACCAAAAGGCAACAACTGCAGCCGTTCGCGCACCCAGGCGCCGATCTCCGGGTCGGCGGCGGCCCGGCGCAGGCCGTCTTCCAGCAGAGCATGCACCACAGGGTGACGCTCGCACAGCGTGACTGTGCAACCCAGCGAAGCCAGCACAAAGGCATCCCGGCCCAGACCGGCGGTGCCGTCCACCACGGAAGGGTTATGGCCGTGCTTGAGCCCCACCGCCTTGGCGATGGTCTGGCCCCGGCCGCCACCAAACTTGCGCCGGTGCGCCGCCGCCCCCTCCACAAAGTCCACATAAACCGCGCCCAGCCTGGGCTCATCCAGCTTGCGCAGCTCCAGCCGGCCTTCGGTGAACATCAGGGCAAAGGGCGCAGCGGCGGTGACGTCGCGCAGGCGGGTTCGCAGGGTGTCGGCCTCGGCGGCCAGGGTGGGGTCCTGCAGCTCAATCTGCAGCGGGTACAGTGTGTCCGGCATAGGATTCCAGAAAACTCAACAATTCACGAAAGGGCATGGGCCTGGCGATCAGGTAGCCCTGCAGAAAATGGCAGGGCTGGGTGGAAAGGTAGGCCGCCTGAGCCCGGGTTTCCATGCCTTCGATCACCACTTTCATGCCAAGATCGCCGATAATGCGCAAAATACCTTCCAGCAGCAAGCCATCTTTTTGATTGCCGGGCAGGTGGTCAATAAAACTCTTGTCGATTTTAACCAGATCGATGGGAAAGGCGCGCAGGTAGTTGAGGGCCGAAAAGCCGGTGCCGAAGTCGTCGATGGCAATACGGCACCCCGCCCGGCGCAGGGCATGAATGCGCTCCAGATGATGCTCATTGCCCTGCATAAACAACGACTCGGTAATCTCGAAAATAATCTGCCGGGGCGAAAGTCCGTGCCGCTGAATGATCGACAGCCATTCAGCTCCGTCCAGCCCCAGGCTCTGAAACTCCAGGCTGGAGCGGTTGACGGCCATATGCAGCCGGTAGCCCGCCTGCTGCAGCCGGCTCAGATCGGCGCAAGCCTGCTTCAGCACCCAGCTCCCCAGAGACTGCACCATGCCCCCCTCTTCCGCCACCGGAACGAACTCCGCGGGAGAAATAACGCCCAGCTCCGGGTGCGGCCAGCGCACCAGGGCTTCCAGCTTGGTCACACCTCCGCTGGCGGTATCGATAATGGGCTGGTAGTGCACCCGCAAACCGCCCTGCCGAATGGCCTCGGCCAGATCGTGCTGCAACCGAATACGCCGGCTCTGGGCCCGGTTCAGCCGGTCGTCATACATGGCCAGATCCTTCTTGCCCTGCTTGGCGCCAAACAGCGCCTGCTCCGCATGCTGCAACAGACTTTCGGCGTCCTTCTCATTGATACCGGGCCAGAGTGCGCCGCCCAGGGTGGCGTCCACATACAACTGCTGCTCGGCCAGGTGCAAGGGCCGGGTCAGGGCACTCAGCACATGGCGGCCAAAAGTGCGTGCCTGCCGATGGTGCACCACGCCTGGCACCAGCAGGGCGAACTCGTCACTGCCGATGCGGGCCAGGTAATCGCCACTGCGCAGCCGCCCGCGCAGCCGCGCCGCCACCTCCTGAAGCACCCGATCCCCCACCCTGTGGTTCATGGCGTTGTTGAACAGGCGAAAATTGTTGATGTCGAGGATCATCAGCGCAAAGGGCTCGCTCAGCCGGCAATAACGGGCCAGCCGCAGCTGGAAGCTGGTCCGGTTGGCCAGGCCGGTGAGACTGTCCTTTTCTTCCGGTGGTGCGCCCTGCTCAAGAGGGTCGGAGTGCCCCATTTCGCTGAATACGGCCACATAGCGCATGGCTCCACCCGGTTCAGACAGAACGCTGATGCGCAGCCGTTCCGGATAAACCTGGCCATTGCTGCGTCGGTTCCATATTTCTCCCTGCCAACGCCCCTGCTCGTTCAGGGACTGATGCATCTGCCGGTAAAACTCCCGGCTGTGCAACCCCGAGCGCAGCAGTGACGGATATTGTCCCCGCACCTGATCTGCTCGGTAGCCGGTGATCCGCTCAAATGCCGGACTGACCTGCTCAACACGGCCATGGCGGTCACAAATCATCACCCCTTCCGGCTGCTCAGGTGCCGGAATAAAGCGCAGATTCAGCCCCCGAGGGCTGGAGGCCCGGGACCGCAAACTGACCAGTGTGCCCATCAAACACAAGGGAGCATTCTGTTTGTCCCGTACCAGCGTCAGTTGTGACTCTCCCAGCAACAACTGACCATCAGGATGCAGATAATGCTTTTCCATCACCGCAATGCCCAGCTCCGGCTCGTTTGCCAGCCGGCGGTACAGACGACGGGTCTCCGGCCAGTCTTCGCCCAGACTGAACTCACGCAAAGAGCGCCCCTTCATGCTGGCTTTGTCGTGTCCTATCACCTCCTGCACCGCCCGGTTGGTCCACTCCACCACACCATCGGGGGTGGCGCGCACCAGCGGCAGCGGAAAATACTCAAACAGGGGCAACAGCGACACCGCCTGCCGTGCCCGATCGGAATCGGTAAACACGGACGCAAAGAACCCCAGCCAGGCGCCTTTGGAGAAACGGATATGACGCTGCCGCCAGAACAGCAATAAAGCGTGATCGGGATACAGGGTGGACAAGGACAAAAACTGGCCTGAGCCCATGCCCTGAGCATGGCAAAGAGGAAAAGCCAGCCGCTGAACGGAACGATCCGACGGCACACAAAGGGAGCCATCGGGTACGGGCATACCCGCCGCCAGCAGCGGCTGCCAGTGCTCACCCTGCCGGCGGCACAGCAGCACGCCATCGGCCAGACGCTGCTCTACCAGCTGGTTCAGACACCAGAGGCTGAACCAGGACGATACCCCGTGTTCCATGATTAAGTCTCATTTAAAAGCACATGCGGTATTTTGCCCGCATGCGACATTCGGCTCCACTCTGAAAGATGGATCAAAAAAGGTGGCCATGGCCACCTTTTATTTGACGGGGTTCAGGCAGTGATGCCCGAGTGTCGCAGCAGGGCATCAATGTTGGGCTCGCGGCCGCGGAACTGTTTGAACAGCTCCATCGGCTCTCTGGAGCCTCCCTGCTCGAGAATGGCATGCAGAAAATCACGACCGGTCCTGGCCGAGAACACGCCTTCTTCCTCAAACCGGGAAAAGGCATCGCTCGACAGCACTTCGGCCCACTTGTAGCTGTAGTAGCCCGCCGCATAGCCGCCGGCGAAAATGTGGGAAAAGCCGTGCTGAAAACGGTTAAAGGCGGGTGGCGTCAGCACCGCAACCTTGCTGCGCACTTCGTCGAGCACCGCCTGTACCCGGCCCGGCTCGGCACTGTTTTCATGCATGTGCAGGCGGAAGTCGAACAGGGCAAACTCCAGCTGACGCAGCATCATCAGCGCCGAGTGGTAGTTGCGGGCCGCCAGCATGCGCTCCAGCAGATCGGCGGGCAGCGGCTCACCGGTCTCGTAATGACCGGAAATAAAGGCCAGGGCCTCGGGCTGCCAGCACCAGTTTTCCAGGAACTGGCTGGGCAGCTCCACCGCATCCCAGGCCACGCCGTTGATGCCGGCCACACCGGCCACGTCCACCCTGGTGAGCATATGGTGAATGCCGTGGCCGAACTCATGGAACAGGGTCAGCACCTCGTTATGGGTAAAGAGCGCCGGCTTGTCGCCCACCGGGCCGTTGAAGTTGCAGGTGAGGTAGGCCACCGGCTTTTGCAGGCTGCCGTCTTCCCGGTAGCGACGGCCGATGCAGTCGTCCATCCAGGCGCCGCCGCGCTTGTTGGCACGGGCATAGAGATCCAGATAAAAGCTGCCACGCAGCTCGCCGGACTCATCAAAAATGTCGAAAAAGCGCACATCCGGGTGCCATTCCTCCACCCCGAAGCGCTCCACCACCTTGATGCCGAACAGCCGTTTTACGGTTTCAAACAGGCCATTCACCACCTTGTGCTCGGGAAAATAGGGCCGCAGCTCTTCGTCGGAAATGGTGTATTTGTGCTGCTTGAGTTTTTCACCGTAGTAGCTCAGATCCCAGGCGTTGAGCTCACTCACACCGAACTGCGTTTCGGCAAAGTCGCGCAACTCGGCCAGCTCGGCCTGGCCCTGGGGGTAACTGCGGTCGGCCAGCTGTTCCAGAAAATCGAGCACCTGCTGCTCGCTGTCCGCCATCTTGGTGGCCAGAGACACCTGGGCATAGTTGTCAAAGCCCAGCAGGGTCGCCAGTTCCTGCCTGAGCGCCAGGGTTTCCTCCATGATGGCGGTGTTGTCAAACTCACCGGCATTGGGACCCTGCTCGGAAGCCCGGGTGGTAAAGGCGTAATACATTTCCTCACGCAGGGCGGCGTTGTCGGCATACATCATCACCGGCAGGTAAGACGGAATATCCAGGGTGAACACCCAGCCGTCCAGCTCCCGGGCTTTGGCCTGAGCCTCGGCGGCGGCCAGCGCCGACTCGGGCAGGCCGGCCAGCTCGGCCTTGTCGGTCACCTGCTTGTGCCAGGCCTGGGTGGCGTCAAGCACCCGGTTGGCAAAGGTGGACGACAGCTCCGACAGCCGCGCCTGAATTTCACCGAAGCGGCGTTTCTGCTCGGCTTCCAGGGCGATGCCCGACAAGTGAAAGTCGCGCAGGGTATTGTTCACTTCCTTTTGCTGAGCCAGGCTCAGCTTTTTGAAATTGTCGCGCCCGGCCAGACTCTGGTAAGCCTCAAACAGACCCTGATGTTGACCCATCCAGGTATGATATTCCGACAGCAGCGGCAGACAGGACTCATAGGCCTGACGCAGCTCCTCGCTGTTCATCACGCTGTTGAGATGGCTCACCGGCGACCAGATGCGGCTGAGGTGATCGTTCACTTCTTCCAGCGGCGCCACCAGATTGTCCCAGGTAAATTCCTCATCCCGGGCCAGCACGGTTTCCACCCGCTTTTTGCAATCCGCAATGGCGTGCTCCACGGCCGGTTTTACGTGTTCCGGCTTGATTCGGCTGAACGGCGGCAGGCCGTCCATGGTGAGAAGCGGATTCGTCATGGTCCTTTACCTCTTGTTGTTTTGGCCGTCGTGCTGCCGCAGGCAGCCGAGGGAATACCCCCTAACATGGTGATAATGACGATAATGTTCAAGCCTTTACTGCTCTCCTTCAGCACTTGACCGGCGAACTGATGATTTGTTGACCACACGCACAGCACACACTTGAGGTACAATCGGCCCACGGCTTTGAATGAACCTTCATCCACGGAGCAAACTTATGGCACAGCATTTCGACTATATCGCCATTGGCGGCGGCAGCGGCGGCATCGCCTCCGCCAACCGGGCGGCCATGTACGGCAAAAAAGTAGCCCTGATCGAGGCCAAGGATCTGGGCGGCACCTGCGTCAACGTGGGCTGCGTACCCAAGAAGGTGATGTGGCACGGCGCCCAGGTGGCCGAGGCCATCAAGCTCTATGCCGCCGACTACGGTTTCGATGTGGATCTCAAGGGGCACGACTGGGGCACCCTGGTGGAAAGCCGTCAGGCCTACATTGGCTGCATTCATCAGTCCTACGATCGGGTGCTGGGCAACAACAAGGTCACGGTGATCAAGGGCTTTGCCCGCTTCCAGAACGCCAACACAGTGGAAGTGAACGGTGAACAATACACCGCCGACCATATTCTGATCGCCACCGGCGGCGAGCCCATTATTCCGGACATTCCCGGCGCCGAGCACGGCATCGACTCCAACGGCTTCTTTGAACTGACCGCCCAGCCAAAGCGGGTGGCGGTGGTGGGCGCCGGCTACATTGCCGTGGAGCTGGCCGGGGTGCTGCACAGCCTGGGCTCAGAGACCCACCTGCTGGTGCGCAAGCACGCGCCCCTGCGCAACTTTGACCCCCTGCTCACCGACACCCTGGTGGAGGTGATGGCCGCCGACGGCCCCACCCTGCACACTCACTCCGTGCCTCAAAGCGTGGAAAAGCACGCCGACGGCAGCCTGACCCTGACGCTGGAAAACGGCGAGTCGCTGACCGTGGACTGCCTGATCTGGGCCATTGGACGCCGCCCGCTTACCGGCAACCTCAATCTGGAAAGCGCCGGTGTCGAGCTGGACGCCAAGGGCTACATCAAGGTCGATGAGTATCAGAACACCTCGGCCAAGGGCGTGTATGCCGTGGGCGACAACATCGGCTACGTGGAGCTGACCCCGGTAGCGGTCAAGGCCGGACGCCAGCTCTCCGAGCGGCTGTTCAACAACAAGCCCGACGCCAAAATGGACTATGAGCTGGTGCCCACTGTGGTGTTCAGCCATCCACCCATCGGCACCATGGGCCTGACCGAGCCGGAAGCCAAAGCACGCTTTGGCGACGACAACGTCAAGGTGTACACCTCCTCCTTTACCGCCATGTACACCGCCGTGACTCAACACCGCCAGCCCTGCAAAATGAAGCTGGTGTGCGCCGGCGAGGATGAAAAGGTGGTGGGCATTCACGGTATCGGCTTTGGCATGGACGAGATCCTGCAGGGCTTTGCGGTGGCGGTGAAGATGGGCGCCACCAAGGCCGACTTCGACGCCTGCGTGGCCATACATCCGACCGCGGCGGAAGAATTCGTTACCATGCGGTAATCCACTGTTATATATGAAAAAAGGCCGGGATCATGCTCGGCCTTTTTCGTTTCTGAGCGCCGTCCACATTCATTCCATGACCTATACTTCAAGGGACGTTAAGTATTCGGCCTGGAGGATCGATTATGCCGGCGCAACGATTGCAGCAGTATCTGGATCAACAGGGGGTTAAATACCGGGTTATCAGCCACTCGCCGGCATTTACCGCCCAGGAGGTCGCGGAGGCCGCCCACATACCGGGCAGAATAATGGCCAAGGTGGTGATTGTGACCCTGGATGGACGAATGGCCATGGTGGTGGTGCCCGCTCCCAGGATTATCCATCCTCGCAACCTGGCCCGCTCCCTGGCGGTAGAGCAAGCCACCTTGCTGCATGAAAACGACTTTCGGGAGCAGTTTCCCGACTGCGAAGTGGGTGCCCTGCCTCCCTTTGGCAACCTGTATGACATGCCGGTGTATATCGACAGCGAGCTCGCCCGGCAGGAGGAGATCGTCTTCAGTGCCGGCAGTTACCGCGAGCTGTTCAGCCTGCCCATGAAAGACTATCTGAGGCTGGTCCGGCCCCGGGAGATTAGCCCCTGAACCTTGCCGCCGGCTAAGGGCCTGTGTACACCGATATTCCCAATGGCGGCCGAAAGCTCGCGTCCGCGGGCCAAATTGAGCGGCCTGCGCGATTGGGATACACTGGCCGTTATTCTTTTTTCAGGGCCAGTGCCGCATGTCAAAATCCCAGGACAGTATTCGCACCATCAAGAAATACCCCAACCGCCGCCTGTATGACAGCCACACCAGCAGCCACGTGACCCTGGCCGACATTCGCCGGCTGGTGCAGGAAGAAGAGCCCTTTCAGGTGGTGGACGCCAAAACCGGCGAAGACATTACCCGCAGTATTCTGCTGCAGATCATTCAGGAAGCGGAAAGCGGCGGCGACCCCATTTTCTCCAGTGACATGCTGAAAAACATCATTCGTTTTTACGGCCCCTATCAGGGCGTGCTGGGCAGCTACCTGGACGAAAGCATTCAGTCCATGATTGAAGTACAGGCCCAGGCCGGGATGCAGTCCACCAAGGCCTGGAGCGAGTTTATGCAGGGCCAGGTGCCCATGATGCAGGAAATGATGCGCCAGTACGTGGAGCAGTCCCGCCAGCTTTACCTCAATACCCAGAACATGTTTGGCCTGTTCGGCGGCCTGGGCGGCAGCCCGGAGCAAAACGACAAGGACAAAAAAGACGGCGAAGAGTAACTCCCCGCCGTCCGTTGGAGCGCAGGCTGCCAGATTAGGTAGGTTGGAATGAGCACCGCGAATTCCAACATTCCGCAGCCGGCCTGATGTTGCGATTCGCTTCGCTCATCAGCAACCTACGCCATGCTACCGCGATAAACCGGTGCGGCGCACTCACTCAGTGCTGGTGGCCGCCTTCGCCGTGGGCATGGCCGTGCTCCAGCTCTTCCCCGGTGGCGGCCCGCACAGATACCACTTCCAGATCAAAGGTCAGGGTGCGGCCGGCCAGCAGGTGGTTGAGATCCACATCGGCCATAAAGCGGCCTACCTTGACCACCACCACCTGGCGCGGACCGTTTTCGGTGTGCACCATGGCCACCATGCCCGGCTCCCAGCGCTTGGCACCCTGCAGGTGACGAATGGACACCCGCTGGATCAGGCTTTCGTCCCGCTCGCCATAGGCATCGGCCGGTGCCAGGGTCACGCTGAAGCTGTCGCCTTCATTTTTGCCGTCCAGCGCCTTTTCCAGCCCTTCCAGCATGTTGTCATGGCCGTGCAGATAGGCCAGCGGGGCTTTGCCCTCGTTGGTATCCATCACCTCACCCTGCTCGTCTTTCAGGGTGTAATTAAACTGCACCACGGTATCGTTTGCGATCTGCATTGCTTGTCCTGTTGGTAAATTAAAACCGCCTCATGATACCAGATGCGGCTACAGGCCCATAAAACAGAAAAAAACGGCAGGGTTGCCCCTGCCGTCCAAACGAGATAACAGCGTCGTTATTGGTATTGGTCTCAGTTTGCCTTGGCAGCACCGCGGCCGTTCTTGGCGGCGGTGTTATTGGCAGCAGCGGCGGTCACGGCGCTGATGCCCTTTTCGGTGGCTTCGGCTACCTGACGGGCGGCCTTTTCGGACTGTTCGGCGGCCTGCTTGAGTACCTTGTCGGCGATATCGGCGGCATCCTTGGCGGCCTTCTGAGCGCCTTCACGGGCCTCGTTGGCCTGGCTCACCGCCTGCTTGATGGCGCTCACGGCAGTCTCGGAGCCGGCCGGGGCGTGGGCGGCAAACTGCTCTACCCACTCATCCACCTGCTTGCTGCCGGCGGCCCACTGCTGCTCGCCGTAGTTGCCGAGCTGCTGCTGGGCATCGGCCAGCAGGGCAAACACTTCACGGTTGAAACCCAGCTGGCGCTCCAGCAGGGCGCTCGGGCCGAAGGCAGCATGGTTCAGCTCGGCCAGGCTCTTGGCATCGCGCACCGCCAGCAGCTTGCCGGCGTAATCGAACTGAGCAGTACTGAGGTCAGTCAGTGCTTTCAGCTGCAGCTGTCCCAGCTTTTCAACGCTGGTCAGCAGGTTGGTACCCAGGCTCTGAGCCAGGGCCAGGTTGTCTTGTTGTGCTTTCTGCAGTTTTGCAATATCAAACCATGACATGGTTGGCGTCTCCTGATTAGTGGGAATGGGGCCCGTGGCCCGGCACGCCGGCAAACCCCTTTACCTCTTGACCGGATTTGGCGCGCAGAAACAATATTGCACTGCACAAAAACTTTTTCAAGGAATTTTTTTGTGCGGTGCAAAACAGAATATGCCGTCTATCCTTTAACCATCTTCCCTGACCATAAGGTATGACCTTATTACCAGCTGGGTCCGCACTCTCTACTCATGCGTTGCGCTGCAGCATAGTCGGTACTTTGTTCTTTAAAAGTGAATACAATATGACTGCAAAGTTGTACTATACTTCGCGAACTGGCGTTGCCTTTGTTACGCATTTATGGATTGCAGACAATAAGGTGAAACCGTCTTTATATAGAGAGGAAACCCGTTCCAAAATTTAACTGTTAAGTTCATCAGCCCGCAAACAGGCTGAGAGCTGCATTTATATGCCCTTAAAAACAACACCTTGCCCACCATTACAGGCAAAGGTGCCCGCACGCCTTACCAGCCCACATTTCCACATTATAAAAATCATTTCCAAAACTTGTTGATCGTCACATTTTTTTTCGTATCATCAGAGTATGGGTTGCGTAGATGTTAAGGGTCCTCACCAGACCATGTCTGCGCACCGCTGTATTTATGCGTACAACAACACGGTGCCGAGAGCACCTCAGATGAATGGATACACATCATGGCTAAAATGAAAGCAATCGAAGCGGCCGCCAAAATCCTGGAGCTGGAAGGTGTCAATAAAGCCTTTGGCGTTCCCGGTGCCGCCATCAACCCCTTCTACGCCGCTCTGAAGGGTCTCGGCTCCATCGACCACGTACTGGCCCGTCACGTTGAAGGCGCCTCTCACATGGCCGAAGGCTACACCCGTGCCAATCCGGGCAACATCGGTGTATGTATCGGTACCTCCGGCCCGGCCGGCACCGACATGATCACCGGTCTGTACTCTGCTTCTGCCGACTCCATTCCGATCCTGTGCATCACCGGTCAGGCCCCCCGTGCCCGCATGCACAAGGAAGACTTCCAGGCCGTGGACATCGAGTCCATCGCCAAGCCCGTTGCCAAGTGGGCCGTGACCGTACTGGAGCCGGGTCAGGTTCCCGGTGTATTCCAGCAGGCGTTCCACATCATGCGCTCCGGCCGTCCCGGCCCCGTGCTGATCGACCTGCCCTTCGACGTGCAGATGGCCGAGATCGAATTCGATCCGGAAGCCTACCAGCCGATGACTCCCTACAAGCCGGCTGCGACCCGCATTCAGGTTGAAAAAGCCCTGACCATGCTGAACGACGCCGACAAGCCGCTGCTGGTTTCCGGTGGTGGTGTTATCAACGCCGACGCCGCCGATCTGCTGACCGAGTTCGCCGAAGTGCTGAACGTGCCGGTTATTCCGACCCTGATGGGCTGGGGCACCATTCCGGACGACCACGGCCTGATGGCCGGTATGTGTGGTCTGCAGACCTCTCACCGCTACGGTAACGCCAACCTGCTGGCTTCCGACTTCGTACTGGGTGTAGGTAACCGCTGGGCCAACCGTCACACCGGTTCCGTAGAGGTTTACACCAAGGGTCGTAAATTCGTTCACGTTGACATCGAACCCACTCAGATCGGCCGCGTATTTGGTCCGGATCTGGGCATCGTGTCCGACGCCAAGGCCGCTCTGGAGCTGTTCGTTGAAGTCGCCAAAGAGTGGAAAGCTGCCGGCAAACTGAAAGACCGCAGCGCCTGGGTTGCCGAGTGTCAGGAGCGCAAGCGCACCCTGCAGCGCAAGACCCACTTCGACAACACCCCGGTGAAGCCGCAGCGTGTATACGAAGAAATGAACAAGGCCTTCGGCCGCGACACCACCTATGTGTCCACCATCGGTCTGTCCCAGATCGCCGCTGCCCAGTTCCTGCACGTGTACAAGGCGCGCAACTGGATCAACTGTGGTCAGGCCGGTCCTCTGGGCTGGACCATTCCGGCCGCCCTGGGTGTGTGCGCCGCCGAGCCGGGCCGCAACGTGGTTGCCCTGTCCGGTGACTATGACTTCCAGTTCATGATCGAAGAACTGGCGGTAGGTGCTCAGTTCAAGCTGCCCTACATCCACGTACTGGTGAACAACTCCTACCTGGGTCTGATCCGTCAGTCTCAGCGCGGCTTCGACATGGACTACTGCGTACAGCTGTCCTTTGAAAACATCAACGCGCCGGAGCTGGGCGAGTACGGTGTTGACCACAAGGCCGTGGTTGAAGGTCTGGGCTGTAAGGCCATTCGCGTATTCAAGCCGGAAGACATCGCTCCCGCCTTTGAAGAAGCCAAGAAGCTGATGGCCGAGTTCTCCGTGCCGGTAGTGGTAGAAGTCATTCTGGAGCGCGTAACCAACATCTCCATGGGTGTTGAAATCGACGCCGTCAACGAGTTCGAAGAGCTGGCCGAGAAGGGTGAAGACGCCCCCACCGCCATCTCTCTGCTGGACTGACAGTGATGGGGCCTGCGGGCCCCATGCTGACGTTGCCCCCAACTGAACAAAGGACATCGCAATGCCGAAATTAGCTGCCAACCTGTCGATGCTGTTTACCGAAGTCGACTTTCTGGATCGTTTTGACGCCGCCGCCAAGGCCGGTTTCAAGGGTGTTGAATACCTGTTCCCCTACGACTTCGCCGCTGACGAAATCAAGGCCAAACTCGAGGCCAACGGCCTGACCCAGGTACTGTTCAACCTGCCCGCCGGTGACTGGAACGGTGGCGAGCGCGGTATCGCCTGTCACCCGGATCGGGTTGAAGAATTCAAGGCCGGTGTCGACAAGGCCATCGAATACGCCAAGGTACTGGGCAACACCCAGGTAAACTGCCTGGCCGGTATTCAGCCCGCCGGTGTGGCTTACGAAGAAGCGGAAGCGACCTTCGTGGCCAACCTCAAGTACGCCGCCGAGAAATTGAAGGAAGCCGGCATCAAGCTGATCGCCGAAGCCATCAACACTCGCGACATTCCCGGCTTCTTCCTGAACAACACTCAGCAGGCGCTGGATATCATCGAGAAAGTGGGTTCCGACAACCTGGCTTTCCAGTATGACATCTACCACATGCAGATCATGGAAGGGGACATCATCCCGACCATGGAGAAGAACCTGGGCATCATCAACCACATTCAGCTGGCTGATAACCCGGGTCGTCACGAGCCGGGCACCGGCGAGCTGAACTACCACAATATCTTCGCCTTCCTGGACAAAGCCGGTTACGACGGCTGGATCGGTGCCGAATACAAGCCGGCCACCACCACCGAAGAAGGCCTGGGCTGGCTCAAGACCCACGGTGTGGTCTGAGGTTTTTCACTTAATTCAGACAAAAGGATGACGAACATGAAAATTGGTTTCATTGGTACCGGTATCATGGGCAAGCCCATGGCTCAGAACCTGCAGAAAGCCGGTCACACCCTGTACTTCTCCGAGCACTACAACAAGGCCCCGGCCGATCTGCTGGGTGACAACGGTATCGCCCTGGCCAACCCCAAGGCCGTAGCCGAAGCCGCCGACGTGATCATCACCATGGTGCCCAACACTCCTCAGGTTGAGGAAGTGCTGTTCGGTGAAAACGGTGCCGCCGAAGGCCTGTCTGCCGGCAAGGTAGTGGTGGACATGTCCTCCATCTCTCCCATCGCCACCAAGGAAATCGCCAAGCGCGTTAACGAAACCGGTGCCGACTTCCTGGACGCCCCGGTATCCGGCGGTGAAGTGGGCGCCATCAACGCCACCCTGACCATCATGGTTGGCGGCGAGCAGGCCGTGTTTGACAAGATCAAGCCGCTGTTCGAAATCATGGGCAAGAACATCACCCTGGTAGGCGGTAACGGTGACGGCCAGACCACCAAGGTGGCCAACCAGATCATCGTGGCCCTGAACATTGAAGCCGTTGCCGAAGCCCTGGTATTTGCCTCCAAGGCAGGTGCCGATCCGGCCAAGGTACGTGAAGCCCTGATGGGTGGTTTCGCTTCTTCCAAGATTCTGGAAGTACACGGCGAGCGCATGGTTAAAGGCACTTTCGACCCGGGCTTCCGTATCGCCCTGCACCAGAAAGACCTGAACCTGGCCCTGTCCGGCGCCCGCGAGCTGGGCGTTGCCCTGCCCAACACCGCCAGCGCACAGGAGCTGTTCAACACCTGTAACGCTCTGGGCGGCGACGGCTGGGATCACTCCGGCATGGTCAAGGCGCTGGAGCACCTGGCCAACCACAACATTCGGGGCGAGTAAGTCCTGAACCGAAAAGCGGTGCGAAGGCTTCAGCCGCTTTTCGGTACACCTCGGGGCGAACGTCGGTGACAAGCTGACTTTCACTCAGGGGGCTTTGTGTTAGACACTGGTCTCCGGTCGTTCCGCCCCACCCCGTTATTGAATCAACAACAGCACCCAGACAGCCGTTTTTTCAGGAGTATTTGCAATGGATATCCAACCCAAGGAGTTGTTACAGCAGTTATTCGACAGCGCCGTGGCCGCCGCCCTGCCCAAGGGACATCTGGCCGAATACCTGCCGAAGGATACTCGTCAAAAGGCCGTTGTCATCGGTGCCGGCAAGGCTGCCGCTTCCATGGCCGCCGAGCTGGACGCCATCTGGGAAGGGGAACTTTCCGGTGTGGTGGTGACCCGCTACGATCATGGCGCCCCCTGCGAGCGCATCGAGATCATCGAAGCCGCTCACCCGGTGCCGGACGATGCCGGTGAACGCGTGGGCCGCCGCATTCTGGAGCTGGTGCAGGGCCTGGGCGAAGACGATCTGGTGATCTGCCTGCTGTCCGGTGGCGGCTCTTCACTGCTGAGCCTGCCGGCCCCGGGTCTGACCCTGTCCGACAAGCAGGCCATCAACAAGGCCCTGCTCAAGTCCGGCGCCGCCATTGATGAAATGAACTGCGTGCGCAAGCACCTGTCTGGCATCAAGGGTGGCCGTCTGGCCGCCGCCGCCTACCCGGCCCGCCTGATCGCCCTGGGCATCTCCGACGTACCCGGCGACGAGCCCACCGTGATCGCTTCCGGCCCGACCGTAGCGGACCCGACCACCTCCGCCCAGGCCCTGGCCATTCTCGACAGCTACGGCATCGAAGTGGGTGCCCATGTGCGCGCCTGGCTGGAAAGCCCCGAGTCCGAAACCGTCAAGCCCGGTGACGAGCGCCTGAGCAAGGCCGAGTTCCACATGATTGCCACCCCCCAGGACGCCCTGGACGCCGCCGCCCATCTGGCCCGCTCCAAGGGTCTGGCGCCGCTGGTGCTGGGTGACTGCATTGAAGGTGAGTCCCGGGAGGTGGCCAAGGTACACGCCGCCATCGCCAAGCAGATCCTCAAGTGCGGCCAGCCCGTTCAGGCGCCCTGCGTGATCCTGTCCGGCGGTGAAACCACGGTCACCATCAAGGGCAATGGCCGTGGCGGCCGCAACAGCGAATTCATGCTGAGCCTGTTCAATGAGCTCAAGGGTCAGGGCGGCGTCTATGCCCTGGCCGCCGACACCGACGGCATTGACGGCGTGGAAGACAACGCCGGCGCCATGATCACCCCCGAGCTGTTCGCCCAGGCGGAAGCCGCCGGCCTCAAGGCCGAAGACTACCTGGCCAACAACGACAGCTACGGCTTCTTCTCCCAGCTGGGCGCGCTGGTGGAAACCGGCCCGACCCGCACCAACGTGAATGACTTCCGGGCCATTCTGGTGCTGCCGAAGTAAGATCTGAATTTAAAACAACAATAATGATTGAGCCGCCTCACCGGCGGCTACGCACTCCTCAGCGAGACCGGCCATTCAGTGCCGGTCTTTTTTTATGACCCAAGCTCCCGCCATGCTCCACTTTTTGCTCGAAGCATGACCACCTTTCCTCTATAATCACGCGCTTTAAAATTCCCTAAGCGGGTGGTGTTCACAGCCTGGAGGTATGACCCTAGTGATCAAGACGCCTTACTATCTCATCGACAAGAGCAAGCTGCTGCGCAACATGGAGAAAATCGCCTATGTTCGCGAGCACTCCGGCGCCAAGGCGCTGCTGGCCCTGAAATGCTTTGCCACCTGGTCGGTATTTGACCTGATGAGCCAGTACATGGACGGCACCACCTCTTCCTCCCTCAACGAAGTGAAGCTCGGCAAACAGAAGTTCGGCGGCGAAACCCATGCCTACAGCGTGGCCTATGGCGACGACGAAATCGACGAAGTGCTGGCTCACTCCGACAAGATCATCTTTAACACCATCGGTCAGCTTGAGCGTTTTGAACAAGCCTCCGCCAGCCACGTGCGCGGCCTGCGTCTGAACCCGGGGGTGTCCAGCTCCGAGTTTCTGATCGCCGACCCGTCCCGGCCCTTCAGCCGCCTGGGTGAGTGGGACGCCAGCAAGGTGGAAGCGGTGATGGATAAAATCTCCGGCTTCATGATTCACAACAACTGCGAAAACAGCGACTTTGACCTGTTTGATCGCATGCTGGGCAAGATTGAACAGAAGTTCGGCGGCCTGCTGAGCCAGCCGCAGATCACCTGGGTGAGCCTGGGCGGCGGCATTCACTTTACCGGTGACGATTACCCGGTGGATCGCTTCTGCGCCCGGCTCAAGGCCTTTTCAGAGCGCTTTGGCGTGCAGGTGTATCTGGAGCCCGGCGAGGCCTCTATCACCATGAGTACCTCGCTGGAAGTGACCGTGCTCGACACCCTGTTCAACGGCAAGCAACTGGCCATAGTGGACAGCTCCATTGAAGCCCATATGCTCGACCTGCTGATCTACCGGGAGACCGCCAAGATGGCGCCCAACGACGGCGAACATCAGTACATGGTGTGCGGCAAGTCCTGTCTGGCCGGCGACATATTCGGCGAATTCAACTTCGACCGGCCGCTGCAGGTAGGGGATCGGCTATCCTTTATCGATGCCGCCGGCTACACCATGGTGAAGAAGAACTGGTTCAACGGTGTGCAGATGCCCGCCATCGCCGTGCGTGAACTCGACGGCAGCGTAAACCTGGTCAGGGGATTTACCTTTGACGACTTTGTAGACAGCCTCTCCTGAGGCATGGAGTAAACCACAACGCAGCCTTTCAAGGAGGCTCCAGAGGAAAAAAATGAAGAAAAACGTTCTGATTATTGGTGCCGGTGGTGTCGCCCAGGTTGTTGCCCACAAGTGTGCGCAACATAACGATGTTCTGGGTAACATTCACATCGCCTCGCGCACTGTCGAGAAATGCCAGCAAATCGTCGACAGCGTACGGGAAAAGGGCAGCCTCAAGGTTGCCGGTGAATTGCAAGCCCATGCCCTGGATGCGCTCGATATTGAAGCCACCAAGGCGTTGATTGACAAAACACAGTCGCAACTGGTGATCAATGTCGGATCGGCTTTCATCAATATGTCGGTGCTGCAGGCCTGTATCGAGACCGGCGCCGCCTACCTCGACACCGCCATTCACGAAGATCCCACCAAGATCTGCGAAAATCCGCCCTGGTACGCCAACTACGAGTGGAAGCGCAAGGCCATCTGCGAAGAGAAGGGCATCACCGCCATTCTGGGTGCCGGCTTTGACCCGGGTGTGGTCAACGCCTACGCCGCCGTGGCGGTGAATGAATACTTCGACAGCGTCGACTCCATCGACATCATCGACATCAACGCCGGCAGCCACGGTCGTTACTTTGCCACCAACTTCGATCCGGAAATCAACTTCCGCGAGTTCACCGGCCGGGTCTGGTCCTGGCAGAACAACGAGTGGGTGCAGAACCAGATGTTCGAGCACAAGCGCACCGACGACCTGCCGGTAGTGGGTATGCAGACCAGCTACATGACCGGCCACGACGAGGTGCACTCCCTGTCCCAGAACCTGGGCGTGCCCAATGTGCGCTTCTGGATGGGCTTTGGCGAGCACTACATCAATGTGTTCACCGTGCTCAAGAATCTGGGCCTGCTGTCCGAGCAGCCGGTGAAAACCGCCGAAGGCCTGGAAGTGGTGCCGCTGAAAGTGGTGAAAGCCGTGCTGCCCGATCCGTCTTCCCTGGCCCCGGACTACACCGGCAAGACCTGCATCGGTGATCAGGTGAAGGGCAAGAAGGACGGCAAGGATAAAGAAGTATTTATCTACAATGTGGCCGACCACGCCGAGGCCTATGCCGAAGTGGGCAGCCAGGGCATTTCCTACACCGCCGGGGTGCCGCCGGTGGCCGCCGCCCTGCTGATCGCCACCGGCGAGTGGGACGTGAAGAAGATGGCCAACATCGAAGAGCTGGATCCCAAGCCCTTCATCAACCTGCTCAACGAAATGGGTCTGCCGACCCGCATCAAGGATGAGCAGGGCGACCGCCCGCTGAGCTTCTGAGCTTAGCCCGCGAATGCAAAAGGCCTGTCGAAAGACAGGCCTTTTTTATTAGAGCTGTAAGCCGTAAGCGATCAGCTGTAAGTAGTAGTAGGTTGCGAATGAGCGCAGCGAATTCCAACACGAAGCCGGCTGCGGCATGTTGTGAATGCGCTGCGCTCATCGCCAACCTACAGGCTTACGGCTTACGGCTGGTGCTGGGTACCTTACCGCCAATGGCCTGAGTGACTTCCTTGGCCGCATCCATTACCAGGGCGCTGAGCTGAGGAATGCGCTCCCACTTTACCCGAACCGCCGGGCCGGAGATGGAAATAGCGGCCACCGCCTCGCCGTATTCGTTATAGATATTGGCGGCAATGCAGCGCAGGCCTTCAAACTGCTCTTCGTCATCGAGGGAATAACCCTGCCGGGCGATCTTTACCAGCTCCTGCTCAAACTGGCTGGGGTTGATAATGGTGTGCTCGGTGTAGGCCTTCATGCCCCCCTTGCGCACCAGCTCCAGCGCTTCCTTCATCGGCAGTGCCGACAGCAGCGCCTTGCCCACCCCGGCGGCATGCACCGGCGAGCGGCTGCCGAGGGACACCACCATGCGCATGGTCTGGGGGGATTCCACCTGCCCCACATAGACCACGCTGCCCTGCTCCAGAATAGCCAGGTTGGAGGTTTCGCCGGTTTCCGCCACCAGGCGCTTCATGTGCGGCCGGGCCTGGGCGATAAAATCACGCTTCTTCAGGTAGGCGTTGCCGATGGAAAAGGCGTGCACGCCAATGCTCCACAGCCCCTGGCTTTCGTCCAGATCCACAAAGTCATGACTGCGCAGGCTGTTGAGCAGGCGGTGGGCGGTGGACGGCGCCAGCCCCAGACTGCCGGCCACGTCGGTGAGTGACATGCCCATGTCTGAAGCGGCCAGCCGTTCCAGCAGCAGCAGCGCACGGGACAAGGACTGCACCTGAGCGGCGCCGGCCGGCTTAGTGCTTTTGCTTTTTTTGAGTTTTGTTTCGTCAGCCATTGAAAAGCCGTGTAATACAGAGACCTGGGTCACATTGTATGGTTAATTCCCGCTCAAGTCCCGCCTTGTGTGGGATTGATAAGAGGTGAGAGACAAGAAGTCTGGGGAAGGCTGTGCTGAACGGCAGGCACAAAAAAACCGACGCTAGGGTCGGTAATTCTGGTCGGCGTTGCAGGATTCGAACCTGCGACCCTCTGGTCCCAAACCAGATGCGCTACCAGGCTGCGCTAAACGCCGTAACTTTTCTCTTTCGAATTCGTTTGAAAGCAGTGGTGCGAAGGGGGGGACTTGAACCCCCACGTCCGAAGGACACTAACACCTGAAGCTAGCGCGTCTACCAATTCCGCCACCCTCGCATGTTTACTGCTTTCAGGCCGTAGCCTGAAACTGGGGTGACCGACGGGGCTCGAACCCGCGACAACTGGAATCACAATCCAGGACTCTACCAACTGAGCTACGGTCACCAATGTTCTACCGTCCAATACCGAATGGCGCGCCCGACAGGATTCGAACCTGTGACCTCTGCCTCCGGAGGGCAGCGCTCTATCCAGCTGAGCTACGGGCGCTCTATAATTGGACGCTGCGAATACTAAGGTCAGCCTCTCCCCTTGTCCAGTACTTTTTTATCTTTACCGGCCACCTGCTGGTTTTGTCGGCAAAATGGCGTTTTTTTTAACTAAAGTGAAGAAAGAGCCGCACTGCATCAATTGACTTGTGGCGATGATGGCCTAGAATCACCACTGGAATGAACGTTCATTCATTTATGACTCAAACTCCAGACAGAGAACAGATGACCAACAAACGCGAGCGCATTCTCAATGCAGCGGAACACCTGATCGCCACCCTTGGCTTTCAGGGTATGTCGATGCAACTGGTGGCCCGGGAAGCCGGCGTGGCCACCGGCACCATTTACCGCTATTTCAAGGACAAGGAAAGCCTGTTGCGCTGCGTGCACGAAGAGCGACTGCAGGAAGTATCTCTGGCGCTGCTGAGCAACGTCGACACGCACAACCCCTGCTTTGAGCAGTTTCGTGTGTTGTGGCAGAACTGCCTGCACTACCTGCTGAGCAATTCCGACTGCCTGTTGTACCGGGTGCAGTACGAGGCCTCCCCCCTGTTCAACCGCGAAGAGGAGGAACGCATGGATGAACGTTATTTCAAACCCGTGTTCGAGTTTTTTGAACACGGCCGTGAGCTCGGTCTGTTTCGGGATCTGCCGGCACCGCTGCTGGGTTTTCTGGCCCTGGAAAACCTGATGCTGCTGACCCAGAAACACGCCCGGGGCTGCATTCAGCTCAATGAAGCCGTCTTTGACGAGCTGATGGATGCGGCCTGGAACGCCATTTTAAAGCGCTAATAACCAACAACCACGTCGCGGGAGTGACTTTAATGAAAAAATGGACCCTGTCCATGCTGCTGCTGGTGATCCTGATCTTCGGCAGCGTCATTGGTTTTAACCTGTTCAAGCAAAACATGATGGCTCAGTATTTCGCCAATCAGCCGGTGCCCAGCTTTCCGGTCACGGTGACCGAGGTCACTCCCCAGGACTGGACGCCGCGTATTGCCGCCATCGGGTTTATCGAACCGATTCAGGGCATTAACGTCAGCAACGAGTCTGCCGGCATCGTCCGTGCCATTCACTTTGAGTCGGGCCAGCAGGTCAGGGCCGGCGAGGTGCTGGTGGAGCTCGACGCCGACGTGGAAAAGGCCAACCTGCGCAGCGCCGAAGGCCGGCTGCCGGCGGTGCAGGCCAACCTGACGCGCATGCGCCAGCTGTTTCAGCGTGGCTCCGTATCCAAGGGCCAGCTGGATGACGCCAATGCCAGCTACCAGGAACTGCAGGGGCAGATTGACTCCCTCAAGGCCACCATTGAGCGTCGTACCATTCGCGCGCCCTTTGACGGCGTCATGGGCATTCGCAACGCCTTTCTCGGCCAGTATCTGAACGCCGGCACCGACATTGCCCGACTGGAAGACATCAGCCAGTTCCGCATTCGCTTTACCATTCCCCAGACCCGCATCGCCGACATTCGCGTGGGACAGGCCCTGAACATTCTGGTGGATGCCTACCCGGACACCCCGTTTGAAGGGGAGATCACCGCCATTGAACCCCAGATCAATCCCGAATCCGGCGTGGTGCAGGTGCAGGCCAGCATTCCCAACCAGGACGGCAAGCTGCGCTCGGGCATGTTTGCCAAGCTGGACGTGCAGCTGCCAGTGAAGGCCAGTCAGATCCTGGTGCCCCAGCATGCCATCAACTTCACCCTGTACGGCCAGACCGTATACGTGGTGAAGGAAGAAACCACAGACAGCGGCGAGACCGTGCAGGTAGCCCGCCAGCGGGTGGTGGAAGTGGCCGAGCGGGAAGCCGATATCGCCCGGGTGGTAAAGGGCCTGAAGGCCGGTGAAACCATCGTCACCTCGGGTCAGGTGCGTCTGTCCAATGGCAGCCGGGTCAAGCCGGTGGAAAGCGACGCTCTCGACACGCCTGAATCGGCCCCCCTGCTGTAAGCGGAGAACCCCATGCGTTTTACCGATATCTTCATAAAACGGCCGGTGCTGGCCGTTTCGATCAGCCTGCTGATCGTACTGCTGGGGCTGCAGGCCCTGCAGAAAATGCAGGTGCGTGAATACCCGGAAATGACCAATACGGTGATCACCGTGAGCACCGGTTATTACGGCGCCAGCGCCGATCTCATTCAAGGGTTTATTACTCAGCCCCTGGAGCAGGCCATTGCCCAGGCCGACAACATCGACTTTATGACCTCGTCGAGCAGCAACGGCAGCTCCAAAATCACGGTGCAGATGAAGCTCAACACCGACTCCAACGCGGCCCTGTCGGACATACTGGCCCGGGTCAACTCGGTGCGCTCCCAGCTGCCCCGGGAAGCGGAAGACCCCAGCCTGGAGATGACCACGGGGGCGTCCACCTCCATTATGTACATTTCCTTCAGCAGTAAGCAGCTCAACGCGCCCCAGATCAACGACTATCTGGAGCGGGTGGTGCGGCCGCAGTTCTACTCGGTGGACGGCGTGGCCAAGATCAACCTGTTTGGCGGCGCCAAGTTCGCCTTGCGCATCTGGATTGATCCGCTGCGGCTGGCCGCCCACAAGCTGACCGCTCCCGAGGTGCTGTCGGTGCTGCAGGCCAACAACTACCAGGCCGCCGCCGGCCAGTCCACCGGCTATTACATGCTCTATAACAGCGACATTAATACCCAGGTGGAAACCGCCGAAGAGCTGGAATCCCTGGTGATCGCCACCCGGGATGACGCCGTGGTGCGCCTGCGCGACGTGGCCAGAGTGTCACTGGAAAAGAGCCACGACGTGGTGCGCGCCCTGGCCGACGGTCAGCCGGCGGTGATCATCGGCGTGGATCCCACTCCTTCTGCCAACCCGCTGACCGTGGCCGAGAACGTGCGCACCATGCTGCCGGATCTCGAACGCAACATGCCCGACACCATCAAGATGAAGCTCCTGTATGACGCCACCGACGCCATCAACGAGTCCATTCACGAGGTGGTGAAGACCATTCTGGAAGCCTCGCTGATCGTGGTGGTGGTGATCACCCTGTTCCTGGGCTCGCTGCGGGCGGTGCTGATCCCCATTATCACCATTCCGCTGTCGCTGATCGGTGTGGCCATTCTGATGAGCCTGTTCGGTTTCAGCATCAATCTGATGACCCTGCTGGCCATGGTACTGGCCATCGGCCTGGTGGTGGACGATGCCATCGTCGTGGTGGAAAACGTCGACCGGCATATCAAGGCCGGCGAATCCCCCTACCGGGCCGCCATTCTCGGTACCCGGGAAATTGCGGTGCCGGTGATCACCATGACCATCACCCTGGCGGCGGTGTACGCCCCCATCGCCCTGATGAGCGGCATTACCGGCTCCCTGTTCAAGGAATTTGCCCTCACCCTGGCCGGGGCCGTGTTTATCTCCGGCATAGTGGCGCTGACCCTGTCACCCATGATGTGCTCCAAACTGCTCAAGCCCCACGACAACCCCAATCGCTTTGAGCAGGGGGTGGAAAACACCCTGGATCGCCTGACCGACGGCTATGCCCGCATGCTGGATGCGGTGCTGGCCAAACGCGCCGTGGTCATCGCCTTTGCCCTGCTGGTGTTTGGCTCCATGCCGGTGCTGTTCAGCTTTATTCCCAGTGAACTGGCCCCGAACGAAGACAAGGGCGCCTTTCTGATGATGGCCAAGGCCCCCAACACCGCCAACCTCGACTATATCGAGAACAATATGCGCAAGGCGGTGGAGGTGCTCAACAAGGATGACGCCCTGTCCACTTCACTGACCATTGCCGGTGTGCCCAACGCCAACCAGGGTCTGGCGGTGGCGGTGCTCAAGCCCTGGAGCCAGCGGGATGCCCAGAAAACGGTGATCGAACGGCTGACTCCGCCGTTGAAGGCCATTCCGGCGGTGGCCATCAGTGCCTTTCCGTTTCCCGAGCTGCCCGGGGCGTCCAGCGGCCTGCCGGTGCAGTATGTGCTGACCACCCCCAACAACTTTGAAAGCCTGTATGAAGTGGCCGCCGAAGTGCTGCAAAAGGTCAGCCAGAGTCCGCTGTTTGTATACAGCGAGCTGGATCTGGCCTTTGACTCGGGCACCATGAACATCAAGGTAAACCGCGACAAGGCCGGCGCCTATGGCGTGACCATGCAGGACATCGCCCTGACCCTGTCCACCATGATGAGCGACGGCTACGTCAATCGGGTGGATCTGGACGGCCGCAGCTATGAGGTGATCCCCCAAGTGGCCCGGGCCGACCGGCTCAATCCGGACTCCATCAAGGACTACTACGTGCGCGCCCACAACGGCGACATGGTGCCCCTGGCCAACCTGGTGTCCATCACCATGGAAGCCCAGCCCCGCGCCCTGCCCCACTACAACCAGCTGAACTCGGCCACCATAGGTGCCGTGCTCACCCCGGGTGTATCCATGGGCGATGCCATCAACTTCCTGGAGCAGGAGGTGACCGCCGGGCTGCCCAACGGTTACAACCACGACTACCTGGGCGCCGCCCGCCAGTTCGTCACCGAGGGCAACGCCCTGTACATGACCTTCCTGCTGGCGCTGTTCATCATCTTCCTGGTGCTGGCGTCCCAGTTTGAAAGCGTGCGCGACCCCCTGGTGATCATGGTGTCGGTGCCCCTGGCCATTTCCGGTGCCCTGGTGGCGCTGGCCTGGGGACTGGCAACCATGAACATATATACCCAGGTGGGCCTGATCACCCTGGTGGGTATCATCACCAAGCACGGCATTCTGATGTGCGAGGTGGCCAAGGAGGAGCAGCTGCACCGGGGCCGGGACCGGACGGAGGCTATTCGGGTGGCGGCCCGCATTCGTCTGCGCGCCATTCTGATGACCACCGCCGCCATGGTGGCGGGCCTGATCCCGCTGCTGTTTGCGGTGGGTGCCGGTGCCTTCTCGCGCTTTGGCATGGGCATCGTCATCGTCTCCGGCCTGAGCATAGGTACCCTGTTCACCCTGTTCGTGCTGCCAGTGATCTACACCTTCCTGGCGTCCCGCCACCGTCCGCTGCCGGAGTTTGACGAAAGTCAGGCGCCCAAGGCGCTGGCCGGCCACTGAGCCAATACGCAGTAATGCATAAGGGCTGCTTGGTGCAGCCCTTTTTCATGTTCGGATCATCGAACCGTACTCATGCCCTCATAAAGGCCAGTATCCAGCGTGCCAGCAAATGGTCATCCACTTCCGCGTTCAGTGACGCCAGCGCTTCCCGGTGACGATTGGGTGAAAAGCGTTCGAGCCGGGTCGCCATCAAGTCAGCCGAGTAGGGGCGGCTGAACTCTGGGTGACCCTGTATGCTCAAAAAGTGATCCTGATACTGCACCATATAAAAGGGGCAAAACTCGCTGCTGGCCAGAACTTCAGCATCGGCTGGCAAACGACAGACCTGATCCTGATGGCTGACCACCAAATCCAAAGAGGGCGAAAAGG
This sequence comes from Oceanimonas marisflavi, assembly GCF_003049725.1. Lineage (GTDB taxonomy): Bacteria > Pseudomonadota > Gammaproteobacteria > Enterobacterales > Aeromonadaceae > Oceanimonas > Oceanimonas marisflavi. The sequence continues at coordinate 110,429 of NZ_QAGM01000005.1, forward strand.
GTTCCATCCAGGGCTTTCGCTGATTGATCTGGTTGAACGACACCCCTATGCCCCAGCCTTTCTCCGACCTGACTACTTCTCCCCCCAGGGCCTTGGCGATAAGCTGATGGCCGAAACAGATCCCCACCAACTTACGCTTTTCCTGATACAGCAGAGCCACGAAGTCGGCCAGCCGATTACTCCAGCTCAGGCCATCGTTCACCCCATGGCGGCTGCCGGTGGTGATGTAAGCATCACAGGCACCAGGAGTCTCCGGCAATTCATTATCCAGAGCCCGGTACACCTCGAACTCCAGACTGCTGTCCACTGCGCTCAGCAACTGGCTGATCATCTGCGGATAATTGCCATGCCGGGGCTGCAGCTGATCCAGTACGTCATCGCACTGTAAAATACCTATCTTCATCGAAATTCCTTAACCGGCCTCACAGGGTACCGGTGATGGCATTACGACACAGTTGTTCATATTGCTCTGCCGTAAACGAGATGGGATTGCCACCAGATGACGGGTCGGCCACCGCCATGGCGCCAATCTGTTTGGCCCGATCCAGTTCGATGCCAATTTCGCCCAAACTGTGTGGGATGCCCAGTTCGGCTCTCAGGGTTAACACCCAGTCCAGAAAACCGTTAAAACCTCCGTGCTCCAGCCCCAGGTAACGGGACAAACGCTCGATAGCCGGCGTAATCGCTTCTTCATTTGCCTTGAGCACATAAGGCATCAGGATGGCGTTGAGCAAACCATGATGTGCGTCATACAGGGCTCCGATGGGGTGAGCCAGGGCATGCATGGCGCCCAGCCCCCGCTGAAAGGCAGTGGCGCCCATGCTGGAGGCCACCAGCATCTGACAACGAGCTTCCAGATCACTGCCGTCCCGCACCGCTCTCGGCAGATAAGTATGGATCAGACGAATGCCTTCAAGGGCGATCCCCTCCGCCATCGGATGATATCCGGGGGCACAGAAGGCTTCCAGATTATGAGACAGGGCATCCATACCGGTGGCAGCAGTAATCTTGCCCGGCAGGCCCACCGTCAGATCGGGATCCAGGATCACCAGCGCTGGTAGCATCTTCGGATGAAAGATAATGCGTTTGATATGGTTGGCCTGATCGGTGATTACCGAGGCGCGGCCGACCTCAGATCCCGTACCCGCAGTCGTCGGTACCGCCACCACCGGCGCTATACCCTTTCCTTTCGCCCGAGACCAGTTGTCCCCCACATCCTCGAAATCCCACAATGACCTGTCCTGGCCAACCATCAGTGCGATGGCCTTGCCCGCATCCAGCGCTGAGCCTCCGCCAAGGGCAATCACACCATCATGACTCCCCGCCTTGTAGGCGCCGACCCCGTCCTCGACATTTTCTCCAGTCGGGTTGCCCTTGATGGCGGAAAACACCGCTATCTTCAGTCCCTGCTCCCGGCAATCGGTCACGATGGCGGACACCATGGGCAGAGCGGCCAGGCCCGGGTCCGTCACCAACAGTGGGGCTTCCATCCCCAACTGGCGGCAGGCGTCGGCCAGTTCCCTGATATGTCCACTTCCAACTTTTATCTGGGTCGGATAATTCCAGTTAGCAATATAGGTGGTCATGCTCTCTCCTCAGCTCGGCAGCTTGATATGAAATGACTTGGGTCGTGTCAGGCTTTCGTAACCCAATTTCGACAGAGTACAACCCCGTCCGGATTGCTTGACCCCGGTCCAGGCCAGAGCCGGGTCCAGATAGTCGCAGCGGTTGATAAAGAAGGTGCCGGTATGCAGCTGCTCGCCGAGGCTGACACCCGTATCGATATCCCGGGTAAAGATGGCTGCAGTCAGGCCGAAATCGCTGTCGTTCATCAGTGCAATGGCTTCCTCGTCGGACTGTACTTTCTGAATGCCGACCACGGGGCCGAAGGATTCTTCCGTCATCACTCTCATGCGGTGGTTGACTCCGGTCAGCACCTGCGGCGCCATATAGGGAGTGCCCGGTCGATCCAGGGGGAAATCCTCCGGTTTTATGTGCGCCGTTGCTCCCTGTGCCACCGCCTCGGCTATTTGTCCACGCACAAAATCAGCGGCGCCGGAACGTACCAGGGGCCCCAGAGTGGTCTCGGGATCATCGGCACGCCCCAGCTGGTAACCCTTGACCAGGGCGACGGCCTTGTCCACGAAGGCATCGTATACATCCGCATGCACGTAGATGCGTTCTATACCGCAACAGGACTGGCCCGAGTTAAAGAAGGCGCCATCAATAGCTGTATCCACGGCCTGATCAATATCGGCATCGGCCCGCACATAGGCCGGATCCTTACCGCCCAGCTCCAGCCCAACGCCAATAAAACGTCCCGCCGCCGCCTGCTCGACTGCGGTTCCGCCCGCAACCGAACCGGTGAAGGCCACATAATCCACCTCGGGCGCCTGGATAAGGCTGGTGGTGTCGGGGTGAGAAAGGTGCAGATACTGGAACACACCTCTCGGCAGACCTGCTGCAGCAAAGGCTTCGGCCAGCCGTTCGGCACACAGCGGGGTCTGGGCCGAGTGCTTGAGGATCACCGTATTGCCCGCCATGATGGCCGGCATTACCGCATTGATGGCCGTAAGGTAGGGAAAGTTCCAGGGGGCGATCACCAGCACCAGGCCCAGGGCCTCGCGCTTGATGTAACGTTCGAAGCCGGGCTTTTCCGGCAAGCGCACCGGTGCCAGCGCTTCTTCCGCTACCTCTATCATGTAACGAGCACGCTCGGCCAGCCCATCGACTTCACCGCCGGCATAGCGAATAGGACGTCCCATCATCCAGCTGATTTCTTCGGCAATCGCCGCCTTGTTGGCTACAAAGGCATCTACCGCGCGGTGACACAGGGCCGCCCGCTCGGCTACCGGCACCCGGCTCCACTGCCGCTGAACCTGCTTGCCGAAACGCAATGCCTCTGTGATGGCCGCCTGGTCGGCGAAGGGGCGCTCCACATAGACACTGCCGTCGATGGGAGAAATCGTTTTTACCTTGTCGTTCATATGACACCTGACTCCATGCGAATAGGGTTAGATAATTTCGAAATAGCGATCCATTTCCCAGTCGGTAATATGTTTGCGGAACTCCCGCTCTTCCCATTCCCGGGTAGCGGCAAAGTGCTCAACAAAGGCATTGCCGAACATCTCCCGCGCCGCCTCCGACTGCTTCAGGCGTTGGGCCGATTCCCACAGGGTGCGAGGCAGGTTGAGGTACTCGGGATGCTCCTGCTCGTAGGCATTGCCCTTGATCTCGGCTTCCGGTTCCAGCTTGTATTTGATGCCGTACAGGCCGGCCGCCAGCGCCGCAGCCAGCGCCAGATAGGGGTTGGCGTCGGCCGAGCCCAGGCGATACTCGACCCGCTGACTCTTGTTGCTGCCGGGGATCACCCGCAGGGCGGTAGTGCGGTTTTCTACGCCCCAGGTCGCTTCGGTCGGCGCCCAGAAACCAGGGATCAGCCGGCTGTAACTGTTCACCGTAGGCGCCAGCATTGCCAGAAACTCCGGCATCAGCTTCTGCTGACCGGCGATAAAATGCCGCTGAAGCTGGCTCATGTTGTAGGTCTGACTCGGGTCATAGAACACATTAACGCCGGCATCATCATAGAGAGAAATATGAATGTGACCGCTCTGCCCCGGATAGTCACCGGACCACTTGGCCATAAAAGTGGCCATCAGGTTGTTCCGCTGAGCCAGCACCTTCATAAAGGTCTTGAACAAGGCTCCCTTGTCGGCGGCACTTTCTGCATCATCCACAGCGATGGCCGCCTCCAGCACACCGGGGCCGGTTTCGGTGTGAATGCCCTCCAGGGGAAAGTCCATGGTCTCACCCAGATCCATGATCTGGTGATACAGCTCCGCGTGAACCGAGTTGCGCAACACCGAGTAACCAAACCAGTCGGGCGTCAGCGGTTCCAGATTGCGGAACCCTTTCTGCCGCACGGACTCGGGAGTCTCCTTGAACATGAAGAATTCATATTCCAGCGCTGCCTTGGCATTCAGCCCCATACTGTCGGCCATCTCCAGTACCCGCCGGAGCGTCCCCCGCGGGCAAATGGCCTCGGCCTGCCCGGCAAACTCGCACAGGAACAACAGCATGTTGTCCTCCATCGGCAGTTCGCGACAGGTGTGAGGCAGGATGCGCACCTCGGCATCGGGATAGCCGTTATGCCAGCCGGTATACTTGACGTTGTCGTAAAGCTGATCCTTGGAATCCCATCCCAGCACCACGCTGCAGAAGGCAAAACCACCTTCGAGGGCCGAAAAGAACTTATCTTTCCTCAGATACTTCCCCAGCAACACACCATCCTGATCGAACACCCCCACCTTGACATGGGTGAGGCCCCGCTCTTCGACTATCTGGCGAGCCTGTTCTGCATTGGTTACCTGTCTTGGTTCTAACATATTGTCACCTTGATTCCTTGTCTGTGTACGCGCCAAACTCACTCTGGCCGTATGCTGGCCCGGTCAGGCCGGGTACATATATGGTGTTACTGCAATTCGGCTTCTGCCTGGGCGATAGCGGCAAACTCCTCTTCCGGTGCCTGTGCAACCAGGCGCTTGCGGCTGTAGAAAAAGAAATACCCAACCATCAGGGCATAGAACAGTGCCGACCACAGAGCGGCTTCTACGCTCACCAGGAAAGTGGAAATAAAGGCGGCGATCGCCAGTAACAGGGCAATACTGGTGGTCAGGATGCCACCCGGCGTCTTGTAGGGGCGCTTCATACCGGGCTCGCGCAGACGCAGCACGATGTGGGACAGCATCATCATGGCGTAGGAGAGGGTGGCTCCGAATACCGCCATGGTGATCATCAGATCGCCTTCGCCGCTCAGCGACAGCATGAAACCGATCACGCCCGGGATGATCAATGCCAGGGCCGGTACCTTGCGCTTGCTGGTCAGGGACAGAAAGCGGGGCAGGTAGCCAGCCCGGGACAGGGCAAATACCTGACGGGAATAGGCATAGATTATCGAGAAAAAGCTGGCGATAAGGCCCGCCAGGCCGACCAGGTTCACGAAGGAGGCTAATTGTGAATCACTGCCATAAACAGATTGCAGGGCTCCCACCAAAGGTGCGCCATGCGACTGCATCAGATCGGCACCGGCGGCACCGGGTGCCAGGAAAAGCACGCAGCCCCCGAAAACCAGCAGAATTACCATGGCGGTAATGATACCTCTCGGCATGTCTCTGGCTGGATCTCCGGCTTCCTCTGCCGCCAGTGGCACCCCTTCGACCGCCAAAAACAGCCACATGGCAAACGGCAGCGCCGCCCAGATCCCCATATAACCCTGAGGCAGGAAATCAGATGCTCCTACGGCAGTGGGGTTGGTGGCGATATTGAACAGATTGTCCCACTGGAAATGGGGAATGAGACCGATAATGAACACCAGTATGGCCACTGCCGCCAAGGCGGTAATACCAAACATGATTTTCAGGGCCTCACCGGCCCCCCACAGGTGGATGCCAACGAAAGTCGCGTAAAAGAGGGCATATACCAAGGGGCCATCCAGGCCGAATAGTTCATTGACGTAACCACCGATAAAAATGGCAATGGCCGCCGGTGCGATGGCGTATTCGAGCAGAATGGCAGTGCCGGTCAGATAACCGCCCCAGGGACCGAAGGCCCGGCGAGCAAAGCTGTAGCCACCACCAGCGGTGGGCAGAGAGGAAGATAATTCGGCCAGGCCCAGCACCATGCAGATATACATGGTGGCCATCAATATGGTGGCCACCAGCATACCGCCGAAGCCACCCTGTCCCAGACCTAAGTTCCAGCCGGCGAAGTCGCCGGAAATCACGTAGGACACCCCCAGGCCGGCCAGCAAAATCCAGCCGGCGGCGCCTTTTTTCAGCTGTCGTTTTTCCAAGTATTCCTGTGATACCGAATCATAGGATACAGTTTTTGTCATTTCGTACTCGGACATAACTCACCTCATCCTTTGTGGTGTGTTTGTTAGTGCGAAGACAGGCAGACATCGAATCGACGAACTCCAGCATTCCTTGCGAGCCTTCAACTGTCGGAGTCAGTCTAAAGCCGGTTGAAAACATCTCAACAAGCATCACTTTTTGTTTTGACAGAACTATAAGTTTTATAAATAGTACTTATTTTTCAATGCAATAAATAAAAGCCCGCCATAACGATGCGGGTATAAGTTCACAGAAACGAAAACCAGGGTGGCCACACCGTCATGAGCGATAGCTAGTGCGCATGTTCACCAATATCGATCATCTCGCTGACCCAAGGCAGGTGTCGGGTAACCTCGGACAAGTACTCGCTGGTCAGAATATTCCGTATATCATCGGCAATGACCTGGGGTAACTCGTGCAGCTCGTGCTTGCGGGTAAGCAGGGTCAGGTTGCGATAGAAACTGCCTCCGGGGATTGGCAGGCAGCGTACCTGTGACAACCAGATCCCGCTCTGGAACAGACAAAGCGGCGTAGTTATGGTCCAGCCCAGACCAGCCGCCACCATGGAGGAAACCGCATAGCTGTTGTCCATAACCAGCCGGTGCGGAGGCTCTAGGCGGCGATAGCGAAGATTGCGTTCAATACGCTGCCCAATAAGGGAGTGAGCAGGGTAACGAACAAAATCCAGCTTTTTTATCAGGTGTTCAAGCTGCTTGACTTCATCGGTGAAGTTCTTGGGCAGGACCAGGATGAAAGGCTCGCGTAGGATGCGAAAGCGACTCAACTCGGGATAGTCCATCAGCGCATCATCGGAAATAATGATATCCACACTGCGTGAAAGCAGCGATTCGCCATGCATATGGGACAATCCCGTAGTCATCGACCACTGCTCGGTATGACGCTTGACCGCATCAGCCAGCGGCTTGCCCACAGCAGTAGCCAGTGAGTCCACCAGAGCAATACGTACATGACGCAGTTTGTCGAAACGGCCTTTTTGCATGGCCAGGCTGGTCACCCTGGCTTCCTTTAACAGCTGACAGGCTCTGTCATAGAAGAAACGGCCCGCACGGGTAATGGCGATGGGCCGCACCGAGCGATCCAGCAGCTGGGTATTCAGGTTCTTTTCCAGATTGGACAGGCTCTGGGAGATAGAAGGCTGGGTCATGCCCAGCTTTTCCGCCGCCGCCGTCATGTTGCCACAGTCCACTATCTGAACGAACACTTCCAGTGCCCGGAGATCGAAACCGAAAGAGTGATGCATCGTCTTCGTCTAAATCTTTAACATCCCTGTACTTTAATGATTCAGTAACCTAATGAACATGGACGACAGATACAAATACTCCGGACTGAGCCCCACTATACTCGTTCGCGGAGATTTATGGATCTCATCTCCGCCTTCGCTGGGGATGACGTTCCTTCGCCGAATGACAACCAAAACGGTGAAAATGATCGTGCCCGCGAAGGCACGCATCCACGCCAAAGACGCGTCAACCGACTTAAGCATTCCCAATTTTGAACCATGCTGTAATAGCACTGCCGTCAACAAGGAGAACAGAATGACCCTATGGATTTTGCTGGCGCTGGGCATTGGGCTGGTACTGGTGCTCAGTCAGAACCGGGCCCAGAGCGAGCTGGAAAACCAGGTTGAGGCGCTGCAGGCCGAGCAGCGCCGGCTGCTGGAGCGCATCACCACCCTGGAAAAGCTGGTGCTGGAAAAAGAAAAGCGCCGTCCCTTTGACGATCTGTAAAGACGCCCACTGCGCCGCTCCAATAATTGACGAGCTGTGATCCCTCCCCTTGCTCCGTCTGCACCGGCTGCCTACACTGCCCCTCTCTTTGCTCGGGACAACCAGACAACTATATGAAGAATCAGAAAAAAGCCTATCTTTACGGACTGGGTGCGGTGGCCTGCTGGTCCACCGTGGCCAGCGCCTTCAAACTCTCGCTGGGTTATTTTGAACCGGCCCAGCTGCTGCTGGTGGCCACCATCAGCTCGCTGCTGCTGCTGCTGGGCCTGCTGGCACGTCAGGGCAAGCTGCACCTGCTGGGGCGCACCTTCAAACAGAACCCCGGTTACTACGCCCTGCTGGGGCTGATTAACCCGGCGCTCTATTATCTGGTGCTGTTTCAGGCCTACGACCTGCTGCCAGCCCAGCAGGCCCAGACCCTCAACTACACCTGGGCCATTACCCTTACCCTGCTGGCGGTGCCCTTTCTGGGCCAGACCATTCGCCGTCAGGACTGGCTGGCCATCGCACTCGGCTATTCGGGGGCCATGGTCATCGCCACCAAGGGGGATCTGCTCAGCCTGAATTTTGAAAGCCCCCTGGGGGTGGCGCTGGCGCTGGCCTCCACCCTGCTGTGGGCCGGCTACTGGATACTCAACGCCCGCAACCAGGCCGATCCGCTGGTGACCCTTACCCTGAGCTTTTTGCTGGGGCTGCCGGTGATAGTGGCGGCCACCGCCTGGTTGTCGGACTTTTCCCTCACCGCCTGGCAGGGCTGGGTGGGCGCCATTTACGTGGGCCTGTTTGAAATGGGCTTTGCCTTTGTGATGTGGTTGCTGGCCCTGCGCCACGCCGAAAACACCGCCCGCATTTCCAACCTGATTTTTATCTCGCCCTTTGCTTCTCTGCTGTTGCTGCGGCTGCTGGTGGGCGAGCAAATCTACCCGGCCACCCTGGTGGGGCTGGTGATGATAGTGACCGCCCTGCTTATTCAGCAATGGCGCCCCCGCCGGCGGTTTGCCAAGCCCTCGGGCGCGGAGTAGAGTGAGCGAAATACGGCGAATGCCGGCCCGCGCCATCCATTTTAAATATCTCGTTAAGGAATCAATATGCTCCACGCCCAACGCCTTGCGAATGTCCGTGACGACATGCGGCAACAGCAACTGGACGCCTTTATCGTGCCCCACGACGACGAACACCTGGGTGAATATATTCCTCCCTATGCCGAGCGCCTGGCCTGGCTCACCGGCTTTACCGGCTCCGCCGGTGCCGCCCTGGTGCTGGCCGGCAAGGCCGCGGTGTTTGTGGATGGTCGCTATACCGTGCAGGTGCGCCATCAGTGTGACAGCGCCCTGTTTGACTATCGCCACCTGATTGAACAGCCGATGCTCGATTATGTGCTGAGTGAGCTGGACGAAGGGGCCAGGGTTGGCTTTGATCCGCGCCTGCACAGCCGGGGCTGGTTTGATGCCGCCAAAAAGAAACTCGCCGCCGGCGGCCTGGAACTGGTGCCGGTGGAACACAACCCCATCGACCGGCACTGGCACGATCAGCCCGAGCCCGACATTCAGCCCGCCTTGCTGCTGAGCCAGGACTACAGCGGCCAGCACAGCGAGGCCAAGCGCAACCGCATAGCCGAACAGCTTGTCGCCAACCACATAGACGCGCAACTGCTGACCCAGGCCGAGCCCATCAACTGGCTGCTCAATATTCGTGGCCGGGATATTCCCTGTCTGCCGGTGGTGCTGGGCTTTGCCCTGCTGCATAGCGACGGAAGCGTGCAGCTGTTTGCCGAGCCCGCCAAGTTTGAAGATCTGGATCTGGCCGGTCACAGCGGCTTTAACGTGACTCTGGCCCCCATGCATGAGCTGGAAAACGCCCTGCACAAGCTGGGCCAGCAGGGTGCCCGGGTGCAGCTCGACCCCACCACCGCCAACGCCTGGAGCAGCCTGGTGCTGGAGCAGGCCGGCGCCGAACTGGTGTTTGCCGACGATCCCTGCATGCTGCCCAAGGCCTGCAAAAACCCGGTGGAAGTGCAGGGCACCCGCGCCGCGCACCTGCGTGACGGCGTGGCGGTATGCCGCTTTCTGGCCTGGCTGGATCGCCGCCTGACCCAGCCTCATCCGGAGCAGGAAGACGAAGGCACCCTGGCCGACCGGCTGCATGCGCTGCGGGCAGAACACCCCGAGTTTGTAGAGCCCAGTTTCAGCACCATCTCGGCCCTGGGCCCCAATGCGGCCATGTGCCACTACCACCATGGTAACGGCACACCGCGAAAGCTGGGCCAGGACGCCATCTACCTGGTGGACTCCGGCGGCCAGTATCTGGACGGCACCACCGACATTACCCGTACCGTGGCGGTGGGCGAGCCCGACGGTGACATCGCCAAGCTGTTTACTCTGGTGCTGCGCGGCCATATCGATCTGGCCTGTGCCCGCTTTCCCGCCGGCACCGGCGGCCTGCAGCTGGACGCCCTGGCACGCATGCCGCTGTGGCAACAGGGCTACAACTTCGACCACGGCACCGGCCACGGCGTGGGCCACTTTCTCAGCGTGCACGAAGGTCCCCAGCGCATTTCCCCCAAGGGCAGCACAGTGCCGTTAACCACCGGCATGATAGTGTCCAACGAGCCCGGTTATTACCGGGAAAATGCCTTTGGCATTCGCTGCGAAAACCTGGAAGTGGTGCAGCCCGCCAGCACCGACGGCGATATTCCGGTGTTCGAGTTTGAAAACCTCACCTGGGTGCCCTTTGACCGCCGCCTGATCGACACCACCTGGCTGGAAGCCAGACACATTGACTGGCTGAACGACTATCACGCCGGCGTGTGGGAAAAGATCAGCCCGCAACTGGCCGGCGAGGATCTCACCTGGCTGGAACAGGCGACACGACCTCTTTGAGGGATTAGGGAATGGGGCAGGCAACACCGCGGCTTCACGAAGCGGCAGCGGGGATTGCCGTAGCCGACCGTCACATGCCAGGGAAGGCATGTGCCGAGCGCCCCAAGGATGGGCTCGCAGCGTGTCGGCGTAGCGCAACCGCGCTGTCGCTTCGCATTGCGTTGGGCGAGGGGTTTGCTGCCCTTCCCACTAATTCAGTAAACTGCACCGAATCTTGTCGTTTGAGTATGGTCTTGGGCGGCAATGTCATTAACCAGGTTCATTATGCAACTAGCCAATTATTACCGAAGCCTGCTGCAGCGTCTGCCGGCCCTGTCGGTGGATGCCGAACAGGTGCGGGTGCTGCACTCCGCCGCGGCCTTCAAGTCCCGGCTGCTGGCGCTGATTGCCTCGGCAAAAACCCGCATCTGTCTGGTGGCGCTCTACCTGCAGGACGACGATGCCGGCCGGGAAATTCTCACCGCCCTGCACGAGGCCAAGCAGGCCAATCCGGCGCTGGATGTGCGCCTCTATGTGGACTTTCACCGGGCCCAACGAGGGCTGATTGGTCATTCCGGGCAGGGCGGCAACCACCTGATGTATCAGGAATTTGCCGAACGATACGAGCACCCCATAGCCATTCACGGGGTGCCGGTCAAGGGCCGGGAGCTGCTCGGTGTGCTGCACCTCAAGGGCTTTGTGTTTGACGACACCCTGCTCTATTCCGGCGCCAGCCTGAACGACATCTACCTGCACCAGAATGGCCGTTACCGCTTTGATCGCTACCACGAGATCACCGACGCCTCCCTGGCCGAGGCCATGATTGGCTATGTGGATCGGCTGTTCGCTCAAAACCCGGCGGTGCCGGCACTGAACCAGCCCGACATTCCCACCGCCCGACGGCTGCGCCAGCCCATTCGCCAGTTTCGTCATCAGCTGCGCCGGGGCCAGTACCAGTTTGAACACCAGCCCCGCCGTCAGGGCGAGGTGGCCATTACCCCTCTGGCAGGCCTGGGCAAGCGCGGCAACAAGCTCAACCGGGCCATTCGCACCCTGGTGCGCGGCACCAAAGAAAAGCTGTTTGTGTGCACCCCCTACTTCAACCTGCCCAAATCCCTGGCCCGGGACATTCGCAGTCAGCTCAAAAAGGGCCGGGACGTCACCCTGGTGATCGGCGACAAGACCGCCAACGACTTTTATATTCCGCCGGAAGAGCCCTTTCGCACCATTGGCGGACTGCCCTATCTGTATGAGACCAACCTGCGCCGCTTTGCCCGGGCCAACCAGGGCTTTATCGACAAGGGCAAGCTCAACATCATGCTCTGGCACCACGACCGCAACTCCTATCACCTCAAGGGGCTGTTCGTGGACGACGATCTGGCGATGATCACCGGCAACAACCTCAATCCCCGCGCCTGGGGGCTGGATCTGGAAAACGGCCTGCTGCTGCAGGATCCGGAGCACAGGCTACAGGCGGCCTTTGAAGCAGAAAAGGCCAACATATTGCAGCACTGCCGGCGGCTGACCCACTTTACCGAAATCGAGCAGCTCAGCGATTACCCGGAACCGGTACAGCGGCTGCTGAAGCGGGTGCAGCGCACCCAGGCCAATGTGCTGCTGAAACGACTGCTCTAAATCAGGGACTGGGGATTAGGGAACAGGGACTAGTGGCCCCAGTCCCCAGTCCCCAGTCCCCAGTCCCCAGTCCCCAGTCCCCAGTCCCCAGTTCCCGGGTTTTCAACTCAGCGGATGACGAATTTTCCAGGGAAAGCGCCGCCAGGCGAACAGACAGGCGATCAGTCCCGTCAGCAAATTGGCCAGCAAAATGCCGGTAAAAATGCCCTCGGCGCCGGCCAGCCTGGCGCCCAGCCAGGCCAGGGGCAGCAGCAGGCCAAACAGCCGCACCCCATTCAGCAGCAGTGAAATCACCGATACCCGCAGGCCGTTCAGCGCCGCTCCCAGCAACATAAAACAGCCCTGCAGGCCGTAACTGAGAGGTACCAGCCGCAGATACAGCTGTAACAGTTCGCTTACCTCGGTACTGTCGGTAAACAGCCCGGCCAGCCAGGGGGCCAGCCACCACAGCACAATAAACACGCCCAGCTGAAACAGCAGGGCAAAGCGCATGGCCAGCAGCAGACCATGGCGGCTGCGCTGGTGCAGGCCGGCGCCGGTATTCTGGGAAATAAAGGGGGCCAGCACCGAGCTCAGGGCCATCATTACGATCAGCACCAGGGCTTCAATGCGCGAGGCGGCGCCGAAGGCAGCCACGGTTTCGGTGCCAAAATCGGCCAGCAGCAGCATCAGCAGGGCGGTGGCTACCGGGTTGAGCACGCTGGTAAAAGAGGCGGGAATGGCCACCTGCAGCAGCTGGCGCCAGTGCTGAAGCAATGGCGCCAGCGCAGGCCGGCGCCCGCTCAGCAGCCGCTCTCTATGTTGCAGCAGATACAGCGCCACCACCATGGCCATCAGCCAGGAGCAGGCGGAGGCCATGGCGGCGCCACGAATGCCCAGCGCCGGAAAGGGGCCCAGGCCAAAGATAAGCAGGGGGTCGAGTACACCATTGACCAGTCCGGCCACCAGCATGACCAGTCCGGGGGTGCGGGTATCGCCGGTGGCGCGAATGGCGGCATTGCATACCATGGGGAGCACCAGCATGGGGGAAGCGGCATACCAGATAAGCATGTAGTCGTGGATCAGCGGCATCAGTGCTGCTTCCGCCCCCAGCAGGGTAAACAGCGGGTCCAGGCTGGCCAGCCCGGCGGCGGCCAGCCCCAGCCCCAGCCCCAGCGACAGCAGCAGGCTGTCGCTGGTAAAGCGGGCTGCCTGATCATGGTGGCCGGCACCCAGGGCCTGGCCCAGGCAGGCCGACAGTCCGGCGCCCAGCCCCATGGCAAGGGAAAGCACCACAAAGGTCACCGGAAAGGTAAAGGTCACCGCCGCCAGCGGCTCGGTGCCCAGCAGTCCGATAAAAAAGGTGTCCACCAGATTGAACGCCTGGATCGCCACGATACCCAGCGCCATGGGTCCGGTCATGCGCGCCAGTTGCGGGCCTATGGGGGCGGTGAGCAGGGAATTGGAATGGGGCACGAAAAAACCTTGATGTTGCGGACGTCAGGCAAAGCACGGGGTTATGATAACGCCGCCTTGCCCATGATTTTAAAAAAAATGTGCATTCTACTCTTGAAGGCCAAAAATGCGTTCCCATATAGGAAAGCAACGGAACAAGTTTGCGGCCCATGGCCGTTTATCTAACAAGGTAACAACACTCAGCAGGAGAGTTATCGATGAACATTCGTCCATTGCACGATCGCGTCATTATCAAGCGTATTGAAGCCGAGGCCAAGTCGGCCGGCGGTATCGTTCTGACCGGCTCTGCCGCCGAGAAATCCACTCGCGGTGAAGTGCTGGCGGTGGGTAATGGCCGCACGCTGGACAACGGTGAAGTGAAAGCCATGTCCGTGAAGGTCGGTGACAAGGTGATCTTCAACGAAGGTTTTGGCGTCAAGACCGAGAAGCTGGACGGTCAGGAAGTTCTGATCCTGTCCGAAACCGACATCCTGGCAATCGTTGAAGCATAATCCGGTTCATCCACTTTTAAGGAAGATAAACAATGGCAGCTAAAGACGTAAAATTTGGTAACGACGCCCGCGTTAAAATGCTGAAAGGCGTAAACATTCTGGCCGATGCCGTCAAGGTAACCCTGGGCCCGAAAGGCCGCAACGTGGTACTGGACAAGTCCTTCGGTGCTCCCAACATCACCAAGGACGGCGTGTCCGTGGCCAAGGAAATCGAGCTGGACGACAAGTTCGAGAACATGGGCGCCCAGATGGTGAAGGAAGTGGCCTCCAAGGCCAACGACGAAGCCGGTGACGGCACCACCACCGCCACCGTACTGGCCCAGGCCATCGTCAACGAAGGCCTGAAGGCCGTGGCCGCCGGCATGAACCCCATGGATCTGAAGCGCGGTATCGACAAGGCCGTGGTACAGGCCGTGGCTGAGCTGAAAGAGCTGTCCGTGCCCTGTAAAGACACCAAGGCCATTGCCCAGGTGGGTACCATCTCTGCCAACTCAGACGAAAAAGTCGGCCAGCTGATTGCCGAAGCCATGGAAAAAGTCGGCACCGACGGTGTTATCACCGTGGAAGAAGGCCAGGGCCTGCAGGACGAGCTGGACGTGGTGGAAGGCATGCAGTTCGACCGCGGTTACCTGTCCCCTTACTTCATCAACAAGCAGGAAACCGGCACCGTTGAGCTGGAAGACCCCTTCATTCTGCTGGTTGACAAGAAAGTCTCCAACATTCGTGAGCTGCTGCCGGTACTGGAAGGCGTTGCCAAGCAGTCCAAGCCGCTGCTGATCGTGGCCGAAGACGTGGAAGGTGAGGCCCTGGCCACTCTGGTGGTGAACAACATGCGCGGCATCGTGAAAGTAGCCGGCGTCAAGGCCCCGGGCTTTGGCGACCGTCGCAAGGCCATGCTGCAGGATATCGCCATTCTGACCGGCGGTACCGTGATCTCCGAAGAGGTGGGCATGGAGCTGGAAAAAGCCACCCTGGAAGATCTGGGGCGTGCCAAGCGCGTAGTGATCAGCAAGGACAACACCACCATTATCGATGGTGTGGGTGAGGCCGATGCCATCAACGGCCGTGTGGCGCAAATTCGCCAGCAGATCGAAGAGTCCACTTCCGATTACGACCGCGAGAAGCTGCAGGAGCGTGTGGCCAAGCTGGCCGGCGGTGTGGCCGTGATCAAGGTGGGTGCTGCCACCGAAGTGGAAATGAAAGAGAAAAAGGCCCGCGTTGACGATGCCCTGCACGCCACCCGCGCTGCAGTGGAAGAAGGCGTGGTACCCGGTGGCGGTGTGGCCCTGGTGCGTGCCGCTTCCAAGCTGACCGAGCTGACCGGCGACAACGAAGATCAGAACGTGGGTATCAAGGTTGCCCTGCGCGCCATGGAAGCCCCGCTGCGCCAGATCGTCACCAACGCCGGCGAAGAAGCCTCCGTGGTGGTGTCCAAGGTCAAAGACGGCGAAGGCAACTTCGGCTACAACGCCGGTAACGACACCTACGGCGACATGCTGGAAATGGGTATTCTGGATCCGACCAAGGTGACCCGCTCTGCCCTGCAGTTCGCCGCTTCCGTGGCTGGCCTGATGATCACCACCGAAGCCATGGTGACCGACCTGCCGAAAGACGAAGCCCCGGCCATGCCTGACATGGGTGGCATGGGCGGCATGGGCGGTATGGGTGGAATGATGTGATCTGAATCACATTACATTTTGCCGGGAGCCGCTCCCAGCCTGTTAAAAACCGGACCGAAAGGTCCGGTTTTTTTTGACTCCGGGCCACCCGGTATGGCCTGTGTAAAATTACACTTCAGTTGCATCAAATGTTTTAGGTATGATGTCAGCCTGTCTTGACGGGGCTCAGTGAGTCTTTGCGGTTGTTCAGGATACAGGCTGAGGAGACAAAAAATGAAGTTGCTCGGCATTATCATACTGTGGTTGGTGTCGTTGAGGGGCTGGTCACAGGAGCCGGTGATCCTCACCATTTCCGGTAATATCGAGCTGGAAGGACGCTCTTATGAGCAGGTGGATTATACCCTGTCTCAACTTCAGCGCTTCCCTCAGAGGGAGATCACCACGGCCCACCCCTGGTCCGATCAAGCGCGGACCTACCGCGGGCCGGACTTGCGCACGCTGCTCAAGACGCTGTTTGCCCATGCCAGAATCAAAACCCTTTATCTTGAAGCACTTAACGGCTTCAGTGTGGCGGTAGACTGGCAGCAAGTAGCGCCTTATCAGCCAGTGCTGGCCTGGAGTGAAAATGGTCACCGGATGAGCCGGCGCGACAAGGGGCCGCTGTGGCTGATGTTGCCCTACGACCAGGCATCCGGGCTGCAGCAGGCTGAATTTCTTCATTACATGGCCTGGCAACTCAGATACATAAAAGTACGAACGGAATCCAAGTGAAGAGATTGTTTATTCCTGTTCCCGGCACGAACGCTCGGGGAGCCCTGCACATCCTGAAAAAAACCGTCATTCTGTTGCTGCTGTTATGCATGCTGTTGTTTGGCGTCGGTGCTGCTCATGCGCTGCTGGGTATTCGTCAGCACAACATTCTGCTGGAGCAACGCAATTATGAACTGCCCTGGTCCCTGATGCAGCTGAAACTGGAAATGATCCGCTTTCTTGATGGCGTCAGGCTGCTGCATGCGGGAGGTATGGAGCATGACGAGCTGATGTTGCGCTACGACATTCTATGGAGTCGCACGCCGGTACTGCTCAGTAACCAGCTCAGGGATACGCTTACCGACAGACCCGATCTGTGGTTACTGATCCAGCAGATCGAAAACCGGGTCAGGGCCATGGAGCCCATGGTTCAGGCCATGACTCCGGGTTCGCCCGATTATCAGCGGCTACTGGCCGAGCTCAGCCCCTATGTTGAGCCGCTGACCCGTACCATGACCGCGACCATGCACAGCAATGTGCTGTTCTATGCCGAGTATGATCAGGCCTACCGGAAGCTGGGAAGAGAGCTTTACATAAGCACGGCAGGCCTGGGAGTCTGTGTTCTGTTGCTGCTGATAATGCTGGGTGCCGAGCTGCTGGGCTATCGCCGCCGGCTGTTGCGGGATCCGCTTACCATGCTGCCCAACCGGTTTGCCCTGCAACACCGGCTGAATCATCTGATTACCCGTCATCAACCGTTCAGCCTGACTCTGCTGGAGCTGGAAGACTTTGCCCGTATTCGCCAGCAGTTCGGGTTTGAAGTGGCCGACCGGTTGAAACAGGCGCTGGCTGACCGCCTTGAGAAATATCTGCAGCCAGGGGAGCAAATGGCGGCGCTTGACCGTGAAGGGCTGGTAATACTGACAGAAGGCATGGTGGAGCTTGCCGAAGTGCGTAACCAGTTATCGCGTATTCGTCAGGTTTTGATCACGGCGGAGTCTGTCAATGGTCATGACTTCTATCCGGCACCGGTGATCGGCGTTGTTCTGTATCCGTCAGACGCAAACAACATGGTGGATTTGCTGGCCCGGGGTGAACTGGCGCTGGAGCTGTGCCGCCGGGATCAGCTGCCTTATGTGATTTTCGATCCGTCCATGCTCAAGGAAATGGAGCGCCGTCAGCAACTGGCCCGGGATCTGCCTGCTGCGCTGGAAAGCGATAGTCTGGGGCTGCGTTTTTATCCGCTGGTAACGCCTGCCGGCCATTGTGCCGGCTTGAGGCTGTCGCTGCAGTGGCGGCACCCCCGCTTTGGAGAAATTGGTGAAAGTGAGCTTGTCCGGGTAACCGAGCAGTATCAGCTGTCGGAGCGTTTGTTATTGTGGGCGCTGAGCCGTATCGGCGAGCTGATCCCCGACTGGCGCATGGCTGCTCCCGGAGTCTTTGTCAGCCTGCCGCTGCCGCCGTCGGTATTTCGCCCGTCGCTCAGAGAGCGGCTGCTGAGCACGCTGTCACGTCATGGACTGGAAGGAGATGCGCTGGTGCTTGAGATCACTGAATCCATGGTGATGCAGGCGGCTCAGCAGGCTCAGCCCATGCTTGATGATCTCTGTGCCCTGAATGTTCGCATGTTGCTGGCAGAATTTGGCTCCGGGTGCTCTCAGTGGGGGCAACTGACTCAACTGCCGCTACACTGGCTGCAGCTGGATGCGTCCTGGTGCAGTGGCATCGAGCACAGTGAAGCGGCAAGAGAACGGCTTGCCACCCTGTTTGAGTTGGCCCGGCTGCTTGGCGTTCCGGTTATTTGTTCGGGTGTGACCAGCGCAGCGGAGAGCAGTATTGTGAGTGCCCTGGGAAGCGAGGTGCTGTTACAGGGGCCCTTTATCAGCCCCTCACTGGCCACCATGGAGGTCAGGGAGTGGCTGGAAAACAGTGGCCCTGCTCGCTTGAGCGACTTCGACGTCAGTCGAGACGCATAAACTGACCCAGAGTGGAGGCCAGCACCTGGATTTTGTGCACCATGCGCGCCAGCTGCGCCTGGTATTCTTCTTCCGAGCAGGATGACAGCATCTCCAGCTCTTCCGCCAGCTCCGCCACATAGGGCATAAAGTGATCGGCACGGGTAATGAACTGACTGTCTTCGCGCAGCACGGCGCTGAACTTGGCCTGTCCTTTGGCGCGCAGGGCGGCCAGCTTCTTGTCGGCGTCTATGGCCTGGTGATACAGCTCTTTCAGGGTGTCGTTAAGCCGGTCAATTACCGAATCATGCATGGGAATTCCTTAACTGGGTTCAAGGCTCAAATCGAGAGGAGTTTTGCTTACTTCGCCGCCGATCTCCCGCACCAGCCGGGGCATCAGAAAGCCCGGCAGCCGGGCCAGCAGCTGTGCCATCAATGCCCGGGCCCGTTCATCGCTCACCGCAAAGTGTGCCGCCCCGGCAACCTTGTCGAGCTGGTGCAGATAATAGGGTAATACCCCGGCGTCAAACAGGCGCTCCGACAGCGCCTCCAGTGCGTCGGCGTCGTCATTGACCCCGGCCAGCAATACGCTCTGGTTCAGCAGAGTAATACCGGCCCGCTGCCAGCGCTGCAGACGGGTGGCTAGGTCATCGTCGATTTCATTGGCGTGGTTAACGTGCAGCACCAGCACCGGGCGTAGCCGGCTTTGCGCCAGGCGATCGCGCAGTCCGTTGGTGAGCCGCGCCGGAATGACCACCGGCAGCCGGCTGTGAATGCGCAGCCGGCGCAGGTGGGGAATACTTTCCAGCTCGTCCAGCAAGCGGGCGATATGCTCGTCTTTTGCCATCAGCGGATCGCCGCCGGAAAGGATCACTTCGTTGATTTCCGGGTGGCCGGCAATATAGTCCACTGCCGGCTGCCAGCCCCCCATGCCCGGGCTGTTGTCGGCATAGGGAAAATGGCGGCGAAAGCAGTAGCGGCAATTGATCGCGCAGCCGCCGCGCAGCACCAGCAGCACCCGGGAGCGGTACTTGTGCAGCAGGCCGGGCAGGGCGCTGTCGTGCTCGTCGAGCGGGTCGGTGACAAAGCCC
Organism: Oceanimonas marisflavi; assembly: GCF_003049725.1. Lineage (GTDB taxonomy): Bacteria > Pseudomonadota > Gammaproteobacteria > Enterobacterales > Aeromonadaceae > Oceanimonas > Oceanimonas marisflavi. Next base: position 129,922 of record NZ_QAGM01000005.1, read on the forward strand.
GGCACCTCGGCGAACTCCTCGGCCAGGGGCAATACCTGGCGCAGCAGCGGATCCTGCGGGTTACCCTTTTCCATCTTGTCGGCAAAAGGGCGGGGCACGCGCATGGCAAACAGCCGGCGGGCGGCCAGCCCGGCTTGCCAGGGGGCGGCATCCAGCCCCAGATAGTCCAGCAACTGCTCGGGAGTGGTAAAGGCGCGGGCCAGCTCTTTTTGCCAGGGAATATGTAAATCGCCCCCGTTTAGGGGTATCATTGCCGGCATTTTCTGCAACTCTGTCAACTACGAGGGTAAAATGGCCTCCTATAGTACCAATGAATTCAAGTCCGGTCTCAAGATTATGCTGGACGGAGAACCCTGCGCCATTATTGAAAACGAATTCGTCAAGCCCGGCAAAGGACAGGCGTTCAACCGTGTGAAGATCCGCCGTCTGCTTAATGGCAAGGTGCTGGAAAAAACCTTCAAGTCCGGCGACAGCGTGGAAGCGGCCGACGTGATGGATGTGGAACTGGCCTATCTGTACAACGATGGCGAGTTCTACCACTTCATGAACAACGACACCTTTGAGCAGATCGCCGCCGACGAAAAAGCCGTGGGCGACACCAGACTGTGGCTCAAGGAGCAGGACGTGTGCACCCTGACCCTGTGGAACGGCGCCGCTATCTCCGTGACGCCGCCCAACTTCGTGGAGCTGGAAGTCGTTGAAACCGATCCGGGCCTGAAGGGTGACACCGCCGGCACCGGTGGCAAGCCCGCTACCCTGAGCACCGGTGCCGTGGTACGGGTGCCGCTGTTCATTCAGATCGGTGAAGTACTGCGTGTCGACACCCGTTCCGGCGAGTACGTGTCCCGCGTAAAATAAGCGATTTGCTTTACATATAAAAAACGGCGCCTTTCGGCGCCGTTTTTTATGGTGAAGAGTGAGGAGACCGGAGTGAGGTGAAAACGGTTTGCTTTTTACTCCTCACCCCTCACGTTTTACTCTTTGCCGTAAACGTTGTTTTCCTGTTCGCGCACGCGAATAAAGGTGGTGCGCTTGGTCAGCTCCTTCAGTCGCTGGGCGCCCACATAGGTACAGGTGGAGCGGACGCCGCCGAGCACGTCCTGCACTGTGTTTTCCACCGGGCCGCGATAGGCCAGTTCAACGGTCTTGCCTTCGGCCGCCCGGTACTTGGCCACGCCGCCGGAATGCTTGTCCATGGCGCTGGCGGAGCTCATGCCGTAGAACTTCATAAACTGCTTGCCGTCGCGCTCAATCAGCTCGCCGCCACACTCTTCGTGGGCCGCCAGCATGCCGCCCAGCATCACAAAGTCGGCGCCGCCGCCAAAGGCCTTGGCCACGTCTCCGGGACAGGTGCAGCCGCCGTCGCCGATGATCTGGCCGCCCAGGCCGTGGGCCGCATCGGCACATTCGATAATGGCGGACAGCTGAGGGTAGCCCACGCCGGTCTTGACCCGGGTGGTGCACACAGAGCCGGGGCCAATGCCGACCTTGACAATGTCGGCGCCGCACAGGATCAGCTCTTCCACCATTTCACCGGTGACCACGTTGCCGGCAATGATGGTGTGTTGGGGGCACTGCTCGCGTACGCGGGAAACGAAGGCGGCAAAGTGCTCGCTGTAGCCGTTGGCCACATCAATGCAGATAAAGCCCAGTTCATCGGACAGCGCCAGGATTTGCTGCAGCTTTTCAAAATCCTTGTCGGAGGTGCCGGTAGACACGATCACGTGCCTGAGCACCTCGGGGCCGGACTCGGCCACAAAGGCCTGCCATTGTTCCACAGAGTAATGCTTGTGCACCGCGGTCAGCATCTCGTGACGGGCCAGGGCACGGGCCATGGCAAAGGTGGCCACGGTGTCCATGTTGGCGGCGATGACCGGCACGCCGGACCAGCGGCGACCTGAATGCTTAAAGGTGAACTCCCTGTTCAGCTCGACCTGAGAGCGGCTGTTGAGGGTGGAGCGCTTGGGGCGAAACAGCACATCCCTAAAGCCCAGTTTCAAGTCTTCTTCGATACGCATTGGTATTACCTCAGTAAATGACAGGCATAAAAAAACCGGGGGTTTTTTAGGCCCCCGGTTTTCAGCATTCTAGCCACGGCGAACTTTTTTGCAACTATTCCTGACTACAAGTTCAGAAATATTGCAGCCTTGTTTGCGCTGAGTCCGGGGCGGGGAACCAAAGGCTTCAGTTTCGGTCAAAATTACGCCATTATTGGCCAAATCGTGAAATGGAGTAACGCCATGTTCAGGGTGCTTGGGCTGGATCATCTGGTGCTGCGGGTGCGCAATCCCCAGCGCATGCTGGATTTTTATTGCAGGGTGCTGGGCTGCTGCCTGGAACGTGAAAAGGGAGAAATCGGCCTCTACCAGCTGCGCGCCGGCGATCAACTGATCGATCTGGTGGATATTCGTGGCCCGCTGGGTGGCGACGGCGAGGCTGCCGATCAGTGCCGGGCCAACATGGATCACTTTTGCCTGCGCATCGATCCCTTTGATCCCGATGCGCTGCTCAATTACTTCAGCCTGTCGGGGGTGATCTGCGAGCCGCCGGCACTGCGCTACGGCGCTCAGGGCGAAGGCCTGTCCATCTATCTGTTCGATCCGGAAGGCAACCAGATCGAGCTGAAAGGCGAGCGCGGGGCTGCCAGTCGCGACTGATTCACAGTACACTCGGCGTTTTTTGCAGAGTGTCTTTTTATGATGACGTCATCCTGGTTCCCCACCGCCGAGTTTTCCCTGTTGCGCCGGCGTGCCGAACTGCTGGCGCAGGTTCGCGACTTCTTTGCTGCGTGCGGCGTACTGGAAGTCGACACCCCCACCCTGGCGGCGGCCGGCGTGACCGATGTGCATCTGGAAAACTTCGTTACCCGCTTTACCGGCCCCGGCATGGCCGGGGGCCAGGATCTCTACCTGCAGACCTCGCCGGAATTTCACATGAAACGGCTGCTCGCCGCCGGCAGCGGGCCCATCTACCAGATCTGCAAAGCCTACCGCAACGAGGAGTCGGGACGGCTGCACAACCCCGAGTTCACCATGCTGGAATGGTACCGGCCGGGTTTTGATCATCACCGGCTGATGGACGAAATGGCCGAGTTGCTGCGGCGGGTGCTGGGCTGTGACGAGCCCGAGCGGCTGAGTTATGCCGATGCCTTTAAGCAAACCCTGGGGGTGTGCCCGCTGACCGCTTCCCTGAACGAGCTGCGAGCCGCCGGCCAGGGGCTGGGCGCCGACGACCTGCTGGCTTGTGAAGACGACAGGGATACCCTGTTGCAGCTGCTGTTTGCCCTTGGGGTGGAGCCGGTCATCGGCCAGAACGTGCCCTGCTTTGTGTATGACTTTCCCGCCAGCCAGGCGGCGCTGGCCCGCATCAGCCCGGCGGATGCGAGGGTGGCCGAGCGCTTTGAGGTCTATTTCAGGGGGATTGAGCTGGCCAATGGCTTTCATGAACTCAGTGATGCCGCCGAGCAGCGGGCCCGCTTTGAACAGGACAACGCCCAGCGCCGGGCGCGGGGGCTGGCGGAAAAGCCGGTGGATGAATACCTGCTGGCGGCGCTGGCGGCGGGCCTGCCCGACTGCGCCGGGGTGGCGCTGGGCATCGACCGGCTGATCATGCTGGCGCTGGGAGCCGAACGGCTGGAGCAGGTGGTTGCCTTTCCTGTCACCCGAGCGTGACACTGGGCAGCAGAGGCTGCCGTGAGGAGACAGGAGTGAGGGGCTAGCGGTGTTTCTCCTCACTCCTTACCTCTTACTCCTCACTGTTCAGGGGGGTAATTTTCCAGCAGCTCGGCCACCTGTTGGCTGATCTTGTCGCGGCGGGCGGTGCCATGCACGCCGTCACCAGGAAAGGCGTTGGGATGGCGGCTTTGCCACAGCACTCGCCCCGAGCCGGGCTGCTCCAGCCACAGCACCAGATGCAGCTCGCGCCGGGCGCCATAGACCCGTTCTTCGTCCCAGAAGCCATGGCGGCCGAACATGCTGGGCATGGTGGTCAGCAGCCGTACATTCTCATCCAGCCGGTAATTCAGCCACAGCGAAGCCTGCTTCGGCTCGGTGAGGGTAAGACCACGGGTGGGCAGCAGGTCTCGTGCGGCATCGGCAATGCGGGCGCCGTCCAGTGAGGTGGTATCCATGTCCGGTGCCAGTGCCACCGTATCAAAGCGGCTGAAGTCGGTATCTTCCGCGTAATCGTAGGGGGCGGCACAGCCGCCCAGCAGCAGAACAAGGGCAAGGATCCTTAACATGGCAGCCTTCAGGTAGCTTGGGGCCAACACCCAAGTGTGGCCCGGCTTGCTGCCCTGTGCAAGTCAGCCCGGCGCTACCCCCGGGATCCTGCCGGTTTCAGAGACAGGCCCTGCTCGCCCACCAGCCGAATATCCACCTGCTGATGCGGAATGCGGATATCGTGACGGCGCAGCCGCTCCAGCAGCAGGTTGTGCAGCTCGTGAGTCATGGGCATGCGGTGGCCCATGTCGTTCACATAGACCCGCACCTCGTATACCAGCGCCGAGTCGGTCAGCTCCACCAGAAAGGCCTCGGGCACCGGGTTGTCGAGAATAAGACTGCATTCATCAATGGCTTCCTGCAGCAGTTGCTGCACCAGCTCCACATTCGCGTCCAGCCTCACCCGCACATAGAGTTTGACCCGTGTAATGGCATCCGACAGCGACCAGTTGACGAACTGCTCGGTAATAAAGGCCTTGTTGGGCACGATAATCTCCCGTCTGTCCCAGTCCACTATGGTGGTGGCCCGGGTCTTGATTTTGGAGATGGTGCCGGTGAGATCCCGAATGGTGACGGTGTCGCCGATGCGAATGGGCTTTTCAAACAAAATAATCAGGCCCGACACGAAGTTGGCAAAGATCTCCTGCAGGCCAAAGCCCAGGCCCACCGACAGCGCCGCCACCAGCCACTGCAGCTTGGACCAGTCGATGCCCAGCATGGCGAAGGTGGCAAAGGCGCCGAAGACCAGCACCAGGTATTTGGATATGGTGGTAATGGCAAAACCGGTGCCGGGAGACAGATCCAGATGCTGCAGTACACTCAGCTCCATCAGCCCCGGCAGGTTGCGGGCGGTGATCAGCGTTAACACCACCAGAAACAGGGCGATCACCAGATCCTTGAGCGAGATCGGTACCAGGCTGTCTTCCCCGGCCAGGCTGCTGGACACATGCCAGACTTCGATGCTGTCGAGAAAACTGAAGGCGGTGTTGATCTCCGACCACAGCAGCATCAGGGTGAGAATGTAGCCCAGCATCAGCACAGATCGCAGCAGCCCCAGCGACTGAGCGCTGATGGTATCCAGATCCAGCTCGGCCACGGCAGCGGCCTCGGCTTCCGGACTGGGCGGTGTTTCCTGAGGCTCGTCCCGCTCTTTTTCCTTGCGCTGGGCCAGGATCTCGGCGCGGCGGGCCTTGGCCCGCTCAAAGGCCAGTCGGCGGCGTTGCAGCAGCATCCAGCGCCGTACCGACAGGTAGGCCATGACAAAACCCAGCCCCGCCAGCACCGAAAACTCCAGCTGGCGCAACAAGGTATGAGCGGTAAACAGATAGCCCATGACAGCGGCGGCCAGAGCCAGCAAGGGGGCGGTGATCAGCAGACCCCACAGCAGGTGATTGGCCAGGGTCAGGTGTTCCTGACGCGGTGCTGACACCAGCAGCGGCATGTCCTGGCGATAAAGCCGCCAGGAAAACAGGCTCATCAGCAGGCAGGTATACATAAAGGCCAGTCGCCCCAGGGTCTCATAGAGAGAAAATTCCCTGAATTCCCGTGAGGTATAAAGCAGCAACAGCATGGGCAACAGGCTCAGCATCAGGGTACGGAACTGTCGCCACACCCGCCGCGCCTGCTCGGCGGGCAGGTTGAAATGCATCACCAGCAGGCCCCTGGGCAGGGTGAGGTTACCCACCAGCAGCAGAATAAAGACCGGCATCATCAGCTCGCGCAGTGCCGCCGCCAGTGACACGACGATGGGCGGGGCCAGGGGCGAGTCGATGGCGTGAGACAGCAGCGACAGCAGCGCCGGCAGTGGCAGAGCGGTAAGCAGGCTGAGCAGCAGGGTATTGAAGGTATAGTTGTATTTGTCCTGGGTGACATTGCCGATGCGCGGGCTGATGCGGGTCAGATAATCCCGCAGGCTGCGCCGGCTCAGCAGCCAGAGATAGAGCACCACCATGGTGCTGATGCCATACAGGGTCAGGCTGGCCCAACCCTGTTGCTGCAGGGCCCGGGGCAGCGCGGTCCAGGTGGCGGTGCGGGTCAGCCAGTCCAGGGTTTCCAGCATGGCAGCGGGAAAATTGCTGCCAATGGGACGCAGATCCGGCAGCCAGAACAGCCGCTCTTCGGTCAGTGCGCGAATTTCTTCCAGCTGACCGTTTTGCCGGCTGTAGGCCACCTTGAGCCGGGTCTGTTCGTGGATCTGGTTGTCGGTTACTGCCAGCAGCCGCTCCAGCAGCCGCCCCCGGGTGGTGAGCAGCTCTTCGAGCAGCAGTTGCTGTTCTTCACTCAGATCCTGCTCCAGGGTCAGCAGCCGGTTGCGGTAGCTGTTGTTGGCAATGTCATCCAGACTTTCCTGATAGCCGTAGCGATCCACCCGGCTCTGCACGATACGGGCTTCCAGCTGGGGCAGCGGGTAGGGGGGAGGCAGTTCACTCAGCCGGTTGCGCAGGTTCTCGCCAAAGCCCCGGCTGACCTCCAGCCACTCCAGTTGCTCCTTCAGGTTGTTTTTAAGGGTGTTCAGCTCGGCCACGGCGCTTTCCACCGCCTGATTTTCCAGCTGCAACGACTCTATGGTACGGCTGCGCTCGGCCAGGGTGGCTGACAGTTGCTGATTGCGCTCCTGCTCCCGGGCAAGCAGGGGAGAGTCGGTTTCCACCTCGTCGAGCAGCCGTTCGCTTTCGGCAATGGCTGCCTCGGTGGTGGCCCGGCGCAGCTCATTCTGCCGGTTTTGCAAGGCGTCGATGTACTGGTCGAGATCGGCCAGCCGGCTTTGCAGTATTTCCAGCCGCAGCTTGTTGAGTGCGTCCCGGTTGCCCGACGACAACTGCTCCAGCTCCAGCATCTGAATGCGCCGCTGCAGGGTCTGCTCCCGCACCATGGCCAGCATGCGGTTGGCGTTCTGTTGCCGGCTCTGGTTATCGGTGAACTGCATCTGATCCAGGCTTTGCTGGGTCTGGCGCAGCTGCTGGCGCAGCTCATCGAGCTGGTTGTGCAGGCCACTGTTGCTGAGCTCCTGCAGGTTCAGGGTGTTGGTCAGCTCTTCCCGCTGGCGCCTCAGCTCCAGCCGCCGGGCCTGGGCATCCACCAGCGCCTGGTCGAGATCCGGGCCGTCGAGCAGAGGTACACTTTCGGTAGAGGTGCTTTTGAGGTTGGCCTTTTGCTGCTCCAGTTTTTTCAGCGCCGCCGGATATTCGTCCATGAACTTGCGCAGGCTGTCGGTCTGCTGGCGGTAGCGATCTCCTTCGCGCACCAGTTGCAGCGCCTGATTGTAGCTGTCGCGCAGCTTTTGCAGCTCGGGTTTGTCCCCTTCCGGAATTTCCTTCAGCAGGGCTTCAATATCGGCCACGCTCTGATCCGCCGGCACCGGGGCCGGCAGCAACAACAGCATGAAAAACAGCAGAATGGGGGCAAACACGGCGGCTTCTCTCTGTGGAGCTGGTTTACGTTATGGTTTCACAAGGCGGCCGAACTCGGTGCCCATGCGGGTGGGCGTGCCGGGTACAAGCTGCTCGCTCAGGGCTACCTGGCCGGGGCCAAACAGGCACACCACAGTACTGCCCAGCTTGAACCGGCCCATTTCCTCGCCCTTGGCCAGGCGCGGTGCGGTGTCGGTGTCGTAGTCCCAGCGCTGCACCCGCTTACCCGGGGGCGGGGTAACGGTGCCGGCCCAGACGGTTTCAATGCTGGCGACGATGGTGGCGCCCACCAGCACCATGGCCATGGGGCCGGCCTGGGTATCGAAAATACACACCACCCGCTCGTTGCGGGCAAACAGCTCGGGCACCCGTGAAGCGGTGAGCGGGTTCACCGAGAACAGCTCGCCGGGCACGTAGATCATGGTTCTGAGCACGCCGTCCAGGGGCATGTGAATGCGGTGATAGTCCCGGGGGGCCAGATAGATGGTAGCAAAGTCGCCGCCGATAAAGGGCGCTGCCAGAGCCTTGTCGCCGCCCAGCAGGGCGCGGGCGCTGAAATCGTGGCCCTTGGCCTGAATGATGCGGCCCTGCTCAATGGGGGCGAGCTGGCTGATGGCGCCGTCCACCGGCATGGCCAGCAGGTCATCGCCTTTCACCAGCGGACGCACGCCCTCCTTTAACGGGCGGGTAAAGAATTCGTTGAAGCTTTTGTAGTGGCCCGGATTCGAATGAGCGGCCTCGCTCATGTCTACCTGGTAGCGACGAATAAACTGTTTAATCAGCCACTGAGTAAGGGCGCCGGCCTCGGCGGCGGCGAGCTTGCCCACCAGGCGGGACAGCAAATGCTTGGGCAGCAGATATTGCAGCAAAATCTTGAAATGGTCTTTCATTCTGAATTCACACAGTCAGGAGTTGGGATGATAGCGGTCAGGCTTGTCCGCCATGGCGTTCATAATGCGGTGGTAACTCTCGAGTCGCTCCGGGTGAATGCGGCCGTCGGCGGCGGCCTCCTGCAGCAGGCAACCGGGATCGGTACCGTGCTTGCAGTCGCGAAAGCGGCAGCCGCCCAGGTAGTCGCGAAACTCGCGAAAACACCAGGCCACTCGCTCGGGCTCCAGATGCCAGAGGGAAAACTCGCGAATGCCGGGGGAGTCGATTAATGAGCCGCCGGTGGCAAAATGATACAGACGGGCGGTGGTGGTGGTGTGCTGACCCAGGCCCGAGTTGTCGGACACGGCGCCGGTCTGGGCCTCGACATCGGGCATGATGGCGTTGACCAGAGACGATTTGCCCACCCCGGACTGGCCCACAAAAATGCTGGTGTGACTGCTCAGTGCCTGTTGCAGTTCATTCAGGCCCTCGCCGGTGTCGCAGCTCACCAGCAGTACCCGGTAGCCGATGTCGCGGTAGCGCTGCAGATCGCGCTCGGCGTCATGGCGCAGCTCGTCGCTCAGCAGATCCACCTTGTTGAGCACCAGCATGGGGGGCATTTCCACGTCTTCGGCGGCCACCAGGTAGCGGTCGATGATGTGGCAGCTCAGCTCCGGCAGCACCGCAGACACCACCACAATCTGGTCGATATTGGCGGCCACCGGCTTGATGCCGTCGTAATAATCGGGGCGGGTCAATACGGTGGTGCGCGGGTGCACGGCCTCCACCACGCCGCTGATGCCCTGCAGGGCATCGGTGCCCGGTCGCCAGACCACACGGTCGCCGGTCACCAGCGAGCCAATGGTGCGGCGCAGGTTACAGCGATGGATTTCGCCTTCGCTGTCTTCAATATCGGCATGCTGGCCAAAACGGCTGATCACCACGCCTTCCTGGGGCGGGCCCAGCAGGGTGTCGTCGATCACCTCGGCCTTCTGTTTTTTCAGCCGGCGGCTTTGGTTGTCGCTTACGCGGCGTTTCTGGCCTTTGCTCAGGCGTCTCTTCTTGGTCACGCTGTCCTCGAACCTGTTTTCACTGCCGGCTATGATACACTTTCCCGTTCAACCTTGTCCTTATTTGCCAAGCCGCAGGAAAGCAACCCATGAGCCAAAGTACCGAAAACCTGGTGTGGATCGATCTGGAAATGACCGGTCTGGAGCCCGACGAACACCGCATTATCGAGATTGCCAGCATCGTTACCGACAAGGAGCTCAATATTCTGGCGGAAGGCCCGGTACTGGCCATTCACCAGAGCGAGGCGGAGCTTGGCAAGATGGACGACTGGAACGTGCGCACCCATACCGGCTCCGGCCTGGTGGCCCGGGTGCAGGCCAGCACCGTTACCGAAGACGAGGCGGTGGCGCAGACCCTGGCGTTTTTGCGCCAGTGGGTGCCGGAAGGCAGCTCCCCCCTGTGCGGCAACTCCATCGGTCAGGACCGGCGTTTTCTGGCCCGTCACATGCCGGAGCTGGAAGCCTTTTTCCATTACCGCAATGTGGACGTGAGCACCATCAAGGAGCTGGTGCGTCGCTGGCAACCGGCGTTGCTGGAGCAGTTTACCAAGAAGGGCAGCCACCAGGCCCTGGACGATATTCGCGAGTCCATTGCCGAGCTGCAGTTCTATCGCCAGCATGTGTTTACCATCTGACCCGGAATCCGGCGCTTTTTGAGCGTTTGGTGACATTTTCGGCAGTTGAAAATCACCGTTAAAAAAAGGCTTGCATTCGATCGGCGCGTGCTTATACTACGCCTCCCGTAGCCAAGGGGAAATGCGAAGCAAGCCACTGGTTACGATAGACTGATGACAGTCAGTGCGGGAATAGCTCAGCTGGTAGAGCACAACCTTGCCAAGGTTGGGGTCGCGAGTTCGAATCTCGTTTCCCGCTCCAAATTAAAAAACATGGGTCACCAGGCCGGTGTTTGAAAAAGTTAAAATCTGCGGGAATAGCTCAGCTGGTAGAGCACAACCTTGCCAAGGTTGGGGTCGCGAGTTCGAATCTCGTTTCCCGCTCCAAATTACAACGATAACGTTTCACCAGAGCGCTATCTAAAAAGTTTTGCGGGAATAGCTCAGCTGGTAGAGCACAACCTTGCCAAGGTTGGGGTCGCGAGTTCGAATCTCGTTTCCCGCTCCAAATTACAACGATAACGTTTCACCAGAACGGTATCTAAAAAGTTTTGCGGGAATAGCTCAGCTGGTAGAGCACAACCTTGCCAAGGTTGGGGTCGCGAGTTCGAATCTCGTTTCCCGCTCCAATTTAAAAAGCCGACCTCAGGGTCGGCTTTTTGCTTTTCGGAATTGGCGTTTTACTGCGTTCGGTCTTGTCATCCCTCCTCGTTGCCGCATTCACTCTTCTTGAGCTGGCCTTTTTCAGGCGCCGTTGTCCGTGCTTTGTTCGGCGGTGACAGGATTGTGCTGGCAGGGCGGGAGTGGTCAGCTTGGCTTCTTTAGAGTCTTACTTTTTGCTCTGGTATAAATGACCTGTTCTTGGGTTTTTGGTGGTAAAAAAGAAAAAATAGGGGCTTTCAAAAAGTTCATTTGGATTGTCGTGTTTGAATGTATGGGAAAAATGCATTCCTCCTTTCGGTTAGCATGATGTAACCATATTGTTCATGTATACCGAGGGAGTAAGGTCGGATGAAAGCTAATTCACTGTCGCTGGTGGCTTGCCGGGAGCAGATCCGGAGTCATTATCTGGCGGATGAAGCCAGGGTGATTGGGGAGCTGGCCACCGAAGCCGCCATTTCCGCCGAGGTGCGGCAGCGGATTTCCGCCCGGGCCGCCGAGCTGGTACGTCAGGTGCGGGCCGGCTCCACCCCGACCATGATGGAAAAATTCCTGGCCCAGTACGGCCTGACCACCAAGGAAGGCGTGGCCCTGATGTGCCTGGCAGAGGCGCTGCTGCGGGTGCCGGACAGCAGCACCATTGACGAGCTGATCGAAGACAAGATTTCCTCCGGCAACTGGGGTGATCACCGTGGCCGCTCCAGCTCCTCACTGATCAACAGCTCCACCTGGGCGCTGCTGATCACCGGCAAGCTGCTGTCGCCGGTAGACCGTCAGGGCTTGTCCTCCACTCTGCGCGGCATGGTCAAGCGTCTGGGCGAGCCGGTGGTACGCGCCGCCGTGGGGCAGGCCATGAAAGAGATGGGCCGCCAGTTTGTGCTGGGCCGCAATATCGAGGAGGCGCTCAAGCGCGCCCAGAAATACGAAGCCCGTGGCTATACCTATTCCTACGACATGCTGGGTGAAGCGGCCCGCACCGATGCCGACGCCCTGCGCTACCACAAGGCCTATTCTTCCGCCATTACTTCTCTGGCGCCGAACTGTCTGCATCAGGACATTCGCAAGAACCCCGGCATTTCGGTCAAGCTGTCGGCCCTGCACGCCCGTTACGAGTTCGGTCAGAAAGCGCGGGTGATGGAAGAGCTGGTGCCCCGCACCCTGGAGCTGGCGCAGCAGGCCAAGGCGGCCAACATGGGCTTTAACATCGATGCGGAAGAGGCGGATCGCCTGGATCTGTCCCTGGACGTGATCGAAGCCGTGCTGTCCGATCCATCGCTGGCGGGCTGGGACGGTTTCGGCATTGTGGTGCAGGCCTTCAGCAAGCGGGCCGCCCCCGTGCTTGACTGGCTGTACGCGCTGTCCGAAAAGCTGGATCGCCGCATCATGGTGCGGCTGGTCAAAGGCGCCTACTGGGATGCGGAAATCAAGCGCGCCCAGGTGATGGGCCTGGAAGGCTTTCCGGTGTTCACCCGCAAGGTCAACAGCGATCTGTCCTATATGTCCTGTGCCAAAAAACTGCTGGGTATGACCGATCGCATTTACCCGCAGTTCGCTACCCACAATGCCCACTCGGTGTCGGCCATTCTGGAGCTGGCTCAGGACAAGGACTGCTTTGAATTCCAGCGCCTGCATGGCATGGGCGAATCCCTGCACGATACCGTGCTCACCAGCCAGGGCACCCGCTGCCGTATCTATGCTCCCGTGGGTGCCCACCAGGATCTGCTGGCCTATCTGGTGCGTCGCCTGCTGGAGAACGGCGCCAACAGCTCCTTCGTTAACCAGATTGTCGACACCCGCATTCAGCCCGAAGACATCGCCAGGGATCCGTTCGACACGGTGGCGGCCATGGGCAGCGAGGTATCAAGCAGGATCATTGCGCGCCCCGCCGATCTTTACGGTGCCGGTCGCCGCAATGCCAAAGGCTGGGATATCACCAACCCGGTGGAAATGGCCGAAGTCGATGCGGCTCGTGGCGCCTTCAAGGCGCATCAGTGGCAGGGCGGCCCGGTGATTGCCGGGGCGGTGACCAGCACAGAAGCCGAAGAGGTGCGCAACCCGGCGGTGCCGAGTGATGTGGTCGGAAAGGTGGTACAGGCTAATGCCGATGATATTGAAACCGCCATCGCTGCCGCCCGCAGCGGCGTGGATATCTGGTCCGCCCTGCCGGTGGCCGAGCGCAGCGCGCGCATTCGCAGAGTGGCGGATCTGTTTGAAGAGCACGCCCCCGAGCTGTTCGCCCTGGCTACCCGGGAAGCGGGCAAGACCATGGCGGATGGAGTGGCGGAAATTCGCGAGGCCGTGGACTTCGCCCGTTACTATGCGAACGAAGCCGAGCGCAACCAGGACTTCGGCACCGGCCGTGGCGTGATCTCCTGTATTTCGCCCTGGAACTTCCCCCTGGCCATCTTTGCTGGTCAGGTGCTGGCGGGGCTGGCGGCCGGTAACGTGGTGATCGCCAAGCCCGCGGGCCAGACCGCGCTGCTCGCCACCCGGGCGGTCGAGCTGATGCATGAGGCCGGCATTCCTCGCGAAGCCATTCAGCTGCTGCCCGGCAGTGGCAGCACGGTGGGGGCGGCACTGACCTCGGATCCGCGCATCGACGGCGTCTGCTTTACCGGCTCCACCGCCACCGCCCAGCGCATCAACAAGGTCATGGCCGAGTCGATGAAGCCGAATGCGCCCCTGGTGGCGGAAACCGGTGGTCTGAACGCCATGATCGTGGACTCCACCGCCCTGCCGGAGCAGGTGGTGCGCGATGTGCTGGCATCTTCCTTCCAGAGTGCCGGCCAGCGCTGCTCCGCCCTGCGCATGCTCTATGTGCAGAAGGACATCGCCGACCACCTGCTGGCCATGCTGTTCGGCGCCATGGACGAGCTGCGTCTGGGCAACCCCTGGGATCTCTCCACCGATGTGGGGCCGGTGATCGACGAAAGCGCCAAACGCGGTATTGAGGCACACTGTGAGAAATTTGCGCGCATGGGACGGGTGCTCAAGCAGCTGCCGGTGCCTGCCGAAGGTCTGTTCGTGGCGCCGACCGTGATCAAGCTGGAAGGCATTCACGAGCTGGAAGAAGAAATCTTCGGCCCGGTACTGCATGTGGCCACCTTTGAGGCACATGAGCTCGATCGCGTGGTGGATCAAATCAATGCTCAGGGCTTTGGCCTGACCTTTGGCCTGCACACCCGGGTCGACAAGCGGGTGGAACGCATCACCAGCCGGGTCAAGGTGGGCAATATCTACGTCAACCGTAACCAGATTGGCGCCATCGTTGGTTCCCAGCCCTTTGGCGGTGAAGGCCTGTCGGGCACCGGCCCCAAGGCGGGTGGTCCCCAGTATGTGCGCCGCTTTATGGCCAGCGCCGATGGCACCGGGGTGCAGCCAGCACCAGCGGCGGCGGTCACCGCGGCCCAGGTGCAGGCGGCCATTGTGCAGCTGGATGGCAAGGACTGGGCTCAGACCCGGAACCGGGCCGAGCGACTGGCCACCCTGTTTGGCAGTGTGCCCGCGGCCCTGGACGCCCATGCGGAAGAGATGCCGGGCCCGACCGGTGAGCTGAACCGGCTGCGCTGTTTTGCCCGTGGCACCATCCTCTGCCTGGGGCCGGATCTGGCCTCGGCCATGACCCAGGCCGGCACCGCCCTGTCTCAGGGCAACGCCGTGGTGGTGGTGGCGCCGGGGGCGCAGGCCGCGCTGGAAGGCGCGGTGGCAGCAGGCATTCCGGCCATTGGCCTGGACGGCCTGCTGCGGCCCGAGGCCCTGGAGACCCTCACCGGTTTCGAAGCGGTGGTCAGTGTCGCCGACATCGACACCCTGCGTCAGTACCGGGTGGCCCTGGCCCGTCGTGACGGCGCCCTGTTGCCGCTGATCACCGAGCAGGCCCTGCCCGAGCGTTTTGTGCTGGAGCGTCACCTGTGCGTGGACACCACCGCCGCCGGTGGTAACGCCAGCCTGATTGCGGCATCGGAGTAACCAGAAAAACGGCCGTGTCCCGGTTCAGCGGGACACGGCCGTGCTGTGACCGGCGCAGGCCGGCAGCGTCAGATGCTGACGGGACCGATATCCCGCACGTTTTCCATCACCACAAAGGTACTGGTCTGCAGCACATGGGGCAGGGCGGATATCTTTTCTCCCAGCACCATGCGGTAGGACGCCATGTCACTGGTGCGCACCTTCAGCAGGTAGTCAAAGCCACCGGCGATCATGTGGCACTGCTCCACTTCACTGATCTTGAGCGCCGCCTTGTTAAAGGCCGAGAGAGCCTTGCTGCTGGTGTCGTTCAGGGTGATCTGCACAAAGGCGATATGGCTCATGCCGAGCTTGCTCTGATCCACCAGGGCGGTATAGCCCTTGATGTAGCCCTGCTCTTCCAGCCGGCGCATTCTCAGCTGGCAGGGGGTCTTTGACAGCCCCACCCGGGACGCCAGCTCGGTCAGCGTCATGCGGGCGTTTTCCTGAAGTTCCTTGATGATCTGCTGATCGGCTCTGTCCAGTTGTCCCATGATTCGCCTCACTCGTAGCCATAATGAACAGTCTGGCACATAAAATGTGCCTTATTAGTCTACAGGGGTTTGAATAACGGTAATACGGGCCTGGTCACGCCGTCGGCGTTCAGCGGGCGTGGCCGGGCATGCCCTTGTCCACGGCGCGGATCAGCCGGGCGGTCTTGCGATCCTGCTGCGCCAGCTTGCCGGCCTGCCGGGCCAGTGCCCAGTCGATATGCTCCCGCACCATGTCATCCACCTGGTCCCGTTTCTGCTCCAGGGCAAACACCACCGTCGGGCTGGCGGGCGCATTGCCCAGGGCCACTGCAATATTGCGCAGCCAGCGGCGGTGGCCGATGCGGCGAATGGGGCTGCCTTCGGTCATTTTCAGAAACTGAGCCTCACTCCAGTCAAACAGTTCAAGCAAGCGGGGCGCGTGCAGCCGATCCCGGGGGGCAAAGTCCGGCTCCTTGCTGGCATTGGCAAAGCGGTTCCAGGGACAGATCAGCTGACAGTCGTCGCAGCCGTAAATGCGGTTGCCCATCAATGGGCGGAATTCTTCCGGAATGGGGCCGTCCAGCTCGATGGTGAGGTAGGAAATGCAGCGGCGGGCATCCACCACATAGGGCTCGACAATGGCCTGGGTCGGGCAGATGGTGAGGCAGGCCACGCACTTGCCGCAGCCTTCTTCGGTTTCCGGTGTGTCCACCGGCAGCGGCAGGTTGACCAGCAATTCCCCCAGAAAGAAAAAGGAGCCCTGCTCCTTGCTGATAACCAGAGAGTGCTTGCCGGTCCAGCCCAGGCCGGCGTTCACCGCCAGGGGCCGCTCCAGCACCGGCGCCGAGTCCACAAAGGGGCGGGCCACTAGCTGTGCGGCCCGCTCGGTGATTTTGTCCGCCAGTTTTTTCAGCCGGTTGCGCAGCACCTTGTGATAATCCCGCCCCAGGGCATAGCGGCTGATATAGCCCTTGTCCGGATCGCTCAGCACATGGGCGATGGCGGCGTGTTCGGGCAGGTAGTTCATGCGCACCGAAATGACCCGCAGGGTGCCCGGCAGCAGCTCATGAGGGCGGGCGCGCATCATGCCGTGGCGGGCCATGTAGTCCATTTCGCCGTGGTAGCCCTTGTTCAGCCAGTCGGCCAGCAAGGGCTCATGGTCACTCAAGTCGGTGCCGGTAATGCCGGCCTGGTCAAAGCCTAGCTCTGCCGCCCAGAGCTTGATATCGTGAGCCAACGCAGCAAAATCGGGAGTGGTCATGAGCATTACCGGTCTGGAAAAGCCCCACATTCTAACACAAGGACTCTGGCTGCCGGAGCAGATCAAGCTGGGTGAGCGGCAGGCGGCCGCCGCCATGGGCATGGCCATGTTTGAGCTGATGAGCAGGGCGGGGCTGGCGGCCTTTGAGCTGGCCCGCCGGCAGTGGCCCCTGGCCCGGCACTGGTGGGTGTTCTGTGGTGGCGGGAACAACGGTGGCGACGGCTATGTGGTGGCCCGCCTGGCCCGGGCGGCCGGCATTCATGTGCAGCTGGTGCAGATGGGCGATGCCGACACACTGACCGGGGATGCCGCCACCGCCCGGGATCACTACCGGGCCGACGGTGGCGCCATCGAAACCCTGGGGGCGCTGCAGGGCGAGCCGGAGCTGGTGATCGACGCCCTGCTCGGCACCGGTCTCAGTGGCGAGCCCAGAGAGCCGGCACGGCAGCATATTGCCGCCATCAATCGCTTGGGCGTACCGGTGCTGGCGGTGGATCTGCCATCAGGCCTGTGTGCCGATACCGGCCGCATTCCCGCCGAAGCGGTGGTGGCCGATACCACCCTCAGTTTTGTCGGGCTCAAGCCCGGCCTGCTCACCGGCCGCGGGCCGGACGTATGTGGTCGCGTATTACTGGCGGATCTGGGTATACAGCATAGGTTGGGGAGGGCGCCGGCGCTGCAGTCGCTGCACTGGCTCGACGAGCGCGGGCGCTTGCCCCGGCGACGGCGCGGGGCCCACAAGGGCGAGGCGGGCCGGTTGCTGGTGGTGGGGGGCAACCGGGGCATGAGCGGCGCCATTCGGCTGGCGGGGGAAGCGGCGTTGCGTTGCGGCACCGGTCTGGTGCGGCTGGTGAGCCATGGCGATCATGTGCAACTGCTTAACCTGACCCGGCCCGAGCTGATGACCGCCGTCTTTCCCGGTTTTGACCAGTGGGGCTGGGCCCATGCCCTGGTGCTGGGCCCGGGGCTGGGCCGGGACGACTGGAGCCGGACGCTGCTGGGCGCCGCCCTGAACGCCGGCAAGCCCATGGTGATCGACGCCGATGCCCTGCACCTGCTGCAAGGCAGGGTGCCGGCCAATGCGGTACTCACGCCCCATTCCGGGGAAGCGGCGGCCCTGCTGGGCTGCACCGCCGCCGAGGTGGAACGGAACCGGCTCGCTGCGGTGCGACAATTGCGGGAACAAACCGGTGCCGTAGTGGTCCTGAAAGGGGCCGGAACTCTGGTGGCCGGCGAGTCTGGCCTGGCCCTGTGTCATCATGGCAATCCGGGCATGGCGTCGGGAGGCATGGGGGATTTGTTATCTGGTATAATCGGCGCTTTTCTGGCCCAGGGGCTGGAACCCGAAGCCGCCGCCCGACTGGCTGTGTGCCTGCATGCCTGTGCCGGTGATATGGCTGCCGCTCATGGCATGGTCGGCATGCTGGCATCGGATCTGCTGACACCCATAAGAAGCCTTATCAATTTAACGGATGAACATGACAACAACGAGCCTGACTCTGACCCTGGCCGATGAGGCCGCTACCCTGGCACTGGGCGATGCCCTGGCAAACAGCAGTGATAACGCCTGTGTAATTTTTCTGCACGGAGCCCTGGGGGCCGGAAAAACCACTTTCAGCAGGGGCGTAATTCAGGCCCTGGGTCATAAGGGCAAGGTGAAAAGCCCCACCTACACCCTGGTGGAGCCCTATCAGTGCGGTGAGCGCGCCATCTATCATTTTGACCTTTACCGGCTGGCCGATCCGGAAGAGCTCGAGTATATGGGCATTCGCGATTATTTCACCGGCAACAGCCTGTGTCTGGTGGAATGGCCGGAAAAGGGGCAAGGCATGTTGCCGGCTCCCGATCTGGACATTACCCTCAGTTACGATGGCGAGGCCAGAAAGGTGCTGCTTGAAGCTCATACCAGCACTGGTCGCCATATGCTGAAGGCGGTGCAAGCATGAGAGTCCTGCTGACCCTTGTCTGTTTACTGTGCTCCCTCAGTGCCTGGGCCAATCAGCTGGAAGGCATTCGTATCTGGCCCTCGCCTGACAATACCCGCATTGTGCTCGACATGCAGGCATCACCCCGTTTCGATCATTTTATGCTGAATGACCCCCACCGCCTGGTGGTGGATCTGGAGCAGACTCAAAACCGGTTCAACTTTTCCACCATAAAAAACAGCAGTGAGCTGATCACCCGCATTCGCAGCAGCAAGCCCTCTCGTGCCGGCAGCTACCGGCTGGTATTTGAACTCAAGGCCTCGGTGAAACCCGTGGTATTTCCGCTGGCGCCGGCCGGGGAGTACGGCCACCGCCTGGTGATCGATCTGCCCTACCAGGATCAGAGCCGCAAGCCAGCGCCTTCGGTACGCAAGCTGGCGCCGGCGGGACTGCGGGAGCTGGTCATTGCCGTGGATGCCGGTCATGGCGGGGAAGACCCGGGGGCGATAGGCCCGAAAAAGAACCGGGAAAAGCACGTCACCCTGGCCATTTCCCGCCGGCTTGCAGATCTTATCAACAAGGAGCCGGGCATGCGTGCCGTGCTGACCCGCAGCGGTGATTATTACGTCAACCTTAACCAGCGCTCGGAAATTGCCCGCAAGGCCAGGGCCGATCTTCTGCTGTCCATTCATGCCGACAGCGTGGCCAATCAGGGCCCGCGCGGTGCCTCTGTATGGCTGCTGTCATCCAACCGGGCCAACCGGGAAATGGCCGGCTGGCTGGAAAAGCAGGAGCGTCAGTCGGAGTTGCTGGGAGGAGTGGGCGAGGTGATTTCCCAGACAGATGGCAACCCCTATCTCACCCGTACCTTTCTCGACCTGTCCATGGACAAGTCCCGGGCCGACAGTTACGCCATCAGCGAGCATATTCTGGCGGAAATGGCCAAGGTGGTGCGGCTGCACAAACGCAAGCCCGAGCACGCCAGCCTGGCGGTGCTGAAATCTCCCGATATTCCTTCGCTGCTGATTGAAGCGGGTTTTATCTCCAACCCCCATGAAGAGCAGCTGTTGCTGACCTCGTCCCATCAGCAAAAAATTGCTCAGGCGCTGCTGAATGGCATCAAGTCCTATTACCGCCAGAACCCGCCCAATGGCACCATGATGGCGGCCAAGGTGGCCCCTGGTTCGTCCATTCGTCACACGGTAAAAAGCGGTGAAAGTCTGTCGGTGATCGCCCGTCGTTATGGAATCACCGTCAGCCGCATCAAGGGCCACAACGACCTGCAGTCAGACGTGGTACGGGTGGGGCAGGTACTGAATATTCCGGGAAGCTGATATGGCCATACAGATACTGCCAGCCCGTCTGGCCAACCAGATCGCCGCCGGCGAAGTGGTGGAGCGGCCTGCGTCCGTGGTCAAGGAGCTGGTGGAAAACAGCCTGGACGCCGGTGCCACCCGCATTGAGGTGGACATTGAAAAAGGCGGCGCCAAGCTGATCCGCATTCGCGACAATGGCGGCGGTATCGGCAAGGATGAACTGACCCTGGCACTGTCCCGTCATGCCACCTCCAAGGTCAGCACTCTGGCGGATCTGGAAGCCATTCTCAGCCTCGGGTTTCGCGGTGAGGCGCTGGCGTCCATCAGTTCGGTGTCCCGGCTGCTGCTGACTTCCCGGCCGGCGGAACAGGAGCAGGCCTGGCAGGCGGTGGCCGAAGGCCGGGACATGGCAGTGCAGCTGCAGCCGGCATCGCATCCTCAGGGCACCACGGTGGAGGTGAGCGATCTGTTCTTCAACACCCCGGCCCGGCGGCGCTTTCTGCGTACCGAAAAAACCGAATTCGGCCATATCGATGAAGTATTGCGCCGGATTGCTCTCAGCCGCTTTGATGTGAACATCACCCTGCGCCACAACGGCAAGCCGGTGCGTCAGTACCGCGCCGGCAAGCTGCCGTCCCAGCATGACAAGCGGCTGGCGGCGGTATGCGGACCGGCCTTTGTGAGCTCGGCGCTGAAATTCGACAGCGAGCATCACGGCCTGCGCTTATGGGGCTGGCTGGCGCCGCCCTCGGCGGCCCGGGCCCAGCCGGATTTGCAATATACCTATGTCAATGGCCGCATGATGCGCGACAAGCTGCTCAACCATGCGGTGCGCCAGGCCTATGGCGAGCGTCTGCCGGCCGAAGGCCATGCCGCCTTTGTGCTTTATCTTGAGCTGGACGCTCATGAAGTGGATGTCAACGTACATCCGGCCAAACACGAGGTACGTTTTCATCAGAGCCGGCTGGTACACGACTTTATCTATCAGGTGCTGCACCAGGCCCTGGCCGAAGCGGCTCTGGCGCCGCCAGCGTCGGCTGCCGAGCCGGATGCCGGCTACGAGACCGATGACTATGATCCGCCGGCACCTGCTTCATCATCGCCCCGCTACGCGCCCGCCGGCCACGGTTACGGCCAGGCGACGGCTGCTCATGGCCGGGGCAGCGGCATCAGCCGCGGCGAGTGGCAGGCGCTTGACGGCCTGATGACCACGCTGCCCGGCAGCGTGCGCGCCGCACCGGCCGACACATCGTCGCCCGCCGAAGCAGACATCACCGGTGGGCCGCTGCTGCTGGAGCGGGCGCGTTTTCTGGTGGTGCTGTGGCAGCAACGGCTGTGGTTGTGCGACCTTCAGCAGGCCAGCGCCTGGCTGAATGGCCGGGCGCTGCTGGCGGCCTGGCAGCAGGGACTGACACCCCAGCCGCTGCTGTTGCCAATCCGGCTGTCGTTGCCGGCAGAGCAGCAAGCGCTGCTGCAAACCCATGAAGCACTGTTGCAAAAGCTGGGGCTGGAGTTGAAAACCGGTGCCGGCGACACCATTATTCTGACCCGGGTGCCACAACCGCTTCGCCATGCGGATCTGGCCCGGCTGTTTCCCGAGTTACTGATACGGCTGGAGCAGGAAGCGGCGCGCCGGCCCGATGCCCTGTGCCAGTGGCTGGCGCAGCAGGCCATTGAGAACAACGAATGGAGCTGGCAGGAGGCCACGGCACTGTGGCGGCAGCTGGTGCCTGAACTGAACGACGAGCTGCCGGACTTTATGTGTCCGGTGGATCTGGAACCGCAACTGAACAGGTGGACATATGGGGACTAAGCCCCTGGCAATATTCCTGATGGGGCCAACCGCCTCGGGCAAAACCGGTCTGGCCACGGAATTGTGCCGTCAGCTTCCCTGCGAGGTTATCAGTGTCGACTCGGCGCTGGTCTACAAAGGCATGAATATCGGCACCGCCAAGCCAACGGCCGAAGAGCAGGCCGTCACGCCACACCGGCTGATTGATCTTATCGATCCGGCCGATGCCTATTCTGCTGCCGATTTTCGCAAAGACGCCCTGGCCGCCATGGCCGAGATCACCTCTGCCGGGCGTATTCCGCTGCTGGTGGGCGGCACCATGCTCTATTTCAAGGCCTTGCTGGAAGGCTTGTCGCCCTTGCCACCGGCCGATCCGGGCATTCGCGCCGGCATTGAGCGCGAAGCCACCGAACATGGCTGGCAGGCGCTGCATGCCGAGCTGGCACGCATCGACCCGGTGTCGGCGGCACGCATTCACCCCAACGATCCCCAGCGCCTTTCCCGGGCACTGGAAGTTTTTCGGATTTCCGGTAAAACGCTCACAGAATTGACCGCAAGCAAGGGTGATCCTCTGCCTTACAAAGTGTTACAGTTTGCGATTGCGCCGGCTGAGCGCGCCGAACTGCACCTGCGCATTGCCGAGCGATTCCATCTTATGCTGGAGCAGGGGTTTGAGCAGGAAGTCCGGGCATTGTATGAACGGGGAGATCTGCACCCGGATTTGCCGTCCATTCGTTGTGTGGGCTACCGGCAAATGTGGGATTACCTGGCCGGCAATGTTGGCTATGATGAAATGGTGCAACGGGGCATAGCCGCGACCCGCCAGCTGGCCAAACGGCAGTTAACCTGGTTACGGGGCTGGTCCGGGCTGAACTGGCTTGAAACCGGCGACAAGGATGCAGGCCGGCAGCTGGTTGAACAGGTGAGACTGGCTCATCTGACAAAACAATAATAAGTTTCCACTATTACAAAAGATAAGGACAATAAAATGGCTAAGGGGCAATCACTGCAGGATCCGTTTCTGAATGCGCTGCGTCGCGAGCGGGTTCCCGTCTCCATTTATCTGGTGAATGGCATCAAGCTTCAGGGCCAGATAGAGTCTTTTGACCAGTTTGTTATTCTGCTGAAAAACACCGTCAGCCAGATGGTCTACAAGCATGCCATTTCCACCGTGGTGCCGGCTCGTCCGGTGCATCATCTGACGCCTTCAAGCGGTGGTCAGGAGCAGGCCGACAGCGAGCAGGATCAGGGTTGAGTCTGATTTTATTCGATACCAGCAGCAGTCACGCTGTATTTTCACCGGCCAGACGACGGAGGACACACCTTGTTTGAGCGCTATCAGGGTGGCGAGTCCGCCATTTTGGTTCATATCAATTTTACCGACGACAGCGAGCGGGAAGACCTCGAAGAGCTGGAGCTGCTGGCGGATTCCGCCGGTGTGACTACCTGTGCCGTGGTGACCTCCAGCCGGGCTGCGCCCCAGTCCAAGTTCTTTATCGGCACCGGCAAGGTAGAAGAGCTGGCGGCCCTGGTGCAAATGCATCAGGCCGACGTGGTTATCTTCAATCACAGCCTGTCGCCGGCCCAGGAGCGTAACCTGGAGCGGGAAGTCAAATGCCGGGTGCTTGACCGCACCGGCCTTATTCTCGATATTTTCGCCCAGCGCGCCCGTACTCACGAAGGCAAGCTGCAGGTGGAACTGGCCCAGCTGCGCCATCTGTCTACCCGGCTGGTGCGGGGCTGGACCCACCTGGAGCGGCAAAAGGGCGGTATCGGCCTGCGTGGCCCGGGTGAAACCCAGCTGGAAACCGACCGCCGGCTGCTGCGCGAACGCATCAAGTACATTCAGAAGCGGCTGGAAAAGGTGTCCCGGCAGCGGGAGCAGGGACGGCGGGCACGTCAGCGTAACGAGATTCCCACCCTGTCACTGGTGGGCTATACCAACGCCGGCAAGTCGACCCTGTTCAACCGTCTTACCGAGTCTGATGTGTATGCGGCGGATCAGCTGTTTGCGACCCTGGATCCCACGCTGCGCAAAATCGAGCTGCCCGATGCCGGTCCGGCCATTCTGGCCGACACGGTAGGCTTTATTCGCCATCTTCCTCATGATCTGGTGGCGGCGTTCAAGGCCACCCTGCAGGAAACCCGGGACGCGGATCTGCTGCTGCATGTGGTGGACTGTGCCGATGAGCAGATGCGGGACAATATCGACGAGGTCAACTCGGTGCTCGAGCAGATTGAGGCCGACGAGATTCCGGTGCTGATGGTGTTCAACAAGATCGATAAGCTGGACCCGCCCGAGCCCCGCATTGAGCGGGACGACGAAGGCCGCCCCCGGGCGGTATGGGTCTCGGCGCAACAAGGACTGGGTATAGACGGTCTGCTGGATTCGCTGAATGAATTGCTGGCCGGTACCCTGGTCGAGCACCGGTTGACCCTGCCGCCGTCAGCCTCGCGCCTGCGCAGCCGGCTGTATGCCCTTAACGGCATCGTGGCCGAGTCCTTTGGTGAGCAGGGCGAGTTTGTGGTGGATATACGTTTGCAGCAGGCCGACTGGCACCGGTTGCTCAAGCAGGAAGGCGAGCAGCTGGAACACTTTATAAGCGATTGATTGCCTGAATGATCAATTGCTTGATAGAGTTATTTTCATAAACCAGAAAGACGGAGATACAAATGGCTTGGAATGAGCCTGGAAATGGTGGCAAAGACCGTGATCCCTGGGGGAATAACGGCAAGCATCAGGGCCCGCCGGATCTGGACAAGGTGATTCGCAACCTGAGCGGAAAACTGGGGGGATTACTGGGTGGTCGCGGCTCCGGCAGCGGCGGCGGTGGTCTCGGCTCTTTTGGTGTGACCGTGGTGCTGGTTATCGCCCTGGCGGTGTGGGTGGTCAGCGGTTTCTATACCATTGGCGAAGCCCAACGTGGCGTGGTACTGCGTTTTGGCAAGTTTTACCAGACGGTAGAACCCGGCCTGAGCTGGAAAGCCACCTTTATCGACCGGGTGTATCCGGTGGACGTGGAAACCGTGCGCTCACTGCCGGCGTCCGGCTTTATGCTGACCCGGGACGAAAACCTGGTGCGGGTGGAGATGGACGTACAGTACCGGGTCATTGAGCCCCGTGACTACCTGTTCAACGTGACCAATGCCGACGACAGTCTGCATCAGGCCCTCGACAGCGCCCTGCGTTATGTGGTCGGTCACAGCACCATGGATGACGTACTCACCGTGGGTCGTGAACGGGTGCGACAGGAAACCCGCGAACTGCTGGAGCAGATCATCGAGCCCTATCAGCTGGGTCTGATGATCCTGGATCTCAACTTCCTGCCGGCCCGTCCGCCGGAAGAAGTGAAGGATGCGTTTGACGACGCCATCGCCGCCCAAGAAGACGAGCAGCGCTTTATTCGTGAAGCCGAGGCCTACGCCCGGGAAATTGAACCCAAGGCCCGTGGTCAGGCTCAGCGTCTGTTGCAGGAAGCCGAAGCCTACAAGCAGCAGGTGGCCCTGCGCGCCGAGGGTGAGGTGGCCCGTTTCCGCGAGCTGCTGCCTCAGTATGAGCTGCAGCCCGATCTGACCCGCCAGCGTATCTATCTGGAAACGATGGAAGAGATCTACAGCAAGGTCAACAAGGTGGTGGTGGATACACCCGAGGGCAACAACAGCCTGATGTACCTGCCGCTGGACAAGCTCATGGAGCAGCAGGCCAGGCGTGAGGCCAAGGTGGATCCCAATGTGATCACCTCCGACTACCTGAACAACAACAATGCGTCTTCCGGTCAGGACAGCGGCCAGCTTCGGCCGGGCTCCGACAGAACCAGCATTCGTCCGACGTCAGGGAGAAACTAAACGATGAAAAGACTGTTACTCGTGGTGCTGGCCCTGCTGGTCATACTGCTGTTTTCTTCGGTATTTGTGGTGGCCGAGGGCGAGCGCGGCATCGTGCTGCAGTTCGGCAAGGTCAAGCGTGAGCAGGACTCCGAGCTGCCGGTGGTGTATCAGCCGGGCCTGCACTTCAAGGTGCCGATGATCGATCAGGTACGCAAACTCGATGCCCGCATTCAGACCCTGGATGATCAGGTGGATCGCTTTGTGACCTCCGAGAAAAAGGACTTGATCATCGACTCCTACGTGAAATGGCGCA
Source organism: Oceanimonas marisflavi (assembly GCF_003049725.1). Lineage (GTDB taxonomy): Bacteria > Pseudomonadota > Gammaproteobacteria > Enterobacterales > Aeromonadaceae > Oceanimonas > Oceanimonas marisflavi. The sequence continues at coordinate 155,679 of NZ_QAGM01000005.1, forward strand.
TAGACAACTTCGCAGCCTACTATCTGGCCACCGGCGGCGGTAACCGTCTGCAGGCCGAAAGCCTGCTGCGCCGGCGCATCAACAACAGCCTGCGTTCGGAAATCGGTAGCCGCACCATTCGCGATATCGTCTCCGGCGAGCGGGGCGACGTGATGGAAAGTGCCCTCAAGGGACTGCTGGAGTCGTCGTCCGAGCTGGGTATCAAGGTGCTGGATGTACGGATCAAGCAGATCAACCTGCCTACCGAGGTGTCCAACTCCATCTACCAGCGCATGCGTGCCGAGCGGACCGCTGTGGCCCGGGAGCACCGCTCCGAAGGTCGTGAGCAGGCCGAGATCATCAAGGCCGAGGCCGATCGCCGGGTGACCATCATGATCGCCGATGCCCAGCGCAACTCCCGTACCCTGCGTGGTGAGGGGGACGCCGAGGCGGCGAAGATCTACGCCGAGGCCTATGCCGCCGATCCGGAGTTTTTCACCTTTATCCGCAGCCTCGAAGCCTATCGCAAGAGTTTTGAGCAGGGCGGTGACATGATGATCCTCAAACCCGACGGAGACTTCTTCCGCTATCTCAAGGATCCTGCCGGATCCAACTGATCACCATGCATGATAACAAGCCCGGGCAACCGGGCTTTTTTCATTTTGCGATAATATTTTCGGCAATCCGGCCGTCTGGCAGTTCCGGCCTTGGTCAAAATTTGTTAGACTCCATTTTTAACAACTCGACAGTTAGTGAAAATGGGACAAAACGTTGTTGTACTTGGCACCCAGTGGGGTGACGAAGGCAAGGGCAAAGTTGTCGATCTGCTGACCGACAAGGCTCGTTATGTTGTACGTTATCAGGGCGGCCACAACGCCGGACATACCCTGGTCATCGACGGCAAGAAGACCGTCCTCCATCTCATCCCCTCCGGTATCCTGCGCGACAATTGCACCTGTATCATCGCCAACGGCGTGGTGCTGTCTCCCGACGCTTTGCTCAAGGAAATGGCCGGCCTGGAAGAAAGCGGTGTACCGGTACGTGAACGCCTCAAGCTGAGCGAAGCCTGCCCGCTGATCCTGCCCTACCATGTTGCCATGGATCAGGCCCGGGAAAAGGCCCGTGGCGCCAAGGCCATCGGCACCACCGGTCGTGGTATCGGTCCGGCCTACGAAGACAAGGTGGCCCGTCGCGGTCTGCGCGTGGGGGATCTGTTCGACATGAACACCTTTGCCGACAAGCTGAAGGAAATTGTGGCCTACTACAACTTCCAGCTGAAAGGCTTCTACGGCGAAGAAGAAGTTTCTTACGACGCCGTACTGGAGCAGGCCAAGGGCTACGCAGAGCTGCTGACCAGCATGGTGGTGGATGTCACCGACATGCTCGACAAGGCCCGCCGTAACGGTGACCGCATCATGTTTGAGGGCGCCCAGGGCACCCTGCTGGACATCGATCACGGTACCTACCCCTATGTGACGTCTTCCAACACCACCGCTGGCGGCGTGGCCACCGGCTCCGGTTTTGGTCCCTGCTACGTGGACTATGTGCTGGGCATCATCAAGGCCTACACTACTCGCGTGGGCTCAGGTCCGTTCCCCACCGAGCTGTTTGATGATGTGGGTCAGCACCTGGGTGTGAAAGGTCACGAGTTCGGTGCCACCACCGGCCGCAAGCGCCGTACCGGCTGGCTCGACGTGGTTGCCATGAAGCGCGCCATTCAGGTCAACTCCATCACCGGCTTCTGCCTGACCAAGCTCGACGTGCTCGACGGTCTGGAAGAAATCAAGATCTGTACCGGTTACCGCATGCCTGATGGCTCCGTGCAGGACGTACCGCCGATGGCCGCCGAAGGTTACGAGACAGTGACCCCGGTATACGAGTCCATGCCCGGCTGGAGCGACAACACCTTTGGTGTGACCACAGTTGAAGGTCTGCCTCAGGCGGCGCGCGATTACATCAAGCGCATTGAAGAGCTGACCGGTGTACCGGTAGACATCATCTCCACCGGTCCGGATCGCGCCGAGACCATGATACTGCGCCATCCGTTTGAGGCTTAATGCCTGAACGGTCCGCATAAAAAACGCCGGCTCACTGAGCCGGCGTTTTTGTTTTCGGGTAAACGATATTTTTCGTAGCTGCCGCTTCAGCCGGCAGGGTGTGCGCAGCACACCTTTAATCCTGTGCCGCCTGCAGATTTGCGCCGGCTAAAGCGGCGCCTACAAGGCTCCAGGCTGAAGCACGGTAGCCATCAGCTGGTGCGCTCTACCGCCATATGGGCCAGATCCACCAGGGCCGCCTTGTGGTCGGACTCCGGCAGCACATTGAGGGCGTCAATCGCTTTCTGTGCCTCTTCCCGGGCGCGCTGGCGGCTGTATTCCAGCGCCTCGGTCTCGGCCAGAATGGCCATGATCTCGTCCAGGTGATCCATGCCGGTGCGGTTGGCAATGGCATCGCGAATGCGCTCACGCTGTTCCGCTGTGCCTTTCTCCATGGCCCGCAGCAGGGGCAGGGTGGGTTTGCCTTCGGCCAGATCGTCACCCACGTTCTTGCCCATGTCGCTGGCGTCCGAGCTGTAGTCCATCACATCGTCCATCAGCTGAAAGGCGGTGCCCAGATACTTGCCGTAGTCGAGCATGGCCTGCTCGGTAGCCTCGGGCTGATGGGTCAGCACCGCCGCCAGCCGGGTGGCGGCTTCAAACAGCTTGGCGGTCTTGCAGTAGATCACCTGCATGTAGCTGGCTTCGGTGGTGTCGGGATCGTTGCAGTTCATCAGCTGCAGCACTTCCCCTTCGGCGATGATATTGGTGGCGTCGCTCAGAATGTGCATGATGCGCATATTGTCGAGCTCGGTCATCATCTGAAAGGCGCGGGTATAGAGGAAGTCCCCCACCAGTACGCTGGCGGCATTGCCAAACAGGGCGTTGGCGGTATCCCGGCCCCGGCGCAGATCCGACTCGTCCACCACATCGTCGTGCAGCAGGGTGGCGGTGTGAATGAATTCGATAATGGCGGCGAGTTTCCGGTGAGCTTCACCTTCGTAGCCCAGGGCCCGGGCCGCCAGCACGGTCAGCATGGGACGCATGCGCTTGCCGCCGGCGCTGACGATATAAAAACCCAGCTGGTTAATCAGGGAAACATCCGATTGCAGCCGGGTCATGATGAGTTCGTTGACCGCTTGCATGTCCTGCTCGGTCAGTTGTTTGATCCTGTTGATATCTACCATAAAGTTATAAGCCGGACGATGCAGTGTGAATTCATTGATGATAGGATTTTACACGATTCGTCAAAGGGATAAACCTGTCCGGGCAGGCACCGCCTGCAATGCGGACGGGTGTCATTTTTTTGCGCTCTCTCCCCTTGTCTCGGGGGATCAATTTGCGTACAATGCGCGACCATTGTAAAACAGTTTTAGTGCACGGCCCCTCGATGGGCAAAAGTGCCATATTCGGAGTTAAAATCATGTACGCGGTAATCCAAAGCGGCGGAAAACAGCACCGTGTAGCCGAAGGCCAGGTTGTTCGTCTGGAAAAGCTGGACGTAGAAACCGGCGCTGCTGTCGAGTTCGACAAAGTGCTGATGGTGGCCCAAGGTGAAGACGTTAAAGTCGGTGTTCCCTATGTAGACGGCGGCAAGGTAACTGCAGAAGTAGTTGCTCACGGTCGTGGCAAAAAGGTCAAGATCGTCAAGTTCCGTCGTCGTAAGCACTCTCGCAAACAGCAGGGTCACCGTCAGTGGTTCACTGAAGTGAAGATCACTGGTATCAGCGCCTAAGAGAGGAGTTAAGTTCCATGGCACACAAAAAAGCAGGCGGCTCTACTCGTAACGGTCGCGATTCAGAAAGCAAACGTCTTGGTGTAAAGCGTTACGGTGGTGAATCTGTCCTGGCGGGCAACATCATCGTTCGTCAGCGCGGCACCAAATTCCACGCCGGCGACAACGTTGGCCTGGGCAAGGACCACACTCTGTTCGCCAAAGCCGACGGCAAGGTGAAGTTTGAAGTTAAAGGTCCTCAGAACCGCAAGTTCGTCAGCATTGTAACCGAGTAAGGTTCAATCAGAACTTTATAAAAGCCCCGCCAACCGGCGGGGCTTTTTGCTTTATTGAAGGCACGTTCGGCACGAGCCGGATAGACAGGCTCAGAAAACGAATGGGAGAGCAGTGAAATGAAATTTGTCGATGAAGCGGAAATCCGCATCGAGGCGGGAGACGGCGGCAATGGCTGTGTGAGCTTTCGCCGGGAGAAATACATTCCCAAGGGCGGCCCCGACGGTGGTGACGGCGGTGATGGCGGCGATGTCTATATGCTGGCCGATGAAAACCTCAACACCCTGATCGACTATCACTTTGAGCGCTTCCACCGGGCCGAGCGGGGCGAAAACGGCCGGGGTGGCAACTGTACCGGCAAGCGGGGCAAGGATCTGGTGCTGACAGTGCCGGTGGGCACCCGCGCCAAGGACGAGATGACCGGCGAGATCCTCGGGGATCTGACCCGTCATGGTCAGAAACTGCTGGTGGCCAAGGGCGGCTTTCACGGTCTGGGCAACACCCGTTTCAAGAGCTCGGTCAACCGGGCGCCGCGGCAAAAGACCAACGGCACGCCGGGCGAGATCCGCAACGTGCTGCTGGAGCTGCTGCTGCTGGCGGATGTGGGCCTGCTGGGCCTGCCCAATGCCGGCAAGTCCACCTTTATCCGCTCGGTCTCGGCGGCCAAGCCCAAGGTAGCGGATTACCCCTTTACCACCCTGGTGCCCAATCTGGGCGTGGTGCGCTGTGACGGCCAGAAGAGCTTTGTGGTGGCGGACATTCCCGGGCTGATTGAAGGGGCCGCCGATGGCGCCGGTCTGGGCATCCGCTTCCTCAAGCACCTGGAGCGTTGCCGCGTGCTGCTGCATATTATCGATGTGCTGCCTGTCGATGGCACCGATCCCGCCGACAACGCCGACATCATCGTCAATGAGCTGAACCAGTACAGCGAAGAGCTGGCCAACAAGCCGCGCTGGCTGGTATTCAACAAGCTGGATCTGGTGGACGACGAGCAGGCCGAGGAGATTATCGGCCGGGTGACCGAGCTGCTGGACTGGCAGGGACCGGTGCACCGCATGACCGCCATCAGCAAGGAAGGTACCCGTGAGCTGACCCAGGCGCTGATGGCGTTCCTGGAAGAGCACCCGCGGAGCCAGGAAGAGCTGGAAGCGGCCCGGGAGCCGGTCAGCTTCAAGTGGGATGAGTACCATCAGGCCGCCCTGACCGAAGCGGAAGACGACGATGATGACTGGGATGATGAAGAAGACGACGGCCATGTCATCTACACCAAGGAATAAGAGGGCTGGTATGACGCTGTCGATGATCGTGGCCATGACCCGGGATGGGGTGATTGGCCGTGACAATGACATGCCCTGGCATTTGCCGGCGGATCTGGCTTATTTCAAGCAGACTACTCTGGGCAAGCCGGTGGTGATGGGGCGCAATACCCATGAGTCCATTGGCCGGCCGCTGCCGGGGCGGCGTAATGTGATTGTCAGCCGCTCTCTCGCCGAGGCCCCGGCCGGTACCGAGCTGGTGTCGTCCCCCGAGGCGGCCCTGACCCTGCTGGCGAATGCGGAAGAAGTCATGGTAATGGGCGGCGGGCAGTTATACGCAGCCCTGTTGCCAAAGGCCTCGCGGCTTTATATCACCCGCATCGACGCCAGCATTGACGGCGACACACATTTTCCGGCCATCAACGAGAATGAGTGGCGGCTGGTCAGCGAAGAAGTCCGCGCCGCCGACGAGCGTAACGAATATGACTGCCGGTTTCAGGTATGGGATCGGGTTTAGTTGTAGGCCCGGCTTCAGCCGGGCAAATTGTGCAACAGGTCGTTTTGTTGCCCCAATAAATTGGGGCCTACAAATTATGCATGCGCCGGGCAGGGCGTGCTGATGCGCTCGCCGGTTTCCCAGCAAAGCAGGGTGAGGCTGCCCCCCCACACACAACCCGTATCCAGCGCATGGATGTCGGGCTTTTCACAATGACCTTCCAGTGCCGCCCAGTGACCAAACACCAGGGGCGGATCCTCATGCTGATCCCGCAACTCAAACCAGGGTTTCAGCTCCATCGGAGCGCTTTTCAGGCCTTCCTTGAAGTCAAAATCCAGCCGGCCGTCGTTATGGCAAAGGCGCATACGGGTAAAGGCATTGATGGTAAAGCGCAGCCGTTCGGAATCGCCAAGATCCTCGCGCCAGGCATCGGGCTGGTTGCCATACATGTCACTCAACCGATCCCGGTAATGGGCAGAGCGCAGCTCGGCCTCTGCCATACGAGCGGCGTTTTCGGCCTGCTCCAGGCTCCACTGGGGCGGAATACCGGCGTGGGTCATCACAAAGCCGTGCTGCTCATGGCGGGCCAGCAGTGGTTGCTGTCGCAGCCAGTAGAGCAGATCGGGCTTGTCGGCGGCATGGAGAATGTCGTGAATGCGATCGGCCTTTTTCGGTGGCCGCAGACCGGCGGCCACTGCCAGCAGGTGCAGATCATGATTGCCCAGCACGGTGGTGGCGGCATTGCCCAAAGCCATGACCCGGCGCAGGCAGCCCAGGGAGTCCGGCCCCCGGGCCACCAGATCGCCGGTCAGCCAGAGCTGGTCCCGGGACGGAGTAAAGCCCACCTCCGCCAGCAGCCGGTTCAGCTCGTTCAGGCAACCCTGGAGATCGCCGACAATATAGGTGGCCATCAGTTGATCAGGTTGGGCAGGGCCAGCCGAAAGGCGGGAATGGGGGCTTCAAACTCGCTGCCGTCGTCCCGGCGCAGGGTGTAAAAGCCTTCCATCACCCCCACCGGGGTTTCCAGGCTGACACCGCTGGTATAGGTATAGTCGCTGCCTGCATCAATGGTGGGTTGCTCGCCTACCACACCGCTGCCTTCCACTTCCACCCGTTTTCCGTTGGCATCGGTGATCAGCCACCGCCGGCTGATCAGGGTCACCCGCTCATCGCCCCTATTGGTGATGGTGATGGTATAGGCGAACACATAGTGATCGTCTTCCGGTGATGAGCGCTCGGCCAGATAGCGGGGAACCGGGGAAATGTGAATGACAGCGGCGGACATCAGGACTCCTTTTTTTGAGCCAGGGCGTTGGCCAGGGTAGCGTACTGGGCCAGGGTCAGTTGCTCGGGGCGGGCGGACGGATCCAGGCCCAGGGCCGAGATTTCGTCGGCGCTGAACAAATGGCTCAGGCTGTTGCGAATGGTTTTGCGGCGCTGGCCAAAGGCATCGGCGGTCACCCGGGAAAGATCCTTCAGGTTTTTCACCGGATGGGGCGGGGTCTCATAAGGCAGCAAGCGTACTACCGCCGAGTCCACCTTGGGAGCGGGCCTGAAGGCTTCCGGACCTACTTCCAGCACCGGTACCACCTCACAGTAATACTGGGCCATCACGCTCAGACGGCCATAGGCCTTGCTGCCGGGGCCGGCGGCAAGGCGGTTGACCACTTCCTTTTGCAGCATAAAGTGCATATCGGCCACCAGCGCCGAGAACTCAAACAGATGAAACATCAGCTGGGTGGAGATGTTGTAGGGCAGGTTGCCGAAGATCTTCAGCTTCTTGCCCGGCTCGCACAGGCTGGCGAAGTCGAACTTCATGGCGTCGGCCTGGTGAATGCTGAGCTTGTCTTTCAGAAACGGGTGGGTTTCCAGCCGTGCGGCCAGATCCCGGTCCAGCTCCACCACGTTAAGGCGCTCAATGCGATCGCACACCGGGCCGGTGAGGGCCCCCAGGCCAGGGCCGATTTCCACCATGGTGTAATCATCGGACGGATGAATGGCATTGACGATCTGATCGATGGTGTAGTCATCGTGCAGAAAGTTCTGGCCAAAACGTTTGCGGGCCTTGTGCCCCTGGTGGACCTTGCTATTCATCGCGTTTTTCTATCATCTCAATGGCTTGATTAAGGGCGCAGAGCATGCTGCCTGCGTCTATCTGATCGGTGCCGGCCAGCTCCAGAGCAGTGCCGTGATCCACCGAAGTACGAATAAAGGGTAACCCCAGAGTAATATTGACGGCCTTGCCGAAGCCGATGTATTTCAGCACCGGCAGCCCCTGGTCGTGATACATGGCCAGGAAGGCGTCGGCGTCCTTCATGTTCTTCTCGTTGAACACGGTATCGGACGACAGCGGTCCTACCAGATCCATGCCTTCTTCACGCAGCTCGTTCAGGGTGGGAATGATCACATCGATCTCTTCCCGGCCCAGATGACCGTCTTCCCCGGCGTGGGGATTGAGGCCGCACACATAAATGCGCGGGCTGGCCAGGCCGAACTTGCTTTTCAGCTCGGCGTGAAGAATGCGGGTGATCCTGGTCAGTCGCTCCGCAGTAATGGCCCGGGCCACATAGGCCAGGGGAATGTGGGTGGTGACCTGGGCCACGCGCAGGCCGGGAGTGGCCAGCAGCATGACCACGTCGGGCACATTGGCCTGCTGGGCAAAGAACTCGGTGTGGCCACTGAAGGACACTCCGGCCTTGTTGATAATGCCCTTGTTGACCGGTCCTGTGACCACGGCGTCGAATTCACCACTCATGTTGCCGTCTGAAGCCCGTTTGAGGGTTTCCAGCACATAAAGACCATTGGCTTCATCGAGCACGCCGGGCACCGCCGGTTTGGCCAGTTTTACCGGCTCTATGGTCAGGGTGCCGGCCATCTGGGGCTTCGGCTCGGCCTGTTGCTGATAGGGCAGCAGGGTAATGTCACGGCCCAGGGCTTCGGCCCGGGACTGGATCAGTTCCGGGTCGGCGATCACCACCAGCTCGGCCGGCCAGTCGAGATCGGCCAGTGCCAGCATCAGCTCGGGGCCGATGCCGGCGGGCTCGCCCGGGGTTATGGCTATGCGTTTACAACTCACGAATCACCATCGGATAATTGAGCGTCGACAATACGGATATAGGCCTGATCCTTGAGCTCATCCAGCCAGGTCTGCACTTCTTCGGTAAAGCGACGGTTGAAAATCAGTTGATAGGCCCGTTGTTCGGTGGCCTGCTCGGTCGCGTCCAGCACGCGTTTGTCTTCCAGCCGCACCAGGTGCCAGCCGTGCTCGGAACGGAACGGTTCGCTCAGTTCCCCCGGCTGCAGCCGGCTGACGGTATCACGGAAACTGCTGACATACAGCTCGGGTGAGGCCCAGCCCAGGTCACCGCCATTAACGGCAGAGCCGGTATCATCGGAAAACTGTCCGGCCAGCTCCGCCATGGTGGCTTCACCACTGCGAATGGAGCGGGCGAACCCTTCCAGCATGGCTCTGGCCTTGTCTTCACTGAGAATGACGGAAGGCTTGATCAGAATATGACGGGCCCGGACTTCCAGTGCCTGCACGGACTGCTTTTTACCGCCTTTCATGTCGAAAATGGTAAGAATATGCAGACCGGCGCCGGAGCGAATGGGGCCGATAATATCACCTTTTGCATGATTTCTCACCGCCTCGCTGAACAGGGACGGCATTTCTCCCATGCTCATCATGCCCCAGTCGCCGCCTTCCAGCGCCTTGGGACCGCCGCTGTGAGCGATGGCCAGCTTGCGGAAGTCGGCGCCATTTTTCAGTTCGGCAAGCAGTTGCTCGGCCTGACGGTTGGCCTGGCGCAGTTGCTCACTGCTGGGATTGGCGGGCAGGGGCAGCAGTATGTTGCCCACCTGGTAACGGGCGTTGCTTCGGCCCTGCTCCCGAATCATCTGCACCACCTGCTTCACTTCCTGATCGGAGATATTGATGCGCCGGCGCACCTGATTGCGGGCCAGTTCACTCATCAGAATTTCATTGCGAACCTGCTCGCGAAAGGCGGCCCAGCTCTGGCCGTTGGCGGTCACGCTGGCCCGCAGCTGATCCAGGGTTTTGCCTTCGCTGCGGGCAATATTGGCCAGTGCCTGCTCCAGCTGGGTGTCGGTAATACGCAGGCCCAGTCGCTCTGCCTGCTGCAGCTGCAGGCTCTCCAGGATCAGCCGCTCCAGCGCCTGTTTGCGCAGGCGCTGATCATCAGGCAGGGGCTGGCCGGCGGCTTTCGCGCTTTGGCGTACCTGAGCCACCAGCGCGTTGAGCTGACTTTCCAGTACCACGTCGTTATTAACCTGGGCCACGGTTCTGTCCAGCACTTCGGCGGCCTGGCTGATGGCCGACAGCAGGCCCAGTGCGGTGGCCATCAGCAGTTGTTTACATCTTTGGTTCATGACAAATCCTGTGCACAATGAATAATCAGTTATTGAGGTTGAACGGGCGATAGTAGGGTAACAATTGAGTGCCTGGCTTGAACTCGCCGCTGCCGGTACCCAGGGAGCTGAACCCCTTCAGCTCAAAGCGCAGCCCTATGCTGGTCTCCTGATTGGTGCCAGTGGGGTTGAACAACTTGTCTTCCTTCTGCCACTGCTCCCATACCAGGCTCACCGCCCAGCAGCAGGAGTCGTAGCGCAGTCCTATCAGAGTATCGATATTGCGATGGAGTTCAATATCCCGGTAATGGCCGCCTACCAGGCTCCACTGGGGGGCGACCGGCCAGAAGACGGTGCCGCCTGCCTGGTTGAGATCGTCGTTCAGGCTGTCGGCAAAGTAGTTGCGGTTCAGGTGGCGAAAGCCAAGCTGGGCCAGCCGGCCCTGCTCGTTGTATTCCAGGGTGATATTACCCGCCGCCAGACGGTGATTGCGGGTGTCCTGCTGAGCCTCACCGTGTATAAACCAGTTGTTATCGAGGTTGAGATCCCCTTCAAAGGTCAGGAAGGAGCGCTTGGTTTCGTCCAGCTGTTCACCGGGGTAGAGTTTGACCCTGGGGGGCGTGAAGTTAAAGGTCTGGGCCAGGGCCAGGCGCAGCCGTTCGGTTCCGGACTCGTCGTAGATACGACTGGTAAAGCCGGCGGTCAGCTGATTGGCGTCGCTGATGCGATCCAGACCGGCGAAACGACGATCGCTGAACAGGCTGTAATAGTCTTGGCGCATGGTGGTGGTGTCGTACAGGCCAATATTGTCCTGCTCTTCAAAGGGCACGTACAGATACTGCAGCTGGGGCTCCAAGGTCTGAGTAAAGTCCTGTTCAAACCAGCGGGCTTTCCGGTCAAATACCAGGCCGCCGTTAACCCTGAGCCGGGGCAGCAGCCGATCCACACTGGTGTCCAGGGTGTCGCTATCAAAGCCCCATTCATCACGATAAAAAGGTGCCAGGGTGGCGGGTATATCCTGCTCGTAATGGGTGTAGTAGGCGCCCACATCTGCCTTGAGCTGAACGCCGGGCTGATCGACGATGGAATAGATTAACCTGGGCTCGGCATGAAACCGGGTGGCCTGATAAGTATTTTCATCCTTGTTGCCAAAGCGGGTCAGCTCCGAGTCCAGGGCCAGATCAAAATCACCCAGCCCCTGGTAGCTGTTCAGCACCAGCGCCGGCATCAGCTGAAACGGCTGGGTGGGCAGGTTTGGTTGCAGTATCTGGTAGTCGCGCACTTCTGTGGTGAGCTGCCAGTGCCGGTTGTAATAGCCGCCCTGAAGTGACTGCAGCAGCTGGTTGTCGACCAGGGTGCCGACAGGGGGATCAAAGTCTTCCAGATAGTTGTAATCCCAGCTCGCCACCTGGGTGTAGTTGACATTTCCGCGCCAGTGACCATCGTCATCAAAGCGGGCACTGTGCCGCCAGTTAAACAGCCAGCGGGGATCCTCCCGCCATTCTTCGCTGGCCTGAGGGTTGTCGCTCAGGCTGTCATCGCTGGACAGGTATTCGCCGTAGAGCACACCGCTCTGACCGGCCACCGGCAGATAGCGGAATTCCAGCTGAGCCATGGTGCCGCGCTTTTCCATGTAGCGGGGGGTGATGGTGGCATCGTAATTGGGAGCAATGTTCCAGTAGTAGGGCAGGCGAATATCGGTGCCGTTGTCGCTGCTGATGTCGAGGGTCGGGTAGAGCAGGCCACTCTGGCGCTCATTCTTGACCGGGAACTTGATATAAGGGAAATAAAACACCGGCATGTCACCCAGCCACAACACCGCATTCCAGGCCTCGCCAAAGATCTCGTCCTGCTCTACGCGTACCGTGCTGGCCTTCAGTTGCCACACCTCTTCTCCCGGTGGGCAGGTAGTGTAACTGGCCCCGCTGAGGTCAACCTGGCCGTTTTCCCCGGTCAGCTGCACCCGGCGCGCTTCCCCCCGGCCCGGATCTCCGTGCAGTTGATAACGGGCCTGATCCAGCTGTGTGTCCTTGCTGGTGAGGTTGCCGGTAAGGGTCGTGTCGCTTTCCACGGTAATGGTGCCGTCGCTCAGCTGAATATTGCCTTCGGCCAGCACGTCCCGGCTTTGCTGCTCCAGCTCCAGGTAGTCGGTGCTGAACCGGCGATCGCCCTGTATGACTTCCACATCCCCCTGATAGAGTATTTTGCCGTCACGGGTGGCGTTGAGCACCTCGGCGGTGACGGTAACAGGCGCATTGGTATCCTTTTCACCTTCAACACGCAACGGCACGTGACTGAAACAGCGGCTGAAGGGAAGGGGAGCAGCGTCGGCCGCCGGCTCACCGACCAGTTCCGTGCCGGTATACTGGGCTTGAGCCAGACCGGATGCGAACAACAGGGGAAGGCCAATAATCCGTATTTTCATGGGGTGATGCTCTCGTTCCTGGTGTTGGCGACACCGCCCGGGGTCCTGCGGGCTGGTTGAGCTTTTGGTGTCATTCTTTTATGGTAGCGGGCTATGATAAAGCATTCTCGCTGCCAGCTCTACGCCGGGGCCCGGCCCGACCGGTACTGCTCCGCGGAAAACAATCCTATGACATTATTCTTTTTTTTCAGATGCTGCGCCGTGGCCGGCACTGTCCGCTTTTCCGTTCACGGAGGGCAGTGAATGCCGGCACATATCAAGGGCAAGGTTATCGGTTTCCTGTTTGGCTTGCTCATCGGCAGCTGGATGGGCGCCCTGCTGGGGCTGTGGCTGGGACACCTGGTGGATCGCAAGCTTGCCGGCGCCTGGGGCTTTGCCAAAAGTGCCCAACAGGAGTTTTTGTACGCCACCTTTGCCACCATGGGGCACCTGGCCAAGTCCAGTGGCCGGGTAACGACTGAGGAAATTCGGCTGGCCGAGCGGCTGATGGTGCAGATGCGTTTGCGCCCCGAGCAAAAAGCAGAGGCGCAGCAGGCATTTCGGGATGGCAAGGAAAGCGATTTTCCGTTAACAGAAACCCTGCGCCGGTTTCGCTCCCGGGTGCGCAACAGCCGCAACCTGTTGCGTTTTTTTATGGAAGTACAGCTGCAGCTGGTGTTTGCCGACGGTGAGCTGCACCCGGCCGAGCGGCAGCTGCTGCATGTGATTGCCGCTGAGCTGAGTTTTTCCACACAGGAGCTGGAGCAGCTGCTGGCCTATGCCGAGGCCCAGCTGCATATGTATCGCCAGGGGGGAGGCAGCGGAGCGGGCGGCTTTGCGCCTTCCCCCGGCGAGCGGCTGAAAGATGCCTATCGCATTCTGGAAGTGGATGAACAGGCCGACAATGCCACAGTGAAGCGGGCCTATCGCCGGCAGATGTCCAAGCATCATCCCGACAAGCTGGTGGCCCAGGGCCTGCCCAAGGAAATGATGGAAATGGCCAAACAAAAGGCCCAGGACATTCAGCAGGCCTGGGAAACCATCAAGGCCGCCCGCAATCTTCGTTGATGTGAGGGGTGAGGAGGGGAGAGCGAGGTGAGTGACCGCCTGCACTCCTCACCCCTTACTCTTCACCCCTCACGGGCTCACACCAGCCGGTTTTGTTCCCGCCCTGCTGCAAAGGCCTCGATATTGTCGATCAGCTGATCCGCCAGCCGTTGCATGGAGGCCTGGCTGGCCCAGGCGATATGCGGTGTCAGAATAAAGTTGGGGCACTCCAGGGCCTGCATCAGCGGATGATTCACGGGCGGCGGTTCGGCGCTGACCACATCAAAGCCGGCACCGCCAATGCGCTTCTCCTTCAGGGCGTTCAGCAGCGCTTGCTCGTCCACCAGACCGCCCCGGCCCACGTTGATCAGCAGCGCATCCGGTTTCATCATGGCCAGCTCCCGCTCGCCAATCAGATGGCGGGTATCCTCGGTCAGCGGGCAGTGCAGGCTGATCACATCGGCCTCGGTCAGCACCCGCTCAAAGGGCAATCGTCCCTCGGTGGTCGGCTGGCCCTTGCGGGCGGCGACGATCACTTTCATGCCCAGCGCACGGGCCAGCCGCTCCAGATCCCGGGCAATGGTGCCATAGCCAATCAGCCCGAGCGTCCGTCCTTTCAGATCCCGCACCGGGTAGTCGAAATAACAGAACTGGCCCGACTGCTGCCAGCGGCCACCGGCCACCGATGTCCGGTAGGCGTGCAGATTGCGGCTGAGCGCCATCATCAGCGACAGGGCGTGCTCGGGCACGGCACTTTCCGAGTAGTTGCGAATATTGCACACCGCCACGCCAGCGTTCCGGCAGGCGCCTAGATCCACATTGTCGCTGCCGGTGGCGGCCAGGGCGATCAGCCTGAGTTGGGGCAGTTTTGCCAGCTCGGCGGCACCGATTTTCACCTTGTTGACAATGGCCACCTCGGCCTGTTGCAGGCGTTGCACCACCTGCTCCGGCGCGGTTTCTGCATATTCCTGCCAGAGGTGATCAAAGGCCGGGCGGCGCAGCTGCACGCTTGGCGCCAGGGTTTGCCGGTCGAGAAATACCAGTTTCATCATGACTCCGTTCTTTCAGACATTGTCAGTCAGCCATATCAAAGGGCGCCGGCGCAGTGAACTCCAGCCGGTGTTTGTATCTGGGGTGGCGAAAGGCCAGCCAGGCGGCGTGCAGTTGCAGGTGCTGCGCCATGGTCAGCGCCTCGCCCTCGGCATAGAGGTTGTCACCCAGAATCGGGTGCCCCAGGCTCAGCATGTGCACCCGCAGCTGATGGGAGCGACCGGTAATGGGGGTCAGCTCCATCAGGCTGCGTTTGTGCTCACGGCGCAGGCAGCGCCAGTGGGTCAGCGCTTTTTTGCCGTGTTCATGGCTCACCATGTGCCGGGGGCGGTTGGGCCAGTCGCAGCACAGGGGCAGATCGATACTGCCCTCGTCTGCCACTGGCTGGCCATGCACCCAGGCATAGTAGCGCTTTTCGGTTTCCCGTTCGCGGAACTGGCGGCTGAGCTCCCGGTGGGCCTTGGGGTTCAGCGCCATCACAATCACCCCGGAGGTGGCCATGTCCAGCCGGTGCACCACCTGTACCGTGGGAAACACCCGCGACACCCTGAGCGACAGGCTGTCGCGATGGCACAACTCGCGGCCAGGCACACTGAGCAGGCCACTGGGCTTGTTCAGCACTATGATGCTGTCATCCTGGTACAGCACCTCAAACTGGGGATCCAGCGGCGGATCGTAACGCAGCAATACCATGCTCTGGCTCTTCCGTTATTGATGGCTGACCACAATAAACCGGATTGCGTCCAGTTTTAAGCGGGTATGGCTGAGCAGGTTGTCGAGTTCGGTTTTCAGATCCTGGACATGATCGATCTCGCTCTGGCGCACATTGGGGTTGACCCTGGCCAGCTGCTGCAAACGGCTCAGCTCCTGATCCATGGCCTGATGCATGCGCTCCCGGGCCTGCTCTACCAGTTGCTCCATTTGTGCCTCGGCCAGCGGTGTGGCGACCTGCAGCTGCTGATGGATCACCGTTTGCGAGGCGTTTACCAGCTTGCTGCCCAGATGGCGGTTGACCGGGCTGAGCTGCTTGTCAAAGGCCTCAAAGCTGACCTTGTCGGCCAGGTTGTTGCCGTTCTTGTCGAGCAGCAGGCGAATGGGCGCCGGCGGCAGAAAACGGTACAGCTGGGCGTGATGGGCAGATTCGGCCACAAAAATGGGTTCAACGAACTGGGTGCCCACCGGCAGCGCCTTGTTCTTGAGAATGGCCACCGAGGTGGTGCCGATTTCCGAGCCCAGCACCAGATCGATGCCGCCGCGGATCATGGGATGATCCCAGCTCAGAAACTGCAAATCGTCCCGCCCCAGGGCGGTATGCCGGTCAAAGGTGATGCTGGCGCCGTCTTCGGGCAGGCCGGGAAAGCTCGGTACCAGCATCTGTTCGGTGGGGCGCAGCACAATGGCATTTTCGCCCTTGTCGTCCTGATGCACGCCCACTTCGTCAAACAGCTTGATGGCAAAAATGGCCAGGGTCGGATCTTCGTCGGTTTCCGCCAGCTGTTCCGCCAGATTGTGCTGCTGCAGGGCGCCGCTGGAGTTGAGCTCCAGCAGCCGATCCCGGCCCTGCTCCATCTGGCTGATCAGCGCTTGGGTGAGGGCACGAGTGTCTTCAATTAGTTGGGCCAGCGCCTCGCTGTCCTGGCCGTGACCGGCCAGCAGTTCCAGCAGGCGCTCAGACACCTGCTGATACACCGGCTGTCCCACCGCATTGGGCTTGCTGAAGGCATCCATGCCCTGCTCATACCACAGGGTCAGCGCCTGCTGGGCGGTGCCTTCCAGATAGGGCACGTGAATATCGATATCGTGCTGCTGACCGATGCGGTCCAGACGGCCGATGCGTTGCTCCAGCAAATCCGGGTTCAGCGGCAGGTCAAACAGCACCAGCTGGTGGGAGAACTGGAAATTGCGGCCTTCAGAGCCGATTTCGGAGCAGATCATCACCTGGGCGCCACCTTCCTGCTGGGCAAAATAGGCGGCGGCTTTGTCCCGCTCCAGCAGCGACATGCCTTCGTGGAACACGGTGCCACGAATGCCTTCCCGGGTGCGCAGCACTTCTTCCAGCGCCAGCGCCACGCCGGCCTTGGCGGTGATGATCAGGATCTTGTTGTTACGGTTTTCCTTGAGGAACTCCAGCAGCCACTCGACCCGGCTGTCGAACTGGGTCCAGCTGCTGTCACCGCCTTCAAACTGGCGATAGATCTCTTCCGGATACAGCGCCTGCAATGCCTGGGCGGCGGTGTCCTGATGGCTGCCCATCAGGCCAGCCACACGAATGGCGGTTTTATACTGGGCAGGCAGGGGCAGCGGGTGGGTATGCAGCCGGCGCGACGGAAAGCCCTTGATGGCCTGACGGGTATTGCGGAACAGCAGACGACCGGTGCCGTGGTGATCCAGCAGGCGGGCCAGCAGTGCCCGGCGCTGTTCGGAGGTATCCAGGCTGGCGCTTTTTTCGCCGTCCATAAAGGGCGCCAGGCGTTGACGGGCAGCGGCGTCCAGCGGGGCATCGCTCAGCAGCGACTCGGCAGCCTCGGCCAGCGGGCGGTATTCTTCTTCTTCCGCGAGAAAGGCGTCGTAGTCATAAAAGCGCTCGGGATCGAGCAGACGCAGGCGGGCAAAATGGCTCTCGTGGCCCTGCTGATCCGGGGTGGCGGTCAACAGCAACACCCCTGGGGTTTCTTCGGCCAGGGCTTCCACCACCTCATAGGCCCGGCTCGGACGCTCGGCATCCCACACCAGATGGTGGGCTTCATCCACCACCAGCAGATCCCAGTCGCTCTCGGCCAGCTGTTCAAAACGCTTGCGTTTTTTGGTGATGAAATCGAGGCTGCACAGCACCAGCTGCTCGGTGTCAAAGGGATTGGCGGAATCGGCAAAGGCCTCGACGCAACGCTCTTCGTCAAACAGCGCAAAATGCAGGTTGAAACGACGCAGCATTTCCACCAGCCACTGGTGGATCAGGGCATCGGGCACCAGGATAAGAATGCGTGCGGCGCGACCCGACAGCCATTGCTGCTGAATGATCATGCCCGCTTCAATGGTCTTGCCCAGGCCCACTTCATCGGCCAGCAGCACTCGGGGGGCGTGACGGTTACCTACCTCATGGGCGATATGCAGCTGATGGGGGATCAGGCCAATACGGCCGCTGCCCAGACCGCGCAGGGGCGAGCGGCGCTGATTAAACTGGTGCATCAGCGCCTGGTAGCGCAGGTTAAAGCGGCCAATCTTGTCAATTTGCCCGGCAAACAGCCGCTCCTGAGGCTTGTTCAGCTTGATAAAGTGATTGAGGAAGGTTTCCTTCAGGCTGGTTTCTTCCTCGATATCAAGACGTTTGCCGTGATAAACCAGCAAGCCGTCCTGCTCGGACACCGACTCCACCTCCAGCTCCCAGTCTTCATGACTACTGATGACATCGCCGGGGTTGAACATGACTCGGGTCACGGGAGCATCGTTGATGGCGTACATACGGTTCTCACCACAGGCGGGGAACAACATGGTCACCATGCGCACATCAATGGCAACCACGGTTCCCAGTCCCAGATCGGTTTCGGTATCGCTGATCCAACGTTGGCCGAGGGAAAAAGGCATTCAATTCTCCAAGCTGAAGGGGGCAAAAAAGGGGCGCTATCTTACCTCAAAGCCCCTTATGGCTGCATCCGTGATATAGACCCGAACATTCAGTATAAGGTGAGGCATATAAAGAAGGAAAACACGCCTCTGCTCAGATAATGAGCGAACGATGCAGTGGGAGCGTTTTTTATGAAAAAAGCCCTTGCGCAAAAATCGCGGCTCCCTATAATGCGCATCCACTGACACGGGGCAAGCAGCTCACGGTCACAAGGGTTGAAAGCGAACAACATAAAGTTCAAAACAACGCTTGACGAACACCAAGGATTGCGTAGAATACGCAGCCCTGACCAGCGAAAGCGGTCAACGCTCTTTAACAATTTATCAAGCAAACTGTGTGGGCACTCGCAGTCGTTTGAGAAACAAGAAATATTGTTTTTCAATGATTTGTGAAGTGCACTAGCAATAGCAGCAATTCAGATATTCATTGAGTCCAAGCTTTTAATTGAAGAGTTTGATCATGGCTCAGATTGAACGCTGGCGGCAGGCCTAACACATGCAAGTCGAGCGGCAGCGGGAAAGTAGCTTGCTACTTTTGCCGGCGAGCGGCGGACGGGTGAGTAATGCTTGGGGATCTGCCCGGTCGAGGGGGATAACCGTTGGAAACGACGGCTAATACCGCATACGCCCTACGGGGGAAAGCAGGGGACCTTCGGGCCTTGCGCGATT
>NZ_QAGM01000050.1 GCF_003049725.1 Oceanimonas marisflavi
GCTGGCATAACACCGCCAGGAATGGCCGGGTAGGAACGAAAGCACTGTGGAGTGGCTGGTTCACCCTGATGAATTACGTCGAGTCCTATGAGTTGTTCCATGGACTCGACTTGTGACTAAGAGACAGACTGCCAGCTACCAGCCAGCTTAAGGTGTTCCGAGGAGAGTAACGGGAGCGCTCCAGCGTACCCTCTGCGCCAGGGAAGGCGCAGTGGAGCCCCCATGGACGGGTTCACGGCGTGTCGCTGGAGTGTTTCCGTTACCCGACGGCATGGCAGAGTGCCGCAGACGACTGCCTTTTTATGGCTTTTGGCGCTTTTCTGTTATCATGCCGGCACTTTGCCCACCGGCAATCCCTCAATCGTCCGCCAGGACCTTGTTAGTTCGGAGTCTCATGTCATTTGCTTCCCTCGGTCTGAACGATAACCTCGTTCAAGCCATTAACGAATGTGGCTACACCCAGCCGACCCCCATTCAGCAACAGGCCATTCCGCTGGTTCTGAAGGGCGGTGACCTGCTCGCCGGCGCCCAGACCGGCACCGGCAAGACCGCCGGTTTTGGTCTGCCCATGCTGCAGCGCCTGAGTGAAACCCAGGCCCGCCCCCTGGCCAACGGCCGGGCGCCGGTTCGCGCCCTGGTGCTCACCCCCACCCGTGAGCTGGCCGCTCAGGTGGAAGAAAACCTGCGCGCCTATGCCAGGCACACCAACCTGCGCACCCTGGTGATGTTTGGCGGGGTCAGCATCAACCCGCAAATGAAGGCCCTGGGCCGCAAGGTCGACGTGGTGGTGGCCACCCCCGGCCGGCTGCTGGATCATGTGTCCCAGCGCTCCATTGACCTGTCCCGGGTTGAAATGCTGGTGCTGGACGAAGCCGACCGCATGCTCGACATGGGCTTTATTCGCGACATTCGCCGCATTCTGGCACTGCTGCCCAAACAGCGCCAGAACCTGCTGTTTTCCGCCACCTTCTCCGACGAGATCAAGGCCCTGGCGGAAGATCTGCTGCACAAGCCCGAGCACATTGAAGTGGCCCGCCGCAACGCCACCGCCGAAACCATTTCCCAGCGTTTCTTTGAAGTGGACAAGGGCCGCAAGCGCGCCCTGCTCAGCTACCATATCGGCCATCACAACTGGCGTCAGGTGCTGGTGTTTACCCGCACCAAGCACGGCGCCAACCGCCTGGCCGAACAACTGGGCAAGGATGGCCTGCCGGCCATGGCCATTCACGGCAACAAGAGCCAGGGCGCCCGCACCAAGGCCCTGAGTGAGTTCAAAAACGGCGGCATTCGCGTGCTGGTGGCCACCGATATCGCCGCCCGCGGCATCGACATCAGCGAGCTGCCCCACGTGGTCAACTATGAGCTGCCCCATGTGGCGGAAGACTATGTGCACCGCATTGGCCGCACCGGCCGCGCCGGCAGCGACGGCGAAGCCCTGTCGCTGGTAAGCGCCGAGGAAAAGCCGCTGCTGAAGGCCATTGAAAAGCTGATCAAGCAAAGTGCCACCCTGGAGCAGGTAGCTGGCTTTGAGCCGGATCCCAACGCCCCGGTTACTCCCCTTGAAAATTCACGCGGCGGCAACCGTGGCCGCAATGGTGGCGGCCAGCGCTCTGGCGGCCAGCGCAACGGTGGTAATGGCGGCCAGCGCAATGGCCAGCGTGCCGGCGGCAACCGCAGCAGTGGCAACGCCCAGCGCTCCGGCAACCGCAACGGTGACGGCAATGGTCAGCGCACCGGTGCCCCCCGTCGTCGCTCACGTCCGCAGGCCCGCCCGCAGGCCAGCGAATAGGGACTGGGGAATAGTGATTTGAAAAAGCCCGGCAAATGCCGGGCTTTTTAACTTCCAGCTTCTAGGTGGCGTTCTCAATTAGTGTAAACTCCTACCGATAGCCACTTGCATCAGGGCCTTCGGAGTGTAAATGAGTGAGCGTACAGTACTGAGAGATGACCAGTGGGAACGGATCAAGGACTTGCTTCC
>NZ_QAGM01000051.1 GCF_003049725.1 Oceanimonas marisflavi
TGACCTCTTCAAGATTAACCAGACCCAGTTCCTGGAACCAGCGGTTTGGCATCGCATAACTGGCTAATGGGCTTCGCGCATTTCGCCAGCTCGCCATGCGGATGTGCCGGAACGGCGGTTTGTACCCCAGCTGTTTCAGCCGGCGGTGCAGCCGGGACGGTTTCTTCCACAACTTGAGCTGGATGCTGCGCAGTCTGCGCCTTAACCAGGCGGCGATTCGCTTGAAGTCCCTATGTGCATTGGCAATCCTGAAGTAGTGACTGAACCCTCTCAGCAGCGGGTTCAGTGCTTTGATGACCTGACTCAGCGGCTTGCCGCCGTTGCGCCTGGTCAGCTGCTTCAGCTTCGCCATGAACCCGGTCAGTTTCCTGGCTTGAATACGGGTATATCCACTCCCGATTTCGACACCCAGGAATTTCACCCCGTCATCACTGTGCGCAATGTGGGTTTTGCTCGGGTTTACGGTCAGCTTCAGCGCTTTCTCCAGTAAGGTCGTCGCTTGCCGTTGCGCGTTCTCTGCGCCGGCACGACTGCGACAGAAGATCAGGATGTCGTCTGCATAGCGCACTATCCGGTGGCCGCGTCTGCGCATTTCCTGATCAAACGCGTCCAGATAGATGTTCGCTATCAGCGGGCTGATCACGCCCCCTTGTGGACTGCCTGTGTCTGTCGGCTGCCACTGCCCGTCTACCATCACCCCGCTTTTCAGGAACTGTTTGATCAGCTCCAACACGCTGCCATCGGTGACCCGTTGTCGGATGCGTTGCACGATGCGCTCATGATCGAGCGTGTCGAAGCACTTCGACAGGTCCATGTCCACCACATACTGCAGTCCGTAACGCCGGATGAACAGCGTGGCTTTGTTGATGGCATCATGACAGCTTCGATGCGGTCGATACCCATAGCTGGATGGGTGGAACTGCTCCTCGAAGATGGGGGACAGCAGATCGTTCAGGGTTTGTTGGACCACTCTGTCCCGAACGCTCGGGATCCCCAGCAATCTCACGCCTCCCCCGTCTTTCGGGATTTCCACCCGTCTGACCGGTTGTGGCCGATATTGCCTGGTTCTGAGTTCAGAAAGCAGTTGATCGAGGTGTTTACTCAGATCCCGGGCGAAGTCACTCAGGCTCTGCCCATCTATTCCGGCCGCGCCTTTCGCTTTCCACACCTTTTTGAATCCGTTGTACAACCGCTGTTTGTTGAGCAGCTGGCCGTACAGGCTGTAATACACTCGCACTCGCTTTCCTCGGGTTGTGTGCTGTGTGGAGACAGCATGCCTTCTTTCAGTGCCGGTGTATTTCGCTCGGCTGTTTAGCCTTCTGGCACAATGGCAATGTACTAAAGTGAGCCGGAGCTACTCCCGTGTACGGTTTCTCGTTCCAGTACGCTGCTTCCGCAGTGAACCGGTCCGGAATACCCCGATAGCAAGTCGGCTTGTGTACCACTGAAAAAAAAACATCTGTTCATCACAGACTTAAAGTAGGCTTCCTCCCTTCGCAGCACCGACGGCTTTTGGCACGTCGCTGCTCCATCAGACGCTGTGCTGATGGTCAGCCCGGTTTTGTCCTCCACACCATTACTGGGCTTCTCGGGCCGGGCCTTACTCACTACTAC
>NZ_QAGM01000052.1 GCF_003049725.1 Oceanimonas marisflavi
GCCTGTCTCTTGGTCACAAGTTTTTCTTGACATAACTTGCAAATAAAAGGTTGGCCGTAGTGCGCTACGGCCAACCTTTTCCACCTAACGTTCTTCTCAAATGCCCTATCACTATGATCTAATGGCATTTTGACTCAAAGAGCGTGTGATGTTTGAAGCCGATCCAACCCAGTGGGCAGAATTGATTTTTGGAAATGCCAAACTGGGTGACCCTCGTCGAACCAGAAGACTGACCAAGATGGCGGCAGACATGGCGACACGCTCTGACGGCTCTGTTGCCGAGGCAGCGGTCGATCCTGCCAGTATTGAAGGGGCGTACCGATTTTTTCGCAACGAGGTGATTTCACCGGACACCATTGCTGAAGCCGGGTTTGAACGCACCGTTGCCATTGCGTCAGAGCGCCCGCTGGTCCTGGCGTTACAGGACACCACCGGACTTAGCTACAAGCATTCGGTGCGTGAGGAGCTGGGCGAGGTCAACTCCGCCAGTAACAAGAAAGCCTCTGCCAAGGGCAGAACTCTCTATGCCCATTCCACGCTGATGCTGGATGCCGATAACGAGGGTGTGATTGGGCTGGCTAACCAGTATTACTGGCACCGTGAGCAGAAACAAACCGGAAAAAGCCATCAACTGCAGTGTCGCGAGCGGACCGAGAAAGAAAGCTATAAATGGCAACGTGGCATGGAAACACTGGCCGGCCGCGTGGATGAGATGAGCCATATCATCGATGTGTGTGACCGCGAGGCCGACATCTATGAATATCTCGCTTACCAGCAGCAGCACCAACATCGCTTTGTGGTGCGCGCCTCCGATAACCGCAATGTCCTCGACGACGAAACCTCATCAGGCAAACTGCATGATGTGCTGCAGGCACTGGCGCCCGTGGCGTGTTACCAGGTCTATGTGGCTCAGCGAGGGGGACGACCGGACCGAACCGCCAATGTTGCCTTGAGCTATACCCAGCTGACCATCAAAAAGCCACAACGCGCCAACGCCGAGAAAACCCTGACGTTGAACGTGGTGTACTGTCAGGAACTCGATCAGGACAGGAAAGACCCGCTGCAATGGATCCTGTACACCTCAGAGTCGTTGCCCAATGCCGCGGCCGCCCTGCGTATTGTCCGGTTTTATGAGCTGCGCTGGCGGATTGAGGAGTTCCATCGAGTGTGGAAATCCGAAGGCACCAAGGTGGAAGATGTGCGCATGCAGACCCGGGAAAATCTGCGCCGGGTAGCGGTAGTGAAGGCGTTCATCGCCGTTCGTTTGATGCAGTTAAAAGAGGTGGCACAGAACCGGGAAGACGCCAAAGAAGTCAGCTGTGAATGTCTGCTGACCCCGATCGCATGGCGGTTGCTCTGGCGCAAGACAGAGAAGAAGGCAGCCTTCCCGACGCAACCACCTTCACTTTACTGGGCCTATTATGCCCTGGCCCGGCTCGGCCGCTGGCATAACACCGCCAGGAATGGCCGGGTAGGAACGAAAGCACTGTGGAGTGGCTGGTTCACCCTGATGAATTACGTCGAGTCCTATGAGTTGTTCCATGGACTCGACTTGTGACTAAGAGACAG
>NZ_QAGM01000053.1 GCF_003049725.1 Oceanimonas marisflavi
GAAGAAGTGGCCAAGGGTGATCGGGAAGAAGACATCGACGCCTATGTGCTGGCCTGTTTCGGCGACCCCGGTCTGTATGCCGCCCGTGAGCTGACCGACAAGCCGGTGCTGGGCATTGCCGAGGCCGCCTTTCACATGGCCAGCATGGCCGGCGCCTGCTTCAGCATCGTGACCACCGCTCCCCGCGTACGCTTCATGACCGAGCATCTGGTCAGCCGTTACGGCTTCAGCGAGCACTGCAAGGGCGTGCGTACCACCCCCATGCGGGTGCTGGACCTGGCCACCTCGCCGGACACCGCCATCGCCAAGGTGATTGCCGAGTGCCGCCGCGCCATGGAAGAAGACAAGGCGGAGGCCATTGTACTGGGCTGCGCCGGTATGTCGGCCCACCGGGAATATATCGAGCGTGAGATCGGTATTCCGGTCATCGACGGCACCGTGGCCGCACTCAAGCTGTGCGAAGCCATGGTGGACATGAAACTGGGCACCAGCAAGGTGCTGACCTTCAACTGGCCACGCCCCGAGATGGCCACGTCGGGCAAAGGGCTGAAGATCGCCTGAGTCCACCCGTAACACGCACGGCCATGGTGGCCGGCGCATGAATGAGGGCGGCAATGCCCTCATGTGATGGAATACCGAGGACGAAACTATGTCTACTCAGAATGTAAACAGCGACGCCGCCATTCCCATGGACACTGGCACTGCAGGACCGGCCCAGGCCGCCGGCCACGACAAAAAGGCCGGGGAAGAATCCCTGGCGCCCCAGAAGCACCGTATCATGGGCCGGGTATCCTACCTGCTGGCCTGGTTCGGTGGTTGTGTGTCGATCGGCACCTTTACCATGGGCTCCAGCATCGTGGGCACCCTCAACCTGGTGCAGGCGGTGGTGGCCATCGCCATCGGCTGTTTTGTCATCGGCATTGCGCTGGCACTGAACGGCGCCGCCGGTTACAAATACGGCATCCCCTTTATGGTGCAGGCCCGGGCCGCCTTTGGCTTTTCTGGCACCCGTTTTCCGGGGCTGGTGCGGGCGGTACCCGCCATCGTCTGGTACGGCTTTCAGAGCTGGATCGGTGCGGGCGCACTGAATGCCGTGTCGGCCACCCTGTTCGGGTTCGACAACCTGGTGCTGTTCTTTGTGCTGTTCCAGTTCCTGCAGATCGGCCTGTCCATCTTCGGTTTCCAGGGCATCAAGTGGCTGGAAAACGTGGGCAGCGGCTTTATTCTGCTGGCGCTGGTGTACATGTTCTGGAGCGTGATCAACCGCTACGGCGACGAAATCACCGCCAACCTGGTGAACATGGAAGGCACCTGGGGTGT
>NZ_QAGM01000054.1 GCF_003049725.1 Oceanimonas marisflavi
CAGGGCGAGATCGTGAACGTTTATTGAACAAATATAGGTGGTTGACGCAGTCATCCGGCTGTGATCTTATGCTTACTTTTTAGGTCTGAATCCATGTCTCTCGACGCCTTTAAAGAGCATTTCAAGCCGGTTGAAGATCATCGCCAGAGCGCCAAA
Source organism: Oceanimonas marisflavi (assembly GCF_003049725.1). Taxonomy (GTDB): domain Bacteria; phylum Pseudomonadota; class Gammaproteobacteria; order Enterobacterales; family Aeromonadaceae; genus Oceanimonas; species Oceanimonas marisflavi. Next base: position 157 of record NZ_QAGM01000054.1, read on the forward strand.
GTCACGTACCCGCTGTTCGATGTGCTATTCGGCACACTATGCGCCATTATCGCGGGCGCTCGAGGCTGGTTCGAGATCCGCGAGTACCTGCTGGGTCATCACGACTGGTTTCGCGAGCAAGACCTGTTCTTGGCAGGAGTGCCGGCGGATGACACCATCGCTCGTATTATCTCCGCCATCAAGCCCGAGCTCTTCCGTGAGTGCTTTCTGTGCTGGATGCAGGCGGTGCATGAACTGACCCAGGGCGAGTTGGTTGCCATTGATGGCAAGACCTTGCGGGGCTCCTATAACCGGGAAGATCGCCTCTCCACCATTCACATGATCAGCGCTTATGCTGCCGCCAATAAACTGGTGTTGGGGCAGCTGAAAACAGACAGCAAAAGCAACGAAATCACCGCGATACCGGAGCTGCTCAGGCTACTCGACCTGCGCGGGGCGCTGGTGTCTATCGATGCGATGGGCTGCCAAACCAAGATTGCCAGGATGATTGTAGAGCAGGGTGGCGACTACCTTCTGGCAGTAAAAGGCAACCAAACCAAGCTTTCTCAGGCTGTTCAAGCGCTGTTCAAAGAGCAGCGAGCTGCCGCGCCGGATAATCAGGAATTAAAGACGGAAACTCACCATGGTCGTATCGACTCCCGGCGTTGCTATGTGCTTGATAGTGAACAGTTAGCAAGTAATTTCTCAAGCTGGAAAGGCTTAAAAACCGTCGCCATGGTTGAAAGCTTCCGTACCGAGAAAGGCAAACCCGTTCAGCTGGAATATCGTTACTACATCAGCTCAAAGGCGATGGATGCAGAGCAACTCGCACGGGCGGTGCGAGAACATTGGGCGATTGAATCCATGCACTGGATCCTGGACGTCAGCATGCAGGAAGACGGTTGCCAGATTTACAAGGGCAACGCCGCAGAAAACCTGGCCTGCCTACGGCACATGGCGCTCAATATGCTCAGAGCGGAGCCCACCAAATTGAGTATTGTTGGCAAACAAAGAAGGTGCTGGATGAAAACCGACCATCTTGAAAAGGTGCTAAAAGCAGGAATTTCAAAATTGATTGAAAACTAAGCGCTCATGCGTTCACCCTG
>NZ_QAGM01000055.1 GCF_003049725.1 Oceanimonas marisflavi
CAGGGCGGGAGCATACTTTGCTGATAATTTAACCAAAGAACAGCTGGGCTCGGTAATCGTCGTTCCAACTGGCTCGTTTCAGCTTGTTGCGCTGACTCGGTGAGCCGCATTCGCTTTGCTTGAGGATGTTCATCACGAACCGCCGGAACAAGGCCATGTTTTCGACCGCATCACCGGTGGCAATCCGTGAGGCATCTTCGTTGAACACCACATCCAGCACATAATGTTGACTGTTTTCTATCCGCCAGTGCTGGCGGATGTAGTGCCCCAGCAGCTTATGTTTGGGCGACATCGAGCTGACATAGTAAGACGTATCGACCGTCCCTTTACCATTGATGGTTCGGTGTCGTTCAACCGCGATGATACTGCGAATAGTCGGCCATTTTGCTGCCAGCTCTTCAGGTAGTTTTGCTTTTAATTGAAAGACATAGCGCTCTTCCTTACGGCCATGTCCGGTTTCCTTGTGTTCGACGACCACCTTCTCTTTACCGGCATCGAAGACGGCCTGGAACTGCGACTGGACGGCTTTCCGTAGTTTGGGCTGATTGTGTTTTACCTGCACCACGACATGCGCTTTTTTATCCTGAAGCTTCTCCAGGGTCTCCCGCTGACAGTGCAGGGCATCCAGTGTCACCACGCTGCCTTTGAGGTTGAGTACCTCCAGCATTTCCCGGACGGTGGCGATCTCCCCCTTTTTGGATGGGGTGGCTTTCTGGCTTAATACCAGGCCGTTTTCGGTATCGTAGGCAGTGACCAGCTGCACGGCCTCGGCGGCGTTGTTGCGATAAGACCCGCACAATACCTTGCCGTCGAAAGCAATAATGGGTTTGCCGTGTTGGGTTCGATGTTCATTGACCCACTTCAGCAACGCTTCCAGCAAGGACTCAATCACGATGCAACGGAGGATGCGTGCGATGGTATGCCGACGGGGAATCCCATGGGCAAAGGGGCGGTACTGACGTAGCCAGTCAGCTTTTGAATCCCCATAGGTTTCAATGTCTTGCCAGCCTTCAGCGCCGGCCATGATGGCACTGATGACCAGGAACATGACATCGACCAAGTCGTGCTTTCGGTTAATATCTGAACGGGTTTCTTCAACAAGGGTAAGGTGTTCGATCAGGGTCATGGCCAGGCTCCTTTAGCAAGAAGCGCTGATTAGATCACAGACGATCTGCCCGTTCAAATTTCATTAACAAAGTATGCTCCCGCCCTG
>NZ_QAGM01000056.1 GCF_003049725.1 Oceanimonas marisflavi
TTGCCCAAGGTCAAAAAGGACAGCACCCGGCGTTGCGCCGTATTGGCTTGGTAGCGCCGGTGCCATCCTTGGTGCTCCGCTTCGAATCCCACCAGCCACAGCATCAGCGTGGCGACCTGCGCAATCAGGCACAACACCGCAATCCGTTTTTCCCCGAGCGTTTTGCTGTTGCTCCAGCCAAAACCGTAGCGTTGACTCTTGTCATCACGGAAGTTTTGCTCAATTTGCATGCGCGTCTGGTAGATGGACACGACTTCTTTGGCGCTCAAATGTTCATCCGAAGTCACCAACAACCAGGGCTCCTTGGCCAGCGCACGGTAACGTGCCTCCGCCTGCGGATACAGCGGCTGCTTTTTGCCTCGTTTTTTATGTCGACCCTTGGCTGGCCCATGATATTGATGGAAATAAACCGAACAACGCCGCTTCACTGACTTGCCCAGCTGGCCGGGCCCCAGCGCCTCGGGCGTAGCGCTGGCATGTTGTGTCAGACCCGTTGCCGGGTACCATTCCTGTTCGCTATCCAGCTTGCCGTAGATACGTCCGCGAACCCGCCCCACAAACTCCCAACCCAATGCGCGTACCTGCCGTAACCACGGTGTTTTGAAGCCGGCATCCGTTACAATCACCACGCGCCGCGCTGTACCTAGCAAGCTCTGAAGGTCGAGCAGAAACTGCTGATGCTCATCGGTATGCTCCTGCCGTTCAGAAGGCACGACCCGGTTCAACAGCGGCAGACCTCGGCCGTCATACACCAGACTGGCGCGTAATACATGGAAGTCCTGACTGCAGCAGCCACTCCAGTCAATGGCAATGACACAGCTGGGCAGGCATGCCGTGATGCGGCGAGCGAGCGCGGCGCTGATGGCGGTATGCTCATCGTGCAGTTTTTTATTACCGATAAACCGGTCGACCCGCTTTATCTTGTGTTTCACTTTGGCCTTTCCCGGAAGATGGCGACCAATTCGCGTCAAGGAAAGCGTATTACCAGCAATCAACCCTTCGGCACAGGACAGCAGGGTGTTGGTACGGGCCTGATGGAAAGAAGAGAGGGTGGGGCGGAAGAAATTATGGCAAACTGTGCGGACGGCAGGCATGGCGGATACTCTTTGTTTTTTTGGCGATTAATAAAGAGAAAATCTACCATGCCTGCCTATTTTTTTGGGGATCCCTCAGCGCCTTCGCGGGAGTGAC
>NZ_QAGM01000057.1 GCF_003049725.1 Oceanimonas marisflavi
ACCGTTCCACTACGCCTCAAGCTGCTTAAGGGCTGGCCCCCGTTCGCTCGCCGCTACTAAGGGGATCTCGGTTGATTTCTTTTCCTCGGGGTACTTAGATGTTTCAGTTCTCCCGGTTCGCCTCGCTAGGCTATGTATTCACCTAGCGATACCAGACAAGTCTGGTGGGTTTCCCCATTCGGACATCACGGGCTCAAGCGCTTCTTACCAGCTCACCCGTGCTTAACGCAGGTTAGCACGTCCTTCATCGCCTCTGACTGCCAAGGCATCCACCGTGCACGCTTAGTCACTTAACCATACAACCCCAAAAAGTGTGTTTTTTATGGTTATTTCTTAGCATCTTCGTCGTTGTTGTTATCGCTCGCACCATCACATAGTTGACTATGCTCAGGTGACTCGCGCTAACAACGCCTAGAATCTGCGTCGAAATCACTCATAAAAAGCTCAACTTTTCTAAGCGGAGTTGTTTGCATCGTGACTGATGCTTACAACAAATTTCGCCAAGAAGTTCCAAGACACTTGCAGTATCAAGAACTACTTTTATTCATCAGCTTTTTCCGAATTGTTAAAGAGCAGAGTCGTTAAACTCTAAGATTTAGGCTTTAAGAGATGTGTTTTCTCTTACAGCGTAAAGCTTACAGCTTACGGCTTTAAAGATGGCGTCCCCTAGGGGATTCGAACCCCTGTTACCGCCGTGAAAGGGCGGTGTCCTAGGCCTCTAGACGAAGGGGACCAAAAAATCGGTTGTTGAAGCTGCGCTTCAACGATTTTTTGGTAAAGGCGAGTGGTGAGCTACGCGAACCCGAGCGGCAAGAACAACCGTAGTTGAACTTGGCTTGGTTGGCTTAACTCGGTGTGTGGCTGGCTATAGGCAAACCAACCACCACGCCTTTATCAAAGACGCTCTGCATATCAAGCAAACTGTGTGAACACTCAGCAGGCGCTGAGAATTAAGGTAAGGAGGTGATCCAACCCCAGGTTCCCCTAGGGTTACCTTGTTACGACTTCACCCCAGTCATGAATCACTCCGTGGTAAACGCCCTCCCGAAGGTTAAGCTATCTACTTCTGGAGCAAC
>NZ_QAGM01000058.1 GCF_003049725.1 Oceanimonas marisflavi
GTTGCTCCAGAAGTAGATAGCTTAACCTTCGGGAGGGCGTTTACCACGGAGTGATTCATGACTGGGGTGAAGTCGTAACAAGGTAACCCTAGGGGAACCTGGGGTTGGATCACCTCCTTACCTTAATCTCAACGCCTGTTGAGTGTTCACACAGTTTGCTTGATATGAAAGAGTGACGATTGGCCTTGTGCTAAAGCATCAAGGCACAGTTTTGGGTCTGTAGCTCAGTTGGTTAGAGCGCACCCCTGATAAGGGTGAGGTCGGTAGTTCAAATCTACTCAGACCCACCAAATCTTGTCGATACAGCGTCATGAAGCTCGTCGTTTAGTGAACTAAACGTCCTCCCTTCATTCCTTGTCTCGCCAGCGATTTGGTAAAACACGTCGGCTAAATGGGGCTATAGCTCAGCTGGGAGAGCGCCTGCTTTGCACGCAGGAGGTCAGCGGTTCGATCCCGCTTAGCTCCACCATTAAACCAAAGCCATAAGCCATAAGCCATAAGCTATAAGCTTTAAGCTGTAAGAGAAAACACATCTCTTAAAGCATAAATCTTAGAGCTTAAAACACTCTGTTCTTTAACAATTCGGAAAAAGCTGATGAATAAAAGTAGTTCTTGATACTGCAAGTGTCTTGGAACTTCTTGGCGAAATGTGTTGTAAGCATCAGTCACATGATGCGTACCGCCTTCATGAGTGTACCGGTCTTTGGACTGACACACTTCTTGGGGTTGTATGGTTAAGTGACTAAGCGTGCACGGTGGATGCCTTGGCAGTCAGAGGCGATGAAGGACGTGCTAACCTGCGTTAAGCACGGGTGAGCTGGTAAGAAGCGCTTGAGCCCGTGATGTCCGAATGGGGAAACCCACTCTACTTTGTAGAGTATCGCTGTGTGAATACATAGCACAGCGAGGCGAACCGGGAGAACTGAAACATCTAAGTACCCCGAGGAAAAGAAATCAACCGAGATCCCCTTAGTAGCGGCGAGCGAACGGGGGCCAGCCCTTAAGCAGCTTGAGGCGTAGTGGAACGGT
>NZ_QAGM01000006.1 GCF_003049725.1 Oceanimonas marisflavi
ATCAGCGTCTCAGATCGCCAACACGCTGTGGCGCTGATTGAGGAAGCGATGCGGGCCGGAGCACGCAAAGAAATGGCCTGTCGCGAGCTGGGGATCAGTATCCGTACGTTGCAACGCTGGACACGAACTGGTGAGTTGTGTGCCGATGGGCGTCCTTCTGCCATCAGACCGGCACCAGCAAATCGGCTCAGTACAGCTGAACAACAACAGATCCTGGAAGTATGCAATCAGCCGGAATACGCGAGCTTGCCTCCGGGGCAGATAGTTCCGCGACTGGCCGACAAGGGTATCTATCTGGCTTCCGAGCCGACCTTCTACCGCGTGTTGAAGGCGCATCATCAGCTGCATCGTCGCGGTCGAGCCCGAGCGCCTCGCAAGCTGGCTCGACCAACGACTTACATCGCCTCGGCTCCGAAGCAGGTCTGGTCATGGGATATTACTTACTGTCCGTCCAGCGTGCGTGGGCAGTTCTATTACCTGTACATGATAGAAGACATTTACAGCCGTAAAATCGTGGGTTGGGAAGTCCATGGCCGCGAGAGTGGAGCCTATGCTGCCGAGCTGATGCAGCGGACCGTGATGGCCGAGCAGTGCTTCCGAAAGCCGCTGGTGCTGCACTCGGACAACGGTAGTCCGATGAAGTCATCGACCATGCTGGCCAAACTGGAAGAGCTTGGCGTGACACCCTCACGCAGCCGGCCGCGGGTCAGTGACGATAACCCTTACTCAGAGTCATTGTTCCGAACGCTGAAGTACCGCCCGCTCTGGCCAACGTCAGGGTTTAGCAGTCTGGATGAAACCCGGCTCTGGATACAGCAGTTCGTTGCCTGGTACAACCATGAACATCGGCACAGCCGCATTCAGTATGTGACGCCCGTTCAGCGTCATCAGGGAGAAGATATAGCCCTGCTGAAAGAACGCCATGCCGTGTATCAACGAGCTAAAGCGAGGCGTCCAGAGCGGTGGTCAGGAACAACACGCAACTGGACGCCGGCAGGAGATGTGGCACTCAACCCAGAGCGATTGGACGAAACACAAAAAGCAGCCGCGTAAAATGAAGAACGCGACAACTACCTTGAAAAACGCCGTTCACCACTAAAAACTCAACACTAATAAAACTCAACATTCACCACTAAAAACTCAACACTCAAGTGACCCTGTCGCCGCTGCCCTTGCCCGACACCGTCATCAGGATATAACGAAAATAATCTTTCACGGTAAGTGACTGGATCATTTTTTGATCGGTTTCGGCCAGCAACTCGGGGGTGGACATATCAATTTCGTTTACCTGTGCCAGGCCGGTAATGCCGGGGCGCACGTCATACACACCGTGAGCAGCACGGGCGGTTGTGAGCTCTTCCTGGTTAAACAGGCCGGGGCGTGGTCCCACCAAGCTCATGTCGCCTTTCAGCACATTCCATAGCTGGGGCAGTTCATCCAGCTTGGTACGGCGTAAAAAGTGACCAAACCTGGTAATGGAAGAGGCACTCGCCAGATGACTGGCCACGGAAGCGGTATCCACCTTCATGGTACGAAACTTCACCAGGGTAAACGGCTGTTGATGGCGCCCCACCCGCACCTGGCGGAAAATGGGCGAGCCGGTATCAAACAATCCGATAACGGTAAGCAACAGCAGCACCGGAAAGCCGCACACCAGCCCCAGCAGTGAAAATACAATATCAAACAACCGAATCATCAAAACACCTTTTTAATCCTTGTTCCACCGACAGCGGCGGCGTCCAGCCCAATAACTCGCGAGCCTTGGAAATATCCACCTGCAGCGAACCCAGCAACCGCTGTGCCATGGCTTTTTTGCCCAGCAGAGTGGCCCCAGTCTGCAGCAAGCCCGCCGGCACCGGCAGCAACCGGCACGGCTTGCCCGCCGCCTGGGCCACCCCGCGCAACAGCTCCGTGGTCGACAAATCTTCTCCGTCGCCGGCCAAAAACACCTGATTAGCCGCCGCAGGATGATCAATGCAGGTGATAATAAGGTCAACCAGATTATCCAGCGCCACCAGCGAGCGCTGGTTATTAATGGCCCCCAGTGGCAAAGGCAGGCCTTTTTCAACCAGCTTGACCATGCTGGCAAAATTGCCTTTAACGCCCGGCCCATAAACCAGCGGCGGGCGAATAATCACCACCTCCATGCCGGTTTCGGCGGCCAGTTGCTGCAGACCCTGTTCGGCTTCATGCTTGGAAATGCCATAGGCATCTTCCGGTGCCGCCGCATCTTCTGCGGTAAAGGGCTGACCCAATGGTGTTTGCTCACCATTCACCTTGATGGAGCTGATAAAGATAAAGCGCTTCACTCCGGCCTTGGCTGCCTGCCGGGCAAGGTTAAGCGTGCCCTCCACATTCACCTTGCGATATTCCGCCAGCGGATCGGCCACTTCGTCTTTCATAATATGAGCGCGGGCAGCGGCGTGAATAATGACTTGTTGATCCGCCAGGGCTGTAGACCAGTTGGTGTTGGCATTCAGGCCGGGCACTTGCACGATGCGAGAAGCCGGTATTTCAGCATGGCGGCGCACAGCTGCGGCCAGGTTAATATCCGGCCTGGAATGCAGTACTTCAGTAAGCCGGGAGCCCAGAAAGCCCGTGGCGCCTGTTAGTAATAAATTCATGTTACTCCAGCACTATCTTGTCCAGCGCATCAACAAACACTTCAAACCTGAGCCTGGCCTTCAGTATTTCTCTTGCATTTTGATCACCGGCCTCATTCACAACACCACTTTCAATGTCCGAGAAAATACCAGCCAATGCTTCAACTTCCGGTTGTACAACCAGGCCCACGCGATTTTCCTTCACCCATTGGGCCACCCCCGTATGTTCACCACAAACGGCCAGTATATTTGCACCTGAGAAAACATAGGATGATGACTTGCTGGGAAAAGCAAACCTTGTTACATCATCTTCAATAGGCAGCAAGGCCCAGGAGTAATCCGCATTAATCTGCGCTGCCTCTGTGGGAGTAACCTGCCCATGGTAATGAAAGTGCTCGAACCTTTCAGAAAAGGCTTTCAGGAGATCTGCATATACGCCACCACCTGCAAAGCTGAATGCAAGCTGGCCTCCCCGGACAAGGTACGTCTCTATTGCATTCAGTACCAAAGGTATTCGCTGCAATCTTCCGGCATTACCACAAAAGGAGAACCCTGAGATTTTAGGTTTGGTTGTATCAATGCCGTCGAATGAGACTGCCGGATTGTCCAGTATATGTATGGGAACAGTTGTTCCCGAGCGCGCTTGAATTTCGGTTGCCATCTGCTCGGTAATGGTGATCAGGCACTTTGCCTTGCGCATGGTCAATGCGTCCATTTTAAGCAGAGTTTTATACACCCACTTGTTAACCGGTATAACAACGTTCGCGGCTTCCGGATGAATATCCTGCAGATGGTAAATATATTCAGCACCAAACAGGCGGCTGTAAAGCATGACTATAAACGGAACCACAACAGGCGGATCTGTAGAGACATAAACTTTTTGTGGCCTGATCCAAAGCAACACCGCCAGCACCCAAAACATGAAAAAAACGGCATCAAATGCCCTGAGCAAAACACCACTGGCCGAAGTGGTTAAGGCTTTGGCCGGGTAAAAGCGTACCCCCTTACCGCGCTTCTCTTTCGCCAGCCTGGCCTTGATGCCAGCATGATCCTGCATAATCACAGAAACAGAGTGCCCCTTGGTCGACGCACCTTCCGCAAATCGTAAAAGGGCTTCGCCTATCACAGGGTATACCGGCCAAAAGCTGCGATTAATAACAGCCACTTTAACGGGCTTACGGGTCATCAGTACTGCTTCCACACGGTACGCATGACATAATCCCGGTAGCTGTGGATGATCCGAACCACCTTATCGGCCACGTTGGGCATGCTGTAGTCGGCCACCAGGCGCAGGCTGCGCGTTTCTCCCCTGCTTTGGCTTTCCAGGATTTTCAGGCCCTGCAACACCCTGTCCAGCTCCAGGCCCACCATCATGGCGGCGGCTTCTTCCATGCCTTCCGGACGTTCGTGGGCTTCACGAATATTCAGCGCCGGAAAGTTAAGAATGGAAGATTCCTCATTGATGGTGCCACTGTCGGACAGAACTGCTTTGGCAGAGAGCTGCAACTTGTTGTAATCCTTAAAGCCCAGCGGCTTGAGCAGCTGCACATTGGCATGAAACGTAACGTTCATGGCATCTACCCGTTTTTGAGTGCGCGGATGGGTAGACACAATCACCGGGTAGCCAAACTGCTCGGCTACTGTGTTAAGGATGTTCACCAGCTTGAGAAAGTTTTTATCGGAGTCGACGTTCTCTTCCCGGTGCGCACTTACTACAAAGAACTTGTCAGCTTCCAGCTCCAGCCGCTCCAGCACGTCCGAAGCCTCTATGCCATCCCGGTAATAATTCAACACTTCAAACATGGGGCTGCCGGTTTTGATCACCCGGTCCGGCTCCAGCCCTTCGCGCAGCAGATAGTCGCGGGCAATGGTGCTGTAGGTAAGGTTAATGTCGGCGGTGTGATCCACAATCCGGCGGTTGATCTCTTCCGGCACCCGCATGTCGAAACAACGGTTGCCTGCCTCCATATGGAAGGTGGGGATCTTGCGGCGCTTGGCCGGGATCACCGCCATACAGCTGTTGGTATCGCCCAGCACCAGCAGTGCCTGGGGCTGCACTTCTGCCAGCACCTTGTCTACCGCGATAATCACGTTGCCTATGGTCTCGGCACCGCTGGCACCGGCCGCATTAAGAAAATGGTCCGGCTTGCGAATACCCAGGTCATTGAAAAAGATTTCATTCAGCTCGTAATCGTAGTTCTGACCAGTGTGCACCAGAATATGCTCACAATGCTCATCCAACGCCGCCAGCACGCGGGAAAGACGAATGATCTCGGGGCGGGTGCCCACTACAGTCATGACTTTTAACTTGTTCATTATTATTCCTGGTTTTACTTACTCAGGCCTGAGTGCCTACGGGACAGGCATAGGTGTCCGGGTTTTCGCGGTCAAATATTTCATTGGCCCACAGCATGACCACCATTTCATCGTTACCCACATTGGTAATGTCGTGAGTCCAGCCCGGCACGGTTTCCACAATTTCCGGCTGCTCACCGCTGGTGAACAACTCATAAAACTCGCCGCTCATAATATGGCGGAAACGAAAACAAGCCTTGCCCTTGATCACCAGAAACTTCTCGGTTTTGGAATGGTGATAGTGGCCACCACGGGTAATGCCGGGGTGTGCGGTAAAAAACGAAAACTGGCCGGCATCGGGAGTTTTAAGCATCTCCACAAACACGCCACGTTCATCACCGTATTTGGGCACCGGATAGGTGAAGTTCTCTGGTGGTAAATAGCTGAGATAGGTGGAGTAGAGCGCCCTAACCAGGCCAGTGCCTACTCGTTCGGTAACCAGCGTATCGCGGCTGTCGCGAAAGCGCTGCAATTGTGTGGCCAGTTCACCCACGGTAATGTGGTACTCCGGTGCTACCTCAATAAAGGGGTTGCCGGTCAGTCGTCCTTCCATTACCGCCACAAAATGGCGAATGACATCATCGATATACACCAGCCGAATTTCGGCTGCGGGATCGTTAATGTGAATGGGCAGATCACGGCTGATGTTATGGCAGAAGGTGGCTACCGCCGAGTTGTAGTTGGGCCTGGCCCATTTACCGAATACATTGGGCAGGCGGAACAGGTGCACAGCGCAGCCATGCTGATCCGCCAGCTCCAGCAGCGCCTGCTCGGCCTGGCGTTTGCTTTCACCGTAAGGGTTATTCTGCCCGGCCTGAATGGAAGACGTATAAAGCACCGGTATTTGCCGGCCGGTCTCACGAATGGCCTGGCACAGGCTGAGGGTAAGATCGGCATTGCCGCTGGCAAACTCGGCAGGATCCTGCGGCCGGTTAACGCCGGCCAGGTGGAACACAAAGTCCACCCCTTCAAGCAACGCCGGCAAGTCGGCCAGCCGATGCTCACGGGTGAAGGGCACCAGGGTGACATCGTCCCGCTCACCAAGGTGAGCCACCAGATTCTGTCCCACAAAGCCATTGGCGCCGGTTATGAGCACACGCATGCTTATTCCTCCGGGTTGATGTATTCACCCTGCTGCAGAGAACGGATAAATTCCAGCTTGAGCAGCAGCTTCTGCATGCCGGCCACATTCAAGCGTTCGGTGTTGTGGGAGTTGTAATCTTCGGTGTGAGAGATTTTTTCTTCGCCCTGCTCCACAAACTTGCCGTAGTTAAGGTCGCGCAGATCGGGCGGAACCCGGTAATAGCCGCCCAGATCCTCGGCGCAGGCCATTTCTTCCCGGCTGAGCAGAGCCTCATACAGCTTTTCGCCATGACGGGTGCCAATGACCTGAATGGGATAATCCGGCTGCTCCAGCAGGCTGGTAATGGCTCTGGCCAGGGTCTCTATGGTGGCCGCCGGCGCCTTCTGCACAAACAAATCGCCATTGTTGCCATGCTCAAAGGCGTAAAGCACCAGATCCACCGCATCCGCCAGAGTCATCATAAAGCGGGTCATGTTGGGATCGGTAATGCTCAGCGGCTTGCCGGCACGTATTTGGTCAACAAACAGAGGAATAACCGAGCCGCGCGATGCCATTACGTTGCCGTAGCGGGTACCACATATCACGGTTTTGCTGCTGTCCACGTTACGGGACTTGGCCACCATCACCTTTTCCATCATCGCCTTGGAAATACCCATGGCATTGATGGGATAAACGGCCTTGTCGGTGCTCAGGCATACCACTCGCTTGACTTCATTTTGAATGGCTGCTTCCAGCACATTCTCGGTGCCCAGCACATTGGTTTTAACCGCTTCCATGGGGTGAAATTCGCAGGAAGGCACCTGCTTAAGCGCCGCTGCATGAAAAATGTAATCAACACCACGAGTAGCGTTCAACACACTCTGATAATCCCGCACATCGCCGATGTAAAACTTGAGCTTGGGATGAGCGTATTTTTTACGCATATCATCCTGCTTTTTCTCGTCCCGGCTGAAAATGCGGATCTCGGATATATCGGTATCCAGAAAGCCGTTCAGAACGGCATTGCCGAAGGAGCCTGTGCCGCCAGTAATTAAAAGGATTTTTTTATGAAACATCGAGTCAGACACCAAATTAGAAAATACAAAAAGTTAACTTGAAAGATCACCTATCCCCTCCTTTAAATAAGCGTCTAAAGCCATCAATCCATCGATAATGAAACTTCCTCTCAATCTTAAAACTCTCGTGGCCAGCTTCATCTGCAAGATTAAAACAGGCCACATCCCCTTCCATAAACCGCTGTACAAGTGTAGACTCATGACAAGTGGATTCACCAAAGCTTTGGTCATCGGCATCAAACTTGTTCTCACTTACGGCCCTCAATATCTTTTCAATGCTGGCGCCTACTCGGTACTCGTTCTCATAAATATTTAAGGGTTGGATATTACTTGCATATTGAGGAAATCTTTTATGAAAAACATACAGAAACCTAAATGCATTTCTAACCACCAACTCAGAGTCGAAATCGTCCAATCCATTTAACTTATCAAGATCTCTTTCACTATGAATCTGAATAGAAATATCAGACTCACTATACCAAGAAGGAGAAAGACCAATAACTTTCTTCCCTAAAAGTGCACCCTCTATACCTGCAGTTCCGTATTGAACTATAATGTAGTCAGCCTCTCTCATCAGATCATTAGTATTATAGATACTGCTACTTGGTATTATATATGCGCCTTTTTCCTTGGCCCAACTTTCATAAACTCGTTCAGACTTATATCCATCTTTAGACACACCAATACTTTCATTCCAGTTTGGGTGGGCTCGAATTACACAATCTTCAAAGGATGCTCCAAGCCTCTCAATCACCTTTTCAACACCATCAAGAGGGTGCTTCCATTCAGGAGTCCAAGCGTCCACACCTTTGAATTCATGGTTACTACTTGGAACTATCAAAACCTTCAAGTTACGATTAATAGGCCACTTTGCAACTTCAGGGTTTTCATTATACAAACGCCAGACAAGATTTTTTTTGTTCAACATTTTTACAGCAATATCGCCAGCATATGCTGCTTGATGTTCTGCAAGAGGTAGATCTTTATATTTTCTTGCAATAGAGTGCAAGGTTTTCAATGAACGACAGTCATCATTAACTTCAAGAGCCACACCTGGATAAGAAGCCTCAAACGTAACAAAATCTACGCCTTTACTCTCACACGCTTTAAGTACAGCCCTAGGCATATCCAAGCGACCATTAAAAATAAAGACAAGATCCAATTTATTTTCATCTATCCACTTACAAGCATTCTCATAAACGATCTCGGCTAATGGTTTCAACTTCTGCTGAGTATATAACACCTCTGAAGACAGACAATCTTCATCAGTTTCTATCCTATGTAAACTAAAAGAAGTTGAAGAAACAATTTCATAAAAAAGATCACTGTCAATTTCTTTTCTTACTTTTGGATCTATGCTAGATATATTTTTAACAGGGAATGTATCAACGCCACCAAGATAACATTTGGAACATTCAAGAAGCTTACTGGTCCCCTTTATAAGTCGATTATAACAATGAGGAACCGAGGCGTTACATTTCAAAAAGAAATTCTCATGCCCTTCAGCTTCAAATAACTTCGAAATGTAAATCATATTATGAACACTACCCCTGTAAGGATAGAGCATTGCATATCCGATATTCATGTTCACCTCTAATCAAAAATAAATATTTCTTCTCATGAAAAGTTTATTTAATATAAACGTAAGAAAAAAAGAAAAAATAATGAAAGAAAAGTAGCTAAATCCATATGCTGGCAATATTGGCGAAAGAATAACAATAGAGAATGATAAAAATATCAATACAGCCTTAAACCAACTTAAATAACATCCAGACTTAACCCAGTAAACTGAAAATCCGAAAATGAAACCTAAAACTGCGGAGTATAAAAAAAATCCAAACCAACCAAAATCATAATACAAAGAACCTGGCAAAGCAACAAACACCCCGGTATCAGAGAACGCCCTCTCCGTCAACCCCAAATCAATTAAGCCTAGCTTATCCAGCAAAACAGTCGGTGTAGACACAATAGAGTGAAAACCTTCTTTCACTTGTAAATCATAAACAACTTGAGCAGTCCATTGACCATGAAAAAGATAAGCAACACAATAAAGAAAAACCGAAAGATAAGATGGAAGCTCGGCATCAAATAAGTAATCATTTGGCACAGCATACATTTCCAATACACCAAGCCGGAGCAACTCCTGTACATTAACATCACCTATAGTTGCACTTGATGCCACAATTTCTGAAACATAGTAAAAGGATATTATCGATATTATCGATGATATCAGTAGTGCCTTTTTTGAAACACGACTGAAAATATTAACCTTTGTAACAAAGGATATATAAACCACTAAAAAAAGAAGAAGTATATTGCTGCGTCCACCATTAAGAAAAGCATGTCCCAAGATGGAAAAGAAACTTGACAAAATTAAGAAGGATGTTGCTTTATTTCCTATATACTCATAATTCCTAACAATATAAAAAACAGAAATATAAGCTAGTGGAATTAAAAGATTCCCCAAGATACCAATCCCCCCCCCTCCTACACTATCCAACCATTCATAGCGAGCAGCCCGTAACTCTTGCGTATAATCGATACCTCTTAAGTAAACCCTATCAAAAGCTATAAAAAAAAGCCCAATGAGGGATAGCCACCCTAAATAGATAGGAGCTTTAACACTCGGATATGCTATAACTCCAGAACCACAGTTAACACTACTAAACTTGCTTCGAGCAGTACACTTCATAAAGAAATATGAAGGAACAGAGAAAGAAAACACAACAGATAAAAAAGCAAGATTAGAAAGAAACAAGAAAATCTTATTTTCTATAACTGGTACTGCGGGAAAAAGCAAAACAAACAAAAATGATATAAACGTTGTTGCGCTACATAACAAAAAAATCTTAATCATAAGACTATCTCAGTGTATTCAAGAGCCTCCTTCATTTAGAAGGCTCTCAAATCAATCTTACGTCATGCAATACTAGAAATTAAACTCCAGCATCCATTGTCATCACGTTTAAAATAATCTAGGTTATAAAATCCATCAACGATACTATAAAACTCAGACTCTCTGTAACCCAAGAACTCACAAAAGTCTCTTACTGCCAAAGGATCAATGGCATGATCATGTCTTTTCACCAATAAGATAGCTTCATCCCTTGTTATTTCTCCATATCTGACCAGCCTAGATGCATAGTCAGTCGCAAAAGCATGTCCGAACTTAGGATACTTTAACCATGGATGGACAAGATAGGCTCGACTATCCACCTGATCATAACTCTCAACATGATTAGTTCTGGTCCATTCATGCGTTAAATCATGAAACCCTCTACTTTTAGCAAAGTTGTAATTGCGGACGCTATTCCATTCAACAAAGTAGCCCAAATATATGGGGTCTATTTTCTCCAATTCAACTTCAGAGGGTGAATCGAAAAAGTTTAACTCACTTGGTGTAACTCCGGCAGCAATGAGCTCTTCCTTTGAAATACCACTAGCAACACCATTTTTTATCTGATTCTTAGCGGAATATGTTTCTTCTGCATATTCTCCACCATATTCAAAACTAACATTTTCTCCATAGACCAACAAAGGTGTATTAAACTTAACAGCCATATGAAGAGGATAAGTGTAAATATACCTGTCTACAAAATATGTCGGCTTAGCATACTTTTCAAAAGTATATCGCATCACTTTTTTTTGTGCCTTTATATTAGGCTTCATGCTAATAATATCACAACCAAACTCTTCTGATATATTCTTAATATTATGCTTACCAGCCTCTGTCATCGGGAAGTTATCTTCTACAGAAACTAACAATGGATTCATTCCCATTAGCTCTTTCATTACATGAACCTGATAATGACTGTCTTTACCTCCACTCACCGCGATCATACAGTCATAACCACCAGGTCCATTCATCCCTCTATATTTATCACACAATGAATGAAGTTCATCCCACCGCTTTTTGTAATCAACATTTACTCTGCCTTCATAAGTTCTACAAGCAGAGCAAACACCTGACGAGTCAAAAGAAATACCCGGTCTAGTTGATGGCATTACACATTTCTTACAATAAATCATAACCACTCCTAACACACTAAGAAATTAAATAAAGAGCACTCTAAAAGTTAAAGACTAAAACCGTCATCAACAACAATGTTCTGAGCAGTCACATAACGGGACGCATCAGAAAGTAAAAAAATCACCGAGCCAACCATATCATTAACATCCAGCATCCCTGTTCCATTAGTTTTCGTTTTGTAAGCTTCAAGAAATGATTCTGGCTGGTGATCAAAAATACCGCCTGGACTGATGCAATTAATACGAAAACGACTATCACTCACATACTTAACAACATATTTATTTAGGTGAAGCAATGCTGACTTGATCGTGGCATACTCAACTGGCATGGTCATTAACGTATTTTTATAAATTTCAAACTTAGGCGCGACCACACCATAAACGGATGACACATTAACTAACGAAAATGGCTGTTGTCGTTCCTTGAAATAGGCAGCACATTGTTGTGTAAATAAAAAAGAACTACCTAGATGCAGTGATAAATTTTCATTAAAACTAGCCATGGACACATCAAAGAAGTGTGCTCCATATTGCTGATTTCGGGGATAGGTAGCATTCACCGCGCCAGTCAAACTATTACGTTTAGAGAAAAATGTTTTCACATCAGTCTCATTAGTCACATCCAACTCAACCAGCTCAATATTACCTGACTCTATATTTTTTTGCTGTAAACGCGTTGACATGGTATCAACATTCACATCTGCAGCAATAACTTCAGCACCTTGTTTTAACAGCTCTGGTACTAAGTGGCTACCGAGTAAACCACCAGCTCCTGCAACCAGTATTTTTTTATGACTTAGTAGCTTTTCCATAACCTAGTTAGCACTCCGATAAAATAGCTTCGGCTAATTTAAAATCATAAATGTCATCGATATCTATTGCTCGCACTTTAGGTACTTCAATACTGGTCACTTTACCAGAGAAAATGCCATAATTACTTATGACAAAATCAGGCTTAGCTACGTATACAACGGTTGTAATATCAAAAACATCAGGTGCGTCCTGCCGCCGGCTAACTTCTCCTTCAGGCGGATTGACAAGACTCAGATATCCTTGAGCATCCTTTTTGACCATATTAAAAAAAGGACTACGATTGGAAGGTGTTACACTAATGCAAATATCGGCTTGTTGTTGCAAACGTTGTTTAATTGCTGATTCCACATCTTCAACACTACGAAGCGGACTAGTAGCAGGCAGACTAACAAAGTGATCAAAATTACCAAAGTGTTCACGAGCCCATTCTATTCCATGCCGCCACGACAACCATTCAGGGCTACTATCTGTAGCCAATTCAGATGGCCTTTTTATAACACAAGCTCCACTATTTTTGGCGACCCTAGCAATATCAGGATCATCAGTAGATACAAAAACCTGCTCGATGGACGAACAAGCTAACGCTGTATCAATAGAATATTGAAGCAAGGGCTTACCATTCAGTAGCTTTATATTTTTCCTAGGTAATCCCTTGGAGCCGCCTCGTGCAAAGATAAAACAGAAATTTCTCATTTCATCAACACCCTGACACATACTTAGATTTAATATCTTCAATCAATGACACTGTTTTTTTAGCATCTTCCAGTGGTATACACTGATTTATTTTACCTTCAGCCAAGGAAACAAAGTCACTAATCATGTCAAGGTACATACCATTTTTGTCCCATTCAGGTTCGTTATATAAATACTGTGTGCCACCCTCTGTAGTCAGAGTAATGCTGTTATTAATAGCATCCCACTCTAACGCACCCTCACTCCCTATAAAACGGCAACGGCGATAAGCTTTTCGCTGAAGAAAATCCATATGGAAGTTGGCTACTACACCTTGTTCTGAAACTGCCAGCACATCAACACTATCCTCAACATCCAGTTTTAATATGTCGGATGAACGAAGAATTGCAGCCTTAACGTCAAACTCACCTAGCATCCAGCGGCTGTAATCCAGCTCATGACTGAGTTCAAATAACGCTCCACCTCCAAGATGAGCATTTGCTGACACGCTATCCATATAATTTTTTGACGGCCGCCAAGATGGTAAGTATTGCCCTACTTCAATAAAAGCATTATATAGTTTTCCTAGCTTTTTATTTTTCAGTAAATGAAGCATTTTCTGAGCAGAGGGTAAGTAGCGAATGCAGTAACCTACAGCAACGGGTGTTTCATACTGTTTTGACGCTTCAATTAAAGCATCAACATCATAAATATTAGTTGCAACAGGCTTCTCAATCAGCACTGGAATATTATTCTTAATCAACGGCAGTGCATGAGCAACATGAAGTGGTGCAGGCGAAGCCACGATAGCGAAATCAATCTTTTCTGCTACTAGCTCATCTACTCTTGATACAATTTTATTCGCATTACAAACATGTTCACTAGGGGTTCGACCGCTGGCGGACATTGCATAGATAGTTGCCTCAGGGAACAGTAATCTTATGTTTTTTCTATGCCTTACAGTGATATTACCTAAACCAATTACTGCAATTTTTCTCATAATTTAATTTCAATTGAAGTTGTGAATATCAGCCTGAGCTTTTTGATAATCAGTCATTCGGCCGATATCAAGCCAGTAATCATGACTGGTATAAATTCCAACTTTTTTTTGCTGCTCCATTCGGAGCTCTAGCAGGGTTGGCATGTCGATTTGCACACCTGTCTTAACTGAGGCTACACAGTCAGGGCTGAGCACGTAAATACCCGTATTGATGCGGTAACGATAAGTCGGCTTTTCCACCATACCAGTGATCAACAAATCCTTGCTCTCTATCACCCCAAAGGGCACCTGATGCTCCAGCTCGCGTACACACATGGTGGCATCGAACCCTTGCTGTTCATGGTGAGCAAGCAAATGAGTAAAATCGACCTTGGTCAGCACATCGCCATTCATCATAATCAGTGGCAACTGGGGTAGATCATTGGGCAACAACCCCAAGGCGCCGCCGGTGCCCAGCGGAGTCTCTTCATGAACATAGCGGATGCTCACGTCCAGCTGACTGCCATCACCAAAGTAGTCGCGGATCTGCTCCGGCATATAGTGGGTAGAGATATAAAACCGGTGAAAACCCAGCTGAATAAAACGGTCGATCAGGTGCGCCAGCATGGGCTTTTCTCCTACCGGCAGCATGGGCTTGGGGCAGTGATCGGTCAACGGGCGTAACCGGGTGCCAAAACCACCGGCCATGATGAACACTGGATTGTCCCGTTTTGTAGGTTGCAGGGCATGGTGCAGGGTTTCCAGTCCCAACAGCTCTCCCCACTCGTTCACCACCGGTAGGGCTAGCAGATCATATTTATCCATGATCTTCAAACACTGGGTGCGTGAGTCGGTTATCCTGGCGGTTTTGGGCTGGGAATTCATGACCCGGGCGACCGGGTCATCCATATTGCAGTCCACCAGCAGGCCACGGCGAATATCGCCGTCCGTTACCGTGCCTTGCAAACGCTGTTGCTCGTCACATACCAGGGCAATACGCAGGGCGGCCCGGTCAATGACACGCATGGCGTCTCGAATGCTCGCCCCTGTTGTCAGGACGACGTTACTCCACTCTGTCATTTCAAATCCTTAACTGAGAATACGGCTGCGGGCAGGGATAAGGGTCTGGTGAGCCGGCACGTCTCTGGCTATGGTGGTCCCGGCACCAATCACTGCTCGCTCACCGATGGTCAGTCCCTGAATAATAGTGGCACCAGTGCCGACATGAACACGGTGGCCCGTGGTGACACCGCCACTCAGAGTTGCCCCTGGGGCCAGATGATTGTGGGCACCCAGGCGACAGTCATGTTCGACAACGCAGCCGGTATTAAGCAAGGTATTGTCACCGATCTGCACCCCTGTCTGGACAATGGCTCCGGCCATAATCTGAACGCCCTGTCCCAGGGTGACATACTCGGAAAGGATGGCATGAGGTGATATCACCGAAGCAAAACGATAACCCAGGCCGGTAAACCGCTGAAACAGCGTCCAGTTCAGGTCTTTGCCTGGCAGGGCCCCCACACCGTTCACCAGCTCCACCTGCTCCGGGCCGAACTGGGCCAGCAAGCGCTCATCACCGTCGATATAAGGCACATCTGCCAGAGGACCACGAGGCGCCAGCGGATGAGGGGACACCACCCCCAGCAACGAGCGCCCCTGTTTTTTCAGGATCTCTGCAAGACCGGCCGCATGTCCACCAGCCCCCAGGATCACCAGCGGCCTAGTCACGGATCAGCTCCCCTTCCTGATAATCGCGCCCCGCCGGTTTCCCCAGCCAGGTCCAGTAGCCATAGGGACAAAGACCATCTCCGGGGCGTTTAACAGCTAGATTGCGTTCTGTAAACAGCTCACCGGTGCGGATGGGGGCCGCGGCCACCAGACTCTTGCGTGCCACGGCCTTGTTCTTGACTTCAGAGGGTTGAGGCCCCTTGATGCCATCGCCAAGGGCCAGCTCCACATCGCGAACAGCCTGCACCATGGCGGCCAGCTCACCGGGCTCCAGAGAGGCCTGGTGATCCGGCCCCTCCATGTTCTTGTCGAGTGTGAAGTGCTTTTCAATCAAGCGAGCGCCCAGTGCAGCCGCAGCGATGGGAATGGTGATCCCCGCGCTGTGATCGGAGTAGCCCGGCGTCAACCCAAAGGCGGTGGCCATGGTGTGCATGGCCCGCAGGTTGATTTCATTCATGGGTGCCGGGTATTCGGTAGTGCAGTGCAGCAGGGTGACTTTGCCCTTCAGCGCCGCTCGGCCAGCTTCACTGGCATAAGCTTCAGCGAAGGCCTGCTCACCAGGCTCAGTCTCTTCATCCACTGTAAGACCAAAGGCGATAACGCCCAACGCGGCTTCCACCTCGGCGAGACTGGCCATGCCGGTAGAGACAATCAGATCACAGCCAGTGCGGGCATGCTCCAACACAAAAGGCGCGTTGGTCAACTCACCAGACGGAATTTTCAGGGTGGTCAGACCCAGCTCTTTAACCAGAAAGAGCAGGCTTTCGGAGTCAAACGCCGTGGACAGGAACTTGATGCCCAACTCATTACAACGAGCGATTAATGCTTTATGAGTATCGAAACCCAGTTCTAACCGGCTGAGCATATCAAACTGAGACTCTGCTACACCGGTATTCCGGGTTTGGTATTCTGCTTGCTGTGCTGTCTTGGTGACCAGATGTTTAGCTTTGAAAGTCTGAAACTTGACAATATCGGCACCGGCAGCATGAGCCGCGTCCACCAGTTTAAAAGCCAGCTCGGCACTGCCGTTATGGTTAACGCCCGCTTCCGCGATAATCTTGATCATGCGCAGCTTTCCTTGTGGATATCGTAGAAGGTTTTAATCACGGACAACTCCGCCGCCTTGAGTGTATTGACAATAGACTGACTGGCATTGCCTTGACCGTACGGGTTTCGTACTTGACTAACATCTGCTGCCAGCGCCACCTGCAGCGCGTCAACAATCGCAGGGGTGATGGCGTCGCAATGCAGCACGCTGTTTGCTGCCAGCCGACCGCGCTGGCGGGCGCCAATATTGACCGTTGGCACGCCAAATGAGGGCACTTCAATCAGGCCACTGGATGAATTCCCCACCACGGCGGCGGCGTGCTTGACCGCACTCAGATAACGCTGTTGCCCTAGGGAGGGGATCGCCAGTACCCGGCTGTCTTGCTCACTGGCATAGGCCTCCAGCAGAGGAATAATGTCACGGCCACCGTCATCGGCATTGGGGTAGGTCAGAATCACCTGATGCTCAGGAAAAGAATCCAGGGCCTGTAGTAACTGCTCAAAGGAAGCCCTGGCAGGCTCGGACGCCAGCGTCACCGGGTGATAGGTCACCAGGAAATAGGGCCGCTCAAGCGCAAAGCCTAATGACGTTGACAGCTCGGCCACAGACATCATGTCGCTGCGCTGCAAATGGTCAAGCCCAATGGCACCAACGTTGTACACTCGGTCAGGATGCTCCCCCAGCTGGATCACCCGTTGCCGGTGCTCGGCGGTAGAAGTGAAATGCAGCAGGCTCAGCTTGGTAATGGCATGACGGATGGCATCATCATAAGCGCCTTCGGTGATCTCGCCCCCATGGATATGGACAATGGGAATGCGCAGGATCATCGCCGCCTGGGCCGCCGCCAGTGCCTCAAACCGGTCGCCGAGGATCACCAACGCATCGGGTGCCATGCGGCTCAGCGCATCTGCAAAGCCAATCACGCCCAGACCAATGCTTTTTGCCGTGCCGACCGCCGAATCGGAAGACAGCAGCATTTCGACTTTTTCGTCGATACGAAAGCCGTCTGCTTCTATTTGTTGATAGGTCATGCCGAACTCTGGCGAGAAATGCATGCCGGCCACCAGCAACTGTAATGTCAGCTCTGGATCCTGCTGAATATCCTTCAGCAACCAATACAGCAAGCCATATTCGGCCCGGGTGCCGGTAAATACCGCTATCTTTCGCATGTCAGGCCTCCGTTGGTGAGCTGGGCAGATTCACCAAGTGAGCCTCGGCCCATTCGGAGTGAGTCAAGTCTCCACGCAGTGCCTCGGCAAACATCGGCAACCGGTGCATCAGCTGCCATACCGGACGGGTCATCACCCCTTGCGCATTGGTGGTTTCCAGCAAGGTGTTGCGGCTCGCCACATCCGGACACAGCACAGCATTCAGCCAATAGTTGGAGCGGGCGTAGGCCGGCTCTTCAACAAAGCGGTAATCCGTGCCCTGAAAAAAGTCGGCATAGCGCGCAGCCAGCTCTCGCTTGCTCGCCAGAATGTGTTCAAGCCGCTCCATCTGGGCACAGCCCAGCGCCGCATTCAGGTTGGGCATGCGATAGTTGAAGCCAGGCTCGTCGTGATAGAACTCATAGGGATGCGGAACCTTGGCGGTGGTAGTCACATGTTTGGCCCTGGCACCGTCTTCCGTATCCTGGCACAGCAGCATGCCACCACCGCCCGTGGTGATCACCTTGTTGCCATTAAAACTGAGCGCAGCAAACCGCCCCAGCGTGCCGGTATGTTGCCCCTTGTAGAAAGAACCCAGACTCTCGGCGGCATCCTCTATCAGACACAGGTTCCACTGCCGACATACAGCCAACAATTCATCCAGCTTTGCCGGATGACCAAAGGTATGCATGGGCATAACAGCCTTGATGGCGGCGCCACTATTTATATGACGACAGACACCGGCATTATCCAGCTCGGCATGTTCCGCTAGCCAAGTTGCCGTGGCCATCGGGCAGAGTCCAAAGGCATCGGGCTCAATATCAACAAACACTGGCCTGGCGCCCATATGATGCAGGGCATTGCAGGTAGCGACAAAGGTCAGCGCCTGGGTGATCACCAGATCCCCCGCTCGTACCCCGGCCAGGTGCAGGGCTGCATGCAGCGCGGCGGTGCCATTAACGGTGGCCACCGCCCGGCCCGAATGTGTAAACTCACGTATTTTCGTTTCAAACTCATCAACGAATTTGCCAACGCTGGAAACGAAAGTGCTGTCGATGGTATCGACCAGATAGGCCTTTTCATTACCGGCAAAGGTCGGAGCATGAAGCGGGATAAAGTCGCTGGTGGCGTAGGTTTCCCGAATAAAGTCGATTAGTTGCTGGTTCACTCTGGCCTCACATTTTGCCGTCGAGATATTTGCCGGTTTCCTTGTGGCCAAAATCGGGAATCATCTCAAAGAACAGTTCCACCAGCTCTTTCTTATTCCAAGCCAGATTTTTTTTCATCTCTGTGATGCGGCGCTCAAACACCTGTAATCTATCAGCATCAAACACAGGTTCGTTCTTGATGATCCCCAGGTTAACGAAGCGCTCCATGTCCAGAGTTTCCTGATCGGTGAAGAACTCCTCAAAGTCCTTCTCGCCAGTGGTATCACTGCCGGTAAACAGACAGGGCCATTTGCCCTGCTCCGGCAGGGTTCTGGCCAGCTCGCGGGCCTCTTCCTCACTACTGCAGAGCACCGGTTCCAGCCCTTTCTGCTCCAGATATTTGGTGGCAATATCGGCGAAGGTGATCAAATGCAATTCTTCACTGAGCTTGGGAAAGAAAATATCGCGGTTTTCACCAAAAATGCATGACATCAGGCACAGCTCCCCCGACTCCTGCGGAGTGACAAAATAACGACGGACGTCGTTCGGCGCCACGATAGGCTGACGTTTTTCCAGTCGCTGGTTGAAGCTGTGCAGTAGAGAGCCGTCGGAAAATGCAACATTGGCAAAACGGGCGGTGGAAATATCAATTTCCAGACTGCGACGCATCAGGAACATTTCCATAATACGCTTGGAAGCCCCCATCATGTTGACCGGGTTAGCTGCTTTATCAGTGGATACACAAAAATACTTTTTCACCCCGGCATCAATAGCCTGCTGCAGTGTTTTATCGGTATTGAACACGTTGACATCGATCATGCGCATCAGGGTGTAGGGATCTTTTTCACTACGTACATGCTTGAGCGCGGACAGATTCAGAATATAGTCATATTCGCCGTCTGCCTTGAAGAAGGCATCGTACTCGACCGAGCCAATATCCAGTGCAAAGGTGCTAAAGTCACCATTGATATATCCAAAGCTACTGCGAATGTCACGTACCAGCTCGGCCAGGTTATTTTCGCTAATGTCTACTACATGCAGCTTGGTGGGATTGCGCTTAAAAATTTCTTTAACGACGGCTTGACCGATGGAGCCAGCGCCACCGAGGACGAGGAAGCGTGACGAGTTAATAACCTGACACAACACTTCATCATTAGTCATAACATCTGAGGTGAACAACTTTTTACTTCGACCGATCAGGTAAAGAATTGACTCCATAAAACCAACCTATATAAATTATACTTTTAGAATGTAAAACTTCGGAACCTGATAGTAACACGCCAAAAACTTGAAAATAGCCAGTAAAAACTGAGAAACCAACAGAGCAATTGGAACTGCGTAATATACTGAGGAAGAAGAAATCGCATAAACTAAAAAAACGAAAACAAAAACGCTAAAAATATTACTTAAAACTATAGACTTATCTTTACCCTGCGAATAAAGAGCATATTGTGGAACAGTTCCAATACCTTGAAAAAACATCACTAGGAAGAGAACAGGATATAAGGATATATGTTCAAGATAAAAATCCTTACCAATAAAAACCAACAACGGATATAAGGTTATCGCTGTGACGACTGCATACAAAAGAGAGATAAAGCAAACCTGCTTGATCATTTCAAAAAGTGTAGACCTAAAGCAATCAACATCACTATTATTGTATGCCTTTATCATTTTTGGATATAAGAATGAAAATACGCCAGCATCCAAAAAAGAAATCAATGCTGCCGACACCCCAAAAAAGAGTACATATGCACCTAATGCATCAAGACCATTGTAAAGCTCGAAAAAATACTTATCAAAGGTGAACATGCCACTCAAAGACAATGTCGATACAAGTAGCGGCACAGCGACCTTTACACCACGAAAAATCCATTTAAAGTTAATTTTTGAAGTCCACCCAGTTACATCAAGAGACTTGAATCTCACTAAAAATAAAGACAATGACAACAAGTCACCAAATAACCAAGCATACAAAACAGTTTCTAAGTTTCTTGATTTAACATCAAAAAACATCCACACAATCACAAAAACAACCCATAGCCCCTGCCGAAAAAACAAAGCTACTGTTGCAGTCAATTGCCGAGATGTGGCAATGAACAGTCTCATCAGCTCTTGATTTATATGCTCCAACACCAGAACCACATAAAACCAAACAGCTATACCTAACGGTAAAAAATCAAAATAGAAAATAAAAAATAAAAGTGGCAACACCAAAAAGTAAAGAAAAAGAATCAATGCACCTTGATTTTTAAGGATCCCCCCCCACTCACAATTCTTGACTCTCAATATTTCACGCGTGGTATAAGTGTAGAAATCCAGCCCAAGGGGATACATTGAATATGCTATCGTAGCGACCAAAAGACCATACAAACCAACTTCAGCAGGCTCAAGATATAACGCCAATGAAAACACTAACAGGAACTTGCATAATAAAGTTATTCCGCGAATGCTTACATTTACTAAACGTAAAATACTATTATCCATAAGATTAAAGGTCATATTTATAAATGTTGTGCATTAGTCTTCTTTTAAGCTTGCACACAGCTGGCCAATAAACTCTCGCACAAACACGGCCATTACTGCCAGCATGGCGCCCAGCACCAGGCCCAGAGCCAGCACCAGTTTTTTGCTGGTGCCTTTGGGTTGCAGGCTCTGGTTGGCAATGGCAGAGATGCTGCCTGTTTGAAAGCTGTTGGCCTGGGCCTGCAGGTTGTTAATGGTGGCGGTGTAGCTGGCAATCAGCTCGCCGGCTTTGGCCAGTTCTGCGTTTTTCACCAGATCAATCTGCGCCCTGGCTGCATCAATCTGTTGCTGCAGCAACTCTGTGCGGTGGTGAATGTTGGCGTCTTGCTCTGCCTTCAGCCGTTCGGCTATGGCGCCGTGCAGTTCCCGTACCAAAGGCTCTGCATCTTCTGTTGTCTGGCTGGTGATGGTAATCAGACCGGAATCCCGTGGGTTTCTGACGTTGAGCACAAAAGGTACGGCTTCAAGCTGGTGGCGCGGTAAAAACTCACGCACCACGGCAGGGATGTAAAGGCTGTTTACCTTGGTTTGCAGGCCGGCGACGCTTTCCAGCGGTTTTTCGGCATCGGCCTGGGCAATGGTGTAAATGGTGGTGTATTCGTATTTTTGAGGCAATGTGAAGGCAAAGGTTGCAGCGGCAGCAACGGTGAGCACAAACACCAGTGCCATCAGCCGGCGGCGTTTGATCAGGATTTTGGCAATGTCGACAAGGGAAATTTCATTATCCCGGTAGGGATAAGGTGGCAGGTTGGTGTGAGGTGCGGTGGTTTGTGGTAACTGGCTCATTCTGCTTCTTCTGATTTGCTTGAATTTGTTAAAGGCACGCTACCGCCCAAAGGGTTGTGTTGGCCTTTCCCCCACGGCCGGATGATGCGTAATTTTGCATTTTGCAATACCCAGTGGTTTGCAAAATCGCAACATTCTAAGGGATTTGGGGCTGTGGTGGAACCTGCAGGGGGCAAGAGGTCTTGCGCTTCTGTTGAACACAAGGGATGGTGCGTCATTTTTGAGCAAGTAGGCAAGCGGCTCACAACCTGATACCAAGAAGCGCCAACCTTATTGAGCGCCCTGCGGGCGCTAATGCAGGCTGGCAGCCTGCGCTCCACTTCGCACTCCACAATTTCATTCGACGTTCCGCCCGGCCCGGTGCAGAATAATGGTAACTCACTCTGATACTAAGGATTTGTCATGCGTGTTCTCGGTATGGCCCTGGTGGCCCTCACCCTCTCCGGCTGCGCCAATATGGGGTTCGACAGCAATGTGTCTCCTGCCGGCATCAAGGATTATTACAAGGGCAGCAACGTTAAGCTCTATGGCCGTGATGAGCTCAAGGGCGTGAACTACGTTACCCTGGGCACGGTGGAAGGCGAAGCCTGCCAGATTGAGGCTCAGGATGCGCCGCCCAAGGATGCCGATGCCCGCGCCGACCTTCGCCGCCGCGCCGCCGATATGGGCGCCAACGGCATTTTGCTGGACCGCTGCATTCGCTTTGACGACATGCCCGGCTGCATTGAGCAGGTGCTGTGCAGCGGCCAGGCGCTGGTGGTGAACGAGTGAGGTGTGAGGTGTGAGGGGAATTGGAGCGCGGGCAGCCTGCCCGCAATTTGGTGCGAAGCGCCAACCCTTTTGAGCGGCCCTGCGGCCGCTAATGCAGGCTGGCAGCCTGCGCTCCACAGTTACCGGCGCTGCCGGTATGCGCCAACTAAAGTGGCGCCTACAATCTCTACCACTTACAGCTGATAGCTGTGGCGCCTACAATCTCTACCACTTACAGCTGATAGCTAAAGCTTACAGCTGTCTTTGTGAGGATTTATGACCACCATTAACCTCGACCCCATCGGCATTATTCGCTCGCCCTATAAAGAGAAGTTCGCGGTGCCGCGCCAGCCGGGGCTGGTGAGCCGGGCCCGGGCGCAGCTGGAAATGCTGCCGCCCTATAACGATCCCAGCGCCTTTCGCGGCCTGGGCGAGTTCAGCCATTTGTGGCTGGTGTTTGTGTTCCATCAGACCATGGAGCAGGGCTGGAAGCCCACGGTGCGGCCTCCCCGTCTGGGCGGCAACGAGCGGGTAGGCGTGTTTTCCACCCGCTCTACCTTTCGGCCCAATCCCCTTGGGCTGTCGGTGGTGGAGCTGCGCGATATGTGCAAAAGCGGCAGCAGAGTGTGGCTGGAGCTGGGCGGCGTGGATCTGGTGGACGGCACCCCCATTGTGGATATCAAGCCCTACTTGCCCTGGGCCGACGCCGTGCCCCACGCCCACGGCGGCTTTGCCCCCGAGCCCCCCGATCTGGGCATGGAGGTGATATTCTCCCCCGAAGCCGAACAGGCCTGCACCCGCTCGGAGATTCCCGAGCTGAAGGAGTTCATTACCGAAGTACTGGTGCAGGACCCCCGCCCGGCCTACAAGAAAACCGAGCAACAGTGGCGGCAATACGGGGTAAAGCTGTATGACTATAACGTGCGCTATGAAGTATTCGGGCAATTGACGCGGGTGCTTGGGCTGGAGCGTGAGGAGTGAGGAGTGAGGAGTGAGGAGAACGTCGCTGCTAAGCGAGTGCTTCGGCAACTGGCTATACTGTTGCTTTAAACGGCTGCTCACTCAGGGTTTGCTATGCGCAAACATCATAATCTGGATGTCTGGAAAGGTGCCATGCGGTTGGTTACCGATGTGTATCAGCTGACTTCTCATTTTCCTGAATCAGAGCGTTTTGGGCTTATCAGCCAGATGCGGCGATGTGCCGTGTCTGTTCCCAGCAACATCGCCGAAGGCGCAGCACGAGGCAGCAATGCTGACTTTCTGCGCTTTCTTTACATTGCCCGTGGTTCCTTGAGTGAACTGGAAACCCAGCTTTTAATCTCGGCCCAGCTGAACTTTACCGACGATATTTACCCTTTGTGTGAAGACATAAGCCAGTTGTTCGCTCGCCTGGGTGGTCTGATTAACTACCTGAAGTCACAAACTGCTTCCTGAAGCCCCTCACACCTGTCTCCTCACCGCAGGCGGCCCACCTGCGCTCCAAAGCAAAAGCGCCCTTGCGGGCGCTTTAATCTTTACAGCAGGCCTTGCACCTTGCTGACGATATCGGTGATGGCCACTTCCTGCTTGTCGCCGCCGCGGCGGTGCTTGTATTCCACCACCTCGTTGTCCAGGCCGCGCTCGCCAATCACGATGCTGTGGGGCACGCCCAGCAGCTCCATGTCGGCAAACATTACGCCCGGGCGCTCCTTGCGGTCATCAAACAGCACTTCAATGCCGGCGGCGGTGAGCTCGGCGTAGAGCTTTTCGGCCACTTCCTGCACACGGTGGGACTTGTGCATGTTCATGGGAATAATGGCGACCTGGAACGGGGCCAGGGCCTCGGGCCAGATAATGCCGCGATCGTCGTGGTTCTGCTCAATGGCAGCGGCCACAATGCGGGATACGCCAATGCCGTAGCAGCCCATTTCCAGCACGGTGGCCTTGCCGCCTTCGTTGAGCACGGTGGCGTTCATCTTCTCGGAGTAGTTGTTGCCCAGCTGGAAGATATGGCCCACTTCAATGCCGCGCTTGATCTGCAGCACGCCCTGGCCACAGGGGCTGGGATCGCCTTCGCGCACGTTGCGCAGATCCGCCACTTCCGGCAGCGGCAGGTCCCGGCCCCAGTTAATGCCGAAGTAATGCTTGTCGTCGATGTTGGCGCCGGCGCCAAAGTCGCTCATTACCGCCACTGCGCGATCCACAATCACCGGCACCGGCATGTTCAGCGGGCCCAGAGAGCCCGGGCCGGCACCCACGGCGGCGCGCACTTCTTCTTCGGTGGCAAAGGTCAGCGGGCTGGCCACCTGAGGCAGCTTCTCCGCCTTCACTTCGTTGAGCTCGTGATCGCCGCGCACCAGCAGGGCTACCAGGGGCGCGTCCACGTCGTCGGCGGCCTTCACCAGCAGGGTTTTTACGGTCTGCTCAATATTGAGGCCGTATTTTTCCACCAGATCGGCAATGGTTTTGGTGTTCGGGGTGTCGACCAGAGTCATTTCCTGAGTCGGCGCATCGGGGGCGGCCTTGGGCGCCAGCGCTTCGGCCATCTCAATATTGGCGGCGTAATCGGACTCAGTGGAGAAGGCGATGTCGTCTTCACCGCTCTGGGCCAGCACGTGGAACTCGTGAGAGGCACTGCCGCCAATGGCGCCGGTGTCGGCCAGCACGGCGCGGAAGTCCAGACCCATGCGCTCAAAGATGCGGCTGTAGGCTTCATACATGGCGTCGTAGGTCTGCTGCAGGCTTTCCTGAGTGGTGTGGAAGGAGTAGGCGTCCTTCATCACAAACTCGCGGGAGCGCATCACGCCAAAGCGCGGACGCACTTCGTCGCGGAATTTGGTCTGGATCTGGTACAGGTTCAGGGGCAGCTGCTTGTAGGACGCCACCTCGTTGCGCACCAGGTTGGTGATCACTTCCTCGTGGGTCGGGCCCAGTACAAAGGGGCGATCGTGGCGGTCCTTGATGCGCAGCAGCTCGGGGCCGAACTTGTCCCAGCGACCGGTTTCCTGCCACAGATCGGCGGGCTGCACCACCGGCATCAGCATTTCAATGGCGCCGGCGCGGTTCATTTCTTCCCGCACAATGGCGGCGACCTTGTTCAATACCCGCAGGCCGCTAGGCAGCCAGGTGTAGAGGCCCGAGGCCAGCTTGCGGATCATGCCCGCGCGCAGCATCAGCTGGTGGCTGATGACTTCGGCGTCGCTCGGGGTTTCTTTGAGGGTGGAAAGCAGGTATTGGCTGGTACGCATGAACAGAACCTTGTAGCTTGAAATCCGTGAAAGCCCGAATTGTAGCAGGGGGGCGAAGCCGGCAGAAGTGTCTTGTTGCCCGAGCACCCTGGAGCGCGGGCAGCTTGCCCGCATATTGGCGCAAAGCGACAACCCTTTGAGCGCCTGCGGCGCTAATGCTGGAGCGCGGGCAGCCTGCCCGCAATTTGGTGCGAAGCGGCAACCCTCTTTGAGCGCCTACGGCGCTTATGCAGGCTGGCAGCCTGCGCTCCACTAACACCGAAGCGGCAACCTTGCTTTCTCTTCTATACTCTTTGTTTTTATTCTCATCCCGGAGGCCGGAATGAGCTTTGGTGAGCATTCCCGGGGTTATCTGCCTCACCTTGAAGGTGCCGAATATCAGGCTATCACCTACCGGCTGGCCGATTCCCTACCTCAGCAGGTGCTTGAACGGATCAGACAAGAACGACACCAGCCGACCAGAAAGCGCATAACTGAACAAGAGCTGGATCGTGGTTACGGTCAGTGCTGGCTGGCGAAGCCGGATATTGCAGCCATGGTCATCGGCAACTGGCGTCATTTCGATGGTGTTCGCTACCAGTTACTGGCTTATGTGGTCATGCCCAATCATGTGCATGTGCTGATCAGGGTCTTTCCCGGCTTCCGCCTTTCCAGCATTGTACATGGCTGGAAGTCATATACCGCTCAGGTCATTGGCGCTCATATCATGCAATCGTCTGCAGCTCCCCGGGAAAGGATCTGGCAGCCGGAATACTGGGACCGATATATTCGGGATCAGGCGCATTTTGATCGGGTGGTGGAATATATTCACCGGAACCCGGTTAAGGCCGGTCTGGTAGCTCATGAAAAAGACTGGCGTTGGAGCAGTGCATACGAAGATGGAGCGCGGGCAGCTTGCCCGCTTATTGGCGCGAAGCGGCAACCCTCTTGAGCGTCCTGCGGCCGCTAATGCAGGCTGGCAGCCTGCGCTCCACCTGCACCTTGCACCTCTGGAGCGCGGGCAGCTTGCCCGCTTATTGGCGCGAAGCGCCAACCCTTTGAGCGCCCTTCGGCCGCTAATGCTGGAGCGCGGACAGCCTGCCCGCATTTTGACGCGAAGCGGCAACCCCTTTGAGCGTCCTTCAGCCGCTAATGCAGGCTGGCAGCCTGCGCTCCATGTTCAAACATGGCCTCTACGCTGCTGGCGGGCTCGGGGCGGGCCAGCAGGTAACCCTGATAAAGCTGGCAGCCGTGCTGGTGCAGCAGTTGTCGCTGGGCGTCGGTTTCCACGCCTTCCGCTATCACTTCCAGTTTCAGGCTGCGGGCCATGGCCACAATGGCCTTGATGATATTCAGGCTGTTGCCGTCGTCTGGCAGAACACTCACAAAGGACTGGTCAATTTTAAGCTGATCCAGGGGCAGTTTCTGCAAATACAGCAGGGAGGAATAGCCGGTGCCAAAGTCATCGATGGCGAAGCGCACGCCGTGCTGCTTGAGAATGTGCATGCGCTCTATGGCCGTGGAAATGTCGTTCAGCAGCATGGACTCGGTAATTTCCAGCTTGATGCAGGCCGGATCCACACCGGTTTGTTCAAATATTCCCAGCACGTCTTCGATAAATCCCGGCTGATACAGGCGGGTGGCGCCAATGTTGACGGACAGGCTGAAATCACGAAAAACGGACAGCCGCGCCCAGGCGGCCATTTGCCGGCAGGCGCAGGCCAGGATCATGCGATCGATGCGGTTCATCAGGCCGGCGGCACTGGCCACCTCAATAAAGGCGCCGGGGGCCAGTATGCCCCGCTCGGGATGGTGCCAGCGCGCCAGCGCCTCGGCGCCGATCATATTGCCCCGGTAGTCGAACTGGGGCTGAAAATAAGGCTGAAATTCTTCGGCCTCGAGGCCGCGCACTATGTCTTCTTCCAGTCGCAACCGCTGCGCCACCGCTTCCTGCATATGCGGATCGAAAAAGCGCAGTTTGCCCTTGCCGCTCTTTTTGGCCTCATACATGGCCAGCTCGGCCTGCTGCACCAGCTCGGCGGGCGACAGCTCGCGATTTTCCAGCAGCACCAGCCCCATGCTGGCGCCACACCGGAGAACGCGGCCTTCATGAGTGTAAGGCTTTTCCAGCAACGCCAGCAGGCGCTGGCTGGTGTGCTCCAGCCGGGCGGCGGCACGGGTGCGGTCTGCCGGCAGGCCGGTGAGCAGCACCACAAATTCATCGCCCCCCAGCCGGGCCACCATGTCCTGCTCCCGCAATGACTGCTGCAGCCGCTGGGCAACCTGTGTGAGCAGCTCGTCACCTGTCTGCAGACCCCAGAGGTCGTTAATGTGCTTGAAATTGTCGAGATCGATAAAGACAAGGCCGGCGCCGGCATTGCTCTCACTGATCTGATACTGCCGAATGCACTCGTTAAGCTGGCGGCGGTTGGGCAGACCGGTAACGCCATCGTAAAAGGCCAGATGATTGATGCGCTCGGCGTCTTCCTTGCGCTGGGTTATATCGCTCATGGACGCCACATAATGGCTTATTTTTCCCTGCTCATTACGCACCGCGCTGATGGACATCCACTGGTGATAAAGCTGGCCGGACTTGCGCCTGTTGCAGATTTCCCCCTGCCAATGATCCTGCTCGCGGATGGAGTGCCACATTTGCCGGTAAAAGGCCGCGTCGTGCTGACCAGAGCTGAACAATGCCGGGGTTTTTCCGATCACTTCCTCGGCGCTGTAGCCGGTAATATCGGTAAAGGCCCGGTTTACCCGCAAAATCCGGTTTTGGGCATCGGTCACCAGTATGCCGTCAAAGCCCTCAAAGGCCACCGCCGCAATGCGCAGATCGGTCTCGTTGTACTGCCGTTGCTCGGCATCCTTCAGTATTTGTGCCAGCCCCAGGGTGAGCGGCACCCCTACCAGCAGGTAAGGCCAGCTGAAGTCGGGCATCATGACTCGTTCCGCCGGGGTTATCAGCATCGCAAGCCATATCAGGCCGGTAGCATAGATCAACACTACCACCGGCAGCAGATGCAATGGGCGCAGCTGCCACCAGCCCCGGCTGATGCCATGGCGAAAGCCCAACCCCAGGGTCAGCGCAAGGATCATATTAAATACACCGCTCGGGGCACCGTCTCCGCCAACCCAGAACCGGAATGCCCCGGCCAGCAAAGTGGCCAGAGCGCCGGCAACCGGGCCGCCAAACAACCCGGCCACAAACAGCACACCGTCGCGCATATCCAGCAGCACGCCGGGAGCCACGGTAAAGGGGAACAGCATGCAGACAATGGCCGCCAGGCCAAACCAAAAGCCGGAGGCCACCACAAGCAGCCGGGGATGATACCAGCCCTTGCGGACATTCAGTGTCAGCACCCAGCTCATGGCCAGCAAAATAATGGCTTGTTGAATAACGCTAATCAGCATGAATTTAAAAAGGAGTAGCGGGAAATAAATATTATTCATTCACCGCCCTATCTGCCCCGCGTTGTGTTGGATTTATGGGTTATTTGAATAAGGCCAGTGTATCAGAGGGAGGAACAAGGCGTAACAAGTCCCGTTCGAGACTATTGTGGTTTATACGTAGAAAAACTTGACGCAAGTCAAGGCGTGACCAATAACTAATCAGAGGCGAAACAAACAACCGCGTTTCAACTCACACCGGCTGGCAGCCGGCCGGCTTTGCAACATTTGGGGGAAAAGAGCCATGCTTCTGAATCATATCTGGGGTCTGTATGCCCACCCCAAGGATGAGTGGCATACCATAGACGATCACCACGAAAGCCTGTCTTACAGCCTTACGCATCTGGCGTTTATCGCCCTTATTCCATCGGTATGCACCTTTATTTCGGCCACCATGATCGGCTGGACCTTTGGTACCCAGAACACCATCATGATGACCACGGGCAGTGCGCTGGTGATGTCGGTGGGCATGTATTTCACCCTGATTGGCGGCGTGTTTGCCCTCGCCTACCTTACCTTCTGGATGGCCAAGACCTTTGGCGCCAGCCCCACCTTTACCCAGAGCATGGAGCTGGCCGCCTATACCGCCACCCCCCTGTTTATGACCGGACTGGCGGTGCTCTACCCCGAGCCGGTGTTTCTGATGATGGTGGGCCTGGCGGGCCTGGCCTATTCGGTCTACCTGCTCTATTCGGGCGTGCCCATTATCATGCACATTCCTGAAGAGCGCGGCTTTATTTATGCCAGCTCGGTGGTGACCTGCGGGCTTATTCTGCTGGTGTGCATTATGGTCGGCTCGGTGATTGTATGGAGCTGGGGCATAGGGCCGGTGTATACCTATTAACATGGAACGCAAGACGTGAAAAAGCCGGGGATGTCCCCGGCTTTTTTTATGGAGGGCTGTAGGTTGGAATGAGCATCGCGAATTCCAACATTCCGCAGTCGCCTGCGTTTGTTGCGATTCGCTCCGCTCATCACAACCTACTCTTTGCCTTGGCTCGTTACGACTGGCCTTCGTTGTACATTTCCAGGTGGCTGTTGTCGATGCTGTCTTTCTGGCGGGCGGCGTCGTTGCGCTGGGAGTTGAGCGCGTCCAGGTATTCCTGGTTCACATCCTTGGTCACGTACTCACCGGTGAACACCGAGGTTTCAAAGCGGCGCAGCTCGGGGTTGAAGTGACGCACGGCGTCTTCCAGATCTTCCAGCTCCTGGAAGATCAGGCCGTCGGCGCCGATCAGCTTGCAGATCTCTTCCGACTCACGGCCGTAGGCGATCAGCTCGTTGGCCGAGGGCATGTCGATGCCGTAAACGTTGGGGAAACGGATTTCCGGGGCGGCAGAAGCAAAATACACTTTTTTGGCGCCGGCATCCCGGGCCATTTCGATGATCTGCTCGGAGGTGGTGCCACGCACGATGGAATCGTCCACCAGCAACACGTTCTTGCCGGCAAACTCCGACGGAATGGCGTTGAGCTTGCGGCGCACCGACTGGCGGCGCTGCTGCTGGCCGGGCATGATGAAAGTACGGCCGATATAGCGGTTCTTCACAAAGCCCTGACGGTAAGGCAGCTGCAGGTTGTGGGCGATCTCCAGGGCGATGTCGCAGGAGGTTTCCGGAATGGGAATGACCACATCGATGTTGAGATCTTCCCACTCCCGGGCAATTTTGGCGCCCAGCTTCTGACCCATGCGCACACGGGCGGCATACACAGACACCTTGTCGATAAAGGAGTCCGGGCGGGCAAAATACACGTATTCAAAAATACAGGAGTGATGCTGAGGCTCGGCGGCACACTGCTGGGTAAACAGCTCGCCCTGCTCGGTGACGTAAACCGCTTCACCCGGCGCCACATCGCGAATGAGCTCAAAGCCTACCGCATCCAGGGCCACGCTCTCGGACGCCACCATATATTCGGTGCTGCCGTCTTCGGCATCACGCTTGCCCAGCACCAGCGGACGAATGCCGTTGGGATCGCGGAATGACACCATGCCGTGGCCGATGATCACCGCCACGGCGGCATAGGCGCCGCGCACCTTCTTGTGCACCTCGGTAATGGCGGCGAAGACATGCTCCGGCTCCAGGTGCAGTTTCTGGGTCTGCTGATCCAGCTCGTGGGCCAGCACGTTGATCAGCACTTCCGAGTCGGAGGTGGTGTTGATATGGCGGCGGGCCACCCGGAACTGCTCTTCCTTCAGCTCGTCGGCGTTGGTCAGGTTGCCGTTGTGGGCCAGAGCAATACCAAAGGGAGAGTTCACATAAAAGGGCTGGGCCTGGGCAACACTGCTGCTGCCGGCGGTGGGATAGCGAACGTGGCCGATGCCGACGTTACCGATAAGGCGCTCCATGTGGCGCTCTTCAAACACATCCCGCACCAGGCCGTTGGCCTTGCGCTGACGGAAGGTGTCACCGGAAATGGTGACGATGCCGGCGGCATCCTGTCCTCTGTGCTGAAGTACCGTAAGCGCGTCGTACAGCGCCTGGTTGACCGGGGTCGTACCTTGAATACCGACTATCCCACACATGTCCAAATTTCCTCGAATTACTATAGCTTGGGGGGTAAAAAGCTGGATGAATTCTGCAGCATATTAAAAAACCACTGTATCACGATTCCGAACTCGGGAATGAGCACCGACTCTTTCCACCACAGGCTGTGTGAAAAAGCGGTCATGGTATCGGTGAACAGCAGCAGCGCAGCGACGATAAACACGCCACGCACGGCGCCAAAACAGACGCCCAGCACCCGGTCGGTACCCGACAGGCCGGTGCGGGTGACCAGCTCGCCGATGATGTAGTTGACCAGGGCGCCCAGGATAAGGGTGAGCACAAACAGAATGGCAATGGCGGCGCCATTGCGGAACAGCGGGTCGGAGAGTTCGAGAAACACCGCCAGATCGGCGTAGAAACGGCTGGCAACAAAGAAGGCGGCCACCCAGGTGGCGAGCGACATGGCTTCCTTGACGAAGCCCCGGACCAGGCTGATGAGCGCCGACAGGCCGATAATGCCGAGTATTACGTAATCTATCCAAACCATCATGTTAGTGCCGGAGCCCTCCTGATTGCCGCGCATTCTACCAAACCCGCATGCCAAAAGGCGAAGAAAAAGCGGATAAAGTTCATTCAAGGTGAAATTATCGGGGCGAAAGGAAGGGATTAGG
Source organism: Oceanimonas marisflavi (assembly GCF_003049725.1). GTDB lineage: Bacteria > Pseudomonadota > Gammaproteobacteria > Enterobacterales > Aeromonadaceae > Oceanimonas > Oceanimonas marisflavi. Next base: position 32,536 of record NZ_QAGM01000006.1, read on the forward strand.
GATGAGGGAGCGGCGTAGGTTGGCGATGAGCGCAGCGAATCCCAACATTTGAACCGGCGGCGCTGATGTTAACGGCCTGCTGCGCAGGCCCTGCCGACTAAAGTGGCAGCTACAACTCGCTCCCACGCCGGAGCGTGGGAGCGAGGGCGAGAGGGTATATCAGCCAATAAACTCCAGGCCGCCCATATAGGGCTTGAGCACCTCGGGCACGCGAATACGGCCGTCTTCCTGCTGGTAGTTTTCCAGCACCGCCACCAGGGTGCGGCCCACTGCCAGGCCGGAGCCGTTGAGGGTGTGCAGCAGCTGGGGCTTGCCGTCGGCGCCGCGCACGCGGGCCTGCATGCGGCGGGCCTGGAAGTCACCGCAGTTGGACACGGAAGAGATCTCCCGGTAGGTGTTCTGGGCCGGCAGCCAGACTTCCAGATCGTAGGTTTTGGCGGCGCCAAAGCCCATGTCGCCGGTGCACAGGGCCATCACCCGGTAGGGCAGCTCCAGGCGCTGCAGCACCTTCTCGGCGTGACCGACCATTTCTTCCAGCGCATCCCATGAAGTGTCGGGGTGCACCAGCTGTACCATTTCCACCTTGTCGAACTGGTGCATGCGGATAAGCCCGCGGGTGTCGCGACCGTAGGAGCCGGCCTCGGAGCGGAAGCAGGGCGTGTGGGCGGTGAGCTTCATGGGCAGCTGAGCCGGCTCGAAGATCTCGTCCCGGCCGATGTTGGTCAGGGGCACTTCGGAGGTGGGGATCAGGGAGAAGCGGCGCACCTTGCCCTCTTCCTCACCCTCGCCTTCAATGGCGGTATGGAACAGATCGGCGGAAAACTTGGGCAGCTGGCCGGTGCCGTACAGGCTGTCGCTGTTCACCAGATAGGGCACATAGCACTCGGTGTAGCCGTGCTCTGTGGTGTGCAGGTCCAGCATAAACTGGGCCAGGGCCCGGTGCATGCGGGCGATCTGGCCCTGCATGATCACAAAACGGGAGCCGGACAGCTTGACCGCGCCTTCAAAGTCGAGGCCGGCCAGATTCTCGCCCAGGGCCACATGATCCTTCGGCTCAAAGCCGAGCTGGGTAGGCTCACCCCAGCTGCGCACGGTGACGTTATCGTTCTCGTCCCTGCCCACCGGCACCGACTCGTGGGGCAGGTTGGGAATGGCGGCGCAAAAGGCCTGAATGTCGTTCAGCAGCTGATCCAGCTCCACCTTGCAGCCGTCCAGCTCTTCATTGATGGCGGTGACCGCCGCCTTCAGGGGAGCAATGTCTTCACCATTGCGGGCGGCCTGACCAATGGCCTTGGAGCGGGCGTTGCGCTCGGCCTGCAGCTCCTGAGTGCGGGCCTGCAGGGTTTTGCGGCGCTCTTCCAGGCCGTTGAACAGTTCGGTGTCGAGGGTGAAGCCACGGCTTGCCAGCCGCGCGGCCGTGTCGTCAATGTCGCTGCGCAGGTATTTGGGATCCAGCATGAGTTACCTTAAATTCGTGTGATGCGTTTGCACGCGAGAGATTAAAGTCGGTTCGGGCCACAGTTTATCAGCATCCTCGCCGGCGGGCCAAGGCGAGCGGGCCGGTCTGGCTACCGCTTGTTGCCGGCCTGCTGGTCCAGCTTGTTGAGGTAGTCGAGCTTGGCCTGGATCTTCTGCTCAAAGCCGCGCTCATTGGGGACGTAATAACGCCGCCCGGCCATGGCCTCGGGCAGATAGGTCTCGCCGGCGGCGTAGGCGCCGGGCTCGTTGTGAGCGTAACGATACTCGGCGCCGTGGCCCAGCTCTTTCATCAGTTTGGTGGGGGCGTTGCGCAGGTGCACCGGCACCTCGAAGTCGGGCAGCTCTCGGGCGTCCTTCAGCGCCGCCTTCCAGGCGGTGTACAGGGCGTTGCTCTTGGGCGCGCAGGCCAGATAGACAATGGCCTGGGCAATGGCCCGCTCCCCTTCCGCCGGGCCCACCCGGGTAAAGCAGTCCCAGGCCGCCAGGGCCACGTCCATGGCTTTTGGGTCGGCCAGGCCGATGTCTTCCGAGGCAATGGCCAGCAGCCGGCGGGCAATATAGAGGGGATCACAGCCGGCGGTGATCATGCGCGCATACCAGTAAAGGCCGGCATCGGGGCTGGAGCCACGAATGGACTTGTGAATGGCGGAGATCAGGTCGTAATAAAGGTCACCCTGATTATCGAAGCGGGCCAGCCGCTCCCCGGTCACTTCCGCCAGCAGGGATTTGTCGATACGGCGGACGCCGTTGTGCTCCTCGGCCATGTCCGCCAGCAGCTCGAGGTAGTTGAGCGCCTTGCGGCCATCGCCGTCCACCAACTCGGCCAAGGCCCGCTGTACGCCCTCGGCCAGCTCAATGCCCTGCCCCGCCAGACCGCGCTCGTCGTTGAGGGCCTGTTCGATCATGGCTTCCACATCAGCGGTTTCGAGGCGCTTGAGCAGGTAGACCCGGGCCCGGGACAGCAGGGCGTTGTTCAGTTCAAAGGACGGGTTTTCGGTAGTGGCACCGATAAAGGTGACGGTGCCGTCCTCGATATGGGGCAGAAAGGCATCCTGCTGGGACTTGTTGAAGCGGTGCACCTCGTCCACAAACAGAATGGTGCGTCGGCCGGCCAGCTTGTGCTCCCGGGCCCGCTCGATGGCGGCGCGAATCTCCTTCACCCCGGAAGTGACCGCCGACACCCGCTCCACCTGGGCGTCGCAGTAGTGAGCCGCCAGCTCCGCCAGGGTGGTCTTGCCGGTGCCCGGCGGCCCCCACAAAATCATGGAATGGCAGTGACCGCTTTCAAGCGCCCGGCGCAGCGGCTTGCCCGGCCCCAGAATATGCTGCTGGCCCAGATATTGCTCTATGCGTTCCGGGCGCATGCGCGCCGCCAGCGGGCGAAAGTCGTCCTGTTCAAAGTCCAGGCTCAGGGTACTCATGTTATCTCATCTCGTTGGACACTCTGTTGACCGTAGGTTGCCGATGAGCACCGCGAATCGCAACATGTCGCAGCCGGCTGGGTGTTGGAATTCGCGGTACTCATTCACAACCTACTTCGTTTCTTACCGCTGATCGTCCACCATGACTCCCGGCGGCGGGGTAAAGCGAAAGGCACTGGCGGCAAGCTCCGGGCTGGTGTTGAACCGGCTCAGGGTAAACTCGCTGCGCTGGCCGCCGGACTCCACCACGGTAAAGCGTGACAAGCGGCCCCGGGCATCAAAGCGCAGGCTAAAGCGCTGTATCAGCTCCGCCGGATCCTTGCTGGCCACCACATAGCTGCTGCCCTGCTGGCTGACCCGGTAATTCTGCCAGCGGGACTGGTCGCCGCCGGAGATCAGCAGAAACGGCGTGTTTCGCACCGCCTCGGCCAGGGGCACTATGCTTACCTGCTCCACAAAGGGGTCATACATCCACACATCGGTGCCGTCGGAGACGATCAGGCTCTCGTCGGGCGAGATGGTGTGCCAGCGAAAGCGGTCGGGCCGGGCCAGCTGCATGCTGCCCTCGGCAGTCTGCATGGGGGCGCCGCTTTCGTCATAGACCTGCTGGCTGAAGTCGGCGGAAAACCGCCCCAGGGCCGACAGCTTTTGCTGCAGATCGCTCGCCGCATCGGCCAGCACCTGGGTGCTGGTGGCCCACAACATCAGTCCTGCTGTTATCAATTTTTTCATGGTTTATCCTCTCGCCGGCGGTGGCGCCAGCACTTCCCGTTGACCGTTGCTGCCCGCCGGGCTGACGATGCCCTGGGCTTCCATCTGGTCGATGATACGGGCAGCCCTGTTGTAGCCTATCTTGAACTTGCGCTGCACACTGGAGGTAGAGCCACGGCGCGTCTCCGCGACAAAAGCCACCGCATGGTCGAACAGCTCGTCGAGCTCGCCGTCGGCCCCTTCCGGCGCCTCACCCGGCAGCAGGCCGTCGGCGCCCACGTCGCCACTGAGAATGTCTTCAATGTAATCGGGCTCGCCCCGCTCCTTCCAGGCCGCCACCACCTTGTGCACCTCGTGGTCGTCCACAAAGGCGCCGTGCACCCGGGTGGGGTTGCTGTCGCCGGCAGGCAGGTAAAGCATGTCGCCCATGCCCAGCAGCGATTCGGCGCCCTGCTGGTCGAGAATGGTGCGGGAGTCAATTTTGCTCGACACCTGGAACGACATGCGGGTGGGAATGTTGGCCTTGATAAGGCCGGTGATCACGTCCACCGACGGCCGCTGGGTCGCCAGAATCAAATGAATGCCGGCGGCCCGGGCCTTCTGGGCGATACGGGCGATCAGCTCTTCCACCTTTTTGCCGACGATCATCATCATGTCGGCGAATTCGTCGATCACCACCACAATATGAGGCAGTTTTTCCAGCGCCGGCGGATAGGTGTCCATGGACTGAGTGGGCTGCCACAACGGATCCCGCAGCGGCTCGCCGGCGTCGATGGCTTCCTGCACCTTGGTGTTGAAGCCCTTGAGGTTGCGCACCCCCATGGCCGACATCAGCTTGTAGCGGCGCTCCATCTCGCCCACGCACCAGCGCAGGGCATTGGCCGCCTCCTTCATGTCGGTAACCACTTCGGTGAGCAGGTGGGGAATGCCTTCATACACCGACAGTTCCAGCATTTTGGGGTCGATCATGATAAAGCGCACCTCTTCCGGGGTGGCCTTGAACAGCATCGACAAAATCATCACGTTCACCCCCACCGACTTGCCCGAGCCGGTGGTGCCGGCCACCAGCACGTGAGGCATCTTGGCCAGGTTCACCACCACCGGCTCGCCGGCAATGTCCTGACCCAGCACCATGGTCAGCGGGTGCTGACTGTGGTGGAACAGCTCGGTGTCGATCACCTCGCGCAGATACACGGTCTCGCGCCGGGTGTTGGGCAGCTCCAGTCCCACATAGGGCTTGCCGGGAATGACTTCCACCACCCGCACGCTGATGGCGGACAGGGAGCGGGCCAGATCCCGGGCCAGGTTGGTAATTTTGCTGACCTTGACCCCGGGGGCCAGATCCAGCTCAAAGCGGGTGATCACCGGCCCCGGATACACACCCACCACACTGGCCTGCACGTTATAGTCGGCCAGCTTGGCTTCCACCAGCCGGGCAATGCGATCCAGCTCGTCTTCGCTCACCGCGTGCTGGCGGGGCTTGGGCGGATCCAGCAGGGTCACTTCCGGCACCGGGCTCAGCTGACTGCTGCGGGCCCTGGCTGCGGGAGCCGCAGGCGTCGCCGGCCGGGCGGGCGGCGTCTCGTCGGCTTCGTCGTCACCGGCCCAGGGCAGATCCAGATCATCATCATCGTCGTCGTCCAGGCTCCAGTCATTCGCCACGCGCTGCGGGGCCGGCTGGGGCTCATCGTCATCTTCGGAGGGCGCACTGAGCACCGGCTCCCGCCGGGCCGGCGGCACTTTTTTCCGGGGCGCCGGGCGACGTACTGACTCTTCCGGCACCGGCTCGAGCAGAGCATCTTCTTCATCGTCGCCTTCATCAAAATCGGCCCGGGGCGCCTGCTGGCCGAGACGATCACGGAACCGGCGCCAGCCGGCAAAGCCCGCTTCCCTTGCCGGCGCTTCCGCTGCCGGCACGGGAGCCGGCTCGCTGGCCACGGCCACCGGCTGCTCACCGGTATGACGACGGGTCTGCCAGTCGGCAATGCGCCCCGGCAGCGCCGCCAGCCAGGCCGGCGCTTCCATCACCAGGGCGCCCAGGCGTTCCACGATCAGCAGCCAGGACCAGCCGGTAAAGAAGGTGATGCCGGTGGCGAAACAGCACAGCAGCAGCAGGGTGGTGCCCAGATTGCCAAACAGCGGATTAAAGGTGCCGGCCAGCATGTCGCCAATCAGGCCGCCGGCAGAGAAGTAGTAAATGTCGTCTATGTTCATGCTGGCCAGCGCCAGCAGACTGAGCAGCACCATCAGAAAGCCGATAATGCGCAGGCTGAGGGTGAGGTAGCATATATCAATAAGCCCCTTGGGCCGCCACAGGGTCACCCAGCCCGTCAGCACCATAAAGGGCGGCAGCAGGTAGGCGGAAAATCCGAATATAAACAGCAGAATATCCGCCAGCCAGGCCCCCGCCGGCCCGGCGGCATTGCTGATGTCGCCGCCCCAGGCGGTTTGTGACCAGCCCGGATCCGACGGATGATATGACAGCAGTGACAGCATCATGAACACGGCCAGTACAATGATGGCTATCAGCCCGGCCTCAAAAAGACGCTGCAAACCAGACATGGGAGTAAACAGCTTTTTCTCCGCCAAACGTCCGCTCCTCGTTATTATGATTGTGTTCAGTTTATCAGGGGTCGCCCCGTAAACGACAAACGAGCGGCCGGGGCCGCTCGCTGGAAGTGTGATCTCAAGTCCCGCCGGCATAAAAATACCAGAGCCGGACAAAATAGCACAGCTTAACGGGTGTTGATCACCAGACGGTTGCTCTGCTTGACCTCTTCCATCACCACATAGGTGCGGGTGTCGTTCACCCCGGGCAGGCGCAGCAGGGTCTCCCCCAGCAGCTTGCGGTAGGCGGACATGTCGGCCACCCGGGTTTTCAGCAGGTAGTCGAAATCACCGGACACCAGGTGACATTCCTGGATCTCTTCCAGCTTCTGCACCGCATCGTTGAACTCGTCAAACACGTCCGGGGTGCCGCGGTTCAGGGTGATTTCCACAAACACCAGCAGCGAGGCATCAAGAAACTGGGGATTGAGAATGGCGGTGTAGCCTTCGATATACCCCTGGCGCTCCAGCCGGCGCACCCGCTCAAGACAGGGGGTGGGGCTGAGGCCTACGCGCTTGGACAGCTCCACGTTGGAAATACGGCCGTCCTGCTGCAGCTCGTTGAGTATGTTGCGGTCGATGCGATCGAGCTCCTTGAGGGGCCGATTGTTTGCATCCAACACTTCATCCATCCTTTGGCTCATTTTAGGTACATTCCACTTATTTGATACTGGACTTGGTCGGCATCGGGCCATGCCCCGGGGGCTCGCCTTCCGCCTGCTCAGGCTTGGTTGTCGTTGCTTCATGCCACGACAGGCTGCGACAATAAAATAAAAATATGAATTTATTGATTACATATACAGAAGAGCAGCAAACAGAAGCTTAACATGATAAATGGGAAACCGGTAGCACAAGTGTTTGTTGAAAACAGCAAAAAAGTGCCAAATTCCAGATTATATCGATGCTCACAGCTATTTCCCCTGCAAGCCATCTTGAAACTTCCACTTAAAGACAGTTGGCTGATACTGCTGAAAGCCAGCATATACCCAAAGCCCCTTTCTGATAAACCCCTGATAACCGAGTAGTGGGCAGTATTTTATACCGGTTTTTTATCGCCCTCCGTCACACCAAATAAAATGGAGTTATACTGCATAACTATTCGTTATAATCCATTTTCCCTTCCGGGGCGTCGCCAGCGCCGGCAGCACGCTTGCACAGTGCTTTATTCCATTTTCTCTATCCCCTACAATCTGGGACCAAAATCGTCGCCCATTTGCCAAGGTTGGAGAAATTATGAGTCAAGCCAAACACGCCAAACTGCTTATTCTGGGCTCGGGCCCCGCCGGCTACACCGCCGCCGTGTATGCCGCCCGGGCCAACCTCAGCCCGGTGCTGGTGACCGGCATTCAGCAGGGTGGCCAGCTGACCACCACCACCGAAGTGGAAAACTGGCCCGGCGATGCGGAAGGACTGACCGGCCCGGCGCTGATGGAGCGCATGAAAGAGCATGCCGAGCGTTTTGAAACCGAAATCGTATTTGACCATATCAACAGCGTGGAGCTGACCCAGCGCCCGTTCCGCCTGAAGGGCGATACCGGCGAATACACCTGTGATGCCCTGATCATCGCCACCGGTGCGTCTGCCAAGTATCTGGGTCTGCCGTCGGAAGAAGCCTTTCAGGGTCGCGGCGTATCGGCCTGCGCCACCTGTGACGGCTTTTTCTACCGCAACCAGAAGGTGGCCGTGGTGGGCGGCGGCAACACCGCCGTGGAAGAGGCGCTGTATCTGTCCAACATCGCCGCCGAGGTGCACCTGGTTCACCGCCGCGACCAGTTCCGCTCCGAGAAGATCCTGATCGACCGGCTGATGGACAAGGTTGAAAATGGCAATATTGTGCTGCACACCGACCGCACCCTGGACGAAGTACTGGGCGACGACATGGGTGTGACCGGCGTGCGCCTGAAGGACACTCAGTCCGATGCCACCGAAGAGCTGGATGTGGCCGGCGTCTTTATCGCCATCGGCCACCAGCCCAACACCGGCATTTTTGAAGGTCAGCTGGAGATGGAAAACGGCTACCTCAAGGTGCAGTCCGGTCTGCACGGCAACGCCACCCAGACCAGCATTGAAGGCGTGTTTGCCGCCGGCGACGTGATGGATCACGTGTATCGCCAGGCCATTACCTCCGCCGGCACCGGCTGCATGGCCGCCCTCGACGCCGAGCGCTACCTGGACGCCCAGCTGTAAAGCTGAAAGCCCGTAGGTCCAACTCGTTCCCACGCTCTGCGTGGGAATGCATACCGGTAAGACAAGCAAAAACGTCAGCTAATCCGATATACACTCCCACGCGGGAGCGTGGGAGCGAGGTATTGCAACCTACTGCTGCTGCGCAGTTTCTGCTCAGGCCACTGCCGAGCGGGGTTGCTGCACGTATTCCAGCGCTTGCTGCAGGGTGGAATAAAAGGACAGCTCGCCTGTTACCGGCGCCATGCCGGCCCGGGCCAGGGTTTTCAGCGGCTGAAACTGCAGATCGGCCATCACCACTTCCGTGCCCTGAGCCCGGCAGGCCTCAATAAAGCGATTCATCGCCGACAGACCGCCGGCATCCAGCACCGGCACCGCATCCATATAGAGCGCCACTCCCCTGTGCTCCCGGGTCAGCAGCGCCAGCTCGCTGAACACGCTGTCGGCGGCGGCGAAAAACAGCGGCCCGTTGATCTTGTAAACCACCCAGCCCGCCGGCAGCTCACCGGGCACCATTCTTTCATGCCGGGAAATGTCGATCACCCGGGTCATGTCGGCGATATTTTTCACAAACAGCACCATGGCCATCAACATGCCGGCGGTAATGGCGATCACCATGTCAAAGGCAATGGTGAGTGAAAAACAGGTGAGAAACACCAGTACATCGCCTCTGGGGGCGGTTTTAAAAAAGTGCACCGCCTTGGGGGCCTCGCTCATGTTCCAGGCCACCACCAGCAGCAGCGCCGCCATGGCCGGCATGGGTAAATACGCCAGCCAGGCAGCCAGCAGCACCAGCCCGGCCAGCACCACCAGGGCATGCACCATGGCGGCCACCGGTGATACTGCCCCGGCCCGGAAGTTGGCCGCCGAGCGGGCAATGGCGGCGGTGGCGGGAATGCCGCCAAAAAACGGCGCCACCAGGTTGCCGATGCCCTGCCCCAGCAGCTCGCTGTTGGCACTGTGGCGCTGGCCGGTCATGCCGTCCAGCACCACGGCGCACAGCAGAGATTCAATCGCTCCCAGCATGGCGATGGCAAAGGCGCCCGGCAGCAGATCCCGCACCAGCTGCCAGTTCAGCCCGATGGCGCTGCCGTCCGGCCCGGGCTGTTGCCAGGGCCAGATAAAGGCCGGCAGCACAGGCGGAATGCCGGCGCCCTGGCTGCCATCGGCCAGCACATAACTGAAGCGGCTGCTGATGGTATCAATATCCAGCCCCTGCCGGTTAAGCCAGACTGCCGCCAGACTGGCCAGCAGTACCGCCGGCAGGTGGGGCGGTATGCCGGTTTTCAGCCGGGGCCAGAGCAGCATGATGGCCAGAGTAAGGGCAGCCACCAGCAGGCTTGGCCAGTGCAGCTGTGGCAAATGCAGCGCCAGTGTGCCCAGCCGGGGCAAAAAGCCCTCGGGCAGGCTGGCCGGCGTCAGGCCGAACACATCCTTCAGCTGCAGCCCGGCAATCACCACCGCGATGCCACCGGTAAAGCCCAGCACCACCGGCTCGGGAATGTATTCCACCAGCCGGCCCAGCCGCAGCAGCGCCATCACCACCAGCATGGCGCCGGCCATCAGGGTGGCCAGCAGCAGGCCGCCCAGTCCATAGCTCTGAGCAATGGGATAGAGGATCACCACAAAGGCCGCCGTGGGACCGGAAATACTGAGCCGGGAGCCGCCGGCAAGGGCGATGACAAAGCCGCCGACAATGGCGGTATACAGGCCATACTGGGGCGCCACACCGCTGGCAATGGCCAGGGCCATGGCCAGCGGAATGGCGATAATGCCCACCGTGATCCCGGCCAGCAGGTCCCTGACAAAGTGCCGCCGGCCATAGGGCTCATTCAGGCAGCTTGCGCTGATGGCGTGGCCCGGGCGAAGGGAAAACAGATGAGCACGGTGGGACATGGCTGACTCCGGAAAATGAGTTGGTGCAGGCATTAACCATGATTGTATTCCCATCACTGGCGCATTCAATGTTAATGTGATTAACATATGATGATAATGGAGTTTGTATGGAACAACGTACCGCCCGCCTGACCCTGCTGATCGATCCCCGTAAAAAGGCGCAGTTTGAACGGCTCTGTGCCGAGGAAGACGTGACGCCGTCCCAGAAGGTGCGCCAGTTTATTCGCGAATATATCGAGCAGAAAACCGGCGAAGAGTGGCAGAAGTCGTCCTCCTGAGACTGTGAGTGCATATGTATCTGACGCAACTGGATGAACGGCTGTGGTTTCCCGACCCCAGCACGGCGCTGGATGATCCCGAAGGCCTGCTCGCCGTGGGCGGCGATCTGCGCCCCGAGCGCTTGCTGCTGGCCTACCGCATGGGCATTTTTCCCTGGTTTGACGAATCCCAGCCGCCGCTGTGGTGGTCACCCAGCCCGCGGGCCGTGCTGGTGCCCGGTGAGCTTCACGTGAGCCGCAGTCTGGCCAAACTGGCGCGCCGGCAGCGCTACCGGCTGACGGTAAACCACGCCTTTGAGGAAGTGATCCACTATTGCCGGGAGCTGCGCGAAGCCGGCCCCGGCACCTGGATCACTCCCGATATTGAACGCAATTACTGCCGGCTGCATCACATGGGTCATGCCCATTCCGTTGAAGTATGGGACGGGCAGCGGCTGGTGGCCGGGCTCTATGGCATTGGCCTGGGCCGGCTGTTCTGCGGCGAGTCCATGTTTCATCGGGTGAGCAACGGCTCCAAGCTGGCCATGCTGGGGCTGTGCCGGCACTTTGCCGCTCACGGCGGTGAGCTTGTCGACTGCCAGCTGCCCAATCCGCACCTGCAGAGCCTGGGAGTGACAAGCTGGCCCAGATCCCGCTTTCTGCATAAACTCAAAGAGCTGCAACACGCGCCCATTTCTGCCCGCTGCTGGCAACCGAGTGAACTGAGCCTATGAGGGAAGTGAATCTGAAAGTGGGGCTCACCCCCAAACACCCCTGCAGTTACCTGCCGGGGCGGCTGGAGCAACTGCTGGTGCTGCTCGACCGGGAGCTGCTTTGCCCGCAGGGCTATGAGCAACTGTTAACCGCAGGGTTTCGCCGCAGCGGCTCCGATATTTACCGGCCCCGCTGCCAGGCCTGCCAGGCCTGCGAGTCGTTGCGCATTGCGGTGGCCGATTTTGTGCCCGGGCGCAGTCAGAAACGCATCTTGCGCAAAAACCGGGATTTGCGCATGGTGCTCAGCGAGCACGACAAACCCGAGTATTTCGAGCTGTACCGGCACTATATTAATCAGCGCCATCAGGATGGCAGCATGTATCCTGCCAGCCGCCAGCAGTATGAAGGTTTTCTGCTGTGCCACTGGCTGCCCCCCGTGTTTATGGAGTTTCGCGCCGGCAACCGCCTGATTGCGGTGGCGGTTACCGATTTGCTGAGCGACTCGCTCAGCGCCATGTATACCTTTTATGACCCGGACGAAGAGCACCGCTCTCTGGGCACCTTTGCCATTCTCAGCCAGATCCAGCTGACTAAAAATCTGAACAAGCACTGGCTCTATCTGGGCTACCAGGTAGATGGCTGCCGGAAAATGAATTACAAACAACATTTCCGACCCCATCAAAGGCTGATCCATGGCCAGTGGCAAACGATGAAAGACGGAGCATAAACTTTACACTGAATGCGAAATCCGGCATGATCCCAGCCGTTTTATTGCCTGCGTTAACAAGAGGACTCAATGGCTAAAGAAGACAGTATCGAAATGCAGGGGACCATTCTGGAAACCCTGCCCAACACCATGTTTCGCGTTGAGCTGGAAAACGGCCATGTGGTCACCGCTCACATCTCCGGCAAGATGCGCAAAAACTACATCCGTATCCTGACCGGTGACAAGGTCACTGTCCAGCTGACTCCCTACGACCTGTCCAAGGGCCGCATCGTCTTCCGCTCCCGCTGAACCACTCCCCCCGTTTCGGTTAAGGCACAGGCTTAAACAGCCAGGGGCGATCCATCGCCCTGTATCGCCAGGCAACGTTTTGTTTACGCTGGAAGAAAAAATGCCCGGCGCCTGTAGGCGCCGCTTTAGCTGGCGCAAACCTGAAGACCATTGTGTCTTCAAGGCCTGTTGCACAGGCCCTGCCGACTAAAGTGGCAGCTACAGCCGGGCCGAAACCACATCATTTACGTAATGTCATTGGTATTACGCCATGGATGCTTCCGACTGAAACTCGAAGTGCAGCTCGTCCCCTTCCAGGGTCACCCGCACCGATCCCCCGCCGACCAGTTCACCAAACAGCAGTTCGTTGGCCAGCGGCTTTTTCAGCTGCTCCTGGATCACCCGGCCCATGGGGCGGGCGCCCATTGACTTGTCGTAGCCTTTTTCCGCCAGCCAGTGGCGGGCCGGCTCGCTCACTTCCAGCGACACGCCCTTGGCGTCCAGCTGGGCCTGCAGCTCCACAATAAACTTGTCTACCACCCGGTGGATCACGTCCATATTGAGGTGGTTGAACCAGATGATATGGTCGAGCCGGTTGCGGAACTCGGGCGCAAAGGTGCGGTTGATTTCGGTCATGGCGTCATGACTGTGATCCTGCTGCTGGAAGCCGATGGACTTGCGCACGGTTTCCTGCACCCCGGCGTTGGTGGTCATCACCAGGATCACATTGCGGAAGTCCGCCTTGCGGCCGTTGTTGTCGGTGAGGGTGCCGTTGTCCATCACCTGCAGCAGAATGTTGAACACATCCGGGTGCGCCTTTTCAATCTCGTCGAGCAGCAGCACCGCATGAGGGTGCTTGATCACCGCATCGGTGAGCAGGCCGCCCTGATCAAAGCCCACATAGCCCGGAGGGGCGCCAATCAGCCGTGATACCGTGTGCGCTTCCATGTATTCGGACATGTCAAAACGGATCAGCTCAATGCCGAGAATGCGCGCCAGCTGCTGGGTGACTTCCGTTTTACCCACCCCGGTGGGGCCGGCAAACAGGAAAGAGCCGATGGGACGTTTTTCGTTACCCAGGCCGGCCCGGGTCAGGCGGATGGAGTCGGTGAGCACGGAAATGGCCTTGTCCTGGCCAAACACCACCATTTTCAGGTTGGGCTCCAGGTTTTTCAGGGCCTCCTTGTCGGAGCTGGACACGGACTTTTCCGGAATACGGGCAATCTTGGCCACAATGGCCTCGATGTCGCCCACCCCTATGGTCTTCTTGCGCTTGGACGGCGGCAGCATGCGCACCTGGGCGCCGGCCTCGTCGATCACGTCAATGGCCTTGTCGGGCAGGTGCCGGTCGTTGATGTACTTGGCCGACAACTCCGCCGCCGCCCGCAGCGCCTTGCTGGTGTAGCGCACATCGTGGTGGGATTCGTACCGGGTTTTCAGCCCCTGCAGTATCTTGGCGGTATCATCGACGGACGGCTCCAGAATGTCGATCTTCTGAAAACGCCGGGCCAGGGCCCTGTCTTTCTCGAAGATCTGGCTGTATTCCTGATAGGTGGTGGAGCCCACACAGCGGATTTGCCCGCTGGACAGCAACGGCTTGAGCAGGTTGGCCGCGTCGAGCTGACCGCCGGAGGCGGCGCCGGCACCGATAATGGTGTGGATCTCGTCGATAAACAGAATGGCGCCCTTTTGCTTTTCAAATTGCTTGAGCACCGCCTTGAAGCGTTTTTCAAAATCCCCCCGGTATTTGGTGCCCGCCAGCAGCGAGCCCATGTCGAGGGAGTAGATGGTGCTGCCGGCGATGATCTCCGGCACATCGTTATGCACAATGCGGTAGGCCAGGCCTTCGGCAATGGCGGTTTTACCCACCCCGGCTTCTCCCACCAGCAAGGGGTTGTTCTTGCGCCGGCGGCACAATACCTGAATGGTGCGGTTGAGCTCCTGATCACGGCCGATCAGCGGATCGATGCGGCCTTCCTTCACCCACTGATTCAGGTTGATGACAAAACCTTCGGTCTGGTTGCTGGCGGCCTCGTCACTTTGCTCTTCCTTCTGGGAGGAAGAGGATTCTTCCTGCTCGCCGTCCTTGCGAATGCCGTGAGACAGAAAATTGACCACATCGAGCCGGCCCACGCCGACCTTTTTCAGCAGATACGCCGCCTGGGACTCCTGCTCACTGAAGATGGCCACCAGCACATTGGCGCCGGTGACTTCGGCGTTGCCGGAAGACTGCACATGAAACACCGCCCGTTGCAGCACCCGCTGAAAACCCAGGGTAGGCTGGGTTTCGATTTCATCGTCCCCCACGGGGATCAACGGCGTGGTCTGTTCAATAAAGCTGTGGGTTTCACGGCGCAGCTGATCCATATCGGCACCACAGGCCTGCAGCGCTTCCCTGGCCGCCGGATTGTCGAGCAGGGCCAGCAACAGGTGCTCCACCGTCATGAACTCGTGACGAGAGCGACGGGCTTCGTTGAAGGCGTCGTTCAGCGTGCTCTCAAGATCTTTGTTCAACATAGGCACCTCCCCTAAAAAACGTCGATAACCCCGTGTTTCGGGTTATTTTCACGCCTGCTCCATGGTGCACAACAGCGGATGTTCGTGCGTACGGGCAAACTTGTTCACTTGCGCTACCTTGGTTTCCGCAATTTCTGCGGTAAATTCGCCACAGACCCCCTTTCCCTGATAGTGAACCGACAACATCACTTCGGTGGCCTTGTCCATGTCCATGGAAAAAAACTTCTGCAGCACTTCCACAACAAAATCCATGGGGGTGTAGTCATCATTATTCAAGATGACCTTGTACATAGGAGGGGGTTGCAGCGCGGTTTCTTCCGCCTCCTTCAGTTTGTCATCAAGGGTATGCTGTGTTCTCCTGCCCATATATTTACTCTAAATCACACTATTGAATCCTGCTACCAAAGCAGACTCGCGGTCGCTCTGTCGCATTCCTGATTCCACCCTACCGCCTGTAACCTTGCTGTCAACTGCAGCCAGGGGGAGCAGACGGCTTTTGTGCTTGCAGTCAGCGCTTCACAGACGCAGCACTTGACTCCCCCACCGGTTGCTCTAGAGTGGTTAACTGGCAGTCAGAAAGCTTCGTATGAAGCTTTCTGAATGGCCGCATCCGGCGAAAATCGCTGTAGTTATAATTGGCCACTGCCACTTTCTCAATGTTGTTTAGGATGTTTGAGTAAAAGGATGCACGAGTATGACAACCGGAACGGTTAAGTGGTTTAACAATGCCAAGGGATTTGGTTTTATCTGCCCCGCAGAAGGTGGCGAAGATGTATTCGCTCACTTTTCCACCATTCAGATGGAGGGATACCGGACTCTGAAGGCGGGGCAGGTCGTTCGCTACCAAATAGAAAAAGGCCCCAAGGGGAATCATGCGGTCAGCATTATCCCCGAGGCACAGCCTGCATAATAAAGCACGGGAAGACAATCATTCCCAGTAAGCAAGGGGCGCTCCGGCGCCCCTTCTTCGTTGTTGCACTTCAGGTGCCGAGCCACTCTTCTGGCCACAAGTTCTTGCCGTTTGCTGTACTGTGCACTTTCGTCGGCCAAAGCGCACTGCTTCTCCGGCACGCCGTGAACCCATCCATGGGGGCTCCGCTGCGCCATCCCTGGCGCAGAGGGCACGGCGAAGCAGACACCCTTTGCCCTCCTTCGGATACTCGGAACTGACTGACCGCATACAGGCAGCGCCGATGTTGCTCGAAGTGGCAGCGGGGATTGCCGTAGCCGACCGTCAAATGCCAGGGATGGCATTTGCCGAGCGTCCCATGGATGGGCTGGAAGCGTGTCGGCGGAGCGCAACCGCGCTGCCGCTTCGCATGGCGATCGTTTTCTGCAATTTGTCTCAGGTGCCGAGCCAGTGGCTGAGGCCATAGCCCAGCAAGGCCAGCCCCAGCAGGGCAAAACCCACTTTTTGGGCATGATGCCGCCATAGTTGCAATGCCCGCTCGCCGGTCAGGCGCACCAGCAGCGCCAGTCCGAAATAGCGAATGCCCCGGCCAATGGCCGAGGCCAGCATAAACAGCACCAGGGAATAGCTCACGGCGCCGGCGGCCAGCATGGCCACCTGAAACGGCACCGGCGTGATGCCCACCATGACAATGGCCATAAAGCCGTTGCCTGCCAGCTCCTCACTGAAGGTTTCAAACGTTTCCTGACCATTCACCCTGTGCAGCAGCCACTGCCCCGGACCGTCAAACAGCCAGGCGCCCAGGCCATAGCCCAGCAGGGCGCCGCACAGGCAGCCGGCCAGAGCCGCCGCCGCCAGCCGCCAAAGGCGCTGCCGCTCAATCAGCATCAGCGGGATCAGCAGCAGCTCCAGCGGTATGGGCAGGATCAGCGCTTCCAGCAACGAGGCCACAAACACCACCGGCAGCAGCCAGCCCGAGCCGGTCACCTTTTTCAGCCAGGTCGGCAGTTGCTCATGAGCTTCGGTCAAGCACCCTCCAGCGCAATGGGATCAGGTTTTCCAGTGTGCCAGATGCCGGCGCGCTTTTCCCCGTTACCGGGCTTTGTTAAGTTAAAGACTGACACGCCCCCAATGGAATGCACCCGATGGAAGCCAACCTGCTCGCCCCCGCTCTTTTGTCGCCCGATGAACTGACCCTGTCCCGCTGCAAGGACATTCTGGCCCGCCTGCAGAGCTGGCTGGAACAGCGCTTTGATGCCGGCGACGATATCAACGAGCTGGTGTGCACCCGCTCCCAGCATATGGATCAGCTGCTTACCGGGCTGTGGACCCGCCATGGCCTGCACCGGCAGCCGGAGCTGGCACTGGTGGCGGTGGGCGGCTATGGCCGGGGCGAACTGCACCCCTGCTCCGATATCGATCTGCTGATCCTGAGCCGTGAAGAGCTGAACGACGGCCTGAGCGAACGCATCGGAGACTTTGTGACCCAGCTGTGGGATCTGCATCTGGAGGTGGGCCACAGCGTACGCTCGGTAGCCGAGTGCGTGGCCCAGGGCGAGCAGGACATTACCGTGGCCACCAACCTGATTGAGGCGAGGCTGATCACCGGTTGCTATGACACCTTTGCCGGGCTTACCCAGGCCACGGCGCCGGCGCGGTTCTGGCCCAGCCAGGCCTTTTTTGAAGCCAAGCGCCAGGAGCAGGAGCAGCGCCATCGCCAGTTCCGGGACACCAGCTACAAGCTGGAGCCGGACATCAAGAACAGCCCCGGCGGTCTGCGCGACATTCAGACCATCAGCTGGGTGGCCCGCCGTCACTTTGGCGCCACCACCCTGGGAGAAATGGTCAGCCACGGCTTTCTCAGCGAGGCGGAATACGAGGAGCTGCAGGACTGCCAGACCTTTTTGTGGAAGCTGCGCTTTGCCCTGCATACCGTGATCCGCCGGCCCGACAACCGGCTGCTGTTCGATCGTCAGCGCGCCGTGGCCACCGCCCTGGGCTATGCCGGCGAGGGCAATGAGCCCATTGAGCGCATGATGAAGCGCTATTACCAGACGGTGCGCCGGGTGGCCGAACTCAACGAGCTGCTGCTGCAGCTGTTTGACGAGGCCATTCTCGGCCACATTGCCATGGATGTGAAAAGCCTGACCCCGGAGTTCCGGCTGCGCGGGCGACTGATTGACGTGGCCGATCCCGAATTGTTTCTGCGGGAGCCGGCGGCCATTTTGCGGCTGTTTTACCAGATGGCCGTCCACTCCCAGATCACCGGCATCTATTCCACCAGCCTGCGTCAGCTGCGCGAGGCCCGCCGCGGCCTGAGCGGTTATCTGTGCGAGCGGGCCGATTGCCGCCGGTTGTTCATGATGCTGCTCCGCCACCCCGGCAGCGGCCGGCTGGCGCTGACCCTGATGCACCGCTACGGCGTGCTGGCGGCCTATTTTCCCCAGTGGAACAAGATTGTCGGCCAGATGCAGTTCGACATGTTTCACGCCTACCCGGTGGACGAGCACACCCACCGGGTGCTGAAGAACATCGGCCGGTTCCGCGATGCGGATCGCAGGCGCAGCCATCCCCTTTGCCATGAGATCAGCAACCGCTTGCGCCGGCCCGAGCTGCTGCTGCTGGCGGGTCTGTTTCACGATATTGCCAAGGGCCGGGGCGGCGATCATTCCGATCTGGGCGCCGACGATGCGCTGGCCTTTTGCCTGCAGCACGATCTCGACCGCTCCGACGCCCGCCTGGTGTCCTGGCTGGTGCGCCAGCATTTGCTGATGTCGGTCACCGCCCAGCGCCGGGACATTCACGACCCGGAGGTGATCCGCGAGTTTGCCACTCAGGTACGGGACGAGCTGCATCTGGACTTTCTCTACTGCCTGACCGTGGCCGATATCTGCGCCACCAACGACACCCTGTGGAACGACTGGAAGGGCAGCCTGCTGCGGGAACTGTATTTTGCCACCCAGAAGGCCCTGCGCCGGGGGCTGGAAAACCCGCCGGATCTGCGCCTGCGCATTCGCGAAAACCAGCAGCAGGCCCGCCGGCTGCTGGATCATCTGGACACCCCCTATGAGCAGGTCAAGCCGCTGTGGACCCGCTTTCCCGCCGATTATTTTCTGCGTCACAGTCCGGAGCAGATCGCCTGGCACAGCCGGCATATTCTGGCCCATGGCGACAGCCGCCTGCCGCTGGTGCAGATCAGCCAGCAGCCGGGCCGGGGCGGCAGTGAGCTGTTTATCTACAGCCCCGACTCTCCCAACCTGTTTGGCCGGGTAGCGGCGGCGCTGGGCCAGAAGAACCTCAATATTCACGATGCCCAGATCATGACCTCAAAAGACGGTTTTGCGCTGGATACCTTTATTGTGCTGGAGCCCGACGGCCAGCCGGTGAGCGGCGACCGGCTGAGCGAGCTGTGCCAGGATCTGGCGCTGGCACTGGACAGCAACACCGCCCCCGTGGTGCGCATTCGCCCGCCATCACGCCGCCACCGGGAGTTTCATGTGCCCACCCGGGTGCATTTTCTGGAGCCGGCCCGCCCCAGCAAACGCACCCTGATGGAGCTGATTGCCCTCGACACCCCCGGCCTGCTGGCCCGTATTGGCTCCGTATTCAGTCACCTGGGGCTGAACCTTCACGCCGCCAAGATCACCACCATCGGCGAACGGGTGGAAGACTTTTTCAGTCTCACCAACAGCGAGGATCGGCCATTAACTGAACAGGAGCAGGCGCAATTGCGAGAAAAGTTGGTGGATGAGCTCAACCACGAGGACAAAATGTGATAAAAGGTGCATCAATTTCAGGAAAAGCAACAAAATTAACGGAGTGAACACCATGGCAAACTTTGCTTTCGGTCTGGGCGTGGGCACCAAGTCCGCCAAGGGAGAATGGCTGGAGGTTTATTATAACCAGCCGCTGCTGAACGCCAGCGAGGCACTGATCAAGGCCGTTGCCGGAAAGACCGGCTACCAGGGTGGCAATGCCGCCATCGAACTCGATGCCGCTCAGCTGAGCGACCTGGCCGCGGCCTTCCGCGCTGCCGGCGCCGAACAGCAGGCCAGTATCGCCGACACCCTGGAAGGCACCAGCCAGCCGCTGGTGGTTACCATTCTGGAAACCGACGCCGCTCCCGCCAGCACCGCCGAGGTCTACCTCAAGCTGGCGCTGCTGTCGCACCGTCTGGTCAAGCCCCACGGTCTGGATCTGTCCGGCATGTTCGGTCTGCTGCCCAACGTGGCCTGGACCAGCGAAGGCGCCATTGCCGTGGACGAGCTGGCCCAGCGCCAGCTGCAGGCCCGTGCTCAGGGCCGCACCATCAGCGTGAACTCCGTGGACAAGTTCCCCAAGATGACCGACTACGTGGTCCCCGCCGGCGTACGCATCGGCGATGCTTCCCGCATTCGTCTGGGCGCCCACGTGGGTGAAGGCACCACCGTGATGCACGAAGGCTTTATCAACTTCAACGCCGGTACTCTGGGTGTGAGCATGGTGGAAGGCCGTATCTCCGCCGGTGTGGTAGTGGGCAACGGTTCCGATCTGGGTGGCGGCTGCTCCACCATGGGCACCCTGTCCGGTGGCGGCAATATCGTCATTTCCGTGGGTGAAGGCAGCCTGCTGGGCGCCAATGCCGGCCTGGGCATTCCGCTGGGTGATCGCTGCACCATCGAGTCCGGTCTGTATATCACCGCCGGCGCCAAGGTGACCGTGCTGGACGATCAGAACAATGAAGTGCAGACCGTGAAGGCCGCCGATCTGGCCGGCAAGCCGGATCTGCTGTTCCGTCGCAACTCCCAGACCGGCCGCATTGAGGTGAAGACCAACAAGTCCGCCATCGAGCTGAACGCCGAGCTGCACAAGCATAACTGATCCCCGTTTCCGGAGCGCAAGGGTAACGGAACAAACGGCGCTGTCTGGTACGGCGCCGTTTTTGTCTTCGCCGCCCACAAAACCACCACTCGCCGCACTTTTCTGCTATGATGCGCGCCCGCCATTCCGGCACTATTTATTTCCTGATACAGCGAAGCCTTCCGTGACCAATACCGATTTTTCCACCCTGCCCCTGGGGCCGACCCTGCTCGATAACCTGACCAGCCTGGAATACACCCGCATGACCCCCATTCAGGCTCAAGGCCTGCCTCTGGTGCTGAGTGGCCAGGATGTGATCGCCCAGGCCAGCACCGGCAGCGGCAAGACCCTGACCTTTGGTCTGGGCCTGCTGTCACGGCTGGACGTCAGCCTGAACCAGGTGCAGGCCATGGTGCTGTGCCCCACCCGGGAGCTGGCGGATCAGGTCGCGCGGGAGCTGCGCAAGCTGGCCCGGGCCATGGCCAACGTCAAGCTGGTGTCGCTGTGCGGCGGCTCGCCCACCGCGGCCCAGACCGCCACTCTGGGGTTTGGTGCGCATATCGTGGTGGGCACCCCGGGACGCATGCTCAAGCACCTGCAACAGGGCAGCCTGAACCTGGATGCCCTCCACACCCTGGTGCTGGACGAGGCGGATCGCATGCTCGACATGGGCTTTGCCGACGATATCCGCAAGGTGGTGGCCTTTGCCCCCGCCGAACGCCAGACCCTGCTGTTTTCCGCCACCTACCCCGAGGGCATTGCCGAACTGAGCCGGGGCCTGCAGCGTCAGCCACACACCATAACGGTGGCCGATGAGCACAACCGCGACAATATCGTGGAGCTGCTGTTTGAAACCACCCTTGAGCAGCGCAAGGCCGCGCTGGCCACCCTGCTGGCTCATTACGCCCCTGCCTCGGCGGTGGTGTTCTGCAATACCAAGCGGGCCTGTCAGGAAGTGGCCGATCACCTTAACGGCCTGGGCTTTGCCGCCCTGGCGCTGAACGGGGATCTGGAGCAACGGGAGCGGGATCAGGTGCTGGTGCGCTTTGCCAACGGCAGCGCCAATATTCTGGTGGCCACCGACGTGGCCGCCCGTGGCCTGGACATCAAGGAGCTGGCGGCGGTGATCAACTACGACATCACCCAGGATCCCGAAGTGCATGTGCATCGCATTGGCCGCACCGGCCGCGCCGGTGAGCAGGGACTGGCGCTGAGCCTGTACAGCCCGCAGGAAGCCTTTCGGGTCAATATGATCGAGGAATATCAGCAGGCGCCCATGGCGCAGGGATCACTGGACGCCCTGAATGACCGGGCCGCGCCGCGCCAGCCGGAGATGGTCACCCTGAATATTGCCGGCGGCCGCAAGAGCAAGATCCGCGCCGGCGACATTCTCGGCGCCCTCACCCGGGATGCCGGCATTGCCGGTGATCAGGTGGGCAAGATCGACATCACCGAAATGCAGTCTTACGTGGCGGTACACAAAAGCGTGGCCCGGCAGGCGCTGCGGCATTTGCAGCAGGGCAAAATAAAGGGCCGCAGCGTGCGGGCCAGCCGCCTGGGCTGACCGCCGGGTTAATCATGCACTTATTGCCTGCCGGGCCTGTAGGCGCCGCTTTAGCCGGCGCAAATTCGCAAACAACGGTGTATTCAAGGCCTGTTGCACAGGCCCTGCCGGCTAAAGCGGCAGCTACAAAAGACCTCAAGGGTCTGGTTTAACGCCGGGGGGCGTTATGACTCGTTAAAGTTGCGGTGAATATAGTCTACCTTGGCCATAAACTGCTCCTTCAGGCCATTGGTGGCGTAGTCGAAGTGGTAGCTCTGGTGAAAATTGAGCTGCAGGGTCACGCCGCTGCCTTCCAGCACCACGCTGTAACCGTCGAAGTCGCTTTTGGCCACTATGCCTTCCAGCATATGGCCGTCTTCATAGGGCTCGCCAAAGCGGCGGATTTTGTCGAACACTTCCAGAATAACGCGGTTGTCCAGTTCGTTCTGCATCTGTTTCTCCTTGTTTAAAGCGGCCATACCCACAATAACATGGGCACGCTGACAGCCACCACCAGCAGCTCCAGGGGCAGCCCCAGCCGCCAGTAATCACCAAAGCGAAAACCACCTGGTCCCAGAATAAGTGTATTGTTCTGATGGCCGATGGGGGTAAGAAAAGCACAGGAGCCGCCAATGGCCACCGCCATTAAAAAGGGATCCGGGCTGACCGCCAGCTGGTTGGCGGCCCCCAGCGCAATGGGGCACATGACCGCGGCCGTGGCGGCGTTGTTCATCAGATCCGACAGCGTCATGGTCACCACCAGGATCAGCACCAGGGCCACCAGCGCACTGCCCTGGGCAATGCCATCAAGCAACAGGGAGGCGATAAGACGGGCAGTACCGCTGGTCTCCATCACATCCGCCACCGGGATCAGCGCTCCCAGCAGCACCACCACCGGCCAGTCGACCGCGTTGTATACCGAGCGGGGTGGCACGGTGCGAAACACCATGGACGCCAGCACCCCGGCGGCAAAAGACACCGCCGCCGGCAGCCAGCCCAGGGCCGCCACCGTGACCGAGGCCGCCATGATGCCGGCCGCGGTCAGCGCCTTTTTCTTGTCGGGAATACGCAGATCCCGCTCCGCCAGGGGCACACAGCCGGTGGCCGAAGCAAATTCGGCAATCAGCTCGGGCGAACCCTGCATCAGCAGCAGATCCCCGGCGCGAAAGGCCAGTGCCCGCAGCCGCTTGAAGGAGCGCTGGCCCTGACGGGATACTGCCAGCAGGTTGACGCCAAAGCGGGAACGCAGCTGAATGCCCCGGGCGGTGCGCCCCAGCAGCTCGGAGCTGGGCAGGATCACCAGCTCCATCAGCATCACTTCGTCGGAGCCGTCGTCCTTTTTTTCCTTCCTGTCTTTTTGGGGCTTTTCTTCGCTGTTGTTTTCGACAGCCGTATCAGCACCGGCGCTGTCCTTTTCTTTCTCTTTCTCTTTTTCCTTTTGTCGTTCTTCCTTGGTGGCCTGGGCTTCTTCCAGCTTCAGCCCCAGGCTGGACAGGGCATGGGACAGGGTGTCGGCCTCGGCTTCCAGCATCAGAATATCGCCGGCCCGGATGCGCCGGCGCGGGCTGGGTGTCATGACCCGCACCTCGTTACGCACCAGCCCCAGTACCTGGGCATCGGCCTCCACCAGCGCCAGCTCCAGCTCCCGCAGCGTAAGTCCTTCCGCCTTGCAGCCCACCGGCACCCGGGCCTCGGTAATGTAGGCGCCGGACTCAAAGCCTTCGATGCCCGCCTGCTTGCGCTCGGGCACCAGCCGCCAGCCCACCAGCGTCACAAAGGCCACCCCCAGAGCGGCCACCGCCAGCCCCACCGGCGTGTAATCGAACATGCCAAAACCTTCGGCGCCGCTGGCCTGGCGAAAACCGGAGACAATCAGATTGGGCGGGGTACCGATCAGGGTGGTCATGCCCCCCAGTATGGTGCCAAAGGCCAGGGGCATCAGAATACGGCCCGGCGGCAACTGCTGCCGACGGGCCATTTGCAGGGCCACCGGCATCAGCAGCGCCAGCGCCCCCACATTGTTCATAAAGGCCGACAGCACAGCCCCCAGCCCGGTCAGGGCCACCATGGCCAGCACGGGGCCGGACTGACTGGGCAGAAAGGTACGCGCCAGCACATCCACCGCCCCCGAGCTTTGCAGCCCCTTGCTCAGCACCAGCACACAGGCCACGGTGATCACCGCCGGATGAGACAGTCCCTCAAAGGCCACCTCGGCGGGCACCAGGCCGGTGAGAATACAGGCCAGCAGCGCGCCGGCGGCCACCATATCGTGCCGCCAGCGTCCCCACAAAAACATGCCCACGGTGGCGACCAGAATGGCAAGAATGGTGATCTGCGCCTGATCCATGATTTCCGCTCCTGAAATGGGCACATCCCGTGCCACCATGGCGACCGGAACCTTCCCTTTAACCGGAACCGGAACACCGACAGATTTTGCCCGAGTGTAGCAGCCCGGCCCCGGCGGCTGACAACAGAAAAATGATAATAGCTTGAATATAAAGGCGTAAAACGGATTAACGTAATCGCGGTTGCCATCGTCGTGGTGTTTGTGACACGGGCAGGCTAAGATCGCTGTTTTTGACGATGACGGTGACCTCATGATCAAGCTTGGTGACAACAATTCCCTGCCCCTGCTGCGGCTCGACGACAAGGGCGGCTGGCTGGACGGCGGCGACTTCGGTGAGCTGTTTCTGCCCAAAAGCCAGTTGCCCGCCGGCTGTCGTCCCGGTGGCGAGGTGGAGGTGTTCGTCTACCTGGATGCCGATCTGGAGCCGGTGATCACCACCAGCCGCCCCAAGGCCCGGGTGAACCAGTTTGCTTCACTGAAAGTGGTCACGGTCAACCGTCTGGGGGCCTTTCTCGACTGGGGCATGAAGAAAGACATTTTTGTGCCCGCCCGCAATCAGGCCCAGCCCATGCAGGTAGGCCGGCACTATGTGGTGCGCCTGTCGCTGGATCACGAGGGCCGCATGGTGGCCACCAGCAAGCTGGAGCCCTTTCTTGACAAGGACACTCCCCGCTACCGGGCCGGCGATGAGGTCAGCCTGCTGATCGTGGCCGGCACCCCGCTCGGCCTGAAGGCGGTGGTGGACGGCAAGTACTGGGGCCAGTTGTTCAAGTCGGAGCTGCCCGAGCGCCTGCCCATGGGCAAGAGCCTGCGCGGCTATATCAAGCAGGTGCGGGACGACGGCAAGCTGGATCTGACCCTGTTCAAACCCGGCCCGGGCAAGACCGACGAGGCGGCAGACAAGGTGCTGGCCCGGCTGGAAGCCGCCGGCGGCAGCCTGCCGGTGAGCGACAAGACCGATCCCGACACCATCTACCGCCAGTTCGGCATCAGCAAGGGCACCTTCAAGAAAGCCATCGGCGGCCTGTACAAGCAGGGCAAAGTCGTGATTGAAGCGGACGGGATCCGGCTGGCAAAGCCGTGAGACGGAAAATGTGAGGAGTGAGGAGGCTGTAGCGA
Organism: Oceanimonas marisflavi; assembly: GCF_003049725.1. Taxonomy (GTDB): domain Bacteria; phylum Pseudomonadota; class Gammaproteobacteria; order Enterobacterales; family Aeromonadaceae; genus Oceanimonas; species Oceanimonas marisflavi. The sequence goes on from NZ_QAGM01000006.1 coordinate 58,074, forward strand.
GGTGAATTTCTCGCTCCCACGCTCCTGCGTGGGAGTGTATATCGTGTCCTGGCACAGCTCTGGTATGCATTCCCACGCAGAGCGTGGGAATGAGATGATACAGCGCAAGCGCCTTAAATTTTCTCCATCCAGCCCTTAAGCCATTCCAGGGCCGGCACTTCCGGCTCAAGGGTTTCGGTGGCATCCACCAGCAGGCGGTCGGTCACCGCCTGTGCCTGCAGCTCCTGCAGCTGTTCATCAAGCTTTTTGCCGGCGCCGCAGAAGTCTTCATAGCTGCTGTCCCCCAGGGCCACCAGGGCGTAGCGCACTTCGGGGATGGGCGGGCAGGCTTCCCGCAGGGTTTCAAACAGGGGCACCAGATTGGGCGGAATATCTCCCTGCCCGGTGGTGGAGGTGACAAACAGCCAGAAGTGGGATTGATCCAGATCGGCCAGCTCTGCATCTTCGTGCAGGGTGACATTGTGCCCCGCCTTTACCAGCGCTTCTTCCAGAGTTTCCGCCACCAGTACGGCCGAGCCGTATACGGTGCCGATAATAATATCCACTGACGCCATTTATGCTCTCCTTGGTTTTTTGGCAATATTGTTGTCTGGTGCACTATGCCATGGAACCTGCGCCGGCCCCAAGGTGGGGTCCGGGTCCCGTAGGTTGGAATGAGCAGCGCGAATTCCAACATTCCACCGTCGCCTGCCTTTGTTGGGATTCGCTGCGCTCATCACAACCTACCGCTCTCGGCTCTTGGATTCATTTGTAGAACGGGGGCGTGTAGGCCCGGTTTCAACCGGGCAACGCCGGGTGCCAGATTCAACACGGTTTGCCCCAATAAATTGGGGCCTACAAAATCCATCCGAATTCGGTAGCCAGGCGGTGCCAGTGCGCGTCCAGCGGGGCACTGAGGGTCAGCGGCTCACCGGTCACCGGGTGGGTCAGGCTCAGCCGGGCGGCGTGCAGCATCAGCCGGTCGCACTGGTACTGTTCACGGAAAAAGCGGTTGTGGCGGCCGTCACCATGGCTGGTGTCGCCCACGATGGGGTGGCGCAGGTGGGCCATGTGCCGGCGCAGCTGATGTTTGCGGCCGGTCTCCGGGCTGAGCTGCACCAGGCTGTAGCGGCTGGTGGGGTGCTTTTTCGACACCGCAAAGGGCAGCTCCACCCGGTCCAGGCCCTGCCAGCGGGTCACCGCCTCCTGAGCCGGCTTGTCGGGATCGGCAAACTTGTCGGCAATGTCGTCCAGCTCCCGGGTCAGTGCATATTCCAGCCGCCCTTCACCTTCAAGGTAACCCCGCACCAGCGCCAGATAGGTCTTGCTGATCTGGCGCCCGCCAAAGGCCTCGGTCAGGGTACGGGCCACCCCGGCGTTCTTGGCAAACAGCAGCAGGCCGGAGGTGGGCCGGTCGAGCCGGTGCACCGGAAATACATGGCAGCCCACGGCGTCCCGGGTCAGCTGCATGGCAAAGCGGGTTTCGTGCCGGTCGAGCCAGCTGCGGTGCACCAGCAGACCGGGCTCCTTGTTGACCGCCACCAGCCAGTCGTCTTCATACACCAGCTCAATGCTCATGACTCACGCTCCACCGGCTGGCCGCTCAGGGCTTCATCCAGACGGGCAATGGCTTCAAGCAGAGCCTGAGTGTCTTCATTCAGCCCCTTGAAGCTTTCCACCGCCAGGGGATAAACGGCAATACGGCCAGGCAGAGGCACACCCGCCGCCAGCATGGCCCGCAGCCGGGGCAGCAGCACAAACTGCAGCCACTGGGGCAGGCTCAGCGTGTCGATGCAAAAGGGCTGGGTGCTGGCCAGCGCCTCGGCCGACGGGGGCTTGCTGTCCCACCAGCCCAGGGTTTTCAGCTCCCGTTCCATGTTGAGCAGCAGGTGTTGAATATCAGCGGGCATTGAGCAAACTCCGGGTAAAACGACCCGCTACTATACCATCCCGGCCGCCGACTCCCTATAATTCGCCCTCAAGACAGGAGGAGCCCATGCACATAGACACACTCAGCGACTTTTTGACCCAGGCCGGTACCGAGTTTCGGCTGTTCGATCTGGGCCGGCGGCTGCAGCCCCTTGAGCAGGCCGATTTTGCCGCCATTGAGGCGGGCCGCCGCCCCTATCCCTGGCCCCTGCAGCGTCACGCCTGGCTGGCGGTGTGTTACTGGCAGCAACAGGGCGGCCAGCCCTATGTGTGGTTTCTGAAGATTCCCCTGGACGAACGCGGCCTGTTCAACAATGCCGCGGTCAAACACTTTCTGTCGGCGCTGGTGGAACAGCTGGGCGGGGATATTCACGCGCCGTTGACCGAAGAGCAGCAGCAACGGCTGGCGGACACCCCCTTTACCTTTCAGCCTCCCCAGGACAAGCTGGCCGCCTTTCACGCCCGCCTGAGCCTGGCGCTGGACCATGCGCCGTCGGCCTTTTATCAGGGCGTGCTCGACTATCTGGACAGCCCCGACACTCACGACTGGCAGCAGCTGGGCCTGCAGGGACTGGCGGACGTGGCCGCCCGGCTCAACACCGATGCCGCCCTGGCCAGACGGGTACAGCAGCGGCTGTGGCAACTGCCGGCGCCGGTGCAACAGGCCCTGCTGACCCAGTGCGAGCATCATCCCCTGCCCGCGTCGCTGGCAAAGGCGATCATCGAGGCCATCAGCAGTGAGCAGGAGCGCGCCGGGCCCGACGAAGAGCGCATCGGTCTGCTGCTGCGGGCCACCGCCGGCTGTGCCCCCTTTCGCGAGCGCAGCGCCAAGCTGTCCAGTCTGATGAGCCTGAACCCGGGCCCCACTCTGCTGCTGACCCTGGCGGCCCGGCTGTGGCAGGAGCTGACCGACGAGGCCCTGCTGCTGCAATATCTGACCCTGCTGGCAGAGCATCACGGCGAGCTGTTTAACGGCCTGTTTGCCGAGCTGGTGTCGGTGCCGGCGCTGCGCCCGCTGATCCTGGCCAACCTGCACAATCCCGAGCTGCCCGCCTCGCTGAAGCAGGCACTGGGCGGCCTGTTCGCCGCTGCCCGTGGCTGAGCTGCTGGGGCTGCTGGCGCTGTTTGTGCTGGGCGCCGGGGTCTGGCAGCTGCGCCGCCAGAGCGAGTTTGCCAGCCGCTGGCTGGCCCATTATTGCAGGCGCCAGCAGTTTCAGCTGCTGAGCATTTACCGTTACCGCTTTTGCTGGCGCAAGGGCCGGCTACTGGCGCACTTTCGTTTTGAGTTCAGCCACGACGGCGTGCAGCATAACGAGGGAGATCTCTGGCTGGCCGGGCTGCAGGTGGTGGAGGTATCGGTGCCGGTGCTGCGGGAAAATCACGAGCGGTAAGCGGTAAGCTGTCAGCTTTAAGTGGTGTTGATTGAAGACCCCGTCTGGTGCCTGATAATGTGGTGGTCGTTGCGAGATGGACTCGCGCCTTCGCAGAGTGACAAGCTGCCGGGCCGGCGTCTATCTTTCAGACAACACCACTTACAGCTTAAGGCTTAAAGCTGACAGCTAAAAAAGGAGGTCAACATGGAGCACATCGTTCACCCGTTCAGTGAGCTGTTTGAACAACTGGGGCTGGATGCCAGCCACGAAGGCATTGAGCATTTTTTGCATAATCATAAACTGCCGCCGGAGGTGGAGCTGGTGGAAGCGCCATTCTGGAGTCCTTCCCAGGCCAGCTTTCTGAAGGAAGGGCTGCAGGACGATTCCGACTGGGCCGAAGTGATCGATCAGCTTAACGCCAGTCTGAGTAATTAACGGAGTTTTCATGTCTCAGGACATTATTGATGTTATTCACCGTCTTGCCGCCGAAGGCAAGGCGGTCACCACCGCCACGGTACGGGCCCGCTTGTCGGGCCCGGTCAATATGGCTGAATTGATCAGCCTGGTGAACCGCTATCGCAGTGCGCCGGAATCGCTGCCGGCGGCCTCGGCCGTCGCGGCGCAGCCTTCGGCCGCTCAGCCCCCGGAAGACCGGCTGACGGCGCTGGAAGAAAAAGTACGCGCCCTGGAAGCCCGGCTGGCACGGTTAGAGGGGCCGGACGCCTGATGTGGGTTTGTGAACTTCAGTTTGACTGCTATCAGGACACCCGGCTGGCCGAGGCCGAGCAGGCCATTCGCCAGTTGCTGGATTCCCTGCGCTACAACGGCCAGATCATCGGCCGGGAATTTCCCACCGTGATCCATCAGGGCTGGCTCACCAGCCGGGTGGTGTGTCCCGAGCAGGACAGCCTGCACCCGCGCCATTACAGCCGTCAGGTAGAGCTGGCGGTGGAGCAGCTGCACCGGGCCGGGCTCACCAGCCCCAGGGTCAATCCGCGCGGGCCGGATCTCAACTCCGACACCACAGACGAGGCCCACACGCCCCGGTGGCAGGTGCTGTATACCAGCTATCTGCATACCTGCTCCCCCCTGCGTTGTGGCGACCATTTTGCGCCCATCCCCCTTTACCGCATTCCGGCGGTGGCCAACGGCGATTTCAAGCAGGTAGTCAAATGGCAGGAAGACTGGGAAGCCTGTGATCAGCTGCAGATGAACGGCTCCATTCTCGAACACGCCGCGGTGCAGGAAATTTCCGCCACCACCAGTTTGCTGAGCCGCCGGGGCCGGGATCTGGCCAAACGCATCGAATACCTGACCCAGGTGCCGACCTTCTACTACCTCTACCGGGTGGGCGGCGACAGCCTGGCGGCCGAGCAGTCCCGCCCCTGCCCCGGCTGTGGCGGTGACTGGCGCCTTGACGCGCCGCTGCACGATATTTTCGACTTTTTCTGTGAGCCCTGCCGGCTGGTGTCCAACCTGTCCTGGGACTTCAAAGACTGACCGGCTCGGCCCGGCGCAGAAAGGTGGCCAGATCCGGCGCCAGGGTGCCGATGGCGCCCTTGCCCAGACGCTCGAGCAGCACGGCGCCGCTGGCATTGTCCAGCGTCACCAGCCGGTGCTCGTCCCGGCAGGTGGCAATAAACCAGGTGGCCGGCAGCCCGAGCTTGCGCTGCATCAGCTGGTGACCAATCTGGTTTTGCTGCAGCCGCTCAAAGTCGGCCTGATTCCAGGGCTGCAGCAGGGTCACGAACAGCCCCTTGTAACACAGGGGCACATGCCCGGCGTAATAATGGCCGAACAGCGCCGCCAGCGACGGATGCACCGGCATGTCCAGCGCCTCGCCCAGATTGTCAAAACTGCCGGGCTCGGGGCGCGCAAAGGGGCGCCAGGCCACCCGGCCATGGTGCGCCGGCAACAACTCGGCGGGCGACGGCTCGCCGGGGTCGTGCTCTGCCAGGGGCTGGCCATAGCACCGGCGATAGTGTTCAAACAGGGCAGCCAGTGCCGGCACCACTTGATTCTCCATGGCAAAGCCTCACAATGTTTTTAGAAATGTATACAAGGCCCCATTTTATCAAGCGGACTTTCAAATGACACCAGAGCAGAAATACCAACAGAGCCCCGCCCTTGCCGAACTGCCCCTGGGCAAGCAGAGCAGCTATGTCAGCGAATATGATCCCAATCAGCTGCAGGCGGTGCCGCGCAGCCTGAACCGGGACGATCTGGGCCTGGAGGCCGCTGCCCTGCCCTTTTCCGGTGAAGATCTGTGGAACCTGTATGAACTGTCCTGGCTCAATGCCAGAGGCAAGCCCATGGTGGCCATGGGCGAGGTGCGGGTGCCCGCCACCAGCGTCAACCTGATCGAATCCAAGTCGTTCAAACTTTACCTCAACAGCTTTAACCAGAGCCGCTTTGAGAGCCTGACCGCGGTGGAAGAAACCCTGGCCCGGGATCTGTCCGCCTGCGCCCAGGGCAAGGTCACCGTCAAACTCTATGAGCTGCAGTTTGCGCCGGCCCAGTTCGGCCGTCTGCCCGGCCACTGCATCGATCAGCTCGATATCGACATTGACCGCTACCAGCCCGATCCCGCCCTGCTGGCCAACGCCACCGAGACGGAAGAGGTCAGCGAAACCCTGCATTCCCACCTGCTCAAGTCCAACTGCCTGGTCACCGGTCAGCCCGACTGGGGCAGCATCATGATCCGCTATCAGGGGCCGCGCATTCGTCAGGATGTGTTGCTGCGCTATCTGGTGAGCTTTCGTCAGCACAACGAGTTTCATGAACAGTGCGTGGAGCGCATTTTCATGGATCTGATGCAGCACTGCCGACCAAAGGAGCTGACCGTTTACGCCCGTTATACCCGCCGGGGCGGGCTGGATATCAACCCCTATCGCAGCAATGTGGCCGGCAAGGCCGCCAACGTGCGGCTGCTGCGCCAGTAACCGGCTGACACACCAAGGCTGGACGCAGGCCGGCGGGCTTCGTACACTGCGCCACTGGCCCGATTGCTTCGGTATCGATTATTGTGATTCTGTCTGTCGCCGTTCTGGTGTCACATCTGGCGGGCACCCCGCCACTGTCGTCTTACCAACCGGAGCCCGCTGCACTGCAGCGGGCCCGGCAGCTTATGCTGAGCCGGCCCGGCGAGTGCGTGGCCCTGACCCACCATTTTCTGCAGCGCAAGGAGGCCAAGCCCGCCTCCATGTTCAACTCGCGCCAGGAGCTGGACAAACTGGAGCAGGCCAAACGCTATCGCACCCGCGGACAGACCTTTACCGCCTGGCAGCTGCAGGCCCTGTGTCAGGCCAACGACGGCCAGCTGCTGCCGGCCGACGCCAGCATCAACAAGGCCATCAGTCTGGCCCGTCAGCACCGCCAGCATGACGCCCTGGTCATCGCCCTGCTGCTCAAGGCCAAACTCGCGCTGGCCGGCCAGCAGCCAGACAAGGCACAGGCGCTGCTGGACGAAGCCAGAAAGGTAAACCTGCCTGCCGATACCGGACTGTCGGGAGATCTGCAGTTGCTGCAGGCCACCGTATTGCTGCAACGGAATCGTTTTGACGAAGCCCGCCAGGCCTTTGAGCAGGTGCGACTGCAGGCCATGCAGCAGGACGACTCACCCCGCCAGGCCTGGGCCAACTTTTTGCTGGGGGAGTATTACCTGCAGCTGCAGCAGGACGAGCTGGCCCTGTCTCACTTTCAGGAAACCCTGGACGTGCTGGGTGATCGCCGTCAGTTCTACGTCAAGGCACTGGCCACCAAAAAGGCCGCCAGCATTTATGCCACCCTGGGCCAGAACGACAAGGCGCTGCAATACGCCAACCAGTCCACCACCGAGTTTGAACAGCTGGGCAACAGCCCGCTGCTGATCAGTTCACTGATCAATCTGGGCCAGGTCACCCGGGCCGGAGACGATGCCAACCTGGCGCTGGTGTATTTTTTTAACGCCCTGGATCTGGTCAAAATACAGGGAGACGCCGAGCTGATGGCCCGACTTTATCTGGACATTGGCCAGTCCTATGCCCAGCTGGGCAACTTTAGTGAGGCCCGCCACTACCTGGACATGGCCCGTACCGGCTTTGAACACAGCCAGGATATTCCCCGCCAGGCCGACACCCTGATGCAGCTGGGTAAAATGCACCTGGCCCAGCAGGAATATGGCCTGGCGCTGCTACGCCTGGAGCGCGCCCTGGCCCTGTCCCAGGGGCTCGACGATGTGCTGCGGCTGATGGAAAGCCACCGGCTGCTGGCTCAGCTGTTTGAGCAAAGCGGCAACACGGCCGGAGCGCTGACACACCAGAAGGCGCTGCACGCCTATTTCCGGCAGGCTACCACGGTTAACCGGCTGCTGACCCAGAGCCTGGTGCAGGACAATGAACAGCAACTGCAACAGGAAAGAGAGCTGAGCGATCTGGGCCGGCGCAGCGAAAAGCTGCAGCAGGACAGGGAGCACTTTGCCCTGCTGGCCGCCGGCCTCAGCCTGCTGTCGCCCCTGCTGCTCTACGGGTTGTTGCGCAATTACATTCGCAGCCGCCGGCTGCTGGCTCAGAATCAGGAGCTGCAGCAGACCCTGCTGATCGAACCCCTGACCGGCCTCCCCAACTGGCGTCAGCTGATGCAGCGCCTGCCCCAGGAAATGGCCCGTCAGCAACTGCGCTCGGAGCAGTGGTATCTGGACGAAGAGCAGGCCCGGCCCTTTGACGACAAGATTTATTACCTGCTGCTGCAGGTGCCCTTTATGATCAGCATGCGCGAACGGGTGGGGCTGGCCAATACCACCGAGATCCAGCATCAGCTGGGCGAGTACCTGCGCGGCCGCACCCACCCCGGCGCCCGGCTTTACGATCTGCGTGATGGCCAGTTTATTTACGCCATTCCCCAGAAAGAAGTGCCGGCGCTGCAACAGACCCTGACGGCTCTGGAGCGCATGTTTGCCGAGTTTCCCTGCCAGTTTGATCTGGACAGACGCCTGTTTACCGGCATTATCGGCCATCCGTTTCTGCCCAAGGCGCCCCACGCGCTGGACGATATGCGCCTGGGTGACATTCTCTACCTGGCCATGGCGGCGGCCCGGCAGCTGGGGGAAAAAACCGGTGAGTCGGCCTGGGTGGAGCTGGTGGCGGTGGACTGCCAGCAGGCGGCCTTTTTTACCGGCGATATTCGCACCTGCTGTATTCAGGGTATTATGAAAGGACTGGTCAAGGTCAACAGCTCTCATAAAAAACATCAGGTCGACTGGCAGGCACTGCTGCCGGCATTAACATCAACCGATTCGACCAACTAAGTGAAAAAGCGCCATTCCGGGCGAAGCCATGCAGGATGCCATCAGCTCGTTTTCGTCTGAGCCTGTTTTATTATTTTTTAGGGATAAACCATGATTACCCATATTAATCCGGTGGGCAGCATGAACCTGCTGTCCCAAATCGAGGTGGATCGCCTCAAGCAATCGGCTTCAGGCAGTCTGTACCAGTTATTTCGCAACTGTGCGCTGGCGGTGCTCAACTCCGGCAGCAAAACCGACAGCTCCAAGGAAATTCTTGAGCGTTACAAAAACTTCGACATTAACGTCATCCGCCGGGAACGGGGAGTCAAGCTGGAGCTGTTCAACCCGCCCGAACATGCTTTTGTGGACGGTGAAATCATTCGCAGTATTCAGGATCACCTGTTTTCCGTGCTGCGCGACATCATTTATGTCAACAGCCACCTGCAGGCCAACCCCCAGCTGAACCTGACCGCGTCTACCCATATCACCGATCTGGTGTTTTCCATTCTGCGCCACGCCCGGGCCATTAACCCGGGCGCCGATCCCAGCCTGGTGGTGTGCTGGGGGGGGCACTCCATCAGTCCGGCCGAATATCAGTATACCCGGGAGGTGGGCAACGAGCTGGGGCTGCGCGAGCTCAATATCTGCACCGGTTGCGGCCCCGGCGCCATGGAGGGCCCGATGAAGGGCGCCGCCGTGGGCCACGCCAAACAGCGGGTGACCGGCAGCCGCTATGTGGGCCTGACCGAGCCGTCCATTATCGCCGCCGAGCCGCCCAACCCCATCGTTAACGAGCTGGTGATACTGCCGGACATTGAAAAGCGCCTGGAAGCCTTTGTGCGCCTGGGCCATGGCATTATTGTCTTTCCCGGCGGCGTGGGCACGGCGGAAGAGATCCTCTATATTCTGGGCATCATGATGCACCCGGAAAACCGCAATCAGCCGTTGCCGATCATTCTTACCGGACCCAGGGAAAGCGCCAACTACTTCCGCAGTGTGGACGAATTTATCGGCAATACCCTGGGGCCGGATGCCCAGGCCATGTATGAAATCATTATCGATGATCCGGCCGAAGTGGCCCGGCGCCTGAAAACCACCATGCCGCTGGTGCGGGACTACCGCAAGTCGGTGGGCGACGCCTACTCCTTTAACTGGTCGCTCAAGATCGAGCCCGAGTTTCAGCTGCCCTTTGAGCCCGATCACGACAACATGGCCAACCTCAACCTGCACTGGGAGCAGGCGCCCCAGCAGCTGGCCGCCAATCTGCGCCGGGCCTTTTCGGGCATAGTGGCGGGCAACGTCAAGGAAAGCGGCCTGCGCGCCATTGAGAAAAAGGGACCTTTCCTGATCAACGGCGATCCCAAGCTGATGAAGATGATGGACAAGCTGCTGCGCCAGTTTGTGGAGCAACAGCGCATGAAGCTGCCCGGCTCCGCCTACGAGCCCTGCTACCGCATTAACCGCTGAGGTGACGGTGCAACTGCTGATCCTCGACGCCATGAATCTGATCCGCCGGCTGCATGCGGTGCAGCAGGGTCAGCACAGTCAGACCGAGGCACAGCTGGCGGCCACTCAGGCCGCCCTGGTGCAGGCAGCCGGCAAGCTGCTGGCCCGGTTCCGGCCCAGCCATGTGGTGGCGGTGTTCGACGGCGCCCCGGTGGGCTTTCGTCATCGCCTTCACCCCGACTACAAGGCCAACCGCCAGCCCATGCCGGCAGAGCTGGCAGACTACCTCGGGGAGCTGCAGCAGGCGCTGTGGCAGCAGGGCATAGACGCCCTGCTGTCGGACAGCGAGGAAGCGGACGATCTGGTGGCCACCCTGGCCTGCCGGCTGGCTCAACACGGCGGTCACAGCATTATCGTCTCCACCGACAAGGGGTTCTGCCAGTTGCTGGGGCCCCATGTTCAGGTCTGGGATCACTTCGGCCAGCGCTGGCTGGACGAAGCCCATGTGCAGCAAAAGTTCGGCCTGGCACCGCCTCAGCTGGTGGATTACTGGGCGCTGACCGGTGTGTCCGGCAGCGGCATTCGGGGCGTGCCCGGCATTGGCCCCAAACGGGCAAACGCCCTGCTGCAACAATTCGGCAACCTGGATGCCATGCTGACCGCCTCTGCCGGCACCAAAGAACAAAACACCGTGCAGCAGCACAAAGACGATGCGCTACTGGCACGGCAGCTGGTCAAGCTGGTGGATGATATTGAGCTGGGGGTGAATTTGCAGCAGCTTCGATATCGCAATCAGACCAAAGGGCCATAGGAAAAACAGGTATAAAATGTTATAAAGTCGCTGCAAAAGACAATATAACCAGACCACTGACAACGGAAGCTGCCCCATGAATAAACGCAGTATTACCGTGATCCCGGGGGACGGCATCGGTCCCAGCATTATCGATGCCGCCCTGCGCATTATGGATCACGCAGGTTGTGACTTTCACTATGACTACGCCGACGCCGGCCTGATGGCCCTGGAAAAACACGGCGAGTTGCTTCCCCAGGCTACCCTCGACCTTATTACCCAGAATAAAATCGCCCTCAAGGGCCCCCTCACCACCCCGGTGGGCGGCGGTTTTACCTCCATCAACGTGTCCCTGCGCAAGCTGTTCAACCTCTACGCCAACGTGCGCCCGGTGGTGTCGTTTGAAGGCACTCAAAGCCGCTTCGACAATATCGACATCATCACCATTCGGGAAAATACCGAAGGCATGTATTCCGGCGCCGGTCAGAAGCGCTCCGAGGACAATGCCAGCGCCGAAGCCATGAGCATCATCACCCGGGAAGGGGCCGAGCGCATCGTGACCTTTGCCTATGAGCTGGCCCGCAACGAAGGCCGCAAAAAGGTGACCGTGGTGCACAAGGCCAATATTCTCAAATCCACCTCCGGGCTGTTTCTGGAAGTGGCCCGGGAAGTGTCACAGCGCTATCCGGACATTGAAACCAATGAGATGATCGTGGATGCCGCCTGCATGAACCTGGTGATGTATCCGGAACGCTTTGACGTGATCGTGACCACCAACCTGTTTGGCGACATTCTCTCTGATCTGTGCGCCGGCCTGGTCGGCGGTCTGGGCATGGCGCCAGGCGCCAACATCGGCAAGGATGTGGCCATTTTCGAAGCCGTTCACGGCTCGGCCCCCGACATTGCCGGCCAGAACATCGCCAACCCCTGCTCGGTGATCCTGGCCTCCATTCAGATGCTGGAGCATCTTGGCATGGCCGACAAGGCGGCGCAGATCCGCAACGCCGTGGCCAGAACCATTGCCGAGGGCAAGACGGTTACCCGGGATCTGGGCGGCAACGCCAGCACCACGGAATTTACCGACGCCATTATTGCCAACCTTTAAATTTGTAGGCCCCGTTTTAACGGGGCAACAGTGCCACATGCGGTACGGTTTGCCCGAATGAATTCGGGCCTACAAAAACGGCGCTGTGAAAACAGCGCCGTTTTTTATACGTGGTTGTGAATAATCGGGTTGCCGCTTCGCGCCAAATTGCGGGCAAGCTGCCCGCGCTCCAAAGCCGCGTAGGTTGGAATGAGCGAAGCGAATTCCAACATTCCGCAGGCGCCTCCTGACGGCTCCCCGAAGGGGTCAGGCTTTGGGCTCCAGTTTCGCTACCTTGCGCGGCTGGCACACGTGCACGGTGATCTCTTCCCGGTCGTGGTAAAGCTGTTTGGCCTGCACCTGAAAGCCGCCCAGCTGGTCGAGCTTTTCCTGCAGCTGCTGCAGGTTGTGCACCGCCTCGGCGTAACGCTTTTTCATCGGCAGCTTGAGGTTGAAAATGGCTTCCTGGCAGTCTTCTTCCAGCAGCCAGTCGGCCATCAGCGCCACCACCCGGGCCGGTTTTTCCACCATGTCGCACACCAGCCAGTACACGTTCTTGCGGCTGGGCCGCCACTTGAAGCCGTCTTCCCGGTAGTGCTTGACCTGGCCGGTGTCCATCAGGCTCTCGGCCATGGGGCCGTTGTCGATGGCTGCCACCATCATGCCCCGGGCCACCAGCTGGTAGGTCCAGCCGCCGGGAGCCGCGCCCAGATCCACGCCGCGCAGGCCGGAGGTGAGCCGGGTGTCCCACTCTTCCCGGGGAATAAACACATGAAAGGCCTCTTCCAGCTTGAGGCTGGAACGGCTGGGGGCATCGGCGGGAAAACGCAGCCGGGGAATACCCATATGAAAGGGCGACTGGTTGTAAGAATAGGAATAGCCCAGCATCACCCGGTTGTTGGCGGTAAAGAACAAATGCAGGGTGGGCCGGTTGCGGGCCTCGGCCCGGGTCAGCACGCCCTTGCCACGCAGGGCCTGGCGCGCCGGCACGGTGAACTTGCGGCAAAAGCGCGACAGCTCCTTGCCCTCGTTGGTGTCGGCGGTCTCCACCCGGATCTCGCCGCACAGGGGCATGCCCTCGGCGGCGTCGAGGATCGGGCTGATGCGATCATCCAGGGGCAGCTCGGTCAGCTCGGCCCACACCACCAGCATCTGGCGGGCGAAAATCAGCTCGCGAAACGGCAGCTTGCGCGCCAGCAGATCGCCGTCTTCCGGCTGAAAGCACTCATACACCACATAACCGCTGTCGTCCCTGGTGCGGGCAAAGCCGGGGCAGCCCATCTGCCCGGCCCGGTCCTGAATTTCGGCCGCCGCTTCTTTTTCAAATCCGGGACGGCAATATATCAACAACTGTTTCATTCAGACCTCATCCAGGTGCGGCCGGCCAGCAACAGGCACAACCAGCCCACCATCAAACTCACTCCCCCCAGGGGAGTCACAAAACCAATTCCCCTGGCGCCCAACAGCACCAGGGCATAAATGCTGCCACTGAACATCACAATGCCCAGCACAAAAAAGACGGCGGCGGCGTTCAGTGCCGCCGTGGTCCGCTGCTTTAACATCACCGCCACCAGCAGCAGGGCCAGGGCGTGCAGAAACTGGTACTGCACGCCGGTGTTGAAGGCCGACACCAGTGCCGGCGCCGCCACCAGACCGTGGGCGCCATAGGCCCCCAGCGCCGTGGCCGACAGACCGCACAGGGCCGCCGCGTAAAAGGCAAGATTAATGATCACGGATAAAGTTCCTCATGCTTGCCACCACCTGCGCCAGATTGCGCTCAAGGGTGGCGCCGGAGGCCTTGCGCGGCTTGAAGCCGTGATCGCCGTCGGTGATCCAGCGGGTGGTGACGGTGTCGGCCAGATCGTAGTCCGCCACCGCCTCTCGGTTGCCAAAGGTGTCCCGCTCCCCCTGCAGCAACAGGGTGGGCGTTTTGATCGTAGCCAGATGCTGGCCGCGAAAGCGCTCCGGCTTGCCCGGCGGATGAAAGGGAAAACCCAGCAATATCAGCCCCGCCGGGGCCAGCTCGTCGGCCACCAGTGATGCCATGCGCCCGCCCATGGACTTGCCCGCCAGAAACAACCTGGGATGGGCAAATTCACCGGCCAGTTGCCGCCAGCAGTCCAGCAGCACAGGCTCGCGATCCGGCGGGCGACGGCGGCCGTCGGCCCGGGTTTTCTGCATATAGGGAAACTCAAAGCGCACCACCTGAATATCGTCGCCGGCCAGGCCTTCGGCCAGAGCCTGCATCACGGCGTGCTCCATGCCGGCACCGGCGCCATGGGCCAGCAACACCCGGCTGGCTGCGCTGTCGGGGCCGTTTTTCAGTATCTTCATGGGTTCAAGCTCTTCTGTTTTTGTTCCTTCTCCACCAGGGCCAGCATCCAGTCGCGAAAGGCGGCGATCTTGCCAAGGCCGGCCTGGGATTCGTGACTCACCAGGTAGTAGGCGTTTTTCGACATCAGCACCTGCTCAAAGGGGCACACCAGGCGGCCGGCGTCAATTTCCGGCTGGGTCAGCACGCTGTGGCCCAGCGCCACGCCCTGGCCGTGAATGGCGGCCTGGATCACCATGGAGGAATGGCTGAAAATGGGCCCCTGATTGACGTTGGCCGCCTGAATGTCGAGCTGCTTGAACCAGGCCTTCCAGTCGCGCCGGGAGGTATCGTGCAACAGGGTATGACGGGTCAGATCCTCGGGGGTTTTCAGCGGCCGGGTGCCCATCAGCAGCATGGGCGAACACACCGGGATCAGGTATTCCGCGTGCAGCTTGTCGGCCCGCAGGCCGGGCCAGCTGCCCTTGCCGTAATAGATGGCTACGTCCACGTCGTCGGTGAGCGAGCCTTCGTCCAGATCCACCGCCTTGATGCGCACGTCAATGTCCGGGTGCGCCTCGCTGAAGCGCACCAGCCGGGGCACCAGCCACTGAATGGCAAAGCTCGGCTGCAGGCTGACGGTGAGCGCGCCCTTGGCGCTGCGCGCCAGCAGCCGCTCGGTGGCGTCGGAGATGGCGGTGAAGATGTCCTTTATCTCCAGAAAGTAGCTCTGCCCTTCCTCGGTCAGCAGCAGCGAGCGGTTGCGCCGGCGGAACAGCTTGATGCCCAGAAATTCTTCCAGCCCCTTGATCTGGTGGCTGATGGCCGCCTGGGTAACAAACAGCTCTTCCGCCGCCCGGGTAAAACTCAGATTGCGGGCGGCGGCCTCAAAGGCCTTGAGCGCGTTAAGCGGGGGGAGTCGCCGGGACATGCAAACCTCTGGCTGCGATTAATGGCTGTGGATTATAGGGGCCAGCGCCGGCGCATGCCAGAGATGACCGGCGGCAAACAGTTCATTTTCCCGCGCCGGCTGAGTAAACTGCATAACAACCTCTTGTTCCCTTCAGCCCCGGATTGCGTTCCCGATGATCGATTTGTTACCCGTTTCCCTGCTCGACTGGCTGGTGTCCGGCCTGGTCGTGCTGCTGGTGGTGCTCGTTCTGTTCAGCCTGTTGCGCCGGATCTGGCGCGGAAAACCGGGCAGGCTCTATGTGCAGAAGCTGATGTTTACCCCTGAAGGCGCTACCGCCCTGACCCTGCTGGAGCAGGCCGCCGGCAGCCAGCTGCGGGTATTTCCCTCGGTGCCCATGACAGAAGTGCTGGCGCTGTCGCCCGAACTTGGCAAGGCCCACCGTGAAACGGCCTGGCAGGACATGTTCGGAGAAAAGCTGGACTTTGTGCTGTGCTCCCCCAAGGAGCTGCGGGTACGCCTGGTGGTGGCGCTGGTGGACGACAGCCTGAGCCAGGCCGACGGCCGCCACCGTCACACCCTGCTGGCCCGCATTGAAGATGCCGGCCTGCCGGTGCTGCACCTCTCCCCCAAGGACTGGCCCACACCGGCGGAGCTGCGCGACGAGCTGCAGTCTTTGCTCAAACCTGCCGAAGCAGCCCCGCCCCTCCCCGGCGGCCGTCAGGAGCCGGTGCTCAGCCTGCCCGATGAAGAGCCCGACGACGAGCCCCGATTTAGGCTGTAACGACTCACCCGTAGGTTGGCGATGAGCGCAGCGAATCCCAACACGCAGACGACTGTAAAATGTTGGAATTCGCTTCGCTCATTCACAACCTACTCGGCGGCCAATGCAGGCTGGCAGCCTGCGCTCCATAATGCCTAAAGCCACAGCTCGCTGAGGGGCGTATCCGGGCTGTAGTGGTGGGCCACCTGTGCCTGCAGCAGCTCGGCGGTGGCCAGGGCGTCGGTCAGGGCATGGTGGGGCGCATAATAGGGCAGGTGATAGCGCTCCCGGCTGTTGGCCAGCCGAATGGACACCGGCTTGCGCCCGCGCAGCCGGTCCCACAGGCCGAGCCGGCGCGGATGAAACCGGGTTTCCAGCTCCATGGTGTCGATCACCGGAAAACGAATGTCTTCATACAACCGGGCCTTGAGCGCGGCGGCGAAAAACACCTGTTCAATGCGCCGGTAATGCACCACCACCACCCGGCCCGCCAGGGCCGACAGCAAATCGTCGAGTACCTGCAGCAGATCCGGCGCTTCCTTGACCTCGGAATGAGTAATGTGATGCAGGGCTACCGTCTCTCCCGCCATGGGCTTGTGCGGATTCACAATCCAGTGAGCGGCATCGCGGCAGCGAATGCGCTGCAGGGTAAAGGGCACCAGACCAATGCTGACGATGGCGTCCTTTTTCACATCCAGCCCGGTGGTTTCAAAGTCCAGCGCCACAAAGGGCACCTCGGCCAGCGGTGTGTCGGGTGCGGGCAGTCCGGCCCGGTAAAAGCGCTGCAGCCGGTAGTCCCGGGCGCTGCGCGCCCGCTCGTCAAACAGCGCCGGCCAGTCGGGAGCATGGGCCGGATCCACCAGGGATGAAGGTCTCAGGTATACCATAACGTCCTCAGGGCGCCCGTCCGGGCTGATAACGGAATTTCAGAAACTTCTGGGCCTGACTCAGGATCTGAAAGGCATCCTTGAGGTTGCGCCGCTCAAAGTCGGACAGATTTTCCGGCTCAATGTTGTTGTCGGGCTCTCTGCCCGCCTCCACGTCCATGGCCTGATGGCGAATGCGCACCGTGGCGATAAACTCCATGGCGTCACGCAGATCCGGCCCTCTGCCCCGGGGCAGTATGTCGGCTTCTATCACGTCATTGAGCCGCTCAAAGGAATTGCGCGCCTTGGAGCCCACCGCCAGCGCATGCACCCGGATAAGATCCGACAGCGGCGCCGTGCCCCGGCGCTTGAGGTTGATGGAGTTGTTGTGCTTGCCGTCCTGCTCCATCACGAATTCCTTGAAAAAGCCCAGCGGCGGCGTGCGCAGCAGGGCATTGCGGGCCATGCTGGCGAGAAAGCGCGGGCTGCGTTTTGCCCGGCGCAGAATAAGCCGGTTGAGCTGCTCGGCCCATTCCAGATGGCCGTAGACCCCGTCCAGGTCAAAAAAGATGGCGCTGTTAAGCAAAGAGCGGGCGCTGGGGTTGTCTATCCAGTCCATAAAGCACAGCTCCCACTCCCGGCGGGTTTTGCGCCACTCCGGGTTGGTGGCCATGATATTGCCGGTGCAGTAGCTGTAGCCACAGGCGGCCAGGCCGTCGCACACAAACTTGGCCAGAGCGGCGAAATAGTCGTTGTGAAGCTCGGCCTTGTAGCCGTTGTCGAGAATGATGGCATTGTCCTGATCGGTCACCACCAGTTGCTCATCCCGGGCCATGGAGCCCAGCGCCAGAAAGCAGTAGGGCACCGGCGGTGGCCCCAGCTTTTCTTCCGCCAGCTCCAGCAAGCGTTGCTTGAAGCTGCGCCCGATCACCGCCATGGCCGAGCCGATCATGTGGGAATTGGCGTCTTCGTTGACCATGCGCACAAAGCAGGCACGGGCATCATCGGCAATGGTGGCCAGCTCGTCGGCGTCCTGGGCCCGAAAGATATGACGCACCACAAACAGGCTGTTGCGGGATTCGTGACGCATCACGTCCGACAGCGCTACCACGCCGATGGGCTTGCCCCTGTGCAGCACCGGCAGGTGATGCAGGTTGTAGCGCAGCATGGTGAGCATGGCCTCGAACACGTACTGATCGCTCTCGGCGGCCACCAGATCGGTGGACATCACCTCTCCCACCGGCGTGCCCGACGGCAGCTGCTCGGCCAGCACCCGGGTGCGCAGATCCCGGTCGGTAATGATGCCGGCCACCTCGGCGTCGTCCTCGCCCCCCTCATGAAGCACCAGAATGGACGACACCCCTTCTTCGGTCATTTTGCGGGCGGCGTCAAACACGCTGGCCGAGCGGCCAATGGAGACCGTATCCCGGGAAATGAGCTCTCGCACACTGGAGGTCATCAGCTCGTTGGCGCCCTGATGGCGGGACACCGCATGACGCAGCCGAGTGCTTTCCCCGAGCTCCACAAAATCGGAAAAGGTCTCGTACTGCTCATAGAGCTCGTTGAATACCGACTCCGGCAGGCAGTAGACCAGGGTATCTTCCAGCGCCTTGGCCGGCAGCCGGTTCTTGTTGTTCATCAACAGGCCCATCTGGCCAAACAGATTGCCTTCACTCAGCCGGTTGTGCAGCTCACCGTTACGCCGGTAGATTTCCACCGCACCGCTGCGCACCAGATAGAGATCGTACACCGGGTCGCCGTACTCAAGAATGGGGGTGCCGGCCCGGTAATAGGCCACTTCCACCTCGGGGGCGATGCGCTCCAGCACCTCTTCCGGCAAGTCCTTGAACGGATACCACTGGCGCATAAAGGCCAGCACTTCCAGCTGCTCCGCTTCCATTACTCTCTCCTGCAAAGCGAAAAAAAGGCAGCACTGAGGCTGCCTTGATCATGAATGAAGCACCTCAGTCGCCCCTGGGCTCCGACATCAGCCCTTTGATCAGGGCCACACAGGAGATCAGCAAGACGATGGTAAAGGGAAAGCCGGTAGACACCGCCATGGCCTGCAGACCGGCCAGGCCGCCGCCCAGCATCAGGGCAATGGCCACCAGGCCCTCAAAGGTACACCAGAACACCCGCTGGGGCTTGGGCGCATTGACCTTGCCGCCGGCGGCGATGGTGTCGATCACTAGGGAGCCGGAGTCGGACGAGGTAACAAAGAACACCACCACCAGCACGATACCGATAAAGGAGGTAATGGCGGTCAGCGGCAGGTCTTCGAGCATGACAAACAGCTGCAGCGGCAGATCGGCCTCGGTGACCGCCTGATAGCCTTCACTTACCACCTGATGAATGGCGGTGCCGCCAAAGGCGCTGAACCACAGCATGCAGGCGGTGGTGGGCACCACCAGCACGGCGATCAGAAACTCGCGCACGGAGCGGCCTCGGGAAACCCGGGCGATAAACATGCCGACAAAGGGCGACCAGGAGATCCACCAGGCCCAGTAGAAGGCGGTCCAGCCCTGAGAGTAGTTGGCGTCTTCACGGCCAAAGGGCATGGACAGCGCCGGGAAATATTCAAAATAGGACACAAAATTGTTAAACAGGCCGGTGAAAATCAGCAGGGTCGGGCCCACAATGATCACAAACAGCAGCAGCAATGCCGCCAGCCCCATGTTGATTTCCGACAGCCGCTTGACCCCGGCATCCAGGCCGGCCAGCACCGACACCAGCGCCACCGCGGTGATCAGAATAACCAGCACCACCTGAGTGGTAGTGGTATCGGGAATGCCGAACAGAAAGTTCAGGCCGGCAGAGGCCTGGGAGGCACCATAGCCCAGCGACGTGGCCAGACCAAACAGGGTGGCCACCACCGCCAGAATGTCGATGATGTGACCCGGCCAGCCCCATACCCGCTCGCCCAGCAACGGATAGAGCACAGAGCGCATGGTGAGTGGCAGGCCCTTGTTAAAGGAGAAAATGGCCAGCCCCAGCGCCAGCACCGCATACACGGCCCAGGGATGCAGCGCCCAGTGATAGAGAGTGGCGGCCATGCCCAGACGGGTGGCCTCGGCGGCATCACCGGCGGCACCGCCCAGGGGCGCCCAGTCGGTGCGCACCCCGTTTTCCACCGTGGTGCCGGCCAGAGAGGTGCTGAAGTGGGTCAGCGGCTCCGACACGCCAAAGAACATAAGACCAATGCCCATGCCCGCGGCAAACAGCATGGAAAACCAGCCAATATAGCTGAAGTCGGGGGTGGCCTGGGTGCCGCCGATGCGCACTCTGCCCAGAGGCGAAAGGATCAGGCCAAGACACACCAGCACTATGATGTTGCCGGAAGCCAGAAAGAACCAGTCGAGGGTGGAGGTCAGCCAGCTGCGCAAATCACTGAACAGAGGCCCCACCTGGTTCTGAAACGCCAGGGTAAGGAATACGAAGGCCACAATGGCCAGGCCGGAGATCATGAAGACCCGGTTGTGAATGTCGAGTCCGAAGGGACCGATTTGCAGGGCAATGTTGTCCTGACCAATCTGATAATCCGTATCAATCGGATTGGCCTTGCCCTCGGGGGCGATAACGTCGTGATTGTCTTTGTCTGTCATTGTTCGGAATCCTTCCACCCTAACTTCATTAGAGCTGTAATGATACACCCGCTAAAGGTAACACAAAAAATCACTAACCTCTTGATTAAAAGGTTAAATGACCAATTTTCAATCGTTATGAAGCGAAAAACAACCCCGTAAAACCACGGCGCCAGGCTGCTTGTCATGGCCAGAAATACACTGTTGCAACCTGTGGTAACTACAGAATAGCGGAGAAGCCTGTCCTATGCCGGCGGCCAGCTGATACCGGCGGTGCCGGCGCTGAAACTGAGCAGGCGCTGCTCAGCCAGGGCCTGCCTCACCTGCTCCCCGTTGCCGGGATAGCCGGACCGGGGCACTTCTCCCACCTGTTTCAGCCCTACCCAGGTATTGCGGCCACTGCGCTTGGCGGCGTAAAGCGCCAGATCCGCCACCTTGAACACAGACATCCAGCCGGATGAAGGTTGCCGGGCCGCATTCCATGTCAGGGTGAAAAAACCGATGGAGCAGCTCTTGACGATCGGCTCACTTTCGGACCCGAACGGAAAAGAGTATACCTGCTGACGGATCCGCTCCGCCAGAACACAGCCAAGGCGCTCATCGGCATTTTTGCAGATGATCACGAATTCTTCGCCGCCATAACGCACCACTATATCTTCGGCGCGACACAGGCGCTGCAGCAGCCCGGCAAACTGCTGCAGCACCCGATCGCCGGCATCGTGACCATACTCATCGTTGACCCGTTTGAAATAATCCAGATCCAGCGCCATCAGCAACCAGCCATGGGTATCCGCCGCCTGCATGCCGGCTGCCAGATACTGCTCCATGTAACGCCGGTTTTTCAGCCCGGTCAGGGAGTCGGTCAGGCTGGCCGCCCTCAGCTGCTGCCGCTCCGCTTCCAGCATGCTCATGCTTTTCTCCAGCCTGCCGGCCATTTGATAAAAGCTGCGGGACAGCTGACCCAGTTCATCCTGCCGGCGCAGCGCCCTGCCCGGCAGTGCCGGGGCTCCCGAGTCGAGCGTTTCGGCCTGTTGTTTGAGCTGCAGTATCGGTCCGATCAGGGTCATTTTCAGAAAACCATAGGCGACCACCGCCACCAGCCCTCCCAGACCGAGAATAATGGCCATGGCGTAGTTCATCATGCGCAACATCTGGGCATAGAAAGGACGGTCCTGCCGAATGATCAGACACAGCTCCCGGGCCGGGTTGTTGAACAGGGGCATGGTGCCATGGACCCGGCTTTCGGAGTCTGAAACAAAGCTCACCCTGGTCTTTTCATGACCGGCTGCCGTCAGCTCGAACTCCACCGGCAGGCGAATGCGTTTGGCCAGCTGCTGCCGGTAACCGGCGTCCATAAAGCGGCCAAAGAACAGGACGCCACGGGCACGCCCTTCTCCACTGGATGGCAGCACGGCACTGGCAGCCAGCAACAGCGGACCGGCCGGGGTGTCCAGAATGGCGGTGCCGCCACTGGCAAGCACCCGGTTAAAAGGATGTGCAGGTGTCAGCCATGTGTGCTCCAGCAGCCCGCTGCCTGACAGCCGGGCGGCGGCCTGCGGCCCCGACACCCCACTGTTGATTATCCGGCCGTCGCTGCGGGTGATCAGCAGCAGATCGGCGCCGATCTTGTTCAGTTTGAGGCCAACCAGGTTGGATTCTTCATATTCCGGATTATTGTCCTGCACATAACGGTAGGTGTCATCCCACTCCCCCCAGTCGATGGCAAACCCCTGCAGCCGGTCCAGATCGCGATATATCGCCCGTTTGGCGCGTTCCAGATCCTGCTGGCGCGCCTGCACTTCGCTCGCCTCGAACTGGGGCAGCATAAACAGCCGTACGGTCAGCCAGATCGCCAGGGTAATGCCGGACAGGAGCAGACACAGCCCCAGGATCAGCTTGCTGCGAAGATGCATGATTGAACCCTCTCTCGGGATTTTTTACTGGAACTGCCAGAGTCCGGACTCAAACCGGAACGAGGCCAGGAAACCGCCCTCACTCGCCGCAGCATCCGTGCCGGAGGGGAAAACGCTGGTGCCCCCGAAAGGGCAATATTAGAAAAGACTAACATTAAAAAGCGGGTTATTTTTTACCCCAAAACACGGACTTTTTAAAGAAAAATCTTGATGTGGAGAAGGTTGTCCGGCCAGAGTCTGGATCAGGCCAGTGACGGCGATCACGACAGTATTGCAGATATTGCCTTGTCATCAGACGGCGCTGGTAGTTCTGGAGAGCTATATCCGGCTTTGTGCCAAATTTAGAAAAAACGATCTGTCGCGTATGCTCAGATATAATCCCCCTCCAAGATGGCTTTATCCAAGAGTAACCTTATGCGTTCATTACCGGCACTGACCTCATTACGCGTTTTTGAAACCACAGGCAAGTGCCTGAGTTTCACTCAGGCGGCAACCCAGTTGCATGTCACGCAAAGCGCGGTCAGCCGACAAATCAAGCAATTGGAAGACTATCTTGGGGTGGCGCTGTTCATTCGCCGCCATCACCACCTGGAGCTGACCGAGTCCGGAAAACAACTGCTTGCCAAGCTGGAACAGTCTTTCAACCTGATGGAAAGTGCGGTACAGGAGCTGCGGGATCCCAAACAACGGCAAAAGCTGGCCCTGCTGGTGCCCCCCACCTTTGCCACACGCTGGCTGGCCCCCCGACTGGCGAACCTGCACCGGCACTCCCCCGAGCTGGAGCTGTCCATTCACAACAGCGACGTCGACAGCAAATTGTTCGATTGCTGTATCCGCTTTGGCCGCACCGCCAGACCCAGCCATTACAGTGAGCTGATCATGCTGGAGCAGCATGTCGCCGTCTGTGCCCCGGAGCTGGTCGACCGGGCGCAACACCTGGAACAGGCTGCTGGCAGCCTGCTTCATATTCTGCACAAGGGTGAACGGCTGCCGGTGTGGCAAAACTGGCTGCAGGCCGCCGGCCTTACCGACCAAGTTGATGCCAGTCGCGGCATGGAATTCAGCACCCTGGATCAGGTGACCAATGCCGCCATCAACGGTGCCGGCTTCGCCATTATCGACAAACACATGATCAACCGCGAACTGCAGTCAGGTGCCCTGGTACCCTTCAGTGATGTCGAGGTCAGCGGCCCCTATGGCTACTGGCTGGACATCAATGCCGAACGCCAAGGGCTGGCCAAGGTCATTCGCTTTACCGAGTGGCTGCGTGCAATCAGCCCTGATTAACTCCCTCCAGGGTGAGCAGACACATACCCCGCCAATGAGTCACAAAAAAGCCCCGGCAAGCGGGGCAAAATAGACCTGAAGCAAAATCACGTACTACGGAAACAATCGAGGGTGATCAGTCAATAAAGGGAACCCGGGCCGGACGCGGGCTGCGCGCAATACGCTTGCCAGCAGTGTAGTCGTTGATCACGTCACAAGGGGTATAGTTACGCTCAATCTCGTAAAGCTCGTCTGCGGTCAGGGTCATTTCGAGTGCCGCCAGCGCACTGTCGAACTGGGCCGGGCTGTCGGCACCCACCAGCATGGAGGACACTTCCGGCTTCTGCAGTACCCAGGCCTGTGCCACCTGCGCCGGCAGACAACCACGGGCGTCGGCCACCTTGGCCACGGAATGTGCGATATCCCTGGAGGCCTGATCGTTGTACATCTCGGCAGTAAAGAAGTCGGTCTGGTTGCGGGTGGATTGCAGATCGCTGGTCAGAATGCCCCGGGCCAGCGGGCTGAATACCGACACGCCAATGCCCTGATCCATACAGAAGGGGATCATTTCCCGCTCTTCTTCCCGGTAGGCGCAGTTCAGCTGCAGCTGCATGTTAATCGGACGGGCCCAGCCGTTCTTATCACAGACCTGCAGGATCTTCGCCAGCTGCCAGGTGTACATGGTGGATACACCGATATAGCGAGCCTTGCCGGCCAGCACGATATCGTTGAGGGCACCCATGGTCTCTTCCACCGGGGTTTCAGTATCGAAATAATGCAGCATGTAGATGTCGACATAATCCATGCCCATGCGCTTGAGAGAGCCATCGATGGCATCGAAGATATGCTTGCGTGAGTGCCCCTGGGCATTGATGTCATCGCTCATGGCATAACCCACCTTGGTGGTGATAACCAGCTCTTCACGGCGGGCAATGCGGCGCAGCACATTGCACACCACTTCTTCGCCGGCACCGGTAGAGTAGAAGTCAGCCAGATCGATAAAGTTGACACCCATGTTCAGTGCGTGCGCGATAATCGGCTCACTTTCCTTTTCATCAAAAATCCAGGGTTTCCATTCCTTGGAGCCCATGTTCATGGTGCCGAGGCAGAGACGGGATACTTTCAGGCCGGACTGACCGAGTCTTACGTATTGCATGTTAAATCCTCAAAAGGTAATGGTGGAGCCAAGCCAGCCCGGCTCCATGCGTTACAAGGTTGAATCGTTTATTTCTGTCCCAGTCCCGCCAGCGGTACTACACGCCCGGCTTCGGCACCGGCTTCCATCTCGTCCAGCACGCTCGGCTTCAGCTCGACGGTCTGGCCGTTAACCTGGACCCGTTGCGCCAGTTTCAGAAAGGCAAAGCCCGCTCCCAGCACAATCAACATGCCCGGTACGCCCGACAGGTTGAACAGCATCTTGATTGCATCGACCCCGATATAACTCGCACTAATCCAGGCGACAAAGGCGATGGCGCAACCCCAGGTGGCCTTGACCCACAAGGGTGACTTCAGGTTTTCGGCATCTACCCCCTTGATACAGAGGCCACCGATGGCATCGGTATTGGAGTCGGCTGCGGTAATAAAGGTGATGAAACAGGCAAAGATAAACAGCGCGCTGAGCAGGGTGCTGCCGGGCAACTGATCGAACAGCACATAAATCACCGAGGCAAAGCCATGGTCTTGGTAGGCCTGGTACATGATGCCGCCCAGGGTGGTGTCGAAATACAGCGAAGAGCCGCTGAAGATGCTGAACCACAGGAAACCGAACAGGGACGGCAGCAACAGGTTGACGATAATGAACTGACGCACCGTGTAGCCACGGGCAATCTTGCCGAGGAACAGGCAGCTGAGCGGGGCCCAGGCAAACCAGCTGGCAAAGAAGGCCACGGTCCACCAGCCAGGCCACTGGTCGTTCCCGGAAGCGCCGGTTACCAGGTTGCGGGCAAAGAAGTCCGACAGATAAACCCCGAGTGATTCCACGCCCAGGGACAGAATGAACACGGTCGGACCCACGAAGAAGATGAACAAGGCACCGGTAAAGTAAAGCCAGGTGTTGATGCGCGCCAGCGTCTGAATGCCACGGTACAGCCCGGATGCAGCCGACATAATGGCAGACCCGATAATGGCAATGGCGATGATCGCGTACCCGGTCACGCTTTTCTCGATGCCCAGTACCGATTCCATGCCATCGCCGATCACCAGCAGGCCGGAAGTCAGGGTGGCGGACATGCCCAGCACCACGGAGAACAGCGCCAGCCCATCGATCACCTGGCCACCGATGCCATCCACCCGGCGGCCCAGCAGCGGACGCAGCATGGAGCCGATGGAAAAGGGCAGCTTGAGGTTGTGAAACGCCAGCGCAAAGGCCAGGCCTGCAACTGTATAGATGCTGTATGGGGTAATGGTCCAGTGCACGAAGATGGTGGACATGGAAAACCGCATCGACTCGGCGCTTTCCGGCGTCACTCCCAGGTACTTCGGCGGTTCATGGTAATGCAGCACCGGCTCGGCCACCGACCAGAACAGGATGCCCATGGCAATGACGGTGGTTAAGGAAACCGCAAACCAGCGGAACGGGGTCAGCATGGGAGCGGCCTTTTCGCCGCCAATGCGCACTCGGCCGATGGGCGAGCAAAACGCATAGGCGGCGATAAACACCATCAACAGGGCACTGAGATTAAACAGCCAGGAGAGGTTGTCCATGATCCCACTGTTTAGTGTCGAGGTGCCGGCAATGAAGTTTTGCTTGTCGATGATGGTGTAGATAACCGTCAGTACAAGGCAGGCAAATGCCGGCCAGAAGGTAATGGGTCTGATGTTTTTCATATAAATCCCTACAGCATGATTCACCGGTATGGCGAATGTTCCTTCAACTATTCCAATCGCCGGCAAGCATGCTTCAACAGGGAAAATTTTCAAAATGACATAAATGCGATCAACCATGACAAAAAGTCATAACACAAAGTCAACATGATATTTGTAGGGTTATCACCGGTATCAAATCGGAACGGGACATCAAGAAAGAGCGAAGCTCAGAACTCTCGGAACTATTCCAGGCTCCTGTTCCAGGAGACAAGGTAGTTATCATTCCGGTTTATATAAGTCGAAGGACCGAAGGTAAAAGTCCCGGGCAAAAAGCGGGCTCGCGCAGGCAGCCGCCGGCCAGAAGGCCGGCGGCTGTGAATAAACGGGCGTACCCGTCAAGCAGGAAGAAACAGGGATCAGGCGTCGCCGTAATATACCCAGACACCCTTGGTCTTGGTGTAGGAAGACAGGG
Source organism: Oceanimonas marisflavi (assembly GCF_003049725.1). Lineage (GTDB taxonomy): Bacteria > Pseudomonadota > Gammaproteobacteria > Enterobacterales > Aeromonadaceae > Oceanimonas > Oceanimonas marisflavi. The sequence continues at coordinate 84,825 of NZ_QAGM01000006.1, forward strand.
AATGGATTGCCATCTCCTTGCCCCAGCCGCTCTGGCGGAAGCCGCCGAAGGGCGCGGCCAGGCCGTAGCAGCCGTAACGGTTGATAAACAGCATACCGGCATCGATTTGTTCCGCTACCCGGTGGGCGCGGGACACATCACCGGTATAGAGGCCGGCTGCCAGTCCGTAGGCGGTAGCGTTGGCCATTTGCACGGCTTCTTCCGTGGTGTGGAAGCGGGTACAGCACAGCACCGGGCCAAAAATCTCTTCCTGAGCAATGCGAGCTTTCTGATCCACCTCGGAGAAGATGGTGGGGCGAATAAAGTAACCGTTTGCGTTGTCGCCCTCGGTATCCGCATACCCACCGGCCACCAGCTTGGCCTCGCCCTTGCCGATTTCAATGTACTCCAGGATCTTGTTGAACTGCGCCTCGTTGCACTGAGGGCCCTGATCGACATTTTCGTCGAACGGATTGCCGCATTTCACCGCATTGGCCTTGGCGATCAGCTTCTCGAGCACCTGGTCATAGATGCTGTCGTGGATCAGGAAGCGGGTCGGCTCCGAGCATTTTTCCCCCTTGTGAGAGAACATCACGGTGAAGGCACGATCGATGGCGCCATCCAGATTCGGCGTGTCTTCAAAGAAGATACAGGGAGACTTGCCGCCCAGCTCTAGGGTGGCGGCCTTGAGATTGGACAGGCCGGAATTCTGCACTATCTTGCGTCCCACCCCGGTGCTGCCGGTAAAGGACACCTTGTGCACATTGTGGCTCAGGGTCAGCTGGTTGGCCATAGCGCCATCGGTCAGCAGCATGTTGATCACGCCCTTCGGAAACTCAAGCTCGCTGTCGATCAACTCCATCAGGTAGATGGTGGTCAGCGGCGTGTATTCCGACGGCTTGACGATCACCGTATTGCCCATGGCCAGTGCCGCCGCCATCTTGAGGCTGGTCTGATACAGGGGGAAGTTCCAAGGTGCGATCAACGCACAGACGCCAATCGGCTCTTTTACCGTGTAGTTCAGAAAGCCGTCTTCAACCGGCGAGGTTTCGCCATAGAATTTGTCGGTCCAGCCGGCGTAGTACTCGAAGATATCGGCGCAGGTGGGAATGTCGTCGGCCATGGATTCGGTGAACAGCTTGCCGTTGGGCAGGGACTCGAGTACCGCCAGCTGTTCGGTATGTTCACGGATCAGGCGGGCTATCTGGCGCAGCATGTCGGCTCGCTGGGTGCGGCTGACCTTTGACCAAACGCCGGACTCGTGCCGCTGGTTGGCAATTTGAGCGGCGTATTCCACCTGCTCCGCATCGGCCATCACAAATTCGCACAGCGCTTCGCGGTTGGCCGGGTTGGTCACTACCCACTTGTCCTGGCCGGTGCCGTCTACCCACTGGCCATCGATATACTGCCGCTTGGGTTGCTGAAGCCAGTCGTAGGCCCAGGACAGGGGAATGTTTTTTACAGAATCCATTTGATACTCCATTTCTGTTGCGACGATGGTTACATCCTGTGAGGACGTTTGCTGTAACGGTTCTCGACGAGAGTAGAAGGATGGCTTTTCGAGCACAATTGACATTAGGGTATGGCGACCTGCAAAAAACTCATCCTTCTTCCCTGATGCTTATTCCTCCAGGTAACGCCGGATTTGCTCCAGATCACCGCCGCTTTCCTTGTAAACACGGGCCGCGAACGAATAACCGCGTTGCTGCTTAAGCCGAATAAGTGTGGGAATCAATGTATTAACGTTATGGGCGTTACGCGCCAGATCCGGCTCCATACCGGCAAGGCAATGCTGCCGGAAGGCCTCCATACCGCTGGTCAAAACCGAGATGGCGTCGAGCAGATTACTGATCACCACCGACTGCCAGGGGGTGTAGTCGAGCTCACCATGATCCTGGGTCATCTGCACCGAGTAACAGCGCCCGCAGGCCTGCATGCAGCACTGGATCAGGTATTCCGGAATGGTCGGGTTGACCTTGCCCGGCATGGCCGAGGAGCCGGGTTGCACCGCGGGCAGGCGAATTTCGCCAAGCCCGGTTTCAGGCCCCGATGCCATCAGGCGAAAGTCCTTGGCAATGCGCAGCAGGGCCCTCGCCAGCTGGTCCAGTCCGGCAGCCACCCGGGCCAGATCGTCATGACTCTGGGAAGAGTCAAACAGGTTGTCGCTGTGCACAAACCGTGTCTCCCCCGTCATGCGGTTCAGTCCATCGATAACCCGGTTGAAGAAGGCCTCGGAACAATCCCCCTTGCGCCCGATAATATTTCCCCCCAGGTTGACCCGGTACAGCTCGGACGTATCCGTCTCCAGTCGTTGACGGTGCCGTGCAAGCTGTGATGAATAGCCGCTAAAGAGATCGGAAAAACTGATCTCGACCGCGTCCTGCAGGCAGGTGCGGGAAATCTTCAGCACATGCTGCCACTGCTGCCCCTGCTCATCGAAGGTACCGATCAAGGCTGCCAGCTCGCTATCCAGTCGCTTCATCTTGTCGATCACCGCCAGGTGGCAGGCGGTATTCAAGGCATCACTGGTCGAGTTGTTCAGGTTGACGTGATCATTGGGATGCACCGGCTGGTAGCTTCCCAGGGGGCGATCGAAGGCATGGCGGTTGGCCAGGTTGGCCACCACCTCGTTTACGTTCATGTTGCTGGAGATCCCTCCGCCGCCATGAAAGGCATGCACCGGAAACGCGTCGGTGGGTATATCCTCAAGCAGCAGGTCCACCGCCGAAACGATGGCCTGACCGATATCAGGCTCGATTTCCCCGATATCGAGGTTGGTCTGGGCCGCCAGCTTTTTGACCAGCAGCAAGCCGCGCAGCAGCTCCGGGTAGGCCGACAGGGGTTTCTCGCCATTGAGCGGATACAAGTCGATTGCCCTTTGCGTTTGCACCCCGAACAGTGCCTGTGCCGGCACTTTCAGCTCCCCTATCAAGTCTTCTTCTATACGGTATTGCCGCTGTGTTGTGGCCATGGATTCCTCTCTCCCTGAACTAAACGCTGAGAGTTATCAGAACCAAATACCTGAGCAAGCGCCAGTGATACTTTCACACAGAGGGATACGAAAAACTCATGATTCCACGAATATAAGAGGCACGTTTCACTCAAATTCAAAAAGCGGGCTCAATATTTCTATCTGAAGCTTTATCAGCTCATATGGATAGCGCAGATAGTGTGCTTTGACCTCCGGTCAAAACAACGTCTGAGTCACGAAATGGTCACGGTTTGGTCACGAAGAGGATTTGATAGAATTAATAATTGTGATTTTATTAGATGTAGAAAAGCAAAAAGCCCTTAGCTATCAACTAGCTAAGGGCTTCTTAAATGTGGCGGAGCGGACGGGACTCGAACCCGCGACCCCCGGCGTGACAGGCCGGTATTCTAACCAACTGAACTACCGCTCCGGTGCTTGGCTTGTCGCCTTAAGCAGGACGAATAATATGGCTGTCCGGTCCGGGCGTCAAGGGTAAAAATATCACTTTCGTTTATTTCGGTTAATTTTTAATCCCAAGCATTCAAAAATGCAGATTTAGTGGCCGGCTCCGGTGCCCTCAGGGGCGCCACAGGCAGCTTCCGCCCTTTTTCTCTACCAGATCCAGCCGGCTTTCGTGAGCCTGCAGCTCGCTGTCGTCCGCCCGGATCACTTTCAGCGGCGGGCGGTCGGCCGGCAGCCGGCGCAGTTCGCTGCCATTGCTGTTTTGCTGGCCATGGTCGGCATACAGGTTCAGCTTGGTCTGGCCGCCGGTCATCAGCAGGTAGACGTCGGCCAGGATCTCGGCATCGAGCAAGGCCCCGTGCAGGGTGCGGTGGCTGTTGTCGATGCCGTAACGTTCACACAGCACGTCCAGGTTGTTGCGCTTGCCCGGGTAAATCTGCCGGGCCAGCGCCAGGGTATCGGTTACCTTGCACAGTTCGGCCATGCGCTCGGGGCGGCCCAGCAGCTCCATTTCGTAGTCAAGAAAGCCCACGTCAAAGGGCGCGTTGTGGGCGACCATCTCGGCGCCGCGAATAAAGTCGAGAAACTCATCGACCGTGTCGGCAAATTCCGGCTTGTCGGCAAGAAAATCATCGGTAATGCCGTGAACGCGAATGGCTTCCTCGTCTACCTGACGGTCCGGCTTCAGGTACAGGTGCAGGTGCCGGCCGGTGAGGCGCCGGTTCACCACCTCGACACAGCCAATTTCAATGACCCTGTGCCCGACATAGTGGGGACCTGTGTCCATGTTCATGCCGGTGGTCTCGGTATCGAGCACCACCTGCCGCTGATAGCCTGATTCGGTGATCACTGTGTTTTCCTCCGCAAATTCGGCGGTCAGTATATCGTCTGCGCCCGGCCATGATAAGCGCCGCTGCGCTGGCCGCTCTCTCCGGCCTGTGGCAGACTTCGCCCTTTACTGCAGCAATACAAAGAGCGACACCATGAAACAGGTTCAGCTATTTACCGACGGCTCCTGCCTCGGCAACCCGGGCCCGGGCGGCTATGGCGCCGTGCTGATTTACAAGCAGCACCGCAAGGAGCTGAGCGGCGGCTACCGGCTGACCACCAACAACCGCATGGAGCTGATGGCCGCCATCAAGGGGCTGGAAACCCTCAGCCACGACTGTGAGGTGGAGCTGACCACCGACAGCCAGTATGTGCGTCAGGGCATAACCCAGTGGATCAAGGGCTGGAAGCGCAACAACTGGCGCACCGCCGCCAAAACCCCAGTGAAAAATGCCGATCTGTGGCAGCAGCTGGATGAACTGTGCCAGCGCCACAAGGTACAGTGGCACTGGGTGCGTGGCCATACCGGCCACCCGGAAAACGAGCGCTGTGACGATCTGGCCCGGGAAGCGGCCATGGACTCAAACAATCATCAGGAAGATGAAGGTTACTCGCGCTGACGAGCCATCTCCGGCCGTGCCACCGGCGCGGCCACCGGTTTCCGTTCACGCACCGGGGTGAGCGGAAAACGCCGCTTGCGCGCCAGCAATATATAGACCGCCGCCGGTGATGGCAGCACCGCCGGACAGCAACGCCGCTGCCACCGGTCCAGCCAGGGCATAAAGCCGGTAAAACCGATGTAATCCCGCTCAATCACCTCAAATCCCAGCAGCTTCAGCCAGTCTTCCACCCTGGCCGGCGCCAGCATGTGGCGCCAGTTCGGTAACCGCTGGCGCCAGCCTGGCCAGCAGCGGGCCAGGCCGGCGCTGCCGTAGGGATTGAAGCCGGTGAGCACCAGCCAGCCGTCGTCCCGCAATACCACTTCGGTTTCCCGCAGAATGGCATGGGGATGCTCGCTGTAGTCCAGCACATGAGCCAGCAGACAGGCATCCAGGCTGCCCGGAGCAAAGGGCATGGCGGTGGCGTCCCCCAGCAGATCCATGCCGTCACGTTCACGCTGGGCCATCACCACGCCCTGACGCAGGCGGCTGCGTTCCAGCGACAGTTCCGCGCTGAGGGCGTCTACCTTGAGCAGACTGAAGCCAAACAGCCCCGGCGCCCATTCATCCAGGCGCTGCTGCAGCTGCTCGGCAATATAGGGGCCCCTGGGCAGGCTGCGCCAGCTGTCGGGGGCCGGCTGTGGGGTCTTGCTGGCTGAGTTCATTATCCCTCTGGTAAGCTTTGGCATTCTGTCATGCCAAGGATTAATCAATGATGAACGTAACACCGCTTCGTGCCTTTAACGATAACTATATCTGGCTGATTGGCAATGGCCGTCAGGCCGCCGTGGTCGATCCGGGCGATGCCGCCCCGGTGGAGGCGGCGCTGGCCGAGCGCGGTCTTGAGCTGAGTGCCATTCTCATTACCCATCATCATCATGATCACACCGGTGGCGTGCGCGAGCTGCTGGCCGCCTGGCCGGATGCCACCCTGTATGCCCCTGCCGCCGAGCGCCTGCCCGCCCCCGGCGCCATCGCCCTGAAGGAAGGCGACACCGTCTCCCTGCCGGCGCTGGATCTGGCGCTGCAGGTGATGGAAGTGCCCGGCCATACCCTGGGTCACATTGCCTATTACGGCGCCGGCATGCTGTTTTGCGGCGATACCCTGTTTTCCGGTGGCTGTGGCCGGCTGTTTGACGGGACACCGGAGCAGATGCACCGCTCGCTCTCCCGTCTGGCCGCCCTGCCCGACAACACTCACGTTTATTGCACCCATGAATATACCCAGGCCAATCTGGCGTTCTGTTATGCGGTGGAGCCGGACAATACAGCCCTGCTGAATTACATGAAGGAAGTGGCCAAACTGCGCCAGCAGGATGTGCCCACCCTGCCCTCTGCCATTAGCCGGGAAAAAGCCGTTAATGTGTTTCTGCGCACCGCCGAGCCTGCCGTCCGGGCCGCCGCTCAGGTTGAGGCAATGGAGGAGTTAAACGAAGACTGTCAAGTATTCGCTGCACTTCGCCGCTGGAAGGACCATTTTTAACGAACTTGATTAAACTGCTCACAAAGCATACACTGGCCGCCGTTTTTTCGAGAAGCAGACACGATGATAAGACTTTGCATTTTATCCGGTGCCTTGCTCCTGGCTGGCTGCCAGGCGGTATCGACCGATTCGGCGCGCCAGACCCAGGGTCTCCAGAAGGGTGCCGAAGAGCAGAAAAGCCAGCCGCAGAACGCCAAAGCCAGGGACTATACCGTGCTCAGGGCCGCCGGCCGCGACAGCCGCCATTCGTCCGATGAAAGCCCGCGACAGCGCCAGACCGAAGCCCGCGAGCAGGAACAGCAGGATCTGTGGCAGGCCATCGCCGACGACATGAAGCTGGATATTCCGGCCAATCACCCCAGGGTGGTGGCTCAGCGCAAGTGGTACCTGAAACAACCCAACTACATGCGCTCCGTCACCGAACGCGCCAGACCGTTTCTCTATCTCATCAAGGAAGAGATAGAAAAACGGGACATGCCGATGGAGCTGGCCCTGCTGCCGGTGGTGGAAAGTACCTTTAATCCCAAGGCCTATTCCCACGGCCATGCCGCCGGTCTGTGGCAGATGCTGCACGGCACCGGCAAGAACTTTGGTCTGCATTACGACAGCTGGTACGACGGCCGTTACGACATCATGGCCTCTACCCGGGCGGCGCTCGACTATCTGGAGTATCTGCACAAGTTCTTTGACGGCAACTGGACCCACGCCCTGGCCGCCTATAACTCGGGCGAAGGCCGGGTGCAGCGCGCCATTCGCGCCAACCGTCGCCAGGGCAAGGCCACCGACTACTGGTCGCTGTCACTGCCCAAGGAAACCCAGAACTATGTGCCCAAGCTGATGGCGCTGGCCGATATTCTCAAGCGTTCCGATCATTACGGCATGGACGTGCCCGCCCTGCCCAATCGTCCCCAGGTGGCGGCGGTTGAAGTGGAAGGCCAGGTGGATCTGAACATGGCGGCGGATCTGGCCGGCGTCAGTCGCAGCCAGCTCAAGGCGCTGAATCCGGCCTACAAGCACACGTCCACCTCGCCGCTGATCGCTGCGGAGATCCTGGTGCCGGTGCGCCATGCCGAGACCTTTGAACTGGCCATGGCCGATCTGCCCGCCGAAGAGCGCATGAATTACCAGCGCTACCGGGTCAAGGGCGGCGACAGCCTGGGCGTGATCGCCCGCCGTTACGGCACTCAGGTGGTGGCGTTGAAACAGGCCAACAACCTGCGCGGCAACACCATTCGCATTGGTCAGACCCTGCTGGTGCCCTCGGTAACCACGCCGGCTCCTTCACGCACCAGCGGCGATCAAAACATCTATCGCGTGCAGGCCGGCGATTCGCTGTCGGTGATAGCCAGCCGCTTCAGCGTGAGCATTGCCGATCTGCTGCGCTGGAACCAGCTGAGCAACAAGCACATGCTGCGTGCCGGACAGCAGCTGATTGTGGCCGCCAATGCCGGCTGATGTGTGAGTGTTCAATAGCAAAGGGAGCCTTAAGGCTCCCTTTTTGTTTTATTCTGCCTGTGTCTGTCCGGGTTTAACCGCGCGCGGACGGCCATTTTCGTCAATGGCCACATACACAAACTCGGCCCCGGCCACCGGGTAACGGGGGCCGCTTTCCGGGGTCAGTACCGGCTTGACCCAGACTTCCACCTTGATGGTAATGGAAGTGCGCCCCACCCTGACCAGCTCGCCATAACAGCAAACAACATCGCCTACCTGCACCGGACGGGCAAACACCATTTTCTCAACGGCCACGGTGCATACCCGGCCAAGGGCAATTTCGTTGGCCAGCAGGCTGCCACCCAGATCCATCTGCGACATGATCCAGCCACCAAAGATATCACCGTTGGCATTGGTGTCGGCCGGCATGGCCATGGTGCGCAGCAGCAGGTCTCCCCTGGGGTTTTGTGGTTCGCTCATGTTTTCTCTTACTCTTGTGTCGCACTGAAAGCCGGCATCATAGTCCGCCCCGTTTTCCCTCGCAATTATCGCTTAGTTTGACGGCTTGCGCTGTCCCAGCCACTGAAACCAGTCGGTCACGGTATAGTCCATATTCAGCCAGCGGCAAAGGGCGCTGCCGTCTATGGTCTTGCCCTCGCCGCCGCCGGTAAATTCGGGTGGCGGCAGTGACTGCAGCCGGGCGGCTTCACCGTAGAAATCGTGCCGGCTGGGGTGGTGAGGCGCACTGACGTTTAGCACGGCGGGCCAGTCACTGCGTTCCAGTATGGCGGGCAGAAAGCGCAGCAAATCATCCAGCGCCACCAGGTTGACCGGCTCGTCACCGCCGTCAAAGCGCTTGCCCGACAGAAACCGGCCCGGCTCCCGGTTGCCGCCCACCAGCCCCGACAACCGCAGGATAAGTACGCTACGAGCGCCACAGGCCTGCACCGCCCGCTCGGCAGCCAGCATGCGCTCGCCCCGGGGGCCGTCGGGGGCGGCGTCGGCTTCGGTTTTAACTCCCATACCACTGTAAACCGAGGTGGCGCTGGTGAAGATCACCCGTTGTATGCCGCCGGCCACCGCCAGCCGCGCCAGGTTCCCGAGCGTGGCCGGGTAGTCATTCACCTTGCCCGGCGGCACGCACAGCACCAGGGTGTGGGCGCGCAGCCGCTCGGGCCAGTGTGCCGGCAGCGGGGCATTGAAGTCCCAACACTCGGCGTGAAGGCCGGCATCGTTCAGCCGGGCCACCTTTTCCGGATCCCGGCTGGTGCCGGCCACCCGCCAGCCCCGCGCAAGCAGGGTGTGAGCCAACGGCTCTCCCAGCCAGCCCAGCCCCAGAATGGCGATACTGTGTTCAGTAGACATAAGCCAGCTCTCCCGGAGTGATAAAGGTCTTTTTATGCCCCAGCATATCCTGATAGATCACCGAATAAGCCAGCACGTTCTGCACATACCCCCGGGTTTCCCGGTAGGGAATATTTTCCACCCACACATCCAGCGGACGGCTGCCGCTTTCCGCCAGCCAGCGGTTGATTCGTCCCGGGCCGGCATTGTAGGCGGCAATGGCCGGGATCCGGTTACCCTGATAACGCTCCAGCAGCTCCTTGAAGTAGCTGGCGCCGAGCTGCACATTGATTTCGGGCACATATACGTCATTACTGTGGCGATAGCCGCTGATGCCATGCTTGCGCGCCGTCTCCCGGGCGGTGGCCGGCATCAGCTGCATCAGGCCGCCGGCGCCCACCGGTGAGCGGGCCTGCTCATAGAAGGCGCTTTCCTGACGGGCAATGGCAAACAGGGTGGACTCGTCCAGATTGAGTTTGCGGGCCTGTCCACGAAACACATTTCTGTATACCACCGGGAAGCGCAGCTCCAGCTGATCCCAGGCCCTGGCGCTGATGCTGGCCAGCACCGATTTGTCGTACCAGCCCCGTTCCAGCGCCAGGGCGCCCAGCGCCAGCTGCTCGTCCTTGCTGACCTTGCCCAGCAGGTGATACCACTCACTGCGGGCCGATCCCTTGTTGCCCAGGGCCAGCCATTCCGCCACCCGGGCCAGTGCCGGCCAGCGGGTAACCGCCTGCCGCCACTCCGGTGCCGGCGGCGGCGCCTGCCGGTTCAGGGAAAACGGCCGCTGGCTGCGCTGGGCCGCGAGAAAGCCGTAATAATCCCGCTCGCCGGCGGCCCTGGCCCAGGCGGCATCCGCCGCTTTCTGATTGCCATTGTGCTCCAGCGCCCGGCCCCGCCAGTATTGCCAGCGGCTGTTGTTCTGCTCGTCGGCGGGCAGCCGGTCCAGCCAGTCGTTCAGATGAGCCCAGTCCTGCTCCCAGATGGCCAGCCGGGCCCGCAGTTCAAACAGGGCATCGCTGCCCACCTCGGGCAAACGCTGATCAAGCCAGCGGCGGTATTCCTGCGTGCGGTTATACATCAGCCGGCGGGCCAGGCTGCGCTCTACTTCGGCCACCTGCAAGGACGTCAGCCCGGGCTGACGCTGATAACGGGAATAAAGTCGCATGGCCAGTTGCGGATTGCGGTCGGCCAGCCGCACCAGGGCAACGGCCATGGCCGCCCGGTGACGCTGGTCCGCGTGTTCAAAACGGGCAGTGTCGGCAAGCAGCGCCGGATCCTTGTCCAGCGCCAGCAGCAGCTCGCCGGCGGCCCGGGAAGAGGGCGCCAGCATCTCCGACAGGTATTTGATCAGGCCGCTCTGTCCGGTTTCATAGGCCAGCAACATGCGCTGCCATACGTGCTCGTTGCTGCGCCCGCCCACGCTCTGCCAGGCTTCAAACAGGGGATCACAGATATTGGGCCGGGACTGGCCCGACAGCCACAACCGCTCGGCGCCCTTGATGGCCCCGGTCCGGTCACCGGTGGCCCACCTGGCCCGGTAGTGAGCGCACTGCAGCTCTGTGCTGTTGGGCAGCTCGGGATACAGGGCCAGAAATTCGCGCCAGCGCTGCTCCCGGGCCAGCCTGAACAGGTAAAGCCGCTCCAGCCGGTCGGCCAGCAGGGAATCGTTATAACGGCTGACAAAGCCCTCCACGTCTCTGGTGCTGATGTGGTCAAGCCGATCGGCCAGATAACGATAATCCAGATAGGGCACCAGCGGATAGGCGTCGAGGCCCTGCCGCAGCTGCCGGTATTCATTCGTTTTGCCCTGCTCCAGAGCCTGCTCTGCCTGGCGGTATTGATCTCTGAGTGGCGACGCCTGGGCAGCCAGCCCCAGGGTCAGTAATAACACGCCCAATCCAACCCGTTTAAACACCCTGGTCTCTCCCGCGACACTGTAGTGAAGCTATCGTAAGAAATGGCGGCAGGGCTGCCAATGGGTGAACATAAATTCTTTTGGCGGACAAGACAGAGAGAGTCGTTAAGCTCCATTTTCGCCGTCTGGCTCACACTTCCCTTCCATATGGGCGGCACCGCCATGATTACTTGATCCAGCTCACAAAACCATTTTACCAAGGGGTTAATCTGAAACCGTAAAGCAGAGACAACAATCAAGGGGGTTCCTTATGTCCATTGCCATTACCAGCCATGTTATCGACATCACTCCCGCCATTCGTGAACGGATTGAAAGTCGTTTTGAAAAGCTGAACCGGCGCCAGATTGCGCTGATCACCCCCCATGTGGTTATTCAGAAGGAAGGCCTGAACTATCAGGTGGAAGCCAGTGCCGGCGTGCCCGGTGAAACCCTGTTCGCCCAGGCGGAAGACGAGAACCTCTATGCCGCCATCAATGATCTGGGCCACAAGCTGGAACGTCAGCTGACCCGCTACGCGGAAAAACCCCTGGCCCAGCGTGCCCAGGCCACCCAACCGGTGGTGGAAGAAGAAGAGAGCTAAGCGTACTTCCCCCGGCCGCGGTCTGTCCGCGGCCTTTACTATTCCCCCTTCCCTGCTCCCTATTCCCTGCCCAGTTCCCCGTTATTTCCCCAAATTTCCAGAAAGATCTTGCCAGCTCCGCCACTTTTCAGTATTCCTATGGATTGCGTTACTCAAGAGCCGTAAAAAGTATGCCCGTTCAGCCGTTTTTCTTTCGCTTCTTTTTTGCATCCTGACACCGGGAGGCAGCTGTCTGGCGAAAAACAAGCGAAAGACGAACAGCCAAGCCTCCCACCGGGAGGCTTTTTTATTGACGCGCAGTCTGGCGAGGAAGGAAGCCCTATTCATGAATCTGGACGACATTAGAAGCAAGATCACCCGCCTGGACCGGGAGTTGCTGAGCCTGCTGGCCCAGCGCAAGGCCCTGAGCCTGGACGTGGCCCGCTCCAAACTGGAAAACCCGCGCCCCATTCGGGATCAGGAGCGGGAGCAGGCGCTGCTGGTAGAGCTGGTTAACCAGGGCCGTCAGCTTGGCCTGGACGCCCATTTTGTCACCCGCATTTTCCACACCATTATCGAAGATTCGGTGCTGTCCCAGCAGGCGCTGCTGCAGGACCTGCTCAACCCCCAGGACAGTGTGCCCGCCATCAGCGTGGCCTTTCTCGGGCTCAAGGGCTCCTACTCCAACATGGCGGCACGCAAATACCTGTCCCGTTTTCAGGCGCCGCTGGTGGAGCACAACTGCGATACCTTTCAGCAAATCTTCGACACCGTGGAGTCGGGCCAGGCCCAGTACGGCATTCTGCCCATCGAGAACACCAGCTCCGGCTCCATTAACGACGTGTTCGATCTGATGCAGCACACCAGCCTGTCCATTGTCGGCGAGCTGACCCAGCCCATTGAACACTGCCTGCTGGTGGCCACCGACACCAGTGTGGAGCAGATCAAGACCCTGTACACCCACTCCCAGCCCTATCAACAATGCTCCCAGTATCTGAGCCGGCTGGGCGAGCTGGAGGTGAAGTTCTGCGCCGCATCCTCCAACGCCATGGAGCAGGTCGCCAGACTGAACCGCCCCGATGTGGCGGCACTGGGCAGCGCCGACGGCGGCGAGCTGCACGGACTGACTCCGCTGGTGGAAGGCCTGGCCAACCAGAAGCAGAACATGACCCGCTTTATCGTGGTGGCGCGCAAGCCCATCGAGGTGGCGGAGCAGATCCCCGCCAAGACCAGCTTTATCATGTCCACCGGTCAGCAGAGCGGCGCCCTGGTGGAAGCCTTGCTGGTGCTGCGCAGCCATGGCATTACCATGACCAAGCTGGAGTCGCGCCCCATTATCGGTAACCCCTGGGAAGAGATGTTCTATGTGGATGTGGCCGCCAACGTCAACAGCGAGGACATGCAGGCGGCCATGAAAGAGCTGGGCCGCATTACCCGCTTTATCAAGGTGCTGGGCTGCTACCCCAGCGCCGAAGTGGCGCCCACCCGCATTCCGGCCCGGCTGCTGAGCCAGGCCGGTGAACGCAGCGAGCCGGTGCGCTACAGCCGTCATTACAAGGCCGACAATACTCAGGTGCAGGTAGGCCCCTTTATTCTGGGGGGCGAGGAGCCGCTGCTGATTGCCGAGCTGCACGACTTTACCGACGAAGCCCGGCTGCAGGAAACCGCCCGCCGGGTGAAGGAGCAGGGCGCCCAGGTGCTGGCGGCAAACTGTTTTGATGGCGTCGACACCGAGCAGGGGATGGCCCGGCTGAAACAGCTGCGCGCCACCGCCGCCCGCTTTGATCTGGCCGCCATGACCCGGGTCACCAGCGCCGGACAGGTGCACCGGGCCGCCGAGTCGGTGGATCTGCTGTTGCTGGAGGCTGACGCCGCCGGTAACGAGGAGCTGCTCAGCGCCGCCGGCCGCTGTACCCGCCCGCTGCTGCTGGAGCTGGCCGACGAGCCCGAACACAGCCTGAGCCTGGCCCAGCGCATTCTGCAGCAGGGCAATCAGCAGCTGGCGCTGCTGGACACCCAGGCACTGCCCCTGGCCCGGCTGCTGGATTTAAGCAGCCAGACGCATTTGCCTCTGGTCAGCCGGCTCGGTGGCGATGCCAGCACCCTGCCCCGTCTGGGCGAAGCGCTGAATGCCGCCGGCGTCAGCGGCTTCTGCCTGGATGTGAGCGATGACGACAGCGCCCTTGGGCAGCTGGCCCACAGCCTCTATCGCGGCTGATCCGGCCAACGGCCAAACGCAAAAGCCCGGCCAGATGGCCGGGCTTTTGCTTTCCGTCATTCCCGTGAAAACGGGAATCCATGCAGCTGTAGCTGCCGCTTTAGCCGGCAGGGCCTGCAAAGCAGGCCATCAACACCGGCTGCGCCGCTGTGCGCCAACTAAAGTGGCGCCTACCACTACGAAGCCTGATTAAAGCCTGTTCAGTCTGCGTGGTGGCGGCTGTCGTTGGCCTGGGCCAGCAGCAGCCGGCTCTCCTTAAGGAAAGTGTCGGCATAATCACCGAAAAATTCGCTTACGGTTTCAAACTGGCGTACAAAGGCGTCGCGCTCGCCGCTTTCCAGCTGTTCCAGCAGGTCGCCAAAACGACGGTGATAGCGGCGGATCATCGCCAGATTGCGGGGCGAAGACAAAATAATGTCGGCATACAGGCCCGGATCCTGGGCGAACAGCCGCCCCACCATGGCCAGCTCCAGCCGGTAGATGGGCGAGCTCAGCCGCAGCAGCTTGGCCAGATCGGCTCCTTCGGCGCACAGATGAGCACCGTAGGCAAAGCTGGTGAAGTGACGCAGGGCCTGCACCAGGCTCATGGCCTCGTCGTGCTCTTCGGCGGGCACCGCCTGCAGCCGGGCGCCCCAGATACGGATCTGCGCCAGCAGCCATTCATACTGTTCGGCGCCACGGCCATCACAGTGAATAATGACCTGCTTGGCCAGGCTGGAGACGTCGGGACCGAACATGGGGTGCAGCCCCAGAACCGGGCCGGTGTGTACCCTGAGCATGGCCGCCAGCGGCTCGCTCTTGACGCTGGTCAGGTCCACCAGCAGGCAGTGCTCGGGCAGCGCCGGCAGCTGCTCGATCACGGCAACGGTCTGATCGATGGGCACGGCAACCATCACCAGGCCGGCATCGGCCAGCAGGCGGTCGGCCTTGTCCCAGTCGTCCTTTTCCAGTACTTCGACGGCGTAGCCGGACAGGGTCAGCAGGTGAGCAAACAGGCCACCCAGCTGGCCGCCCCCGCCAATCACCACCGCCTTGCCCAGATCAGGGTTAACGCACTTGAAGCCGGTATCCTTTTCACTGGCGTATGACTCGCGCATAAAGCGGCGCAGCACGTCTTCAATCAGATCCGGCGGCACGCCTTTGGCTTCGGCCTCGGCGCGGCGGCTGGCCAGCATGGCCGCTTCCCGGTCGGGGGCGTAAATGGGCACGCCGTTACGGCTTTTGACTTCGCCCACGCCGGCCACCAGCTTCAGCCGTCTGGCAAACAGCTCCACCAGCTGCTGATCGACTTCATCGATTTGATCCCGCAGGACCTTGAGTTCATCTACCATTGGTTCCATCCCAGAATTAAGGCGCCGGACTCAAAGGCCCGGCGCCACATCATTATGCCTGTTCAAGGCCAGAGCTGACAAATCGCCGCCTCAGGCCACCCGGGCCTTGAGCGCCGCCGACAGTTGCTTGTGGCAGCGTTCCAGCAGCTCGGCGGTGGTGTCCCAGCCAATGCAGGCATCGGTGATGGACACACCGTACTGCATGTCGCCGACCGGCTGCTCGCTGGACTGGTTGCCCTCGAACAGGTGAGATTCCAGCATGATGCCCAGAATGGACTGGTTGCCTTCCTGGATCTGATGCACCACGTTTTCGGTCACCAGGGGTTGCAGACTGTAGTCCTTGTTGGAGTTGCCGTGGCTGCAGTCCACCACCAGGCGCGGGGCCAGGCCGGCGGCGGTCATGGCCTTCTCGGCCAGGGCAATATTGACCGAGTCGTAGTTGGGGTGTTTGCCGCCGCGCAGGATCACATGGCCGTCGGGGTTGCCCTGAGTCACCAGCAACGCCACCTGGCCCTCCTGGTTGATGCCCATAAAGGCATGGGGCTCGGCCGCCGCCTTCATGGCGTTGATGGCGGTGCCCAGATTGCCGTCGGTGCCGTTCTTGAAGCCCACCGGCATCGACAGGCCCGAGGCCATTTCCCGGTGAGTCTGGGATTCGGTGGTGCGGGCGCCGATGGCCGACCAGGAAAACAGCTCGGCCAGGTATTGCGGGCTGATGGGATCCAGTGCCTCGGTGGCCAGGGGCAGCTCCAGCTCGGCCAGCCAGCACAGCAGCTCGCGAGCCTTGTGCAGACCGAGTTCAATGTCAAAGCTGCCGTCCAGGTGAGGATCGTTGATAAAGCCTTTCCATCCCACGGTGGTGCGCGGCTTCTCGAAATAGACGCGCATTACGATATAAAGGCTGTCGCTGTATTCATCATGCAGTTTTTTGAGGCGGGTTGCGTACTCTTTGGCTGCGTCGATGTCATGAATGGAGCAGGGGCCACAAATTACCAGCAGACGGTGATCCTTGCGGTGAACAATATCGGAAATGGTCTGGCGGGCCTGGCCGATGTAATCCAGTGCCTTTTGCGAGATCGGCAGCTTGGCCTTGAGCTCGGCCGGGGTGATCATCACCTTTTCGGACTGAATGTGAATATTGTTCAATGTGTCTTTCTGCATGATGACATCCTCACTGTAAACTTATAATTACAACCAAATAAAAAGAAAGAGCCACCTATGTTTGACTTATGACCATTTCTCTTTTACGCAACCACCTTCACCTTATCAAGGCTGAGCAGGCTTGCAAAGCCCGGTATGCAGCAAATAACGGTAATTTTGGAGAATGCCGCTTTAATGTGCAGAAATGGGCTGCGAGCGGGTCGAATATATAATGAGAATAAACAAGGAGCCTGCACGTGCAAATGAGCGAACATGACTACCGGGAGCTGGTGGTCGCCCTGCGGCGTATTCTGGATCACTACGGGGTGGATTACCGGCGAAGCCCGCCGTCCTATAACTACGATACCCTCTACGATCACCAGTGCCGCTTGATTCTGGACGAGATGGCCGACAGCTGGCAGCAGCATTACGGCTACCGCCCCAGCCCGGGCGCCATGCAGAAGGCGCTGTTTGCCGCCGAGCACAGCCGCCGTTTTTCCCCGCCCTGGTACAAGCGCTGGTGGCAACGGCTGCGCCGCCGGAATTAACGTAAGGGGTGAGGTGTTAGGGGGTATCCTCTCCCCTCACCCTTCACTCCTCACGGAAATCATCCGTCTATTTCGTCCATAAAGGCGTCGAGCTCCTCTTCCGAGGCGGGCTCGAATTCCTTGCCGATCTTGGTGTCCTGATACTGCAGATACAGATCCTTGGTCAGGCCGTAAGGGTCGAGGGAGTTGTCGATAATGGCTTCCCGGTCGATCAGCTCGCTGCGCTGATAGAGACCGTCCATCACCCACTTGCCGGTGCGCATGGCAAAGGTCATCACATCGTAGGGAAAATACAGGCTGTCCACCATGTCGCCGGAGAGCTGGCGCAGGGTGGTGGGGCCCATCAAGGGGATCATCAGGAACGGGCCGTCGCCCACCCCCATCTGCCCCAGCACCTGGCTGAAGTCCTTGGATTTGGGCTCGAACGACATGCGGCGGGCCACGTCAAAGTAACCCAGCACGCCGACCGTGCTGTTGACGCCAAAACGCACCAGGTTGGTACCGGCACCGGGAATGTCTCCGGTGACCAGGTGGTTAACGAAGCTGGCCGGCTCTTCCAGGTTGAGCACCACATTCTGAATGCCCACCCGCACCGGGCGGGGCACATAGTCGGCATAGGCATGAGCCGCCGGGCGCACCACGTAGGGATCCACCACATCGTAATTGATCACCCAGCTGACCCGGTTGACCGGCTCAAACGGGTCACGGGGGTCCGCCGCGGTGGACTGGGCGTAGTCCGCCGGTACCACGGGTGAAAAGGGATCGCTGACCCGTTCCTGCTCCACTCCCTGGTGTGCCGCGCAGCCGGTCAACACCACACCGGCTACGGGCATCAGCACTCGATGCCACATCATCAGTTGTTCTGCTTTTTGTTATTAAAAATCCAAGTGTACTGGCCGCTGTCCATGGCGGCCAGCCGTAATTTACAGAGGTGTGTCGATCAGCACACTCAGCTGGCGATCCTCGTCGGTAGTCAGCACTCCACTGCGGCCTTCCCAGGCATCGGTGGCGTCGCCGACATTGCCGCTCGGGGCGATGCGCGCCTTGATGATCACCGCGTCACGGCTGCTGAGGTTGTTGTCGGGCACCATGGCATCGGCGTTGGTCAGGGTGATGGTCATGGGAAAGGCCGGCTGCTCGATGCGCCGGGCCACCAGCGGCATGTCACCACCGTTGGCATCCACGGCAAACACAAACAGCACGGCGCCCGGGTGATAAGGCACCGAGCTGGCGGCATTGATCTCCACCTGATAACGGGGGCCGGTGACCGGCGCCTGCTCGCTGCCGGACAGCTGCTGCTCGGCAAAGGCAATGGAGCGCTGCACCATGGCATAGCGCGGATTGTCGGTGGGCATGATCTCCAGCATTTGCTGCCAGCGGGCAATGGCCAGGCTGAAATCATTTTGCTGCAGCGCCATAAAGGCAAATACCGACCAGGCTTCCAGGTTGCCCGGCTGGCGGGTCAGCACATCCCGCACCAGCTGCTCGGCGCGCAGGCTTTCGCCGGTCATGGCCAGGGCTTCGGCGTAGGGCACCCGTACCGTATCGGGCTCGTCGGTCAGCTTCATCGCCTTTTCCAGCGCATCCCGGGCGGTTTCGCCGTCACGCAGCTCCAGCGCCAGCCGGCCCAGCAACAGCCAGCCCCGGTAGTCGTCGCCGTCCTGATGCAGCCGGGTACGCAGTGCCAGCATCAGCTCGCGCACGTCCTGATCGGTCACGGTTTCGTCGGGCTGAATAAGCACATGACGGGACAGCTCGGGCAGCTCGGCCGCCACCCGCTGCCATTCGGCCACCTGGCGGTGAGCGCCCAGCTGCCAGTAAACGCCAAAACTCACCACCACAATCAACGCCAGCGCCGAGATCAGCACCAGCGGGCTGCGGCCACGACGGGCAACGGGCTCGTCGCTGACCACGTCATCCAGCAGGCTTTTCTGCAGCTCCTGCTGCAGCACCTCGTCGTCTTCCAGCAGGCCCTGTTCGCTGTCCTGCTCCAGCTCTTTCAGACGCTGGCGATAAAGCCGGGTGTTGAGTTCGTTACGGCTTTGGCTCGACTCGGCCCGACCACGGGTCAGGGGCAGAATAATGATCAGTGCCAGCAGCGCCACCAGGGCGGCACAAAGGATCCAGAATAGGGTCATTTCAGCTCTCTTTGTTCTTGTTCAGCAGGCGATTGAGGCGTTGTTTTTCCTCGTCGCTGAGGGCCTCACCGGCGGTTGCCACCGGTTTTTTGCGGGTACGCACCAGCACCACAATGACGCCGATCACCAGCACCAGCACCGGGCCGGCCCAGAGGATCAGGGTTGAGGCCATAACGGGCGGCTTGTAGAGAATAAAGTTGCCGTAGCGGGCCACCATATAGTCGACCACCTCGCTCTTGCTGCTGCCAGCTTGCAGCATTTGATAGGTCTTTTCCCGCAGGTCTTTTGCCAGCTCCGCATTGGAGTCGGCAATATCCTGGTTCTGACACTTGGGGCAGCGCAGCTCCCGCAGCAGCTCGCGGAACACTTCTTCCTGCTTTGGGTCGTCAAATTCGTATACATCGATGGCCGCCTGGGCCAGGGGAAGCCACAACAGGGTGGCCAGCATCAGCACGCGCAGCATGACTTACTCCATTTGCTCGAAAATGGGTTTGAGGGTCTGCTCCCACACCTGAGCATTCACATCCCCCACATGGCGGTAGCGAATAACCCCCTGGCTGTCGATAAGAAAGGTCTCGGGCGCGCCGTACACGCCCAGATCCAGTCCCAGCATGCCACGGGGATCGTAGAGATCGATGGCATAGGGGTTGCCCAGGTTGCTGAGCCAGCGCAGCGCCTTGTCCCGCTCGTCCTTGTAGTTCATGCCGATAATGTAAACACCCTCTTTGGCTTTCAGCTCGTTGAGGTATTCATGCTCGGCATAGCAGGTGGGACACCAGGTGGCCCACACGTTCAGCAGCATGGGCTGGCCGGTAAAAATGGCCTTGTCGTGCTGCTTGCCCGGGTCGTGCAGATCCTGCAGGGTGAACTCGGGGATGGGCTGATCGATCAGCACCGACTCCAGTTTGGTGGGGTCGGAAAACAACCCCTTGTACAGAAATACACTGGCCGCCAGAAACAGCACCAGCGGAATGGACAGGATCAGAATACGGCGGTTCATTGAGCCTCCTGTTGCTTGCGGCCAAAACGGTAACGCTTGTCGGCAATGGCAATGACACCACCGATACCCATCAGCAGGGCGCCAAACCAGATCCAGCGTACAAAGGGCTTGTAGTACAGCCGGACCGCCCAGGCGCCGTCGTCCAGCTCTTCACCCAGAGCAGCGTAGAGATCCCGGGTGAAGCCGGCGTCGATGGCGGCCTCGGTCATGGACATGCGCTGCACCAGATACATGCGTTTCTCGGCCCTGAGCTCGGTCAGCGGCCGGCCGTTTTTGGCCACACTGATCACCCCTTTAAAACCGTCATAGTTGGGGCCGTCGGCCTCGCGAATGCCGTCAAAGGTAAAGGTGTAATCGGCAAAGGTCACGGTGTCGCCCTTGCTCATGCGCACGTCCCGCTCAATGCTGTAGAGCTGGGTGCAGCTCACACCGATGATGGTCACCGCCAGACCAATGTGCCCAAGAATCATGGCCCAGTGGCTGTTGCCCAGCTTGCGCACCCCGGTCATAAAGGCGTGGCGATGGGTGGCCCGGGTCCAGGTTTCCTGCAGGCTGGTAATGGCGATAAACACACCCAGACCTATGCCTACGGCCGCCCAGGGCTCGAAGTGATCGGAAAACAGCACCGGCAGGCCAATGCCCAGGGCAATACTCAGCACCAGCGCCAGCAGCAGCTTGCCGTTCACTTCCTTCATCGGCTGCCGGCGCCAGCGGAACAGCGGCCCGGCGCCCAGCAGCAGGGCAAAGGGAATGATCAGCCAGGCATACAGGCTGTTGAAGAAGGGGGCACCTATGCTGATGCTGCCCAGTCCCAGCTCCTTGTGTACCAGCGGCAGCAGGGTGCCGATCAGCACCACCACCAGGCCGGCCATCAGCACGATATTGTTGCCCAGCAGCAGGCTTTCCCGGCTGGCCAGCTCATGCTTGCCGTGGCTGCGCACCTCGGCGCCCTTGATGGCATACAGCAGCAGGGATGAGCCCACCACCAGCAACAGGAAGATCAGCACAAACAGACCCCGGGTGGGATCGGAGGCAAAGGCGTGTACCGACACCAGTACCCCGGAGCGTACCAGGAAGGTACCCAGCAGGCTCAGGGAGAACGCCAGTATCGCCAGCAACACGGTCCAGGCCTTGAAGCTGGCCCGCTTTTCGGTCACCGCCAGGGAGTGGATCAGCGCCGTGCCCGCCAGCCAGGGCATAAAGGAAGCGTTTTCCACCGGGTCCCAGAACCACCAGCCGCCCCAGCCCAGCTCGTAATAGGCCCACCAGGAGCCCAGGGCGATACCCAGGGTGAGGAAGATCCAGGCGGCCATGGTCCAGGGCCGGGACCAGCGGGCCCAGGCAGCGTCCAGCTTGCCGGTCATCAGCGAGGCGATGGCAAAGGCAAAGGCCACCGAAAAGCCCACATAGCCCATATAGAGCATGGGCGGGTGGAAAATCAGCCCCGGATCCTGCAGCAGCGGGTTCAGATCCCGGCCGTCCACCGGAAAATACGGCAGGGTGCGCTCAAAGGGGTTGGAGGTAAACAGCACAAACAGCAAAAAGCCGATGGCGATCATGCCCATCACACTCAGTACCCGGGCCACCGCATCCAGCGGCAGCGCCCGGCTGAAGCGGGCCACGGCGGCGGTCCAGCCGGCCAGGATCAGCACCCACAGCAGCAGTGAGCCTTCGTGGGCGCCCCATACCGCCGAAATACGATAGGCCAGGGGCAGCAGGCTGTTGGAGTTGGACGCCACATAGAGCACGGTAAAGTCGTGCTCCACAAAGGCCCAGGTCAGACACAGAAAGGAAATGAACAGAAAGCCGAACTGGGCATAGGCCAGGGGCCGGGCCAGCAGCATCATGGACGTATTGCCGCGGGTCGCTCCCAGCAGCGGATAAATGCTCAGCACCAGGGCACTGGCCAGCGCCAGCACCAGGGTGAATTGACCAAGCTCGGGGATCATAGGTTGCTGCCCTTCAGCTGTGCCTCCGTGTATTCGGGTTTAAAGTGCTCCATTCCCTTGAGCGCTTCCGCCACCTCCGGTGGCATGTATTCTTCGTCGTGCTTGGCCAGTACCTCAAAGGCGTCTATGGTGCGGGCATCCGCCAGGGTCCCCTGGGCCACTATGCCCTGCCCTTCCCGGAACAGATCGGGCAGAATGCCGTCAAACCGTACCGTCACCTGCTCACCGCCGGCATCCACCAGACCGAAGCTCACCTTCAGGCTCTGCTGATCCCGGGACACAGAGCCCGGCACCACCAGGCCACCGATGCGCAGGCGCTGGCCTACTTCCGGCTTGAGATGATCCTCGCCCTTGCCCTGCACCAGCTCGGTGGGGGTATAGAAGAGGTCGATATTCTGCTGCAGCGCATAGAGCACCAGCCCGGTCATCACCGACAGCCCGGCCACCACGGCCAGCAACAGGGTCATTCGCTTTTTACGTCTGGGGTTCATAACGTATTCTCCAACTTGCGGGCAGCCTCGCGTCGGGCGGCCCGGGCCTGTTTTTGGCTAACCTCGCGCAGCAAGCGTTTTTTTGTTGTTATGGTGGCCACCACCAGCCCGAGCAGGGCCAGCAGGGTCACGGCAAAGGACAGCCAGACATAAAAGCCATAACCACCCATGGCCAGAAAGTCAGACCAGCTATCAAATTTCATTCTGTTTCTCCGCCATCTTAAGCACCCAGGGACGATGGGACTCGCGCCGGATCAGCTCATTGCGCAGCCGCATCAGGGTGACCGCACCCAAAAAGCAGATAAAGGCAAAAATCATGATCAGCAGCGGCCAGAGCATGTCGTTGGAAATGGACGGCTTGGCAAACTTAGTGATGGTGGCGCCCTGATGCAGGGTGTTCCACCACTCTACCGAATAGTGAATGATGGGCAGGTTGATCACTCCCACCAGCGCCAGAATGCCGGCGGCGCGGCCCGCCAGCACCTTGTCGGAAATGGCGTTATAGAGGGCGATAACGCCAAGATAAAGGAACAGCAGAATAAGCTCCGAAGTCAGGCGGGCATCCCATACCCACCAGGTGCCCCACATGGGCTTGCCCCAGGCGGCGCCGGTAAACAGGGCGATAAAGGTAAATACCGCGCCCACCGGGGCAATGGCCGACACCGCCATGTCGGCGGTTTTGATCTGCCACACCAGGCCGATAAAGGCGGCGATGGCCATGGAGGAGTAGGCCCCCATCGACATGATGGCCGCAGGCACATGAATATAGATGATGCGAAAGGCGTCACCCTGCTGATAGTCGGCGGGCGCAAACGCCAGCCCCCAGGCCAGTCCTGTTACAAAGGAAACCGCGCTGAACACGGCAAACCAGGGCAGCCACAGGCCGGCAATTCGGTAGGCTTCTTCCGACCTGGCGTAAGGGTGTAACCATTTCCACATCTTGCTCAAAGACCTTTTGTATACTACGCATTTTCGGGCGGAGTTAAGATACCCCAAATCCGCCCCCTTTAAAAATCTTTGCCACTTTGGGCAGTTTCACACGGCGCTAGTTCACACTCACCCGCAATGCCGCCGCAATGGCAAAGGGCGCCAGGGTCACACTGCCCGCCAGCATGGCGCCCAGAATGGCCAGCTGACCGCTGTAGGGCAGCCCCAGGCCGGCGGTCTCGATGGCCGAGGTGGCAAAGATCAGCACCGGAATGTACAACGGCAGGGTCAGCAGGCTGAGCAGCACGCCCCCCTTGCCGATGCCCACGGTCAGCGCTACGCCGATCGCCCCCAGCAGGCTGAGAATGGGGGTGCCCAGCAGCAGGGTCCAGAACATGCCGGCAAAGCCGTTCATGTCCATGCTCAGCAGCACCGCCACCAGGGGTGACAGCAGCAACAGCGGCAACCCGGTCAACAGCCAGTGGGCCAGCACCTTGGCCAGCACCACTACCCCCAAAGGACAGGGCATCAGCATCATTTGTTCCAGAGTGCCGTCAATAAAATCGTCCCGGAACAGCCGCTCCAGCGCCAGCAGCGATGCCAGCAGCGCCGCCACCCACACAATGCCGGGGGCAATGCGCGCCAGCAGCGCCGGCTCCGGCCCCACCCCCAGCGGAAACAGGGTAATGACGATCACGAAAAACCACAGCGGGTTAAGAATATCGGCGCGCCGGCGCAGGGCGCTGACCAGCTCCCGGCGAACCACGCCGGTAAAGGCATGCATCATTGGGCGTCCTCCCGGGGCGGAGCAAGATGAAGAATGCGCGCCCGGTCGGCGCACAGGTTGAGATCCTGATGAGTGGTGATCAGCACCATGCCACCGGCATCGGTATGCTCGAGAAACAGCCGCTCCAGCACCTTGACACCGTGCTTGTCGATGGCGGTAAAGGGCTCGTCGAGGATCCACAGTTTTGGCCCGCCCAGCCACAGCCGGGCCAGCGCCACCCGCCGCTTCTGACCGGCGGAGAGCTGGCCGGCATACTGATCTTCCAGCCCCGCCAGGCCCACCTGAGCCAGTACTTCCCACAGATTGGCGTCGCTGCCCTGATGGTGCATGCGGCGAAAGAAGGCCAGGTTTTCATAGGCGGTCAGCTCGTGCTTGATGCCGGCCTGATGCCCCAGGTAGAACAGCTCCTGATGATAACCGTCGCGGCAGTGCTCTATGTTTTCTCCCTGCCAGTGCACCTCGCCACCGTAAGGCCGGGACAAACCCGCCAGCAGCCGCAGCAGGCTGGTTTTACCGGCCCCGTTGGGGCCGGCAATCTGCACCAGCTCGCCGGGCGAGACACGGAGCGACAGCTCACTGAACAGGGTGCGTTCTTCACGAACGCAGGTCAGGGCGTTGGCTTCAAGCATAGGTAAGATCAAGACCGTTCAAAATGGGCGCCAGTCTAGCACAAGCCGCGCTGGCAGACTCCTCGCTTCAGACCATGAACCTGAATTAGCAGGAGTTTATTGCGCCAGAACAAGTTTCGGTGTCTTATCCCTCACGCCCCAGCAGTTCAAGCAGGCCGTCTTCGTCCAGAATGCTAATCCCCAGCTCCTGAGCCCTGGCCAGTTTGGAGCCGGCGGCTTCACCGGCCACCAGCACGCTGGTTTTGGCAGACACCGAGCCGGCCACCTTGGCGCCCAGCTCCTGCAACGCGGCCTTGGCCTCGGTACGGGACAGGCGGCTCAAGGTTCCCGTCAGCACAAAGGTCTGGCCCGCCAGGGGCTGGGCATCGGCCCTGGGCGCTTCCATCGCCGGCCAGGTGAGACCGCAGCCCCCCTGCTCCCGGGGGGTGATCAGGGCCTCCACCACTTCCCGGTTGTGGGGCTGACGGAAAAAGTAGTAGATGTGCTTGGCCACGATCTCGCCCACATCCGGTACCTCCACCAGCTTTTCCACCTCGGCGTTGATAACCGCTTCCAGCTCAAGAAAATGCCGCGCCAGGTTGTTGGCGGTGGCCTCGCCCACTTCGCGAATGCCCAGGGCATACAAAAAACGCGGCAGCGTGGTGTGGCGGGCCTTGTCAAAGGCCGCCAGCAGCTTGGCCGCCGACTTTTCGCCCATGCGCTCCAGCCCCGTCAGGGTGGCCTGGTCGAGGTGAAACAGATCCGCCGGGGTTTTCACCAGCTCGTTGTCGACCAGCTGCTCCACCAGTTTGGTGCCCAGGCCTTCAATATCCAGCGCCTTGCGTGAAGCGAAATGACGCAGGGCCTCCTTGCGCTGGGCGGCGCAGATCAGGCCGCCGGTGCAGCGGGCCACGGCCTCGCCCTCGATGCGCTCAATATCGGAGTCGCACACCGGACAGCGTTCGGGGAATATCACTTCCCGCGCCTCCGCCGGCCGGCGTTCCGGCACCACGCCTACCACCTGGGGAATAACATCCCCGGCCCGGCGCACGATCACGGTATCGCCCACCATCACGCCCAGGCGGGCGATTTCGTCGGCGTTGTGCAGGGTGGCGTTGGACACGGTTACCCCCGCCACCGCCACCGGCCTGAGCTTGGCCACCGGGGTAATGGCGCCGGTGCGCCCCACCTGAAACTCCACGTTCTGCAGTTCGGTCAGCTCTTCCTGAGCGGGAAACTTGTGAGCAGTGGCCCAGCGCGGCGCCCGGGCCACAAAGCCCAGCCGGCTTTGCAGCGCCAGCTCGTCCACCTTGTAGACCACGCCGTCGATCTCGTAGGGCAGCTGATCACGGCGGGCCAGAATATCGTCGTGGTATTGCTGGCAGCCTTCACGGCCGCTGACCCGCCGGATCTCCGGACTGACCGGCAGACCCCAGCCCTTGAGGGTCTGCAGAATGTCATAGTGGCATTCACCCAGGGGCTCGCCTTCCACCAGGCCGGTGCCATAGCAGTAAAAGGCCAGCGGCCGGCTGGCGGTAATTTTCGAGTCGAGCTGACGCAGGCTGCCGGCGGCGGCATTGCGCGGGTTGGCAAACACCTTGCCGCCTTCGGCCCGGGCCCGCTCGTTCATTTGCTCAAAACCGGCCCTGGGCATATAGACTTCGCCGCGCACTTCCAGCCGCTCGGGCCAGCCTTCGCCCCGCAGGGCAAGGGGTACCGCACGAATGGTGCGAACATTTTCGGTAATGCCCTCGCCGGTGGCGCCGTCGCCCCGGGTGGCGGCCTGCACCAGCCGGCCCTGCTCATACACCAGGCTGACCGCCAGGCCGTCAAGCTTGGGCTCGCAGCAAAATGCCAGCGGTTCACTGCGGCCCAGACGATCGAGAATGCGCTTTTCAAAGGCGGCCAGTTCGTCTTCGCTGAACACATTGTCCAGGGAAAGCATGGGCAGGGCATGCTGTACTTCGGGAAAGGCCGACACGGGCGCCCCCCCTACCCGCTGGCTGGGTGAAGCCGGGTCCAGCCACTCGGGATGCTGTTGCTCAAGGGCGATCAGCTCGCGCATGCAGCGGTCGTATTCCGCATCGGGCACACTGGGTGCGTCTTCCACATAGTACTGATAATTCCAGGTTTCGAGCTGGTCGCGCAGGGCGAGAAGGCGGGCGTGGGCGTCGTTCATTTGAAATTCACTTAAAAAATTAAAGGCCTGCTGAGCAGGCCCTGCCGGCTAAAGCGGCAGCTACAAAAGGTCCAGCGAACTGGACCCTTGTTTATGAGGTTACTCGGCCTGGCTGTCGTAGTCGCGTAACTGCCCGCGACAGTGGGCCAGGTAGTCGGGACTGAGCGGCGAGCGCGCGCCGTCAAACAGCAGCGCATCCAGCTCTTCCGCCAGGTTTTCGGCCGTC
Source organism: Oceanimonas marisflavi (assembly GCF_003049725.1). GTDB lineage: Bacteria > Pseudomonadota > Gammaproteobacteria > Enterobacterales > Aeromonadaceae > Oceanimonas > Oceanimonas marisflavi. Next base: position 112,004 of record NZ_QAGM01000006.1, read on the forward strand.
TGCACCATCAGGTTGAACTGATTCTTGGCCATGCCCGGGCGCGGCAACTGCATAAAGATGGACACGCCCGGCGTGCTGAAGTTGCTCATGGCTTTGGGGTTGAAGGTGCCAGGCTTGACCATGTTGATCAAACTGAACAGCACGCTGCCCTGCCCGCCCGGCGTCTGGTGATGATGGAAAATGTCCATGTCACCAAAGTGAAAGCCGTTGCTGGTGAGCGCACGCATCAGGGCGGCGCCGTCAATTTGCTGGTTGGGGCGTGCCATCAGGTTGACCACGTACACATCCTGCCAGGTGCGCGGCACCTCGCGCAGGGGCGCTTCGGGCCTGGCCGGTGCCGGCTCTGCAGCGGCGACAGCGGCCGGTTCGGCTACCGGCTCTTCGGTATCCGGGCCTGCCACCGGCTCAGCGGGGGCCTGAACCGGCTCGGGCGCAACATGGTGCCGTTCGGGGCTTTCTGCGGCAGCTGGCCTGGCGCTTTGTGCCGCCGGGCGGACAGGTTCATCAAACAGGGGATCGAATTCCTCTTCCTGCTCCTGTACGGCAGGCGCAGATCGCCCGGCCGCCGGTTTGGCAGTCTGCCGCACCGGCGTGACGTCAGGCTCGGCATCATCATCGTCATCCAGAGCGGAAAAATGGGGCTCTTCACGCCGCTCCGGTTTCTCGCTGGCGGATGCACCGGCCTTGTGACCGTTCACCACCCGCACCCGGCCAATACCGTCCTGATCAAAATCATCATTCACGGCCGGCTCTGAAGCCACCTTGCCCATGGGTTTATTGCGCATGGAAGGCTGGCGTTCCTTCTTGCTGGTCCACAATCCATGGATCAGCAGGGCGGCAATGGCCATGGCGCCCAGAATAATCAAGATAATTCGCAAGTCCTGCATTATCGTTTCTCTGTTTTTGTTTGCCGGCAGAGCCGCTGGCGCCGGCGCAATCCACAGGGCATACAGACTGTCACCCAAATATGCGATAAGGGTATGTTTACCACTCCGGTTTGACAAGAGCCTGGCCCGTCCTCATTCCACAAAATCATGACCTTTTCCCGTTCCCGTCCCGCCGTGAAGGGAAAAATGGGCTGCGACAGCCGGTTTCGCGCAGCGGTAGCGGTATGGCGGACGCTTCTTTAAAATGTGCGGCTCATTTCAAAGGGGGAACCTATGTCTGCCAGTTACCACAGTGCCAGCGGACCGCAATATCTGATCAAGGGACTGTCTCTTATCGGTGAGCGCGACCTGCGTCCTTTTGTCGTTATTCCGCTGCTGGTCAACCTGCTGCTGTTCGGGGGGGCTTTTTATTATCTCTACACTCAGCTAGAGGCCCTGTTTGCCTGGCTGGCAGTCCAGACCCCCGACTACCTGCACTGGCTGGGCTACCTGCTGTGGCCGCTGGCGATGCTCACCATAGTGGTGGGGTTTTCCTTTGTGTTTACCGGTTTCGCCAACATGCTGGCGGCCCCCTTTAACGGCCTGCTGGCGGAGCGGGTGGAGCTCAAGCTCACCGGCACTCCGGTGCCCGACAGCGGCTGGCTGGATCTGATAAAGGACACGCCCCGCATGCTGGCCCGGGAATGGCGCAAAATGGCCTATTACCTGCCCCGGGCGCTGGGCTGTCTGCTGCTGTTTCTGGTGCCGGTGGCGGGCCAGACCCTGGCGCCCCTGATCTGGTTTGCCTTCAGTGCCTGGATGATGGCCATTCAGTATTGCGATTATCCGTTCGACAATCACAAGATCGACTTTGACCTGATGCAGCGGGAGCTGGGCAGCAAACGCCGGCTCACCTGGGGGTTTGGCGCCAGCGTGACTCTGTGTTCAAGCCTGCCCTTTGTCAATTTGCTGGTGATGCCGGTGGCGGTGTGCGGTGCCACCGCCCTGTGGGTGGACCACTTTTACCAGCTGCGCACCGGACCGGTGTCGAGGTGAACGAAATTGGAGCTGGGATAATAGCCCACGCCACCCACCGCCAGCTTGCGGGCGGCCTGGCGCAGCTGTGACAGCTCCACGCCGGGCATGCGCAGATCGATGGCCTGACCTTTCATGTGGTAGCTTTTTTTCGCCACGCCCGAGCTGGTGCGGCGCAGCATGGCGTTGGTAGCCGGTGAGCGGTAGCCGGAGATAATCTGAATTTCGCCCTGCTTGCCCAGACGGTGCTGCAGCAAAAACAGCTGATCGAACAGCTTGGGATCGATATCGTGTACTTCATTGCTGCGAAAGTCACGCATCACCCGGTTGAACGACGCCAGACCGTCGTCAATGTACTGGCCTTCTTCCCAGAAGCTGGCGCTGACCTTTTCTCCGGTGTGCAGATTATGCAGACTGAGCTTGCGCACCGGTGCCGACAAACTGGCTTCGGCCGGCCTGGCTACCAGAGCAGCGGCACTCAGCCCTCCCATTCCCAGCAAAAAACGACGACGATCCACATGGCGTGTCAGCATACAACCTCCCCTATAACGCACAAACAAAGCCGGGTCGGCAGTGAAGAAAATACAGAGGCATTTTCTTCGCTGGCCGGCCCGGCAAAAGACAAAATGTGAGCGAAAGCTAACCCGGAATGATGCGGCAGATCAACAACCATTGGTTATAAGGGGATGAATACCAGATCATTAGGACTCATTCGATTTTGTCGATCGCGCCCCCTGAAAGGATCGGCCAGCCCCTGGTCGAAGTCGTAGATATCATCCCTGAACCGGGGCAGGCCATCGTCTGCCAGCCAGCCTCGCCAGTACACCATAAACACCGGCAGCGGCTCGCTCACCGGAATCCAGCGTGTACGCCGGCTCGACTTGAGTTCAGCAAGGCGCTCCGGGCTCCAGTTTGCACTCAGCAACCACAACGCCAGCTGCTCGGCCTGCTCTACCCGCACACAACCGGAGCTGAGCGCCCGGCTGTCCCGGGTAAACAGGCCACGGGAGGGCGTGTCGTGCAGGTAAATGGCCTCGTTATTGGGCAGATGAAACTTCCAGGCTCCCAGGGCATTGCGGCTGCCGGGCTTTTGCCGCAGACGAAACGGGAAGCGGTTTTCCATGTAAAGTACATACTGCCACTGCTCGGTGGGTACTCTTCGGCCATGGTAGTCGATCACCTCAAATCCCTCGCGGGCGATATAGCCCGGATCCCGGTACAGACGGGGCACTATGTCTTTTTTGATAATGGAGCGGGGTACGTTCCAGGGCGGGTTCACCACCACATTGGTTATGGCACTGTGCATGATGGGAGTTTTGCGGCTGTCACGGCCCACGATCACATCGCTTTCCAGTACCATGGCCCGGTTCTGGTACAGCCGCAGCCGGTATTCGGGAATGTTGACCAGCAAATAGGACGCCGGCAGGCTGTCGCCGATCAGAGTGCGCAGCATGCTGCGCATTAACAGCTGGGCCCGCTGCCGGGGAGAGGTGTCGAGCCAGGTATAAGTATGAGGGCCGACCACGCCATCCACCGTCAGCCCGTGACGATGCTGAAAGCCGGCCACTGCGGCGGCCAGCGTCTGATCAAACAGGGCAGGATCGGCAACCGCGGCGCCGGCGGGCAGATCACCCAGCCGTTGCAGCCGCTGGCGCAGCCGCAATACCGCTTCGCTTCGATCACCCGGCCGCAGGATGGCGCCACTGATGACGGGCCAGGGTTCATCGGCCATGGCCAGCAGCCGGGCCAGCTGGCTTTTGAGAGCATGATAATCGTTATAACCGGGAGCCATCGCCCTGACCAGCGCCCGCCGGCTGCCCTCGGCGGCAGCGGCCGCACTCAGCTGCGCGACCTCCTCTTCGCTGGGTACCAGCGCCAGCGTGTTGGTACGCAGGTACTGGCGCTCTTCAAAACCCAGGGTCGCCCACTGACGCCAGAAGGCAGCCAGCCCCAGCCAGAGACGATCGTCTGCCGCCTCTGAGGCGGTATCCGCCGACACCGCCCGTTGCCACAGCTCCGTCAGCTCCGGGTGCACATCGGCCAGCGCCAGCTCCAGCCCCAGCTGGTGCAGCTGCAGGCGAGCCTCAGGCTCTTCCTGCCAGGAAGCGCCGGCAGCGGCAAAGCTGAGCAGACACAGGCCGCACAGCCAGCTTAAGACAAGGGTTTTGTTCATCAGCAAGATTCCGGTATGCCGTTATGGATCAGGACCGGGCACGGCGATCATTCCGTCCCTTATCATGACTTTAAGACAAGGCGCCGTTCAAAAACACTCACAGCTACCAAAAACAGAAAAAAGTGAGCGCGGCCACAGCCCCTCACCCGGCAAGAATAAAAGCAAAAAGCAGGAATATGATTTTATCATTTAATAACATATTGTTATAACAAATCGTCACTTCTAATTCCTGCCGGAAGGATTAAGCTGACACTGTATTCCTTCTTATTCATGTTTATTTACATCAGGGACAGCCACAATGAGCAAGATTTTTGAAGACAACTCCCTCACCATTGGCCGCACACCTCTGGTCAGGCTGAACCGGGTCAGTCAGGGCCGCGTGTTTGCCAAGGTGGAAAGCCGCAACCCCAGCTTCAGCGTAAAATGCCGCATCGGCGCCAACATGATCTGGGACGCGGAAAAGCGCGGTGAGCTGGTCGCCGGCAAGGAACTGATTGAGCCCACCAGCGGCAACACCGGCATCGCCCTGGCCTTTGTGGCGGCGTCCCGCGGTTATGCCATTACCCTGACCATGCCCAACACCATGAGTCTGGAACGTCGCCAGCTGCTCAAGGCTCTGGGCGCCAACCTGGTGCTGACCGACGGCGCCAAGGGCATGAAGGGCGCCATTGAAAAGGCCATGGAGCTGAAAGAATCCCATCCGGAAAAATACGTGCTGCTGCAGCAGTTCAACAACCCGGCCAACCCGGAAATCCACGAAAAGACCACAGGTCCCGAGATCTGGGAAGACACCGACGGCGAAGTGGACGTGTTCGTGGCCGGTGTGGGCACCGGCGGCACCCTGACCGGCGTGTCCCGCTATATCAAGAACACCAAGGGCAAGGCCATTACCACGGTTGCCGTTGAGCCGGTGGAATCCCCGGTAATCACCCAGGCCCTGGCCGGCGAGGAAATCAAGCCCGGCCCCCACAAGATTCAGGGTATTGGCGCCGGCTTTATTCCCGGCAACCTTGATCTGTCCCTGATTGACCGGGTTGAGCAGATCAGCAGCGAAGACGCCATCGACATGGCCCGCCGCCTGATGAAGGACGAAGGCATTCTGGCCGGCATCAGCTCCGGCGCCGCCGTGGTGGCCGCCAACCGCATTGCCGCACTGCCCGAGTTCGCCGACAAGAACATCGTCGTCATTCTGCCCAGCTCCGGTGAGCGTTACCTGAGCACCGCCCTGTTCCAGGGCATCTTCACCGAGCAGGAACTGCAGCAGTAATTCGCAGTTCTCGAAAGGCGCCGCAAGGCGCCTTTTTTGATGGTGGTATTTTCCCCCTTCCCAACGGCTGTTTACCTGCTTTAAGGCCGTGCTATCATCATCAACTGAATCCTTCAGGAGCTGAGACGATGGGTCTGTTCGATAAACTGAAAAAAATGGTGTCTGATGATTCCAGCGATGCCAACCTCATCGAGGTGTTCGCCCCTATTGCCGGTGAGATCGTGCCTCTTGAGGAAGTGCCGGATGTGGTGTTTGCCGAAAAAATCGTGGGTGACGGCATCGCCATCAGGCCCAGCGGCAACAAAATGGTGGCCCCCTGTGACGGTACCATTGGCAAGATTTTTGAAACCAACCACGCCTTTTCCATTGAATCCGACTCCGGTCTTGAGCTGTTCGTGCATTTCGGCATCGACACGGTAGAACTCAAGGGCGAAGGCTTTACCCGTGTCGCTCAGGAAGGCCAGCAGGTGAAACAGGGCGATACCGTGCTGGAAGTAGACCTGGCGCTGCTGGAGCAAAAGGCCAAATCCACCCTCACCCCTGTGGTCATCTCCAATATGGACGAGGTCAAGGAGCTGAATAAACTTGACGGCATCGTCAACGAGGGTGAAAGCGTGATCCTGCGGGTCAGGAAATAACGCCATGTTTGGCTGGCTCAAAAAACGGTTTGCTTCGCCGGCGCCTGCCCAGGCCCACTTTGAACCGGTGGAATACAAGGGCTTTACCATTATTCCCGAGCCGGGCGCCGAGGGCGGTCAGTACCGGCTGCAGGGTCGTATTGTGCAACACAAGGACGGCGAGCAACGGGAATACCGGCTGATAAGAGCCGATCTGCTGCCCGGCGCCGAGCAGGCCGCCGAGCTGATGGTGACCAAGGCCCGGCGCCTGATTGACGAAAACGGTGAGCGCCTGTTTGACTGACTGGCCCGGCTTTTGCCGGCAATTACAGCGGCTTGGCGAACGCCGGCTGCTGGTGCTGAGCGGCGAACAGGACTGGGCCATCGCTCAGGCCCACACCCTGCTCGCCGCCTTTTCTTCCGACCCCGTGCTCTGGCTGGGCGAGGCCCCTGCCGGGCAGCCTCAGGTTCCCCCTGGCAAGTTTCACACCGCCCTGGGGCGGGAATATTCCCATCTGATATTCAATGCCTTCAGCGGTCTGCACCCGGATGCCCTGGGTGCCGCGGGAGGCACCCTGTCCGCCGGCGGCATGCTGGTGCTGCTGTGCCCTTCCCTGCACGACTGGCCGGGCTTTGCGGATCCGGATCTGCGCCGCTATGTGGCTCTGCCCGAGCAGGCAGAGGGTCTCTCCAGCGCGTTTATTACGCGGGTGGTATCACTGCTGAGAGCCGATCCGAACGTGCTGCTATGGCAGCAGGGCCGGGATGTTCCGCCACTGCCGGAGTGTGACGGCCCAAAATGGCATTTGCGTGCCGATACCCGCGGCTGTCTTAACCCGCAGCAACGCCATGCCCTGGCGCTGTTGCTGCGCGGTGCCCGCCGCCGCTCTCCCGTGGTGCTCACCGCCGACCGGGGCCGGGGCAAGTCCAGTCTGCTGGGGCTGGCGGCGGCCCGGCTGCTGCGTGCCGGCAAGCGGGTGCTGCTCACCGCGCCCAGCCCGGGAGCGGCCGCCAAGGCCCTTGCCCATTGTGACCGTCCCCTTGAGTTTATGGCTCCCGACGCCCTGCTGGCCGGGCGGCCCGAGGCCGATATGGTGCTGGTGGATGAGGCCGCCGCCCTGCCGGTGCCCATGCTGCTGGCGCTGGCCCGCCATTACTGCTGCCTGTTCGCCAGCACCGAGCACGGCTACGAGGGCACGGGTCTCGGCTTTGCGCTCAAGTTTCAGCCCGCTCTGGACGGGCTTTATCCCGGCTGGCGCAGAGTACATATCGGCACCCCGGCCCGCTGGAGTGAAACAGATCCGCTGGAGCCGCTGTTGTTCCGCTTGCTGGCCCTCAACGCAGATCCGCCTTCTCCCCCCGGCCAGGGCGAGTTGCGTCTGGAATGGATAGACCGCCCGCGCCTGCTGGCCGAGGATGCCCTGCTGCAACAGGTCTTTGGCCTGCTCACCCTGGCCCACTATCAGACCCGGCCCAGCGATCTGCGCCAGTTGCTGGACGCCCCCGGTGGGTCACTGGCGGTGGCCTTTCAGCAAGGTGTGCCGGTGGCGGCCGCCCTGCTGCAGCGGGAAGGCGAGCTGGATAAAACACTGGCCACCGATATCTGGCGCGGCGAACGCCGGCCACGGGGGCATCTGCTGCCCCAGTCACTGGCCTTTCACGGTGGCCTGGCCGGGGCCTGCGGCTTTGGTTATGCACGCATCATGCGCATTGTGGTGCATCCGCACTGCCAGCAGGCCGGCATGGGCTCGCAGTTGCTGGACTGGCTCAAGCAACAGCTCAATACCGACTTTATCGGCACCAGCTTTGGGGCCAGCCCCGAGCTGCTGGCCTTCTGGCAACGCAACGGCTTTCAACTGGTGCGCATGGGCCAGGCGACCGACAGCGTCAGTGGCCTGCATGCAGCCATGATGCTGTGGCCGGCATCAGACCGGGCCCGGCATATTCTGCCCCTGTGGCAAGGGCTGTTCAGCGCCGATCTGACCGGCGAGGGTCGCCAGGCACCGGCAGGCCTTTTACTGCCGCCCCGGCCAGATGAACGGCTGGATAAACAGCGGGCCCATGACTTTGCCTTTTATCACCGGGATCTGTACGCAGACAGGCCGGCCCTGCGCCGTTTTGTTGCAGGCCACAGACCGGCACGCCCGCTGACGCCGGCACAGCAAACATTGCTGCAGGCGGCCCTGCAGCCCGGCGCCGAACCGGCCCTGCTGGCCCGGCAACTGGGCTACGCCGGACAAAAGCATGTGATCTCTACACTGCGTCACCTGATGCGCACCTTCTTTTAGTTCCAGTTGAAACACAAAGCCATTATGCTATTGCTCCGAATGGGGCTAGGCTGTTACTGACCTGCCCGCTAACGGCATTCTTACTTTTTCATTCAGGAGTGACACCGATGGAATGGATCACCTCACTGCTTACCTCAATTAACGGCGTGGTATGGGGCGTGCCCATGCTGGTGGGTATTCTCGGCCTTGGCCTGTACCTGCAGCTGGGCCTGGGCCTGATGCCCATCCGCAAGCTGGGCACCGGTTTCAAGCTGCTGTTCAGCAAGACCGAAGCCGGCGACGGGGAAATTTCCCCCTTTAACGCCCTGATGACGGCCCTGTCGGCCACCATTGGTACCGGCAACATCGCCGGTGTGGCCACCGCCATCTTCTTTGGCGGCCCCGGCGCCCTGTTCTGGATGTGGATGACCGCCCTGGTGGGCATGGCCACCAAATACGCCGAGGCGGTGTGCGCGGTGAAATACCGGGAAACCGACAAGCTGGGCAACCATGTGGGCGGCCCCATGTATTACATCCGCAACGGACTTGGCTCAAAGTGGGCCTGGCTGGGGGTGGCCTTTGCCATCTTCGGCGGCATTGCCGGCTTTGGCATCGGTAATACCGTGCAGGCCAACTCGGTGGCCGACGCCCTGGATGCGTCCTTTGGCATTTCCCACACCATGACCGGCATTGTGCTGATGGTGCTGGTAGGTCTGGTGCTGATCGGCGGTATTCGCTGGATTTCGGAAGTGGCGGGCAAGCTGGTGCCGCTGATGACAGTCTCCTACTTTGCCGCCGGCATCGCGGTGCTGGTCGTGAATATCGGTGCCATTCCCGCCGCCTTTGGCCTGATCATCGAACACGCCTTTACCCCCATTGCCGCCCAGGGTGGCTTTGCCGGCGCCGCGGTGTGGGCCGCCATCCGCTTTGGTGTGGCCCGGGGCGTATTCTCGAACGAGGCCGGCCTGGGCAGTGCCCCCATTGCCCACGCCGCCGCCAAGACCGACAACCCGGTACGCCAGGGTCTGATCGCCATGCTCGGCACCTTTATCGACACCATTATCGTGTGCTCGGTGACCGGTCTGGCCATTATCGTCACCGGCAGCTGGACCAGCGGTGAAGCCGGTGCCTCGCTTACCACCCTGGCCTTCTCCCTGGCGATTCCCGGCGGTGAATACATTGTCTCGGTGGCGCTGGCCATCTTCGCCTTTACCACCATTCTGGGCTGGAGTTTCTACGGCGAGAAGTGTGTGCAGTTCCTGTTTGGGGTCAAGGCCATTGTGCCCTTCCGCATTGCCTGGGTGCTGGCCCTGCCCATTGGCGCCACCCAGTCGCTGGAGTTTATCTGGCTGATGGCCGATACCATGAACGCCATGATGGCCATTCCCAACCTGATTGCCCTGGCGCTGCTGAGCCCGGTGGTGTTCCGCCTGACCAGGGAGTATTTTGCCCGGCAGAAATAAAAATCAGGGATTAGGGACTGGGGATTAGGGATAAAACGCCGCGCTAAACCGCGGCGTTTGTTTTGGTATACTGGCGCCAGCATGTTTTCAGGACACGGTTTCAATGCATTCACATCCTCATTACTCCCGAAGCGCCATCAACGAACTCAGCCGCACTCATCCGCTGCTTCACCCGCTGATGGCGCTGGAGCCGGTCAGCTGGTTCAATCCGGAGCGCCAGCCACTGGAGCGGGCGCTGACCGGCGTGGCGCTGACCGCCGACGACGTGGCCGATGCCGCCGCCCGCCTGGGCCGCTTTGCCTCGTATTTTCGCGCCGTGTTTCCCGACACGCGGGCACTTAACGGCATTCTGGAGTCACCGCTGCAGGCCATTCCCGCCATGCAGCAGGCCCTGAATGAGCGCCTGAACAGCAAGCTTGCCGGCACCCTGCTGCTGAAGCGCGACGATCTGCTGCCGGTGTCGGGCTCCATCAAGGCCCGGGGCGGCATCTACGAGGTGCTGCATCATGCCGAAAAGCTGGCGCTCAAGGCCGGCCTGCTGCACCTGACCGACGATTACGCCCGGCTCGACAGCGACGAATTCCGCAACTTCTTCGGCCGTTATTCCGTGGCCGTGGGATCCACCGGCAACCTGGGGCTGTCCATCGGCATTATCAGCGCCAGGCTGGGCTTCAAGGTCAGCGTGCACATGTCGGCAGACGCCCGGGAATGGAAAAAAGCCCTGCTGCGCAGTCACGGCGTCACCGTGGTGGAATATCAGAGCGACTACTCGGTAGCGGTCGCCGAAGGCCGGGCCGAGGCCCTGAACGATCCCTACTGCCATTTTGTGGATGACGAGAACTCGGTGCAGCTGTTTCTGGGTTACGCCGTGGCCGGTCTGCGGCTCAAGGCCCAGCTGGAACAACAGAGCATTCGGGTAGACCGTGAGCACCCGCTGTTTGTTTACCTGCCCTGCGGCGTGGGCGGCGGCCCCGGCGGTGTGGCCTTTGGCCTGAAGCTGGCCTTTGGGGATGCGGTGCACTGCGTGTTTGCCGAGCCCACCCATTCGCCCTGCATGCTGCTAGGCGTCTATACCGGCCTGCACGACGCCATTTCGGTGCAGGACCTGGGCATCGACAACTGTACTGCCGCCGACGGTCTGGCGGTAGGCCGGCCGTCGGGCTTTGTGGGCCGGGTGATGGCGCCGCTGCTTGACGGCTTTTACACCCTGCCCGATGAAGAGATGATGAGCCTGCTCAGCCTGCTGGCAAAGCAGGAAAACATTTATCTCGAGCCCTCGGCCCTGGCCGGCATGCCCGGCCCCTGGCGGGTAGAAGGTGAGGAACAGGGCTACCGGGAGCGCATGGGGCTGACCCCGGCGCGGCTGGCCCGGGCCCATCATCTGGTCTGGGCCACCGGCGGCGGCATGGTGCCCGAAGAGGAAATGGCCAAATACCTGAACACAAGCTGTAAGCCGTAAGCGGTCAGCTGTAAGTTAGAGTAGGTTGTGATGAGCGGAGCGAATCCCAACATTTCACAGCCGCCTGCGTGTTGGAATTCGCTGCGCTCATTCGCAACCTACGCTCTGACAGCTCCCCGAAGGGGTCGTCAGAACCAGCCGCTGTTCAGCTCGTCTTTACACGCCCAGTATTGCTCCGCATAGCGCTTGGCGCGGCTTTCCACCTTGCGTGATACCCCCAGCAGCCAGCGTTTGCGCAGGTGGCTGCCGCGCCGGTAGCCGGTCCAGCCTTCGTGGTAGTTGAGGTACTGGCCGTAGGCGTCCCACTTCGATACGCCGTTCAGCCAGCTGGTCTTGCTCATGTACCAGCCCATAAAGTCCATGGCGTCATCAAAGTCGTCCCGGTCGGCCCAGCCGCTGCCGGTCTCGCGCCGATAGTCGGCCCAGGTTCCATCCTTGGCCTGAGCATAGCCATAGGCGCTGGACGCCCGGCCATAGGGTATAAACAGAAACCAGCGCATGGGCGGCCGGGCATCGTGGATAAAGCTGCTTTCCTGAAACATCATCGCCATGGTCACATGCACAGGCGCCCCCCATTTTTGCCGGGTGTCTTCGGCCGCCTCGTGCCAGTCGGGATATTGCTCAAAAATGGCGCAAAGGTTGGCGGGGTTCCTGGGTGGTGCGGTGGCGCAGCCGGCCAGCAGCACCGCCGCCAGGGCCAGAGTGGCAAACTTCAGAGATTCAGGCATAAGTGTGTCCTGTTTTAAGTCAGTCTCAAATAGTGCCTGCGACGCCGTTGCTTTTCCACACCCCTCACCCCTCACCCCTCACCCAATATTATTTAATCACCCAAAATGCATAACTATCTTTTGTCAGCCTTTTGGTCAGGCAGTAGAATGCGGATCGGCTATGATTCTGGCACTCGCTTCAGGCAACAAGGGACCATTAATGCGCTTTTACTTTCCCATCGTTATCATCGACGAAGACTTTCGCTCCGAAAACACCAGCGGCTCCGGCATTCGCGAGCTGGCCTCGGCCATTGAAAAGGCCGGCATGGACGTGGTGGGCTACACCAGCTACGGCGACCTGACCTCATTCGCTCAGCAGCAGAGCCGGGCCGCCGGTTTTGTGTTGTCCATCGACGACGAGGAGCTGGCCGGCAGCCGGGAAGAAGCGCATTCGGTGCTGGAGCAGCTGCGCGGCTTTGTGGAGCAAATTCGCCACCGCAACCCGGACATTCCCATTTACCTTTACGGCGAAACCCGCACCGCCCGGCATATTCCCAACGCCATATTGCGCGAGCTGCACGGCTTTATTCACATGCACGAGGACACGCCCGACTTCGTGGCCCGGCATATTATCCGTGAAGCCAAAAGCTACCTCGACTCCCTGGCGCCGCCGTTTTTCCGGGCCCTGACCCACTACGCCCAGGACGGCTCCTATTCCTGGCACTGTCCGGGGCACTCCGGCGGCGTGGCCTTTCTGAAATCGCCGGTGGGACGCATGTTCCACCAGTTTTTTGGTGAAAACATGCTGCGTGCCGACGTGTGCAACTCGGTGGACGAGCTGGGACAGCTGCTGGATCACACCGGCCCGGTGGCCGCCTCCGAGCGCAATGCCGCCCGCATTTTCAACGCCGATCACCTTTTTTTCGTGACCAACGGCACCTCCACCTCCAACAAGATCGTATGGAACTCCACGGTCGCCCCCGGCGATATCGTGGTAGTGGACCGCAACTGCCACAAGTCGATTCTGCACGCCATCATGATGACCGGTGCCGTGCCCGTGTTCCTGATGCCCACCCGCAACCACTACGGCATTATCGGCCCCATTCCCCGCAGCGAATTCGAGCCCGCCCGCATTCGCCAGAAAATGGAAGCCAACCCCTTCTGTCGGGAAATTCTGGCCAAAAACCCCGATGCCAAGCCCAGAGTGCTGACCATTACCCAGTCCACCTACGACGGCATTCTCTACAACGTGGAGGAGATCAAGGAGCTGCTCGACGGCGAGATTGAAACCCTGCACTTTGACGAGGCCTGGCTGCCCCACGCCGCCTTTCACGACTTTTATGGCGATTATCACGCCATTGGCGAAGGCCGGCCCCGCTGTGAAGACTCCATGGTGTTTGCCACCCAGTCCACCCACAAGCTGCTGGCGGGCCTGTCCCAGGCATCCCAGATCCTGATCCAGGACGGCGAAAAGACCCGGCTCGACCGCCATGTGTTCAACGAAGCCTACCTGATGCACACCTCCACCAGCCCGCAATACGCCATTATCGCGTCCTGTGACGTGGCGGCGGCCATGATGGAAGAGCCGGGCGGCACCGCGCTGGTGGAAGAGTCCCTGGCCGAGGCGCTGGAATTTCGCCGGGCCATGCGCAAGGTGGACGACGAATACGGCATCGACTGGTGGTTCAAGGTGTGGGGGCCGGACGATCTTACCGATCACGGCCTGGATGAACGAGACGCCTGGATGCTGCGCTCGGAAGACAGCTGGCACGGTTTTGGCGATATCGAGCCCGGCTTTAACCTGCTCGACCCGATCAAGGCCACCATTCTCACCCCCGGTCTGAACATGAAGGGCCAGTTTGCCGAGTCGGGCATTCCGGCGGTGGTGGTGACCAAGTACCTGGCCGAGCATGGCATCGTCATCGAAAAAACCGGGCTTTATTCCTTCTTTATCATGTTCACCATCGGCATCACCAAGGGCCGCTGGAACACCATGGTCACCGAACTGCAGCAGTTCAAGGACGATTACGACAATAACGTGCCGCTGTGGAAGATTTTACCCCAGTTCGTGCAGAGCCAGCCTCAGTACGAGCGGGTGGGTCTGCGGGATCTGTGCGACCAAATCCACGCCGTGTACAAGGAAAACGACGTGGCCCGGCTGACCACGGAAATGTACCTGTCGGATCTGGTACCGGCCATGAAACCGGCGGACGCCTTTGCCAAAATGGCCCACAAGGACATTGAGCGGGTACCGCTGGACGAGCTGGCCGGCCGCACCACGGCGGTGATGGTGGCTCCCTACCCCCCCGGCATTCCGCTGCTGATCCCCGGTGAGGTGTTCAACGACACCATCATCAGCTACCTGCGTTTTGCCCGCGCCTTTAACCAGCGCTTCCCCGGCTTTGAAACCTATATTCACGGCCTGGTGGCGGAAGAGCAGCAGGGTGAAACCCGCTATTTCGTGGATTGCGTGGCGGAATAAGGAAACTGGTTACTTAACCGGCAAACGCTCGGCACAAGATTGCGCCTCAACGGGAAATTTGCAATATTGTGCCGGCTCGTCCCCGTAGTTTAATGGATAAAACAAGCCCCTCCTAAGGGTTAGATGCAGGTTCGATTCCTGCCGGGGACGCCATTCCGTCGCTATCTGCCCGTTTTTTCTGCTACATTGGCCCCACCTTCACAATGGGAGCCATTCATGACCAGATCCGTTCTCATCACCGGTTGCTCCAGCGGCATCGGCCACAGTGCCGCCCATTATCTGCAGCAGCAGGGTTTTCACGTTATCGCCTCGGCACGACACGAAGAAGACGTGGTGCGGTTAAGGGAAGAAGGTCTGCCGGCGGTCCGGCTGGATCTGGCCGATGACACCAGCATAGAGCAGGGGCTGGAGCAGGCCCTGTCGCTGACCGGCGGCACCCTTTATGGTCTGTTCAACAACGGCGCCTACGGCCAGCCCGGCGCCCTGGAAGACCTGCCTACCGCCGCCCTGCGCGAGCAGTTCAATACCAATCTGTTTGGCACCCATCACCTGACCCGGCTGGTGCTGCCGCTGATGCTCAAGGCCGGCGAGGGCCGTATTATTCAGAACAGCTCGGTGCTGGGACTGGTGGCCATGCAGTATCGCGGCGCCTACAATGCCACCAAGTTTGCTCTGGAAGGCTATACCGACACCCTGCGCCTGGAGCTGGCCGGCACTCATGTTCACGTCAGCCTGCTGGAGCCCGGCCCCATCGAAACCCGTTTTCGTGCCAACGCCAAAGCCGCCTTTCTGCGCCATATTCAGGTGGATCAAAGCCGCCACCGCACCGGTTATGAGCAGACCCTGGCCCGGCTGGAAAAGCCCGGCCCCAGCTCCCGCTACAGCCTGGGGCCGGAAGCCTGTCTGCCGCCGCTGTTGCACGCCCTGACCAGCAGCACCCCCAGAATCCGTTATCCGGTCACTCAGCCCACCAAAATGCTGGGCTGGCTGCGCCGGCTGCTGAGCAACCGGGCCCTGGACCGGCTGATGTTAAAGGCCGGCGGCTGAACATGACGGCGGCAGGAACCATACTCAGGACGACATTCAACACGGCGAAATAACATGAAAGCATTGCTGTATCTTTTACTGGGGCTGTGGTGCGGCCAGCTGCTTGCCGCCCCTGCCCTGTGGCAGGCCACCCGGGGCAGCCAGCAGCTTTGGCTGTTTGGCTCGGTGCATATTGCCGATGAGCGTCTCGACCCCCTGCCGCCCCCTCTGCTGCACGCGCTGGCACACAGCGAGCTGCTGTTGCTGGAAGTGGATCCCCTCGGTATTGATCCCGGCAGCTTTGCCCACCTGCTGCAGCCCGGCGCCAGCTGGCAGGATCGGCTGGGCCCCCGCCTGGCTGAAAAGCTGGAGCAGGCCGTGGCGCGTTCCGGCCAGTCACAGCTGCGCCGGCTGCCGCCCTGGTTTGCAACGCTGCAACTGACCCAGTACCGGGCCGCCGAGCTTGGCTTTCACAGTCGCCAGGGGGTGGATATGCAGTTGCGGTTGCTGGCCCGGGAGCGAGGCCTGCCGGTCGCCGGGCTGGAGCAGCCGTCCATGGTGATGGGCTTGCTGGCCTCCCTGCATGAACGCGGCCTGGAACAGGACTTTGTTGAGCACATCCTGCAGGAGCTGGAGCAGATGCAGGCGCATCTCAATCATCTGCTTGATGCCTGGCTGAAAGGTGATGAACAAACCCTGCTGGCACTGCTGCAGGAACAGCAAAGCCCGGCCCTGACCCGGTTTATCGAGCAGGAGCTGCTGACACGACGCAATCACCTGTGGCTGCAGCGACTGGAGCAGCTGGCGCCGCAACGGGCACTGATGGTGGTGGGCGCCCTGCACCTTTATGGTGATCGGGGTCTCGTTTCCCTGCTGAAACAGGCCGGCTATACCCTTGTTAAACATGAGGACAAGCCGCTTTATTGATCAGGATCAGCATCAGCCGGTGTGGTCTCGTTAGGATGTGTTCAACGGAGAACGCACAAGGAGACACCCCATGGCATTCTGGCTCGATTTAATGTTTGGCAGTGACGTGGGCTTTATGTCCATGATGGTGATCATCGCCACCACTTTGCTTATCAGCTTTTACGCCGGCTACTTCGTCTACAAGGTGATGAAGTCCGACCCCAACCAGACCGGCCACTGACACAGCGTTAATCAACGGCAGGACCCGACCTCCTCCTCCCCCGGGTTCTGTCGTTCCCCCTTTCATTTCACTGGCTTATACTGCGGCTAATTCCAAATAAAAGGAGCCGCGCTATGAGCCATTCCGACTGGTCGCCCGACTGGTCGTCCTTTCTCAGAGAGCTGGACGGCCTGACCCCCATTGAGCAGGACACCCTGCCCGCCGGACACCGCGACGAGCGGGATCCCGCCGCCCTGGCCGAGCGGCGCCGCGCTGCCGAAACCGAGGCCGAGGCGGCCGGGCCCGGCCTGTCTCTTGACAGCGTGGTGCTGCTGCGCCCCGACGACATCGTCAGCTACAAAAAGCCCGGCGTGCAGGACGGTGTATTCAAAAAGCTGCGCCTGGGCAAATACCCCTGCGAGGCCCGCCTCGATCTGCACAATCACAGTGTGGAGCGCGCCCGGGATGCCCTGCTGAATTTTATTCGCGCCAGCCTGCGCCAGGATCTGCGCTCGGTGATCATCGTTCATGGCAAGGGCGAGCGCAGTCAGCCGCCGGCCCTGCTCAAGAGCTATGTGTCCGGCTGGCTGCCTCACCTGCCGGAGGTGCTGGCCTGCCACAGCGCCTTGCGCCAGCACGGCGGCAGCGGCTGCCTTTATGTCTTGCTGCGCAAGAGTGAGCAGGCCAAACAACACACCCGCGAGCGGCTGCAAAGCCGCCAGGGCTGACCTTTTATTTCAAGGATCCCCTTATGTCATATTCCGCACTGGAACAGCATTTTGAACAACTGCACCACCTGCAGCACCTGGGCGCCATCTGCGGCTGGGATCAGGCTACCATGATGCCCGCCGGTGGCAACGAGGCCAGGGCCGAGGCCCTCGGCACCCTGGCGGTGCTGTGCCACCGGCAGCTGCAGGACGAACGTCTGGGCGACTGGTTTGCCCAGGCAGAGAACGAGTCTCTTGCCCCTGACCAGCAGCAAAGCCTGGCCGAGATGCGCCGGGCCTGGCGCGATGCCACCCTGTTGCCGGCGGATCTGGTTCGGGCCCGCTCCCTGGCCGGCTCCCGCTGCGAGCATGCCTGGCGCAGTCTGCGTCCGGCCAACGACTGGGCCGGCTTTCTGCCGCTGTTTGAAGAAGTGGTGGCCCTGTCACGGGAAGCGGCCAGCGCCCGGGCCGATGCATTGGGACTGTCCCGCTACGACAGCCTGCTGGAGCAATACGAGCCGGGCATGCGCAGCCAGACGCTGGACGGGCTGTTCGGCGAGCTGAGCGACTGGCTGCCGGGACTGATTGCCGAGGTGCAGGACAAGCAGCGGGGTGAGCCCCTGCTGCCGCTGCAGGGCCCCTTTGCCACCGACACGCAGAAGACCCTCGGGCTGGAGGTGATGAACTGGCTCGGCTTTGACTTTAATCACGGCCGGCTGGATGTGAGCGTTCATCCCTTTTGCGGCGGCGTCAGCGAAGACGTGCGCCTGACTACCCGCTACGACGAAAATGACGTGGCCCAGGCACTGATGGGCATTATTCATGAAACCGGCCATGCCCGTTACGAGCAGGGCCTGCCCGCCCAGTGGCGCCGGCTGCCGGTGGGCCAGGCCCGCTCCATGGGGGTACACGAATCCCAGAGCCTGTTCTTTGAAATGCAGCTGGCCCGTCATCCAGCCTTTCTCGCCCGCCTGTCCCCGCTGCTGGCGCAACACTTTGGCGAGCAACCGGCCTTTGCACCCGACAACCTGGCCCGGCTCTATACCCGGGTGCAGCCGGGCCTTATTCGAGTGGACGCCGACGAGGTCACCTACCCGGCCCACATCATGCTGCGCTATGACATAGAGCGGGATCTGATCGAAGGCCGGCTGGAAGCCCGCCATCTGCCCGAGCGCTGGAACCAGCTGATGCAGCAATATCTGGGACTGAATACTCAAGGTGATTACAAAAACGGCTGCCTGCAGGACATTCACTGGACCGACGGCAGCTTTGGCTATTTTCCCAGCTATACCCTGGGGGCCATCTATGCCGCTCAGCTGGCCGACGCCATGCAACAGCAGCTGGGCTCCATTGACCGGCTTATCGGCGAGAGCCTGCCCGCCGTATTTGACTGGCTGCAGCAAAAGGTGTGGCGTCATGCCAGCCTGCATTCCACCGAAGCGCTGATGACCCGGGCCAGTGGCTGTGCCCTGAGCGCCACGCCCTTTCGCCGTCACCTGGAACAGCGCTACCTCGGTTGATCAGGGCTATGCTGAATACAGGCCTTAAGGATGAGGCCATGGAGGACATGTATTGGATGGAAAAAAACCACGCCACCGGCTGGTGGTGTTTTATGACGGCTCCTGCGAAAGCTGCATTCGGGACAGGGAACGGTACGAACGCTGGGCCGGAGAAAAAGGCAGTGACGTTGGCTGGTTTGATATTACCGGCCGGGAAGAAGTGCTGCTCAGCCTGGGCATCAGCCCTCAGCAGGCCTTGCAGGAGCTGCATGTGCAAACCGCCGAAGGCGAGATCTATTCGGAGCTGGACGCCTATATTCTGCTGATGAAACGGGTGCCGCGCCTGAGGCCGCTGGCCATGCTGATCGGCCTGCCGGTGATCCGCCCGGCCTTGTCCTGGCTTTACCGGCACTGGGTGCGCAACCGGCTGGAGCGGGAAGGACGGCTCTGAGCCGAGTGACAGTTCACCTGACCTTGGGCATAATCGATTAACATTTTCTCAACAAGCGGGAATGCCATGCGTTATGCCAATATCACCGGCTGGGGCAAGTGCCTGCCGCCGGCCGTGCTGAGCAATGACGACCTCAGCACCTTCCTCGATACCTCCGACGACTGGATTCAGAGCCGCACCGGCATTCGCACCCGGCGCATTTCTCACGTCAACACCTCCGAGCTTGCCACCGTCGCCGCCCGCCATGCCCTGGCCGCCGCCGGCCTGGATGCCGCTCAAATTGACGGCATTATTCTGGCTACCGCCAGCCCCGACAGCCTGGTGCCCAGCGCCGCGTCGGCGGTGCAGCGCAATCTGGGCATTCCGGCCGCCGCCGTGTTTGACCTCAATGCTGCCTGCACCGGCTTTATTTATGGCCTGAGCGTGGGCTCGGCGCTGATCCGGGCCGGCAGCATGAACCGGGTGCTGGTGATCGGTGCCGAACGCCTGACCCATTATCTGGACTGGACCCGGCGCGACACCGCCGTGCTGTTTGGCGATGGTGCCGGCGCCGTGGTGCTGGAAGCCAGCAACGCGCCTGTGGGGCTGCTGGCCGACAAGCTGGGCTGCGACGCCGAGGCCAGAGACATTCTGGCGGTCCCCGACTCGGGCACCTGCCGCACCCGCTTTGCCCATGTAGACGGCCTGTTTGAAGTGAACTTTGAAGGTCAGGAGATCTTCAAGCGGGCGGTGCGGGGCATGGGAGAGGCTGCCGCCTTTGTGCTGGATCAGGCCGGCGTCAGCCCGGAGCATATCGATCTGCTGCTGCCTCACCAGGCCAATGTACGCATTATTGAGACCCTGGCCAAAAAAATGGCGCTGCCCCGTGACAGGGTGGTGCTCAATATTGCCGACTACGGCAACACCTCGGCGGCCACCGTACCCATCGCCCTGTGTGAAGCCCTGGAGCAGGGCCGGGTGCGCCCCGGCGCCCTGCTGCTCACCGCCGCCTTTGGTGCCGGCCTGACCTGGGGCGCCGGGGTGATCCGCTGGGGTGAGCGGGTCACACCTCTGAGCCACAGCAACGCCACCCTGCCGGCCTGTGAGCACAGCGCACTGGAATTGCTGGCACCGGCCATTGAGGGCTGCCGGCAGGCTCGGCGTGATGAGTGATAAAAAAGTGTAATTATTGGGCAATTGAACCCCAACTGGGTGTAAATGCACCAGTTGCGGCAAATTAATTGCTTTCAGGGGTTCACATCGGCGTTCGTTTTGGTAGTATGCGCCCCACTGATGTGGAGGGGTTCCCGAGTGGCCAAAGGGATCAGACTGTAAATCTGACGGCTCAGCCTTCGCTGGTTCGAATCCAGCTCCCTCCACCACCTATTCGGTACATCGCTGCGGCGCTGAACCACACAATTTGAACGTTTACTCGTGGAGGGGTTCCCGAGTGGCCAAAGGGATCAGACTGTAAATCTGACGGCTCAGCCTTCGCTGGTTCGAATCCAGCTCCCTCCACCATCCTTGAAAAGCCGGCGCACTGCGCCGGCTTTTTTATGTCCCGAGAATGGCCCATACTTAAAGTATCTCCGAGCGCCACGGCAGCCTGCCGCGGCCGAGCAGTAAAGGAGATATGTCATGGCATATTCACGTTTTCATTCCGGAGTCCGGCTGCTTCCCCTGCTGGCAGTCTTGATGCTGCCCTCACTGGCTCTGGCGGATCGGGACCATCGCCGGCACGATCACCGGCTGCAGTCCCATTACCAGCCTTACGGCCACTATCACGAGCACCGCCGGCATTATCGCGCCGAGCACCGCCACAAGGCCTTTCGCCATCACCGCAAACACAAGCATTATCGCCACAAACACCGGGTGCGGGTGATTGAGCGTTATCATTATTCGGCGCCGCGCCATTATTATGCACCGCCACGCCATCAGCACAGGCCCCGCGCCGGCATTTCCATCGTGCTGCCGCTGGGCAGCCTGATCCGGGAGCTGCCCGGCGGTTACGTCAGCTTTCACCTGGGTGGAGAGTCCTACTATTACCATGGCGGCAATTACTTCCGCCCTTACCGGCACGGCTACCGGGTAGTGGCACCGCCCGGCTGGTAATGGTAATACCAACCATCTGAGCTGTAGGCGCCGCTTTAGCTGGCGCAAATCTGCAGACGACTGTGTCTTCAAGGCCTGTTGCACAGGCCCTGCCGACTAAAGTGGCAGCTACAACAGGGCCAAACAGCTCACTTGCTTAATGTCATTGGTATAAAACGTCAGTCGGGCTCGTTCAGCTCAGTCTCCAGCCGCCGTTGCTGATGCTCCGGCGAGCGGGTGTGGCGGGCCAGCATGCGGTACATGGCCGGCACGATAAACAGCGTGAGCAGGGTGGCCAGGGCCACGCCACCAAACACCACCATACCCACCGACTGCCGGCTCTCTGCCCCGGCCCCGCTGGCCAGGATCAAGGGGACGGCGCCGGCCACCGTGGTAAAGGCGGTCATCAGAATGGGCCTTAACCGGCGCACCGCCGCCTCGGTGAGCGCCCGGTCAAACTCCAGCCCTCTGTCCCGCAACTGGTTGGCGAACTCCACGATCAAAATGCCGTTCTTGGTGACCAGGCCTATCAGCATCACCATGGCCACCTGACTGTAGGCGTTGAGGCTGATACCGGACAGCCAGAGTCCCAGCAGGCCGCCCACCAGGCCCAGGGGCACGGTCAGCAGCACGATAAAGGGATGCACAAAACTCTCGAACTGGGCCGCCAGGATCAGAAACACCACCACCAGCGCCAGTCCGAACACAAAGGCCACATCGCCCTGGTTGGTACGGTATTCCAGGGACTCCCCCTTGTAGTCAACGGTGGCCGTATCGGGCAGGTTATCGCGCACCAGGCCGTCCAGGTAATCCAGCGCCTCGCCCAGGCTGTAGCTGCCTTCAAGGTTGGCGCTCAGGGTGATCGCCTTCTTGCGGTTATAGTGGTTCAGTGAGCCCGGTGCGCCCTGTTCGTCAAGGGTCACCAGGTTGTCGAGGGAGACCAGCTCGCCCCCGCCGCTGCGCAGATAAAGCGAGGCCAAATCGTCCAGCCGGCTGAAGTCGCTCTCGCGCCCCTTGAGAAAAACGTCATATTCCTCGCCCTGGCGGGCATAGGTGGTAATGGCCTGTCCGCCGAGCATCACATTGAGGCTGTCGGCCACCTCGGTCACCGAGATGCCGAGACGGGCGGCCTTTTGCTGGTCTACCTGCACCAGCAGTTCGGGCTTGGTGCGGTCAAAGTCGAGTTCCAGATCACTCAGCCCCGGATTATCCCGGGCCAGGGCTCTGAGTTGCTCGGCCCAGTCCAGCAGCTGATCATAATCAGCGCCGCCAAGCACAAACTCCACCGGTGTGCTGGAACCACCACGAATGGACGACGGCAATATGGGGATCACCAGCACCTCGGTGACGTCCCGGGTAAGTTGACGAATACGTCCGGCCACCGCGTCAGCGGGCATGCTGCGCTCGTCCCAGCCGGACAGGCTCGCAAACATGATGCCGCTGTTCACACCGCCACCAAACCCCGGAGTGCGTACCGTCAGGCTGGTGATAATGCCGGCTTCCCGCAGCGGCATCAGCCGGCTTTCCACTTCCCCCATGGCCCGGCTCATGCGCTCAAAGCTGGCGCCCTCGGCCCCCTTGACGATCACGAACACCACGCCCCTGTCTTCTCTGGGTGTCAGGCTCTGGGGAATGTCCCGAAACAGCAGTGCAATCACCCCCAGCGCGGCCACCATGGCAAGCGGCGCCCACCAGCCATGACTGAGCTCCCGCTCCAGCAGGCGGCGGTAACCCCGCTCAAGACGGGCAAACAGCGCATCGAAATGTCGCGCCAGCCAGCCCTGTGACGACCTGGACTGCAGCAGTTTGCTGCTCATCACCGGGCTCAGGGTCAGGGCCACCAGCGACGAAAAGCCCACCGCCGCCGCCAGCAACACCGCAAATTCGGTAAAGATGCGGCCAATGATGCCCCCCATAAACACAATGGGCAGAAACACCGAAATCAGCGTAAGCGTAGTGGCGATCACCGCAAAGCCCACCTCCCGGGTACCGTGCCAGGCCGCCGCCAGGGGTCTGCGGCCCCGCTCCAGGTGATGATGAATGTTTTCCAGCACCACAATGGCATCGTCCACCACCAGGCCGATGGCCATGATCAGCGCCATCAGGGTAATGAGATTGACCGAAAAGCCCATGACCAGCGCCACAACAAAGGCGCTGACCAGGGATACCGGCACCGTGACCGCCGGGATCAGGGTAGCGCGCACCTGGCCCAGAAAGATGTAGATCACCAGCACCACCAGCGCCATGGTGATCATCAGGGTGCGGTAGACCTCATTGATGGCACTTTCAATAAACACCGAGCTGTCGTAGGTCCAGGTCAGCTCGGTGTTGTCGGGCAAAAAGGGCTGCTGGGCCAGCACCGCCCGCTTGACCCCTTCAATCACCTCCAGGGTATTGGCCTGGGTTTGTTTGACAATGCCAAGGCCCACCACATTCTGGCCGTTGGAACGAAACAGGGTATCTTCCGGTTTTTCCCCTTCCCGAATCTCGGCCACATCCCGCAGGTAGATACGCTCACCGGTGCCGGTACGGCGTATGGCCAGATTTTCAAAGTCGGCGGCGCTGTTGTAACCCCGGGCAATACGGGCGGCAAAGTTCTGCTGTTCGTTTTCCAGAATGCCCGCCGGCAGCTCCACGTTCTGACTGCGCAAAGCGGCGGCAATGTCGGCCACGGTCACCCCGCGCACCGCCATGGCCGCGGTATTCAGGCGCACATTCATCACCCGCTCCTTGCGCCCCCCCACCCATACCGAGCTGACCCCGTCGAGCAGGCTGAAACGATCCGCCAGCACATTTTCGGCGTAATCCCCCAGCTCCAGCGCCGACAGGCCGGTGGACCTCAGGGTCACCCACAGGATCACGTCGTTGCGGCCGGTGTCCTTGGTCACCACGGGGGCATCGGCGTCGTCAGGCAACTGACGCGACGCTCTGGAGACCGCTTCACGCACATCGCTGGCGGCATTGTCCAGATCCCGCTCGGGCTCGAACTCCACGGTAATGCGCGAGCTGCCGTCACTGGTGCTGGAGCTGATAAATTTAACGCCACTGATCCCCGATAGCTCGTCTTCGAGCCGCCTGGTCACCTGGCTTTCCATCACACTGGCGCTGGCGCCGGTGTAGTCGGTACGCACGGTCACTATGGGTGAGGTGGTATCGGGCATTTCCCGCAGCGGCAGCTCAAAAAAGGAAATCAGGCCAAATACGCACAGCATCAGGCTGAGCACGGTGGCCAGCACCGGCCGGGCAATGGCAATATCAGAGAGCCGCATCAATCACCTCTGCCTGAATGCCGTCACGCAGCTTGACCACGCCCTCATGCACCACCCGCTCGCCAGCGGCCAGTCCTGCTTTCACCTGAACCCAGTCGCCCAGGTTTCGGCCCACGGTCACACTGCGCCGGCTGACCTTGCCGGTGTCGTCCACCACATACACATAACGCTGATTACCCGCATAAAGCAGACTACTGGCCGGCACCGCCAGACTGGCGCCCTCGTCCAGGGTCAGCTGCACCCGCATCAGCATGCCCGGCACCAGGGCGCCGTCGCGGTTGTCGAACTCCAGCCGTACCCGGGCGGTGAGGGTGTCGGCATCCACCGCCGGCGCTATCACGGCCAGCCGGCCGGTGAAGGGCCGCTCACCATGGGCATCCGTGGTGGCCTGCAGCATGTCCCCCACGCTCAGCTTGAGAAAGTGTTTTTCCGGTACCGCCAGATCCAGCTTGAGCCGGCTTGTGTCATAAAGCTCGGCCACCTGGTCATTGGCGCCGAGCAGGCTGCCCGGCGCCACATCGCTCAACCCCATCACGCCGGCAAAGGGCGCCGTCAGCCTGAGGTAGTCCGCCTGAACCTGTGCCGCCTGCAGTCTGGCCTCGGCCATGGCCACCGCCGCCTGCTGGCCTTCCAGCTCGGTCTGGGTAACGGCCTTGCGCTTAAACAGAGCCTGAAAATTAGCCAGAATGCGCCTGGCATCCCGCAGGGCGGCCCTGGCCTCGTTCACGGCGGCCAGGGCCGCCCTGTCATCCAGACTGAGCAGCAACTGCCCTTTTTCCACCTGCTGGCCCGGCACAAAGTGCACTTGCGTGACCCGGGCGCTGATCTGAGGAGCAATGGCCACCCGCTGGTTGGCCTTGAGGGTGCCCACCAGCTGCAGGGTGGCCGGCAGTTGTTGCTCGGTAACCGTCACCGCACGGACCACCGGGCCCTGCCTGACCTGAGCCTGGGCATGGCCAGATTCGGGCAGCAACAGACAGGCCAGCAGAACCAGCGGGGAATATTTGTTTTTCATGCACTTTTCCTTGGCTGAGGCTGCCATCAGTGTACCTGTTTGATGAGGCTGCCATCAGTGTACCTGTTTGATAACGCCAGACTATGTCTGTGTCCGGCAAAATTGTTACAAAATGTGGCAACCCCATCAGACCGGCAGCGATGAAGCAAAATCCCGCTACGCTTATTGAGACAATAAGGCATGCGGGGAGTCGGCATGAAGAATGGCACTATCGTGATTACCGGGGCGGCCCGGGGCCTGGGTCTGGCCATGACCCGTTATTTTCTCGAGCACGACTATCAGGTGCTGGGAGTGGATATCGACAAGGAAGCACTGGCCCGGCTGGACGATGCCAATATCCCGGGCCTGCAACTGGTGCACCTGGATGTGACCGACGAGCCTTCGGTGCTGAGCCTGGCCCGGCTGGTGGAGCGGCAGTGCGGCCGGCTGAACGGCATTATCAACAATGCCGCCATCAGCCAGCCATTTCACGAGTCCATCGACAAACTGTCCTTAAGCCACTGGCAACGGGTGCTGGCGGTCAACCTCACCGGTCCCATGCTGATCTGCAAACATTTGTCTCCCCTGCTGAAAGCCGGCGGCGCCATCGTCAATATCGGCTCCACCCGGGCACACCAGTCGGAAGCCGACAGCGAAGCCTACGCCGCGTCCAAGGGGGGGCTGGTGGCGCTGACTCACGCTCTGGCAGTGAGCCTGGGGCCACGGGTGAGGGTCAATATTATCAGTCCGGGCTGGATTGATGTCTCTGCCCTGCAACCGGGTGACTCCCCGGCACCGGGGCCGGAAGATCATGCCCAGCACCCGGCCGGCCGGGTGGGTAAAGCGGAAGACGTGGCGGCCATGGCGCGCTTTCTGCTCTCAAGTGAGAGCGCCTTTATTACCGGCCAGGAGTTTATTGTGGATGGCGGCATGAGCAAACGCATGATCTACCGGGACGCTCTCTCCGACAACCCGGCTGCCGATTGAAGCGCTTTCTGCTAGCATGAGGCCAAATTTTTCAACCTCATCCCGCTATGAAAGTCATTTCCTTCAATATCAACGGCCTGCGCGCCCGCCTGCACCAGCTGCGGGCACTGATCGACAAGCACAACCCCGACATTATCGGCCTGCAGGAAACCAAGGTGCACGACGAGGCCTTTCCGCTGGAAGCGGTGCAGACCATGGGCTACCACGTCTATTTTCACGGCCAGAAGGCCCATTACGGCGTGGCCCTGCTGAGCAAGGAGCCGGCCCAGGCCATTGTGAAGGGTTTTCCCACCGACGATGAAGAGGCCCAGCGGCGCATGATCATCGGCCGCTTTATCCGCCCCGACGGCAGCCCCTTGACCGTACTGAACGGCTATTTTCCCCAGGGGGAAAACCGCAAGCATGAAACCAAGTTTCCGGCCAAGGAGCGCTTTTATCAGGATCTGCAGCATTACCTGAATGAGCATCACCAGCCCGACGAGGCGCTGGTGGTGATCGGAGACATGAATATTTCCCACACCGATTCGGACATCGGTATCGGCGAGCCCAACCGCAAACGCTGGCTGCGGGACGGCAAGTGCTCGTTTCTGCCGGAAGAGCGGGAATGGATGGAGCGGCTGCTGAGCTGGGGCCTGAGTGATACCTGGCGCAAGCAGAACCCGGACAACGCCGAGACCTATTCCTGGTTCGACTACCGCAGCAAGGGTTTTAACGACAACCGCGGCCTGCGCATCGATCTGATCCTGGCCACTCAGCCCTTGCTGGAGCAGTTAACCGACACCGGCATCGACTATGAGTTGCGCGGCATCGAAAAGCCCTCGGATCACGCCCCCATCTGGGCCAGTTTCAAGGATTAAGAGCGTCTTTAAGCTCGGGGCTGTAGGCCCCAATTTATTGGGGCAATAGCGTTACGGTATGTATGGCTTGCCCGAATAAATTCGGGCCTACCATTCCCTGCTCCCTATTCCCCATTCCCCATTCCCCGGGTCAGGCCTTGCGCGGCCGCAGGTGCCGGAACCAGCGGTTTTCCAGCCGGCGAAAGCCCCAGACCAGCAGGAAGGTCAGGCACATATAAATCAGGCCCGCCGCCAGAAACGCCTCAAAGGGGGAGTAGTAGCGGGAGTTGACGATACGGGCCGCCCCGGTGAGGTCCACTATGGTGATCACCCCCGCCACCGCCGAACCGTGCAGCATAAAGATCACCTCGTTGCTGTAGGCAGGCAGCGCCCGGCGAAAGGAGTTGGGCAGAATAATGCGCCGCAGGGTGGTCAGCCGGCTCATGCCAAAGGCATAGGCGGCTTCTATTTCCCCTTTGGGCATGGCATTGATGGCGCCGCGAATAATCTCGGCGGTGTAGGCACTGGTGTTCAGGGTAAAGGCCAGCACGGCGCAGAACCAGGCCTGGCTGAACCACTCCCAGGCCGCCGAGTCCTTCAGCCACTGCCACTGACCGGCGCCGTAATAGATCAGAAACAGCTGCACCAGCAGCGGCGTGCCGCGAAAGAAGTAAATATAGGCCCAGGCCGGCCCCTTCAGCAGCCAGTTGCCACTGTTGCGCATAATGCCCATGGGCACCGCGATCAGCAGCCCCAGCACCAGCGCCAGAAATACCAGCCAGACGGTGGTATAAAGGCCCTGCCAGTACACCGGCCACTCGTTGAGAATGATTGAAAAGTCCATGGCTTACCTTCCCGGAATGGCGTAATGGCGCTCGGCCCAGCGCAGCATGGAGGTGGACAGGGTAGTGAATAGCAGAAAGATCAGCGCCACCGCCATGTAAAAGGTAAAGGGCAGCTGAGTGGCGCCCGCCGCCAGCGAGGCCTTGCGCACCATGTCATCGAGGCCGATGATCGACACCAGCGCCGTGGTCTTGAGCAGCACCAGCCAGTTGTTGCCCAGGCCCGGCAGGGCATGACGCATCATCTGCGGAAACAGCACCCGGCGAAACACCAGCCAGGGAGGCATACCATAGGCCCGGGCCGCTTCCAGCTCGCCCTTGTCCACCGACAGAATGGCGCCGCGAAAGGTTTCCGCCATATAGGCGCCAAAAATAAAGCCGATGGTGACAATGCCGGCAATATAGGGACTAATCTCTATGTAGTCGGGCAGATAGCTGGTCCAC
Organism: Oceanimonas marisflavi; assembly: GCF_003049725.1. GTDB lineage: Bacteria > Pseudomonadota > Gammaproteobacteria > Enterobacterales > Aeromonadaceae > Oceanimonas > Oceanimonas marisflavi. The sequence goes on from NZ_QAGM01000006.1 coordinate 140,591, forward strand.
TCGTGATTGGGATCGCCACCGCCAATCCACTCGTTAAGGGTTTCATTCAGACCGTAAAGGGAATTATTCAGCAGCACCTGACCGCCGAAGAAGATCAGCATCATCAGCACCAGATCGGGAATTCCCCGAATCACTGTGGTGTAGAAGGTCGCCAGCCAGCGCGCCGGACGCACCGGCGACAGCTTGGCCAGCGCCCCCAGCAACCCCAGGGTCACCGCCAGCAGCAGTGACAACAAGGCCACCTGCAGGGTGACCCAGGCGCCTTCCAGCAGGGCGCCTTCATAACCTTTTAAATCGAACATAACCACTTCCTGTTATGCCGGCCAGCTCCACACCGTAGGAGGGCAAAAACCAGGGTTCGATAAGCAGGACCTCTGCGCCAGGGCCGAAAATTGCTCCTGCATGTTCGGCATTCCCGCCATCCATGGCGGTCAGAAGCGCAGCGGAGCCCCCAGTGGGGCGAGCTTGCTCGCCGTGACGAAATGTTTCGGCCCGACCGAACATTAAGTATGTTCGCAGCGGGTTGACACATTGAGTGGCATTTACCTGCGGCGAGCCTGCGCTCGAATCTGGTTTTTGGCCGGTACAGGAGTGCACAGCCAGCCAGCGCCGATTACTCGCCGTAAACGTCGTAATCGAAGTACTTGCTGTTTACTTCCTGGTACTTGCCGTTTTCACGCAAATCCAGAATGGCCTGATTCAGCTTTTCCTTCAGATCCTTGTCCTGCTTGCGCACCGCAATGCCAAAGCCTTCGCCGAACCAGCGTTCATCGGTCACCGAGGGGCCCACAAATTCAAAGGCATCACCGCCTTCCTTGTTGAGCAGACCTTCCTCAATGGCGGTGGCGTCGAGGAAGACATAGTCCACCCGGCCGGCCTTGAGATCCAGATAAGCCTCATCGGCGTTGCCGTAGCGCACCAGGTTAACGTCGTCGCCAAAGTTGTCGGTAAGATATTTGTCGTGGGTGGTGGCGATCTGCACCCCCACCTTCTTGCCCGCCAGGCCTTCCTTGCTGAGCTCAAACTCGGCGCCTTTCGGCGCCACAAACTTGTTGGGCACCAGGGCATATTTGCCGGTAAAGTCGACGGTGCGCTTGCGCTCTTCGGTAATCGACATGGCGGCAATAATGGCGTCATACTTGCGCGCCAGCAGGGCGGGAATAATGCCGTCCCAGTCCTGCGCCACCAGCTGGCATTTCACCTGCATCTGCTCACACAGGGCATTGGCCATGTCCACGTCAAAGCCCTGCAGCTCGCCGTTTTCATCGGTCCAGGAAAACGGCGGATAGGCGCCTTCAATGCCGAACCGCACGGTTTTCCATTCCTTTGCCTGCACGGCGCCCGCCGCCAGGGCCGCCATGATGGCGCCCGCAACCCATACTTTTTTCATGGACTTGCTCCTTGTGTTATTCACCTTGATTCAGTAAACCGAAGAAATAAATTGCCGGAACCGCTCGGAGGAAGGGTTGGCAAACACCTCTTTGGGATTGCCCTGCTCTTCCACCACGCCCTGATGCAGAAACATCAGCTTGTTCGATACATCCCGGGCAAAGCTCATTTCGTGGGTCACCACCAGCATGGTACGGCCTTCTTCCGCCAGGCTGCGCATCACGCCCAGTACTTCCCCCACCAGTTCCGGATCCAGCGCCGAGGTGGGCTCGTCAAACAGCATCACCTCCGGCTCCACCGCCAGTGCCCGGGCAATGGCGGCACGTTGCTGCTGACCGCCGGACAGATGGCCCGGGTAATAGTCCCGGCGCTCATAGAGGCCTACCCGCTTGAGCAGGGCCTCACCCTTTTCGATGGCTTCCTTTTTGGGAACGCCCAATACATGCACCGGCACTTCGATGATGTTCTGCAGAATGGTCATGTGCGACCAGAGATTAAAGCTCTGGAACACCATCGCCAGACGCGAGCGAATGCGCTCCACCTGGCGCATGTTCGCCGGTTCGCGTTCGCCGGCGCGGTTGTTGGTGCGCATTTCTATCAGCTCGCCATGAAGCCTGACTTCGCCCGCGGACGGGGTTTCCAGCAGGTTGATGCAGCGCAGAAAGGTGGATTTGCCGGAGCCGGACGAGCCGATAATGGAGATCACGTCTCCCTTGTCGGCGGTGAGATCAATGCCTTTAAGTACTTCCAGCGAGCCATAGCGCTTGTGCAGGCCCGTGACTTCGAGGGCGGGTTTGCTCATCCGTTAGACCTTTTGTTGCGGGCCGCTCTGCGGACCCTGTCCTGATTGCCTGTTCCGGTTAACAAGCCGTTAACCTTTGCGGCAAAAGTTATCACTTGAATCGCTCAATAACAACACGATCAGCCATAAATCTCCAGCCTTGTCGGTTTTTTATACTAAAAAAAACCACTGAACAGTATAAAATTATGCACCAAACCAGAATAAAATGTCACCCTGTTCTGCACAACAGCCGGTGGTTAAATGCCCCCGGCCGAATGAACTGCATAGCAAATCAAGCCGTTACTGATAAAAGCCGGTCCGCCGGCTTTTTTTTAACGAATTGCTCACGTATGCTGTTCCAATTGACAATTATGGTCAAAAATTGCGCTGACAAATCAATTGGAAGATTATTCTCATGTACTCCGGCATGCTCATCGTATTACTGCCCCTGGCCCTCGGCTATTGCGTTCCCTGTCGCTCCCAGTCGCTGGTGCACTTTATCAACCTGGCGGTGGCGCGCATGGTGTACCTGATCCTGTTCCTGATGGGCATCAGCCTGGCCTTTGTGGATAATCTTAGTACTCACCTGGGCACTATTTTTACTCTCTGCGGTGTTTTTCTGGCCTGCATCACGGCCTGCAACCTGGCCGGACTCTGGCTGCTGGATCTGCGCCGGGGCCGGGTGGAAGGAGAACGCGGCGCCCCCGTCATCAGTAAATGGGCGTTGCTGCTGGACTCGGTCAAGCTGTGTCTGGTGATTCTGGGCGGCCTGGGGCTGGGTCAGTTTCTTGATCCCGAATGGTTCGCGGTAGAGACCCTGAGCGAGTGGGCGCTGATGCTGCTGTTGCTGCTTATCGGCATTCAGCTGCGCAACTCCGGCATGAAACTGCGCCAGATTTTGCTCAACCGCTGGGGCCTGGCCATTGCCCTGATGGTGGTGGTCAGCTCCTGGCTGGGGGGCCTGGCCGGCGCCTGGCTGCTGGACCTGCCGCTGACCCAGGGGCTGGCCTTTGCCTCGGGCAACGGCTGGTATTCGCTGTCGGGCATTCTGATTGGCGACGCCCTCGGCCCGGTAATGGGCAGCGCCGCCTTTCTCAACGATCTGGCCCGGGAGCTGATCGCCATTCTGATCATACCGGCGCTGATGCGCCGGCATCCGTCCTGCGCCATCGGCTATGGCGGCGCCACCTCCATGGACTTTACCCTGCCGGTGCTGCAGCGCTCCGGTGGCGTGGCCATCGTGCCGGTGGCCATTGTCTCGGGCTTTGTACTGAGCCTGGCGGGCCCTGTGCTGATCCTTGGTTTTCTGTCATTTACCGCCGGCTGATCCCGGAGCGATGACAAGGCTCAAAAAACAACCAGCATGTTATGCTTTCCCCTTGCACCTTTGCGCGCAATCAGTATGGTGGATAGCAGGTTTTGATTCTCTTTCAAAGAAAGGACACTGAATGATGAAAAAAGTAGGTCTGGTCGGCTGGCGCGGTATGGTCGGCTCCGTTCTGATGAGCCGCATGGTGGAAGAAGGTGATTTCGCCCGTATCGATCCTGTCTTCTTCACCACCTCCCAGGCCGGTCAGCCTGCCCCCGACTTCGGTAAAGACGCCGGCACCCTGCAGGACGCCTTTGACATCGAAGCGCTGAAGGCACTGGACGTGGTACTGACCTGCCAGGGCGGCGACTACACCAAGGAAGTTTATCCCAGGCTGCGCGCCGCCGGCTGGAACGGTTACTGGATTGACGCCGCCTCTGCCCTGCGCATGGACGACGAGGCCCTGATCGTGCTGGATCCGGTAAACGGCAAGCAGATCCAGGACGCCCTGGCCAAGGGCACCAAAACCTTTGTGGGCGGCAACTGTACCGTGAGCCTGATGCTGATGGCCCTGGGTGGTCTGTTTGAACAGGATCTGGTGGAGTGGGTGGCGGTGTCCACCTATCAGGCCGCCTCCGGTGGCGGTGCCCGCCATATGCGCGAGCTGGTCACCCAGATGGGCATGCTGCGTGACGAAGTGGCCGACGAGCTGGCCGATCCCTCTTCTGCCATTCTGGAGCTGGAGCGCAAGGTTACCGAGAAAACCCGCAGCGGCGACCTGCCGGTAGACAACTTCGGTGTACCCCTGGCCGGCAGCCTGATCCCCTGGATCGACTCCCAGCTGGAAAACGGCCAGAGCCGTGAAGAATGGAAGGGTCAGGCAGAGACCAACAAGATCCTGCAGACCGCCGCCGCCATTCCGGTAGACGGCCTGTGCGTGCGCATCGGCGCCCTGCGCTGCCACAGCCAGTCTTTCACCATCAAGCTGAAGAAAGACATCTCCATTCCCGAGATCGAAAAGCTGCTGGCCAGTCACAACGACTGGGTGAAGGTGATTCCCAACGATCGCCAGCAGTCCATGGACGAGCTGACCCCGGCCGCCGTCACCGGCACCCTGAGCGTACCGGTAGGCCGCCTGCGCAAGCTGAACATGGGCCCCGAGTACCTGTCTGCCTTTACCGTGGGCGACCAGCTGCTGTGGGGCGCCGCCGAGCCCCTGCGCCGCATGCTGCACCTGCTGCCGTAAGCATCGGCTACCGCACTGATAACGCCCGCCCCGTGCGGGCGTTTTTGTTGGTGGCAATTCACCCCAGAGCGAAGCAACGGTGTCTGGTAGCTGCCGCTTTAGCCGGCAGAGCCTGTGAAACAGGCTTTGAATGCATGGCCCTCTGAGAGTTTGCGCCAACTAAAGTGGCGCCTACAACGGCTTCCCGGCCTCGCCTTTGTACTTGTTCAAATTATCGCCCCGGGTTAGGATCGGCCCCCTTTTTTGCCGATCATGCCCGAGGTACTCATGAAAACCTTTATTCCCAGCAAGGACGCCGCCCTAGAAGACTCCATCAGCCGTTTTCAGGACAAACTGAAGGCCCTGGGCTTCAATATTGAGGAAGCATCCTGGCTGAATCCGGTGCCTCATGTGTGGTCGGTGCATATTCGCGACAAGGACTGCCCGCTGTGCTTTACCAACGGCAAGGGCGCCACCAAAAAAGCGGCACTGGCCTCGGCCCTGGGCGAATATTTTGAGCGTCTGGCCACCAACTATTTCTTTGCCGACTTCTATCTGGGCCGCGATATCGCCGAGGGCGATTTTGTGCATTACCCCAATGAAAAGTGGTTCCCCATTCCCGCCGACAACCGCCTGCCCGCCGGCCTGCTGGATGACTATACGCGCGGTTTTTACGATCCCGAGCAGGCGCTGACCGCCGGCATGCTCATCGATCTGCAGTCCGGCAACGAAGAGCGCGGCATCTGCGCCCTGCCCTTTGAGCGCCAGGGTGACAATGAAACCGTTTATATTCCCATGAATATCGTTGGCAACCTGTATGTGTCCAACGGCATGAGCGCCGGCAACACCAAAACCGAGGCCCGCACTCAGGGCTTGTCGGAGGTGTTTGAGCGCTCCATCAAGAACCGCATCATCAGTGAGCGCATCAGCCTGCCGGCGATTCCCGACGAGGTGATGGCCCGCTATCCGCATATTCAGGAGTCCATCGCCGCCCTGGAAGCGGAAGGCTTCCCGATCTTTGTCTATGATGCGTCGCTCGGCGGCCGTTACCCGGTGATCTGCGTGGTGTTGTTCAACCCGGCCAACAGCACCTGTTTCGCTTCCTTCGGCGCCCACCCCCGCTTTGCGGTGGCGCTGGAGCGCACCGTGACCGAGCTGCTGCAGGGCCGCAGCCTGAAGGATCTGGACGTATTTGTGCCGCCGTCCTTTGACGACGACGAAGTGGCCGACCACCACAACCTGGAAACCCACTTTATCGACTCTTCCGGTCTGATCAGCTGGGATCTGTTCCAGGATCAAGCCGATTACGACTTTGCCGACTGGGACTTCAGCGGCAGCTCGGAAGAAGAGTTCAACCACCTGATGGCCATCTTCAACGAGCTGGAGCAGCCGGTGTACATCGCCGACTACGAACACCTGGGCGTGTATGCCTGCCGCATTCTGGTGCCCGGCATGTCCGACATCTACCCGGTGGAAGATCTGGAGCTGGCCAACAACAACATGGGCGCCGGCCTGCGCGCCACCCTGCTGAGCCTGCCGGGCAGCGACGCCGACGGCGAGCAGCTGATGGTCCTGTACGACCGGCTGGAAGAGGAAGGTCTGGACGACTTTACCCGGGTACGCGAGCTGATCGGCATCGCGCCCAACAAGGGCACAGCCTGGCATACCCTGCGGGTGGGCGAGCTCAAGTGCATGCTGGCCCTGGCCGCCGGCGAGCTGGAAACCGCCCTCGACTACGCCGACTGGACCCTGAGCTTTAATGCCTCGGTGTTTACCGAAGCACGTGCCCGTTATTACCGCTGCCTGAAGGCCTCGCTGGAGCTGCATCTGTCCGACGATCGCGAGCCGGCCCGGTACCGCGCCGCCTTTGACCGCATGTTTGGCGAGGAAACGGTGGCCGAGGCCTGGGCCCAGATTGACGGCAGCGCCCGCTTCAACGGCCTGACCGCCGCCGACGAAAGCCTGCAGGACTTCGCCGCTCATCAGGCGCTGCTGGCCACCTACGAAAAGCTGCAAAAAGCCAAGCGCGCCGCCAGCTGGAAGTAAGCGGAATTAAGGCTGCCCACTCTGGAGCACCTTCGGTGCTAATGCAGGCTGGCAGCCTGCACTCCACCGAATCGTGCCACCCTTGGAGCGCGGGCAGCCTGCCCGCATATTGACGCGAAGCGGCAACCCTAAGCTCTCGCTTCAGTAAAACAAAGACCCGGGCCTTGGCCCGGGTCTTTTGCTATCTGACAAATGGGAGACGGTTCCAGTCCCCAATCCCCATTCCCTAATCCCTGCTCTTAATCAGGATTTCTGCTTTTTCAGAATATCCTTCAGACCCGCTTCGTCGATGGCGCCGGGTACCAGGGTGCCGTCGGGGAACACCAGCGCCGGGGTGCCGTTAAGGCCCAGGGCCCGGAACAGGGTCAGGTTCTGGTTCAGCTTGTCGGCAATTTCGTTGCTGTCGGCCCTGGCCTGCAGCTCCCTGGCATCAAGCCCGGCCTTGCCGGCAATGGTGGCCAGGGCTGCCGCCTGCACCCGCTTCTGGCTCATCAGTGCCTGGTGCAGCTCTTCATACTGTTTGGGGGCATCCTGGGCCGCTGCCAGCGCCAGCCGTGCCGCCTGCACCGAGTCCGGGCCCAGAATGCCAATGTCCTTCACTATTATCTTGAGCTCGGGCTCGTCCTTGATGATCTTGACCAGCGTCTGATTCAGCCGGTGGCAGTAAGGGCAGTTGTAGTCGGTGAAATACACCATCTCAATCTTGCCATTGGGGTTGCCCATAATGCCGTCGGTCTTGTTGTCAAACAGCTGGGCCGACTGCTCCTTGAGCTGTTTGGCAAACTCTGCCTGCTGGGCCAGGCGATCGTTTTCTTCCAGCTTGACAATGGCGTCCCGCAGCATCTCCGGCTCGGCCATCAGGGCTTCCCGCACCCGTTGCTGGAACTCTTCCCGGCTCATCTCGGCCATGGCCGGGGCCGCCAGCCCCATGGCCAGCATGGGAACCAGAATTTTCAGTGCACGATGTTTCATGTTGTTCTCGCTTGTACGCAATGAGTCAGCACAGCCTACCAGAGCCCACCGGTCACCAGAAGCCATGTTACTTGTTGAGCAGATAGTCCCTGTCATAAAAAAGACACACCCACCGGAAACGGCAGGCCACCAGAAGCTCCCCGTTATTTGTTGATCAGGTAATCCCTGTCATAAAAGGTGCACACCCACTGGGGCCGGAACACCACCAGCAGGGTGATGGCCATGCCATTGAGCAGCGCCTCGGGGAACAACAGCAACGGCAATATGCTGAGATAATCGTTCTGCACCACCTGCCAGCTGTACTCACCTGCCCACACCATATAGCCGGCCATGGCCAGGCTCTTGACGGCCATGGTCAGGGCCGCATTGAAAAAACCGGCCACGAAGATATACACAAACAGGTGCCGGTACAGGTAGCTGTATGTCAGCAGAAACACAAAATAGCTGACCGCAATGGGCAGGATCACCCCCAGCACCAGATTCACCGCAAAGTCCGGCCAGGTTTCAATGCCAAAGGCGGTAACCAGCAACAGTGGCAGCAGCGCCATCAGCTGGCTCATGCGCCAGCCCAGCATCAGCGCCAGGGTGGTCAGGCCGATAAAATGCACCTCCAGGCCGTCGCGAATGCCCGCCTGCAGCATCCACAGCGGCACCAGCGCCATGGCTGCGCCAAAACACAGGTGCTGGCGGCGCTTGTCTGCCAGCAGGGCACGCCAGTCCAGTCGCCAGGCCGCCAGCGTCACCACCAGAGCGCCCAGAATCCACATCATGACACTATTCCCGGCGCCCTAGTGACTGACCTGAGCCAGTTGATACGTCATTTTGCTGAGGGTGGCGGTTACCGCCAGCTGACGGTTTTCCTCGTGGCTTATCTGCACCAGCAGGTAGTCGAGCTCCGGCGCCACCCAGAAGCGGGTCTTGCGCTTGCTGTCGCCCCGGTCCCGCTCCACGATCAGGGTATCCAGGGTACCGATACCGGTACGCAGCGCCTCGGTTCCCACCACCTTGAACGGGGTGTCCTTGATTTCACCATCGCGGATCACCCTGTAGTCAAAACCCTGCTTGCCGGCCATCAGGTCACAGCGGGCCTCAAAAAAGAAGCTGACCGGATCAAACACCCCACCTTCCGCCGACAGCAGCTTGTCGCCGTCCTTGTCCTGATACAGCACCATGTCGGTGCCCTGATCAAACACCAGCCGCTCTTCCCGGGTGATCCCCAGGGTCTTGGCCTTGTAACTGAAGGTGTCGGGACGGGCGGTGCAGTCCTGCCAGGCAAAACTGGCCTTTTGATCCACATCCAGCAACCAGTGCCGCAGGGAGAAATGCACATGATACCGATCCCGGTTGCGGTCAATGGTCAGGGTATTCACCCCCCGGGTGGGATCGCCGTTGAGTATGACCGAAAACTCGGCGCGCAGCTGCTCGATATCCCGCGCAGCGGCAGACGTTGCCATCATCAGGCCGGCAAGCGCCAGCAGGCATTTTTGCAACATGTTTGTTCCTCTTATGAGTTGGCCTGAGCGTCAGGCAGGCCCTGTGCCAACCATACACCAAGAAGGGTCAGCACAGAAAACACCAAGATCACCGCCAGCCCCGACAACAGCGCCAGCAGCATGCTCAGCGCTCCCGCCACCAGCAACAGAATTCCCATCAGGGTATTGCTCACCGCCACATAGTCGGTGCGCTTGTCCCCCCCGGCCAGATCCACCAGAAACGTCTTGCGTCCTACCCGAACACCGGCGTGGGCCAGACTGAGAATAAAAATCACCACGGCAAAATAGCCCGCCGGCGCCGTGCCCCCCATGCCCAGATGCAGCCATACCACCAGCCCCAGCAGGGCGGCAATCACACCGGCCAGCTGCATCACGCGCCGGGACGACACATCCGCCAGCCGGCCCCAGACCCAGCTGCTGGCAAACTGCGCCAGCCCCTGAGCGATCACCAGACCACCCAGCACCTGCAGGCCGCCATTATATTCCCGGGCAAGCAACACATAGTATGGCGTTACCAGGGCGGTGGACATCAGCAGGGTCCGCACCAGCAGAAAGCGCCTAAAGGCGGCATCGCTCCGCACCAGCTTCAGGCTGTCAAGGGCATGGCGCCAGCCATTCACTCCCCCCTCGGTGGCGCCGGGATATTCCTGAATGTGCCGGTAACAGAGCATGCCCAGCATCCACACCAGCGCCGCCGCCAGCAGAATACACACATAGCCCCACAGCGGCAGGTCGCCCAGCACGCTCAGCAACAGGCCAAACAGCAGGCCCACTCCGCCCGCCAGACTGGCGCCGGTGCCGGTTACCCTGCCCCGCTCGTTTTTGGGAATGGTCTTGCCGAGCACGTCCTTGGCGGCAATGGAGCACAGCCCGCGGGACAGGCTCATCAGCGCCAGCAATATCAGCAGCAACACGCCGGCGAACCAGCCCGAGCCAAGCAATGCCGCCAGTGCCATCAGCACCAGACAAATGGCCTGCAATCCGGCCCCCCACAGCCAGGCGCCCTTGCGCAGCGGCATTTGCCGCACCCGGGCGCCCAGAAACAACTGGGGTAACATGGAGCCGCTTTCCCGTATCGGCACCAGCCAGCCAATCAGCCACACCGGAGCCCCCACCGCCTGAAGCAGCCAGGGCAATACGGTTTTGGCATTCACCATCAATTCGGCCAGCGCCGTGGCCAGTTGTGCCAGAATAAGCCAGCGCCGGTTGCCGGCCACCTGCCGGCAGGCCTCATCGGGAATGTCCTTGCAGACGCGGGCGTCTTCGTCGTGGTTCAGCAGGCCCGCCATCAGGCCATGCCTTTTCTGGGATTCATTGCCAAACATCCTTCAGCTCGTTTTGTTGGATCACGAAAATGGGGCCGGAGAGTTCTCAGCCGTGCTGCAAACCCCTATCATACAATTAATCATGGAATCAGTTTCCATTGAATACTTTCCCCGACACAAGGATCGCACCATGGACGCGGCTTACAGCATTATTATTGCCGATGACCACCCCCTGTTTCGCAATGCCCTGCATCAGGCCGTTCAGCTGGCGGTGCAAGGTGCCCGTTTGCAGGAAGTAGACAGTATCGACAATTTGATGCAACTGTTGTCGGAAACGGACGAAGTCGACCTGCTGTTGCTGGATCTGAAAATGCCCGGCGCCAGCGGCTTTTCCGGCCTGACCCGGCTGCGCGCCCTGTACCCGGCGCTGCCGGTGGTGGTAGTGTCCGCCAGTGAAGAGCCGGCGGTGGTGCAGCAGGCCATGCGCCTGGGCGCAGTAGGCTTTATTCCCAAGTCGGCGCCCATGGCTACCCTGGTCAGCGCCCTCAATACCGTGCTGGAAGGGGATGGCTGGTTTCCGGAAGACATCAGCCTGGACGATGCGCCCGAAGACGACATGGCCGAGCGGTTGTCGAGCCTGACCCCCCAGCAGTTCAAGGTGCTCACCATGCTGTCGGAAGGCAAGCTCAACAAGCAGATTGCCTATGAGCTGGAGGTGTCGGAAGCCACCATCAAGGCCCATGTCACCGCCATTTTCCGCAAGCTGGGAGTGAAAAACCGTACCCAGGCGGTGATCGCCCTGTCGCAGCTGGAAGGCGGGGAGTTCTGAACGGCGGGAATGGGAACTCGGGACTTGGGGATCGGCGTCATGTAGGCGCCGCTTTAGCCGGCGCAAGCTCGCAGACAACGAGACATTCAAAGCCTGTTGCACAGGCTCTGCCAGCTAAAGCGGCAGCTACATACCAATCCCTATTCCCCAGTCCCTAATCCCGCCCTATTCCCCGCTTTTCACCAGATGCTGCAGCAGCGCCCTTAACTTGAGCGGCTTGACCGGCTTGCTGAGGTAACCGAGATCCAGCAGCTGCAGCAGCTGCTGCAGTTCGGGCTGGCGATCGGCGCTGATCACCACCGCCGGCATATGGCCAAACTCCAGCCGCAGCATATTGATCACCGACACCCCGGTTTCATCATCGTCCAGATGGTAGTCCGACAGTATCACCTGGGGTTCAAACCCCTCCCGGCACAGGCTTCTGGCTTCGTCGCCGCTGCCGGCAAGCCGCACCTTGCAGCCCCAGCAACCCAGCAGGCTGTCCATGGCGGTCAGAATATCGGCTTCATTATCGATACAGAGTATTCTGAGGCCCGCCAGCCGGTTGCCTCCCCCGGCCACCGCCGCGGGAGCCGGCACCATCATCCCCGGCAACTGACGCGAACGCGGCAGGGTCACGCTGAACACAGAGCCCCGGCCCTCGACCGAACGCACGCCCAGCCGGTGTTCCAGAATGCCCGCCAGTCCCTGAGCGATGGCCAGCCCCAGTCCCAGCCCCTGCTGGTGGCGCTGCCCCGGCTCCAGCCGGGTGAACTCGTCAAAAATCACATCCAGCTTGTCGGCGGGAATACCGGGGCCGTTGTCCCACACCTCAATACGCACGCCTTCACCGGCACGGCGCAGACCCAGCACAATATGGCCACCTGGGCTGTAGCGCAGGGCATTGGTGAGAAAATTCTGCAATATGCGCCGCAACAGGCGGGGATCGCTGTGCACTCCCAGCCGGCTGCTGACCACGCTAAACTCACCGCCCTGCTGTTCGGCCAGTACGCTGAACTCGGCCTTCAGGGTATCGAACAGCTCCTTGATGGCAAAATCCTGTGGCCTGGCGGTGAGTTTTCCCGACTCCAGCCGGGACATGTCGAGCAGATCCCCGATCAGCTCTTCTGCCGCCGTCAGCGAGCGGTCGATATGCCCGGCCAGCCGCCGGCTTTCGTCATCGCCGGAGGTTTCCAGCCAGGACGAGGCGAACAGCCTGGCGGCGTTCAGCGGCTGCATCAGATCGTGGCTGACCGCCGCCAGAAACCGGCTTTTTGAAGCATTGGCCAGCTCCGCCTGACGGTTGGCCGCCAGCAGCTGTTCGTTCACCGCCGACAGCTCGTGCGTACGCTCCGCCACCCGCTGTTCCAGCATGACATTGGCGTCCTTCAGCACCTGCTCGGCCTGGCGAAAGGTGGTGATATCGTTGAAGGTCATCACAAAGCCGCCGCCGGGCATGGGATTGCCCTGCATTTCGATCACCCGGCCGTCGGGGCGGGTGCGGGACGACACATGGCGGCTGCCCGCCTTCATATAGGCCACTCTGCGGGTCACATGCTGCTCGACGTTGCCGGGGCCACACAGGCCCTGCCCGGCATTGTGACGAATAATGTCGGCAATGGGCCGGCCCACGCGGATCAGCCCGGGAGGATAGTGGAACAGCTCCAGATAGCGCCGGTTCCAGGCCACCAGCCGCAGCTCCTTGTCCACCACCGAAATCCCCAGGCTGATGTGCTCGATGGCGCCCTGCAGCAGGCCCCGGTTAAAACGGAACACATCGCCGGCTTCGTCCACTATGGTGGCCAGCTCGTCCAGCTCCATGGAGCGCCCCTGCACCGCCGACGCCAGCACCAGCCGCGCCGACGAGGTACCAAACACCCCCGCCAGCACCCGCTCGGTATGGCGGATCAGGCTGGCCGGCGCCTGCATGCTGCCTTCCAGGGTGCCCTGTTCACTGGCATAGCGGGCAAAGGCCCGCCGCACTCTGGGCTCGCCCACAAAGCGCGCCGCCAGCTGCTCCAGCTCCCGTACCGTCACCTTGGCCCGGTACACGTCGCCGTCGTCCTTGTGCTGGCGGCCCACAAAGGCCGCGGCCTGAAAGCGCTCACTGACCGAGGGCACCGACAGCCAGGAGCCCAGCAGGTAACCCGCCAGGTTGCACCCCAGGCTGAGCAGAATGCCCCAGGTCACCGGGCTCATCTCGGCCAGCCAGCCCAGGGCCGGTGGCGTCAGCAGCCAGAGCACCACGTTGGTGCTGGCGTCCCCGGCAAAGAGCCCGGTTTCCGCCATCAGGTTAAGCAGCCACATCAGCATGCCCAGGCTCAGCCCCCAGTAGGCACCGCGCCGGTTGCCACCACGCCACAGCAGCCCCAGCACCAGGGGCGGTGCAAACTGGGCGATGGCGGCAAAGCTGAGGTAGCCGATACGCGACAGGGTGCTGATGTCCCCCAGCCATAAAAACACCAGCCAGGCAGACGCCATGATCACCACAATGGCGGTACGGCGCACATTGAGCAGCAGCTGGGCCACGTCTTCAAAACCGACCCCCTGCAGCTGGCGCCGGCGCAATATCATGGGCAGCACCAGATCGTTGCTGATCATGATCGCCAGCGCGATGGTGGAGATAATCATCATGCCGGTGGCGGCCGAGGCCCCGCCGATAAAGGCCAGCATGGCCAGATTGGGGTGACCCAGATTCAGGGGCAGGCTGATCACATAGGTATCGGGAGAAGTGTCCGCCGACAGCCACTGCTGGCCCGCCAGCGCCAGCGGCAGCACCAGCAGCCCGAACAGCAGCAGATATACCGGAAAAATGCGCCGGGCCCAGCGCAAATCCGCCGGACTGTGATGCTCCACCACGGCCACATGAAACTGGCGCGGCAGACAGATAATGGCACTCATCGACAGCAGGGTATACACACCGATATCGAGCAGATGGCCGCCGCTGACCACACTCAGAGAAGCAATAAAGTCTTCGGTGATCATCACCCGCTGCTGGTTGGGAAAGGCCAGCACCAGCCAGAGCGCAAAGCCCCCCACCACAATAAAGGCCACCAGCTTGACCACCGACTCGGCGGCAATGGCCAGGATCACCCCGCGCTGATGCTCGGTGGCGTCGATATGACGGGTGCCGAACAGCAGAATAAACAGGGTGAACAGCAGGGTCACCATCAGCGCCACTTCCCCCGCATCCCGGCCGGCGCCGGCCACCACCTCCGGCGCCATCAGGTTCAGCCCCATCACAATGGCCTTGAGCTGCAGTGCGATATAGGGCAGGACGCCGACAATGGCGATCAGGGTAATAAACACCGCCAGCCGCTGGGACTTGCCGTAACGGGCGGCAATAAAGTCGGCAATGGAGGTAATGTGCTCGCGTTTGGCCACCTCGATCAGCCGGGCAATAAAGCGCCCACCCAGGGTGAACATGATAATGGGGCCGAGGTAAATGGTGAAAAAGGTCCAGCCGTCGGTGCTGGCCTGCCCTACCGTGCCAAAAAAGCTCCAGGAGGTGCAGTACACCGCCAGCGACAGGCTGTACAGCAGAGGGCGCAGCCGGCGCACCAGATGGCCCATGCGCGGACGATCCCCCAGCCAGGCCAGCAGGAACAAAATGCCCAGATAAACCAGGGCAATATTGATAACGGTCCAGCCCTGCATCATGCGCTGACCTGCTGCCGCTGCAGAGGGCTGGTCAGCAGCCAGGCCACCGGCAGCACCGCCAGCGCCATCAGCCAGAAGGTTTGCCCCTGCAGCCAAGGGTAAAGCAGCCCCGATGCCATCAGCAACAGGCCCGGGGCCAGGCCGGACGACACCGCCGCATACAGGGCCTGGCCACCAAACACCGCCCGGCCGTCCAGCTCACTGCTGATATAACGCACCGCGCCCAGATGAGTAAACCCGAAACTGCCGGCGTGCAGCACCTGGGCCAGTATCAGCCAGCCCGGCTCTGTGGTGGCGCCGAGCAACAGCCAGCGGCACAGAGCGCAGATCATGCCGGCCATCAGCAAGGGCCTGGCCGTCAGGTGCCCCAGCCATCGCTTGTAAAACATAAACACCAGGATCTCCGCCAGCACTCCCAGCCCCCACAGATAACCGATGGTGCCGGCATCATAGCCCTGCTGCTGCCAGTAAAGAGAGCTGAAACCGTAATAAAAGGCGTGGCTGCCCTGCAACAGCGAAGTGACCAGCAAAAAGCGGCCCATGCCGGGCCGGCACAGCGCCTGCCACACCGAATCTCCCCGCTGTCCTGCTGCCGGCTCCGCCGGGCCCGGTACCACCGGAAGCAGGGACAACAGCAGCAACAACACCAGCGACAAGACCATGGTGTGCAGAATCCACTGGCTGCCCAGCCGGGCACTCAGCTGCCCCACCAGCAGACTGGCCACAATAAAGGCCGCCGAGCCCCACAGCCGCGCCCTGCCGTAATCCAGCTGCACCTGCACGATATAACGGCTGGCCAGGGCCTCTCCCGCCGGGATCAGCGAGGAATAAACCAGATTGGCCAGCAGGGTCAGCACCAGCAGGCCCAGGCTGGTCTGCCAGCCGTAAAAGGCGCCGAACACCAGCAGGCTGAGCAGCCCGAGCCAGCGGATGGCCGGCAACAGGTGCCCGGCGCTCCGCACCCGGCTCATAATGCCCAGATTGCCGACACAACGGGCCGCCATGCCCAGTCCCAGCAACAGGCCGATAAATTCCGCCTCGGCGCCGGCGCCCTGAAGCCACAGCGACCAGAACGGCAAAAAGGTGCCAAAGCCGAAAAAATAGACGGCAAAAAACAATGAAAGCCAGCGTGCGGGCGTCATGTTCATTACGGTTTAAGGATGATGCCGGTTATCATAATCACTTTAGCGATGAATTGCTGTTATCCATTTGCGTCAAAGGTGAAGCATGCGCCTGATTTTACTGTTGTTGTTCGCGACGATGCTGGCCGGCTGCCAGGCCCGGGCCGACCCGCCCGCCACCCTGTATGACTTTACCCTGCAGAACGACAGTGGCCAGACACTGACGCCACTCCAGGCTTCGGCACAACTGGAAAACGCCGATGTGATCATGGTGGGCGAGCTGCACGGTCATGTCGGCGTGCACCATTTTCAGGCCGGACTGCTGGCCGCCCTGCTGACACAACCCCGGCCGCTGGCCCTGGCCATGGAGCAGTTCAGCCGGGACAAACAGCAGGCCGTTGACGACTATCTGGCGGGAAAGCTCGGTGAGGATGCCTTTATCAAGCGGGCCGGTGCCTGGCCCCGTTACCGCAGCGACTACCGCCCTCTGGTGGAGCTGGCCAAAACCGCCGGCATTGAAGTGATTGCCGCCAACGCTCCCCGGCGCATCGTGCGCTGTGTGGGCAGCCAGGGGCCGGACTACCTGACCCGGCTGCCCGCCAGCCACCGTGCCTGGGTGGCCGAGCGGCTGACCCTGAATAACGACGCCTACAAGGCCCGCTTTATGGCCACCCGCTTTCACGGTCAGGCCCCCACCGAAAACCAGTTTGCCGCCCAGACCAGCTGGGACGATACCATGGCCGAAAGCATTGAACGTTATCTGCAACAACATCCGAGCCACCGGGTAATGCTCACCGTGGGCCGCTTTCATATTGCCGAGGGTCTGGGTACGGCCCAGCGTCTGGCCTTGCGCAATCCGAAACTGAACATCACCCTGATTTACCCGGTGCTGCCCGGTGAGGACACGCCCCCGTCACCCTTGTGGAGACTGAATGTGCAGGCCCTGCCCGATGCCCGGCTGCACGACGAGCCCTTGCCCGCCATAGAGATGAGCGAACCGGAGTGCTGAAAGCCGTGCTTTCGTCCGGCGTCGCTTTCGGGCACAGTGATGTTTTTCTGTTTCAACCGTAACGAGTCAAATGAATGAACGCGTACCTGCTGCTGATCCTGGCCATTGCCGCCGAAGTGGTCGCCACCTCGGCACTCAAGGCCTCGGCCGGTTTTACCCGCCCGGCGCCCTCTCTGCTGGTGGTCACGGGCTACGGTCTGGCCTTCTGGCTGCTGGGGCTGGTGGTAAAAACCGTTCCTGTGGGCGTGGCCTATGCCATCTGGTCCGGCGCCGGCATCGTGCTGGTGACCTTGCTGGCGATAGTGTTCTACCGCCAGATCCCGGATCTTCCGGCCCTGCTCGGCATGGGGCTGATCATCGCCGGCGTCGCTATCATTCAGTTATGGTCCAACAGCGGCGGACATTAAGATGAAGCTTTGCGGACACCGTGGCGTGGCCGCCCTGGCCCCGGAAAACACTCATGCCGGGCTGCGCGCCGCCCACGCACTCGGGCTGACATGGGTAGAGATAGATGTGCAGCTCAGCCGCGACGACGAAGTGGTGGTGATCCACGACAAAACCGTCAACCGCTGCAGCAATGGCCGGGGCCGGGTGCGGGAGCTGGAATGGCCGGAACTGGCCCGGCTGGATGCCGGCGGCTGGTTTGGCCCCGAGTTTGCCGGCGAGCCCATTCCCCGGCTGGCGGAATATCTGGGGCTCGCCGCCGCGCTTGGCATATGCGTAAATATCGAGCTGAAAATCCACCCCGGCGATAATGCCGGCCGGCTGTGCCGGCGGGTAAGCGAGGTGATCACACCTCTGCCGCCAGAAAGCCTGTTATTGTCCAGCTTCAAGCCGGCCTGCCTGGCCCACATGCAGCAACTGACGCCCGCCATTGCCCGCGGCCTACTGGTGGAGCGCCTGCCTCACGACTGGCACACCCGGTTGCTGCAACTCGGCTGCATCGCCCTGCACTGCAACCATAAATATCTGACTCAGTCTCAGGCTAAAGCAATCAAAGCCGCCGGTTTTTTGCTGCACTGCTATACCGTGAACGAGGTGGCCCGCATGCACACCCTGGCAGACTGGGGCGTGGATATGATTTTTACCGATGATCCGCGAGGGTATAAACAGTAAGGGGAACAGGGAACAGGGAACAGGGAACAGGGAACAGGGAACAGGGAACAGGCCAGGTTGGCGATAAGCGTAGCGAATTCACAATATTTTCGCCGCCTGCCGGAATGTTGGGACTCGTCCCGACCTACCCGCTACAAACTGCCAGCCTGTCTCTTGGTCACAAGTTTTTCTTGACATAACTTGCAAATAAAAGGTTGGCCGTAGTGCGCTACGGCCAACCTTTTCCACCTAACGTTCTTCTCAAATGCCCTATCACTATGATCTAATGGCA
>NZ_QAGM01000059.1 GCF_003049725.1 Oceanimonas marisflavi
GACATCACGGGCTCAAGCGCTTCTTACCAGCTCACCCGTGCTTAACGCAGGTTAGCACGTCCTTCATCGCCTCTGACTGCCAAGGCATCCACCGTGCACGCTTAGTCACTTAACCATACAACCCCAAGAAGTGTGTCAGTCCGAAGACCGGTACACTCATGAAGGCGGTACGCATCGTGTGACTGATGCTTACAACACATTTCGCCAAGAAGTTCCAAGACACTTGCAGTATCAAGAACTACTTTTATTCATCAGCTTTTTCCGAATTGTTAAAGAACAGAGTGTGTTAAGCTCTAAGATTTCAGCTTTAAGACAAGACCCTTAAAACGTAAAGCTTACAGCTTATGACGATGACTGAATGGTGGAGCTAAGCGGGATCGAACCGCTGACCTCCTGCGTGCAAAGCAGGCGCTCTCCCAGCTGAGCTATAGCCCCATTTAGCCGACCTTTAGTCTTGTTTACCAAATACTTCTCAGGCAAGGCGAAGAGACGCGACGTTTAGTTCACTAAACGAGCGTTGCTTCAACGCAGCATGGGAAGAATTTGGTGGGTCTGAGTAGATTTGAACTACCGACCTCACCCTTATCAGGGGTGCGCTCTAACCAACTGAGCTACAGACCCGAAACTTAGACCTACCATTGGCCTTAATGCATTAGCACAAGGCCAATCGTCACTCTTTCATATCAAGCAAACTGTGTGAACACTCAGCAGGCGCTGAGAATTAAGGTAAGGAGGTGATCCAACCCCAGGTTCCCCTAGGGTTACCTTGTTACGACTTCACCCCAGTCATGAATCACTCCGTGGTAAACGCCCTCCCGAAGGTTAAGCTATCTACTTCTGGAGCAAC
>NZ_QAGM01000060.1 GCF_003049725.1 Oceanimonas marisflavi
AGAACCTGTTTACGATCTCCGTAATAGCAAAACCAAAAATGCCAAGTGGATGAACTGCAAGCTCGTATTGAGCTTGCGCTCGCAGTTCTTCCACAGCCTCCGACACTTCTCCAGCCAAGCAAATGAGCGCTCCACCACCCAGCGTTTGGGGATCACCGCAAAGCGATGCAGTTCACTGCGCTTGGCGACTTGAACCGTGGCACCCAGTATCTCATGCACCGACTGGGCAAACGGAGTCCCGGTGTAGGCACTATCCACCAGGACACATTGGACGTGTCCCAATCCTGACTGACACCGTTCAAAGGCTGCCAGTGCGCCCTTCCGATCCGTTACATTGGCTGTGGTCACTGCGACGGCATGCGGCAACCCCTGCGTGTCGACCGCAATGTGCCGCTTAATCCCCGATACTTTCTTGCCCGCATCGTAGCCTTTTTGCTCGGCGCTATCGGTGTTCTTGACGCTCTGCGCGTCCACGATCAAGAACGTGCTGCAGACGTTGCGCCCCTGTTTCGTACGGGCCTCGCCAACCTGATTTTTTTAATGCCCGCTCCAGCAGGCTCATTCCTTGGTCATCAGGTGCACGCCATTTGGAGAAATACGAGTACACTGTTTGCCACTTGGGGAAGTCGTTGGGCAGGGCCCGCCACTGGCAGCCTGTGCGTAGCAGATAAAGCACTGCACACCACACCTCGTACAGATCCACGGTACGCGGCTTGGTGCGCTTACTGGCCTGTTCCAATAACGGTCTGACGGCTTCAAATTGTGCTCGCGTAATGTCGCTGGGGTATGTTTTTCGTTTCATCCGTCCAGTATCGGCTATTGGCGAAAGATTTCAAACAGGTTCT
>NZ_QAGM01000061.1 GCF_003049725.1 Oceanimonas marisflavi
ACGACGGTAATGCTTGAACTTCTGGAAAGCGCGTTCAACCAAATTACGCTCTTTATACAGTGCCTTATCGTAATCCCGAGGGCTGATCCGGTTCTTCCTTGGTGGGATCACCGGATTGGCTCCACTGGCACTGATTGCGGCCACGAAGTTATCCGAGTCATACCCTTTGTCGGCTATCACAACGTCCGCTTCCAAGCCTTCAATCAACTGATTGGCCTGGCCATATTCCGACGCTTGTCCGGGCGTTAATAGCACGCGAACCGGGTTACCCAACGCGTCGACAGCGAGGTGAATTTTGGTGCTCAGTCCTCCTCGCGACTTACCTTGTGCTTGTTCGTCGCGTTCTGTTTTTTTGAGGCCCCATGCTGATGGACCCGGACGATACTGCCATCGACCATCAGGTGTTCAAGGTCGGGATCGTCCGAGACGGCTTCCCAAATACGTGCCCATACGCCTTTGTGTGACCAGCGGTTATAGCGAACATAGACCCGGTGCCAATGGCCAAAGGAGGCCGGCAGGTCCCGCCAGGGCGCTCCTGTTCGAGCAATCCACAACACGGCTTCAACAAAAAGACGGTTATCCTTTGCGGTGACCCCACAGTCACTGGCCTTACCCGGAAGCAAGTCCTTGATCCGTTCCCACTGGTCATCTCTCAGTACTGTACGCTCACTCATTTACACTCCGAAGGCCCTGATGCAAGTGGCTATCGGTAGGAGTTTACACTAATTGAGAACGCCACCTA
>NZ_QAGM01000062.1 GCF_003049725.1 Oceanimonas marisflavi
CGCTGTCCAACTGGACCGAGCTGGATATCTGGCAGTACATTCACCTGGAAAATATTCCCATTGTGCCCCTGTATTACGCCGCCAAGCGCCCGGTGGTGGAGCGCGACGGCACCCTGATCATGGTGGACGACGAGCGCATGCCGCTGAAAGACGGCGAAGTGCCCATGATGAAGAATGTGCGCTTCCGTACCCTCGGCTGCTATCCGCTCACCGGCGCCGTGGAGTCCGAGGCCGATACCCTGCCCGCGATTATTCAGGAAATGCTGCTGACCAAAACGTCCGAACGTCAGGGCCGCATGATCGACCACGACTCGGCGGCATCCATGGAAAAGAAAAAACAGGAAGGTTACTTCTGACGCTTTGCGTCAGAAGTAACCTTCAGCTGTAAGCTTTATGCTGTCAGCTGTAAGCAGCCCGACGCTGAATGCAGGCAATGCGTCTAACCTGTATGCATTGCTACAGACTGCAGCTTAGGGGGCGTGATGAATTTTGAAAAATTGCAGGTGTGGAAGAAGTCGGCGAGGTTATCGGCTGACTTGTATAAGGCGCTGAGAGAACTACGGGATTTTGGTTTTCGCGATCAAATTACCCGTTCGGGCCTGTCCATACCCCAGGGCGGGAGCATACTTTGTTAATGAAATTTGAACGGGCAGATCGTCTGTGATCTAATCAGCGCTTCTTGCTAAAGGAGCCTGGCCATGACCCTGATCGAACACCTTACCCTTGTTGAAGAAACCC
>NZ_QAGM01000064.1 GCF_003049725.1 Oceanimonas marisflavi
GTTGCTCCAGAAGTAGATAGCTTAACCTTCGGGAGGGCGTTTACCACGGAGTGATTCATGACTGGGGTGAAGTCGTAACAAGGTAACCCTAGGGGAACCTGGGGTTGGATCACCTCCTTACCTTAATTCTCAGCGCCTGCTGAGTGTTCACACAGTTTGCTTGATATGCAGAGCGCTTTTGGTTTTGAAAAGGCGTTGTAACTGATTAGCCTACAGTCAGTTACATCCATCATCAGCTCAGCCAAGCCCAGCACAGGTCGGAATCTTTTCTTGCCGCTCGGTCTCGCAGAGCTCGACACTCGCCTTTACAAAAATCATTGCGAAGCGAGGCTTCGCACCCATGATTTTTGTCCCCTTCGTCTAGAGGCCTAGGACACCGCCCTTTCACGGCGGTAACAGGGGTTCGAATCCCCTAGGGGACGCCATCTTTAAAGCCATAAGCTGTAAGCTTTACGCTGTAAGAGAAAACAAACCTCTTAAAGCCTAAATCTTAGAGTTTAACGACTCTGCTCTTTAACAATTCGGAAAAAGCTGATGAATAAAAGTAGTTCTTGATACTGCAAGTGTCTTGGAACTTCTTGGCGAAATGTGTTGTAAGCATCAGTCACATGATGCGTACCGCCTTCATGAGTGTACC
>NZ_QAGM01000065.1 GCF_003049725.1 Oceanimonas marisflavi
GGTACACTCATGAAGGCGGTACGCATCGTGTGACTGATGCTTACAACACATTTCGCCAAGAAGTTCCAAGACACTTGCAGTATCAAGAACTACTTTTATTCATCAGCTTTTTCCGAATTGTTAAAGAGCAGATTTCACTAAGAAATCAAAGCTAAACAGCTTTTTAGCTTTGCATTCTCAAGGAATGGCGTCCCCTAGGGGATTCGAACCCCTGTTACCGCCGTGAAAGGGCGGTGTCCTAGGCCTCTAGACGAAGGGGACAAAAATCATGGGTGCGAAGCTTCGCTTCGCAATGATTTTTGTAAAGGCGAGTGTCGAGCTCTGCGAGACCGAGCGGCAAGAAAAGATTCCGACCTGTGCTGGGCTTGGCTGAGCTGATGATGGATGCAACTGACTGTAGGCTAATCAGTTACAACGCCTTTTCAAAACCAAAAGCGCTCTGCATATCAAGCAAACTGTGTGAACACTCAGCAGACGCTGAGAATTAAGGTAAGGAGGTGATCCAACCCCAGGTTCCCCTAGGGTTACCTTGTTACGACTTCACCCCAGTCATGAATCACTCCGTGGTAAACGCCCTCCCGAAGGTTAAGCTATCTACTTCTGGAGCAAC
>NZ_QAGM01000066.1 GCF_003049725.1 Oceanimonas marisflavi
TCCATCGGCAAGGACAGCGCCGTGATGCTGCACCTGGCCATGAAGGCCTTCTACCCCTCGGTGCCGCCGTTCCCGCTGCTGCATGTGGACACCCGCTGGAAGTTCCGCGAAATGTACGAGTTCCGCGATCACATGGCCAAAAAGCTGGGCATGGAGCTGCTGGTGCACATCAACCCGGAAGCCATCGAGAAGGACATCAACCCCTTCACCCACGGCTCCGCCATTCATACCGATATCACCAAGACCGAGGGCCTGAAGCAGGCGCTGGACAAGTACGGTTTCGACGCCGCCTTTGGGGGTGCCCGCCGCGACGAGGAAAAGTCCCGGGCCAAGGAGCGCATTTTCTCTTTCCGTACCGCCCAGCACCGCTGGGATCCGAAAAACCAGCGCCCCGAGCTGTGGAAGCAGTACAACACCCGCAAGCACAAGGGTGAGTCCATTCGCGTGTTCCCGCTGTCCAACTGGACCGAGCTGGATATCTGGCAGTACATTCACCTGGAAAATATTCCCATTGTGCCCCTGTATTACGCCGCCAAGCGCCCGGTGGTGGAGCGCGACGGCACCCTGATCATGGTGGA
>NZ_QAGM01000067.1 GCF_003049725.1 Oceanimonas marisflavi
CTCCGGATTGTCCTTCCATTGCTCAGCTGGCTCGTGATGAGGGAATATCGAAGTGGACCCTGTATGATTGGCGTAAGCAAGCCATTGATGGAGCGCAGAGAATACCCATGCCGGACAAGCCAGCAGAAACCTTATCAGCAGAAGCCCGCTTTGCCATTGTGGTAGAAACCGCCACCATGTCTGAAGCTGAACTCAGTCAGTATTGTCGGGAGAACGGCTTCTTCCCTGAGAACGTCAAAGCCTGGAAGCGCGATTTTATTACAGGCTCAGCCTCTGAGCAGGCAGCTGGCTCGGCCTCGTTACAGAAAGAACGCCGACGCATCAAAGAGCTGGAGCAGGAGCTTCGACGCAAGGAAAAAGCCCTCGCTGAAACCGCTGCGCTGCTGGTACTGCGAAAAAAGGCCAATGCGATCTGGGGGAAGGACGAGGACGAATGATCAGCGTCTCAGATCGCCAACACGCTGTGGCGCTGATTGAGGAAGCGATGCGGGCCGGAGCACGCAAAGAAATGGCCTGTCGCGAGCTGGGGATCAGTATCCGTACGTTGCAACGCTGGACACGAA
>NZ_QAGM01000007.1 GCF_003049725.1 Oceanimonas marisflavi
TGATTGCGCAGGTCGCCACGCTGATGCTGTGGCTGGTGGGATTCGAAGCGGAGCACCAAGGATGGCACCGGCGCTACCAAGCCAATACGGCGCAACGCCGGGTGCTGTCCTTTTTGACCTTGGGCAAACAAATGTTGTTTCATGAACCCCGGCGAGTAACGGGCTCGCTCCTGGAGCGAGCCCTGGCACGACTGAGCCGGCTTTATGTACTCTCATTGGGTGTTTCGGCATGATCCCAAAAAACTGGGGAGCCCTCAGCGCGAAGGCGGGAGTCCAGGGCAAATGGCTCCGGTGCTAACGGCAACATCCAGACAAAAAAGCGAAGCCAGGCGGCTTCGCTTTTTTACACCCCCAGCACCAGGGTTACCGCAATGGTGGTCATCATGACCCCCACCACAAACTCCAGCACCTTCCAGGCCCGGGGCCGCTGAAACACCGGAGCCAGCACGCGGGCGCCGTAGCCCAGACTGAAAAAGAACACCATGGAGGCACAGATGGCCCCAAGCGCAAATATTCCCTGAGCCTGATATTGAGTGGAAACGGAGCCCAGCAACACCACCGTATCCAGATAGACATGAGGGTTCAGCCAGGTAAAGGCCAGACAGATGGCCACGGTTTTCAGCAGCGACTGCCGGGTTTCGCCCGAAGCCGTCATGGCATGGGTGGTACTGAAGGCCGATTTAAAACTCAGAAAGGCATATACCGCCAGAAAGGCCGCCCCGCCATAGCGGGCAAGGGTCTCAATGGCCGGAAACTGCTGCACAATGGCCCCAAAGCCCGCCACGCCCAGCGAGATCAGCACCGCATCGGACAGGGCGCACACCGCACACACCACAAACACATGGTGGCGTTTAATACCCTGTTTCAGTACAAAGGCGTTCTGGGAGCCAATGGCCAGGATCAGAGAAAAGCTCAAAGCAAAGCCGGAGAGAAAGGTGGACATCAAATAACAGCGCTCTGTGCAGGAGTAAACCGCTAATGGTACAGGCAGGTGCAGTTGGAATGTAGCCTTATGGCTGTTTATTAACTCCTATGAGGATTTGTTTGTGCCTGAAACTCTTCAGACAGTTCCGCCACCAGCTTATCATCTGCCAGCCCTCTGGATCGCATGGCCAGCAGCTGTAACCGGGCCTGGGAGCGGCTGTGGCCATCAAATATCTCTGACACTTCCTCATCACGCTTATTCATCAGATCAAACAGTGCCAAATAGCGCTGATGTGCCCGCTCATCCTGATGAGTGATCACTTGCTCACACTCGCTCAGTATTTGAGTGCAGAATCTATCCAGAGCCTGCTCTTTAATCACTCTAAATTTCTTCCAGTCACTTTCTTTCATTAATAAAAACCTTGTAAAACCAAGAGTGATGATGAGCTTAGCTCAAACTGGCATCTTCTTGAACACCGGCACTCCATCTGACTTTTTGCTCCAATTCATCTGGCGGCAGGTAAAAATACGTGCCGCGGGCAACAGGGAAACCTCAGTGTCCAGGCTCCCAGCCGGCACCACCAGCAAGCCGGCAACCTGAGTGTTTGGCAAGGCCGAGCCGCAATGCTTGCAGAAGCATTTGCTGTGGCGAGTGCCGGGAAGCGTGAAAGACGCCACCGCATTCACGCCCGACGTCCAGCTCAGCCTGGCCGATTGGGAGAACAGGTTAGCCCCATGGGCCGATCCCGTGTCTTTTTGACAGCGCCGGCAATAACACAGATAAAAGCTGTCGAACTCGCCTTTGACTTCAAAACGCACAGTGCCACACAGGCAAGAACCGGAATATATCGTCATAACCGCTCCTTTCTGGACTGTAAAGTTTCCGGCTTAGCAAACGCTGGCTGCAGCAGTTTCGTTAGTTCTCAGCCAGTGGTATGGCCTGCCCGATACTGTGCTATTGAGCGCTCAAGGTGCCTGTCATTTTCGAAAGAGCACAGCAGATACACCGTTTCCATCAGGCTGTTGTAATACTCAAGCGACATCTTCAGAGTTTTTACGAGTAATAATGGTCACATCGGCGTCATTAACAACGTCACCCAGCACCGCTTTCAGGCGGTTACTGACTTCGGTAAAAGATACAATTTTCATGACGGCTCCATTATCACATCATTGGTAAAGCCCGGTCTCCCGCCGGTGGCGCTCCCGATTTGAATCTTCAATTGCCGCAACCGCACCCAGCGCCCTGAGATAGTCGGCCGGCAGACCATGCTCCTCGGCGCCGTGCAGCACATGGGCCTTGTACCATGAAAACGGCATCAGGCCGGCATCGATATGGGTGGCGACATAACACACCGCCGCCAGTTCGGCTCCTGACAGTGTTATCACCCGTACCGGCTTTTCAGCATAACCGGCACCCAGCCCTTCCACCCGATCCAGCCAGGGCTTCTCCGCCGGCGAAATATCATACACTACACCGTAAACAAGGTCGCTCGGCTGCCCGGTGCTGACAATATCGCACTTGCCCGAGCCGTCCTGGCCGACCTTGTGAAACATCAGCCGGTACCGGCTGAGCTGGGCCACCGCAATCACTCTAGAGGAAGGCACCCGAGCGCGCATGCGGGCAAGAGATAGATTGGAGCCGTAAGCGAAATAGAGCATGGGTTTATCTGATATGACCGCGTCTAAGACCAGGACGCGGCATCCTGGCAGACCAGGTGAATGATGGATGCCGGGCTCGATATCCAGAACGCCTGCATACCCTCTGGCAGCGGCTCAATCTCGTCACGGCGCACCACGCCCGCCGCGTTAAGCTGCTGTGCGGCACCGTCAATATCATCGGTGACCACTTCAAGCCAGGTTTCGGCCTGGCTCAGCCCCGGAACGGAATCGAGCCAGAGATTGTTGGTGCCAAACTGAAAGCCCACGGCAGGTGCCTGCTCCGTTATTTCCCGAAAACCGAGAACATCACGATAGAAGCGCACCGTTTCATCGTACAAGTGAGGCGGTATCTTAAGCGCGATATTGCGGCCGGCCGTAAACTTCACTTTTTTGCTCATACGAACCTCCGAGTGGCTGACGCTGCATTAACTATACGCTTCTGGGAGCGAACATGATGATCGCCATTCCCAGCAAGGCGACTGATACCCCCACCAGATCCCATAAGGTGGGGCGAATGCCGTCCACTGCCCACAACCAAAGTATCGCCACAAAAATATAGACACCGCCATAAGCGGCATAGACCCTGCCCGCCGCCGTTGGGTTTAGCGGTGTTTGTGGAATGGGCTCCCGCCTTCGCGGGAGCGACGAATGAAAGTGCGGGAGTGATAGCAAGCAGACAACTCTGTAGTATCACGAAGCAGCAGCGGGGATTGCCGGAGCTGACCGTCACATGCCAGGGATGGCATGTGCCGAGCGACCCAGGGAGGGGCTGGAAGCGTGTCAGCGGAGCGCAACCACGCTGCTGCTTCGCATTGCGTTCGCTGATGTTCCGGGCAAAAAAAACCGCTGCCGAAGCAGCGGTTTTTATCGAAGTATTCGGGGTTAGCCGAACTTACTTCTTGGCTTCGGCGGCCTTGCGCTCTTTCACCTGAGCTACCACTTTCTCGGACACGTTGGCCGGGCAGGCAGCGTAGTGAGAGAATTCCATGGAGAACTGGCCGCGGCCAGAAGTCATGGTACGCAGAGAGCCGATGTAACCGAACATTTCGGACAGGGGTACGTCAGCCTTGATGCGCACGCCGGTCACGCCCGCGTTCTGATCCTTGATCATGCCGCGACGACGGTTCAGGTCACCGATAACGTCACCCACGTGATCTTCCGGAGTGAACACGTCAACCTTCATGATCGGCTCCAGCAGCTGGGGCTGAGCTTTCGGCAGAGACTGACGGAAGGCGCCCTTGGCGGCGATTTCGAACGCGATGGCGGAGGAGTCAACCGCGTGGTAGGCACCGTCGGTCAGTTCGAACTCGATGTCCAGTACCGGGAAGCCAGCGATCGGGCCGGTCTTCATCATGCTGGCAACACCCTTTTCGATGGCGGGCCAGAATTCCTTCGGTACGTTACCACCCACTACGGAAGACTTGAACACCAGACCGGTGTTGGCTTCGCCCGGACGGATGATGTAGTCGATCTTACCGTACTGACCGGAACCACCAGACTGCTTCTTGTGGGTGTAGCTGTCTTCAACCTGAGCGGTGATGGTTTCGCGGTAGGCTACCTGCGGCTCACCTACAATCAGCTCAACGCCGTAGGTACGCTTCAGAATGTCTACCTTGATGTCCAGGTGCAGTTCGCCCATGCCTTTCAGGATGGTTTCACCGGAATCTTCGTCGGTTTCTACGCGGAAAGACGGATCTTCGGCAACCATTTTACCGATGGCCACGCCCATCTTCTCGGAACCGCCCTTGTCCTTCGGCGCAACGGCAATGGAGATTACCGGCTCGGGGAACACCATGGCTTCCAGGGTGCAGGGGTGCTTGACATCACACAGGGTGTGACCGGTCTGCACGTTCTTCATACCGATGATGGCGATGATGTCACCAGCCTGGGCAGAGTCCAGCTCGGTACGCTCGTCGGCCTGCATTTCTACCATGCGGCCTACGCGCTCGGTCTTGCCGGTGGCGCTGTTGAGGATGGTGTCACCCTTCTTGATGCGGCCGGAGTAGATACGTACGAAGGTCAGGGCGCCGAAACGGTCGTCCATGATCTTGAACGCCAGCGCTTTCAGCGGGGCGTCGGCGTCTACGATGGCGTGCTCGCCGGTCTCGTTGCCTTCTTCGTCGGTCAGCGGCTGCGGATCAACTTCGGTCGGGCTCGGCAGGTAGTCGTTCACGGCGTCCAGCACCAGCTGCATGCCCTTGTTCTTGAACGCGGAACCACAGTAGGCCGGGAAGATGGCCATGGTGCGGGTACCCTTACGGATACAACGCTTGATGTCTTCGATGGAGGGCTCTTCACCTTCCATGTAGGCTTCCATCAGGTCGTCGTCTTGTTCAACGGCGCTTTCTACCAGCTGCTCACGGTATTCTTCAACCATGTCAACCATGTCGGCCGGCACGTCTTCGATGGTGTAGTTTTCGGCATCACCGGAGTCGTCCCAGATATAGGCCTTGCGGGTCAGCAGGTCAACCACACCCTTGAACTCGTCTTCACGGCCGATGGGCAGAACCATTACTACCGGGTTGGCAGCCAGTACGTCGCGGGTCTGCTGAACTACGCGCAGGAAGTCGGCGCCCAGACGGTCCAGCTTGTTCACGAAGATGATACGGGCAACGCCGGATTCGTTGGCATAGCGCCAGTTGGTTTCGGACTGGGGCTCAACACCGCCGGAACCACAGAATACGCCGATACCGCCATCCAGTACTTTCAGTGAACGGTATACTTCAACGGTGAAGTCAACGTGTCCGGGAGTGTCGATAACGTTGAAACGGTGACCTTTCCAGAAGCAGCTAACAGCAGCAGACTGGATGGTAATACCCCGCTCGGCTTCCTGCTCCATGAAGTCGGTGGTGGACTCACCGTCGTGGGTCTCGCCCGCCTTGTGGATTTTACCGGTCAGCTTGAGGATACGTTCGGTTGTGGTGGTCTTGCCCGCGTCAACGTGAGCAAAAATACCGATGTTTCTGTAATGTGATAAATCAGACATGATGCAACTTTATATGGTTGATTAAAGAAGTAGACGGAGCATGCGAAGAGTACCAGCACACCGCACCTCAGATTTCGAGGCGCACATTATGCAGTAGAACCCAGCCGCGCGCAAATGGCCCGAGCGGGTTTGCGTGCACTTTTTGTGCAGAACCGGCTCAACGCCCCGGCTCCGTATTTTCTGCCGTCTTTCACGGCCGGACCGCCCCCTTGATTCCGGCATGCAGTCCGGTAGCCTGCTCAGATACCGCCGTTGGCCACCTTATAGTATACCCAGCCAAACAGGCCGGCGAAGATAATCACGGTCAGCAACACCTTTAGCCAGATAAATTTCACGTTGGTCTCCTGTGGAGCCGGGAGGCCCCTTCCGCAGGGCATGATTGTGACATTGCCCAGACGGTTATGCCAGCCCGGGCAGCGCCGCCAGCACAAAAATGGCCACCACCACCAACGCCGACATGGCCGCCGCATAGCCCAGATTCCAGCGCATAATGCGGAACGAGTCCAGCCCGTAACGGCCCTGAAACGCCAGGTTAATGCCCGACAGCGGCCCGGTGGAAGTGCCCACCGCCCAGGACGACAAAAACACCAGCGCCAGCAGGGTATGGTCGGGCTCAAGGGGCATCAGCACCGCCCCTGCCAGCGAGATACAGATAATGGGATGAATACCGAGCAACGACAGCACTACCGTGGCCGAATAGGTCACACTGGCCTCCACCGGGCCAAAGTGCGTCAGTGGCAGGCTGCCGCCCAGGGTGGAAAACAGGGTTTCCAGGCCATAGCCCAGCACCCCGGCGGCCAGAAACAGCGCCAGCTCGTTGCCCATTTGCGGCAGCCGGCCACTCACCAGCCCGGCCACCACCGCCAGCGGTCGTTGCCGCTTTACCGTGAGAATGGCCAGGGTCAGCGCCGGTGCCATCAGGGTGATCACCGCCAGAATGGAGAGCGCCGGCTTCAGCTCATGCAGTGTCAGCACCGCCGCCGCCAGCAAACCCGGCAGCAGCAGGCTGCACAGTGCCAGGGGCATGCTCACCAGCCACAGGGTCGCCAGCCGGGCATCGGGGGCCACGCTCAGCGACACCGCCATGGCGACAAAAAACGGCGACCAGAAGGCGGCGGCGGTAAAGCCGCGGATCAGCACCAGCGCCTGCTCCCGGGTCACACTACCGCGCCGGGACAGACGATCGCCGATAATAAACACCGACGACAAATTGATCACAGAGCCAAACAAATGCACCGCCGCCAGGGTGGACGCCAGCGCCCGCTTGCCTTTGGGCGAACGCTCGTCGTCTTCGGTTTGTGGCCGGCTCACCAGGCTTAAAAAGCTGACCGCCACCAGCATGGACAACAAGCCGCTGTTGCCCGCCACCAGCCGCTGCGGATCCACCTCGGCCCCCTGCCCTGCGCTCCAGACCAGGCAGCCGCCCCCCACCAGCAACAACACCAGCGCCTGGGTGCGGTTGCGTTTGGCCAGCCCCGGCCACAGCAGCGCCGCCGCACACCAGTACGCCAGCCCCGCCCAGTGCGGCGCAATCCCCAGCCCCAGCAGACCGGCGGCAATCATCGCCATGGCCGCCAGGATCAGGCCTCCGGCCAGTTGCCGGCGCAAAGACAGGGGAAACAGCGAATACAGGGTGGCGAGCAAGGCAGGCTCCGGGATAACGACGGTAAAGGCGGATGATAACCATAAACACCGCGAGCTGTAAGGCTGTAGGTTGTGATGAGCGAAGCGAATCCCAACAATGCAGGCGCCTGTGACATGCCGTCATTTCCGCGCAGGCGGAAATCCAGGAGCCCGACGCCGGCCTGTAGCACTGCGCCGGGCCACACATGGTCCCCCGCCTTCGCGGGGGCGCTTTCTGAAAGCCTTATTGCTCCCGCATCGCCCGGTTCAGCCCTCGTCGCAGGGGGTCCAGCAGGTAATCAATGGGCGTATGGGCACCGGTCAAAACGATCACTTCCGCCTGCATGCCGGGATAAAGCTCGGCCCCGGCGGGCAACGCCGTTGTTGCATCCTCCCCCAGCGCCACCCTGGCAAGAAAATACCCCTGCCCGGTTTGCTCATCCACCAGTCGATCCGCCGACACCCGTTGTACTTTCCCCGGCAAGGGCTGCATGTAGCGCATATTAAAGGCGGGCAGATGCACCAGCGCATCCAGGCCGGGTCGTACTACCTCAATGTCTACAGGATCTATCCTGGCTTCTATCACCAAGGGCTCATCGCTGGGCACTATGTCGAGTATGGGTTGTCCCGGTGACACCACCCCGCCCAAAGTATGCAGTTGCATATTGACCACCACGCCATCCAGAGGCGCACGCAAGACAGTTCTGGCCAGTACATCTCTGGCCGCCCTGAGCTGTTCATTCAGATCCAGCAATTCCGACTGCACCTCACGCAACTCGGCCACCACCTTACTCAGGTGGGACACCCGCAACTCATCGAAACGGATCTCATTCTCGGCAACACTCTGGTGCAACAGGGCCACCCGGGCCCGGCTTTTACTGATTTCCCCCCGGGCCTCGGCCAGCTCCTTTTGCAACTCCAGCAGCCGTGGCTTGCTGGCCAGTCCTTTTTCCACCAGTTTGCGGTTGCTGCCAATCTCATCCCGGATCAAGGCTACCCTCCCCCGCTGAGCCTGAATAAACTCCCCCAATCCGTCCATCTCAGCCTGATACTGGTGAATACCCTGGGCAATAATATCGTGACGTCTGGCCAGGTATTCCCTGTTGGTGGCGAAGATCCGCTGCTGCACCGAAAAAATATCGGCCCAGCGCTCCAGCTTGCCTTCCACCGGTGCCGCTGCCGGCAACGGCAGCTCGGTCTCGCCATCCCGCTCCGCCATCAGCCTGGCCTCCAGCGCCCTGGCTCCCAGATAACGCCCTTCCAACAACTCCAGGTTGGCTCTGGCCTGAGTCGCGTCCAGCTCAACCAGCACCTGCCCGCGCCGAACCTGATCACCATCCTGCACCAGCAAATCTTTAACAATTCCGCCCTCCAGATGCTGCACCGTTTTGCGCCTGGACTCCACACTGACCAGCCCCGGTGCCAGGGCCGCACTGTCCAGCGGAGAAAGAAAGGCCCAGGCCCCCAGACCACCAAAAAACAGCGCCAGCACCAGTACCCCCACCAACACCGGCGCCGCCAGACCAATTGTGTGCGTCGACTTATCCATGTTGACCTCCCGCATGTTGCACCAGTGGCGCCATCACTTCTTCCCTGGGGCCAAAGGCGGCCACCTGCCCCTGTTGCAGCACCAGCACCTTGTCTACCTGCTGCATGGTGGCGGGTCTGTGGCCAATCAGCACCACTGTCGCGCCTCTTTCCTTGAGCCGGCCTATGGCCTGCTGCAGTGCCTGCTCGCCCAGGTTATCCAGGCTGGCACCGGGCTCGTCCAGCACCACCAGAATCGGTTTGCCAAACAGGGCGCGGGCCAGGGCCAGGCGCTGACGCTCACCACCGGACAAGGCGCGCCCGCCGTCTCCTATTTCGGTGTCGTAGCCCTGAGGCAGCCGCAATATCCACTGGTGGCATCCCGCCGCCTGGGCCGCTTCCAGAATTTGTGGTGAATCTTCTTCTCCCATACGGGCAATGTTCTGTCGCACCGTACCGGAAAACAGCTCCACATCCTGAGGCAGATAACCGCAGTGAGGTCCTTTTTCCTCAGACGGCCACTGGCTCATTTCCACCCCGTCCAGGCGCACTTCTCCCGCCTGAGGCCTGATATTGCCAAGCAGCAACCGGACCAGGGTGGACTTGCCCGCTCCCGAAGGACCGATAATGCCCAGCACCTCCCCCGGCGCCAGCTCAAAGCCAATGCCCCTGAGCAGGGGGGACTGGCAGCCGGGATGGTAGTAAGTCAGCCCTTCTACCGTGAGTTTGCCGGCAGGCTCGGGCATGGCAAGAGCAGGGGCAGTGTCGGCAATGGGTGCCAGCATGGCCCTTACCTTGCGGTAGGCGCCCAGTGCCGACAACATGGTCCGCCAGGAGGCAATGGATTGCTCCACCGGGGCCAGGGCCCGCCCCATCAGAATGGAGCCGGCAATCATGCCACCACTAGTCAGCTCGCCCTGGATCACCAGCCAGGCGCCGGCTCCCAGCATCATAACCTGCAACCCCAGGCGCACAAACTTGGAGCCGGCCGTCACCAGGCCGGCTCGTTCGCTGGCCCGGCACTGGGCCGCCTGCCCGCTGTTGTAGCTGCTGCGCCAGTGCGTCAGCAACTGGGGCATCATGCCCATGGCGTGAATGGCGTCGGCGTTGCGCACCGCGCCTTCGGCACGTTCCATCGCCTGCCGGCCGGCACCGGCCGACGCCGCCAGCAGCCGGCGGGTTAGCCACTGGTTCAGCAACGCCAGCACAAACAGTACCAGGGCACCGGCACTGGCGGCCCATCCCAGCAGGGGGTGAAGCACAAATACAAAGGCCAGAAACACCGGTACCCAAGGGCAGTCCAGCAACGCCAACACGGCGGGGCCGCACAAAAAGCCCCGCAGCCGCTCCAGCTCGCGCAGCCCCTGCACCGAGGGCGCTCCCCCTTGGCCGGCGGCGCGGATCTCCGCCGCCAGCAATTCATTGGCCCAGTGGTTATCCAGCCAGCGGCTCAGCCTAACCATCAGCCAGCCCCGCACTACTTCCAGGGCAGCCATGGTGGCTAGCGCTACCAACACCATCAGGGTGAGCAACAACAGGGTGTCCTGGGAGCGGGAGTTGAGCACCCGGTCATAGACCTGCAGCATGTAAATGGGAGTGGCCAGCATCAGCAAGTTAACGGCCATGCTGAACAGCAGCACCCAGGCCATGGCTCCCCATAACCGCCCCAAGGGGCGGTGAAACACGGACTTGGCATTCATATCGGCCTCCTCAGCTCAGCAGATCGTTGGGGTCGGTAATGCCGGTCACGCCCAGCAGGGTGACCTGATTGCCATCGCCCAGATCCACCTGGGTGGCATCCAGGCTGCCGTTGCCGTCGGTATCGGTCTCATTCAGGCTGTTGATGGTCACGCCATCGGTCAGTTGCAACTGATCCTGGCCGGGCGCAAAGTCGATAATGGTGTCCTGGCCCGAGTTGGCGCCAAACACAAATACATCCGCATCATCGCCGCCCAAGAGCCAGTCGTTGCCCTCTCCCCCGGTGAGGGTGTCGACGCCGCCCTCGCCCAGCAGCAGTTCCGCCAGGGCGCTGCCCGTCAGGCCGTCTGCCCCCGGCCCCCCCCGCAGCACCGCCTCGGGGGCAAGCAAGGTAGTGGTTACCAGGCCGCTGTCGGCTATCTGCACCAGCAAATACTGGGTGGCCAGGGCGCCGTCGGCGTCTTCAATGCGAATGCCGTACAGCTGGCTGAGCTGCTGCCCGGCCTCCAGGCCGGCCTGCTCGGCGGCGCTTAACGAGAAGTCCCAGTGCACCCGGCCCTGGCCGTCGCCGCTGGCGCTGTCGGCCAGGGTCGCGGTCAGGGTGCCCAGGTAGCCGCCGTCCAATTCCAGCACGCTGACCTGGTGGCTGTCGTTCAGATCCAGATCGGAGAAATAAATCTCGTTCTGGGGCTCCAGGTCGATGATTTTCTGGGCAATTCCCGGGCTATCATACCAGGCCACCACCAGGGCGCCGTCGCCCCGGACCGAGAAAGAAGGCTGGCCCTGATAGCCGACCGTATTGCCGTTAACCACAAATTCATCTCCGATGGCGTTACCGTTGGCATCATAGCGCTGGCCGGCGATGCCAACACCGTTGCCATCCACTCCTTCCGACTCCCAGATAATCACAAAGCCGCCATCGTCCAGGCCCTGCACCCTGGCGTTGCCCTGTTGTCCAGGTGTTTGGCTGTTGGCCCGGAACTCACCGCCCACGGCGTTGCCGTCCCCGTCGAAGCGCTGGGCAAAAATGTCGAAGCCAGAGCCATCCGAACTTTTCCAGACAATCACAAAGCCGCCGTCATTCAGGGCCCCCACGGAAGCAAAGTACTGGGTACCCGCCGTGGTGCTATTGACCTGGAATTCATCGGTGCTGCCACCTATGGCCAGCGGGGTGCCGTCGCTTGCAAACAGCCGGGCGAAAACGCCCCAGACATTGCCATCGGCGCTTGAGCTATCGCTCCATACGCTGACCAGGCGACCATTGGCCAGGCCCGCCACCGTCTCGGCGCTACTGCCTTGCGTCACCTGGGTGCCGGCGATGGTGGTATTGGTGAGCAACTCACCGGTGGTGGCGTTGCCGCCGGCATCGTAAAAGCGGGTATAGATATCACCACTATCACTTTGCCTGCTGGTCCAGCTTACCGTAAAGCCGCCATCGGCCAGGGCGGCAACGCTGGCATCATACTGCTCGCCGACAGTGGACTCGTTTATCAAAAACTCGCTGCCCTGCGCCACTCCGCTGGCATTGTAGCGCTGGCCGTAGACGCCAGCGCCCGAGCCATCCTGGTTAAGGCTATGCCAGACCACCACAAAACCACCGCCCTCCAAGCCGGCGGCGCTGGGGTAATATTGCTGATCCGCCGTGGTGGTATTGATCAGGAAGGAGCCGCCCACCGCATCGCCATTGGCATTGAAGCGCTGGCCGAAAATATCCTGACTTCCGCCGTTGAATTGATACCACACCACCAGATGGCCACCGTCATTCAGGGCCGTCACCTCGGGGGCAGAGCCGGAGTTGCTCACCGCTTGGTCCTGGCCCGTGGCCGGCAGGGTGGCGGTGTGCTCGATCACCTTTTGCATTAACTGGCCGCTATCCTGCCAGACCGCCACCAGGGCGCCGTCTGCCCGCAGCGTTACAGCAGGGTTGGTCTGGCTGCCCGAGGTGAGGGTATTCACCACAAATTCATCGTCCAGCGCCAGGCCGCCGGCATCATAACGCCGGCCCGAGATGCCCCAGCTATTGCCGTCGACCCCATTGGACTGCCAGAGGATCACAAAGCCGCCGTCGCTCAGCCCCTGCACCCTGGCGTTTTGCTGCAAGCTCTCGGTATAGAGATTGACCTGAAATTCGCCGCCCAGGGCGTTGCCGTCGCCATCGAAGCGCTGGGCAAAAATGCCGTCATTTGAACCGTCCGGGCTTTGCCAGGCGATGACAAAACCACCGTCATCCAGGGCCCCGACAGACGCCACCCACTGATTGCTCGCCGTGGTGCTATTGACCTGGAATTCATCGGTGCTGCCATTCACCGCCACCGCGATGCCCTGGTTATCCAGCAGCCGGGCGAAGACGCCGTAGCCGCTGCCATCGGCGCTAGAATCGATCCACACGCTCACCAGGCGACCATTGGCCAGACCCACCACGGTTTCGGCCGTGGAGCCAAAGGTCGCCTGAGTGCCGCTTGTGGTGGTATTGGTCAGCAGTTCATTGGTGGTGGCAGAACCGTTATCATCGTAGAGCCGGGTATAGATATCGGCACTGCCGCCATGATCGCTCCTCCAGCTGACCGCAAAGCCGCCGCCGGCCAGGGCGGTCACGCTGGATTCAATTTGCTCATTGGCGGTGCCCTGGTTTATCAGGAACTCGCCGCCGATGGCGGTGCCGTTGGCGTCATATAACCGGCCCACTATGCCGTTTCCCGAGCCATCCAGATTCTGGCTTTGCCAGACCACCACCACATGACCGTTCTCCAGGCCGGCGACGCTGGGGTAGCGCTGATCGCCGTTGGTGGTGGTGTTGATCAAGAACTCGCCGTCCACCGCCTGGCCTTCGGCATCGAAACGCCGGCCGTAGACGCCGTAGCCAGAAGCATCCGGGTTGCCGCTGTGGCTGGCCATCCATACCAGCAGATGGCCGCCGTCGGCCAGGGCGGTAATGGCGGGGCTTTGGTTATTCTGGATCACCTCGTTAACAAACCCCGCCAGGGTAACATCGGCCGGGCTTTCAATGATTTTCTGCGCCATCTCACCGGTATACTGGTCACGCCAGACTACCACCAGGGCGCCGTCCGCCCGCACCGCCAAATCCGGAGCGCTTTGGTTACCCAAGGTCTGGTCGTTAACGATAAACACATCCCCCACCCGGTTGCCATTAACATCGTAACGCTGGCCGGCAATGCCGTAACCGTCGCCATCCAGGGGTAACGTCGCCCAGACAATCACAAAACCGCCGTCATTCAGCCCCTGCACCTTGGGGTTAAACTGGCTGGTACTAAAAGGCTCCCTGTTTATCTGGAACTCGCTTCCCAGGGCGTTGCCATCGCCATCGAAACGCCGGGCAACAATATCACCGCCGCTATACCAGCTAATCACAAAACCGCCGTTATTCAGGGCGCCGACCGAGGCCCAAAACTGGCCTCCCGCCGTGGTGGTATTGATCTGGAACTCATCACTGCTGCCACCGATGGCGACCGGAGTGCCGTCGCTTTCCAACAAGCGGGCGAAAACGCCACTGCCATCGGCGCCGGATCGGTCAACCCAGACGCTAACCAGACGACCATTGGCCAGGCCCGCTACCGTTTCGGCTTGATGGCCTTCGGTAACCTGATCGCCGGTGATGGTGGTATTGGTCAGCAGCTCGTTGCTGGTGGCGGTGCCGCCGGCATCAAAAAACCGGGTATAGATATCGGCATCACCGCCATGATAGCTGTACCAGCTTACCGCAAAGCCGCCACCGGCCAGGGCGGTGACGCTGGGCTGTTCCTGAGTGCTGGCAGTGCTCTGGTTAATCAGAAACTCGCCGCCGCTTGGAGCACCGCTGGCATCAAGCAACTGGCCGAAGATGCCGCTCCCATCGCCGAGGCCATTGCCTCGCCACACCACCACAGCACCGCCTCCCGCCAGGCCGGTGACACTGGGGTAATGCTGCGAATTGACCGTGGTGGTGTTGATCAGGAACTCAGCGCCCACCGTGTCGCCATTGGCATCAAAGCGGCGGCCATAAACGCCGGAGCTCGAGGCATCGGGGTTAGCGCCGTCACTGGCCGTCCACACCACCAGATGGCCGCCGTCGGCCAGGGCCGCCACCGAGGGCGTGCCGCCGTGCCCGGCAATATCGGGCCCGACCGACTGATCCAGCGTTGATACCGGCCGGGCCGGACGCAAGCCTGTGGCCAGGTTGGCGGTGATCACCGGGGCATCGTTCGGGTCGGTCAGCTCCTCGGCCGAACCTAGGCCGATCACGCCCAGCAGGGTGACCCGGTTGCCATCGCCCAGATCCACCCGGGTGGCATCCAGGCTGCCGTCACCGTCGGTGTCGATTTCATTCAAGCCGTTGATGGTCACGCCATCGGTCAGTTGCAGCCGATCCTGGTTCACTGCAAAGTCGATGACGGTGTCCTGGCCTGAACTGGCGCCAAACACAAATACATCCGCATCCGCTCCGCCCAAGAGCCAGTCGTTGCCTTCGCCCCCGGTGAGGGTGTCGGCGCCGCCCTCGCCCAGCAGCAGCTCCGCCAGGGCGCTGCCCGCCAGGCCATCGACCCCCGGCCCACCCTGCAGCACCGCCTCGGGGGCAAGCAAGGTGGTGGTTACCAGGCCGCTGTCGGCAATCTGCACCAGCAAATACTGGGTAGCCTGGGCGCCGGCATCATCTTCAATGCGAATGCCGTAAAGCTGGCTAAGCTGCTGCCCGGCCACCAGGCCGGCCTGATCGGCGGCGCTCCAGTCAAAGCGCCAGTGCACCCGGCCCTGGCCGTCGCCGCTGGCGCTGTCGGCCAGGATGGCGGTCAGGGTACCCAGGTAGCCGTTGCCCAACGCCAGCACGCTGATCTGGTGGCTGTCGTTCAGATCCAGATCGGCAAACTCGATGTCGCCTTGCGGGTCCAGTTGAAATATTTTCTGAGAGATACCGCCGGTTGTACTATCTTGCCAGGCCACCACCAGGGCGCCGTCATCCCGCACATCAAAGGAAGGGTTAAATTGATTTCCCACGGCTTGGTTGTTGATTGAAAATTCACCACCCAACGCATTGCCGTTTACATCATAACGCTGGCCGGCGATGCCATAGCTAAAGCCGTCGGCGCCTTGGGATTGCCAGATAATCACAAAGCCGCCATCGTCCAGGCCCTGTACTTTAGGATACAGCTGCTCACTTTGAGTAAAGCCGTTGACCTGAAACTCGCCGCCCACGGCATTACCATCACCATCGAAGCGCTGGGCGAAAATACCGTTTCCCGAGCCCTCCGGGCTAAGCCAGACGATGACAAAGCCACCGCTATTCAGAGCCCCTACCGAGGCATAGAACTGGTTGTCCACCGTGGTGGTATTGACCGGGAACTGATCGGTGCTGCCATTTACCGCCACTGCGTTACCCTGCGCATCCAGCAACCGGGCAAAGACGCCCCAATTGCTACCATCAGCGCCTGAGTTATCGCTCCATACACTCACAAAACGGCCATTGGCCAGGCCCGCCACGGTTTCGGTGAGAGCGCCGAAGGTGGCCTGGTAACCGCTTGTGGTGGTATTGGTCAGTAATTCACCGGTAGTGGCTATGGCGCCAGTACCGTTGGCACTATAAAGCCGTGTATAGATATCAAGATCACCAGTATGATCACTGGACCAGCTCACCGCAAAGCCACCATCGGCCAAAGTTGTGACACTAGCTTCGTATTGAGCAGAAGTGGTTGTCTGATTGATCAGAAACTCATTTCCGATTTCATTATCACTGGCATCGAATAACTGACCATAAATGCCATTACTGGAGCCATCCTGATTGGCACTTTGCCAGACCACCACAAAACCACCGCCATTCAAACTGGCGGCACTGGGATTTGACTGCTGATCCGCCGTGGTGCTATTGATCAGAAACTCTCCGCCCACCACACCGCCATTGGCATCGAAGCGTTGGCCATAAATGCCGTTACCTGAGCCATCATCGGCATGCCAGACCACCAGGTGGCCACCATCGGCCAGAGCCGTCACCTCGGGGCCAGAGCCGGAGCCGGTCACCGCTTGGTCCATGCCTGACGTTGCCAGAGCGTTAACATCCTCAAACACTTCTTGCACCAGCTGGCCGTTGTGCTGCCAGGCCGCCACCAGGGCGCCGTCCGCCCGCAGCGCAAGCGAGGGGCTCGCTTGGCTCCCCACAGTTAGAGGGTTAATCACAAATTCACCGCCCATCGCCTGGCCACTGGCATCGAAACGCCGTCCCAAGATGCCATCAAGGCTGCCATCAGCCAGATAGGACTGCCAGATAATCACAAAACCGCCGTCGCTCAGGCCCTGCACCCGAGCGTTTTGCTGCAAATTAAAGGTATGAACATTAACCTGGAACTCGCCACCGACGGCGTTGCCGGTGCCATCGAAGCGCTGGGCAAAAATGCCATCACTTGAACCGTCCGGACTTTGCCAGGCGATAACAAAACCACCGTCATCCAGGGCCCCTACCGAGGCCTCGATCTGATGGCCCGCCGTAGTGGTATTGACCTGAAATTCATCGGTGCTGCCGTTAACGGCGATTGCGTTGCCCTGATCATCCAGCAGGCGGGCAAAAATGCCGCTGTCTTGACCATCGCTCCCAGAATAATCCGTCCAGACACTGACCAGGCTGCCATTGGCCAGACCCGCCACCGTCTGAGTCGTATTACCAAAAGTGGCCTGATCGCCATTGGTGGTGGTATTGGTCAGCAGCTCAGGGGTGGTGGCCGTGCCGTTGACATCGTAGAGCCGGGTATAGGTGTCGTTATCGCCACCATGAATACTGGTCCAGCTAACCGCAAAGCCACCGCCGGCCAGGGCGGTGATACCGGGATAATACTGAGAGGTTAACGTACTCTGGTTAATGAGAAACTCGGCGCCAATGGCATTGCCGTTATTATCAAAACGCTGGCCATAGATTCCCGAACCAGCACCATCCTGACTTTGCCAGACCACCACAAAACCACCGCCTTCAAGGGCGGCGACACGGGGGAACTCCTGCGTATTCGCCGTGGTGGTATTGACCAGAAACTCATCGCCCACCGCATCGCCATTGGCATCAAAACGGCGGCCATAGATGCCAAAGCCCGAAGCATCGGGATTAGCACCGTTGCTGGCCATCCACACCACGATATGACCACCGTCGGCCAGGGCTGCCAGATCAGGTTTTTGCCCCCCCAAAATGGACTCATCCACGATATTCAGCGGCGTGACAGTGTCGTCGGAACGAATCACTTTTTGCCTCATCTGTCCATCAGAGGCATCCAGCCATGCCACCACCAGGGCACCGTCTTCCCTTACCGCCAGATCCGGATTCTGCTGAAAACCCTGTTGCCGGTCATTGATAACAAACTCGCCTGCCACGCGGTTGCCCCTGGCATCAAACCGCTGACCTGAAATACCATCAACATCACCATCTGCGCCATAAGACTGCCATACAATCACAAAGCCGCCATCTTTTAATCCGTGAACCTTGGGGTTAGCTTGTTCGCTCAAGGTATAGCTATTTACCTGAAACTCGGTGCCAACGGCGTTACCATCGCCATCGAAGCGTTGGGCAAAGATACCGTTAGCTGAACCGTCCAAACTTCTCCAGGTGATAACAAAACCATCCCCTTCAAGAGCGGACACTGAAGCTAGCCATTGACTGCCTGCGGTCGTCGTGTTGACCTTAAACTGACCAGGGTTAACAGTCACGGCAGTGCCATTACTTTCAAACAGCCGGGCAAACACGCCTGAACTACTGCCATCCTGACCGGAGGCATCCGTCCAGACGCTCACCAGCCGGCCGTTACTCAGGCCCGCGACGGTTTCGGCTCTCGAACCGTAAGTGAACTGCATGCCTACCGTTATATGGTTAGTCAACAACTCCCCCGTGATGGCACCATTGCTATCGAACAGCCGGGTATAGATGTCGTAATCACCGCCATGATTGCTGGTCCAGCTTACCGCAAAGCCACCACCAGCCAGGGCGGTGACGCTGGGGTCAAATTGAGTGTTGGTCGTGCTTGGATTAACCCTGTACTCACTCCCCACCTCATTGCCGCCGGCATCAAAAAGTTGAAGGTAAATTTCGTCTGCACCTCCACCGCCAACGCCCTGCCACACCACGACAAAGCGTCCATCCTCCAGTCCAGTGACG
Organism: Oceanimonas marisflavi; assembly: GCF_003049725.1. Taxonomy (GTDB): domain Bacteria; phylum Pseudomonadota; class Gammaproteobacteria; order Enterobacterales; family Aeromonadaceae; genus Oceanimonas; species Oceanimonas marisflavi. Next base: position 18,534 of record NZ_QAGM01000007.1, read on the forward strand.
CTAGGGTTGCTCTGAGTACCGGGAATGTAACTATTAATTAGGAACTCTCCACCCACTTCATTGCCATTGGCATCATAACGCTGACCATAAACGCCATGGCTGGAACCATCGGGATTGGCACTGTGATTGGCGGTCCACACCACGATATGACCACCATCCGCCAGAGCCGCCACCGAAGGTGACCCGGAATGACCGGCGATGCCGGAACCCACCACTTGTTCCTGAGGCAGTTTGACCGGAGTTAAGTCCGTGGCGGTTGCAGCGGTGATCACCGGACCATCATTAACGCCGGTGACGGTAATGGTGACGGTACCGCTGCTGCTGGTGGCCCCTGCACTGTCGGTGGCGGTGTAGTCAAAGCTCACCTGGCGGGTTTCGCCCTCGGCCAGATCCTGAAAGTCATTGCCCGGATCAAAGCTGAAGCTGCCATCGTTGTTGTTGCTGACCGCGCCCTCGGCGGGCTGGCCGGTGATGGCAAAGGTATGGCTGTCGCTGCCGTCGGCATCGCTGACCACAAAGTTGCCGGTGGCCGCATTACCGTCTTCCACCGCATTGACGCTCACCGCCGAGACCACGGGCGCGTCATTGACGCCGGTGACGGTAATGGTGACGGTGCCGCTGTTGCTGGTGGCCCCGGCGCTGTCGGTGGCGGTGTAGTCAAAGCTCACCTGGCGGGTTTCGCCCTCGGCCAGATCCTGAAAATCCGTGCCCGGATCAAAGCCGAAGCTGCCGTCGTGGTGGTTGACCACGCTGCCCTCGGCAGGCGGGTTGGTGATGGCAAAGGTGTGGCTGTCGCTGCCGTCGGCATCGCTGACCACAAAGTTGCCGGTGACCGCATTACCGTCTTCCACCGCATTGACGCTCACCGCCGAGACCACGGGCGCGTCATTGACGCCGGTGACGGTAATGGTGACGGTGCCGCCGTTGCTGGTGGCCCCGGCGCTGTCGGTGGCGGTGTAGGTGAAGCTGACCTGGCGGGTTTCGCCCTCGGCCAGATCCTGAAAATCCGTGCCCGGATCAAAGCTGAAGCTGCCGTCGTGGTGGTTGACCACGCTGCCCTCGGCAGGCGGGTTGGTGATGGCAAAGGTGTGGCTGTCGCTGCCGTCGGCATCGCTGACCACAAAGTTGCCGGTGACCGCATTGCCGTCTTCGGTGGCGGCCACGCTCACCGCCGAGACCTCCGGCGCGTCATTGACGCCGGTAACGGTAATGGTGACGGTACCGCTGCTGCTGGTGGCCCCGGCGCTGTCGGTGGCGGTGTAGTCAAAGCTCACCTGGCGGATCTCGCCCTCGGCCAGATCCTGAAAATCCGTGCCCGGATCAAAGCTGAAGCTGCCGTCATTGTTGTTGACCACGCTGCCTTCGGCGGGCTGGCTGGTGATGGTAAAGGTATGGGTATCGTTGCTGTCGGCATCGCTGACCATAAAGTTGCCGGTGACCGCATTGCCGTCTTCGGTGGCAGCCACGCTCACCGCCGAGACCACGGGATCGTCGTTGCTGCCGGTGACGGTAATGGTAATGGTACCAACCTCACTGGTGGCATTATCCATATCACTGCTATCGGTAGCAGTGTAAGTGAAACTCACCTGCCGGGTCTCGCCTTCACCCAGCTCCTGGAAATCGCTGCCGGGGTCAAAACTGAACGTGCCGTCACCGTTATTTTGCACCTCTCCTTCGCTGGGCTGACTGGTGATGGTAAAGGTGTGGGTATCGCTGCTGTCGAGATCAGTAACCACAAACTGGCCGATCACCGGAATGCCATCCTCTTCGGCAGAAAGATCAATATCATCCACTTCCGGCTGAGCATTCATACCCAAGTTATCTCGGATACGTTCTCCCAGATCAAAGTCAGGGCCTCCCTTGCCGGGCTTATTACCGTTGACCAGTGGATGATCATTTTTATTAGCTTTAGGCATGTCAGACTCCCTTCTTTATTTAGCATAAATAAAATAATGCCAAGGCACCGATTAATGTGCGCATCGGTAAATGTGCAATATGATAGAGGGAGTGTCTCAAGGCGAGGGCAGCAATGAAATCTATTCCATAACATTTGGAGTAAGCACTGCTGCCATTAGAATGACCTAGGTATAAAAGAAAAGGAAAGCGGGAAATACACTACAACCATTAATAACAAGATTCGTTTGACACCACCCGAAATGGCATTCTTGCTGTCGTCCCAGCTGAGCTACCCTGCCCCAAGATCTGGGTAGTAATGGCTTTGTAGCCTTTCACCTACTGTCCCTGTTCGTTTTATGCTCCCTGCTGCTCATAGGGATATATAGTACCTAATTGCTCCGACCGCATATAGAAATTACACGAAGTCGCAACAAAAACCAAATGCAAGACTAAGCAACCTGGTTAAAGACATTAAAAAACAACAAGTTAAATAACCTCAAAAAACACACCAATTAAATCGAACATAACGAAGTCTAACTAAGGGTGATTTCACTTAAAAAACTCGAGTGACTCTCATAAAAAGTAAGATGTCACGATTCATCCAGTAATGCTTGACGTACACAACGTTTCAGAAATGGAAGAGTTGATAGGTAATTTGGTTCAGGTTTGTTAAGGTTTTATCAAACAGCAGTAATGAAATCAGCCTCAGTTGAGCACACCGATGGTTGCTTGAACTCTGTCGATATAGGTATTATCTACTTAAACTACGGGAACGTAGGGGCGAGTTTACCTTTTCGTCATTTCCGCGCAGGCAGCCCGGCGCCGGCCTGTAGCACTGTGCCAGGCCACACATGGTCCCCCGCCTTCGCGGGGGCGACGTATTTTGGAACCTTCGCGGGGGCGACGTATTTTGGAACCTTCGCGGGGGTAACGTATTGGGAAGGCCCTCAAGGGGTGACCTCGTTCCCACGCTCTGCGTGGGAATGCATACCGTAATCTCTACCAGCGCCGACTGGAGACCCGGTATACACTCCCACGCGGGAGCGTGGGAGCGAGTTATAGCTTAAAGCTGACAGCTTCCAGCTTCAGTTACCCTTTGTAAATCTTGGGGTTAAACACATCCCGCAGCCAGTCGCCGAGCAGGTTGATCACCAGCACCAGCACCACCAGATAGATGCCGGGAAAGGCGGTGATCCACCAAGAGCCGGAGAAAATATAGCTGAAGCCCATGCTGATAAGCGACCCCAGCGAAGGCTTGTCCACCGGCATGCCGAGGCCCAGGAACGACAGCGCCGCCTCGCTCATGATGGCGTTGGCCACCTGCACCGTGGAGATCACCAGAATGGGCGACAGACAGTTGGGCAGAATATGGCGGAACATGATGCGCATGGACTTGAAGCCCATCACCTGCGCCGCCTCCACATATTCCTTTTTCTTCTCCGCCAGCACGGTGGCGCGAATGGTGCGGGCATATTGCGGCCATTCGGCCAGACCGATAATCACCACCAGCATCAGCACCGCATACTGGGCGTAAAAGTCCGCTCCCAGGGTGGCCTGAAACACCGCCGACACGATGATCGCCACCATCATGGTGGAGAACGACAGCTGCACATCGGCCACCCGCATCAGCAGGTTGTCGATACGCCCGCCAAAATAGCCGGCACTCAGGCCCACCACGATGCCAATGGCCAGCTGCAGCGCCACCGCGCCCAGACCGATGATCAGCGACACCCGCGAGCCATAGAGAATGGTGCTGAGAATGTCCCGGCCCTGCACGTCTGTGCCCAGCACAAAACGTTCGTCACCCATGTCCTGCCAGCTGGGGGGCAGCTCGGAGTCAAGAATGTCGATGGTGGCCAGATCGTAAGGGTTATGGGGCGCGATAACCGGCGACAGAAAGGCCGCCGCCACCAGCGCCACAAACACCGCAAAGCTGACCATGGCGACCTTGTCGCGCAGAAAATGATAAAGAAAGTCCGACTGGCGAAAACGGGCCCAGCGGCTTTGAGAAAGTTCGGTGCTCATGTGCTTATCCCTTTGCTGCCAGGTTAACGGTGGGGTTCACCAGGCCGTAGATCAGATCGACAATGGTGTTGGTGACCACGAAGATAAAGCCCACAAAAATCACGTAGGTGGTGATCAGCGGCGTATCCACCCGGGTAATGGCCTCAAGGAACAACAGACCGATGCCCGGCCACTGAAACACGGTTTCGGTCAGAATGGTGTAGGCCACCATGGTACCGATTTGCACCCCACCGACCGTGATCAGCGGCAGCAGTGTGTTCTTCAGCGCATGAATAAACCAGATGCGGTATTTATCCAGGCCCTTGGCCCAGGCAAACTTCACATATTCGGCGCTGAGCTGCTCCAGCATTTCCGAGCGCACCAGGCGAATAAACAGCGGCAGCATAATGGACGACAGCGCAATACTCGGCAAAATCAGGTTGCGGAATCCCTGCCAGTTAAACAGTCCCGACTCCCAGCCCAGGGGGCTGGTGAGCTCGCCCCGGCCATAGGCAGGCAGCCAGCCCAGCTCGATGGAGAACACATACATCAGCAAAATGGCGGTCAGGAACACCGGCACCGAGATGCCCACAATACTGATGCCCATAATGATTTTGGACAGCACGGCTCTGGGCTTGATGGCCGAATACACCCCCAGCGGTATGCTCAGGGCAATAATCAGAATGCTGGCGCAGAACACCAGCTCCAGGGTGGCCGGCAGCTTGTCGAAAATCACCTCAATGGTGGGCTGCTTGAAGAAATAGGAGGTGCCAAAATCCCCCTGCACGGCCTGGCTGACAAAGCGGCCGTATTTCACCATAAAGGGATCGTTCAGGCCCATTTCATCGCGCATCTGCTGACGCACTTCTTCCGACACCGACTGCCCCACCAGCTCGCGCAGAGGGTCACCCAGGTTGTCCTGAATCGAGAAGGCCACCAGACTGATGACAAACATCACCACCAGGGCCTGAAACACCCGTTTAAGTAAAAAAGTAAACATGCTTTAAATTCCAACTGCGGGAGTTGGGACGAAAAAAAGGGATTGGGGATTAGGGATTAGGGAATGGCAAAACCCACTCCCTGCTCCCTATTCCCTATTCCCTATTCCCTACTCCCTATTCCCAGGTCTTATTCTTCGACGACCAGATCACCCAGATAGGGGAAGTCCATGGCGTTCACCACGGCTTCGGCCTGAACGTTGTTGCGGGCGCCCCAGGCCAGATCCTGCCAGTGCAGGGGCACAAAGGCGGCATCGTCATAGAGGATTTTCTCCGCCTTCTGCAGCATGACTTCCCGCTTTTCACCGTCGGTTTCGACGTTGGCGGCTTCAATCAGCTGGTCCAGCTCGGGGTTGGCATAATGACCACAGTTATACTGGCCCCGGCCGGTTTCCTCGTTGCGGGTCATGGTGAGGAATTCGGAGAAGTTGGCGGTATCCTCAGTGTCGGAGTGCCAGCCAATCATCAGCATGTCGGCGGCGCACTTGTCGAACTCGGGCCAGTACTGGGCCACCGGCAGGGTCTTGAGCTCCACATCAATGTTGATGCGCGCCAGCATGGCCTTGACCGCTTCGGCAATACGGTAGTCGTTCACATAGCGGTTGTTGGGGGCGATCATGCTGATCTTGAAACCATCGGCGTAGCCGGCTTCCGCCATCAGCGCCTTGGCCTTTTCCAGATCGTAGCGGGGCACCAGCTCCGGGTTGTGACCCACATAACCGGCGGGGGCCTGCTGGCCGGCGGTGGTGCCAAAGCCGCGCATAATGCGCTTGACGATGCCTTCCTGGTTAATGGCGTAGTTCACCGCCTGGCGCACCCGCACATCCCGGAACGGCTCAAAACGATCCTGGTTCAGCTGGAAGGTAATAATGCGGGTGCCCGACTCGGTCACCAGCTTGACGCCATCGGCAGACTGCACACGCTTGTGATCGTTGGGGGACACCGGCTTGATAAAGTCCACGTCACCGGCCAGCAGGGCGGCCACCCGGGTGGCGTCTTCCTTGATGGGCACCAGGGTCATGTGCTCCACGTTGCCGGGGGAATTCTTGTCCCAGTAATCGGCGTTGCGCTCATATTCCACCTTCACGCCCTGCTGACGGAACTTCAGCTTGAACGGGCCGGTACCTGAAGGGTTGGTAGAGGCAAAGGTGCTGCCGTGCTTGGCCAGTTCGCTCTTGTTTTTGCCGTCCTCTGTGGTGCCGGTGTAGAACTTGCTGTCCATGGGGAACAGATAGGTCACGGTATTCAGCACCAGCGGGAACGGGCCCTTGGTCACCAGATCCACTGTGTACTCATCCACCTTTTTCGCTTCGGCAAAGGGTTCGAAAATGGCCTTGAAGTCGGGTGAAGATTTCAGACGGTTAAGAGTCCATACCACGTCGTCGGCGGTAAAGTCGTTGCCGCTGTGAAATTTCACACCCTGGCGCAGATGAAAGCGCATGGTGGTGTCGTCCACCCGTTCCCATTTTTCAGCCAGCCGCGGCTCAAATTTAAAATCCTTGGTCCAGCGCACCAGGGGGTCAAACACCAGGTGCGACATTTCCAGGGTGGCGCCCGAGATCTGCTCGTGCGGGTCCATGGAGACCGGATCGGCATCGTAGGCAATGGTAATGTCGGCGGCCTGCACACTGAAGGCGACACCGGCGGCCACCAGGGCGGCAGCTATTTTGTTGAGTCCTTTTTTCATGTAACACTCCATTTACTTGAGTTAATGTTGCGCTCTTAAGCCTGTTGCGAAATATCCAGCCCTTCCCGGGACATGCCCTTGAATTCGGGCATCAGCGAGATCAGCGAGCGGCTGTAGGGATCTGCGGCATTGGTAAACAGTTGCTCGGTGGCGGCCACCTCCACCAGGGTGCCCTTTTTCATCACCCCGATGCGGTCGCACATTTGCCGGATCACCGGCAGATCGTGACTGATAAACAGCATGGTGAGCCTGAGCTCGTCCTGCAGATCCTTGAGCAGGTTAAGGATCTGCGCCTGCACCGACACATCCAGCGCCGAGGTGGGCTCATCGCAGATCAGCAGCCGTGGCCGGGTGGCCAGCGCCCGGGCAATGGAGATGCGCTGGCGCTGACCGCCGGAAAACTCGTGAGGAAACTTCACCCCGGCGGCCCGGCCCAGCCCCACGTAGTCGAGCAGATCGGCCACAATGCCGCGAATTCGCGCCTCGCTCTCGGCCAGACCGTGAAAGCGAATGGGCTCGGCAATAATGTCTGCCACCCGCATGCGCGGATTGAGCGACGAATAGGGGTTCTGAAACACCATCTGCATCTGCCGGCGCAGCGGGCGGCGCTCCTGCTCGGTCTTGATGGCGGTGAGCTCTATGCCCTCGAACCAGATTTTGCCGGTATCGGGCGGATACAGGCCGGTAATGGCCCGGGCAATGGTGGACTTGCCGGAGCCGGACTCCCCCACCAGGCCAAAGGTTTCACCTTCGTGAATTTCAAAGCTCACATCATTGGTGGCCTGCAGATATTCCCGGCGGGACGGAAAAATCGAGTCTTTGGTCACAAAGCGCAGATTGCAGTGCTCCACCCGCAGCAGGGCGCCTTCATAGTCGCGCTGATCCTGACTCTGGCCCAGCCAGTGGTGTTTCAGATCCAGAGTGGCTTTCTCTTTGGCGTCCTCGATATAGGACACCAGCGGAAAGCGGCGCAGCTTGATGTCGGAGCGGGGCACGGCGGAGATCAGACTGCGGGTATAGGCATGCTCGGGGGTGCCCAGCACTCGTTCCGTGGGGCCAATTTCCATCAGTTTGCCGCGGTACATCACCGCCACCCGGTCGGTAACGTTCGACACCACCCCCATATCGTGAGTCACCAGCATGCAGCCCACGTTACGCTCCTTGCACAGGCCGCGAATGAGGTTGAGGATCTGATCCTGAATCGACACATCCAGCGCCGTGGTGGGCTCGTCGGCAATGATCAGCTCCGGATCGCAGGACAACGCAATGGCGATCACCACCCGCTGGCGCATGCCGCCGGAAAACTGATGCGGATACTGCTGAATGCGCAGCTCCGGCTGGGGAATGCCCACCGCATCGAGCAGGGAAATGGCTTTCTTGCGCGCCTGCTCGCGGCTGAGACTGGTATTGGCCAGCAGGGTCTCGACCATCTGAAACTCCACCGTAAACAGCGGGTTCAGGGAGGTCATGGGATCCTGAAAAATAAAGCCGATGCGCTTGCCGCGCACCGTGCGCATGGCGTTGGGCGACAGCGCGGAGATTTTCTCGCCATCCAGATACACATCGCCGCTGGCAATGCGTCCGGGCGGGCTGAGCAGGTCGATCACAGCATTGCCGATGGTCGACTTGCCGGCGCCGGACTCGCCGACCACGCCCAGTATTTCACCCTTTTCAATGGTGAAGGAGAGATCTTCCACGGCGGCCATCACGCCGTGACGGGACGGATATTCAATCCGCAGGTTTTTTACTTCCAGTAGCGACATGCTCATCCTTAAACGGGTTTTGCTCCCGTTGCTGCGCCTGAGGAGTGACCGGGCTTCAAGGTGCCTTCAATATAGCCTCATTCGGCAATGTGCCACCCGTATCAAACGCAACAAAACAATAACATCCAGGTGCATTCTAATCCGGCATTACGCCAAAAACAAAGACTGATTGAATAGAACAGCGTCAATTTATCAGCACATTTAACAAGTGATGAAAAATAACGCAGAACTTATGACTAAACCTTTACTGAAAGATAAAGCAAGCGTAAGCAAAAGAAAACAGGGGAAAACGCCAGGGGAATGGGGAATGGGGAATGGGGAATGGGGAATGGGGAATGGGGAATGAGTAGGTTGTGATGAGCGCAGCGAATCACAACACAACCGGCGGCGCCGGCTGCATGTTGGAATTCGCTACGCTCATTCGCAACCTACTGACTTAGCTCAGCTTACGGCTTACAGCTGCAATAAAGCCAGGCCCTGCAGGCAGGCCAGGGCAAACAGGCCGGCGATCAGATCGTCTAGCATAATGCCAAAACCGCCGTGCACCCGGCGGTCGAACCAGCTGATGGGCCAGGGCTTGACCATGTCAAAGAAACGGAACAGCACAAAGCCGATGGCAATCCATTTCCAGCCCGCCGGCGCCGCCAGCATGGTCACGCCAAAGCCGATAAACTCGTCCCACACAATGGCGCCGTGATCGTGGCGGCCAATGGCGGTGGTGGCGGCATTGCAGATTTTAATGCCGGCAACAAAGCCGACGATCAGCAAGGCCACATAGAGCCACAGCGGCAGGCCGGCCATCAGCAAGTACAACGGCACGGCCGCCAGGGTGCCCATGGTGCCGGGCATTACCGGGCTTAAGCCTGAGCCAAAGCCCAGGGCCAGCAGATGCAGCGGGTTGGACAGCTTCAGCGCTGCCAGCTCGGGCTTTCTCATTCGCCGCTCCGGAAATGATCCCAGCTTCTGGCGGCCAGCTTGTAGGGCTTGCCGTCAGCATGCAGCTCTACCCCGGGCTCACCCGCCACCATACGACCAATACGGGTAAACTTGACCCCGCAATGAGCCAACGCAACTTCCAGCTGCCCCCGGTGCATTTCAGGCACGGTAAAGCACAGTTCATAATCGTCGCCGCCGGTCAGCGCCAGCTGCCAGCCCTGCTCCCGTGTCACCGAGTCGAGCATGGCCTGGCTCAGGGGCAGGTGCTCCAGCTCAAGCACGGCACGCACGTTCGAAGCCTTGGTAATGTGGCCAAGATCGCCGAACAGGCCGTCAGACAAGTCCAGGGCGCTGGAGGCAATATCGCGCAGCGCCTGACCGGCGAGAATACGCGGGTGCGGGTGTTCAAACTTGGTGCGCACAAAGGCTTGGTGAAACTCGCTCACCTCAATCTTGCCCAGCTGCTGTTGCAGACCCAGGGCCGCATCTCCCAGGGTGCCGGTCACATAAATGCCGTCGCCGGCCCGGGCGCCATCGCGGCGCAGCCCCTTGCCCCTGGGCAGAGAGCCGTGCACGGTCACGGTAATAGAGAGCGGCCCCCGGGTCATGTCCCCCCCCACCAGGGCCACGTTGTAATATTCCGCCAGTTCAAAGAAGCCTTCACAAAAGCCCTTCAGCCAGGCCTCGTTGACTTCAGGCAGGGTCAGCGCCAGCGACACCCAGCAGGGGTCGGCGCCCATGGCCGCCAGATCCGACAGATTCACCGCCAGCGCCCGGTGGCCGAGGGCCACCGGATCCATATCGGCAAAGAAATGAACGTCCGCCACCAGGGTATCGGTGCTCACTGCCAGCAGGGTATTGGGTGGCATCTGCAGCAGGGCACAGTCGTCGCCTGGCCCCATGATCACGTCCTTGCGACCGCTGTGGCCGGTAAAATATTGTTTTATTATTTCAAATTCATTCATAGAAAATGAAAAGCCAGCGTTCAGCTGGCTTTTTTCCCGTGCATTCTGTTATTTTTTCAACTGCTTGACGACCTTGTCGAGCACGCCATTCACGAACTTGTGACTGTCTTCGGCGGCAAACGCCTTGGCCAGCTCAATGGCTTCGTTGATAACGACCCGATAAGGCACATCTTCACGCCGGGTCAGCTCGTAGCAGGCCAACCGCAGCACCGCCTTGTCTACCATGTCCAGCTCGGCGAGCGGACGGGACAGGTAAGAAGAAAAGACGCCATCCAGATCGTCGGCATGTACCGACACACCAAACAGCAGATCACGGAAGTAATCCATGTCTACACCCTTGGTTTCCTGTTCCAGGGCAAACTGCTGGGCAATGTCGGCCACGTTGTCTTTGGTCATTTGCCACTGGTAAATGGCCTGGGTGGCGAGACGGCGGGCCTTGCGGCGTTCAGACGGTTTCAATGCAGTACTCCTCTCAGTCCAGCTGTTGCAGGACGTTAATCATTTCCAGCGCGCTCAGGGCCGCTTCTGCGCCCTTGTTACCCGCCTTGGTGCCGGCGCGCTCGATGGCTTGTTCAATGTTTTCGGTGGTCAGCACGCCAAAGGCGACGGGGATTTCATAATCCATCATCACGCTGCTCATGGTTTTGCTGTTTTCGTTGGCCACCAGATCAAAGTGATAGGTGCCGCCGCGGATCACGCAGCCCAGGGCCACAATGGCGTCGTACTTGCCGGTTTTGGCCAGCTTTTTACAGGCCAGGGCAATTTCTACCGCGCCGGGTACCCGTACCAGGGTAATGTTGTCATCCTTGACCTGGCCCTGACGCTTGAGCACGTCCAGGGCGCCGGCCACCAGGCTGTCGTTGATAAAGCTGTTGAAGCGGGCGACCACGATCGCCACTTTGGCCTCAGGTGCGGCCATCAGCCCTTCGATTACCTTCATGGGAATCCTTGTTTGCAGAAAAGTGCGCACATTCTAGCACAATCGGCGATTGACAAAAGCCTTGGGGGCGTCTCCCGCCGGACATTGCGCACAGCCGCCAGAGCACTCAGTCGCCGGTGGCCGCCCCCTCTGCGCCATCCTCGTCCTGGCGCTGCAGCAGACACAGGCGGGTTTCACCGGGCATATCCACATTGGCGCCTTCCAGGGTCAGCTTGATGGTCTTCACCACTCGGGCATGAGTCCGGGTCACCGTGCTCTGCTGGCTGTCGGTCCACCAGCGCACGCGAATGGTGACCCAGCTGGCGGCCAGATCCCAGGGCAGCGCCTGCACCTCCTTCTCCGGGCTTACCCCTTCCACCTTTGCCACCGCCTGCTCCAGCAGCTCGCAGGCGCGGTCGATGTCGTCTTCATAGCCAATACCCACATCATACTGGCTGCGCCGTATGGCATAGGCGGTTTTTACCAGCACCGCATTGGTGTAGATATCACTGTTGGGGATCACAATGCGCCGGCCATCGTGGGTTTTGATGATGGTGGCGCGGGTTTCAATGCGCTCCACCGTGCCATGATGGCCGTTCACCTCTATCTGGTCGCGAATATTAAAGGGCTGACGCAGCAGGATCAGCAGACCGGCCAGCCAGTTTTGCAGTATGTCCTTGAAGGCAAAGCCAATGGCCACCGAACTCACCCCCAGGCCGGCGATCAAATCTCCCGGCCTGAGGCTGGGAATGACAATGGTCGCCGCCAGCAAAAAACCCAGCAGCACCATGGCCCATTTGACAAAGCCGCCCAGCACTTCGCCCAGATTTTCCCGCTCCCGCCGCCGGGCATGGGCCAGCACCATGCGCCGCACCAGCACCGCCAGGCCGTAAAAAAGCGCCAGCACCAGCAACGCCACCACTATGTTGGGCACCAGCCGCACGGCGCCGTCGAGCCAGCTGTCGAGCCGCTCCATGATGACACCGGGATCCATGTCGATTTGCTGAGGTTGATCCTGTTCGCCGCCCGCAGCCTTGTCATGCTCCGCCATGCTCTCCTCCTGCCGGTGCCTCATGTTGCACCCTGTAAAAAGCGTAGGCTACCGGCCGGCATGCTACCCGGCTCACAAAGAAACGCCGGGGCAGGTGTGCAAGCCCGGACAAATCCCTTAGAGTAGGCCAACATCAGACAAGCGTCCGATTGTCCGGTTTTGCGGCGGATCCGCCGCGTAATTCTTCTTCACATCAAGCTATTCAAGGGGTTTTTATGCTGCCGGAACGGCGCGGCGATCTGCTTATTTTAACCGCTACCCTGCTGGCCTCGGCGGGCTGGCTGTTTTCCAAGGAGGCGATCACCGCCCTGCCCCCGGCCGGCTTTGTGGGCTGGCGCTTTGTGCTGGCATCGCTCATTTTGCTGCCCTTCTGTTACCGGCAGCTGCGCGCCACCTCCCTGTCCAACCTGTTCAAAACCGCGGGCATCGGCCTGGTGATGACCCTGAACCTGATTTTCTGGATTCAGGCGGTGTCGCACAGTGAAGGCATTGGCGAGGGCGCCTTTATCATGAGCCTGGCCATGCTGATGGTGCCGCCTCTGGCCTGGCTGATGTTTCGTGAGCCCCCCAGCCGCCAGTTCTGGATAGCACTGCCCATTGCCGTGGCCGGACTGTTTTTGCTGACCTCGGGCAACGGATTCTCGCTGTCGCTTGGGCAGCTGCTGTTTTTGCTGGCCTCGCTGTCACTGGCGCTGTATTTCAGCCTGAACAGCCGCTTTTCCCGTCGGGTGGATCCCATGGCGCTCACCTGTGTGCAACTGGCGGTCACCGGCATTATGCACCTGGGCTACTCCGCCCTGTTTGAACAGTGGCCCGGGCAGATCCCCGACCATATCTGGGGCTGGTTTGCCGCCAGCGTGCTGCTGGCCACCTCGCTGCGCTTTTTCTGTCAGAGTGCCGGACAGAAGTTCAGCAATGTGGCCAATGCGGCGCTGATCATGATGCTGGAGCCGGTATGGACGGTATTGATAAGCGTGTTCTGGTATCACGAGCCGATGCCGGCCCAGAAGATAATGGGATGTGTGCTGATTTTGCTGGCGCTGCTCAGCTTTCGCAGCCGGCCGCTATATGAATGGTACCGCAACCGCCGGGCATTGCGGATATCTCGAAGCGGCTAGCCGCTTTCGGAAGTGGCCATGCACAGCCGGTTCCGGCCGGACTGCTTGGCCCGGATCAGCGCATGGTCGGCCCGGCGAATGGTGTCATCCAGGGGCTCCTGAGCATGGTATACCGTCAGCCCGGCACTCACCGTTAACTGCAGCTCAGGGATGGCGTCCAGCCGCAACTGCTCTATCGCCGTCATCATCCTTTCAAGCAGGGCTTTGGCCGGCTCCAGGCCGGTATGGGGCAACAACAGCATAAACTCCTCTCCCCCCCAGCGGGCGCACAGATCCTGAGTACGTAACTGCGAGCTGATCATGTTCACCAGCCGGCACAGTACCTGATCACCCACATCGTGGCCAAAACCGTCGTTAATGCGCTTGAAATGATCCACATCGATCATGACCAGGGCAAAGGCCGGTTGGCCACGCCGGCAACGGGCCTGCTCATCATACAGCCGCTCCATCAGCTGGCGCCGGTTGGCCAGGCCGGTGAGTGGATCCTTCAGGGCAGCATGACGCAGCTGCTCGTTCAGCTCTATCAGATTGCGCTGATAGCGATCGGAAATACGGGTGATCTTGTCGAGCCGTTTCAGCTGACGATCATACTGCTGCAGCAGGTCCTGACTGTGGGACACCGCCATACCGTAGCTGCAGTCGGAGATACGCAGCAAGCGCTCCAGCCGAATGCGCTGCTCACGGTTTTGCTCCACCACCGCCATCAGCAAGGGCAACAACGGATTGTTCCGATGCTCGGGCAGTGCCAGCAACCGCTCCAGCTCTTCGTCCGAGGGCAACTCAGCCATGAGCCAGCACCTCAAAGGGGAAACTGCAGTCTTCCCGGAATTCATCGGCCAGCTCTTCCACCCGCTCGTTTTCCGGATCAAAAAACCATTGCACAGACACGTTCCGCCCCTTTTCAAAGGCGGCTTCCAGCATGTCGAAGATGTCCATCATGGCCTTGACGCTGCTGGTGTTCATGTAAACCAGATGCAGCTCCAGATGCAGTGCACCGGTACGGCTGGCAAGATATTGTTCAATCCAGCCAATGATGTCCTGAAAGAATTCAAAGGAATTTTCCGGATAGGAGTCTCCCTTCATGGCCACAGTGCCATGCTCAGGATCGCAAACAACATCAGGCGTTGAATGAGTACCGGTTATTTCCAGTGTGTTCATTGCCAGTTCCGTTTCCATACTTATACCACCGCCAAAATACTTAAAAATCCGCGCCCTTCGCCGATTTCCACCAGACGGGCCGTCATGGGGGAAGCAGATTTGCGCGCCACATCCAGCAAGCCAAGCCCGGCGCCATTCGTACTCCCTTCGTCCCGGGGCTTGCGCAGTTGGGTCTTGTAAGCGGCTTTAAGCTCACTCCTGTCCATGACCGCCAATTCTTCAAGTCGCTTGCAAATGGCCTCGCCGTCGGCAAGCTCCACCAGATTGCCGGCCATGACGTTGTAACGACCGGCTTCATTCCGGGCCACCACCACGGTAGCCGAGCCTTCATATTCGCTGTAATTCATGCGGCTGGCGTAATGGCGAATATTTTGCGTCAGCTCAATATAAACGCCAAATACATCCATGGCGGCACCGGGCTGAGCATTATCGGCCTGCAGATAATTGCGCAGCGCCTTGCCAATTTCCTCGATCAGGCTGCGGGAAATGGGGCCGTTAAAACACAGCAGAATACGGTTTTGATTAAACTGCTCTCGTATCGACAGCAGATCTATGCCTTGCATGGTTTACTCCTTGTAAGTTGGCTTCCATTCGAAACGCCAGCAGAGTGATGTCGTCCCGCTGGGCATGATTGCCACGATATTCATCCAGCGCTTGCTTCAGTGCTTCGGCCTGTTCGCCCAGGGGCCGCTGTGCATGGGTGCACAGCAATTCCCGGAACCGGCTGCCCCCCATGCCAAAGCCCTTGGCGCCGCCGGCCTGATCCAGGTAGCCGTCTGTGCTCAGGTAATACACCTTGTCATCACTGGCCGGCAACACCCGATCTTCAAACACGCCCCGGCGCCGGTCCAGCAGGCTGCGACGCTGACCCTTGTGCTCTTCCACCGTTGTGCCATCGCTGCAATACAGCGACATTTTGGCCCCCGCAAACACCAGCTGCCGGGCCTGCGGGTCCACATACACCAGGCCGGCATCCATGGTGGTGGCCATGCCCCGGGGCAGCTCGCAGTCCTGCAACATGCCCCTGAGGGTCTGATCCGCCAGCTGCAAAATGGCTGCCGGCGAGTTCATCCCCTGCTCGCGCACTGCATGATCCAGAGCGGCACGACCCAGCATGGTCATCAGTGCCCCGGCCACGCCATGGCCGGCACAATCAACCACCCCCACCAGAAAGCATCCCTGTTCACCGGGCTGAAACAGATAGAAATCTCCCCCCACCACATCCCGCGGATGCCACAGCACAAAATGATGTTCACCCAGCACTCGGGTCATCTGGCGGTCGGGCAAAATGGCTTTCTGGATCAGGCTGGCGTAATCGATGGAGTCGTTAATCTGCTGATGGGCCTGGCGCATTTGCCGGTTGGCCCGCTCCAGCTCTTGCGTACGGCTTTGCACCGTTTGTTCCAGCTCTTTGGTATGGTTGCGTACCTTGCTTGCCATCAGTGCAAAAGCCCGGCTCAAATCACCGATCTCATCTCCCGAGGGGGCCGGCAGCGACACATTATAGCTGCCCTCGGCAATGGCGGAGGCCGAGCCTTGCAGGCGCCGCAACGGGCGCAGCACCACCCGCTCCACCCCATACGCCAGCCCCAGCAGCAACACGGTCAGCATCAGCACCAGGCCAAGCAGTGCCACCTTGACCAGACTGGGATCCAGTACCTGCGCCAGCCCCAGATCCACCGCCGTGACCAGATACCAGTCCAGCTCTGGAATATAACTGAGGGCCAGCAGCTGCCGTTTGCCATTCAGGGTGAACCAGTCCATGACCACATCACCGGAATCCGCCGCCCGGGCCTGCAGCAGGCTCAGCCGCTGCTCCTGCCCGGACGAATCCAGCATATCGTGCAGGGTCGTGCTTTGGTCATTCACGCCCGCCGCCGAGCCCAGGGCGATCAGACTGGCGTCGGGGTGCGCCTGAAAGCGGCCATCCCGGTCGAGGATCATGGGCATGACCCCCTGCTGGTTAATGGCGATAAAATTGTTGATAAAGCGGGTCAGGTCAATGCCGGTGCCGGCCAGCCCCAGCGATCCGTTTTCACCTTCCACCCGCACATTGATCCACACCCGGGTAGTACCAAGCCGGGCATCGTGATTGACATTAATATTAAGCCGTTCGCCTGTCTGCATAAGATTAAAGAACCACTGATCCTCGGCGCTGGCAGGAGCCAGGCGATAACTGGGTTTGGCATCAAAGGGCTGCTCGGGAGCACGATAGTAATAGTCGCGGCTGGCGGCGTTGACCAAAAACCAGGAGTGGCTGCTGAATTCGGCGGCAAACCCCTCGGCTTCATCCATAAACAGTCCGGCGTCATCCTTGCCGGCAAGCCACCGGCGGGTTAATACCGAATCGGCAAAACGGCGTGACAAGGCCAGCTCACGAACGAGCGGTACCAGGATCTGCTGACGGTTTAAACGCGTGAAGTTTTCTGCATAGGCGCGGCCAAAGTGCTCCTGCACGCCGCTCAACAGCTGCCAGCCGATGCCAATGGCCGGAATAAAAGCCAGCACACAGGCCAGCAACAGGGCCCAAATGGATTTCGCCCGAAGTCCTTTTCCCCAAATGGCCATGCTTGCCTTTATTAATTAAATAATATGGTTGTGGCCGGTATTGTTGACCCTTTTCTCCATAAACTCAATCTGAAAGGAGTATTTCGAATCTGTAGAGGAGAATGAGTGAAATGTTGGGATTCGCTACGCTCATCCCAACCTACGCCTGAAGATAGTCGGTAGTTGGCCTCGCTCCCACGCTCCGGCGTGGGAGTGTGTACCGGCCATGAAGCCGGCACTGTCTGTCATTAAGGTATGCGTTCCCACGCAGAGCATGGGAACGAGGTAAGGGCCTACAAAGGCTTACTTCGCGGTGAGCGCGTCGCCGCTGAACTCGATGCCCGCCCAGCCGGTTTTCATAAAGTTGCGAATGTTCTGGTGATCGTCGCCGTCCGGGTTGCCGAGCACGTCGTTGCGATAGAAGGCGCCAAAGCAGGCCAGGGTCTGCTGCTGGTCAAAACCCTGCAGCCGGGCAAAGGCAAACAGCTTGCAGGAGCCGTTGTTCTGGCCGGCGTCGTTATGCTGATCGCCATTGGTAAAGGCCACCGGATGAAACTCGTAAAAGCCGTCAATCAGCGCCATTACTTCGGCGAACTCAATGGTTTCCGGCGCATCGGCCAGCTTGGTCTGCAATTCCTGAATGTTCATTAGGGTTCCTTTTGCTTATTTGAGTGCCAGACAGCGGCACAGAAAACGGGAAATATCGGCGATCTCTTCGGCGCACACCGCGTGCGGCATGGGGTAGCTGTGATATTCGGGCACATGGCCGAGGGCTTCCAGGGCGCGGCAGGCCCGCAACCCCAGCTGCTCGCTCACCACCGGATCCTGCGTGCCGTGCAGCACCAGAATGGGCAGCGCACGGTTGGCATCGCTAGGCATTATGCTATCGGCGGTGGCGAAATAGGTCGACATGGCAATCAGTCCGCCCAGGGGCTGGTCAAAACTCAGCGCCGCCTCATAGGCCACGGCGCCGCCCTGGGAAAAGCCCGCCAGCACAATACGCCGGCTGTCGATGCCGGCGGCAATCTGCTGTTCAATCAGTTCAGTCACCGCCGCCGCCGAGGCGCGCAGCTGGGCTTCATCCACCTTGCGGTCGATATCCATGGCCAGAATGTCATACCAGGCGGGCATGGCCATGCCACCGTTGATGGTCACCGGCATGGCCGGCGCATGGGGAAACACAAACCGCACCGCCGCACCGGCAGGCAGTCCCAGCTCGGGCACGATGGGGGCAAAGTCGTGACCGTCGGCCCCCAGGCCGTGCAGCCAGATCACGCAGGTATCGGGGTTGGCGGCGGTGTCGTGACACAGATACTCAAGCATGGCGGGTCTCCGTCAGTGAATGGGGGTACAGCTCAATTTCGATCAACGGCCGAGAGGCCTCGGCGGGCGCCAGGCTCAGGACTTCGCCCGGTTCCAGCAGCCACAAACGGGGCTCGTCGCCGTGCTCATAGAGCAGCCGGGCCGGCGCGCCGTCACTGATAAACTCCTCGCCGGCCCGGCGCCGGTGCACCCGCAGGCTGGCCCTGCCCCAGTCGCGGCGGACCATCAGGTTGAAGTCGAGACACTCCCCGCCCAGCAGCCGGCAGTGCACCGCCTGCTCACCGGCAAAATGCAGCGGCGCAAAGGGCGTGTCCAGGCGGTGCGGCTCACCGGCCAGATCGAGCGCAAAGCCGTCGCCGCTCAGCAGCATCAGCACGCGATCCACGCCGGGAAAATACGAAAAGGGCCCGCTTTGTCCCACCCGGGCCATGGACAGGCGCAGATCGAACTCGCCACCGGCGGGCAGCCGGAACAGCTCGCGGGTGGTGCCGCCGCCGTTTTTCCAGGGCATGTCGGTAAAGTCGGCGCGGGTCAGCAGCTTGCTCATTGAAAGGCTCTCACAAAAAGTCCGGCCGGCATGATGCCGGCCGGAACGGTATGCCGGTGATCCGGCCTTATTCGGTGACGTATTCCACCACTTCCAGGCCAAAGCCCGACAGCGCGTGGTAACGCTTGGGCGAGCTCAGCAGGCGCATCTTGCCCACCCCCATGGCGCGCAGGATCTGCGAGCCCACGCCCACCCGGCGTGACGTGCCCTGACGCTTGGCCGCTTCCGGGCGCTCGCCCTTGTCGGCGGCTTCAAACATGCGTACCACAGACAGCAGGTGATCCGGGGTTTCTTCCTTGCCGAGGATCACCAGCACGCCGCCTTCGTCGGCAATGCGCGCCATCGACTTGTCCAGCGGCCAGCTGCGGCTGGCGTGGCGGTCGGTCATCAGCACATCGGTGAGCATGTCGTGAATATGCACCCGCACCAAGGCCGGCTGATCCGCCTTGATCTCGCCCTTGCGCAGGGCAAAGTGCACCTGGTTGTCGATGGTGTCGCGGAAGGTCACCAGCTCGAACTCGCCGTGATCGGTGGGCAGCTTGCAGCGGGCCACCTGCTCTATGGTGGTTTCATTCTGGTTGCGGTACTCAATGAGATCGGCAATGGTGCCCAGCTTCAGGCCGTGCTCTTCGGCGAACTTTTCCAGATCCGGGCGGCGCGCCATGGTGCCGTCTTCGTTGAGAATTTCCACGATCACCGCCGCCGGCTCCACGCCCGCCAGCCGGGCCAGATCACAGCCGGCCTCGGTGTGGCCGGCGCGGGTCAGCACGCCGCCGTTCTGGGCCTTGAGCGGAAAAATATGACCAGGCTGCACCAGATCGGCAGGCTTGGCGTCCTTGGCCACGGCAGCCTGCACGGTGCGGGCGCGGTCGGCGGCGGAAATGCCGGTGGTCACCCCTTCGGCGGCCTCGATGGACACGGTAAAGGCGGTGGAGAACTGCTCGGTGTTGCGGCTCACCATCTGGGGAATGTCGAGCTGACGGCAGCGGTTCTCGGTCAGGGTCAGGCAGATCAGGCCCCGGCCGTATTTGGCCATAAAGTTGATGTCTTCCGGACGCACGTGCTCGGCGGCCATGATCAGATCGCCTTCGTTTTCCCGGTCTTCGTCATCCATCAGAATGACCATTTTGCCCTGACGAATGTCGTCGATGATTTCCTGGGTACTGCTTAAGGCCATGATGTTCCCCTTGAGTAATTCGGTTAGCCGCTATTTCACAAAACCACTGGCGGCCAGGGTCGCCAGGGTGAGTCCGCCACCGGCCTGAGTCTGGCCGCCGGTCAGCAGGCGCTCCAGGTAGCGGGCGATAATGTCTACTTCCAGGTTGACGCTGCGGCCAACCTGCCAGTCGTTCAGTGTGGTGTTATTCAATGTATGGGGCACCAGCGTCAATTTAAAGGCCGCGCCCGATACCGCGTTCACGGTCAGGCTGATGCCGTCCACGGTAATGGAGCCCTTTTCGGCAATATAGCGGGAAAGCTCGGCCGGGGCGTCGATCCACAGCTCAATGGCAAACCCCACTTTGGCCTTTTTGCTGATGCGGCCCACGCCGTCCACATGGCCGGACACCAGATGACCGCCGAGCCGGGTGGTGGGCAGCAGCGCCTTTTCCAGATTGACCGCCTGGCCCGGCTGATAGTCGGCAAAGCCGGTGCGATTAAGAGTTTCAATCGACACATCGGCGCAATAATAATCCTTGCCCAGTTCGGTCACGGTGAGGCAAACGCCATTGGTGGCGATGGAGTCGCCCAGGGCGACGTCGGACAGATCCAGCCCCGGGCAGTGAATGCGGATCACCGAGGAGGCACCCTTTCGCTCAATGGCGGCCAGGGTGCCGGTGGCTTCAACAATACCGGTAAACATCAGTCGATTACCCTTGCAGTCAGTTTGAGATCGCCACCCACCAGGCGGCAATCCTGCCAGGCCAGCCTTGGCGGCTGACTCATGGCGGTAAATTCCGGCAGAGCCAGCAGGCCCCGTGCCGGGTTGCCCATCAGCATGGGCGCCTGATACACAATCAGTTCATTCACCAGACCGGCAGTAAACAGCGCCCCCCCAAGAGTGGCCCCCGCCTCTACCCAGAGGTGATTAAGCTGACGCCGGCCCAGCTCGTCGAGCAGCAGCTCAAGATCCAGCTTGCCACTGGCAGAAAGCCGCAGCACGCATTCTTCCACCTCATCGCCAAAACCGCCGGTCACCTCGCCGCGCAGCAGCAGCACAGGGCCGGGCTGCGCAAACAGCCTGAGCCCGGCATGCAGCCGGTTTTGGGTGTCGATCACAATGCGCAGGGGCTGACGCAGTTCGGCTTCGGCATAGTCATGGCGCAGCGAGGCCGGCAGCTCCTGCCAGCGCACGTTGAGGGCGGCGTCGTCCATTAATACGGTGTTGGCGCCGGAGAGAATGGCGCAGCTTTGCGCCCGGTGGCGCTGCACATCGCGCCGGGCGGCGGGTCCGGTGATCCACTTGCTTTCGCCGTTGGCCAGTGCAGTGCGTCCATCAAGACTGGCGGCCAGCTTCAGGGTAACAAAGGGCCGGCCGGTGCGCATGCGGTGCAGAAAACCCACATTCACCGCCTCGGCGGCCTCTGTCATCAGTCCGGCCTCGGCCTGAATGCCCGCTTCCTGCAGCATGGCCAGGCCACGACCGGCCACCTGCGGGTTGGGATCCACCATGGCGGCCACCACTCTGGCCACGCCGGCGTCGATCAGTCCCTGGGCACAGGGCGGGGTGCGGCCGTGATGAGAGCAGGGCTCCAGGGTCACATAGGCGGTTGCGCCGCGCGCGGCCTCACCGGCGGCACGCAGGGCAAACACCTCGGCATGGGGGCCACCGGCACGCCGGTGAAAGCCCTCGCCCGCCAGTTGACCGTCTTTCACGATCACACAGCCCACCGCCGGATTGGGGCTGGTGGTAAAACGGCCACGGCGGGCCAGCTCAAGCGCCCTGGCCATCCAGTGCGCGTCTTGGGTAGTGAACACTTATTGCTCCAGGCGGGCTATCTCTTCGCCAAACTGGCGCAGATCCTCAAAACAGCGGTAAACCGAGGCAAAGCGAATATAGGCGACCTTGTCGAGCTGCTTGAGCTCTTCCATCACCAGGTTGCCCACCAGCTCCGACGGCACTTCCCGCTCGCCGGTGGCCCGCAGCCGCGACTTGATGCGGCTGATGGACTGCTCAATGGCCTCGGTGCTCACCGGGCGCTTTTCCAGCGCCCGCTGCATGCCGGCTTCCAGCTTGTCTTCGTTGAAGGGTTCGCGAATGCCGCTGGTCTTGATGATACGCGGCATCACCAGCTCGGCGGTTTCAAAGGTGGTAAAACGCTCCCGGCAGGCATTGCATTCCCGCCGCCGGCGCACCTGCAGGCCATCGCCCACCAGACGGGAGTCGATCACCTTGGTTTCGGTTGCGTTACAAAAGGGGCAGTGCATGGTGCCTCCACGGGGCCTGTTAATCGGCTGTTAGTGTAAAGAAGCGGGCTGTGGATTAAAAGCGGGGAGTTAAATACAGGGACTCGGGATTGGGGAATGGGGAGTAGAAAATAAAAAAGGGACCGGGGTACAAATCCCCAGTCCCTATTCCCTAATCCCTAATCCCTACGCTGTTACGCGTAAACCGGGTGGCGACGGCAGATATCCAGCACCTGCTCTTTCACGCTGGCGATGGTGGCGTCGTCGTTGATGTTGCTCAGCACATCACAGATCCAGCCGGCCAGCTGGCGCACTTCGGCTTCCTTGAAACCACGACGGGTCACCGCCGGAGTACCGATACGGATACCGGAGGTCACAAACGGAGAGCGCGGGTCGTTGGGCACGGCGTTCTTGTTCACGGTGATGAAGGCGCGGCCCAGGGCGGCGTCGGCTTCCTTACCGGTGATGTCCTTGTCGATCAGGTCCAGCAGGAACAGGTGGTTGTGAGTGCCACCGGATACCACTTTAAAGCCACGCTTCTGGAACTCGTCGGCCATGGCCTGGGCGTTTTTCACTACCTGAGCCTGGTATTCCTTGAACTCGGGCTCCAGGGCTTCCTTGAAGGCCACGGCCTTGGCGGCAATCACGTGCATCAGCGGGCCACCCTGACCACCGGGGAACACGGCGGAGTTCAGTTTCTTTTCCAGCTCTTCGTTGTTGGCGGCAGACAGAATGATGCCGCCACGGGGACCGGCCAGGGTCTTGTGAGTGGTGGAGGTCACCACGTGGGCGTGAGGCAGCGGGTTGGGGTACACACCGGCGGCGATCAGGCCGGCCACGTGAGCCATGTCAACCATGAACCAGGCGCCTACCTTGTCGGCGATTTCGCGCATGCGGGCCCAGTCAACGATACCGGAGAAGGCGGAGAAGCCACCGATGATCATCTTCGGCTTGTGCTCAATGGCCAGACGCTCCATTTCTTCATAGTCGATCACGCCCTGATCGTTGATGCCGTAAGGCACGATGTTGTACAGGCGGCCGGAGAAGTTGGCGGGAGAGCCGTGAGTCAGGTGACCACCGTGGGCCAGGTTCATGCCCATCACGGTGTCGCCGGGCTTGACCAGCGCCAGGAAGACGGCGGAGTTGGCCTGAGAGCCGGAGTGCGGCTGCACGTTGGCCCAGGTGGCGCCAAACAGCTCTTTAACACGCTCAATGGCCAGCTCTTCCACTACGTCGACGTATTCACAGCCACCGTAGAAACGCTTGGCCGGATAGCCTTCGGCGTACTTGTTGGTCAGCTGGGAGCCCTGAGCCTGCATGACCCGCGGGCTGGTGTAGTTTTCGGAAGCGATCAGCTCGATGTGCTCTTCCTGACGCACGGTTTCACTGCTGATGGCCTGCCACAGCTGGGGATCATAGTCGGCGATATTCATCTCACGCTTTAACATCCGTCTCTCCTGACTCATGGGGGATTGTCACTGAAAGCCAGAGTGTACCCCCAAGCGGCGGCCCGGCCTAGTCCTGAGGACCGGATTTACACTTTTTTTTTACCTTTATGTTGAAAACTTCACAAAAAGTTGAAGACCCATTAACACAATCCATGTTCGGCACGGGTAGGAATCCTATCGGCAAACCCGATAGAATGGTTTTACTTTCCCAGACCAAACAAGCTGTTGAAGAGAATTATGCAAGAAGCCTTCAGAGTAACTTCCCAGCGCCGGGCCGAGCTGTATTACTGGTTTACCGCCCTGTTTGCCGCTCCCCTGAGCGAAGATGAACTCAGCGAGTTTGGCGGCTACGACATGCACCGCTTTCTCGACAGTCTGGCCACCCTGGATCCGCTTACCGAGGCGGCCGAGGCCTTTCGCAGCCAGGCAGAACAGGCCCTGCAGCAAGCCGAACCGCAACCTGCCCTGAGTCATCATTATCAGCAGCTGACCGGCAAGCCCTCGTTGCTCGACATTACCCGCCTCACCGAGCCGGATCAGGAAGCCCTGCTACTGATGACGGTGCTGCTCAAGCAGCACGGCACCGGGCTGGCCGACGACGATCCGCTGCATGTGTGCAACCAGCTGGAAATGATGGGCACCCTGGCCATGGCTGCCGCCGAGGCCGGTAACGATGAACAGCGCACCCGGCTGCTGGATCAGCAACGGGAGCTGGCCAACACCCTGCTTATTGACTGGCTGCCCGTCTTTGCCGGGCGCTGTGCCGAGCGTGACGAACAAGGCTTTTACGCCGCCGCCGCTGCCCTGCTGCAGGCCGTGTTTATCATGGATCTGCATTACCTCAACAATGTGGCGGAATAGGCAATCCATGCGTTATAAAAAACACAAAAAGACCGATGCCTCACCCGAAACCCGGGCCGAAGCCGAGCGGGTGGCCAAAGCCACTCAGCGTCCCGGCCAGACCAAGGAGCAGACCCGGCTGATTGCCCAGGGGATTCAGAAAGGCATAGAGGAATATAAAAAGCAGCAAAAGGCCAAAGCCCGGGCTGCCGACAAGGCCCGCCGGCAGCAACAGCGCCAGCAGGATACAGAGGAAAACACGGAAGGTGGCGGCGGGCCTGAACTCGCCCCTGCCGGGCGTTCTGCCCTGCTGCCCTGGATACTGCTGGGTCTCAGTTGGGCCGGATTCCTTCTATACTTGTGGCTGCCCCGCCACGGCTGAACAGGAGAGACCATGCCATTACCCATGCCCCCGCAACTGCACACCACTCACGGTGCCGAGCGCCGGCTGGGTGTGGAGCTGGAGCTGAGTGGCCTTACTCTGCCAAGGCTGGTGACCCTGATGGCAGAAACCCTGCAGGGTGAAAGCCAGCCGGTGTCCGAATACGAGTTCGATATTCTCACCCCGCTGGGCAGCTTTCGTGTGGAGCTTGATTTTGACTATCTCAAGCAACTGGCCCGGGAGCAAAAGCGGCACCCGCCCGGTGAGCTGGAGCAGGCCGCCACCGATCTGCTGGGCAGCCTGGCACTGCAGCTGGTGCCCCTGGAACTGGTGTGCCCCCCCCTGCCCCTGTCCCGACTGGATCAACTCAGCCCGCTGTTTGAACAACTGCGCAAACAGGGCGCCCGGGGCACCCGCCATGCCCTGCATTATGCCTTTGGCCTGCACCTCAACCCCGAGCTGCCCGACACCGGCATAGCTACCCTGCTGCGTTATTTCCGGGCCTACCTGTGCCTGCATGACTGGCTGGAAGCCCACGAAGACATCGTCACCGCCCGAAAAATATCGCCTTATATTCGCGCCTTTCCCAAGGATTATGTACGTCTGGTGCTGAGCCCGGACTACCGGCCGGACATGGCCCGTTTTACCGACGATTATCTGGCCTGGAACCCGACCCGCAACCGCTCCATGGATTTGCTGCCCATGCTGGCCTGGCACGATGAGCCCCGGGTACAGGCGGTGGTGCAGGACGACAAGGTCAACAAGCGTCCCACCCTGCACTACCGGCTGCCCAATTCCGATATCGACAACCCGCTGTGGTCGCTGCATCACGCCTGGGAAGGCTGGCTGCAGGTAGAATGGCTGGCCAGTGACGAACAAAACCTGAGCAACGCCTGCCGGGCCTACGAGGAACATCTGGATCAGCTGACTCCCGATTTTATGGATCCCTGGATCATCAAGGTGCGTTCATGGCTGCGCTGATCGGCGTCACCGGCCCCAACAGCCGCCTGCCCCTGGCCTGGTGGGCCAGCAATCTTGCCCTGCGGCTGGCCGGTGGCCAGGGCCTTCATCTGACCCCGGCCAACATGCACAGGCACAAGCGGGATCAGCTGCAGGGCCTGATTATCGGCGGCGGTGACGATATCGACGCCGCCCTCTACGGTCACGACACCGGGCGGGCGCCGGCGGATCCGGAGCGGGACGCCTTTGAAATCGAGCTGATCGAGCACGCCCTCGACACCAACCTGCCACTGCTGGGCATTTGCCGGGGCGCCCAGCTGATCAACGTGGTGCTGGGTGGCTCGCTGCACGCCGACATTCGTCCCCTGCGCCAGAACACTTCCAACCGGCGCACGCCGCTGCCACGCAAAACCGCGGTTGGCTGTGGCAATGGCCGGCTTAACCGCATCATGCAGCAACCCCGCTGGCGCATTAACAGCCTGCACCACCAGGCGGTAGACCGTCTGGGCGGTGGCCTGTCGGTGGTGGCACGGGATCTGGACGGCTTTGTCCAGGCCATTGAAAGCACCACGGATCACTACCTGCTGGGAGTGCAGTGGCACCCGGAATACCTGCCCTACCTGCCCTGCCAGCGGCGACTGTTTCAGCATCTGGTGCAGGCGGCCCGGTGCAGCCAGCCCGAGGCTCTCTATGACTGACTATCTGCTGGTGTTTGGCAGCAGCCTGCTCGCCGCCACCATAGCGCCCTTTTACTCGGAAGTGGTGCTGGCCGCCGTGCTCACCCGCCAGCCCGACGCCGCCCTGCTGCTGTGGCTGCTGGCCAGCACCGGCAACACCCTGGGGGCCATGATCAACTGGTGGCTGGGCAAGTACCTGCTGCATTATCAAAACAAACGCTGGTTTCCGGTCAACGAGAAACAGCTGCACCGCGCCCAGCGCTGGTTTCAGCGCTTTGGTGTGTGGTCGCTGCTGCTGTCCTGGGCACCGGTGGGCGGCGACGCCCTCACCTTTATTGCCGGTATCATGCGGGTGCCGCTGGCGCTGTTTACCCTGCTGGTGTTCATCGGCAAGGCGCTGCGCTACGCCGTGGTGCTCTGGTTTGCCGATACCCTGTTGCTGTAGCCTGCACCACAGGCGGTGAACTTTGCCCGGCTGCTGCTGGATCGGGGCCGGCAAGGCCGTATACTGACGGAACAGGATATCTCAGGATGCAGCCATGCCCTATCCGGCTCGGCTAGCCGAAAGTCTAATTGAGCGTAACGACCATCTGGGTCACCTTGTTAACCAATGGTTACGAACCCCAAGGAGTGGAATAATGAGTGAAGTAAAGGTTCATCCGGTCAAGCCCGAAATTGCAAAGACCGCGTTGCTGGACGATGCCGGCTATCAGGCCATGTATCGCCAGTCCATTGAAAACCCCGATGAATTCTGGGGTGAGCAGGGCAAAATCATTGACTGGATCAAACCCTACACCAAGGTGAAAAACACCTCCTACGACCCGGGACATATCAGCATCAAGTGGTTTGAGGACGGTACCCTGAACCTGTCCGCCAACTGTATCGACCGTCACCTGGCCACCAGGGCCGACGAGGTCGCTATCATCTGGGAAGGCGACAGCCCTGACGACGACAAAAAGGTCACCTACCGCGAGCTGCACGAGCAGGTATGCCGCTTTGCCAACGTGCTCAAGGCCCAGGGCGTGAAAAAAGGCGACGTGGTCAGCATTTATATGCCCATGGTGGTGGAAGCCGCCGTGGCCATGCTGGCCTGTACCCGCATTGGCGCCGTGCATTCCGTGGTATTCGGCGGTTTCTCCCCCGATGCCCTGGCCAGCCGCATTATCGACTCCCAGGCCAAGGTAGTGATCACCGCCGACGAAGGCCTGCGCGGTGGCCGCACTGTGGCGCTGAAAGCCAACGTGGACGCCGCCCTGGCCAACCCCAAAGTCACCTCCATCAACAGCGTGATCGTTTACCAGCGCACCGGTGGCGACATTGCCTGGAACGAGCAACGGGATGTATGGTGGCACGAGGCCGCTGCTCAGGTCAGCGCCGACTGCCCACCGGAAGAAATGAACGCCGAAGATCCGCTGTTTATTCTGTATACCTCCGGCTCCACCGGCACACCCAAGGGCGTGCTGCATACCACGGGTGGTTACCTGGTTTACGCCGCCCTGACCTTCAAGTACGTGTTCGACTACCACCCGGGTGATGTGTACTGGTGTACCGCCGATGTGGGCTGGATCACCGGCCACAGCTACCTGCTCTATGGCCCGCTGGCCAACGGCGCCACCACCCTGCTGTTTGAGGGCGTGCCCAACTATCCCAAGACCAACCGCATGGCCCAGGTGGTGGACAAGCACCAGGTCAATATTCTGTATACCGCCCCCACCGCCATCCGCGCCTTTATGGCCAAGGGTGACGAGGCCGTTGAAGGCACCAGCCGCGCCAGCCTGCGAGTGCTGGGCTCGGTGGGTGAACCCATCAACCCGGAAGCCTGGGAATGGTACTACCGGGTGATCGGCAACGAGCGCTGCCCCATTGTGGACACCTGGTGGCAAACCGAAACCGGCGGCATTCTGATCACCCCGCTGCCCGGCGCCACCCTGCTCAAGTCCGGCTCGGCCACCCGTCCCTTCTTCGGCGTGCAGCCGGCGCTGGTGGACGGCGAAGGCAACATTCTCGACGGTGTTACCGACGGCAACCTGGTGATCCTGGACTCCTGGCCCGGTCAGATGCGCACCGTGTTCGGCGATCACGACCGTTTTGAACAGACCTACTTCTCCACCTTCCCCGGTACCTACTTCAGTGGTGACGGCGCCCGTCGTGACGAAGACGGCTACTACTGGATCACCGGCCGGGTGGACGACGTGCTCAACGTGTCCGGCCACCGCATGGGCACCGCCGAAATCGAGTCGGCACTGGTGGCGCACCCCAAGATTGCCGAAGCGGCGGTCGTGGGCGTCCCCCACGACATCAAGGGCCAGGGCATTTACGCCTATGTCACGCTCAATGCCGACGAAGTACCGTCTGCCGAGCTGCACAAGGAAGTCAAAGACTGGGTACGCAAGGAAATCGGCCCCATCGCCACCCCCGACGTGATCCACTGGGCCGAGGGCCTGCCCAAGACCCGCTCCGGCAAGATCATGCGCCGCATTCTGCGCAAGATCGCCACCGGCGACACCGGCTCCCTGGGTGATACCTCCACCCTGGCGGATCCGGGTGTGGTGGATCGTCTGATTGAAGAGCGTAACCGGGTGGCCTGATGCTCACCCGCTGATATCAAAACGCCGCCTTGTGCGGCGTTTTTTTATGCACCACGCCGGCAAAAAGGTCATTTTTTGTCGTACCGGCAGCGGTTTGCGGAACCTTTTGGCGTTAATCCTGCCCACCTTCTGCGGCTGTTTGCTGTCCGGATAAAAAATTTTCTCAGTCATTAGACCAGTAAATTGCTGCCAATTTTCATGAAATCACTATAATTGGGCGCACCGGGCCAAAATGCGTATTTTTATTTGCCAGCGACCGGCAAAAAACGCTAGGCTCACCCAAACTCGACGTGAATACCGCAAGATAGACGAGGATTGCTGCACAATGGCCGACAAATACCGAATTCTGCTGCTCAACGGGCCAAACCTTAACCTGCTGGGCCGGCGCGAACCGGGCATTTACGGCAACAACAGCCTGAACGACATCGTGGCCCGCCTCACCGAGCAGGCCGCCGGCCGCGATATCGAACTCAGCCACGTTCAGTCCAATGCGGAGCACGTACTGCTCGACGCCATCCACCAGGCCGACGGCCGGCAGGACTTCATCATCATCAACCCTGCCGCCTTCACCCACACCAGCGTGGCCATTCGCGATGCCCTGCTGGGAGTCAACATTCCCTTCATAGAAGTGCATCTGTCGAATGTGCACGCCCGTGAGCCCTTTCGTCATCATTCCTATCTGGCGGACAAGGCAGTGGGCGTGATCTGTGGCCTGGGAGCCGATGGTTACGAATTTGCCCTGGATGCGGCGGCCCGCTACCTGGCCCGTCGCTGATTGATATCAGCATCAACAACACAAAGAGAACGCTCATGGATATTCGTAAAATCAAGAAACTGATCGAACTGGTTGAAGAGTCCGGTATCGCCGAGCTGGAAATTGCCGAAGGCGAAGAGTCGGTACGCATCAGCCGCTACGGCGCCGCCGCCCCGGCCCCGATGATGCCCCAGTATCAGGTGCAGGCTGCCCCGGCTCCCGCCGCAGCGCCGGCTGCCGCCCCGGCTGCTCCCGCCGCCGAAGCCGCTGCCCCCGAAATGAGCGGTCACGTGATGCGCTCTCCCATGGTGGGCACCTTCTACCGTGCCTCCAGCCCCGGCGCCAAGAACTTCGTGGAAGTAGGCCAGACCGTGAACGTGGGCGACACCCTGTGCATTGTTGAAGCCATGAAGATGATGAACCAGATCGAGGCCGACAAGTCCGGCGTAGTGAAGGCCATTCTGGTCGACAACGCGCAGCCGGTCGAATTCGACGAGCCTCTGTTCATCATCGAATAAGGAATTCCCATGCTGGATAAAGTAGTCATCGCCAACCGCGGTGAAATCGCCCTGCGGATCCTGCGCGCCTGCAAGGAGCTCGGGATCAAGACGGTTGCGGTGCACTCCACCGCCGACCGTGAACTCAAGCACGTGCTGCTGGCCGACGAGTCCATCTGCATTGGTGGCAACCAGTCCTCCCAGTCTTACCTGAACGTGCCCTCCATCATCGCCGCCGCCGAAGTGACCGACGCCGTGGCCATTCACCCCGGTTACGGCTTTCTGGCGGAAAACGCCGACTTCGCCGACCAGGTGGAAAAGTCCGGCTTTATCTTCATCGGCCCGCGGGGCGACACCATTCGCCTGATGGGTGACAAGGTATCCGCCATCGAGGCCATGAAGAAGGCCGGCGTGCCCTGCGTGCCGGGCTCCGACGGCCCCATCGGCGGCGACGCCAAGCGCAACGCCGCCATTGCCAAGCGCATCGGCTACCCGGTGATCATCAAGGCCGCCGGTGGCGGTGGTGGTCGCGGCATGCGGGTAGTGCGCTCCGAAGCCGAGCTGGAAAAGTCCATCGCCATGACCAAGGCCGAGGCCGGTGCCGCCTTTGGCAACGACATGGTGTATATGGAGAAATTCCTGGAAAACCCGCGCCATATCGAAATTCAGGTGCTGGCCGACGGCCAGGGCAACGCTATTCACCTGGCCGAGCGCGACTGCTCCATGCAGCGCCGTCACCAGAAGGTGGTGGAAGAAGCACCGGCGCCGGGCATTACCACCGAAATGCGCAAGTTCATCGGTGAACGCTGCTGCAAGGCCTGTGTGGAAATCGGCTACCGTGGCGCCGGCACCTTTGAGTTCCTCTATGAAAACGGCGAGTTCTACTTCATTGAAATGAACACCCGTATTCAGGTGGAGCACCCGGTTACCGAAATGATCACCGGTGTGGATCTGATCAAGGAGCAGCTGCGCGTGGCCGCCGGCCTGCCCCTGTCCATCACTCAGGATCAGGTCGTGGTGCGCGGTCATGCCGTTGAGTGCCGCATCAACGCCGAAGATCCGCGCAGCTTTGTGCCGAGCCCGGGCGAAATCACCCGCTTCCACTCTCCGGGTGGTCTGGGTGTGCGCTGGGACTCCCACATTTATGCCGGCTACCGGGTACCGCCCTACTACGACTCCATGATCGGCAAGCTGATCTGCTACGGCGAAAACCGCGATATCGCCATCGCCCGCATGAAGCACGCCCTCAACGAGCTGGTGATCGAAGGCATCAAGACCAACGTTCCGCTGCACAAGGAAATCATGAGCGATGAGAACTTCCGCAATGGCGGAACCAACATCCATTACCTTGAGAAGAAGCTGGGCCTGTAAGGCTCACGCGGAATGATAAAACGGCGCCTGATGGCGCCGTTTTTGTTTTGCGAGCCCGGTGGTTTTTCCCAAACTGGCCAGCCGCTAAACTACCCCCTCAGCCCACTGAGACATAAAGACATGAATATTCATCGCATCAACCCCTGCAAACGCTGGTCCGACATTACCGTGTTCAACGGCATCGCCCATTTTGTGGAAGTGCCCGAGTGCGATCTTTCCCTCGGCATTCAGGAGCAGACCCGCCAGGTGATGGCCCAGGCCGAAGAAGCCCTGGCCAAAATCGGCAGTGACAAGGGCCGGCTGCTGTCGGTGACCATCTACCTTACCGACTTCGCCAACCTGCCCGCCTTTAACGCCGTGTGGGACGACTGGTTCCCCGAAGGCACCGCCCCCAGCCGCGCCTGCGTCAAAGCCGAGC
The DNA here is from genome assembly GCF_003049725.1 of Oceanimonas marisflavi. Taxonomy (GTDB): domain Bacteria; phylum Pseudomonadota; class Gammaproteobacteria; order Enterobacterales; family Aeromonadaceae; genus Oceanimonas; species Oceanimonas marisflavi. The sequence goes on from NZ_QAGM01000007.1 coordinate 50,786, forward strand.
TGGCCAACCCCGGCTACCTGGTGGAAATGGCCTTTGTCGCCGCCGCCGGCGAGGAATATCAGGGGTAATGTCATACCGGGCCTCGACCCGGTATCTTTCCTCGGATCCCGTAGGTTGGAATGAGCCCCGGCGAATTCCAACATGTCACAGGCGCCTTCGTGTTGCGACTCGCTGCGCTCATCACAACCTACCGCCCGGATCCCCTGGGTTTTCCTCGTTCCCGTGCTCTGCCTGGAAGCGAGTGCACATAACAAGTGGAGCGCGGGCGGCTCGCCCGCAAATTGCCGCGCAGCGGTAACCCCTTTAAGCGCCCTGCGGGCGCTGATGCAGGCTGGCAGCCTGCGCTCCATCAAAACCGAGCACTCTTTGGAGCGCGGGTCTTGTCCCTGAAGAGGGGCAGCCTGCCCGCATATTGCCGCACAGCGGCAACCTTGCTCCCTCTCTCACTTTCCGCCCCCGTATTTGTCCCCTAATTCCCTCGCTGGTATGCTTCGCCCCTTCCTGAAGGAGCCCCCGACATGAATTCCATCGTATCCATTGCCCGGCGCGAAGCCCTGCTCAGCGTGCTGCTGGCGCTGCTTTATCTGGCGCTCTGGTCGGCCTGTGCCTGGCTGGTGCCACCGGCGCTGACCCTGGCCGGCTGGCCACTGTGGTTTTTGCTGAGCTGTCTGTTTAACCCGCTGCTGTTTATTGTGCTGTGCGCGCTGATGGTGCACCGCTGTTTCAGGGCGGTCAATCTGGAACACCCGCATGAATCCTGAACTGATGATTCCCCTGCTGATTTACCTGGCCGTGATGATTGGCCTGGGGCTGTGGCTGGGCCGCCGCCAGAGCACGAACGGCTTTGTGCAGGACTATTTTCTTGGCAGCCGCTCCATGGGCGGCTTTGTGCTGGCCATGACCATGGTGGCCACCTATGCCTCGGCCTCGTCCTTTATCGGCGGGCCGGGCGCGGCCTACCGCATGGGGCTGGGCTGGGTGCTGCTGGCCATGATCCAGGTGCCCACGGTGTGGCTGACCCTGGGGGTGCTGGGCAAGCAGTTCGCCCATATCGCCCGGCGGGTGAATGCGCTCACCATTAACGACATGCTGCAGGCCCGCTATCGCAGCCCGCTGGTGGTGCTGCTGGCGGGCCTGGGCCTGCTCGCCGCCTTTGTGGCCACCATGGTGGTGCAGTTTATCGGCGGCGCCCGGCTGCTGGAAACCGTAACCGGGCTGTCGTATCAGAGCGGTCTTGTGCTGTTTGCCGGCGCCGTGCTGCTCTACACCCTGGTGGGCGGCTTTCGTGCCGTGGTGGTCACCGACGCAGTGCAGGGCGTGCTGATGCTGCTGGGCACTGTGGTGCTGGTAGCTGGCGTGCTGCAGGCCGGCGGCGGTGCCGCCGCCATGTTTGCCAAACTTGAGGCCATCGACCCCGGGCTGGTGCAGCCTCACGGCCCCGACGGTTTCCTGGGCATGAGCTTTATGCTGTCGTTCTGGGTGCTGGTGTGCTTTGGCGTAATTGGCCTGCCCCATTCGGCGGTGCGCTGCCTGGCCTATAAAGACAGCGCCGCCATGCACAGGGGCATTATTATCGGCACGCTTGTTGGCGCCGTGCTGATGTTTGGCATGCACTTCGCCGGAGCACTGGGCCGGGTGCTGGTGCCGGAGCTGACGGTGCCCGACAAGGTGATGCCCACGCTGATGCTCACCGTGCTGCCGCCGCTGGTGGCTGGGTTGTTTCTGGCCGGACCCATGGCCGCCATTATGTCCACCATCGACTCCCAGCTGATCCAGGCGTCTGCCACCCTGGTGAAGGATCTTTACCTTAACCACCTGTGCAAAACCGAACCTGCTCCCGCCACCATCAAGCGCGCCAGCAAGCTGGTGACCCTGGGGCTGGGGCTGATTGTGCTGTGGGCGGCCCTGAGTCCGCCGGAGATGATTATCTGGCTGAACCTGATGGCCTTTGGTGCCCTGCAGGCGATCTTTTTCTGGCCGCTGGTGCTGGGCCTGTACTGGTGGCGGGGCAACAGCACAGGAGCGCTGGCCTCCATGCTCACCGGGGCTATCAGCTACAGCCTGCTGCTGAGCCTCGGCATCAAGCCCCTGGGACTGCATGCCATCGTGCCCAGCCTGGCGCTCTCGGGCCTGGCCTATGTGGTGGGATCCCTGCTGACACCACCGCCCTCACCCGAGGTGCGCGCCCTGTTTGGCCGAGACTGATGCAAGTCTGCAGATAACAAGGCTACAGGGTTACCTCCACCGACACGCTTCGAGTACATCCATGTAACGCTCAGCACATGACATCCCTGCAGCCCACCAAGGGGACAGCGAAGCAGGTCGGTGGTAGAATCGCCGCTTTACCGCTTTACGAAGACTGCCATGCCCTGGATACAAATTCGCATCAACGCCACCGAAAAGACCGCCGACAAGGTCAGCAACATGCTCTCCGGCCGCGGCGCGCAGGCGGTGACCTATATGGACGCCGAAGACAAGCCGGTGTTCGAGCCCCTGCCCGGTGAAACCCTGCTGTGGGACGACACCGTCGTCGTGGGCCTGTTCGACGCCGAAACCGATCCGGCCCCCATCATCGACTTTCTGAAAAAGTTCTACCGCAAGGATCTGGTGTACAAGGTGGAGCAGCTGGAAGACAAGGACTGGGTGCGGGAATGGATGGACAGCTTTCACCCCATGCGCTTTGGCAAGCGGCTGTGGATTTGCCCCAGCTGGCGCGATGTGCCCGAGCCGGACGCGGTAAACGTGATGCTGGATCCGGGCCTGGCCTTTGGCACCGGCACCCATCCCACCACCGCCCTGTGCCTGGAATGGCTCGACGGCCAGGACTTAACCGGCAAAACCGTGATCGACTTTGGCTGCGGCTCCGGCATTCTCGGTCTGGCCGCACTCAAGCTGGGTGCCAAAGAGGTAATTGGCATCGACATTGATCCCCAAGCCCTGCAAGCCAGCCACGACAACGCCGAGCGCAACGGCGTGGCCGACCGCCTGAGCGTGTACCTGCCCGAGGACCAGCCCGAGGGGCTGCAGGCCGACGTGGTGGTGGCCAACATTCTGGCCGGCCCGCTGAAAGAGCTCTCTCCCATTATCAGCGGCCTGGTGCGTCCGGGCGGCCGGCTGGCCCTGTCCGGCATATTGGAAACCCAGGCCGAGGGCCTGAACCAGGTCTACGACCAGTGGTTCACCATGGCCGAGCCCGAGTTCCGGGAAGAATGGGCCCGCCTGAATGGCAGCAAACGCTGACACAAGGCTCCTTTCGGAGCCTTTTTTAACCCTGAAACCGCTTCACTATTGCATAAAAAATGCACCGGCATCTTGACTTATAAAAAATTATGCGCCGGTCAATTTGTGAGCTTTTCAGCACCGTCAAAAATGCGTAAGATACGCGACCCTGAGCCGAGACAGTCTTATCCTCATGGAAATTGGTCCTTACAAACTGGACGCCCCTCTGCTGGTGGCACCGATGGCGGGCGTAACCGACCGACCCTTCCGCACCCTGTGCATGCGCATGGGGGCCGGCATGGCCGTGTCGGAAATGATGTCGGCCAATCCCCTGCTGCGGGATTCCGACAAATCGCGCCGGCGTATGGACCATGAAGGGGAAAGCGGTATTCGCTCCGTGCAGATTGCCGGCGCCGATCCGGCGTTGATGGCCGATGCAGCCCGATACAATGTGGATCAGGGTGCGCAGATCATCGACATCAACATGGGCTGTCCGGCAAAGAAAGTAAACAAGAAGATGGCAGGCTCCGCCCTGCTGCAATTCCCGGAGCTGGTGCAGGACATCGTCAGCGCCGTGGTAAATGCAGTGTCGGTGCCGGTGACCCTGAAAATTCGTACCGGCTGGGATCCGGATAACCGTAACGGCGTGCACATTGCCCGCATTGCCGAAGACAGCGGTATTCAGGCCCTGGCCGTGCATGGCCGCACCCGTGCCTGCATGTACAAGGGGAACGCGGAATACGACACCATCAGGGCAATCAAACAGGCCGTCTCGATGCCCGTTGTTGCCAACGGAGACATCACCAGCCCGCAAAAGGCGCGTTTTGTGCTGGATTACACCGGCGCCGATGCCATTATGATTGGCCGGGCTGCCCAGGGACGGCCGTGGATTTTCAGAGAAATCCGCCACTATCTTGAGCATGGCACCACACCTGCACCGCTCCCGAAGGAACAGGAGCAGGCAATGATTCGGGAACACGTTACCGCGCTGCATGACTTTTATGGCGAGGTAATGGGTGTGAGGATCGCCCGGAAACATGTGGGATGGTACCTGCAGGAAAGTGAGGCGGGCCGTGACTTTCGCCGTAATTTCAATGCTCTCGAAGAGGCCGGGCAGCAGCTCGACGCTTTGGAGCAGTTTTTCGCGAATAATAGCTTAACGAACAATAGAAGAGCCGACTGAATATGTTCGAACAAACTACGACTTCTGACGCACTGGTAACCACCACCAAATCTCCGACTTCCGAGCAGCCGACCCAGCGCCCGCTGCGCAACTCTGTGGAGCAGGCCCTGCGCAACTACCTGTCCCAGCTCAACGGCCAGGAAGTAACCGAGCTCTATGAACTGGTGCTCTCCGAAGTCGAAGCGCCCATGCTGGACGTGATCATGCAGTACACCCGCGGCAACCAGACCCGCGCCGCCAACATGATGGGCATCAACCGCGGCACCCTGCGCAAGAAGCTCAAGAAATACGGCATGAACTGATAATATTCAGTTAAAGCACTGACTTTTAAGGCGTTAACTCGAAAGGGTTAGCGCCTTTTTCTTTTTGTAGCCGCCGCTTTAGCTGGCGGGGCCTGCGCAGCAGGCCTTGCAAATTAATGCAGCAGCATCAATGAGGCTCAACATGAGGCCGAGCGGTAATGTCCACGCCAAGAGCGCGGGTTACAGCCATCACGGTTTTCAGGGTAGGATTACCCCGCTCGCTAAAACTGCGATAAAGCTGCTCGCGAGACAGGCCGGTTTCTCTGGCCAACTCGCTCATACCTCTGGCACGAGCCGCAATGCCGATAGCCTTGGAGATATACATGGCATCGCCAGTTTCCAGCGCATCGGCAATAAATTCGGCAATGGCCTCCGGGCTGCTCAGATATTCGGCAGGGTCGAACTCGGTGAATGTTTCAGCCATGATGCTGTTCCCTCCATTCCTTCAACAACTGGTGAGCGGTTTCGATATCGCGGCGCTGACTTCCTTTGTCGCCACCACATAGCAGCAATACCAGCACCTCACCTTGCTGGTAGAAGTAAACCCGATAGCCAGGCCCATAATGAATTCGCAGCTCGCTCACGCCCTGCCCGACCGGGGCCACATCTCCGGGCAGGCCGGCAGCAAGACGACTGACTCGGGAAACAACCTTGGCTCTGCCTGTGTCGTCTCTGAGCTTTTTAAGCCACTGCCGGAATTTGGTTGATTCGATAACCTTCATGACGTGAATTGTAGTTTAAAAATCACAACCGAACAATACAGCGCCTTTCTTTGCCCATGAAACTCCAGGTGGCACACGGATGTAGCCACCGCTTCAGCCGACGCGGCCTGAACAGCAGGCCTTAACGGGCAGCCTCAAAATGAGCGGCAGCGCTGCTCAACACTCGGCGGGCTGATGCGGCATCTTCAAAGCCCAGGCCTTCCATGCCACCGTCCGGGCCCTTGTAGTTCGCAAACCACAGATCGATAATCTGGCTGGCACCGGGGTATTCTTTATCCAGCTGCGCCATGGTCTCTATATGAGCAAAGGGCGAGTCTTTGGCCAGCACGGCGATCAGCTTGTCGTCCTGCTCGCCGTCATCCAGCATTTTCAGCACGCCAATCACGCGCACATCCACCACTTCTCCCCGTGGCACCGCCTGGCCCAGCACAATCACATCCAGCGGGTCGCCATCGCCGCCCAGCTCCTTGGGCAGGGCCGTGCCCGGAATGGCACCATAGTTACCCGGATAGCCCAGATAATTCACCACCCGCGGCTTACCGTTCTTGTACTCCCAGTAAACCGCCTTGGGATCTTCCTTGCTCACTTCCCACTTGGCGGAGGTGCCGGCGGGAATTTCGACAATGGCTTTCACGGTGCCATCTTGGTTCATGGCCTTCAGTCCCATCAGGTCGGCCTGGCCGGCAATGGTGAAGTCGTCTTTTACCGTCATGGCGGCGGCATGAGGAGTGGAGCCCGAAAAGGCCAGGCCACCCAGAGTATTGGCATTAGCCGCACTCGACAGCATCATCAGGCTGGCAACGGCGGACAGAGTCAGGATTTTTTTCATGTGATTCAACTCCTTGAAAAAGAACTGGATCACTATGTGCAGGTAAGGTGACGGCGGTATTACAGGCAGTGATTACCCGTAATACATACAAATGCGCTGGCCGTTCATCTCGGCGATATTGAAACCGGTGTCGTAGATGTCCGACAGTACTTCGGCCTGAATAACCTCGTTTACCGGACCCTGAGTGATCACCCGGCCCTGCTTGAGGGCGATAATATAGTCGGCATAGCAGGAGGCAAAATTGATATCGTGGATCACGATCACCACCGCCTTGTTCAGCTCGTGGGCCAGCACCCGAATGTTGCGCATAATCTGCAGCGAATGCCGAATGTCCAGATTGTTCAGCGGCTCGTCCAGAAACACATACTCGGTGTCCTGGGCCACCACCATGGCGATAAAGGCCAGTTGCCGCTGGCCACCACTCAGCTCGTCCAGGTAGCGGTGCTGAATCTCGGCCAGATCCAGCTGGTGAATGGCCTTGTCGATCACCTCATTGTCCTCACCGGTGAGCTTGCCGCCGCTGTGGGGAAAACGGCCAAACGACACCAGCTCGCGCACGCTGAAGCGCATATTGAGGTTGTTGGCCTGACGCAGCACCGCCAGCCGTCTGGCCAGGGTTTTGGTATCCCATTGCGCCAGCGCCTTGCCGTCGATAAACACCTCGCCGCTGTCCTTGCCAAGCAACCGGCTCGCCATGGACAACAGGGTGCTTTTGCCTGCGCCGTTGGGGCCGATAATGGCCGTGACCTGGCCGGCCCTGAAACAGGCAGAGGCCTGATCGATCACCATTTTCGCGCCGAATTTCTTGGTCAGCTGTGCCAGTTCAATCATGGTTTGATCACCCGTTTTTATACTTTTTGCCGGATCAGCAGCCACAGAAAATACAGGCCGCCAAAGAAGTTGATCACCACACTCAGGGTGGTATTGAGGGAAAACAGATTTTCCAGCAGCCACTGGCCGCCCAGCAGCATCAGCACCGCCAGCAGCGAGCTTGCAATCAGCAGCACCCGGTGCTGGTAGCTGTGGCACAGCTGGCGGCTCAGGTTGGCCACCAGCAGGCCAAAAAACAGAATGGGCCCCACCAGAGCGGTAGACACCGACACCAGCACCGCAATCAGCAGCAGCACCCGCCGGGTCACCGCCTTTACGTCTACACCCAGACCAATGGCGTTGTCCCGCTCCAGCCAGAACACATCCAGGGTGCGATGCTGGCGATACAGCAGGGTCACCACCAGCGCCAGGGGCAACAGGCAGAGGTAGACCAGATCATTGTTGATGTTGTTGAAACTGGCGAACAGCTTGCCCTGGGCCATGGCGAACTCGGTGGGATCCAGCAGCATCATAAAAAAGGAAGACAGGCTGCCGAACAGCTGGCCGAAAATCACCCCAAGCAGCAACAGCGTCATAATGCCGGCCTGCTGCCGGTTAAAATAAAAACCGAACAGCAGCAGCGAAAACAGCATCATCACCGCCACCGACAGCACGAAATTGAAATACACGTTGGCCATGGCCACGCTCAGGCCGCCCAGCAGCAACACCAGCAACAGCTGGGTGGCCTGATACAGGGCATCAAAGCCCATGATGCCAGGGGTCAGAATGCGGTTACTGGTTATGGTCTGAAACACCAGTGACGACTGGGCAATGGCCACCGCGGCGATGATCAGCGCCAGCACCCTGGGCACCCGGCGCGACAGAAAATAGCGGTAGTTGTCGGCATCGAGCCCCACGCCCACAAACAGCGCCACCAGCAGCAGCGAGGCCGTCGCCATCACCACAATGGTTAATCTGTCGGACATCATGCCCCCTGCCCGCTTTGCGTGTCTTGCAGCACCAGCCAGATAAAGGCAGCGCCCCCGAGCAGACTGATGATCATGGTGATGGGCACCTCATGGGGAAAGATAATCACACGGCCGAGCACATCGCACACCAGCACCAGAATGGCACCGCACAAGGCCGTGACCGGCATGTTCCGGCGCAGGTTGTCGCCCATGTAGCGGGACACCAGATTGGGCACGATCAGACCCAGAAACGGCAGCATGCCCACTATCATCACCACGGATGCCGACAACACCGACACCAGCATGACTCCCAGCAACACCAGCTGCCGGTAGTTGAGACCCAGGTTGACGGAAAAATCCCGGCCCATGCCCACGGCAGACAGCCGGCTGGCAAACCAGTAGCTGATCATGCCTGCGGGCAGGGCGATATAGAGCAGCTCATAGTTGCCGAGCAGAATGCTGGAAAAGTTGGCCATTTCCCAGCCGGACAGGTTCTGAATAACATCGTACTTGTAGGCAACAAAGGTGGCGGCGGCACCCACCACATTGCCGAAGATAATGCCGATCAGCGGCACATAGATGGCGTTTTTGAACTGAACCCCGTGAATAAAGTTCACAAACAGCAGGGTGCCGGCCATGGCCGAGCCGAAGATGACGATCAGGTTGTTACCGTCGCCAAACAGCACCAGACTCAGCACATAACCGAACATGGCGCATTCTATGGTGCCGGTGGTGGACGGCGCGGCAAACCGGTTCTGACTGATTTGCTGCATAATCAGCCCGGCAATGCTCAGCCCCGCTCCCGCCAGCCAGATGGCCAGCAGCCGGGGCAGGCGGCTGACCAGCAGCAGCTCAAGGGCGGCGGCGTCCCCGCTCAGCAGCGCCGCCATATCCAGGTCGATCACTCCCACAAACACCGACGCCACGCTTAACAGCACAAACACAGGCAACAAGACTTTCACGTTAACTTCCCGCTCCCATCAACGGCTTATACCAATCGGATTAAACATTTACTCATTCAGTACCTGAGCGGTAGGCGCCGCTTCAGCTGGCGCAAACATGCAGACGACGGTGCCTTCAAGGCCTGTTGCACAGGCCCTGCCGACTAAAGTGGCAGCTACAACAACAGGGCCGAAGCCGATCACTTGCTCAGGCTCTGTTTCACGTCTGCAATCATAAGTTCGGTGGCGGTCACCCCCGAGGCGGTGATGTACCAGGCGCCGGTATTCAGGTAGGTCATTGCCTGGTTTTTATAGGCCGCGGTGGCCTTGACCAGGGCGTTGTCGAACTGCTGGTGCGTGGTGCTTCTGCCCTTGTTCACCACCTTGTCGCGGTCGATGATAAACAGATGCTGAGGATTGGCCTGCTTGATGTATTCAAAAGACACCAGCTCACCATGGCGGGACTGGCTGTGTACCTCGGCCGCATTCACAAAGCCAAAATCACGGAACAGCGCGGAAAAACGCGAATAGGTGCTAAAGGTGGTCAGGTTTTTGCCGCTGCTCATCACCAGCAGGGCATTATTTTGCTCAGCCCGGTTATGCTCGGCGATGGCGTTAAACTCCGCATTCAAGGCGGCAATTTTCGCTTCCACCCGGTCTTCAATGGCAAACACCCGGCCCAGGGTGCGCCACAGCTGCTGGGTGGCCTGCCAGTAGCTGGCTCCGGCCTGCTCATCGGGGGCAAACACCAGGGTCGGCGCTATCTTGCTCAGCTCATCAAATTGTTCGGAGCTGCGCGGGCCAATAATGATGAGATCCGGCTTCAGGCTGAAAATGCCCTCGAAATCGGGCTCGAACAGAGTGCCGGATGACGCGTATTTATCATCCCGGTATTGCGCCAGATAATCGGGCAGATACTCCTTGGTCACCGCCACCGGGGTTATGCCAAAGGCATGGAGCACATCCAGGGCGCCAATGCCCGTGACCACTACCCGTTCGGGCTTTACCGGCACTCGAGTGCTGCCCATGGGGTGCTCCACGGTAATAGTGTTTCCGGCCGCCACGGAAAAGGGAAACGTCAGAGCGGCGATCAGCGCCAGTATCGCAACACGCATCACTCCCTCCTTCAATCTTGTGGCCAGTGCAGCACATGGTGCTCGCGGCGGGCAAAGCGATCAAAGTGGGACTTGATCACGTCTTTCAGCTCTTCCAGCTGAATCTCATCCTCGGCGCGGCAGTGAATATGCAGCGCCTCACTGTCCGCCGCCAGGGTGCAGCGGCCAATGTCGAACTCAATCTCGCCCTGATTGTCGGTCCAGCGGGCCTCGACCTTGTGATTGAAATGCTTGCACAGATGGCGCAGATATTTGCTGCCCTCAAGGGTGTTAATGACCGTGCTTGCTTCAAACATAAAAACCTCCGTAAACGGTAATACCAATCGGATTAAGCATTTGCTCATTCTGTACCTGAGCGGTAGGCGCCGCTTTAGCTGGCGCAAACCTGAAGACGGTGGTGTCTTCAAGGCCTGTTGCACAGGCCCTGCCGACTAAAGTGGCAGCTACAACAGGGCCTGAAACAGATCACTTGCTTAAGGAAATTGGTATAAAAGACAAGGGGATCAGAAGCGGTAGCTGGCGCTCACGCGAATATCGCGACCGGCTTCGGGCAGACCGGCTACGCCTTCATAGCCAGGAATATGTTCAAAGCTGGCAACACTGGCATGATCCCGGTACTGCTTGTCGAACAGGTTCTGTACGCTCAGGGTCAGGGTCAGGGTGTCCTGAGTCAACGGCAGCCACTCAACATAAACATCGTGTACCGCATAACCGGGCTTGGAAATATCACCAACGGCAGTTTCCTGATTATCTATGCCTTCCACAAAGCGGCCACTCCAACCCAGGTTGACCGCTTCATTGACTGCGTAGTCCAGGCTGGCCACCCAGGTATCACCAATGGAATTGCCCAGACCATTGTGCTCATAGCCGTTGAGGGCACGATCATTCAGGCGGGCGTCGTTGTGATGAAAGCTCAGGCCGGCGTGCAGGTCGCGCCATTGAGTACCGGCGCTCAGCAGGTAGCCTTCACTTTCCAGAATACCCACGTTTTCATAGTTCTTCGGTCCGAACAGGGGATCGGCGATCACGTCCTTGATACGAGTACGGTATACCTTGCCGGTAAAATAGAAGGGTCCCGGATGGTAGTCGAAGCCCGCCTCGGTATTGCTGGCCCGCTCCGGTTTCAGGCCGGGATCGTTGGCACCGAATAGCTTGAAGGAATCACGCACCTGAACACCGCGGAATGCTTCGGCATAGCCGGCAAAAAGGTTCAGAGCCGGAATTACCTCATAGTTCAGCCCCACATTGGGACTAAAACCGCTGTCCTTGAATTCCTGCTGATCGTTATCGGTCAGCTCATAGCTGTCGTAGCGCAGGCCGGCGCTCAGGGTCAGGGCATCGGTGACCCTGAGGTCGTCCTGAACATAAATACCCAGTACGCTGCCATCTTCCTCATTCTCACTGATGTTGCTGGCCGGGCCGGCATTGGAGGTATCCTTGCGATAGTCTACGCCATAGGTCAGTTCGTTACGGGTAAAGCGGCTGGTATTGCGCAGATCCAGGCCGATGCTTTGGGTTTCACCGATATAGGGCTCTGCCTCCTCAGCCACCGTCAGATCAGACTGGGTATGGTAGAGAGTGGTTTCAATATTCACCAGCTCATCGGCGGGGTTCCACTCATGATTCAGGGTAAGGGTCTGGCGCTCCAGCTCCATCGGGCGGAAATCATTCCAGCTACTCAAGGTCCACTGGGGGCGTTTGCTGGGAGTGCCTTCCTCGGTACGACTTTCATAGCTCAGGCGCAGTGTCTGATTGTCCGTAAGCTGTCCCACCACCTTGGCCAGGCCCACCTGCTGGCGACTGTCGGAGCCGGGAATATCATCACCATTACCGTCGTTCAGATTATCCTGGTCCTTGTGAATAAAGGACGCCATGGCACTCCAGTCGTCGGTGACCCGGCCATACAGGGTGGTGGAGGCTTTATAACCGTCGGCGTTACTGAAGTAACCGGCCTTAAGCAGGGCACCAAAGTCCTGGCCCGGGCGCAGCAGATCATCCGGATCCTTGGTTTCAAAACGCAGAGCGCCGCCCAGGGCGCCGGCGCCGGAGGTGGCCTTGCCGGCGCCGGCTTGTACTTCCACCCGCTTGAGCAGCTCGGGCTCAATGGAGATGCGGCCATTGTGGTGAAACAACTGTCCCCCCTGCACCGCGCCGTCGATGCTGACGTTCTGCTTGGTGTCTTCAATACCACGGGTATACAGCTTCTGGGCAAAACTTGCCGAGCCACCCACGGTTACATCGGGTTGCTGGCGGAACACGTCTTCCAGATCGTTGGCCTGGCGGCGATCCAGCTCTTCGGAATCGACCACGCTTACATTGCTGTCGATGCGCGACTCAGTCACCACCACCTGATCCAGCTCGGTATAGGAGTTGCTGCCGGCCAGGGCCGGGCCGGCGCCGATGGCGGCCAGCACGGCCACGGCCAGGGTGGAGGGTCGGGTAAGCGGAGAAACGGGTTTAGCCATTGAGAACAAATCCATTTAATGAGAACGATTTTTATTTGTGAATTTATTCTCGATATTCTCGGTGACCCGGTAAACCACTTTTACATTTGTTACATTCGGTAGCAGTTAACGGCCTGTTGCACAGGCCCTGCCGGCTAAAGCGGCAGCTACAACGCAAGCTCCTTATTTCACAAACAGCTCGGGCTGTAGGCGCCGCTTCAGCTGGCGCAAATCTGCAGACGACTGTGTCTTCAAGGCCTGTTACACAGGCCCTGCCGGCTAAAGCGGCAGCTACAACAGGGCCATTGGTATTACCCTCAGGTGAAGCCATATCCCCGGCCGTGCACCGTCTTCAGCCGCTCCGGCGCCAGCCCCGCCTGCACCAGCTTGCGCCGCACCCGGCTCAGGTGCATGTCCAGGCTGCGATCATCGGTGCTGAACGGCTTTTCCAGCACTTCACGATAAAGAAACGGCTTGTCCAGCACCCGCTCCCGGTGGGCCACCAGGGTCCACAACAGCCGGAACTGAATGGGCGTGAGCGCCACCGCCGCCTGCCCCACGCTCACCCGCATGTGCTGACGATCCAAGCAGAGGCTGTCTACCCGCAGTAGCCGGGCCGGCTGTGCCGGCCCCGGTGAGTAGCGTCGCAGCAGCGCCTGAATGCGCAGCAGGCATTCCTCAACATCGGCCGGCGCAGAGAGGGCGTCGTCGGCCCCCTGGCTCAGGGCGGCAATGCGCCCCGCCGCCGAGCCGCTCGCTTCAATCGCCAGCAGCGGGCGATCGCTCAGCTGACGGCACTGTTGCACCAGTGCCGGCCCCGCCTCCCCTGGTGGCAGGCACAACACCGCCAGTAACGGCAGCTGCCGCTCCAGCAGCGTCAGCGCCTCGGCGGCAGCGCAGCACAAAACGGTGTGCCCGGCCTGCTGCAGCTGCCGGCTCAGCGCCGCAGCAAACGCATTTTCTTCTGCCAGCACCAGAAGAACAGTGTCGGTAACCACCGGATTGAACGACATGCTCCCTCCTTATCCGGCGGCCAGCAGCTGCGGTGCCATGCCGGCCTCCCGGGCCAGTCCGGCAATGATCCGGCGATCCCGGCGCAGCACCTCAAAACTGTCGTGACCAAACCACTCCAGCGAGGCCGACACTTCCGGATCCTGCTCGTCCAGCAGGGCCGCCAGAAAATCCCGGTAGTCCAGCTCCCCTTCAAACAGCGGCACCATGCCCCGGCGCTCGCCGGCCGCCGCATACACATTGGCCGGGCTGAATACCGACAGCTGCTCACGACTGTGCACATTCTTGAGGTGAAAATACCCCACATAAGGGCGCAGCTGGCGCAGCAGGGTCAGCGGATCATCGCCGCCTTCCCACACATGCAGGGTGTCGAAATTGAGCTTAAAGGCCGGGTGGTTCACTTCATCGAGCAAACGCAGGGTAGACGCGCCACAGTCCGCCAGGGTGCCCGGGTGAGTTTCCACCAGCAGCTCCAGGCCGTGATCCGCGGCCATCATGCTCTGCTCCCGCAAACAGGCCGCAATGGCGGCGCGCTGCGGCGCTGTGGTGTCGTGGCTGCCGCAACGACCCGCAAAGGTGCGAATGCGCTTCGCTCCCCAGTGCCGGGCCAGCGCGCACAGGCTCAGGGTCTGTTGCCGCATTTCCCGGCGCGGCCCCTCGGTGGGCAGATAATCGCTGAGCATGGGCACCTCCAGGCCAAAGCCGGCCAGCCAGTCGCTATCGTAATGGGGCTGCCCCGCCAGGTTGCGGGCATGAGCACCCCACAGCTCAATGCCCTGAAACTGGTTGGCCTGGGCCCAGATGGCCAGCTCCGCCAGCGACACCAGCTGGTGCCGAAAGCTGATGGTACAGAGTGCAATCTTCATGCTGCGCCCTCCATCACGTCGGCGTCACCGGCCGCCAGGCCATGGTGAGTGCACCAGTCGGCAAACACCGCCGCCAGTCCGCCCTTGAGCCGGAACTCGGTATCGTCCAGGGTATCCAGCTGTTGAGTAATGGCCGGCACCAGCGCCAGATCGCCGCTTTGCCCCAGCTTCATCAGCTGGTAATGCAGCGTTTTAAAGCCCTGGATCAGGCTTTCTATCACTGTGCACCAGACCTCGAAATCGGCGTCGGCCAGCTTCAGCTCCCGCCAGAAAAAGGCAAAGGCGTGTTCATAGCCGTATTTGCGCACCGAGATCACCGGCAGCTCGCGCAGGGCATGGCTCAGATTGCCCAGCTGCACGCCGTCGGTGCCGTTCAGGTGGGCCTGCAGAATGCGCCGCACGCCCTCGGTCAGGGCGTTGCGCTCGGGCTGAAAGCAGGCGAGAAAGTAGTCCCGCACCCGCGCCGGTGGCGCCGGCCGGGCCGTGCTGCGGTCAAAGCGCCAGCCCCCGGCCACCGTGGGCTGATCCACCGCCTGCAATATGCGCGCCCTGGGCAGCTCGCCTTCCCAGCGGTAATCCGGATCCCGCATCATCCAGACTTCCGGGTCTTCGGTGGTTTCCAGCAACACATAGTGCGGAAAGGGGTTCTGGTTGAACTTGTTTTCCCGCTCCGGCAACTGGTAGAGATCGAGCATCACCATTACCGATCCGGTATCCGGCCGTTGCTCCACCAGCTCGCACAGGGTGGCGATATTCTCGGCCCGGGACGCGTCCGGCCGGTACCACTGCTGCAGCGGAATGCCGTACAGGCGTTCAAACCAGTGGCGGAAGAAATCATGATTAATGGAAGGAGCGTGATAGCTCAGCACCCAGCCCGGCTCAATGGCGAAGTCCGCATCCCACACCGAAAAATAATAGGGCCGGTGATCGATGCCCGCCTGCTTCAGCGCATCGCAGACACAGCTGACAAAACAGTGCACCTTGATATCGACATAATCCTCGCCGTGCACCCCTTCTCCCGCTTTATGCTCTGCGGTGGCCGGCAGCGGTGCCGGCTCAGGCTCACCGGCACTGCGCTCCAGAAAGGCGGCCAGGCCGGCCACCGTGCTGAAATCCTCCTGGCCCAGGGCCTGCTCGGGAATGGCAAAGCCCCAGTCCAGCTCCAGATGCAGCAACAGCTGCAGCATCTGTATCGAGTCCAGATACAGGTCTTCATTCAGCCGGGCACCGGGCCCGAACCCGCTCAGATGAGGATGAGCCAGGGTATCGCGCAGCACCCGGTGAATGGCGTTGATGATTTGCTCCTGTTGCATCAGGCCACCTCCCCGGCTATGAGGGTCAGCTCACCGGCGGCAAAGCGCGCCGCCACCTCCCGGCGGCTGATCTTGCCGTTGGCCTGACGCGCAATATCGTTTACCTGCACCATTTCCGCCGGGATCTGATAGGGCACCAGCCGGGCGCGGCACCAGTCCCGCAAGGCGTTCACCGCAACCGGGGCATCGGCGCTAAACAGCAGGCAGGCCCGCTCGCCGGAAAAGGGATCCGGCTTGCGCAGCACCACGGCGTCACGAATGCCGGCCATGGCCATCACCACGTCTTCCACCTCCTGGGGATAGAGGTTCAGCCCCGCCACATTGATGGTGTCATCACTTCGGGCCACAAACACCAGCATGCCGTCGGGACGCCGGTAGCCCAGATCCCGGGTGTGAATAACACCGTCTTCCCCCTCAAAGACCAGCTCGCCCGGCGCCTCGCCGGTGGGGGCATTGACCAGCGTCAGGTGCGGCAGCACAAAGCCGATATCGCTGGCGGAGGCCACCGCCGGGTTGATGGCAATGCAGCCGGCCTCGGAGCAACCGTATTGCTGAAACAGGTGCCCGGTTGCGGCCCTCAGGGTCTGAAACCAGGGGCCAGGCAGCACGGTGCCGGAGGTCATCACCCCATGCAGCCGCTCCCCGGCCGGCAGCAGCCGGCACAGGGTATTGAGCATGGCCGGTGAGGAATAGAGCAAATGCTGCGGTATGGCGCGCAGACGCCGAAGCAGGTATTTGGGGTTGAGATTGTCGATGATCACCGGCACCTGCCCCCGGCGCAGGGCCACCAGCAGACCGGCAATCAGGCCATAGGAGTGAGTGACCGGGCAGGCGATGACCGGCGTCATGGTCTCGGGCTCGCGAAAATGACTCACATAACTGCTCAGCTCCCGCTCTATGCTGGCCCAAGAGCGGGCAATGCACTTGGGCTCGCCGGTGGTGCCGGAGCTCATCTGCAGCAACTCGCCCCCCGGTGCCGCCGGGCGGCCCTGCTCCAGCGGTTCGGCATGCAGATCGTGATAAAACAGCCAGTGACAGCCGGCCCGCCGGGCCTGTCGCCGGGCCGCTTCCAGGGGCATGTCCGGGTGCAGCGGCAATACCGTGCTGCCGGCACTCTGCAGATAGAAAAACAGCGCCAGCCAGTCTGCGGTGGCCGGCAGGCACACCGCATAGCGATATTGCCGGCAGTCGGCCAGGGCCGGCAGGGCCGCAAACTCGCGGGCGGCGGCCTCAAAATGGGCCTGGTCATAAAATTGCTCGTTTACATACAACATCGGGTTCAGCTCTCTTGATGGGGTTCCGCACACAGGGGGTTGTCGATCAGGTGGTGATAGTCCACCCGGTTACCGGACAACTTGCGGGTCAACAGGGATTCGGTATAAAGCTGGCGGGCGTCGTGCCCGAGCCGGCGCTGGCGCGTCTGCAGCTGGTGCTCGCTGGCATAGGTTTCCAGCCGAAGCGCCAGCCGGGACCAGAACCGGTTTTCCGGCAGGCCGCAGTGGCTTTCAAGCAGGTTGGACACTTCGCTCAGGTTGAACACAAACAGAGTGTCCATCACCAGCTCGCGCAGCAGCTCCAGGGTTTCCATCCAGTAATACTGGTTGGGCGCGGCTTTGCGGTAGCAGGGATCCAGCGCCGGAAAGTCCGGCACCCGCTCCGGCTCGCGCAAAAAGGCGGGCACATATTCCACGCTCTCGTGAAAGTCGCGCAGCACCAGCCGCACCGGCCAGCCATTGCGGTGCACCAGCACCATGTTCTGGCCATGGGCTTCAAGCGCAATGCCGTGGGCCACCAGCAGGTGCCAGACCGGCAGCACCACCACCTCGAACAAGCGGTCGAGCCAGGGCTCCAGACCGTGCCGGTCCAGCCAGTCGGCAATAAAGGGCCGGCCGTCCTGCTCCAGCATCATCAGCGCATTAAAGGGCACCGCCTGCTCCCCCGGCTGCAGCAAGGGCGTCAGGCTTTGACGCCAGATGGCGGCAAGCTGGCCCTCATCATCGGCGATCATGCCGGCATACTCGGCCAGCAGCGCCAGCGGATAACGGGTGCTGAACAAGGGATCGGACGCCACCACCCCGGTCAGCCAGTGGGAAATGGCCGGAGCGCTGCACACCGAATGGGGTGCCAGGGTGCGCAGCGAAGAGCTGTTCACCATGTTCATCGCCAGCTTGATATTGGCCTTGTGGGGGTGGTCTGCATTCAGCAGGGTGCGCACCGACTGGCTGGCCTGATAGTGATCGCCGGCCGCGCCGAGAAAAAGATAACGCCCCTGCTCCAGCCCGTCGGCCAGCCGGGCGTGGCGCTGCTGCCACTGCCAGGGATGCAGGGGCAGCAGGCCGTATTGCTGCCAGCTGCCACCCAGGCCATGCAGCCGGGTAGACAGCAGATCCCAGGCCTCGCCGCCCAGCTCGCTCAGCCAGAAAGCGGTGTCTTCCGCCGGCAGCGACTGGCGCAGACCGGAGCGCTCCACCGCCAGCCACACCAGCTGAAAGCGGGCCGCCGCCTCGGGGCCGTATTGCCGGTGATCCGTCTCGCTGAATCCGGTGCGCGCCTTGAAACAGGGGTGGTAAGGGTGCCCCTCGTCGAGGGCGGCCTCCAGCCCGGCAAAATCCAGCCCCCGGCGCGAGCGTGGCATGGCCAGCTGCTGCCGGTTCCAGCGGCACAGCCGTACCGTTTGCGCCAGCTCCATGGCCAGCTGCTCACGCACCCGGGGCAAGGCCGGCAGCGCCGCAACCAAGGGCGGCAACCCGGCCGGCTGCCAGCCCTGGCCGTTATTCTGCTGCAGGCTGCCGGCGGTGATCCGCACCCGGCCAAAGGCACCAATACGGGCCCGGCAACGGTAATGAATGTTGCGCAACCGCCAGTGCAGATAGTCGCCGTCATCCGTGCTTCGCCACTCGGCCGCCAGCAATTTTTCAAACAGCAGGGCTTCCACCAGCTGCCGCAACACCCGCTCTTCCGGCCGGCTGAGGCACTCTTCAGGCAACGGCATCGGTCACCTCCTGCCGCTGGCGCTGCCGCCATTGCCACAACGGATTGACCAGCTCGGTATAAATGGCCTGCTCGTTGTCGGCTTCCAGTTCGTCCACGTCATACAGCCGGGTCAGCAGATTGCCCTTGGCCGGAATGGTGGATCTGTGCAGCAGGGAGCGGGCAAAGTCGCGGCCGGCGCCCTCAAGGGTGCTTGCCAGCCGCTCAAGACGGTGGTGCAGCATGGCCAGCAGCGCGGCCTCGCTGACCAGGCCGTCCTGCCCCATGCGGCTGATAATGGCGCAAACCTGATTAACGATCAGGTAATAGGCAAAGCGATCCTGGATCACCTCGTCCGGGTAATAGAGCGAGGCTATCTGCGCCGCCTCCGGGGCCAGCCGGTCGAGAGTGCCGCGATAGCGCTCAGACAGGTAATAGCCCTGATTGTCCCGGTAGTAGTAGGCGGCAGGATAGCCGCTGGCCACATCGAGCAGACTGTTCTGCTGGTGCGCCTCCAGGGCGATGCCCTGCTCATCGTACAGGCGGAGCAGCGGCTCGAGGGCGCAATCCAGATAGCGCTCAAACCAGTGGCGGGCCACCGCTTCAGGCTCTTTTCCGTCACGCCGGGCCACTTCCTTCAGCAGCGCCGCCAGCCGAGACGGCTCTCCCGGCAGGGGATCGGCGGTCAGCGCCGCTACGGTGCACACTCCCCGCTCTTCACCGCCGGTAAAGGGGTTGTCACGCAATATCACCTCAAACCCGCTTTCTTCCCGGCCGGGCAGATCCAGGGTGATGTAGGCGGGATCCTGGATCATGCGAAAGGCCGGATAACGGCGCAAAAAGCCGGTGCGCGACAGCAGGCGGTCCATCATGCCCCCCGCCTCCAGTTCGTGACGGCGGTTGCGGCGCAGCGAGTTGGTGATCCGTACCGGAATGGAAAACTTGACCATCCAGGGCAGATCCGGGTGATACAGGGTGCGGACCGACGAGGTAGCGGTAAACTCGGGGCCGGCCGGCCCCAGATAACACAGCCTGCCATCGGCAAGCAGGGCATTCACCGCCGGATCCAGCAGCAGGGCCTGAGCCTGCAGCGGGTGCATGGGCAGCAGCAGCTTGCCGTCCGTGCGCGCCAGCCTGTGAGCATCGTTACCGAGCAGTGCCGTCACCATGGCCGGGGCCTGTTCCGGCCGGGACGAGCCGTGCCGCACCAGGCCGGTCTCGGCGGCGAAATAATGCAGGGCAAAACGGCCGCCAAGCTCGGGGGCATAGGCGGTTTGCTGCCAGTCGGTCATGCCCTGGCGGCTCTTGGGCGTGGGATGCAGCCAGTGGCCGAACAGCACCGCCTGCTCGGCGGTAATAAAGGTGTTCATTTCCCGGTGCCGGCGCCGCGCTTCCACATAGGCGGTCATCAGCCGGTAGCTGTCGGTAAGGCGGTGCAGCAGCTCCAGCTCCCGCTCCCGCAGCTGCTCGGCATTGCCCCGGCAGAACACCCGGTAAATTTCATGCACCAGCATCAGCACGGCGGTGAACGGCTCCACCGGTTGCCAGCCATCGTTCAGGTGCCGGCACAACCAGAGCCGGCCAAACACATGGCAGCCGGTGAGCGAACGATAGTTCAGCTCGGCCCGCAGCACCGCCTGCTGACTGGTCAGGGGCAGCTCAATGGCCGGGGTGGTTGCCGGCTGGCCATTATTCGAGCCAACGACATGAATGCAGTCGATCCCCGGCTCGACTTCACGCAGATAACAGTTGAGAAAGGCTCTCAGGGTAGCCTGTTCGGCGATATACCGTGATGATGTGGTCATCCTTTAACCTTGCTGTCTAGGGTCGATTTCATGCTTTTGTTTGGCATGCGCAGGAAGTAAAGTATCAGTGATTGTTAATTTGCATGATAATCGTTTTCATTTCCATATCTGTTACACATGTTACATCAGGGAGTCATTCATGTCAGTTGTTGAGCGCGGCCACCCCATGGTGCAGACGCCGGTATTGCCGCTGTTTTTCCGTTTTGCCGGCCAGGCGCTGATCAGTCTGCTGGCCATTACCAGTGCCTCACTGGTGGATGGTCTTTTTGTGGGCAACCTGGTGGGGGCCGACGCCCTGGCGGCCGTTACCCTGCTGGTGCCCTATTTCACCCTGCTGTTTGCCCTTGCCCTTGTGCTGGCCATTGGCGGCTCGGTAAGGGCCGGGCACCATCTGGGGGCCGGCAATGCCGCTGCCGCCAGCCGGCTGTTCAGCGCCGCCCTGCTGACTATTGCCCTGCTGGCCATGCTGGCCGGCGTGGCCGCCACCCTGTGGCCGGATTTACTGTTCCATGCCCTGGGCGCGCCGGCACGGCTGCAACCGCTGATGGCGGAGTACCTCGGCATCATGAACATGGCCCTGGTGATTCAGCTGGTGACCATGGTGGCCTACTACTTTGTTCGCACCGACGGCCACCCCGAGCTGGCCACCCGTGCCCTGCTCGGTGGCGCCCTTTGCAATATGCTGCTGAACGCTCTGCTGGTGGGCGTGCTGGAGCTGGGACTGGCGGGCGCGGCCTGGGCCACCCTGCTGGCCCAGCTGATACAGATGCTGCTGCTGGCCCGCTATTTTCAAAAACCGGAGCGGGCGCTGCGTTTGCGCCTGAATGGCTACCCCTGGCGGGATATGGCCGCCGTGTGGAGCAATGGCCTGTCGGAAGGGATTAATGAAGTGTCGGTGGGCGTGGTGATCTGGCTGATTAACTGGCTGATGCTGAAGGCCGCAGGGCCCGACGGCGTGGCCGCCTTCAGCATTGTCAATTATCTGATCTTTACCGGGGTTATGATCTGCTACGGCATTGTGGACGGCGTGCACCCGCTGGTAAGCCACAACCAGGGGGCCGGCCGGCCGGACCGGGTGCGCCAGGTGGTGAAGACGGCGGCCCTGACCCTGGCGGCCCTGGCCGTGCTGATGAGCAGCCTGCTGCTGCTGGCCGGCTCGCACATTCCGGCGCTGTTTCTCGGCGCCGACGAACAGCACACCCAGGCCCTGGCCGGTGATTACCTGCGCATTATCTGGCCGTTGTTTTTGTTCAACGGTTTCAACATGCTGATTGCCGTGACCTTTACCGCCCTGCAGCGGCCCCTGCCTTCTGCCGTTATCGCCTTCAGCCGGGGGCTGATCCTGCCGGTGGGCCTGATGCTGGGGCTGGCAAGCCATGTTCCGGATATCTCTTTTCTGCTGGCGCTGCCTTTGGCCGAAGGCCTGACCCTAGTGCTTGCCCTGACGTTATTGATAAAAAGGCCGGAAGCGAAAAGGGAGCCGGAGTTACCTCAAATAAGGTAATGCCCCAGTGGCTGCCGGCTCACCAGAGCATCGGATTACCCCAGTGCTGTTCTGCCGGCAGCGGGTTTTGCCGCCCTTGTTATCACTCCAGGTGGTGACGCCCTGAGAGTTGGTGCGGCCACGAATAACCGTGCCCTTGTTGTCGCGCAGGGTAGTCACTCCCTGGGAGTTGGTGCGGCTGCGGGTAACCGTGCCCTTGTTATCGCGCCAGGTGGTTACCCCCTGGGAGTTGGTGCGGCCACGGGTGACAGTGCCCTTGTTATCTCGCCAGGTGGTGACCCCCTGAGAATTGGTTTTTCCGCGCCACACAGTGCCCTGGCCATCCCGGCAGACGGTGGTGCCGACAGAATTGGTACTGCACCGGGTAGCGGCCTCGGCGCCGACCACCAGCAGGGCCATCAGCATGCAGCCCAGCAAAATTTTTGCCCCCATGATCCCCCCCGGAAAAACGGACTGTGCATAGGGTAATTTTATCGCCTGCGGGGAGTGCCTGCGATTGTGATGCCTCCACTGGAGTAAATTCTTCCGATCACATGACTTCCTCTTGATGAAAATCGCCATGGCTGGGAATCCCCTCTGTCGGAATCCGTACCAGCATCTAACGATGCAGAAAATAGGTTGCTATGTAACTAAAGTGCTCTTAGCAAGACTACCCAGATCTTACTTGATAACTTATAATCACCAAAAAACTGCCAGGGATAAGCAATGAACGAAAAGCTATTTGCAGAGCTCATATCTCAAATAAAAGTAGGAAAACAACTACCAGATGCTATCTATATTCACAAGGATGCATTCAGTGCTCTACCTAGTATACTGGTTCAGTTTATTCCCGCAGTTGCAAAGGCAGTTAACCTGGAAGATGAAAAATGGAACTTGGTTAAGCTTTTCAAAAAAGAGTTTCGCCTATCCTTATTGCATTACCCTGATTTTTATAGCGACTCCTACCCGGCACTCAGCCAAAGTCTAAACGTTAACCTATCAAAGCTCAGTCATAAAATAACGAGTTACTCTGAATCAGACAACCCCCCTATTTTGCATCGTAAAGAGACCATGATCTTACCTAACAGTGAGTATTACGAGCACTTTGCAGCACTCACAAAAGAAGGGGAGAGTGCTGGTCTATATGAAAACAGTCGCTTGATAGGTTTCAAGCGCTCATGGGAAAAATTAATAGCAAGTCATGGATATGAGTTGATAGAAGGGAGGCTAATCCGAGGCTCGGCCATAGTTCGCACTAAAGAACCCGGCATTGATCGCCATAAGACAGCATTAGTTCGACATGAGCTTTCTTCGCCTATGAAGAGCCTTGCAAAAAATGGTTACCTTGAGGGATCATATTCCATTTTTGACTATGGTTGTGGCCGGGGTGATGACTTGCGAGAACTAGAAGCACATGGCCTTGACGCTTTAGGCTGGGACCCTAATTTTCAACCCGATAACGATAAAGTAACCTCAGACATCGTAAACCTCGGCTTTGTCCTTAACGTTATTGAAGATCAAGATGAACGTTTAGAAGCATTACTAGATGCGTGGGCGCTTGCAAACAAACTCCTTGTTGTTTCTGTTATGCTGGCCAATGAAAATTATATCTCTCAGTTTAGGCCTTACAAAGATGGAGTTATTACATCACGTAATACTTTTCAAAAGTACTACGCACAGTCAGAAATAAAATCATATATAGAAAGACACTTACATGAAGATGCAATCACGGTAGCTCCAGGGGTTTTCTACATATTCAAGGATAAAATTGAAGAACAGAAATACCTACAAAACAAATATAAACGACACTATAAGTGGCAGCGTCTCACCTCTCCTGAACCTGTTGGGGAAAAGGATAAAGCCAAGCTTATTATTTCTCAAAACCAAGAGCTATTCGACTCGTTCTGGAATGTTTGCTTAGAACTTGGGCGAGTTCCTGCAAATGATGAATTTGACGGATCGGATAAAGTAAGAGGCCTGATAGGTTCGCACAAAAAAGTGTTCGGCTTACTGCAAGAAATGTTTGAAACCAAAGAGTTTGAAGTGGCAGAAAAAAGTCGCAAAGAGGACCTGCTACTGTACCTTTCCATGGGGTTATTTGAAAAGAAAAAACCTTATACCCAGCAACCAAAATCGCTTAAAAGAGATATCACTGCTTTATTTTATGACTACAAAACGGCGATTAGTCTTGCTGCTGAGCTACTATTTTCCATTTCAGATAAATCTCTAATAAAAAAACTTTGTAGCCAAGCACACTCAACACTACCGGCAAGCCTATTAAACGAAGGCCACTCACTCATTTTTCACAGAGACTATATCAATGATTTGCCGCTGTTGCTTAGAGTGTACGTTGGTGCTGCTTTACAAATGTATGGGGAGCTTGATGAAGAGATCGATCTCATAAAAATTCATATTACCTCTGGAAAGCTCACTCTCACTGCATATGACGACTTTGAAAAATCAGTCCCCTTTATGGCTGAACGCATAAAGATCAAAATGGCTGAGCAAGACATTGATTTCTTTGACTATATAAACGAACATCGTAGGCCCCCTCTGCTTAACAAGCATCTGTTCCTTGCGAGCGAACACCCACAGTACAAAAAGCAAAAGAGCTTTGATAAACGCCTTTCAAAGCTCTTAGGTATTGATAATCAACGAGAAGTAACTGTTCACCGTCAAAATTTTGATGAGCAGCTCAATGCAGCAGGAAAGCACATAGTTGGCTATAGAATAACTAGCCTTTAACATGGAAAGGTGGAAGGCTTACTCTATAGGTTCTCCTGGCCTCATCATCACTCAAACCAATTGCTGTTAGCACGTGAGATGGCATGTTTGACAGGGCATTACACGCTGAACCTTGTGATATTAACCAAGCCTGCTCGCTAGTAAAACGCTGAACCTCCGCATCGTCTTTAAATGTAACATTCCAGATTGTTGGGACTACATTGTCCCCACCATTACGTTTATAGTTATAACGTTCTATTACTCTCTCAAAGTAACTATGCTGCTGGCTTGGTGTGGTAGGGAAATGATCTACAGCCGCCCCCAAACCTACAATTAGCGGCGTGGGAGATGTACCGCCTCTTAGACCCAACTCTTGCCCTCCCCCATGAATCAACGGCACCAACTCAGAGTCTCGTGCATTTCGTACATAAAGTGCACCAATGCCTTTAGGGCCAAAAATCTTGTGGCCTGACAAAGAAAGCATATCGATATTCATGTCATCTACATCAATATCAAGCTTACAAAAGCCCTGAGCAGAATCGGTATGAAATGGAATATCACTACTAAAGGCAAGATCCCCGATCTCCGCTATTGGCTGGATACACCCAAGCTCGTTATTGACATGATGAATTGTAATAAGTAACGTATCCTCTCGAATAGCAGCGGCCACTGACTCTGTCGTTATTAATCCTGTATGCTCCGGCTCTAAGTAAGTAACCTCAAAACCGATACTTTCCAAAAAAGCACAAGTATTAATAATGCACTTGTGCTCTATTGACGAAGTAATAATATGGCCTTTATCGTTAAGGTGACTAAAAGCAATCCCTTTAATTGCCATGTTATTTGCTTCACTAGCACCACTGGTAAATATAACTTCACTAGGCATAGAACCAATTCTTTCAGCAATTGACTCTCTAGCTACCTGAATGGCATTAGACGCATTTTCTGCCTCTACATGAGCTGCTGACGGATTAGCAAAACTCTCTCTCAGCCATGCTTCCATAGCCTCTATAACTTCAAAAGAAACAGGCGTAGAGGCTGCATAATCAAAGTACTTATTCATTTTCCGTCAAAAACTCTAGCGTTTGATTAAACAAGATATCAGTTGTGACTGGCTCTCCAACATTATTCATAACCCAGTTATCAATATGATGAAGCCCACCATTACAATATCCCTCAAAAATACCAATAGCATCTCTTAAGTTTTCACTTTTAATAATTTCAAGAGATGGATCTTTAGATAATGCGATCAGGTAAATGTAAGCATCATGCTTAGTAGTCGCATAAGTACTTAGCAAGATCGGAGTACTATTAACTTTTGACTCTAAAGGTTTAAACTCATCGAGTTGAAATCCTACTAAAGCAGAAAAAACCATAAACTCTTTGACTGTGCTAAATACTGATCTACTATTTTCACTATTTTTTGTTGAACAAAACTTTCCCTCTAAAGCTTCAAACCTAGAGTCTCTACGAACAGATAAACTACGCCAGTCTAGTGTTTCAGTCATCAAACGAAATCTCCTCAATGGTTACCTTTTCGAACTCACTACCAAACCGTACAACATCAAATTCACGGCCCGAGACAGTTAACCGTGTAGGATATTGTCCATTAAACTCTTCTTCAGTCAAAACTGTGTGTTGAACTAAATTATACTCTTTACCTATTTTATCTCTAATGCCTTTATCTGTATGAGTCTCTGTCCACTGAGCTTGAGAAAACATAAATATAGATTGCTCTACAGAATTTGCTATATAACGCACTAGCTCACGTCCATTATCAGGTCCAATAAAAGCTAGTATAGAGTCTGCAATAAATGGAGCTATAACCCCAGGCGTCAAAAGGTGCTGTTTACTATTCGCTCTCATTTTAGAGAATTTAATTAAAGCGACTATAAATGAAATAGAGAGCATTGCTTGATAACCGTTGCCTGCTGCAACTCGTTTACCCTCTTTATCAACAATTGACCACGTGAAGCTATCACCCTTAGCATAAGTATCTTTTTTAATGGTATAGCCATTAAATGACACTTGGCTAAAAAATATTTGCATCTCCTTTAATAATATTAGATCTACACCTCTTTTGGAGGTTTCAATCGACCCTTCATAAACGTTTAATATCTCATCTGTAGCTTTAATTAAATCTTTTAATTTTCTTGCTTTAGGCTGCGCAGATGAAAACCGCTTTATTTTATTATCTATATCTTTTATGTCAATTTCTGCCACCCTAACCTTATGCTCTAGATTTGGAACTAGAAACCTTAATTGATCACATTTCGATTTAGCTTCATCCTTTTTAAGCTCAATCGCTTTAATATCATCTATATCAGATTCTACTATTGTGTGGCTAAGATCTTTGATACGGTTTTTAAGTTCATTAATTTTATCATCACAATCATCAATTTGGCTTAGTATACTTACCATTTCTTGCCTGGGTGATGAGTGGCTTTTAAGTTTATCATGAAGCTCAAGGACACGAGTCCAACGAAGTTTTAAATCAGGGTCAACAGCAAACTTCTCTAATTCTTTAACAAGATTAGCAGCAGGGCTATTTTCGACAACAACTGAACCGCAAATACACTCTTGATTATCAAGTATAGATTTTATTAATTGCTTATCTACTGTATAGCGCAACGAGTTATTAAGTTCATCAGTATTAATCATCGTAAGATCAATACTACCCAGCTTTCTTCCGTAGGCCTGCATTATCCAGCTTGGTATAGATTTTGATTTCTCAACAAGAAGCCTATTACGTTGCCTCTTGTAATCGGAAAGATACCTTTCGAGCTGCTCACGACTCTTTATTTTTTCATCGATTGCCGTCTTATCAAACCGAGCAAACTGAGAAACTTGTTTATCATATTCTTTTTCAGCCTCCACAAGTAAAGATTTATTCTTCTCAAGCAACACTTTGTTATGCTTTAAACTTGATTGCAATGCATCTTTACTCTGAATAAGATTATCAACCTCATTGCTAGTATCGTACTGCTTAAGCTCTTTTTGATATCCACTTTTAATACTATTTAGATGAGTTACCGTCTTTTCAGCTACTGTCAGCCCAAGCACCTTACTAATTGCTGCATTGATATGAGAAAAGTCATTTTGACTATTTAAAGTTCCTGTTCCTTCTCCTTGATAAAAGAAGTATTGGGACATTTCTTTGGGCAATATAGTATTAATTAATGTATTAGGATGCTCCTCTGAACGATCGGAGTAACAGCCGTCAATAATCTCAAAAACCTTAAGGTTACTGGTGCTACTTGCTCTAGTCTGAGACCTTATTACCTCTAATAAACGGCCATCATGCATAAGCTGAACTTTGACACTAAAAGTATTAACACCTTGATTTTGTGCTTGCTTGTTCAAAAGACTTTTTGAATCGAGCAAGTTATTCGTCGTTTCTTCATATAAACACCATCTAATTGCATTTAACAGTGCCGTTTTACCTCCATTATTTTCACCATGAATAAGAGTTACACTTTTATCAAGGTCTACTGAGAATTCAATAACCTGTTTTCCGTAAAACTGACGAAAGTCATTAACTTCCAATTTAATTATTTTCATTTACAATATCTTCCACATTAATTTCTATGATCTCTCTTATTTTCTTGAGGTGATGCCCTGTTGAGCTATCTCCATAATACAACTCTTTTTCAAACTTCATAATTTGTAGAGCTGCCCTGTGTGCTGCAGATCTATTTGAGTACGCCTGATGAGCCACTTCGGTCTCCCTATGAGCCTCTTCAAGTAATTCTTTAATTTCTTTAATAGACACTAACACACCCCCAATTCAAAAATTCTTTTATCAACTTCTTCAGAATTAAGCGCTGTCGCTTTAAAATCATTAATTCTACTTAGCTCAGCCTTACGCAAACTTTGACTAGCATTATTAAAATAGCTTGGATGAGGGAGCACCACAAAATCGACGATCAATGCTGCACTTTTACCTTCCGACTTTCTAAGTACTCGACCTCTTCTTTGTACATATTGACGCGGATTTCGAGTGCTCGCCAATATAAAAGCATTTCGACAAACAGGGACATCAATTCCTTCATCAAGCACTTTCATAGCAACAAGTGAATCAATGTCTTGATTTTTAAAGTTTGTCATAATTTTATGCCGTTCATGGCTACTTTCTTCCGAAGTAAACTTAGCGACACGGCATCCATACTCATGTAGTCGATTAGTAACACGCGTGATATAAGGCACATCATCATTCATCGCATACCCTTCTCCAACATAAATTAATGTATGTGATAACGAAAGGTTTGGATGACAATGTATATAATCAAGCAAGGCAGGAAGCTTTCCCTGACAAGTAGCAAGTAACCTAGAGCGCTTTCCACACAGATTTGTCAGTATTTTTTTCTCATCGGAAGTTAATCCAGCATTTTTAGACTTTAATATAAGCTTTTGAATTTTTTCTGAACATTCCTCATACACCTCTTGTTCCTCATCATTAAGATAAACTGGTATTATCTCGTATCGATAAGGTGCTAAAACACCATCTTTGATAGCATCACGAAGAGAATATTCACTGACAATCCCTTTGAAATAAGATATCAAATTTTTCTTTACAACATCAGGAAAAGGAGACCCCTCAATTTCATCATCTTCATTCCTGAAAGGTGTCGCGGATAAGCCGATACGGTACTTACACTTAGGAAGTATTTCGAATAAGCCTTGTCCACCTAAATGGTGGCATTCATCACCAATAAAAAGTATATTGTCGAGTGATATTTTTCCTATTTTTGACTGAAACAGTTCTGAGGACATTGTTTGGTTAACAACAACCACACATACAAAGTCTAATACTTCCGCTAGAAACCTTAATATTTTTTTATCTAAAACAGAGCTCCACCTATCTGAGCTTTCATAGCACCTAACAGGGGTAATGTTAAATGTAGATAACTCCGAAACCCATTGATTTGCTAATTCAATATATGGAACACTTATGACAACAAACGTTGGCAAGCACTGCCTATGCCTCTCTTCATAAAGCTCTATCAGTGCTGAAATAGAAGTAAATGTCTTACCAGAGCCTGTGGCTAATTTAAACAACCCTTGATAACCCGCCCTTATCCAGCTCTTGATAGCATCTACTTGGTGAGGGAATAGCTCGAATGGCCTCCCTTTGATCATCAATGGCTTACGTGGTAATTTAGTCTTAATTTCTAGTTTTGATAATTGTACTTCTGACTTAGGAAAACTATAAGTAAAAAAGGGCTTACCAGGTTTAACTTCATCAACAGAGTGTTTCTTGAACAGCTTCTTACGAAGCTCTTCTAAATTGACACCTGACTTTATTTTTTGATAAGCCTCTGAATCCAAGTCAACTACTTTAACCCTCTTTTTATTATTATTCCAAAGAGAGTTGAAGTTATCTATTTCAATCTGGCCATAGTCAGAAAATGACTCTCGCCAGCTAAAGAAAACAGAAATTTCTTCTGAGTTATACTTTGAAAGGCCAGCTAACGTTTCGTTAGCTGAGCCACTAAAAACAACGACTTCTCCCCCTTGGTAAAAAACTCCTACTTTCTTGTGAAACATTCCCTTGTGAGTAAATGCAAACTTGATCTCTAATTGTTGGTTGGCAACTAAGTAAGTAAGTAAACGAAGCTTAGCATCTTCCGCTTCAAGCAACAGTTTACTCAGATCAAAAGAACGTGATTTAGCTGGGTTTGAGATCCCCTCCATAACAGCTTCATATTCGCTATCAGATAGAGGGTCTCCAATAATAAGCCTCATCTTTCCATCAGACAGAGTAAACTTTTCAAGCCCCTCAGCTACAGAAGCTAAGACATCTGAAGAAAAATATCCAACAGCACGGTCGTACTGCTTAGCCCTAGCTAATAATGGAATGTGAAAGCTAGAAAGGATGTCATCTTCATCAGAATCATATTTAGCTTTTAACTTAAGAGATGAAAATTGCATTATTTACACCTAGTTGAGCCATTCATTTAAGTTTTCCCAAGCATTTTTTAATAAAAGCTTGGTTCTTTCATCAATAGCTTTTTTGTCCCACTCATCAGCATAAGTAATTTCGGCATATTTACTTTCAAGAAGGAGAATGGATATATTCCTAACAGCCTCAATCGAAACCTCAGACTGTGTTGATAATATTTCATCTATACCTAAGAGTGAATCATTTGCCAGAGCTTCTAGCATATTTTGCTTTAGGTTATACCAAGTCTGGTTGACGCCCGTAGAGATGTTATCTCTAGCATCAACCAGTATGTTCCCTAACTTATTAAACTCTTCAGGGTTTGATATATTCGCATCTGACCAACCAGTTAAACTTCCGCCACCGCTGTACACTTTTTTCAGACAGTCTTTTCTCGAAATCAAAGCCCACATCATCGGCGTAATGAACTGGGCGCTCACATCTTCAGTACGTAAAAACCCTTCTTCATCAAGCTTTATACCATGAAACCCTGCTAGGACTAATAACTTTATATTCTTAGAGTTTTTTAGAAGAGGCTGTTTAGAGCATATATCTAACCATTTATCAAACACTCCATCCTTAGGTGAACCTTTACCTATGATTTTACTCTCCAGCTCTTGCCTAAAAAACGCTTTGATTGCATCTACATTAAATTCTTCAGAGCTCAATGAGCTATTTTTAAGTTTATAAGGCTTTGAGTAAACACCGCCAACATCAAACCCTCTTTCGTGCAGCTTCTTATAAACGCTATCAATACCGTCAGCACCACCACTCATTGCTCGCCACAAGACACTAAATCCAGTAACTGCCTTCAGCACTTGAGAAAAGCTAGAGCGCTCTTTACCCTCTACACCATACTTTTCATCTTGGAGAATGAACTGAATGAATAACGATTGAACAATATCATGCTTTATATCAACCAAATAGCACAAGCAAACCTTTGCAACATCTAGCTCATGTGGAGGAACCAACCCTGTCAAATCAGGCTCAGATGCTTGCCAGTGGTCGAATAAAAAACTGGCTGCTTTAGCTAATTGATTCAAATATTCATCTTTATTTGCATGAAAGCATTGCTCGTAACTATTTATCATCGCATTACGCTGATCACGTAAGCTAGTTACTTTAGCTTTGCCTTCATATGCTCTAATGAAAGCTAATATAAGAGCTTTTGTTTTATCATTTTTTTCTTTGCTTTTAATTATATTCTCAAAACGGTCTGTTATAGAAATGAGTGTGTTCATCGCATCATCTGCATCAGGCTCTCTATCTTTACGTTTTGAGCCAATATGTTCGATGACTTTGGGCACGAAAGTTTCTATAGCAGTTAGTGGTTCTCCAGTAGTGTTGAGAGCTTCAAACATATCAAAAGCATAAGACTCATTATTTACTTCCACATAAGTAAGACATACCCGATGAAGTAAGAACTTAGCAAACAATGTTATGAAAATGATATCAGAAACCTTGTCATTAACCTCTGAAACTTGTTGCAGTGCCTCATCAATCGGAAAATCTAAACAATCATCTAGAGTTTTAACATTAACCAAATCTTTAACATTAATTATCTCTTCCACTTCTCCATCTACACTTTTAAACTGAAATCCTTTCTGTATACAGTCAAGCTGCCTTCTTATTTCTTTAACATTATGAATGACTCTTCTAGAAGAATCATTAAGCAAACTTAGGTTAAACTCTTTGAAAACAGCCGAGCTTTCAGAGTCGAGAAGATGCCGTTGATATCTAATCAAAAGTTCCGATATTGGGCTTTCATAAACTGCTTTATTATTATCTTTCCCCCAGCAATCTACCTGCGATCTGATAATCTTAGGTAGGTACTTAAACACTGCGTGCTCTGCCTGAGTTTCTATGACAAAATTAGACGTATCTAGAATGCTTTGTAGCACTATTTCCCTTAGCTCTTCAAGTGCATTCAAAGTGGCCTCATCTTTTTCCTTTTCAATAATTTTCTTTAGTTCAGGAATAAGTAAACGCAACCTTTCATTCAAACAAACAATAACCAGCATTAAGGTAGACAATCGCTGCTGACCATCTATTATTAGCTTTATATTGTTCGGGGTGTGTCGCTTAACTAATGGATATATAGTTTTTGCTCCTACATCATCTACGGTAAGTATAGTTCCGAGAAATATGATTGCGTCTGATGACTCCAGGAGATTTCTAAAAACATTATCAAAATTTGAAAAAAGATCCTTAATATGAGCCTCTTCCCATGAATAAGGCCTTTGATACGCAGGCATATAAAAGCCTGTATTATTCCGATCACACAGCACATGGTACACCGACTGTGGCTCTGCCTTGAATATATCGAGGGACTTTTGCATAGATATAAATTTTCCCGAGTAGTTAGTATGTTATTATTTTCGCTCAAAAATAGTTTATAGCACGCTTCTATAGAACTTTCCATACACTCCCAGGCCGAGAGCATACTTTGCTGGTCATTTAACCAAAGAATAATTGAGCCCGGTAATCGTCGTTCCAACTGGCCCGTTTCAGCTTGTTGCACTGACTCGGCGAACCACACTCACTTTGCTTGAGGATGTCTATGAAGAGTTGAAGCAGCTGCGCCGGGAGGACGCCCGACTCAAGGAAGAGCGAGAGCTGCTAAAAAAGGCAGCCGCCTTCTTCGCCAAAGAATCTCGCTAAGGTATACCTTTATCGACGCCAATCAGGGCAGGTTCAGCACCGCTCTGATGTGCCGCGTGTTTGAAGTGTCTCGTAGTGGCTATTATGAGTGGCGGTCCAGGCCGCCCAGCCCACGAAAACAGCAGGAGAAGGCGTTGAAGGCGAAAATCCGGGAGCACCACGAAGAAAGCCGGGCAACCTATGGGACGCGGCGTATTCAGAAGAAGCTGACAGGAGATGGTGAGGCCGTCAGTCGCCGCCGGGTTGCCCGCTTGATGAAAGAAGAAGGGCTGGAATGCAAGACACGGCGGAAGTTCAAGGCCACCACCAACTCGAAGCATGACAAGCCGGTCGCGCCGAGCCTTCTGGCGCAAAACTTCTCGGCAGAAAAGCCGGATCAGGCCTATGTGGGTGATATCACTTATATCCCGACACGGGAGGGATGGCTCTATCTGGCCGTCTTTATCGACCTCTGCTCACGGGCGGTTGTGGGGTGGTCGATGGGTAGCCGAATGCCGGCGTCTCTGGTGAACGATGCTCTGAGCATGGCGATCTGGAAACGCAGGCCAGCCGCCGGATTACTGGTTCATAGCGACCGAGGCAGCCAGTATGTTTCAGATAGCTTCCAGCGGTTGCTCAAGCAGCATGACTTCCAATGCAGCATGAGCCGGAAGGGAAACTGTTGGGATAACGCCCCGTCGGAGAGCTTCTTCCATACGCTGAAGACAGAACTGATCTATCACGAGGATTTTTATACTCGGGGAGAAGCGAAGCAAGCCGTCTTCGAGTATATCGAAGTGTTTTATAATCGGGTGCGACTGCACTCCAGCAATGATTACGTGAGTCCGTTGGACTATGAATCAGAGCTGCGAGCAGTTGCTTGATAATGTGTCCGGAAAACTGTTGCCAGATCAAAGTATGCTCCCGTCCTGACATGGCGCTCAACATGCTCAATGCAGAGCCAACCAAGCTGAGCATTGTTGGTAAGCAGAGAAGGTGCTGGATGAAAACCGACCATCTTGAAAGGTGCTTAAAGCAGGAATCTCGAAGTTGATGAAAAACTAAACACTCATGCGGTCGCCCTGCCATCGCAACTGCTGGAGCATGTAACTGACACTCCGTGCAGAAGCCTATGCTTTAGCAAGATTAAAGCTCACACAATGCAATACTTATCAACAACTTACAACAAAAAAACACTTTATAATCTGACAATGAGGTTAAGCTTCCAACTGCAGGTTAAAGCCTCTTCAGGAGTAACCGTCAAAAATCTCAAAGTTCTTGTACCGTTTATTGAGGGGGTCACGTTACCCTATTCCGAACCCTTTCTCTCTGCTACAATCTTGACTTGTTTGGATAAAGTCTCCAATTCAGAAATTCAAGGTAACGACATTGAACATAGAGTCTAGTAGCCTGAAATTTTCCGGGCATCAAACCTTCCCTATCCGATATGGATGGATATATAAGATAATTCAAGAAGTTGACGAAGGAAGCTCCCTATCGAGCAAAGAAAATATTGAAGATCAGATGAGATCTATGGGTATGGGTAAGAACATGGTGCTATCCGTCAGGCACTGGATTCGCACCCTCAACCTCGTTGTCTGCACTGATAAAAAAGATCAAAAATACGAGCTAACAGATCTGGCGGAAAAGCTGTTTGTAGGCGAAAATGCCTATGATGAGTTTATCGATAAGATTGGAACAGTTTGGCTGTTGCATTGGTTAATGCAGTCCATTAATGCTCATAATGCAGAATTGAACACAGCTCGTTGGTTCTTCAACTACTTCAATGGTGTTCGCCTCGACAAGCTTCAATTAGCAAAAGAAATTCAGCTCTCACTTGCTAATCATGACAAAAAGCTCACAGAATCCACCCTCAATAAAGATATCGACTGTCTGCTCCAGATGTATGGAGTAAGAAAAACAGCAGCGACTAAAGTTAACGAAGACAGCTTTACGTCTCCCTTTACTGAGCTAGGCCTGATATCCCAAGTAAGCACAAAAGATTATCGAGCAGAGCTGTCTGCCCAAAAATCACTTCCTGTTGAAATATTCGCCTACGCTGTAATTGATTACATGACCAGAAAACAACTGGGGCCAAACGGTGAAAAAGAAAACAATAACAACACTCTATCTTTTGACTCTCTCCTCAATGATATAGGTTCACCGGGCCGGGTATTCAGACTAACAACAGCCGGGTTAAGTGAGAAGCTGGACGCTCTGGAGATCCTCAGTGAAGGCAAAATTGCCTGGACTGATACACAAGGATTAAGACAGGTTCAGCATTGCTATGATGATTTACAAAGTGTAGATCCTGGTATGTTCCTAAAGCATTACTATCAGGGAGAGTAAGACATGACACTAATTAAAAAGTATTCTATTGCTACCAGGCAGCAACGCTCCACACGTATTGATAGCGACTTAAGCCCTGACTTTTTTCAGGGACTGGTATATCACGGCACCGCTCAGTCTGCTCTAGAAACTTTATTCAGACAGTTTTCTCAAGTTAATCAAAGTGCCTACACACTAACTGGCCCATACGGTTCTGGTAAGTCGACGATTGCTTTACTATTAACAGGCCTTTTACATCAAGACGCTCAGATACGTAATGCTGCATTAAAAGTTATAAACCAAGAGTCAAAAGTACTTTTGGACGACAGTGTTATTTATAATTCTGGCTGGTTACAAATCCGCTCTGTTGGTGGAGTAAGTAACCCTGTCGATACCTTTTGGAGCGCTACTTTGTTGGCTCTAGAAGAACACCCTAACACTCATGGCTTGCACGAAAAGTACAAAGATAAAACAATAAAAGATGAGTCTCACCTTGTTGATGAATGGGAAACTCTTTTCACGGAAGTTAACGAGCTAGTAGATGGCGTACTACTTATTGCTGATGAAATGGGTAAAAGCCTCGAGTTTATTAATAAAAATCGTGGTGAGCTGCATCTATTTCAAGACTTAGCAGAAGTGCTCAGCCGAATAAAAACTCCTGTTATTTTTCTAGGGTTACTCCACCAGGCTTTTAGTGAGTACGCCAAAGACAGAGGAACCAAGCTACAAGAAGAATGGAGTAAAATCCAAGGTCGATATAACGACATTCTATATAATGTATCAACCGATGAAACCGTAGCTCTGATCGCTCAGTCCATTACTAACAACGACGCCATCAGTCATAGCAATGATAAGCATGTAAAACTAGTACTTGATGCGCTGGCTGACAAGCCTGATAGAAAACAACAACTCAAGAATCGCCTGGAAAACTGTGTACCATTACACCCCTTGACCGCTTTACTGCTTGGTCCTATTTCTAAGCGTCGATTTAGCCAGAATGAGCGTAGCACATTTAGCTTTCTGAATTCTCATGAGCAATACAGCTTTCAGATGTTCCTTAAGCAAAGTGTCAACCCTGATGCACGCTATACGCTAGAAAACCTTTGGGACTACCTTGAAACCAACTTAGAACATGCGATTTTAGGTTCTCCTGACGGGCATGCTTGGGCGGCAGCAACAGAGTCTATTCGCCAGGCCAGCAAAAAAGAGGTTCCAGAAAAAGCGATTGATGTACTAAAGTCTATTGCATTAATCACACTATTTGGAAAACCTGCAAACCTTTCAGCTACTGAGGAGATGCTTCTTGCCTCCTGCGAAGTCAATAGCAAAGCCGAACTCAATGAATATTTACAAAGCTTAAAAGACGCTTCCTGCATTATCTTCCGTAAGCATTTATCTTCCTGGGTTATCTTTGAAGGTTCAGACCTTGATATACCTGGCCTGATAGAAGAAAAAATTGAGCAACAAGGCGACAGTATGGAAGCCATCAGCCATGTCGTCTTTTCTAAGCAAATTATCGCCAAGGGCTACTATCATAAGGTTGGTACTCTTCGCTGGGCTGAGCAGTCCATCGCATATAACTTTAGTTCTCAAGACGCCGCAAAGCTCATTGCACAACGTAACGGTGCGTTTTCCAACATGGTGTTACTGTTAGAACACCAACCTGAAAGCGCCCTGCAAGAGTTAACTCAAAATGAGCCAACCCTTATTCTTGCTAATGCTGTAAATCCAGAAGAAATTATAGCCTTGGCAAAAGAGTTGTACGCTTTGGAGCTAATACGTTCAGATAAAGAAGTTGGCCGCGTGCTTCAACATGATAACGTTGCACTCAAAGAGTACAATGGTCGTCTCACTAATGCAGAGGAAGCTCTTCGCAACGCAATTGATGAGTCTTTCAATCAATCAAAATGGTTCAATCACGGCCAAGTATATAGCACCAACACTTTAAGTGAAATCGTCAGTCTCACTGCGAGCAGAGTGTTTAGTAAAACACCTGTTATTATGAATGAGCTGGTAAACCGTAATAAGCTATCAGGCACAGCAGTTTCAGCACTTAAGAAGCTACTGGAAGCTATGCTAGATAGTGAAGATCAGGTTAACTTAGGTATTACTGGATTTCCTCCCGAGATGTCGATGTACATCAGTTGCCTTAAGAGTACAGATATACATGCATCAAATGCTGAAGATGGCTCTCACTGGCATATAAAAAACTTGGGTCCAAGATTAGATAGCCTATTTAGCGATGCTTTCCAGTTGCTCGAGCAGAACCCAGGCAAAAGCATTCGTCTGTCTGAAATAGCTACTCTTTGGACTAGTGCTCCCTATGGTGTGACTCAAGGGGTCATTCCTATTTATATGCTCGCTTTCTTAAAAGCTCTTGGGCAGAGCATTGCATTTTACGAGAAAAACCTTGGTGGTGAATACGCCTTTATCACAGAGCCTGACGTTGACTACGTCCACAAACTGATTAAGAGCCCTCAAGAGTTAGCAGTAAAATATATCGTTCTTGATAAAACCGAGAGTGACTGGTTACAAAACTTAGCCGTCTTTACCTCTTCTGAAACAAATAAAGAAGTTACAAATAATATACTATCAGTTGCAACGCCTCTTGTTACAACTATGCATAACCTCCCCAACTGGGTGAAGAACGCTCACAACTTTATTGAAAATGACCCAGAGCACAATAAACAAATAGTTGAGGTTCGTGATCTCTTCCTCCAGGCAAATGACCCTCACACTCTTTTAATTAAGAGCTTACCGAAAGCGCTCGACCCTAACAATGAGCTTAAGTTCTCTCAAAAAATAGACATTCTTGAAAACTGCTTTAACGTGCTACGCAGTAAGCATGATCAAATGCTTTCTCAAATAAAGAGCAAAGTGAAAACCATTTTCCCTGAAACCGGTGAAGAATTAGCTTCAATGTGTCAACTAGTTGAAAAACGCTCAGGAGATATTCGACTGAAAGCATTTGCACGTGAGCTAGGAAAGAGCGAAGATGGTCTTTTTCAGTGGTTGGAAAGCATCATCCAAATTGTTGTTGGACGTAATAAGCAAAGCTGGAATGAAGGGCTTTTACTGACTGCTTCAGCAAAAATTAGTGATTTCGCACAAGACTTTTTGAGTATTGCAAAGTCTGGCAACACTTCTGGTGGAAATCATGAAATAGCGAGCAAAACCAAGCTGGTTTCACTTGTTTTAGAAGACAATAAAGGCCAGCTAAAGTCATACAAAAAAGAAGTGCGTATCGTCGAGCAAGAAGATGCAAAAAACAAGCTAGAAAACGTACAGCAAACACTAAAAAAACTAGAGTTGAATGAGTTTGAGCGCATTCACATCCTTAAGACTCTTTTAAAAGAAGCCCTGGAAGCTCAAGGTTAACTTTGAAGGTATTAATCATGAGTCAAGAACGTAAAGTAAAGCATGTACTTGGCCTATCTGGCGGCAAAGACAGTGCCGCTTTGGCGATTTACATGGCTCGTAATTATCCAGAGATAGATATTGACTATTTCTTTACTGATACAGGTAAAGAACTACCGGAAGTCTATGAGTACTTAGAACAATTAGAGATTGTACTGGGCAAACCTATCTCGCACATTAACGACAAAAAAGGCTTCGATTACTGGCTAGCGCAACACAATAACTTCCTTCCAGCAGGACGGCAGAGGTGGTGTACTATCCGTATGAAACTTGAGCCTTTTGAAAAATGGATCAAACCTTACCTTAATGCAGGCTACGAAGTTTTTTCTTATGTTGGCATTCGTGCTGATGAACCTTGGCGAGACGGCTACCGGCCAAATGAAAACCAGAAATATCTGAAAATAAAAATGCCGTTTGCAGAAGACGGTATCAAAAAGCAAGGTGTTCTCGATATTCTTGATAGCGCTGGGCTCGGCTTACCTAAATACTACGACTGGCGTTCACGCTCTGGTTGTACGTTTTGCTTCTTCCAGCGCAAAATTGAATGGGTTCGCTTACGTGAACGCCATCCTGAAGCGTTTGAAGAAGCTAAAGCTTATGAAAAGCGTGCAGAAACAAGTGAAAACGGTGAAACATTCTTCTGGATGGGACCGAATGAGCCTCTTGAAACTCTGGAAGATCCAAAACGAGTTGCTGAAATAAAAGAAAACCATGAAAAGGTTAAGCAACGGTTTGCGAAGAAGAAAGCGCGTGAGAAAAAGCGACGCTTAGGTATGCATGCCATGGTAGATGAAAGCATGCTTATTGACACTTTAGATATGGATGCTAT
The DNA here is from genome assembly GCF_003049725.1 of Oceanimonas marisflavi. GTDB lineage: Bacteria > Pseudomonadota > Gammaproteobacteria > Enterobacterales > Aeromonadaceae > Oceanimonas > Oceanimonas marisflavi. Next base: position 90,646 of record NZ_QAGM01000007.1, read on the forward strand.
GTACGATCTTGAGGAAGGCGGTGGGGCCTGCATAACATGTTATAAGTAACATTAAAAATATGTGGTTTGCCATTATAAGCTGCAAGCAAACCACATATCTCCAACGCTCACTATTTTTTAATATTTACCCCCACAAAGCACAGTCATTCCCTTGACACCACAGGGTATCCCAGCAGAAAACATATAAAATAACCACTCACGCTCTAATTTATGTATCAGCCCACCTACTACCCCCTCTCTTTCAATAACATCCAGGGGTAGTTAAAGCAACAAACCACTGGTGATCTTACATCATCCAAGACAATGTATCATTGGCCTAAGCTCATCATAAATCTTATTTTACAGCAACTGAGATAAATGCCGAAAAAATCCTTTTTTGGCTGTTATCTTGTAGCTGGTAAGCCCAACGCCCCCATATCACTGGCAACATCATCGACACACAAAGATAAACTAACTTCTATTGAATAAATTATTTTTCCCTGCCATTCATCTATGAATTGTTCAATTTCTCTTGTATAGATCGAATATAATTCATCAATAACATTCAGCATATCATTTACTTACAATCCTCCCATGACCAAAGCCCCCATCACCCCCACCCCGCTGGACGATCCTTTCTATTACCTGCGCAATATGCAGCAGGTGGTGCAGTTCTGCCTGGCCCGTTATCACGATTTGTGGCTGGCCGGTGAGCGTGACCAGCTTGCTGCGTTACTGGCCCTGAGCAAGCCGGCTCAGGGGCTGCTGGTGCGGCTGGTGATGCGCAAGGGCTGCCTGTTCAGAAACGACAAGCTGACCTATGCCGAAATTCCGGAGTTGGATCGGGCCCTGGCCGAGCTGGCCGGAGCCGGCTTTATTAAGCTCAACCCCAGCCTTGGCTTAAGCGAGGTCTGTGCCTTGGCCCGGCGCGAGGAATGTGTGCAGCTGGCCCGGCACCGGCTGCCGGAGCAGTCCTTTACCGCCGCGGCCCGCAAGCGGGATCTGGAAGAGGCGTTGTTAACCGGGCCGGCGCCTCCCCCTCAACCGCTGCAAGCCTGGTGGCCCGGTGCGCCCTTTGCGGTGATTGAGCTGACCTGCGATGAGCTGTTTACCCGGCTGCGGCTGATGTTTTTTGGCAATCTGCAGCAGGACTGGTCGGAGTTTGTGCTCACCGGGCTGGGGCTGCAGCAGTTTGAGCCGGTGGTGCTGAACGGTCATTCTCGCCCCTTTCAGCACAGGGACGAGGTCAATGCCATGCTGGCGCTTGATCAGTTGCAGGAGCGCATGGCCACCGAGCCGGTGGCAAGGCTGTGCGCCGGCTTGCCTGCGCCGGTAGCCTGCGAGTGGATTGAATACCGCCGCCACAAGCTGCTGTTTCAGTTAGGGCGGGAAGCAGAGCGCCAGGGGGATACTGCCCTTGCCCTTCGGCTTTATGAGCAAAGCCGGCACCGTGAAGCGCGCATTCGTGCCCTGCGCCTGCGGGAAAAAACCGACCCTCCCGCCCGGGTTGCCGAACTGGCCCGGCGGATCTGTACCGGCCCGGTTTTGGTGAGGCTCGCCGTGAGCTGATAGAAGACGGTTTTACCCGGCTTGCTCATGGGGATTACCGGCGCATCGTTTGCGAGCGTTACCGGCAAAAGCACGGCATTCGCTGTTCGTTCCTGCACTGGCCGTCATTGCCCGAGGAGCTGGTGGAGCTGGCGTTGGGCATTATTCCCGCGGCTCATCTTGAGGCGGTGTTCCGCCATTTGTTGCTGGATCTGCGCCATCATCGCAAGGGCATGCCGGATCTGATTGAGCTGAATGCAAAAACTGGCAGTTACCGGTTGATTGAGGTGAAGGGGCCGGGAGATCGGCTGCAGGATCATCAAACACTGTGGATACGGGCCATGCAGGCCCGGGGCTTGCCGGTGAGCGTATGCCGGGTGCACTGGCAGGCGTGACCCTGCCAGTGCCCGATGTCAGCGGTAAGAGCGATAATCGGTAGTCTCGTAAGGCTCCAGCTCATATTTGGATTCCAGAAAGGTAACCAGATCCACCATCTCCGAGACGGTCATAATGTCGTTATAGACCGGCATCACAGACTCACCGGCCTCGGTCTGAATTTGGGACAGGTCGTAGCCCCTGGCCAGTTTGTGGGAGGGGTTGATCACCGAGGTGACCAGCTCGCCATAGGTTTTCACGCTTTTGACCTTGCCGCCCAGCGCCACTGCCAGATCTTCGGTGTTCCCCGGACGCTCATAACCGTCCATGGTGTGACAGCTCAGGCACTGCATATCCTTAAATACCTGCTCGCCCCTGACAATATCCCCCGGCGGAAGACTGAAGCCCCGCGCATCGGGATCACAGCCGCTTATTCCCACAGCGGCCAGCAAAACAATCAGTGATTGAAGGCGTTTCATGTGCATTGACTCCCTTACTTGTCAGTAATACCCCTGACAAGTTTAGGGTAAAAATTCATCACGCATGCGGTGAAGGTCGCCCGGCAGGCAAAGACGCAGGACTCACCCTAAACTGATTGGTATTTGAACAATAAAAAGGTGAGAGCATGGCAGGGAAGAAAAGCAGGCAGCAGGGGCTGACCACGGTGGAGTATGCCCTTGCCGGCGCCCTGGTGGGAGGAATGGTGGCGGCCAGCTTTGCCGGCCTGGGCGGCACGCTGGGAGACACGATCGAAGATCTGGCCCAGGTGGTGGAGCAAGTCACCCAGGGTAATAACGGCTCTGGCAACGACAGTGGCTCCGGTGGTGGTGGTTCGGGCACCGGCGATGGTGGCACCACGGCCGGTGGCGGTGGTTCAGGCTCCGGTGATGGCGGCACCACGGCCGGGGGTGGTGGCTCGGGCACCGGCGATGGCGGCACAACGGCCGGTGGCGGCGGTTCGGGCTCCGGCAATGGTAGCACCACGGTCGGGGGTGGTGGTTCAGGCACCGGCGGTGACGGCACCACGGCCGGTGGCGGTGGTTCGGGCTCAGGCAATGGTGGCACCACGGCCGGGGGCGGTGGTTCAGGCTCCGGTGATGGCGGCACCACGGCCGGTGGCGGTGGTTCTGGCTCCGGCGATGGTGGCACCACGACCGGTGGCGGCGGTTCAGGTTCCGGCGATGGTGGCACCACGACCGGTGGCGGCGGTTCAGGTTCCGGCGATGGTGGCACCACGGCCGGGGGCGGCGGTTCGGGCACCGGCGATGGCGGCACCACGGCCGGTGGCTCAGGCTCTGCAAGCGGCGGCAGCACCGCAGGTAATGGCAGTTCCGGCTCTGCCGGTGGCGGCCTTGCCGCTGGTGATACAGCCAACGCTGGCTCCAGCGGCACTGAAGGCCTGAACTCAACCCCGAATGCCACTCCCGGTGTGGATGGCACATTACTGGCAGCCAATACCGGTTCACCCGGTTCCGGTTCCGGTTCCCGTTCCGATCAGGGTGGCCTGTCCGCTCAAAGCGGTGATGGCGCCTCAGCGGCACTGGCTCGGGGTGAAAGCCAGCAACGCCGGCTGTGGTGGCTGTTGCCCTTGCTGCTGGCCGGCCTGCTGTTCTGGCGTCGCTCGCGTAAAAAGGAAAACCAGGCCTCCTCTTCCTGAACCTTACTGACTGCAAAATGCACTCGGGCCCGTCTTCCGGCCCCGAGTGCATTTTGCACTGACCTTATTTCTCCCCGGCCGGCCCTGTGCATTTTGCACATACCAGCTCCCTCATTCTGTTTGTATATTGCCACCAGGCCCGCTCTGCCGGGCTTTTTCATTCACTGGCATGGTACTTGCTGATGATCTGGTTAAAGCGGCAGCTACTGAGCGACTGGAGGCCTTATATGCTGATTAACGATCACGACGGCTGGGTGTTTATTCACAACCCCAAGTGCGCCGGCACCACGGTGCGCCGCAGCCTGATGCAATATGAAACCCGCAACGATTTTTACTGGCTGTTCGACATGCTCGACGGCCGCCAGATAGACAAGGCCCATCTGCCGCTGGCGCTGCTGCAGCGCTATGCGCCGTCCGACTTTGCGCTGCTGTCCCACTACCGGGTGTTCGGCTTTGTGCGCGATCCGCTGGCGCGCATGGTGTCGGCCTATAACGAAAGCCATCCGCGGGTTTACCAGAAATTCAGCGAGGGCCGGCTGTCGCAGGATGACTACCGCCAGGCCCTGAATCACTTTTGCCACGGCCTGGAGGCCCAGGCCCTGAAAGGCTGGAATTTTGAATACCGGCACTGCATTCCCCAGCGCGACATGTTTTATCTGCGCGGCAAGTGCTATGCCGATGTGCTGGTGAAAATGGAAAGCCTGGAGCAGCAGGTGCACAAGCTGACGGCCATCGATCACCGCCTGCCCGCCGCCCTGGCGCTGAAAAACAAACGGGAAAACAGCAAAAAGCTGCCGGTATCCCACCACGAGCTGCTCGACAAAAAATCCCTGGCCAGCCTGAAGGCCATTTACCACGACGACTTTGTGTTGTTCGATTATTCGAATGCACCACAGGTGTGTTATATCTGAGCCATGGATGAAAAGGACATCATCATGAAAAACATAAAAAAAATATTGCTGATTATACTGCTGGCGCTGCCGTGGCTGGCCTCGGCCAATACCCATCAGCCGGTCTACTCCTTTGGCATAGTACCCCAGCAAACGCCCAGCCAGCTGCTGCACGCCTGGGCGCCTGTGCTGCGCTATCTGGAGCAGGAAACCGGCGCCCGCTTTGTGTTTCGCACCGCCCCCGACATTCCCACCTTTGAGCAGCGCACCGCCGCCGGGGAATACGACTTTGCCTATATGAATCCCTATCACTTTACCGTGTTCAATCAGGGTGAGCAGGGCTATCAGGCGGTGGCCCGGGCGCGGGACTCCACCCTTCAGGGCATAGTGGTGGTGCGCAAGGACTCGCCCATACAGCAACTGAACGAGCTGGACGGCGCCACCCTGGCGTTTCCCGCCCCTGCCGCCTTTGCCGCCAGCATTCTGCCCCAGGCCCACTTTCGGGCGCAGCACATTGCCTTTACGCCCCGCTATGTGTCGTCTCACGACTCCGTTTATCAGGCGGTGGCCGCCGGCCTGTTTCCCGCCGGCGGCGGCGTGGAGCGCACCTTTATGGCCACCGATGCCAGCGTGCGGGAGCAGCTGCGCATTCTCTGGACCACGCCGGGGCATACTCCCCACGCCATTGCCGCCCGGGAAGGCCTGAATGCCGCCCTGGTGCAGCAGGTGCAGCGGGCACTGGTCACCCTGGAGCAAAACGCCGATGCCGCCACCGCCCTGGACCGGCTGAAGATCAAGGGCTTTACCGCCGCCCAAAATGCCGACTGGAACGATGTGCGCGCCCTGAATATCAACCTCAGCCTGGGTGCCACGGAATAAGGAAACCGCCATGTCCTTTCGCCTGAAAACCATTCTCGGCGTGGCCCTGATCGAGGGCTGCCTGTTGCTGATAATGGTGTGGAGCAGCATCAGCTATCTGCGGGATGCCAGCCAGCAGGAAACCACCCTGCGCGCCGAAACCACTTCGGCGCTGTTTGTGGAGCTGGTGCGCGATGCGGTGCTGTCTTCCGATCTGGCCCGACTGGAAAGCCTGGCCACCCAGGCGCTGCAGGCCCCGGACATGGCCTATGTGCGCATTATGGACAGCGAGCGGGTGCTGGTAGAAGCCGGAGCCGAGGCGGAAACCGGGCATGCGCATCCGCCGGAGTTTCATACCGGAGCCGACATTATGATGGAGGGCCAGCGCTACGGCCGGGTGGAGCTGGGCATTCACACCGACCGGGCCGACGACTTTATTGCCGGTGCCCGGCACTATCTGCTGTCGCTGGCCGCCATTGAAATGGGGCTGGTGGCGCTGTTTTCCTTTGTGCTGGGGGCCTATCTCACCCGCGGCCTGGGCCGTCTGGCCCGGGCCGCCGAGGTCATTGGCCAGGGCAAGGATCCCGAGCCCATCGCCATTCGTGGCAACGACGAGCTGGCCGTTACCGGCCGGGCCTTTAACACCATGGCCGAGCGACTGGCCCTTTCCCGCCGGGATATGAATGAACAGCTGCACATAGAGCAGGAAGCCCGCCGCCACGCCGCCATCAGCACCGCATTGGTGGAGGCCAATATGGACGCCGTGGTGATCATCGACCTGGATGACACCATTGTCGAGTTCAGCTCCATGGCCGAAAAACTGTTTGGCTACACCCGGGCACAGGCCATTGGCCACAGCATGGCCGAGCTGCTGATCCCGCCCGGAGTCCGGGAGCATCATCACAGGGGCATGCGCCACTATCGCGATACCGGCCACGGCCCCATTCTTGGCAAGCACATTGAGCTGGAGGCCATGCGGGCCGACGGCAGCCTGTTTCCGGCCGAGCTGACGGTGCAGACCATCAAGCTCGACGGCTCTGTGCTGTTTGCCGGCTTTATGCGCGACATCAGCGACCGCAAGGCCGCCGAGCAGGAGCTGAAAGACGCCCGGGTGCGGGCCGAGGCGGCTTCTCTGGCCAAGTCCCGTTTTCTGGCGCACATGAGCCATGAAATACGCTCGCCGCTCAATGCGGTGCTGGGCTCGGTAAGCCTGCTGCTGGAAGATAACCTGACCCGGGAGCAGCGGCTCTATGCCCAGACCGCCGAGTCGTCGGGCAAGGCGCTGCTGGGGCTTATCAACAATATTCTCGACTTCTCCCGCATCGAGGCCGGCCAGCTGCAGCTGGATAACCAGCGTTTTCGGCTGCACGATCTGCTGTCGGACATTGCCGCCCACATCACCCTCACCGCCCGCACCAAACGCCTGCAAACGGCCCTGGTGGCCGATGCCGGGGTGCCCGCCGTGCTGGTGGGAGACGCTTCACGGCTGCGGCAGGTGCTGATTAACCTGCTCGACAACGCCATCAAGTTTACCGATGAGGGCGCGGTCACCCTGCGCATTGAGGCCGGCCCCTCTGCCGCAGAGCAGGTTGAACTGCGCTTTACCGTGCAAGACAGCGGGGCTGGCATTCCGCCCGACGAGCAGCACAGCCTGTTTGAGGAATTTCAGCAGGCCGACAACTCCGACTCCACCCGCCATGGCGGCAGCGGCCTGGGCCTGTCCATCAGCCGCGGCCTGTGCCGGGCCATGGGCGGCGATCTGGTGCTGGCCGGCAGCGGTGCCGGCGGCACCAGCTTTATGGCCAGCCTGCCCTTTGGCAACCCGCAGCCTGCGGCGCAGCCGCCAGTGGTGAGCCAGACATCCCGGCTGCTGTGTGCCGGCCTGCATCCGCTGGTGCTGAGCGCCATGCAGCTGGCCTGCCGGCCCGCAGGGGTGAGGGTGCAGGCCTGGCAACCCGGTGCCGCAACCGGCCATGAAGCCCCACCGGCGCTGCTGCTCTACAGCGGCCTGCCGGCGGCCGGGCGGCAGGCCCTGCTGCAGAACATTGAGCAGCAGGGCATTGAGCACATTATTGAACTGGGCCACGACAACGGCCATAACGGCACGGATGCGCTGAACCAGCGCATTACCGCAAAACTCACGCTGCCGCTGCTGGCCGCACCGCTGCTGCAGCGCCTGCAACGGCACCTCACGGGCCGGCAGGAGCCGCTGCCGTCTTCCGCCCGGGAGCCGCACGCCGGCGTCCGGCCCCATGCAAGGCCGCACCGGCTGCTGCTGGCGGAAGACAGCCCCGCCAATCAGCTGGTGGCCCGGGCCATGCTGGAGCGGGCCGGGTTTGAGGTGGACATTGCCGAAAACGGCCACGAGGCGCTGAGCGCCTGCTCAAAACAAACCTATGATCTGATCCTGATGGATTTGCGCATGCCGCAAATGGACGGGCTGGAGGCCACCCGGCGTCTGCGCACCCAGCAAAGCACCGCCCGGGTGCCCATTCTGGCGCTTACCGCCAATGTCAGCCAGCAGGATGTGGATCGCTGCCTGGCCGCCGGCATGGATGACTTTATTCCCAAGCCCATTAACGGCGAGCAGCTGCTGGCCACCCTGGCGCGGCACCTGCCCGCCACCGGTCAGCCTGCGGAAGCAGCCGCGCCCGCCCCGAAGCAACCCAGTGCCGAAGAGCACCAAAACGCGCTCCCCTTGCTGGATCACGCCGTGGTCGATACTCTGCATCAGGCCATGGGTGCCGAACGCTTTCCCGCCACCATGCAGCTGTTTATTGATGAAAACCAGCAGCGGCTGACGCGGCTGCAGCAGGCCATTGACCAGCAGCAGTTTGAGTCGGCCACCCTGCAGGCCCACACCATCAAGGGCTGCGCCGGCACCTTTGGTGCGCCCCGCCTGCAGGAGTGGGCCAAAGATATGGAAGCCGCCTGCCGCCGCCAGGACAAGGCCCAAATGGCGCAGCTGGCCGCCGGCGTCGATGCCCTGTATCGCCAGACCGAGTGGCATTTCAATAATAAAATCAAAGCGCTGACAGGAGATCAGGATGACTCGAAGAGCACTCAAGGAGCGCCCCCGGCAGGCTCGCATACTGCTGGTTGAAGACAGCCCGGCCATGGCTGCCGTGTATCAGAGCTATCTGGAGGCGGAGCAGCACACAGTGCAAGTGGCGGGCAACGGTGCCGAGGCCCTGGCCGCCCTGGATGAGGCGCTGCCGGATCTGGTGCTGCTCGACCTGCACCTGCCCGACATGCCGGGCATGACCATTTTGCAGCATATTCACGACCACAATCTGGGCTGTGCCGTGGTGATCATCACCGCCCACGGCTCGCTGGACATCGCCAGCGAGGCCATGCGCCTGGGGGCCGCGGATTTTGTCAGCAAGCCCTTTGACGCCGCCCGGCTTAACCTCACCGTGGCCAACGCCCTGGAAAACCGCCTTCTCAGCAAGGTGGTAAACCAGTATCGCCGCACCTTTACCCGGGATCGCTTTCACGGCTTTATCGGCTCGTCGCTGGCCATGCAGGCGGTGTTCCGCATTATTGAAAGCGCCGCCCCCAGCAAGGCCACGGTATTTATTACCGGCGAAAGCGGCACCGGCAAGGAGCTGTGCGCCGAGGCCATTCATCAGGAAAGCCCCCGCCGCAAGGGGCCGCTGGTGGCGCTGAACTGCGCCGCCATTCCCGCCGACCTGATGGAAAGCGAGATCTTCGGCCATGTGAAGGGGGCCTTTACCGGTGCCGTGAGCCAGCGGGAGGGGGCCGCCAGCCGGGCCGACGGCGGCACCCTGTTCCTCGACGAGGTGTGCGAAATGGATCTGGATCTGCAGAGCAAGCTGCTGCGCTTTATTCAGAGCCGGCGCTACACCCGGGTGGGCGACAACAAGGAGCTGCAGGCGGATATTCGCATTGTGTGCGCCACCAACCGGGATCCGCTGGAAGAGGTGCGCGCCGGCCGCTTTCGGGAAGATCTCTATTACCGGCTGAACGTGATCCCGCTGCCGCTGCCGCCCCTGCGCGAGCGCGGTGACGACATTCTGCAGATTGCCGAGCACCTGCTGGCCGACATGGTGCAGGAAGAGGGCAAGGGCTTTCGGGGTTTCAGCGAGGCCGCCGCCGATGCCCTGCTCAGTCACCACTGGCCGGGCAATGTGCGCGAGCTGGAAAACGTGCTGCGCAACATGGTGGTGCTTAACGACGGCACCCTGCTGGAATACAGCATGCTGCCCGCCCATCTGCAGGCACCAGCACCTGCGGCCGCCGCCCCGGCGGCAGCGGCACCAGAGCAGGCCGCCCCGGAGAGAACGCCGGCGGCAGCCCCGGCCGAGCCGGCCCCGGCGCCGGCATCGCTTGCCAACGACGAGGCAGCGGCGCAGATCCGGCCGCTGTGGCTGCAGGAAAAGGAAATTATCGAGCGCAGCATTCGGCTGTGCGACGGCAACATTCCCCGGGCCGCCGCCCTGCTGGAGATCAGCGCTTCCACCATTTACCGCAAGCGCATGGGCTGGGAAAAAATGCAGGAAGCAGACGCGCTTTCCTGCACCGACGAGACATCCTGAGCACGCATCATAGCAACCGGATTAAACCATTGTGTACCTGAGCTGTAGGCGCCGCTTTAGCCGGCGCAAGCCTGAAGACCACAGTGTATTCAAGGCCTGTTGCACAGGCCCTGCCAACTAAAGTGGCAGCTACAACAGGGCCGAAAACAGATCACTTGCTTAAGATAATTGTCCTCAGCCGGCCCGGGCGGGCCAGTGGTTGCGGTCAGGCCGGTATTCCCGCAACCACTGGGCCGCCTGCTCCGCCGGCAGCGGCCGGGACACATAATAGCCCTGCAGCAGTTCGCAGCCGGCCTGGCACAGATAGCGCAGGGTGGCGTCATCCTCCACCCCTTCGGCAGTGATCTCCAGCTTCAGGTTGTGGCCCAGATCGATAATGGACTCGATAATCACGCGGGATTCGTGCGATGCCATGGCCGACATCACAAACGACTTGTCTATCTTCAGCTCCGAAAAGGGCATGCGGGTCAGCTGCAGCAGGGAAGAATAACCGGTGCCAAAGTCGTCAATCGACAGCTGAAAGCCGCGCATGCGCAGCCGGGTCAGCATTTCCAGCGAGCCGCCCACATCCTGAGTGGCGCAGGTTTCGGTCAGCTCCAGGATCACCCGCTCTGTGCTCAGCCCCCTGGATTCCACCGCCTGACTCAGCCAGTCCGGCAAGCCGGCGTCCGACAATAACAGCGCCGACAGGTTGATCGACAGCATCAGGCGGCCGCCGTATTCCGGCTCCAGCCCCGCCAGCCAGTCCAGCGCCTGTTCAAATATCTGCCGGCTGAGCGGATGGATCAGATTGTGCTGCTCGGCCAGGACAATAAAGTGATCCGGCGGCACCATGCCCAGCTCGGGATGAACCCAGCGCGCCAGCGCCTCAACCCCGATCACCGCCCCGGTGCGGTAACAGATCTTGGGCTGATAGGCCACCGACAGCTCACGGCGATCCAGTGCCCGGCCCAGATCGATGCGGTCGGCCTTCAGCCCCTGCAGCGGCGAGCGGTGGCGGGCCAGGGCGTTATCGGCCGGCTCGCTCTCAAGGGGCACCAGCAGGCTCAGCAGGTCGTCGGGGGTAAAGGGCTTGGGCAACATGCCTGCTATGCTCAGGCCATTTTCCACGGCGGATCGCTGTGCCGCTTCCAGCACCCGGGGGCTGACCCCGCTGGTAATGATCAGCCGGGCCCGGCAGCGACGCCGGGCCAGCTCCTGGATCAGCTGCACGCCATCCATGCCCGGCATCACCAGATCCAGCACCACCACGTCGGGCTGCCACTGCTCCAGCACGGCAAAGAACTGCAGCGCATCGCTGGTATAGCGGGCCTCTATGTTCAGCGGCCGGGCAATGTTCTGCATCATCAGCCCGAGAATGGTGTCGTCATCAATAATCAGCAGTTTCGGCTGGCTCATGAAACAGTCCTTGTTGTTGGTGAGTCCGTTAACAACAGCTTATGCATAAGGCAGGCCATCTGGTGAAATATCCACGTTTTTTGTAGCTGCCGCTTTAGCTGGCAGGGCCTGCGGTGCAGGCCTTCGCTTTCCCCGTCATCCCCCGCCTCCCCTTACGTCCCCCCCTTCCCCCTCACGTCACCCCCGCCGCCCCCGCACTTTGCATATTGCACAGCCGAATTCCGGGTTCGCCCGGGCCGGCTGCAAAATGCACTCGCCGCCGCAATAAAAACAATAAACCACTGATTAAAAACAAAATTTAAATATGGCATTGATCCTGCACATTCCCCTGCAACCGGTGCACACCACCAGCCAGAGGAACCGCCGCCATGTCATTACAAACGTCTCACCACCAGCTGATCACCCTGCCCGTACGCATGAGCCGGGCCGAAACCCCCACCCTGCGCCAGCAGCTGGCCACGCTGATTGCCGAAGGCCGGCACCAGCTGGTGCTGGATCTGCATCAGGTCCGGCACATTGATGCCAGCGGCCTGTCGGTACTACTCAGCGCCTATTTTGCGCTGCAGCCCCACGGCGGCCGGCTGGTGCTGCTCAGCCCCTCGGCCGAGGTTCGCGCCCGCCTGGTGCCGGCAAGACTGCACCGGCTGTTTGAGGTGTATGAAGACGCCGATTCCGCCCTTGCCGCCTGCGCCTGAAAGGAGGTTCGCCATGAAAACCCGTTATCTGTTATCCCTGCTCCCCCTGCTGCTGAGTGGCTGTACGCCCCTGCATCAGGTGCATATCAATCAGCAGCCGCCGGCGGCGGTGGAAGCCGGCCGGGAGCATGCTCTGGGCCCCGGCCGCATGCCGGCCGGCCTCACTGCCGCCCGGGCGGTGCCGGTGCCGGCCGCACCCGCACCGCTGCCGCGCTGGGCCGCCGCGCCGCCGCTGTCGCCCGGTGACCGGCTGCAGATTGACGTGGTGGACGGCGAGGAGTTCAGCGGCCGTTTCGAGGTAAACACCAACGGCACCCTGAGCCTGCCCTTTCTGCCGCCGCTGGCGGTGGCCGGCCAGCCCCTGGCGTACGCCGAACAACGCATTGCCGAGGCTCTGGTGGCGGCGCGCTTTTTTCGTCCGCAGCGGGTGGCGGTCAGTGTGCGCCTGCATGAGTGGAGCCATGCCCAGGTGCATGTAAACGGGGCCGTGTTCAACCCGGGCATGGTTACCGTGAACGCCCGCGGGGTGGAAGAGCGGGCGCTGAAGGACCGGCTGAGCGCCGGCGACTTTGCGTCCGAACGGCTGCTGGCCACCGCCCTGCGCGCCGCCGGTGGCGTGCGCCCGGACGCGGATCTCAGCCAGATCCGGCTGACCCGCGGCGAACAGACCCTGGTGCTGGACTACCGCGCCCTGCTGCAGGGCCGGGCGGTGCGTCAGGTGGCGCTGATGAGCGGCGATGTGATTGAGGTGCCCGAAAGCGGTCGCTTCGACCGGGATCTGGTCACCCTGTCGCCGATCACGCCGCCGGGCATTCGCGTGTTTCTGTCCAACCTGACGGTGCCCGCCACCGGCAACGCCATTTCGGCGGTGGGCCGGGACGCCAGCAGCCTGCCCTACGGTGCCCGTCTGCTTACCGCCGGCACCTCCGCCAACTGCCTGGGCGGCACCCGCAGCACCAATGCCGACCGCTATCTGGTGCTGGTGCGCACCGACCCGCTCACCGGCCGGGAAAAAACCCTGGAGCGCTCGGTGCAGGCGCTGCTGAGCACCCCCCAGCGGGACGACATCAACCCGCTGCTGATGCCCAACGATGCCGTCAGCTGCTACGACTCGGGCGTGACCAATCTGCGTGATGTGGCCCGCACCCTGTATGAACTGCTGCTGCCGCTGTCGCTGCTATAACCGGAGAAACCGGCATGACGCATACCCCTGCCCCCTCACCTTCTACCGCCGGTCAGCGCCTGTTGCGCATGCTGACCCACGGTACCAGCCTGCCCACCGGTGCGCGGCTGCGGCTCTACGGCCTGGTGGCGGCGGCGGCCCTGGGAATGATCTGGCTGCCCTTTGCCCTGTTTATGTGGGTCAAGCCGGTGTCCTTTACCAGCGACTGGATCCTGATTTTGCCCGGCACCGGGGCCGGTTATGCGGTGTCTCTCGACAGCGTGGGCCAGGCCTCGGCCTCGGCCACCTCCCCCTATAACAGCCATTCGGTGGATCCGCGCGTTAATTACAAGGCCATTGCCACCAGCGCCCCGGTGCTGAGTGCCGCCGCCGCCGAGCTGGGCATGACCCGGGCGGCATTCGGCAAGCCCGATATCAAACTGGTGGATCAGACCGCGCTGATGAAATTCCGGCTGTCGGCCCCCACCGCCGGGCTGGCCCTGCACAAGGCCGAGGCGCTGGATCGGGCGCTGCAGCGGGAGCTGAACCGGCTGCGCAGCGACGAGCTGGCCCAGCGCGAAGACAACCTCGACACCATGCTGAATGATTTCAGCGACAAGCTGGGCCAGGCCCGCCAGCGCATTCTGGAATATCAGTCCGGTGCCCGCATTGTGTCTTTGGAGCAGTTCAACGAGCTGACCCTGTCGCTGGAGCGCATGCGTGGCCAGCTGCGCGAACTCAGGGCTCAGGCCGCCGGGGTGGAAGGACGCCGCCAGGCCCTGCAACAGGCGCTGGCCATCAGTCCGCAGCAGGCCGCCGAGCTGCTCACCCTGCAGCAGGATGTGCTGTTTCGCGAGCTGGCCGGGGCCTGGGCCCAGGCCGCCACCGAGCTCAAGCGCAATCTCACCCACTGGGGCGAGCGCCACCGCAAGGTGGTGGCGTCCCGGGACGAAGAGCGCCAGCTGCATCGTGCCCTGCACCGGCGGGTGCGCATGCTGGCCCCCAGCCTGCCGGAGCATGACCGGCTGCTGTCGCGGGTGACCGACGACATCGCCCTTTACAGCCAGCTGGTGGCGCTGGTGGTGGAAAGCCAGGGCCTGGCCGCCGAGACCGCCATGCTGGAGCAGAACATTGCCGGGCAGCAGACCCTGCTGGAGCAAAGCACCCTGGATGCCAGCCACCTGGAAGATCTCAAGCGCAAGCATCAGGTGGCCACCGCCGTGTTCGGCACCGGCCTGGCCAAGCTGGATATCGGCAAGGGCGACAGGTTCAGCGCCTATCCCATGACCCAGCTGCTGTCGCCGCCGTCGCTGCCGGAAAAACCCGACACCCTTGGCCGCAACCTGGCCCTGCTGGGCTGCGGGGCCGCTTCACTGTTCACTTTTCTTGGTCTGGTGCTGCTATGGATACGCAAACCCTATCTCCAGAAACATCTGCCGAGCGCCTGATCTGGCACAGCATTCGGCTGACCTACGGCTTCTATCTGCTGGGGGCCGTCTATCTGGTGGCCCCGGTGCTGGGCTGGTCGCTGCTGCTGGCCCAGGGCTGGAAATTGCTGCGCCGGCCGGCCCCGCTGCCCGGCCCCGGAGCCCTGCCGGTGGCGGTGCGCTGGTGGCTGGGGGGCATGCTGCTGATGCTGGTGGCGCTGGTGGTGGGCCATCTGCAGCAGCAGCTGGGCACCACTCAGCTGATTAAATCCACCATTGGCTGGGCCAAGGGCTGGGCGCTGCTGGCGGTGTTTCCGCTGCTGGGTTGCCTGAATATTCGTCCTGCCATCGTCTACCGGGCCTGCATGCATGTGTGCCTGCACACCCTGCTGCTGCTGCCGGTGTTTGTGGGGGCCTGGCTGGTGGGGCTGCCGCAAACCCTGTATGTGTCGCCGCTGCAGGCGGTGGGCGGCCCGGGGCCGGAGTTTTTTGCGGTAAGCCTGTATGAGATCGATCCGGGCAGCGGCCTGCCCCGCTGGCGGCTGTTTACCCCCTGGGCACCGGCGCTGGGCTTTATGGCCAATATCTTTTTTGTGTTTGCCCTGCAGGAGCAGAGCCGCCGCTGGCGCGCGGTGGGGGTCAGCGCCAGCGTGCTGATGGCGCTGATGTCCGCTTCACGGCTGGCGCTGGTGGCGATACTCAGCATCTGGATTATCAGCGGCATTATCAGCCGGCTGCGCTCGCCGCTCACGCCCTTTGTGGCCGCCGCCGGCTGCACCCTGGCCGGGTTGCTCGGCCACCCGCTGCTGACCGCCGCCGAGCAGTTCTGGCAGTCCTTTCGCAGCGCCCGGGCCGGCTCCACCCGGGTG
Source organism: Oceanimonas marisflavi (assembly GCF_003049725.1). Lineage (GTDB taxonomy): Bacteria > Pseudomonadota > Gammaproteobacteria > Enterobacterales > Aeromonadaceae > Oceanimonas > Oceanimonas marisflavi. Next base: position 106,063 of record NZ_QAGM01000007.1, read on the forward strand.
CGGGAAACCCTGGCCCGCATTGCCCTTGACCGCTGGCAGACCGAGGCCTTTACCTGGGGCCACGGCGTGGTGGAGCGGGGGCCGCACCTGGTGGAGTTTATGCCCATTGGCTCTCACCACAGCTGGTATGGGCTGCTGTTCGTCAAGGGCCTGGTGGGGGCGCTGGCGCTGGCCGGGCCGCTGCTGCTGAGCCTGGTGCAGCTGGCCTGGTGGAGCGGGGTGCTGCCCCTGGCCCGGGTGGGCCTGGCCATGGGCCTGCTGCTGTTGATGTATACCTTTGGCGAGAACCTGGAAATTCTGGCCTACCTGATCTGGCCGGCGCTGCTGATCATCGGCAGGGCGCATCACGGCATTGTTTATGCAAGACCTTCTTCACTTCACCCCTCATAAGGAAGCGACCATGACCGCCATCAGTGTAATTATGCCCGTGTATAAGGTAGAGCAGTTCGTTGCCGACGCCGTGCGCTCGGTGCTGGCCCAGACCTTTACCGACTTTGAGCTGCTGATCATCGACGACTGCTCTCCCGACAACAGCATTGCCATCTGCGAGCAGTTTGACGATCCGCGCATTCGCATTATTCGCCACAGCACCAACCGCGGCCTGGCCGGTGCCCGCAACACCGGCATTCGCCACGCTCGGGGCGAGCTGCTGGCCTTTCTCGACTCGGACGATCTCTGGTTGCCGGAAAAGCTGGAACGCCACGTCGCTCACCTGGCCGCGCGCCCCGAGGTGGGCGTGTCGTTCAGCCGCTCGGCCTTTATTAACGAAGACGGCAGCGCCACCCAGTGCTTTCAGATGCCGCGCCTGACCGATATTGAGCCGGGCTATTACCTGTGCCGCAACCCCATCGGCAATGGCTCGGCCCCGGTGATCCGGGCCGGGGTATTTGAGCAAATTCGCTATGCCCTGCCCGGTGACGACAACGAATACGGCTATTTCGATGAAGCGCTGCGCCGCTCGGAAGACATTGAGTGCTGGATCCGCATTGCCCTGACCACCGGCTGGAAAATAGAGGGCATTCCCGCACCGCTGACCCTGTACCGGCTCAATGCCGGCGGCCTGTCCGCCAGCCTGCTGGCGCAGCTGGCCTCCTGGGAGCAGGTGATCAAAAAAACCCGCCGCTATGCTCCCGAGTTTGTGGCCCGCTGGGAAGACACCGCCCGGGCCTATCAGCTGCGCTATCTGGCCCGTCAGGCCATTCGCCTGCACGACGGCCCCATGGCCCTGCGCCTGAGCGGCCGGGCGCTGGCCACGGATGCGCGCATTTTGTGGCAGGAGCCGGGCCGCACCCTGCTGACCCTGGCCGCCGCCACCGTGCTCAGCCTGTCGCCCAACCTGCTGGCTCCGCCCCTCACCCGGCTGGTCCAGCGCTGGGTGGGCAAACTGCAGGCCCGGCGCATTGATCGCGATATGCAAACGCCCAGGGCCTGAGCCGTTGGCAGACTCGTGTGCAATATGCACAGCCCCCTGCCGGCAGGGGGCTGCAGCCGCAAAAACCGTTTCAAAAAAACCATCAAACCCTTACAAATCAATCACTTAATAAGAAATTAACGAGTTGGCACGGCGCTCGCATTAGTCAGGTTACATCAACCGAGCACGCCAGGAGGTGCCATGATGCTTTCACACCTGATGCCCCGTTTGCTGCGCTCACGCGCCGAAGAAACCGCCCCCCTGCCCATGCCCGCCGAGGTGCGCCTGTTCGACCTGAACATCAGCAACATCAGCCTGCCCGAGGCCATGGCCGATCTGATGAGCCGGGCCCGCAGCCACACCCCCTCGCTGGTGAACTTTGTGAATGCCCATTGCTGCAACCTGTCGGTGGAAAACCCCGAATACCGCAAAGTGCTGCAGCACAGCGACCGGCTGCTGCCCGATGGCAGTGGCGTGCGCCTGGCGCTGAAACTGCGCGGCCTGGGCCTGCGGGAAAACCTCAACGGCACCGATCTGCTGCCCCATTTGTGCCGGGCCGCCGCCGCCGAGGGCCATGGCCTGTATCTGCTGGGCGGCGAGCCGGGCATTGCCGCCGAGGCGGCGCGCCGGCTGCAGCTGGCCCACCCCGGCCTGGTAATCGCCGGCACACGGGACGGCTTTTTTACTCAAGAGCAGGAGCCGGCGGTGATTGAGGCCATCAACGCCTCCGGTGCCGCCATTTTGCTGGTGGCCATGGGCGTGCCCCGTCAGGAGCTGTGGCTGGCCCGTCATCTGCCGGCGCTGAATACTCATCTCAATATGGGGGTGGGTGGCCTGTTTGACTTCTATGCCCAAAAAGTGAGCCGGGCCCCCAAAGGGCTGCGCCGGCTGGGGCTGGAGTGGACCTGGCGGCTGCTGCAGGAGCCGGGCCGCATGTGGCGGCGTTATCTGCTGGGCAATCCGCTGTTTGTGTGGCGGGCCTGGCGTGATGCCCGCCAGGCTAGGGCCTGCGCCCGGCCGTCTGCCCTTGCCCGTCTCAGTGCCGGCTGGCACCGGCTGAGCTGGAAACTGGGCCTGGCCCTGCCACGGCTTGCCAAGCGCAGCCTGGATGCCTCGGTGGCCGCCACGGCGCTGGCGTTGCTCAGCCCGCTGCTGCTGGTCACGGCGCTGGCCATTCGGCTGGAGTCCCCCGGTGCCGTGCTGTTTGGCCAGACCCGCATCGGGCTGAACGGCCGGCCCTTTCGCTGCTGGAAGCTGCGCTCCATGTATCGGGATGCGGAGCAACGGCTGCAGGCGCTGCAACAGGCCGGCACCCTGAGCGGCGAGGTGCGCTTCAAGATGAAACGGGATCCGCGCATCACGCGAGTGGGCCGGGTGATCCGCAAGCTGTCCATCGACGAGCTGCCCCAGCTGTGGAACGTGCTGCGCGGTGACATGTCGCTGGTGGGTCCCCGCCCAGCCCTGCCTCAGGAGGTGGCGGCCTACGGCGCCACCGAGCGCCAGCGGCTGCTGGCCACGCCGGGCATTACCTGCACCTGGCAGGTGTCGGGCCGCTCCGACATTCCCTTTGCCCGGCAGGTAACCATGGACCGGGAATATGTGTTTAACGGCTCCCTTACCACGGATCTGCGGCTGCTGCTGAAAACCGTGCCCGCCGTGCTGAGCGGCCGGGGTGCCTACTGAGCGCAAGGAGAACATCATGCAAGCCATTATTTTTGCCGACCGGCGGGGCGACGAACTGTTTCCCCTCAATGAAACTCAGGGTCCGGCGCTGCTGCCGGTAGCCAACCAGCCGCTGCTGCAATACGCCATTGAGGATCTGGCGGCGGCGGGCATCAGCCACATACTGGTGGTGGCCGCCGATGAACTGCCGCAACTGGAGGCACACTTTGGTAACGGCGAACGCATGGGCGTGCAGCTGGATTATGCCCTGTCCCGGGGGGAGGAAGCGGCCGATGCCCTGCTGGCGCGGCTGGCGGGCCGGCTGCAGCCGCCCTTTGTGGCCCTGCGCGGCGACATGCTGCGCTCGCCCTGCTGCGCTGCCTTTTTGCAGGCCTGTGCCGGTTCTCCCCATGAAACACTGATCCACGCCCGGGCCGGCCGGGCCAACGCCGGCCTGTGCCTGGTGCGCGACCGGAGCGCGTCTCTGGCCGGACTGAGCTGGCCGCTGGCCCCCTCCGGCGCACACTGGCTGGACCTGCCCGATACCGAAGTGAATGCCGTAGCCAGTCTGCGCCAGTTGTTCGAAGCCAATATGACCGCCATGGCGCGGGTACTGGCCGATGACAGCGCGCCGGGCTGGCTGGTGGGACCCGGCGTCAAGGCCGGTCGTCAGTGCCAGCTGGCCGGCAAGGCCGAAGGGCCGGCGCTGCTGAGAGCGCAGAGCCGCACCGAGGCCGGCACTCGCCTGCTGGGAGGCTGTGTGATCGGCGAGCGTTGCCTGCTGGATCGGGACTGCCGGCTGCAGCGGGTGCTGGTGCTGCCAAATACCCATATCGGCCCCGGCCAGCAGCTGGCCGACTGCATTGTCAGCGGTCACTGGCGCATTCCCCTGGCCACCCTCAGGCCCGAGCGCATTACCGACACCGCGGTGCAGGCCAGCCTGGCCCCCACCGCCGGGGCCAGCTTCTGGCCGGAGCGGCTGCTGGCGCTGGTGCTGCTGGGGCTGTCGCTGCCGTTGTGGCCACTGGCGCTGGCGCTGTCGTTGCTGCGGGCACCGCGCCGGCCCCGCCTGGAGCGCTGGCTGCCGTCGCTGCGGGCCCCGGCAGAAAGCTTTGTGTGCGCCCGCTTGTTTGCCACTCCGGTGCCGCTGTTGCGTTACCTGCCGTTGCTGGGGCTGGTGGTGACCGGGCGGCTGCGGCTGTTTGGCGCGGCCCTGACCCCGGCCACCGCTGTGCTGCCCCTGCCCGCCGCCGCTCCCGGCCTGCTCAGCCCGCAGCTGGTGGAGCTGGACGCCGGTGCTCCGCCGGAAGAAGTGGCGCTGGCGGAGCTGGCGTTCACCACCGAATGCAGCCCCGGCCTGCTGCTGCGCCGGCTGGCCCGGGCCGCCCGGCTGCTGTGCTCGGCCAGGGCATGGCGTGCTCCACAGGAGCCGGCCCATGACTGATGCCATTCTTTCGCGGCCGGTCATGAGTCTGCTGCTGAGCGCCGGCACCAGCCTGCTGCTGCGCGCCCTGGGGCCGGCCAGCGCCTTTGCCCTGACCCTGCTGCTGGCGCGCCAGCTGGGGGCCGAGAACACCGGCTATTTTTTTCTGAGCATGACGCTGATCACCGCGCTGGCCATGGTGGCCCGCTGCGGCCTGGATACCGCCCTGCAACGGCTGGTGGGTCAGGCCGGAGGCTGTCCGCACCGGCTGGCGGGCATTGGCCGGCGGGCCTGGCAAACGGTGCTGCTGCTGGCGCTGCCCCTGACCGGACTGTGCTGGCTGACGGCCCCGTTGATCGCCGGCGCGCTGCTGCAAAATGCAGATCTTGCCGGGCTGGTGCGGCTGCAGGGGCTGATGATACTGCCGCTGGCGCTGCTGAGTGTGCATGCCGCCCTGCTCAAGGCGCTGGAATATCCGGCACTGGGCACGGCGCTGGAAGTGACCGCCTGGCCCGCCCTGACCCTGCTGTTGTTGCTGGTGCTGCCGGTCGCCGGTGAACTGACCGGCCTGGCCGGCCTGTATCTGCTGGCGGTGTGCCTGGCCGCCGCCATCAGTGCCCGGCTGGTGGCGCGCCGACTGCCGGCCACCCGGCAGGTTACCGCCCTGCCCTGGCGCACCCTCTGGCAGCGCGCCCTGCCGCTGGCGGGAGTGGATCTGATGAACTTCGCCCTGCTGTGGCTGCCCTTTCTGCTGCTGCCGCTGCTGGCCAATGCCGCCGAGGCGGGCGTCTACAACGTCAGTCACCGGCTGGCGGCCCTGCCCGGCCTGCTGATGCCGGTGTGCGCCGCCATCACCTCGGTGCGCTTTGCCCGTTACTGGCAGCAGGGAAACACCGCGGCCCTGAGCCGGCTGGCGGGACACAGCACCCGGCTGATGACGTTGCTGGCGCTGCCGCCGGTGTTGCTGATGCTGGGCCTGCCCGGGCCGCTGCTGGGGCTGTTTGGTGAGGAATTTGTGGCCGGGGCCGGGCCGCTGGCGGTGCTGGCGCTGGGTCAGCTGGGGCTGCTGGCACTGGGCCCGGCAGGCTATCTGCTGGCCATGAGCGGCCATGAAAAACAGCTGCGCAACCTGACCCTGATCACCACCCTGCTGAGCCTGCCCCTGTGCCTGTGGCTGCTGCCGGCCTTTGGTGCCTGGGGCGCGGCCTGGGTGGTTACCCTGACCCGCCTCGGCAACGCTCTGCTCTGCGCCCGGCTGGTGCGCCGCCGGCTGCCACTGCCCGGCTGGCTGTTACTGGCTCGGTGAGATTCTGCAAACGATTAACGTCTGCTGTAGCTGCCACTTTAGTCGGCAGAACGTGCGAAGCACGTTTAAACACAGACGCCGCCGGTCATATTGCGCCAGCTAAAGCGGCGCCTACAGTCGGCAGAACGTGCGAAGCACGTTTAAACACAGACGCCGCCGGTCATATTGCGCCAGCTAAAGCGGCGCCTACAGTCGGCAGAACGTGCGCAGCACGTTTAAACACAGACGCCGCCGGTGATATTGCGCCGGCTAAAGCGGCGCCTACAGTCGGCAGAACGTGCGAAGCACGTTTAAACACAGACGCCGCCGGTCATATTGCGCCAGCTGAAGCGGCGCCTACAGTCGGCAGAACGTGCGCAGCACGTTTAAACACAGACGCCGCCGGTCATATTGCGCCAGCTAAAGCGGCGCCTACAGTCGGCAGAACGTGCGAAGCACGTTTAAACACAGACGCCGCCGGTCATGTTGCGCCGGCTAAAGCGGCGCCTACAGTCGGCAGAACGTGCGCAGCACGTTTAAACACAGACGCCGCCGGTGATATTGCGCCGGCTAAAGCGGCGCCTACAGCTGCTCTGTTTCGCTTCGCCATTTATTCACCGCTACGGTCAGATCGGGCTCGGCGGCTACTTGCTGCAGCAAGTTCGTCAGCTGCTGTTCATTCAGCCTAATCTGGCTCAGCACTGCCATGGCCTGAGGAGCGCTGTCTTCCAGCCCCCGGCGCACCAGGGTGTGGGCCCGCTCGGTGGTGGGAAAATAGCCCTGATCGTCTTTCAGCCACTTGAGCCGTTCGTTCATCATCACGCTGCCCGGCGACCAGGCGGCGATGACCACCGGCAACTGCTGCTCGATGGCGGTGTTCACCAGATGGGTATAGGCCTCGCCCGAGCCGGTGAGCAGCCGGTATTCATCCAGCTGATAACGGGCCAGGGCCTGCTCGGTAAGCACCAGGCTGCCATGGCCGGGCATCATGCCGATGACCTTGTTACTGCCATAATCACTGCCGGCCAGCTCGCTGATGCTGCTCAGCCCGGCCGAGGCCGGCACCGCCAGCCCCAGTTTCAGCACAGGGCCGTTGGGGCCGAGATCGTGCAGCTTGTCGAAAAAGCGCTCGGCATGGTGGCGGCTGCTGTCGGGCAGCCAGGCGGCCAGGCTGGCGTCGGCCTCGCCGGCAGCCAGTTTTGACCAGATTTGCCCCGGCGGCACCTGCTCTACTGTGACGGCAAAGCCGGCCTGCTCCAGATCCTGACGAGCCAGTTCGGTGGTGACGCGGGCCGAATCCCAGTCGCCACTGAGCAGGCGAATATGCTTTTGCTCGGCGGGAGAGCAGGCGCTCAGCAGCAGCGCCCCCATCATCAATAAAAGCCTGTGTTTCATTTGAATTTGTCCTCGAATCCAAGGCCCTCAGCATGCCAAAAAATGGCGCGGGAATCATGACCTGAGCGGGCATTCCATTATTTTTCACCGGCGCTGATCTTTTTTTACTCAAGCTGTGCTAATTTGCGCCGGCCTGCTCATCACCGGCCATTCAAGCACCGGACTCGAACAGGTAAAACTTTATTATTATCAATAGCCTGGAATATATTCGAATGCGTCTGTCTGTTCTGCTCAAGGCCGCCCTGCTCTCTTTCACTCTCAGTGCCTGTGTGGCGCCCCTGCTGACCATGGGGCCGGGCCAGCTGATGTGGGCCATGCTCAAGCCCATGGTGGGACTGGATCCCAATACCACCAACCTGTTTGAACAGCCGGTAATCAAAACCCGAATGACCAGCCTGCTTGGCCCCCACTACGACACCACCGTCTCGCTGCTGCGTACCGCCGGCGAGCTGCAGCAGCAGGGCCCGCTGTTCTATCTGGTGTCCCGTACCGCCCAGCAGCCGGACGCCGACAAGGCCGGTCTGGTCTGGAACGCCGACAGCAACCAGCTGTCGGTGCTGCTGAGCGCCAACGATCAAACCAAGGTGTTCAGTGAGTCACACACCGGCAAGGCCGCGGTCTGGCCCGAGGTGATGCAGGGCTGGCTGACTGAGGCCGCCAACCAGCCGGCACAGCCGCTGGGCGGCGCGCTCACTCCCCCTGTGGCTGCACCGGCCGCTGCTCCGCTGCAAAACGAGCTGGACGCCACCCGTGCCCAGTTGCAGGAAGCGCAAGAAAAGCTGAAGGCGCTGGAAAAGCAGCAGTCTGCAGCAGCCAAAGACACCGGTCAGAATGCATCCCCGCGCACCCGTGAAGATGCCGAAGCAGCCATGGAAGCCTTATTGAACAAACAGTAATCACATGACGGCAATGTCCCCCGGCTGGAGCCTTGTCATCCGACCCCGGCCTGTGGGAGAATTTGTTCACGATTCGCCCGCCTTTCAGGCGGGTCCGGTACCGGGCAAAACTGTCGAAAGGCGGTGACGCAAAGCTTCTGGCCTAATGGGTTAATCCTATGGCAGCAGAGCCGCAGCTCCCCAGCAGCACCATCCTGTTGCCGCTGCCCGCAAATCATTCAGAATTTCCCTTTTCCCCAGCAGAACAGGGCGGCAGCCCCCATTGTGCAAATACGGCACACGGGGATGTGTTTATCATCAGATGACGGAAACAAAACAGCAATGACACTACGCAAAGGCTCTATCGCCTCACGTTTCTTGAAGGTGACCCTGATCAGGGCACTTTTTGGCCTGGTCGTGGTGGCGAGTGTCATGTACAGCTCCAATACCATTCTCACCGCCAATAAAGAGCTGGGTCACCACAATGCCAGCCTGCGCCATACCCTGAACACCCATGGCCTGATCCGCTCTCTGGTCATCAATTCCCAGGGCTTCATCAGCAGCGGGGACCGGCTGTTTCTGAACACCTTTTACGATCGTCATCATGAACTCAAACAGGAGCTGGAGCAGCTGCAGCAACTCTGGAGCAAACAACCGGAAAAACTGAGCCGCCTGGCCGATATCAGGGCCTTGATCGACGACTGGGTCAATCTCAAGATTGAGCCCATAATGATCGTGCAGCAGGGCCTGCATAACAACGAGCAGGCAGATTCAACCTCGCTGGGAGACATACTGCTGCTTAACAATGCCTTTCTGGAAAGCCTGAGAGACAAACTGGCGTATCTGGAAACAGAAGAAAAGCGCCAGGTCGCCGAGCAGGTGATACAGGTCAAGGAAGCGACCGAGTTTGCCCGCACGATATTCATTATCAGCACCCTGGCCCTGATTGCATCGGGCCTGCTGCTGTCACTGTTTGCCACCGCAGGCATTACCCGCCGCATGAAGCTCCTGGCCAAGGCGGCCCGGGAGCTGGAGCAGGGCCATCTGGATGTAAAGGTAGAAATAGACTCAAACGACGAAACCGGCGTACTGGCCCATACCTTCAACCAGATGGTGCGGCGCCTGCGCCATGTGCATGCGGTGGCCAGGGCCACCGCGGAGGAAGATTTCTCCAAGCAGGTAGAGGTGATGGGTGAGCAGGATAAGCTGGCCCAAGCCATCAATAAAATGTCCGGCAACCTGAAGCACCTGGCCACGGAGCGCAAGGAGCAGGACTGGCTCAAGTCCGGGCTGGCCGAGCTGCATTATCAGATGCGCCATGAACACGAACTGCAGCCCCTGACCCGGCTGATCATGAACTGGCTGGCCGGCTACCTCCAGGCCCAGGTTGGGGTGTTTTACCTGGCGGAAGGGGCCAGGCTCAAGCTGATCAGCAGCTATGCCTACAAGCAACGCCGCAATGGCGATAACGAGTTCGGTTTTGGCGAAGGCCTGATCGGCCAGGCCGCTCTGGAAAAACAGAGCATTCTCTACAGCCGGGTACCGGATCAGCAGCAGCCCCTGACCATCAACAGCGGCATGGGGGAAACCCAGCCTGCCGATGTCATGGTGCTGCCGATGATCCATGAAGACAGGGTCGAGGCCGTACTCGCCCTGGGCGTCGATCGCCACTTCAGCGACATTGAGCGGGAGTTTCTGGAGCGGGTCACCCAGAGCATCGCCATCAGCATTCACGTTACCCGCACCCAGCAGCAGCTGGTGCAACTGCTGGAAGAGTCCAAGCTGCAGGCGGAAGAGCTGCAAACCCAGCAGGAAGAGCTGAAGGCCGCCAACGAAGAGCTGGAAGAGCATGCCGACATGCTGGCCAGGTCGGAGGCGAACCTGCGTAGCAAGAGTGACGAGCTGCAGCAGCTGAACAGCGAGCTGGAAGAGCGCACCGAAGAGCTGGAGCGCCAGAAGGCCGAAACCGAGCAAAAAAGCCGTGATATCGAGCTGGCCAAGCAGGCGGTGGAGCTGCAGGCCCGGGATCTGTCCCGGGCCAGCCAGTACAAGTCCGAGTTCCTGGCCAATATGTCCCACGAGCTGCGCACCCCGCTCAACAGCCTGCTGATCCTGTCCCAGTCCCTGGCCAGCAACCGGCAAGGCAACCTCACCGAGGAGCAGCAGGAAGACGCCCGGGTGATCTACCAGGGCGGCAAGTCCCTGCTGACCCTGATCAACGACATTCTGGACCTGTCCAAGGTGGAGGCCGGCAAGCTCGATATCCATTTCGAGCCCATGGCCATCGACTCCCTGCTCAGCGCGCTGCGTGATCAGTTCAGCCCGCTCGCCAATGACAAGGGCCTGGAGCTTGTCCTGGAGCAGGACAGCGAACTGCCCGGCAGCATTTCCAGCGATCCGCAGCGGGTCGAGCAGATACTGCGCAACCTGCTGTCGAACGGCATCAAGTTTACTCATCAGGGCTCGGTCAGCCTGCGGGTACACAAGCCGGCAAACGACGTGCGTTTCCACAACCCGGACCTGAAGGCCGGCCGGGTGGTCGCCTTTGCGGTCACCGACACCGGTATCGGTATCGCCGACGACCAGCAGGAAGCGGTGTTTGAAGCCTTTCAGCAGGCGGATGGCTCCACCAGCCGCATCTACGGCGGCACCGGCCTTGGCCTGACCATCTGCCGGGAGCTGGTCCGGCTGCTGGGCGGTGAAATTCAGCTGCAGAGTGAAGCCGGCAAGGGCAGTACCTTTACCCTCTATCTGCCGCTGGAAGAGGCGTCGGCTCAGGCCATGCCCCGGGATAACAGCCAGCCGGCACGCCCGGCGCCACCGACCTCCGTTCCCCAGCCCAGGCCGGCCCGGCCCGCCGTCGCCGAGCCGGCACCGGCACCGGTAGCGCCGGCTCCCGTCGCCATGCCCGCCGGCCCGGCGGACGACAGAGACACACTGACGCCGGGAGACAAGTCGGTGCTGATCATCGAGGATGATCCGGCCTTTGCCAGAATACTGATCGAGCTGTCCCGCAAGAAGGACTATCGCTGCCTGTCGGCCCTGACCGGCAGCACCGGCCTGCAGCTGGCAGAGGAGTATCAGCCCAGCGCCATTATTCTGGATCTGGGGCTGCCCGACCTCGACGGCCGCCAGGTGCTGGAGCAGCTCAAGCACAATATCAAGACCCGCCATATTCCGGTGCATATCCTTTCGGCCGAAGACAGGAACAACGAGGTACTGCAGATGGGCGCCGTGGGCTTTCTGACCAAGCCGGTCACGGAAGAAGAAATCCATGCCCTGTTCGGCAAGATGGAGTCCCTGTTACATTACGGCGTCAAGCGGGTGCTGCTGGTGGAAGACGACAGTCATAACCGTCAGGCGGTGATCCGGCTGCTCACCAGCAAGGAAGTGGACATCTGCGCCGTCAGCACCGGCCGGGAAGCCCAGGACAAGCTCTGCAGCGGCAGCTTTGACTGCATGATCCTGGACCTGTCCCTGCCCGATATCAGCGGCTTCGAGCTGCTCGACCGGCTCAGCCAGGACGAGCAGATTTCGCTACCCCCCACCGTGGTCTACACCGGCCGTGAGCTGACCGCGGAAGAATACCGGGAGCTGAGCGAATATACCGGCAGCATTGTCATCAAGGGCGCCAGCTCACCGGAACGCCTGCTCGACGAAACCACCCTGTTCCTGCACAGCGTGGAGACCTCGCTGCCGAGCGAGCAGCGCAATATCATCCAGATGCTGCACAGCCCGGAGCAGCTGCTGCAAGGGCGCAAGGTGCTGCTGGTGGACGACGATCTGCGCAACACCTATGCCCTGTCCAAGGTGCTGCGCGAGCATGGCCTGGAAGTCGATATGGCCGACAACGGTGAGCTGGCCCTGCAGAAACTCGAGGAAGAGCCGGATATCGAGCTGGTGCTGATGGACATCATGATGCCGGTGATGGACGGCTACGAGGCCATGCGCCGCATTCGCCGGCAGGCGCGCTTCAAGTCGCTGCCGATCATTGCCCTGACCGCCAAGGCCATGCCTGAAGACAAGGCCAAAAGCATTGAGGCGGGCGCCAACGATTACTGCACCAAGCCGGTCGATGTCGACAAGCTGGTGTCCATGATGAGAGTGTGGCTGTTCAGATGAAAGAGAACCCCCAGGAGCTGGAACAGATAGAGCTGGAGCTGTTGCTGGAAGCCATTTTCCGGCGTTACGGCTATGACTTCCGCCATTACGCCCGGGCCTCGCTCAAGCGCCGGGTGGCCCAGCGCATGCAGCGGGCCGGGATTGACCGGATATCCGGGCTGATCCCTCCCCTTCTGCATGACAGGGGCTTTTTTGACCAGTTTCTGAAGGACATGTCGGTCACCGTGACCGACATGTTCCGGGATCCCGATTTTTTTGTGGCATTGCGCACTCAGGTGATCCCGGTACTGAAAACCTATCCCTTTATCAAGATCTGGCACGCCGGCTGCGCCACCGGGGAGGAGGTCTACTCCCTGGCCATTCTGCTCAAGGAAGAAGGACTCTACGACCGGGCCCAGATTTACGCCACCGATTACAACAACCATTCCCTGGCCGTGGCCCGGGAGGGTATTTATCCCCTCAAACAGATGCAGCAGTACCACGAAAACTACCTCAGGGCCGGTGGCCGGCGCTCCTTTTCCGATTACTATCACGCCAGATACGGCGCGGCCAAGATGAACGACTCACTCAGGGCCAACGTCACCTTTGCCAACCACAACCTGGCCAGCGACGGCGTGTTCGGGGAAATGCAGCTGGTGATTTGCCGCAATGTGCTGATCTATTTTGACCAGCAACTGCAGAACCGGGTGCTGACCCTGCTGCACGACAGCCTCAGCCACAGGGGCTTTCTGTGCCTGGGCAACAAGGAATCCCTGAAATTCTCGTCGGTACAGGACCGCTTCGAGGATCATGTTTACGAGCAGCGTATTTTCAAGCGGTTACCCCCGGAGTACAGGGCATGACCCGCGAGCCGGCTTCAGCCCAACCCAAAATACTGGTGGTGGACGACAGACCCGAAAACCTGCATTCAATGCAGCGGCTGCTGGCCTCGCTGCAGGCCGAGGTCATTACCGCCGACTCCGGGCACCAGGCCCTGTCGCTGCTCCTGCGCCATGACTTCGCCCTGATCCTGCTGGATGTAATGATGCCGGACATGGACGGTTTTGAAACCGCCAGCCTGATCCGGGGAAACAGCCGCAGCCGTCATGTACCCATCATCTTTGTGACCGCCGCCGATCAGGACACGGCGCGCGCAGACCGGGGCTATGATCTCGGCGCCGTCGATTACCTGTTCAAGCCCCTGCAACCCCATGTGCTGCTCAGCAAGGTACGGGTGTTTCTGCAACAGGCCAGCCAGCAGCAGCAGTTGCAGCGCAGCCTGCAGGAAGTACGCCGGCTGCAGGAGCACAACGCCCTGCTGCTGCACGCCGTGGGCGAAGGCATCATGAGCCTGGACGAAAACGGCCATATTGGCTTTGCCAACCCGGCGGCGGAGCGCCTGCTGGGCCGGGAAAGCGGACGGCTGAACGGCCTGCCGCTGACCGGACTGCTGCGGCTGAGCGAGCAACAGCCGGCCGGTGAAGACTGGCTGTCTGCGTTGCTGGAGCGACACCGGCTGAATGCCGGCACCAGCAGCTGTGATCAACACTGGTTCTGCCATGCCGACGGCCACCTGTTTCCGGTTGAATATACCCTCAGCGCCCTGCATTCCACGGAAGGACATTTCAGGGGGCTGGTGCTGGTGTTTCAGGACATCACTGAGCGCAAGGAGCGGGAAGCCCTGGAGCTGGCCAGCAAATACAAGTCCGCCTTTCTCGCCAATATCAGTCATGAACTGCGTACCCCCCTGCACAGCCTGCTGATCCTGGCCAGAAAACTGGCCGCCAACGAGGAAGGCAACCTGACCGGGGATCAGCTCAGGGCCGCCGGCGTCATCCAGCGGGAAGGCCAGGATCTGCTGCGGCTGATCAACGACATTCTGGATCTGTCCAGGGTCGAAGCCGGCAAGCTCTCCCTGCACTGGGAGCCGGTGGTCATTCACGACATGGTGAACCATCTGGAGCAGCAGTTTCAGCCCATGGCGGCAGAAAAAGGGCTCGATCTTTGCGTAACCCTGGCCCCGGATCTGCCCGCCAGCCTGTGCAGCGATCGCCAGCGACTGCAGCAAATTCTCAAAAACCTGCTGTCCAATGCGGTCAAGTTTACCCATCAGGGTCATATCGAACTGACCGTGGTTCCGGCCGACAACTGCGATGATCAGGCCGTTGCCTTTACCGTTTCGGATACCGGCATTGGCATTCCCGGCCCCCTTCAGGCAGAAATCTTCGAATCATTCCGGCAGCTGGATGGCGCCATCAACCGCCACTATGAAGGTAGCGGGCTGGGTCTTGCCATCTGCCGGGAGCTGACCCGGCTGCTGGGGGGACGTATCACCCTGCTGAGCCAGCCGGGACAGGGCAGCCACTTTTCCCTGTTTCTGCCCCTGCAGCCCTCCCGGCCCCTTGCAACGGAAGCGGCGCCGGAAGCGGATCCGGCTCCCCGCCCCGCTCCTGTTCCTCCCCCTTCCAGCACGGCGCTGCTGCCCCGCCTGGCCGAGCTGGCCCGGGGCAAGACCCTGCTGCTGGTCGACAACGACATGCGCACCAGCTTTATGCTGTCGGCCCGGCTCCGGCAGCACGGTATCAACGTCATCAAGGCAGAAAACCCTGCCACCGCCCTTGCCCGGCTGACCGGGGAAACCCGGGTGGATCTGCTGATCCTGGCGCTGACGTCCCCCTGCCAGGACGCCGGCCGGGTACTGGCGGCCCTGCCGGACGGCAGCTGTCCGGCGCTGCTGCTGACAACGCCGGAGCAGGAGCCACCGTCATTGCCGGCACTCTCCGGACTGCCCTGTCTGAGCAAACCGCTGGATATGGAGCGGTTGCTGACCACCCTGGCCGAGCTGCTGGCCCGGCAACAGCACGATAAGGAGGCGCAGCGATGATTTTCCCTCACAGCTCCAGAATACTGGTGGTGGATGACAAGCAGGAAAACCTCTACGCCATGGAGACCCTGTTACAGGAGTGCGGGGCGGAGGTGCTGCTGGCCAGCTCGGGCAACGAGGCGCTGTCACTCACCCTGCACCACGACTTTGCGCTGATCCTGATGGATGTGCAGATGCCGGAGATGGACGGCTTTGAAACCGCCAGTCTGATCCACCAGGATGAAGAGGTTCGCAAGACCCCCATTATTTTTCTGACCGCCCTTAACAGGGATGTTCGCTATATCAGCCAGGGGTACCAGTCGGGAGCCGTCGACTATCTGATCAAGCCGGTCGACAGCGACATGCTGCTGAGCAAGGTCCGGATTTTTCTGGCCCTTGATCGCTACCGGCACGAGCTGACCGCCATGAAGCGCCAGTACCAGCTGCTGCTGAACTGTGCCGGTGAGGGCATACTCGGCGTCAGCCCGTCCGGACATGTCCAGTTTGCCAATGAGGCAGCCGCCCAGATACTGGGCTACCCGGACAGCCAGCTGCGGGACCGCCATCTGCACCAGCTGCTGTACCGGCCGGAAGACGAGATTCCCTCCTGGGAGCACTCCCCCCTCTATATGGCCTATCAGGGTGACCAGCCCTACCGGGTCTATGACGGCCTGCTCTGGCGACAGGACGGCGTTCCTGTTCCCGCTGAGTACACCAGCGCCCCCCTGAAGGATGAATCCGGCCGCTTTCTCGGCGGCGTAATCGTCTTTCAGGACATCAGCCTGCGCAAGCAGACCGAGCAACGGCTGCTGGAGCTGGCCCAGTACGACCCCCTGACCGGCCTGGCCAACCGCACCCTGTTCCAGGAGTTTCT
Source organism: Oceanimonas marisflavi (assembly GCF_003049725.1). GTDB lineage: Bacteria > Pseudomonadota > Gammaproteobacteria > Enterobacterales > Aeromonadaceae > Oceanimonas > Oceanimonas marisflavi. The sequence goes on from NZ_QAGM01000007.1 coordinate 121,952, forward strand.
GTCGTTGTCACTCTCCCGGGCCCGGCGGCGCAAGGGCAACATGGCGGTGCTGTTGCTGGACCTGGACCATTTCAAGGACATCAACGATACCCTGGGGCACGATACCGGCGATCGGTTGCTGAAAAGCGTGGCCCAGCGGATCCAGTACAGTGTGCAGCCCGTCCGGGACGGCGAAACCGAGCAGGAGGCCCGGCTGCTGAAAAGCGTGGCCCAGCGCCTGCAGCACAACCTCAGGCGCAGCGATCTGGTGGCCCGCCTGGGCGGCGACGAGTTCGCCATCATTCTGGACGAAATCAGCCAGCCCGAAGACGCCGCCGTGGTGGCCCAGAAGGTCTTGCGCTCCCTGGCTGCGCCGCACCAGCTGGAGCAGTATCAGGTTTATGTCAGTCCCAGCATCGGTATCGCCACCTATCCGGCCTGCAGCGCCGAGAGCGAGACCCTGCTCAAGGCCGCCGACACCGCGCTCTACCAGGCCAAGGCCATGGGGCGCAACAACTATCAGTTTTACGCCCCCGACATGCACCGCACGGCCATGGAACGCATGCGCCTCGAGCAGGACTTGCGCTATGCGGTTAACGAACGGCAACTGTCCTTGCATTACCAGCCCCAGATCCACCTGGCCAGCGGGGAGCTGCTCGGTATCGAGGTATTACTGCGCTGGCAGCACCCGGAGCTCGGCATGATCCCTCCGGCCCGGTTTATTCCCATGGCGGAGCGCATCGGCATTATGGCCGGGCTGGGAGAATGGATACTGGATCAGGCCTGCGGGCAGTTCCGGGACTGGTGCCGGGCCGGCCTGCTCGATGAACCTGTGACTCTAGCGCTCAATATTTCGACCCGCCAGCTGACCCGAAGTCAGGTGCTGAGCGACATTCAGACGGTGCTGGAGCGCCACGGCCTGCCGGCACGGCGCCTCAGCCTGGAGCTGACCGAAAATGCGCTGAGGGATGAGCAGGAGTCCGTGCTCCGGGGCCTGGAGCAGCTCAGGCAACTGGGCTGTCGCATCGCGCTGGATGACTTCGGCACCGGCTACTCCTCGTTCAATCAGATCCACTGCCTGCCCATCGATACCCTCAAGCTGGCACAGCCCTTTGTCGGCCGGATAGGCCAGGATGCCAAGAATGATGCCGTGATCAAAACCATTATCGGCATGGCCCATACCCTGGACTTTGAGCTGATTGCCGAAGGAGTGGAAACCCGGGAGCAGGCAGACTTTCTGCGGGCCAATGGCTGCCACCGGGCGCAGGGCTTTTTTATTCAGCCGCCCCTCAGCAGCACCATGATGACCCGGCTGCTGCAGAACCGTTTGCCGTCCGGGAATGGCGGGCAAGGCACACCCCCAGCGGACGGAGCCGCCTCTTATGACAGCACCGTATAACTGCATTCCGCAGCAACACCAGCATCCACATGCCTGTGACGCCGTGGTGATCGGCGGCTCGGCCGGCGCCATTCAGGCGGTCACAGAGCTGCTCACCCGTCTGCCCGCAGATTTTGCCCTGCCGGTGGTGCTTGTGCTGCACCGGCTGGAAGGCAGCGGTGGTCACCTGGATCGTTATTTCGACCAGCACTGCGCCCTGCCGGTGCAGGATGCCGAGGACAAACAACCGGTGCAGGGCGGTCATGTCTACCTGGCGCCGGCCGGCTATCACCTGCTGCTGGAACAGCAGCGACAATTCAGCCTGTCGGTCGATGCCCGGATCAATCACAGCCGGCCCTCCATCGATGTGCTGTTCGACAGCGCCGTCGATGTGTATGGTGAGCGGCTGGCCGGCATTATCCTGACCGGCGCCAACACCGACGGCAGTGCCGGTCTGGCAAAACTGCAGGCCGCCGGCGGACTGGCCATCGTACAGGATCCGGACACCGCCCAGGTCGATACCATGCCCAGGGCGGCACTGAAGGCCAGCAGCACCAAGCGGGTGCTCGGACTGGATGCCATTGCCGGGCTGCTGGCCGGACTGGCCCCGGAGGCCACTTGAACATGATGTCAGCCCCAGAGAAAATAAATGAAAGGCCGGCGCACCGGCCAGCAACCCCCATAACCGAGAAACCAGCCATGACCCATGATGCACAGCGCCCGACCATACTGGTGGTGGACGACAGGATTGAGAACATCCGTTCGATGACCCGCATACTGGAAGGTGTGGATGCCGAGGTGCATCATGCCCTGTCGGGCACCGAGGCACTTTCATTGCTGCTGCGCCACCAGTTTGCCCTGATCCTGCTCGACGTCATGATGCCGGACATGGATGGTTTCGAAACCGCCGAACTGATCCGCGGCCACAAGGGCAGCCAGCATATTCCCATTATTTTCGTCACCGCCGCCGACAAGGAAGAAGCCTATGAATTCAAGGGCTATGACGTGGGTGCCGTCGACTATCTGTTCAAGCCGGTACAGCCCCAGATATTGCTGAGCAAGGTGCGTTTCTTTCTGGAGCTGGCCAAGCACAAGGCCCTGCTGGAAAACAGCCTGCTGGAGCTGAGGCAGCTGCGCGGCCACCAGGAGCTGTTACTGAAGTCCACGGCAGAGGGCATTCTCAGCCTGGATCCCGAAGGACGCATTACCTTCGCCAACCCGGCCGCCAAACGGCTGCTCGGTTACCGCAAAGAAGAGCTTATCGGCGCCCATTTTTCACAGATACAGTGTACTGATGAGCCCCCTGCTCCCTTTGAGCACAGCGAGCTTCATCTGGCCTGTAAAGCCAGGCGCAACCTGCAGGATGATCAGCAGTGGTTCCGGCGCCAGAATGGCGACCGCTTTCCGGTCGAACTCACCGCCAGCCCCATCAGCGACCAGGGGCCCGATTGTCCCGGCATGGTGCTGGTATTTCAGGACATCAGTGAACGCAAGCAGACCGAGCAGAAGCTGGCCTACCTGGCCCAGTATGATCCCCTGACCGGACTGGCCAACCGGGGCATGTTTCTCAAGCTGCTGCAGCAGGCCATCGCCCGCTCGGATCGCCATCATCATTCCCTGGCGCTGCTGTTTCTCGACCTGGACAGATTCAAGCAGGTCAACGACACCCTGGGCCATGAGGCCGGCGATCAGCTGCTGCAACAGGCCGCTCACCGGCTGCAGTCACGCATTCGGGACGGAGACACCATCAGCCGCCTGGGCGGCGACGAGTTTACCGTGATCCTGGAGGAGATCGGCGAGGACAGGGAGCCGGCCATCGTGGCCCGGAAACTGATCAATGCCCTGAGTGAGCCCTTCGTGGTTAAAGGCAACGAGGTCTTTATCGGCACCAGCGTTGGCATCGCCCTCTACCCCAGTTCGGCGGACAGCGCCCCGGCCCTGCTGAAGTGTGCCGACATGGCCATGTACCAGGCCAAGGCCAACGGCCGCAACAACTTTCAGTTTTTTACCAGCCAGATGCAGCACAAGGTCACCCAGACGCTGGATCTGGAAAACCGGCTGCGCCATGCTCTGGCTCGCGGGGAACTGTCCTTGCACTACCAGCCCCAGGTCGATATTGCCAGCGGCCGCATTATCGGGCTGGAGGCCCTGCTGCGCTGGCATCCCGAAGGACTGGATCCGGTACCACCTGATGTCTTTATCGCCATTACCGAAGAAACCGGACTGATCGTGCCCATCGGTGAATGGGTGCTGTATCAGGCCTGCAGCCAGCTGCGTCGCTGGCATCAGGCCGGGTTGTTGTCCGAAGAGGTATCCATCTCGGTCAATCTGTCGGTGCGGCAACTGGAGAACAAGTCGCTGCTGACCACACTGCGCCGCATACTTGAAGAAACCGGTATAAAGCCGTCACAGCTGGAGCTGGAGATCACCGAAAGCGCGGTGATGAAGGATCCCGACGTGGCCGTGAGCGTATTGCAGACCATCAACCAGATGGGCATTCAGGTATCGCTGGACGATTTCGGCACCGGTTATTCTTCGCTCAGTTACCTGAAAATGCTGCCCCTGGATGTGCTCAAGATTGACCGTTCCTTTGTTCAGGACATTGGCGGAGATCCCAGCCACGAGGCCATATTGCAGGCCATAGTGGCGCTGTCGAAAAACCTTAACCTCAGGGTGGTGGCCGAGGGCGTGGAAACCGAAGCCCAGCTCGCTTTTCTGCGCCAGCTGCACTGCCATTCCATTCAGGGCTATTTTATCAGTCGTCCGAAACCGGCCGGGGAGATTGAATCCCTGCTGCGTGCCGCCGAGAATGGCCGGCTGCTCGAACTGTCGGCTGTGCCGTAGGGTGCGAATGAGCAACGCGAATTCCACCATGCCACAGCCGGCTTCATGCTGCGATTCGCTGCGCTCATCGGCAACCTACGTACTGCTCCCGCCTTCGCGGGAGCGACGAGTCAGATTACATTCCCCAGGTTGACGTACTTGGTTTCCATAAACTCATCCAGACCTATCTGGCTGCCTTCCCGGCCCAGGCCCGATTCCTTGACGCCACCAAAAGGCGCCACCTCGTTGGAAATCATGCCCTCGTTCACACCCACCATGCCCGACTCCAGCGCTTCCGATACGCGGAATACCCGGTTCAGATCCTGCGTGTAGAAATAGGCGGCCAGGCCAAAGGGAGTGTTGTTGGCCCGCTTGATAACCTCATCTTCATCGCTGAACCTGAAGCAGGCCGCCACCGGACCAAAGGTTTCTTCCTGCGCCAGCAGCATATTTTCACTGGCGTCGGCGATCACCGTGGGCTGGTAGAAGGTGCCGCCCAGTGCGTGTTGAGCACCGCCGCACACCAGCCGGCCGCCTTTTTCCAGCGCATCGGCCACGTGCTCTTCCACCTTGTCGAGGGCTGCTTGCGTGATCAGCGGTCCCTGCTGGGCGCCGTCCACCCGGCCTTCCGCCACCTTGAGCGCCCCGGCGGCTTCAGCCAGGCGAGCCACAAACCGGTCGTAAATGCCGTCCTGCACATAAAAACGGTTGACGCACACGCAGGTCTGGCCGGTATTGCGGAACTTGGAGGTCATGGCGCCGGTCACGGCGGCGTCGAGATCGGCATCGTCAAACACGATAAAGGGCGCATTGCCGCCCAGCTCCAGCGACAGCTTTTTCACCGTGCCGGCGGCCTGGGCCATGAGCTTTTTGCCAATGCCGGTAGAGCCGGTAAAGGACAGCTTGCGCACCAGTGAGCTTTGCATCAGCGCTTCACCGATGGGGCCGGAGTCGCCGGACACCAGGTTAAGCACACCGGCAGGCAACCCGGCCCGCTCCGCCAGCACCGCCAGGGCGTTGGCACACAGGGGAGTGACACTTGAAGCCTTGACCACGGCGGTACAGCCGGCGGCAATGGCCGGGCCCACCTTGCGGGTGATCATGGCCATGGGAAAGTTCCAGGGAGTGATGGCCGCCACCACGCCCACCGGCTGCTTGATCACCCACAACCGGTTTTCCCGTTTGGGGCTGGGGATGGTATCGCCACAGGCGCGTTTGGCTTCTTCTCCGAACCACTCCAGAAAGCTGGCGGCATAAGCCACCTCGCCTTTTGCTTCGGCCAGGGGCTTGCCCTGCTCCAGCACCATCAGCTCCGCCAGCTCGTCCTGGTGCTCCAGCATCAGATCGCTCCAGCGGTGCAGTACGGCGGTGCGCTCCTTGGGCGTGGTATGACGCCATTGCTCAAAGGCGGAGGCAGCGGCATCAATGGCCTGTCCGGTCTCGGCGCCGCCGCAACGGGAAACACGCGCCAGCACATCGCCTGTGGCCGGGTTCAGAACTTCGTAGTGATCCTCAGTATCCTGCCACTGGCCGTTGCAGTACCAGCCGGTTTGCCACAGTGCATTGCTGCTGTCCATTCTCGCTCTCCTTGTGAATTATTGATGTTCGCGCAATGGGGGCTTCAGCCCGAGTATACGCACAAGCCGCCCTGTCGCTCTGGGACCAGTGTCGGCTTTTGGTGCTGCCAGTACGAAAAAAAGGCCGGAACAGAGTCCGGCCTTGCTTTCATGGGGTTGTATCAGGAGCGCTCGGCCTGAGTACCGGCAGGAGCCGCATTATCGCTTTGCTCTACCCGGGACGGCTTGCCCTTCACCCAGTGATCGGCGTTCTTGATGCCGAGTTTTACCGGATCAAAGGTGGGGTCCAGCCCCTGCGCCTTTTGCGCTTCGTAGTCTTTCAGCGCAATCAGCGCCGGCTTTTGCAGCAGCAGAATGGCAATGATGTTGAGCCAGGCCATCAGGCCCACGCCGATATCGCCCAGACCCCAGGCCAGGCCGGCGGTCTTGACCGAGCCATAGACCACGGAGGCCATCAGCACCAGTTTGAGGGCAAACATCAGCCAGGGGCGATGTACCTTGCGGTTGATATAGGCGATGTTGGTTTCGGCGATGTAGTAGTAGGCCAGAATGGTGGTAAAGGCGAAGAAGAACAGCGCCACCGCCACAAAGATACCGCCAAAGCCGGGCATCACCGACTCGACCGCCGCCTGGGTGTAACCGGGGCCGGCTTCCACGCCGGGCAGGTTCTCAACGATGGCCTCACCGGCCTTGCCCATGACGTTGTAGGCGCCGGTGATGATGATCATGAAGGCGGTGGCAGTACACACAAACAGGGTGTCGATATAGACAGAAAAGCTCTGCACCAGCCCCTGCTTGGCGGGGTGCGACACTTCGGCGGCGGCGGCGGCATGGGGACCTGTGCCCTGGCCGGCTTCGTTGGAGTAGATGCCGCGTTTCACGCCCCATTCAATGGCCAGGCCCAGAATGGCACCGAAACCCGCCTTCATGCCAAAGGCGCTGCCCACAATCAGGCTGACCACTTCCGGGATCTGGCCAATATTGAGCACCAGGATCACAAAGGCCACCAGAATGTAGCCCAGTGCCATAAAGGGCACCACGATCTGGGTGAAGTGGGCAATACGCTTGACGCCACCAAAGATGATAAGGCCCAGCAGGATCACCACGGCGGCCGCAGAGACGGTAGTGGGAATGCCAAAGGCATGCTCAATGCCGGAGGCAATACTGTTGGCCTGCACGCCCGGCAGCAGCATGCCACAAGCCAGCACGGTAGAGATGGCAAACACCCAGGCATACCATTTGATGCCCAGGCCTTTCTCGATGTAGAAGGCCGGACCGCCCCGGTACAGGCCGTTGTCGTCCTTTTCCTTGTAGATCTGCGCCAGGGCGGACTCCACAAAGGCGGTACCCGAGCCCAGAAAGGCCACTACCCACATCCAGAATACGGCGCCCGGACCACCAAAGGTGATGGCGGTGGCCACCCCGGCGATGTTACCGGTACCTACCCGGCCCGAGAGGGACAGGGCCAGTGCCTGAAAGGAACTGATGCCGGCAGCGGAGCTGCCGCCCTGAAACATCAGCCTGACCATTTCCTTGATATGGCGAAGTTGCAAAAAGCGGGTGCGAAGGGAGAAATACAGACCTACACCCAGACACAGATAGATAAGGGGCAGGCTCCAGATATAGCCGTTAATGGCATTAACCAGTTCGTTCATGATTACATCCTTTGTTGAACGTTGGACAGCCGTCTTGTGACGGTACATTGTCCTATATCACTTATTGCCGACATTCCCATCTTCTGCAGAAAGCGGCAAGTGCGGGCAAATTACTCCGCAATGAATCTGATAACAAGTGGTTAACACCATCAGAGATTTTTATCCGCTCACCACTCACCATTTACATAAAAAATGAAAAAGCCGGATCGGCCGACCTGCTGTTGTTTAAGAGCTGGTTTAAATCTCTTGTTTTATAAAAAGTTAGCTGACCTTCGCCGTTGGAAAGTAACAGTAGAAACCAATGATTCCGGTGCCGCCAAAAGGGGTTTGGCGTCATCAAAAAAAACGATAATTGCAGTGCAGGTCACACTTTTTAAGGCAGAAAATAGCGCGGGCTGGCACCGGCCCCAGCAGCTGTACAGCGGCCGGCAAAAACGAAAAAGCGGTGCTCAGCCGGAAGCCACCTGAGCCCGCCAACGCTCGGCCAGGCTCTGTTGCTGGGCTACCCCAAACAGCGCCTGAGGCGCTTTGCTGTACCAGGCCCAGCTCTGGTTGCCGTAATCATAATGCCACCACTCGCTGGGCAGATTGGTGAATCCGGCCCGGATCATGCAGCTGTGCAGCAGCCGGCGGTTTTCGATGATCTCGGCTTCCTCGGCTCCGGGCCTGACCACCGCCTCAAAGGCGGCGGTGTACGACCAGGGGCTGATATCATCAAAACCGGTGCCCATGTTGAGCAGCTGGCCCGCCCCGTCACACAGGCACACATCCACCGCACCGCCGGTCAGGTGCGGGCTGGGCGCGGTTTCATTCTGGCTTGGCGGCGCCACAAAATGCCGGGCGCGGGTCTGCAGGCTGTGCTCGTCTTCACCGGGAAACTGCCGGCTCAGGGCATCCACCAGGGTGTCGTACAGATACTGCTGTACCCGGTACGGCCGCCAGCCGTCCAGCACCACCAGCTCGACCCCGGCAGGCAGCAACATGGCCGCCTGTTGCAGCCGGCTCAGCACCGAGCGGCGCACATAGCATTCGGTGAGCGCACCGGGCACGCCCAGATGAAAGTAGGCGGGATAGACCCTGAGCGGCGAAGGCACCAGCCCCAGGGGCACAAGGGGGTCGCCGTTATCAACAATGGGAATTTCCTGCAACTGGCGCCAGTCCGGCTCGGGCAGGCTCTGCAAAGGCTGGGAAAGAAAGTTCATGGCGTTGACTCAAGGACAAAAGAGCCCTCAGCGTCGCCAATCACAAGCGGCTTTGCAAGCACGCCGGCGGTGCTGACCGCCGGCGAGGTTTGCAATCAGGCGGTGCCGTTCTGCTGACCGGCCTGAATGGCGGTAAGGGCGATGGTGTAGACAATGTCGTCCACCAGAGCGCCCCGGGACAGATCGTTTACCGGCTTGCGCATGCCCTGCAGCATGGGGCCGATGGACACCAGCTGGGCTGAACGCTGCACCGCCTTGTAGGTGGTGTTGCCGGTGTTCAGATCCGGGAAGATGAACACGGTCGCCTTGCCCGCCACCGGGGAATTGGGCGCCTTGGACTTGGCCACGTTTTCCATGATGGCGGCGTCGTATTGCAGCGGACCGTCGATCACCAGATCCGGACGTTTTTCCTGGGCAATGCGGGTGGCTTCACGCACCTTCTCCACGTCGGCGCCGGAGCCCGAGGTGCCGGTGGAATAGGAGATCATCGCAACGCGGGGCTCAATACCAAAGGCCCGGGCCGACTCCGCCGACTGAATGGCGATCTCCGCCAGCTGCTCGGCACTGGGATCCGGATTGATGGCACAGTCGCCGTACACCAGCACCTGATCCGGCAACAGCATAAAGAACACCGAGGACACCAGCGAGCTGCCCGGGGCCGTCTTGATGATCTGCAGCGGCGGCCGAATGGTGTTGGCGGTGGTGTTGACCGCCCCCGATACCAGGCCGTCCACCTCGTCCCGCTCCAGCATCATGGTGCCCAGCACCACGTTGTCCTGCAGCTGTTCTTTGGCCACCACCTCGGTAATGCCCTTGGCCTTGCGCAGCTCCACCAGCCGCTCTACGTAGTTGTCACGTACCTCGAGCGGATCCACGATATCGACCTTTTCATCCAGCACCACGCCCTGCTGGGCGGCAATGCGCAGGATGGCGTCGTGGCTGCCCAGCAGTACCGGCCGGGCAATGCCCCGTTCGGCACAGATGGCGGCGGCCTTGATGGTGCGCGGCTCTTCTCCTTCCGGCAGCACAATACGCTTGGCGGCCCGGCGCGCCAGCTCGGTCAGCTGGTAACGGAACGCCGGCGGACTGAGCCGGCGGCTGCGGGCCGACTTGGCCGACAACGACTCGATCCAGTGCTTGTCGATATGACCGGCCACGTAATCCTGCACCGCTTCAATGCGGCCGGCATCGTCTACCGGGATCTCCAGATTAAAGTGCTGCAGGCTCACCGCCGTCTGCCAGGTGTTGGTGTTTACCATCAGAATGGGCAGGCCGGTTTCGGTGGCGCGCTGGCACAGGTCCATGATCTGGGGCTCGGGGTGATAGCTGCCGGTCAGCAACAGGGCGCCGATCTTGACGCCGTTCATGGCCGCCAGACACACGGAGACGATGACGTCGGAACGGTCTCCCGAGGCCACCAGCAGGCTGCCGGGCTTGAAGTGCTGCACCATGTTGTGCAGCGCCCGGGCGCAGAAGGTCACGCTTTGCAGCCGGCGGGTGTGCAGCCCGCCCTCGTTGATGATGGTGGCATTGAGATGACGGGCCAGATCCACCGCCCGGGGCGCCACCAGCTGGGTGTTCCAGGGAATGCAGCCGAGAATGCGCAGCGGGGTCTTGCCAAATACCTGCAGCACTTCCAGGTTGGCGGTGACGTGCTCGCCCTTGTAGCCGGGGTTGAACATTTCGGTGAGATCGGGCCGGGTATTGCCCTGCTCGTCCACCGGGGCGCCGACCTTGTTGATAATGCAGCCCACAATGCGCTTGTTGAGCACACCGCCGAAGTTGGCGCAGGCCAGCTCCAGGCGCTCTTTCAGGTACTGGCTGCTGTCGCTGCCGGGCTGGGCGATAAACACCATGTCGGCGTCCAGCGCCTTGGCGATGTCGTAGTTGATGCGGTTGGCAAAGGGCTGCTTGTCGGTGGGGATCAGACCTTCCACCACCACCACTTCGGCGCCGCTCTCGGTGACATGCTTTTCAAACCGGGCGACGATCTCCTCCAGCAGCACATCCAGGTTGCCCGCCGAGATCATGCTCTCGGCATAGCTGAGGGCAAAGGGCTCCGGTGGCGTCAGGTTGGTGCCGTTGGCCATCACGGCAGTGGAGTGATCCTGAACCTTGCGGCGGGTGCGGGGCTGGGACACCGGCTTGAAAAAGCTGACGTTAACCCCGTTGCGCTCCATGGCGCGCACCATGCCAAGGCTTACCGAGGTGGCGCCCACACCGCTGCTGACGGGCACCAGCATAATGGTTCTGGTCATTGGCTTTCCTCTTGTTGTGACAGGGTTAACGCATCCTGGGCGATCACCCATTCTTCGTTGGTGGGCAGCACCCACACCGGCAGGCTGCCGGCCTGGCTGATGCAGCCGGACTGGCCAAACCGGGCGGCCTGGTTGGCGGCGTCGTCCACCTGCACGCCCAGCAGCGCGAGTCTGGACAGGGTCAGCTCGCGAACCAGCGAGGAGTTTTCACCAATGCCGCCGGTAAAGACGATGGCATCGAGCCGGCCGTCCAGAGCACAGGTATAGCCGGCAATATACTTGGCCAGGCGATAGGCGAAGATGTCGAGGGCCCGTTTCGCTTCGGGCCGTTCGGCATAGTTGTCTTCGGCAAAGCGGCAGTCGCTGCTTTGCTCGGTCAGGCCGAGCAGTCCCGACTCCTTGGTGAGCAGGGTATTGATGCGCTCGACGCTGTAGCCCAGGGCATCGTGCAGGTGGAAAATAATGGCCGGATCGATGTCACCGCTGCGGGTGCCCATTACCAGGCCTTCCAGCGGGGTCAGGCCCATGGAGGTGTCCACCGACTGGCCGTTTTTCACCGCACACACAGACGCACCGTTGCCCAGATGACAGCTGATGATATTGAGCTCGTTGACCGGCTTGTTCAGCACCCGGGCGGTTTCCTGGGTAATGAAATAGTGGCTGGTGCCGTGCATGCCATAGCGGCGAATGCCGTGCTCCCGGTACAGGGAGTGGGGAATGGCATACAGGTAGGCCTGCTCGGGCATGGTCTGGTGAAAGGCGGTGTCAAACACCGCCACCTGGGGCAGTGCAGGAAAGGCGTTGCGGGCCGAGGCGATGCCCACCAGATGCGCCGGGTTATGCAGCGGCGCCAGACTGGCGCAATCTTCAATGCCCTGGATCACCTCGTCGTCGATCAGCACCGAGCGGGTAAAACGCTCACCGCCGTGCACCACCCGGTGGCCCACAGCCACCAGCCCCTGAAGCAGCTCAGGATGAGGTTTGAGCAATTGCTCCACAATGAAGTCCAGGGCTTGCTGGTGGGCGGCTCCCGCCCCCAGGGCGGCTTCGGCCTTGTTGCCATTCAGCTTCCATTTGATGCGTGCATCGGCAAGATAAAAGCATTCTGCCAGGCCGGACAGCTTCTCACTGCCGCTTTCGGCGTCCAGAATGGCGAACTTGAGCGAGGAGCTGCCGCAGTTCAGCACCAGGACCAGATCGTTACTCATTGAAGATCCTTTCTTTCGGATTTGCGAAAAGTTACTTGCTCGCCGAACTTACGAGCAATAAATATCACTTTAACTCTATCCTTGAGAAAGGCGCCTTACCAAAGGGCAGTGTGGCCGGAATCGTCCATAACACGACCGGCATTTCGGCCGGCCATCAGGGTGACAGATATTACCTGTTTGTCTGTGGTAAAATAACAGTCAGCCGAGGTGTTTTTTTTGACCTGCATCGTCATTTTGTAATTTAGCTACAAGAATGATCATCATCAGGAGGACATATGGGTCCCTTTACTCACACTCTGCATCGTGGCCAGGAGTACCTGAGCATCTGGCCAAGAGAGCGCCGGCTGGCTTCCCTGTTCCCCGAGAACCGTATCATGGCCGCTACCCGCTTTGGTGTGCGCACCATGCCTGCGCTGATCACCCTGAGCCTGCTGCTGCAGTTTCAGTTTGGTGCCCCTCAATACTGGCCCAGTGTAGTGGCCTCTGTGTTGTTTCTGGCCAGCCTGCCGATGCAGGGCTATTACTGGCTGGGAAGGCGGGCCGATACCCGTTTGCCGCCGTCACTCAGGGAGTGGTATCTGCAGATACACGAAAAAATTGCCGCCGCCGGCGGCCAGGTTAAGGAGCCGGTATCCCGCCCCCGCTATTTTGAGCTGGGAGAGACCCTCGACCAGGCATTCCGGCAGCTGGACAAGTCCTTTATCGACGGCGCCTGAGGCACGATAAAAGCTGTGCCCGATGCGGAAAACTGCTACCTTAGTCACTCATACTGATAACCAATCACCAACAACCAGTAATCATCAGGAGAGTCTCAATGTCATCCGTTACTTTTCAGGGTAATTCCGTTTCCGTTTCCGGCCAGCTGCCCGTTGTAGGCCAGGCCGCCCCCGGGTTCACCCTGACCGGCGCCGATCTGAGCGATATCAAACTGGGTGATTTCAAGGGCAAAAAAGTGCTGCTGAACATCTTCCCCAGCGTGGACACCGGCGTATGTGCCGCCAGCGTGCGCACCTTTAATGAAAAGGCCGCCGATCTCAACAACACTCAGGTACTGTGCGTGTCCATGGATCTGCCCTTTGCCAGCAGCCGCTTCTGCGCCGCCGAAGGTCTGGAAAACGTGCAGGTGGCCTCCGCCTTCCGTCACACCGAGTTTCTGACCGATTACGGCGTGGCCCTGAGCGACGGCGCCCTGCGTGGCCTCTCTGCTCGTGCCGTGGTATGCATTGACGAAGATGGCAAGGTGACCCATGTTGAGCGCGTGGCCGAGCTGACCAATGAGCCGGACTATGAGAGCGCTCTCGCCGCGCTGAAGTGATCCTGCCGGATCCCTGCACGCCTCTGATTTTTTTATTAAGATCAATCAACTATCCTGACAAGGTGGGGTAATCTACAGACTTACTCACAGATAATGTGGATAACCTGCACTGGCGCGGGGCCACTCTGGCCCCGCCATTTGAAGGAGCCTGTGATGAAGATACTGCTTACCGGAGGAACCGGCTTTGTAGGCAGCCGCCTGATGAGCCACCTGCGTCCGCACCATCAGGTGTCAGTACTGAGCCGTTCACCCAATAAGGTGTATCAGCGTCTGGGCCATGATATTGAAGCCCTCTCTTCCCTTGACGACCTTCCCAATCTCGATCGCTTTGATGCGGTTATCAACCTGGCCGGCGAACCCATTGCAGACAAACGCTGGAGTCCTGCTCAGAAAGAGCGCATCTGCCACAGCCGCTGGCAGCTCACCGAAAAGCTGGTGGAAAAAATAAGAGCCGGCAGCAACCCACCCGCCGTGATGATCAGCGGCTCGGCGGTGGGCTTTTACGGCCGTCAGGGCGATACCCTGGTGGATGAAGATACCAACCCCCATCCGGAATTCAGCCACGAAGTGTGTGCCCGCTGGGAAGAGCTGGCGCAACGGGCCGAAACCGAGCAAACCCGGGTGTGCCGCATTCGTCTGGGGGTGGTGCTGGGCGCCGAGGGCGGCGCTCTGGTGAAAATGCTGCCCAGTTACCGCTTTGGTCTGGGCGGTCCCATCGGCTCGGGCAAGCAGTATATGTCGTGGATCCACATTGAAGACGTGGTCAACCTGATCCTGTTTTTGCTGGAGCACGAGGAATGCAGCGGCGCCTATAACGCCACCGCCCCGGAGCCGGTGACCAATGCCCAGTTCAGCAAAACCCTGGCCGGCAACCTGGGCAAGCCCCATTTCGCCCGGGTGCCGGCCTGGGCCATGAAGCTGCTGTTTGGCGAGATGGCCGATCTGCTGCTGACCGGCCAGCGGGTGATGCCGGTGCGGCTGCAGCAGGCCGGCTTTCACTTTCGCTACCCCACCCTCGACAAGGCCCTGAAAGAAACCCTGAGTACGCCGAGGTGTTAAGACCCACGCAGAAGCGTGGGAGCGAGTCGCCCCGAGCGCGCCAGGCCTGCACAGGCTGTCTATCCAACAGTTCGCAGCCGGCTTGATGTTGCGATTCGCTTCGCTCATCGGCAACCTACGCTTGGCTTTTAACTTCCAGCTTCCGGCTTACAGCTCCCCGAAGGGATCATCCCCACTGCCGTAACCGGTTCATCAGCGCGCCACTGAGCAGGCCGCCGGCACGGCCGGTAAGCAGCAGCAGGCCGGCTCCCAGCGCCGGCAATGCCAGCCACAAGCCCGGGTGCGGTTGCCAGGGCAGGTCCAGCCACCAGGGCAACAGCACCGCCACACACAGCTCCACCGCCAGCGCCGCCGCCAGACCGGCCACCAGCCCGGCGCCCAGCCACTCCCAGCGCAACGAGGCACAAATAAGGCGGTTACCCGCCCCCAGGGTGCGCAGCAGCACCAGCTCGCGCCGGCGGCTTTCCAGGGTGGCTTCAACCTGAGCCAGCAGCACCAGCAGGCTGGCCCCGGTCACCAGCGCCATGATCACCAGCAGTGCCTGACTCACCTGGGCCAGAATGGTACGCAACTGCTGCAGCAGGGCGTCGACGTCAAACACGGTAATGGTGGGAAAGGCGCGGATCAGCTCCACTTCCACCGTCCTTTGACTGTCGGGCAGATAAAAACTCGCCATCCAGGCCGCCGGATATTCCGCCAGCACATCCGGGCTCAGCACCAGATAGAAGTTGGGCTTCATGCTGTCCCAGTCCACCTCGCGAATACTGCGCACCTCGGCGGACACCGTCTGCCCGGCCAGATCCAGCGTAAGCCGATCGCCCAGCCCAAGCCCGAGCCGCTCCGCCAGCCCGCTTTCCACCGACACGCCGCCGGCGGCCGCCGACCATTGACCATCAACGATACGGTTGCCTTCGGGCACCTCTGCGCTCCAGGTGAGGTTGAGCTCGCGCCCCAGGCCACCGCCCCGTTCGCTGTTGATCTCTGCCACCGGCACGTCATTCACTCGCACCAGGCGTCCGCGTACGATGGGATAAAAGCGGGAGGAATCCAGCCCGTTGTCACTCAGCAGCCGGCGCACCGGTTCCAGATCGGTGTCGGCGATATTGATCAAAAAGCGGTTATGGGTATCCGCCGGCAGCCGGGCCAGAAAGCCGTCGGTCAGCTCAGCGCGCACGACCCACAAAAGGCTGGCCAGAAACAGCGCCAGCGCCACGCCGCCAAACTGCAGCAGGGTAGCCAGCCTGGCCCGGTTCAGCCGGCTCAGCGCCAGCCGGAACGCCACACTGCCTTTGGGCAAGCGGGCCAGGCCCAAAAGGCCCCGACACAGGCCACCCAGCAGTGCGCCCAGTGCCAGCAGCCCCAGCAACAGGCCCGCGGCCAGCCCCAGACTGCCGGCGAACAGCCAGCTCAGCACCACTGTGCCCGCCAGCAAAATGCCGCCGCTGAGCCAGGGGGAGATGCGCGCTTCGGCCTCATTGCGCAGCACTCTGAGCGGCGGCACCCCCAGCAGCCGCAACATGGGCACCACCGACAGCATGACGGTGGTAAGCAGCGCCAGTCCGCCCGCCACTGCAAAGGGCTGAAGTGACGGCGGTGGTAACGGCAGCGCCATGGCCTCGCCCAGGGCCAGCAAAATCAGCTGATGCACCCCATAACCCGCCACCGCACCGAGCAGGGCCCCCAGCAGCATCAACCCCGAAAGCAGCCGCGCCAGCCAGCTCAGCAGCTGCCGCCGTCCTGCCCCCAGGGTTTTGAGCAGGGCGATGCGATCCTGTTCCCGGCGGGAGAAATAACCCAGCGCAATGGCCATGGCCAGAATGCCCAGCAGCACACCGGTGAGCGAGGCCAGCCGAAAGAACTGCTCTGCCCGGGTGATGGAGCGGGCCACCGGGGTGTCGGCGTTATCGGGGCCGCGCCAGCGCTGGCCCTGCTGCAACTGCGGCTCCAGCCAGCGGGCGTAGTCTGCCAGGGTGTTGTCGTCGCCCTTGAACAGATAGCGGTAACGGCTGCGGCTGCCTTCCATAAAGATGCCGGTGGCGGCCACGTCATCCAGGTGCATCAGGGCTCTGGGGGCCAGCAAAAAGGGCGAAAAGCCCTGATCCGGCTCGCTTACCAGCTCGCCGGCCACATTCAATGTAATATTGCCCAGCTCCACCATATCTCCGGGGCTGACCTGCAACAGCGCCAGCAAGCGGGCCGACAGCCAGATATGACCCGGCTTCACCGGCCCCGAGGGCGCCAGCACCAGCTCGCCGTAAAAAGGAAAAGCATCATCCACGGCGCGAATGCTGGCCAGCTGCAATTGCTCGTTGGCAAACAGCACGCTGTTAAAGAACTGGCCCACCGACATCTGCAGACCCCGCTCCCGGGCCTCGGCCAGCCAATGAGCCTCGGCGGGCCGGCTGCCGCTCAGCACCCGGTCGGCGGCAATATAGTCCCGTCCCGACACCTTGAGCGCGGCGTTAAGCCGATCCGCCACCAGGGTCACGCTGAGAATGCTGGCCACGCACAGCGCCAGCGCCAGCACAAACAGCCGAAGCGGGCCGCTGGCCACTTCCCGGTGAATCAGCCTCCAGCCCAGGCTAGCCATGCTGCTCCTCCAGACGACCGGCGGTCATCAGCATGCGGCGCTCGCAACGGCCGGCCAGGGAATCATCGTGCGTGACAATCATCAGGGTGGTGCCGTGCTGGCGGTTGAGCTCAAACAGCAGCTCGATGATATGGCCGCCGGTCTGGTGATCCAGGTTGCCGGTAGGCTCATCCGCCAGCAGAATGTCGGGCTCGGTCATAAAGGCGCGGGCAATGGCCACCCGTTGCTGCTCGCCTCCGGACAGCTGGGCGGGAAAGTGCCGCACCCGGTTCGCCAGGCCCACCTGCTCCAGCAGCGCCATCGCCCGCTCCCGGTTGCCGTTGCCGCCTTTCAGCTCGGCGGGCAGCATGACGTTTTCCAGCGCGGTGAGGGTGGGCAGCAGCAGAAAGGACTGAAACACAAAGCCGATGTGCCGGGCCCTGAGCGCTGCCCGTTGCTCTTCATCAAGCTGGTGCAGGGGCTGGCCGGCAATATGAATTTTCCCTTGGCTGGCGGTATCGAGCCCCGCCAGCAGCCCCAGCAGGGTCGACTTGCCCGAGCCCGAGGCGCCCACCAGCGCCAGGCTCTGGCCGGCCTTGACTTCGAGGTTGACACCCTGAAGGATGGTGAGGTGCTCATCGCCCAGGCTGACCCTGTGCGCCAGATCCACCACGCGAATAATGGGAGATGCTGTTGTCATGCTACGGATCCTTGTGTTGCTGATTGTTCTGGGCCCGTCTGCCGTACTGGCCGACACCCTGCTGATTCTGGGCGACAGCCTGAGTGCCGGCTATCGCATGCGTTCGGAGCAGGCCTGGCCTCATCTGCTGGCCGAGCAATGGCAGCGGGAAGGCCGACGAGTGACAGTGATCAATGCCAGTGTCAGCGGCGATACCACGCAGGGAGGCCTGCAACGGCTGCCGCCCCTGTTGCAGCGCCACCGGCCCAGCCTGGTGTTGCTGGAGCTGGGTGGCAACGACGGCCTGCGCGGTCTGCCGCCCCGCCTGATTGAACGTAATCTCGACCGGCTGATTGCCCTGGCCAGAAAAGCCGGCGCCCGGGTGGTGCTCACCGATATTCAGCTGCCTCCCAATTATGGCCGGCGCTACCTGCGGCAGTTTGAGCGAGTGTTCAGCCGGCTGGCACAGGATCATGAACTGCCGTTGCTGCCGTTTTTTGTGGCGCCGCTGATCGGCCGCAATGGCATGATGATGGACGACGGCATTCATCCCACCGCCGCCGCCCAGCCACTGATCGCGCAGCAGGTAAGTGAGTTTCTTGCCCCTTACCTCACACCTTAACCCATGGAAAAGGCGATGGTCTTGCTGATCTCGCTCAGGCTCAGACCGCTTTGTTCCCGCCAGGTGTTAAAGGCCACCTGAGCCTGGTTCATGCCTTTTTGGCTGCCGAGGGCCGCGTCCACCACGCCGTGATGCTGCAGATAGGCACTGACATCCCCGGTAAACAAAAAGGTATCCACCCCCAGCCGGCGCAGGGCATAGGGGGCGATATTGCCCCCCAGCAATTTTCCGTGCCTGCGGATTTGCTGCCACAGACCCACCACATCATTCTTGGGCCAGGCGGCCACAAAGGCACCAAAGCCACCATGGTGCTGGCCCAGCTCCAGCACCATTTGTGCATTGACCGGCACGGCGGCAATCTTCTTCGCGTGACGCACAATGCCGGCATCGTGATTCAGCCGGTCCAGGTGCTGTTCGTCCAGCAACAGCATTTTGTGAGGATCAAAACCAAAAAAGGCCCGTTCAAAGTCCGGCCACTTGTCTTGTATCACTTTCCAGACAAAGCCGGACTGAAACAGGCTCATGGTAAAGGAAGACAACCAGCGATCATCGGGAATGGCGGCCAGCTCGCTGGCGCTCAGTAGCGGAGTGGCAATCAGCCGGCGCAGGGCGGCTTCACCGCCATGGCGGGCACTGGCCCGCTCAAGGATCTGATCAAAGTGCTCCATGAAAACAGTCTCGTTCGAGTTTGTTTTCATTGTGCGCAGTTGAGTGACAAAAGGCCAGAACGAAAAAAGCCGCAGTCGTTTGACTGCGGCTTTTTGAAATTTGGTGGAGCTACGCGGGATCGAACCGCGGACCTCTTGCATGCCATGCAAGCGCTCTCCCAGCTGAGCTATAGCCCCGAATTGGGTCAGATTGTTTTGGTGGAGCTACGCGGGATCGAACCGCGGACCTCTTGCATGCCATGCAAGCGCTCTCCCAGCTGAGCTATAGCCCCAAAACAATGCTGTTTTACTGGTGTTTGTTTCTGCCGCCTGGTGGAGCTACGCGGGATCGAACCGCGGACCTCTTGCATGCCATGCAAGCGCTCTCCCAGCTGAGCTATAGCCCCATTTGGCAGAAACAGCTCTCGACTTGAGTGGTGGAGCTACGCGGGATCGAACCGCGGACCTCTTGCATGCCATGCAAGCGCTCTCCCAGCTGAGCTATAGCCCCGCTCAAGTCGCCTCAGAGACCTTGTCCCTGCGAGCGAGGCGCATAATAGGCACAGGGCTTTTCAGAGTCAACAAGCAAATAAAAAAAATTGTTCAACCAGACGAATTTTGAACAACAAGGCTGGAAAATGTGCGTTTTGACAGGGAATGGGGAATGGGGAATGGGGAATTGTAAAAACGGCGTTGTTCACAGACAACGCCGTTCTGCTCCGATAGCTTGTAGGCCCGAATTTATTCGGGCAAGCCACGCTGCAGGCAGCACCCTTGCCCCGATAAATCGGGGCCTACAGGTTTACCCTTTGGCGCGCTCGGCGATAAAGGCCAGCGCCAGGTCGATGCGGGCCAGTACCTTGTCCTTGCCCAGCAGCGCCATCACGCCATCGATGGCCGGTGACTGGCCAATGCCGGTGACGGCGACCCGCAGCGGCATGCCCACCTTGCCCATGCCCAGCTCCAGCTCGGCAGCCACGGCATTGACCACTTCGTGAATGGCAGCCGGCTGCCAGTCGGCAAGCTCTGCCAGCTTGGCACGGGCCAGCTCGAGAGGCTCGGCCGCCACCGGGCGCAGATGCTTCTTGGCGGCACCGGCTTCAAACTCGCTGAAGTCTTCATACAGGTAACGGCTCTGGGCCGCCAGTTCCTTCAGGGTGTGGCAACGCTCGGCGTAGAGGCTGATCACCTCGGCCAGGGCCGGGCCCTGTGAATAGTCGATACCCTGCTCCTGCATATGCCATTCCAGGTGGCCGGCCACTTCTTCCGCAGGCAGGGTTTTCATGTAGTGCTGGTTCAGCCACAACAGCTTGTCGGTATTAAAGGCAGAAGCCGACTTGCTGATGGCGTCCAGAGAGAACAGGGAGATCATCTCCTCCAGGCTGAAGATCTCCTGATCGCCGTGAGACCAGCCCAGACGCACCAGGTAGTTGAGCAGGGCCCGGGGCAGGTAGCCGTCGTCCCGGTACTGCATCACGCTGACCGCACCATGACGCTTGGACAGCTTGGCGCCGTCGTCGCCCAGGATCATGGACACATGAGCAAATTCCGGTACCGGCGCGCCCAGGGCCTTGTAGATGTTGATCTGACGGGGAGTATTGTTGATGTGATCTTCACCGCGCACCACATGGGTGATCTCCATATCCCAGTCATCCACCACCACACAGAAGTTGTAGGTGGGGGCACCATCGGTGCGGCGAATGATGAGATCATCCAGCTGGTCGTTGGCGATCTCGATGCGGCCGCGCACGTGGTCGTCAAACACCACTGTGCCCTCGTCCGGGTTTTTAAAGCGGATCACATAGGGCGCATCGGCATCGCCATGATTATCAGGATCACGACAGATGCCATCGTAACGGGGTTTTTCACCGGCGGTCATCTGCTGTTCACGCAGGCCTTCCAGACGCTCTTTGGAGCAATAGCACTTGTAGGCCTTGCCCTCTTCCAGCAACTGATCGATAAGCTGGTTGTAGCGGTCAAAACGCTTGGTCTGATAATAGGGGCCTTCATCCCAGGTCAGGCCCAGCCAGTTCATCCCTTCCAGAATGGCGTCGATGGCTTCCTGGGTGGAGCGTTCCAGATCCGTATCTTCGATGCGCAGTACGAACTCGCCCTGCTGGTGACGGGCGTAAAGCCAGGAGTACAGGGCCGTGCGGGCACCGCCTACATGGAGAAAGCCGGTAGGACTGGGGGCGAACCGTGTTTTAACTGTCATTCTTTCTGCCTTGATTGAGTGAAGGGGCCAAACAGGCCTCGTAGAAGTGAAACACTGGCTATTTTAACACCCGTACGGCACGGGTGAAACGCCTTGTCGCAGGCACACCTTGTGCAGCTCAGTTTGCCTGCAGCCCTTCTCATTTGCTTGTGGAGTAAGCGGGGGCTGGATACACTTGTTGCCGCGAGAGAGGGGGGATCATGACCAGAACCACAGGCACCGGCAAACGCCGCCAACACAACTCCTTGGGAGCCCACGTTAACCGTTTTACACTTCCCGCCCGCAAAGGCCTGGGACGATTTCTGAGTGCATTGGGGGGCTTTCCACGCCCGCACCGGCTGGGCCTGCTGATATTAATTCCGGCCTGGCTGGTGCTGCTTGGCTGGCAGCCGGTGCCTCCAGCGCCCGATGCGCCGGTGACCGGCAGCCTGACGGTGCCCCTGAGCGATGCCGACAAACGCATTATCGATGTGCCCACCGGCGGCCAGCGTCTTGATCATACACTGGCTCCCGGCGAGACCTTGTCTGCCCTGTTCCGCAGCTGGCAGCTGCCCGGTCAGGATCTGATTGCCCTGGTCCGTGCCGAGCCTTCCTACAAACCCCTGAGCCGGCTGCAGGCAGGCCAGCAGCTGACCCTGGTGCTGAATGCCGATGGCAACCTGCACTATCTGGAAATACGTGACAATGGCCTGGTGCTGAACGCCTTTCGCCGGCTGGGCCAGGAATTCACCATGGTGAATACTCAATAACTTACAGCGGCGGGCCTTTCAGCACCTGGGGCAGGCCTGCAATGGTAAAGATCACTCTGTGGCAGCGCTCGGCCAGCGCCTGATGCAGCCAGCCGGCCTCGTCCACAAAACGGCGCGACAATGCTCCCATGGGCACTATGCCCTGCCCTACCTCGTTACTGACCAGCACAATGCGCCCCGGCAATAAAGGAAGCGTTTCCAGCAGCGCCGCTTTTTCCTGCTCCAGCCGCCGCTCGTCTTCACACAGCAACAGGTTGGTCAGCCACAGGGTCAGGCAGTCCACCAGCAGGCACTGGTTTGCAGCCGCATGCTGCTGCAGGGCCCCTGCCAGCCCCAAGGGCGCTTCCACCAGGCCCCAGTGATCCGGCCGGCGCGCCTGATGGTGACGAATGCGCCCGGCCATTTCATCATCGTCTTTTACTGTGGCGGTGGCAATATAGGTGACCGGCCAGCCGCTGACCTGCACCAGCCGCTCCGCCAGCCGGCTCTTGCCCGAACGGGCGCCGCCCAGAATAAGCTCATGAAAGGCCTGCCCCGAATGTGGGTTGCTGCTCATCCCTGTCTTCCTGTGGTAAAAATGCTCTGCGGAGCATTATACCCGTCGCCGTCATGATATCCTGCTCAGAAAGCGGCTGTGGTAAACTGTGACCCTCATCAAGTTTTTACTACACCCGCAGGGAGCCACAGATGAACTTCAAGGCCTTTCACGCCTCACTCAACCAGCCCAGGCCACCCGCCGGCCTGTCCGATGCCCTCACCGCCCTTTGGCTCGATGCCAATGGCCAGTGGGAAGAAGCCCACGAGTGCATTCGTGACAACGGCGACCAGCCTTCCGCCTGGGTGCACGCCTATCTGCATCATGTGGAAGGAGTACTGTGGAACGCCGACTACTGGTATGGCCGCGCCGGCAAGAAACGCCCCAAGTGTTCTACCAAAGAAGAGTGGCAGCAAATTGCCCAGGCACTGCTGGACTGAGCGGTCCGAACAACCCAAGCCCCGGTCATTTGGCCGGGGCTTGTTTCTTTCAAATAATGCCGGTTTGGCGGTAATGGTTTTCTATGCAGGAAATTTTCAGCGCGCAGGATGAATACGGCCCGATTCTCGTGTGGGAGTCGGAAGGCATGCGCACCCTGAGTTTTGGCGGCCCCGATGCCCAGAGCAGCTGGCACAAGAGTGAGCCTCATGTACCACAGCTTGAATACGTCAGGGCCATGTTGCTGGTGCTGTTGTTCAATACGCCCAAGCACACCCTGACCCTGGGGCTGGGTGCCGGCACCCTGAACAGCTGTCTGCATGCCGGTGTGGCCGGTCTCAAGCAGCAGGTGGTGGAGCTGCGCCCTGCGGTGATGGAAGCGGCACAGCGTTACTTTCAGCTACCTCAGGGGAAACGGATGCAGCTGCATCGGGCCGATGCCTTTGCCTTTATGCGGGATTATCAGGGCAAAAAGCTGGATGTGATTTTCAGCGATCTGTATAACGCCGACGATGCGGAAGGTGAGCAGTTCTCGGCCGGGTTTCTTGATAACTGCCGTCGCCAGCTGAAAGCCGGTGGCTGGCTGGTGCTGAACTGCTGGGATTGCCATCAGAGTGATGAATTTATGGCGCAGTTGCACACGCGCTTTTGTGATGTGCGCTCCTGCCTGACCAGCAGCGGTAACTGGGTGGTGTTCGCCGGCACCGTCGCCGCCACAACCAATGCCAAGGCCCTGAAAGATCAGGAATGGTCCCTCAGCAAGCAGCTTGGCTTCTCGCTTCAGCCCTACCTGAGCCGCCTGGCTACACACTGAAATATCCGTGCCTGGAGCGCCGGCAGGCCGCCCCTGTCTTACACACGGTTGAGCGCCGCCCCGCTTTCAGGCAACGCTTTTGTTACAAGCAGCATCATCGATGCAAAAATTTTTCATCACTGCTCCTTGTGACGAAATAATCCCTCCACTACTCATTCGTTTCCCCCTCCTTAACGCGAAATTTTGGCAGGGGGGGTTTGTTAATATTTGCTTAACCTGAATGTCACATTTTCCAGCACGACGAATTATGGAAGGCCGTCTTGATTATCATCCGGCCATGCTCAAGGAGAGTCACTATGAAAGCTACTACCTCGTTCGGGATACTGCTCTTGCTCTTGCTACTGCCAAGCATTGCTTCTGCAGCCCCGGAGGAGACCTCCGTTAGTCTGCTGACAGAAATCATCTACCAACTGATGGGTATCGTGTTTTACAGCATCCCTCTGGGAGAATCTTCCATCCCGGTGATCGTGCTGTGGTTGATTGGCGGTGCCCTGTTCTGCACCCTCCGTTTCAAGTTTCTGCAGTTTCGCTCACTCAGGCTCGCCTACCGGCTGATACGGGGTGACTTCGACGATCCTCGGGCCCCCGGTGAAGTGACCCATTTTCAGGCACTGACCTCGGCGCTGTCGGTGACCGTGGGCCTCGGCAATATTTCCGGCGTCGCCATCGCCATAGCCATCGGCGGCCCCGGTGCCGTGTTCTGGATGATAGTGGCCGGTTTCCTGGGCATGGCCACCAAGTTTGCAGAATGTACTTTGGGAGTAAGATATCGCATCTTGCATGCGGACGGCTCGGTGTCTGGCGGCCCCATGCACTACATCAAACAGGGCTTCGCCGAGAAAGGGCTGCCTCGAACAGGCCTATTTCTGTCAGGTTTTATTGCACTGGCCATCATGCTGGCATCGTTCGTATCCACCAATATGTATCAGGTGAATCAGGTCTACACCCAGGTGGTCAGCGTCAGCGGTGGCGCAACTGGCTTCCTCGGCAGCAATGCCTGGCTGTTCGGTGTGCTGATTGCCCTGATGGTCGGGGTAATCGTTGTCGGCGGTATCAAAAGCATCGCCCGTACTACCGAAAAACTGGTACCGGTCATGGCCATCATCTATATCTCGGCCTCACTCATGGTGCTACTGGTCAATTACGATCAGATTCCCGCCGCTCTGGCCACCATATTTGACGCCGCCTTCAGTCTGGACAGTGTCTCCGGCGGTATCTGGGGAGCGGTTACCCAGGGCTTTATCCGCGCCATGATCTCCAGCGAGGCCGGCATGGGTACCGCCGCCATCGCCCACGCTACCGCCAAGACCCGCCACCCGGCTGCCGAAGGCTATGTGGCACTGCTCGAGCCCTTTATCGACACCGTTATCATCTGCACCATGACGGCACTGGTCATCGTGGTGACCGGCACCTATACCCAGGAAGACCTGAACGGGGTAGCGCTGACCTCCGCCGCCTATGAAAGCGTACTGCCCTGGTTCCCAGTGGTGCTGGCGGTATGCCTGTTCCTGTTCGCTTTCTCGACCATATTGGTGGCCTGCTACTACGGATTGAAAGCCAGCAGCATGCTGTTCGGCAACAGCCGGCTGGTGTCAGGCCTGTATCTGTCGGTGTTTCTGGTTCTGACTGTCGCAGGCGCTCTGGTAAAGCTGGAACTGATCGTCAGCCTGATGGATACCCTGGTGGTGTTGATCTGTATCCCCAACATTATCGGACTGGTGATGCTGGCACCGATGATCCGTGATGAGAGACACCGCTTCCTCGAGTATGTCGCCAGTACCGATGCCGCCCATCGTCCAAATTCGGTTTCGGTGAGTACAGGCAAGGCCTCCACCAGCAAGCACTAATCCCAAATACCAAAGGGCCGGTAGAGATTGGCCCTTCATTATCCCGTTTAATAAAAGGAGCAGAAGCCATGGCTATCTGGAAATGGAGTGCGGCCGACACCGCCCGGAACATCAGAGACGGTAATGTCAGCTGTGTGGAAGTGGTGGAAAGCCACCTGAGGCGCATGGATGAAATCAACCCCAGGATCAACGCAGTACCGGTACAGCTACCTGAGCAGAGCCTGGCCCTGGCCCGAGAGTTGGACAACAAGCGCAGCAAGCTCGCCGAACTGCCTCCCCTGTACGGGGTGCCGGTCACCACCAAAATCAATATGGATCTGGCGGGTCAGGCCAACTCCGACGGCGTGGTCGCCTTCAAGGACAATATTGCCACTCAGGATGCCCCTGTCATCGCCAACCTGAAGCAGGATGGCGCCATTATTCTCGGGTTGACCAATACCCCGGAATTCAGCATCCGCTGGTTTACCTCCAACGAATTGCACGGTACTTCGCTCAACCCCTGGGACCCGACCGTGACGCCGGGGGGCTCCTCCGGCGCCGCTGCTGCTGCCGTCGCTGCCGGCATAGGTTGTATCGCCCACGGCAATGATATGGGCGGCTCGCTGCGCCACCCGGCCTATTGCTGCGGTGTCGCCACCATTCGCCCTTCCTTTGGCCGTATCGCCAACGGCAACCCGAGCGCCGCCGGTGGCCGGCCCCCGATTTCCCAGCTGCTGTCGGTACAAGGGCCCATCGCCCGCTCGGTGGCGGATGTACGCCTGGGGCTGGCCGCCATGTCCCGCTTCAGCGCTTTCGATGCGGACTGGTCACCGGCCAAGGACAGTGGTCGCGCTAAAAAAGCGCCGTTCAGAATTGCCTACCAGCCAGATCCCTTCGGCGAAGGTATTTCTCCCGCCGTACAGGGTGCCATGGAGCAGGCCCGCGAAGCACTGATCGCCGCCGGTCATAGGGTGGAAGAAGTAAGCCTGCCCGATGCCCTGCAGATGTCTGAAATCTGGGGCCGGCTCGCCATGGCCGAAGTGGCAACGATGCAACAACAGGAGCTGGAGCAATACGGTTCGAGTGAGGTGATTCGTACCGTGAATGCCTACCGGGACTTTTTCGGTGAGCCTACCCTGGCAAGCACCATGCAGGACATGGCCGAGCGCAACCGGATTCGCCGGGCCTGGAGCCTGCTGCTGAACGAGTACGATCTGGTGCTGATGCCGGTATCTGCCGAACAGGCCTTTGCCAATGATCTGGACTTTACCCAGCCGTATCAGATTGCTCGCATCCTTAAGGCTCAGCGCTTTCTGCTGATGATCAATGCCTTGGGCCTGCCTGCTGCAGGCGTACCCACCGGGCTGCATAACGGCGTGCCGGTTGGCGTACAGCTGGTGGGTGCCCCCCTGGATGACGAAATATGCCTGCAGGGAGCGCAGGCGATTGAAGACCACTGTGGCACCTTGGGTGAATCCCTGTGGCAACACGGCTTTATTGCCTGCTAAGAACAACGGTTATTCCCTGTGTATTCCATAATTGAAAGGTAAAGAAGATGACGCGTTTTATTGATGTTCCCGGCTTGAGCGACTATATCGGCAAAACAGGTGTAGAGACGCTGATTGAAAAAATGGTGGCGTATCTTGAACAGGATTACCGCCGCTGGAATGACTTCGAAAAATCAGCCCGGCTGGCCAGCCACAGCGACATCGGTGTGATTGAGTTGATGCCAGTGTCGGATAAAGAGCAATATGCCTTCAAATACGTTAACGGCCATCCGGACAATATCGAATACAACCTGCCGACGGTCATGGCCTTCGGGGTATTGGCCGATGTGGCTACCGGTTACCCTGTGCTGCTTTCCGAGCTGACTCTGACCACTGCCATCCGCACCGCCGCTACCTCGGTCATGGCCGCCAAATACATGGCTCGCTCCGATGCCAGTGTCATGGCACTGATCGGCAACGGCTCCCAGAGTGAGTTCCAGGCGCTGGCCTTCCACAAGGTACTGGGCATCAAGGAAATTCGCTGCTTCGACGTGGATCCCACCGCCACCGCCAAATTCACCGAGAACCTGTCGGATATAGAGGGCCTGATTCTGACCCCTTGTGGCTCTGCCAAGGAAGCCTGTGAGGGAGCCGATATTATCACCACCGTGACCGCCGACAAGCGACTGGCCACCATCCTCACTCCCGACATGGTCGGCCCCGGTGTGCATATCAATGCCGTGGGTGGCGATTGCCCGGGCAAAACCGAAATTCACGCCGATATCCTGCGTCAGGGCAGCATTTTCGTGGAATATGAACCACAAACCCGCATCGAGGGCGATATTCAACAACTGGCCGCCGACCATCCGGTAACCGAGATGTGGCAGCTGATCGCCGACAATCGCTCCGGTCGTATCAATGCCGACGAAATTACCATCTTCGATTCGGTCGGTTTCGCACTGGAAGATTATTCGGCCCTGCGCCTGTTGTTTGATCTGGCAGAGCAGGACGGACTTGGCAGTTTCATCAAGCTGGTACCCGAGCTGGACGATCCCCGGGATCTGTTCAGCCTGACCAAAGACGGTAAGGTTGCGGCCAAACTCAGAAAAGTGGCTTAAGTTTCTGTAGCGTAACTGAAAAGTATCTTGTTATAGAAAGCTACGACGGCGAGGAGATGGCGTCGGCCATGACATGCATGTGGCTATCCTGATGACGCCATCTTTTATTTTTATCGTTATGTAGAGTAATCCGGTCTGCTCCTGCCGTAGCTATGCTGTATAGCAGTTTTTCATCCCTTTTACATGAAACCACCTGTTCTGAACTCCTTCGCTCGCACTCAGGGTGTGCTGCGGTCCGGCTCTCATCATGGCGCCAGGCCCCGACAGGCCTGCAAACAGGCCTGCAAACAGGCGAGTACTATGCACTCTATCTGCCGCTGTTAATACATCAAGGCTTTAGTTAAACTGCGAGAGCCTGGGTAGTAACCTGTCGTATGCCGGGGCAATGGAAGACAAGGATATTTACCCGATGCACGCTCTTGACAAGTTCGACCTGAAAATTCTGCAGCTGCTACAACACGACGCCACCCTGTCCAATGCCCAGCTTTCCGAGCAGGTCAGTCTCTCTCCCTCCCAATGCCATCGTCGGGTCAAGCGCCTGGAGCAGGACGGTTATATTCATCATTATGTGGCGCTGCTGAACCACAAGAAACTGGGCATTAATATTCATGCCTTGGTGATTATCAAGGTGCACAATGTCAGCCGAGAAGAAAAGGAGCGATTCAGGCTACATGTTGAACAGTATCCGGAAGTCACCGAATGCTGGGCTATTGCCGGCGACAAGGATGTGGTACTGAGAATTGTGACATCCAGCCTGGAAGTTTATTCTAACTTTCTCAGCGAACGGGTTCTAAGCATTCCCAATGTCGCCTCGGCGGAAAGCTACCTGTTGCTCGATAATATGAAATACACCACCGAAGTCCCTATCTGATACTCATGCTTGGCAACTGCAGGCAGGCCTTCCTCTATTCAGGAACAAGACCTGCGCTCCAAAACGAAAAAACCCCAGCCAATCGGCTGGGGTTTTGAGTAATGGCGGAGCGGACGGGACTCAACGCGCACGGCCAGTGCCGCGACCCAGCGACCGAAGGGCGCTTGGTCGCGAAGCAGAAATGAAAAAAGCCCCAACCGTGAGGTCAGGGCTTTTTGATGATGGCGGAGCGGACGGGACTCGAACCCGCGACCCCCGGCGTGACAGGCCGGTATTCTAACCAACTGAACTACCGCTCCGCATAAAGCTGTATAGTCAGGAGTACTAAATTAGAGTGCCTGGCAGTGACCTACTTTCACATGGCAGCTGCCACACTATCATCGGCGCGGGTGCGTTTCACTACTGAGTTCGGCATGGAGTCAGGTGGTTCCACAACGCTATGGCCGCCAGGCATAAAACTGTAATTCGGAAGAAGCGACCGCCAGGGATGGCGGGAATGCAGAAAATGCAGGAGCAATTTTCTGCGTTTTGATGAATTCGTTCTTGAGACCGCAAGTCTCTCACACTTCTTGGGTGTTGTATGGTTAAGCCGCACGGGTCATTAGTACAGGTTAGCTGCACGCCTCACAGCGCTTCCACACCCTGCCTATCAACGTCCTGGTCTCGGACGGCCCTTTAGAGGCAT
>NZ_QAGM01000068.1 GCF_003049725.1 Oceanimonas marisflavi
CGTCGGTCCCCTGCGCTTCTCGGTCCGCCGAGGGACGGCGCGGGAACTCGCTGCGCTCAGACACCCGCGCCTCTTCGCCCTCGCCGGACCTGCGGTGCTCGGCTCGCTCAAGGCGGACCCAGGTCAAAGGCCACAGCTGCACCCAGTAGATCCACGCCATGCGTGGATGCACTGCGCGCACTCTGCCGAGCTAACCCGACTCTACAATGCGGTTTCATCATGTGGATGTTGACGATGCGCGCGAACGGCTTCGCTGTTTCACTGCTGCTGGCCGTGCAGCCGTTCGCTGCATCTGCCGCCGCGCCAGCGACCTGGCAACCGCCCGCCGGCACCCCGGAACTGCCGCGCGGGCCGGATGGCCAGGTGATGGCGCCGCCGAATCTGAAAGGCCCCGAGCAGGTCAGCGAAACCGTCTCCCGGGCCAGTGGCGAGCACTGGAGGAGGCTGCAGAACGTAGCCGTGCCCACGCTCACCGTGTTCCCGGCGAAAGGCTCGCCCACCGGCACCGCAGTGATGGTGGTGC
>NZ_QAGM01000069.1 GCF_003049725.1 Oceanimonas marisflavi
AAAAAATCGTTGAAGCGCAGCTTCAACAACCGATTTTTTGGTCCCCTTCGTCTAGAGGCCTAGGACACCGCCCTTTCACGGCGGTAACAGGGGTTCGAATCCCCTAGGGGACGCCATCTTTAAAGCCATAAGCTATAAGCTTTACGCTGTAAGAGAAAACACCTCTCTTAAAGCCTAAATCTTAGAGTTTAACGACTCTGCTCTTTAACAATTCGGAAAAAGCTGATGAATAAAAGTAGTTCTTGATACTGCAAGTGTCTTGGAACTTCTTGGCGAAATGTGTTGTAAGCATCAGTCACACGATGCGTACCGCCTTCATTAAGTGCACCGGTCTTCGGACTGACACACTTCTTGGGGTTGTATGGTTAAGTGACTAAGCGTACACGGTGGATGCCTTGGCAGTCAGAGGCGATGAAGGACGTGCTAACCTGCGTTAAGCACGGGTGAGCTGGTAAGAAGCGCTTGAGCCCGTGATGTCCGAATGGGGAAACCCACTCTACTTTGTAGAG
>NZ_QAGM01000070.1 GCF_003049725.1 Oceanimonas marisflavi
GTTGCTCCAGAAGTAGATAGCTTAACCTTCGGGAGGGCGTTTACCACGGAGTGATTCATGACTGGGGTGAAGTCGTAACAAGGTAACCCTAGGGGAACCTGGGGTTGGATCACCTCCTTACCTTAATTCTCAGCGCCTGCTGAGTGTTCACACAGTTTGCTTGATATAAAAGAGTGACGATTGGCCTTGATGCTAAAGCATCAAGGCACAGTTTTGGGTCTGTAGCTCAGTTGGTTAGAGCGCACCCCTGATAAGGGTGAGGTCGGTAGTTCAAATCTACTCAGACCCACCAAATTCTTCCCATGCCTGCGTTGAAGCAACGCTCGTTTAGTGAACTAAACGTCGCGTCCCTTCGCCTTGCCTGAGAAGCATTTGGTAAAACAAAGGTCGGCTAAATGGGGCTATAGCTCAGCTGGGAGAGCGCCTGCTTTGCACGCAGGAGGTCAGCGGTTCGATCCCGCTTAGCTCCACCATTCAGTCATCGTCATAAGCTGTAAGCTTTACGTTTT
>NZ_QAGM01000071.1 GCF_003049725.1 Oceanimonas marisflavi
GATCAGCGTGGTGCACTGGGTCGGATGGCCTTCGTCATCGATGTTGAGTGAACCACGGCGCCCATCCAGGGTGCCGTCGTCGACGATGGTCACGCCCGGGGCGGCCACGCGCTCGCCGATCCTGCCGGCGTAGACACTGGTGCCCTTGCGGTTGAAGTCACCTTCCAGGCCATGCCCGACCGCCTCGTGCAGCAGCACGCCCGGCCAGCCCGGCCCCAGCACCCCCGGCATCACACCGGCCGGCGCCGGCACCGCTTCCAGGTTGACCAGTGCCTGCCGCAGCGCTTCGCGGGCGAAGGCTTCCGGGCGGCCATCGGCAAACAGCGTTTCGTAGCCAGAGCGACCGCCGCCGCCGGAATAACCCGACTCACGGCGACCGTTCTGTTCAACGATCACCTGTACGTTCAAGCGAACCAGGGGGCGAACATCGGCGCCCAGCACACCAT
>NZ_QAGM01000072.1 GCF_003049725.1 Oceanimonas marisflavi
TCAGATACCCTACGGGCTCGGAAAGTGCAACGAAACCATCAAATTTTAGCTAGAAACTGTATTTTTGTCGATTTTTATTGAATTTGAACTATATTTCAACGTTTTTTGATGGTTCTGAGCCACCAAACACACTTAAAGCATGCAGAATCGACTCAGAATAGGAAAAGGAGACGTTTAGGTCAATTTTATGCATTCTGGCGTTCGTAGATACAAGAAAACTGTTAAAATTCTTCAGAAACGTCACTTTTGAAGTGTTTTCTTGTACTTTTAAGCCACTCAGATACCCTACGGGCTCGGAAAGTGCAACGAAACCATCAAATTTTAGCTAGAAACTGTATTTTTGTCGATTTTTATTGAATTTGAACTATATTTCAACGTTTTTTGATGGTTCTGAGCCACCAAA
>NZ_QAGM01000073.1 GCF_003049725.1 Oceanimonas marisflavi
TTTTTTGTTTGCCCAGCGAAGCTGGCAAACCCGTCAGGTTGAAAGAAACCTGAATCACCCTGACTGAGGGGAAGATAATCCGAATGGCAAGGGCGCTGTTGGCCAACGGCAGGGCCTGAAGGAAGCCATAGGAAGTCAGAGGCACACAACGCAAGTGAACCTGATTCGGCGCGACAGATGGGTAAGCGTGCAAAATAACGCAAAGCCCGATACTCAGTCAGATCTGTTGCGTGTTTGAGGGTGGCGTTTCTGACAGGGAGCCAGTGCAGTAACTGGGGAAGCCTGACACCAGCTCCGGCGGCAAGCCGGAAGCACAGACTCAAGGTGAGCGCCGAGGTCTGTGTTGGTGCGAGGTGGCAGATGAATCCGTAGTAGTGA
>NZ_QAGM01000075.1 GCF_003049725.1 Oceanimonas marisflavi
GCAATGGCATCGGCGATCCGCTGTGTCGTCCAGCGCTGATCTTCATAGCCAAAGCCTTCTGGGCCCAACTCTTCCAATGCTTTCAGGATCAGCGGGACAGCGGCGTCTGGCAGTTTGGGTGGATGGCCAGGAAAAGGTTTGGTTTTCAGTGCCTCTTTTCCACCTTGATGGGCCCGCTTGACCCACTGGCTGACACAGCCTTGAGTCACCCCAAGTCGTTCGGCGATAACCGATTGTTTAACGCCCTCATCGGCCCATTGCACCGCCAGCACTCGACGATATTCCTTAGCCGCTCCCGTCGGTTTCATCATGTCTCACTCGCTCAAAATCCGAGCGAATATTTTATTAAAACCTGAGAACTATGTCAGTAA
>NZ_QAGM01000076.1 GCF_003049725.1 Oceanimonas marisflavi
CGAGCGGCGGACGGGTGAGTAATGCTTGGGGATCTGCCCGGTCGAGGGGGATAACCGTTGGAAACGACGGCTAATACCGCATACGCCCTACGGGGGAAAGCAGGGGACCTTCGGGCCTTGCGCGATTGGATGAACCCAAGTGAGATTAGCTGGTTGGTGAGGTAACGGCTCACCAAGGCGACGATCTCTAGCTGGTCTGAGAGGATGACCAGTCACACTGGGACTGAGACACGGCCCAGACTCCTACGGGAGGCAGCAGTGGGGAATATTGCACAATGGGGGAAACCCTGATGCAGCCATGCCGCGTGTGTGAAGAAGGCCTTCGGGTTGTAAAGCACTTTCAGTGGTGAGGAAAGGTGAG
>NZ_QAGM01000008.1 GCF_003049725.1 Oceanimonas marisflavi
GGGTACAAACCGCCGTTCCGGCACATCCGCATGGCGAGCTGGCGAAATGCGCGAAGCCCATTAGCCAGTTATGCGATGCCAAACCGCTGGTTCCAGGAACTGGGTCTGGTTAATCTTGAAGAGGTCAGGACAGGGTATGTGTTCAGCCCACAGGCTGAATAAAAGTAGGCATGAGCCGTATACGAGGTCCGTACGTACGGTTCTGTGAGAGGGATGAGGCGGTAACGCCTCACCCTACTCGATGTGTCTGATGGGGATGACGGAAGGGCTGGACTTTTCTCCTCACCCCTCACCCCTCACCCCTCACCCCTCACGGGGGTTATTTCACTTCCACACCCTGCGCCTGCAGATCGGCGTGGTAGGACGAACGCACAAAGGGGCCACAGGCGGCGTGGGTAAAGCCGATGCTGTCGGCCACTTCCTTCAGCTCGTCGAACTCGGCGGGCGGCACATAGCGCTTCACCGGCAGGTGATGACGGCTGGGCTGCAGGTACTGGCCCAGGGTCAGCATGGTGACATTGTGCTCACGCAGATCCTTGAGCACTTCCACGATTTCCTCGTTGGTCTCGCCCAGGCCCATCATCAGGCCGGACTTGGTGGCCACCTGAGGGTGCATTTCCTTGAACCGGCGCAGCAGCTCCAGCGACCACTTGTAGTCGGCGCCGGGACGAGCCACCCGGTACAGGCGCGGGGCGGTTTCCAGGTTGTGGTTGAACACGTCCGGCGGCGTGTCCTTGAGGATCTCCAGGGCGGTGTCCATGCGACCACGGAAGTCCGGGGTCAGAATTTCAATTTTGGTGTTCGGGCTCTGCTCGCGAATGGCGCGAATGCAGTCGGCGAAGTGCTGGGCTCCGCCATCCCGCAGATCGTCTCTGTCCACCGAGGTGATCACCACGTATTTCAGGCCCAGCTCCTTGATGGTCTTGGCCAGCTTGGCGGGCTCTTCCGGATCCACCGGCAGCGGGCGGCCGTGGGCCACGTCGCAGAAGGGGCAACGGCGGGTACAGATGGCCCCCAGGATCATAAAGGTGGCGGTGCCGTGGTTGAAACACTCGGCCAGGTTGGGGCAGGAGGCCTCTTCACAAACCGAGTGCAGTTTGTTCTCGCGCATGATGTTCTTGAGGCCCTGTATGCGCTGGTTGCTGGGAGGAAGCTTGATCTTCATCCACTCCGGCTTGCGCAGCACTTCCTCTTCCTGCTCGGGCATGTATTTGACCGGGATCAGGGCCATCTTGTCGGCGTCGCGCAATTTTACGCCGGGTTCGACGCGTACGGGTTTGCTCATAGTTTTACTTTCTCTGTGGTGTAGTAGAGATGTTGATAGCCCAGCCGGTTTGCCAGCAGGGGCACCAGGCGGGACTGGGCTTCGTCGAGAGTCTGGGGGCCACCCAGAGCACAGCACTGGGTCATGGCCATGCCCGCATAGCCGCAAGGGTTGATGCGCAGAAAAGGATTCAGATCCATGTTGACGTTCAGTGCCAGGCCATGAAAGGAACAGCCTCGCCGCACCCGCAGGCCGAGAGAGGCGATCTTGCTGTCGTCTACATAGACGCCCGGGGCATCGGGTTTGGCATAGGCCTCGATATTGTATTCACCCAGCAGGCTGACGATGGACTCTTCCATGGCGGTGACCAGATTGCGTACACCGAGTTTTTTGCGGCGCACGTCGAGCAGCAGATATAACACCAGCTGGCCCGGGCCATGGTAGGTGACCTGACCACCGCGATCGGCCTGTACCACGGGAATGTCACCGGCGTTGAGCACATGCTCGGCCTTGCCGGCCTGCCCCTGAGTAAACACCGGCAGGTGCTCCACCAGCCAGAATTCATCACCCGTATCCTGATCGCGCAGATCGGTGAAATTCTGCATGGTGTGCCAGACGTGCTCGTATGACGCCAGCCCCCAGTGCCTGATGGTGAGTTTGTCCTGCTGCATGAATGGGCCTCAGAGAACGTACTTGACCAGCTCAATGTTGCCCAGCTCTCGGTACAAAAGCTCGACATGTTCCTTGCTCTGTACCATGACCTGTACGCTGACAGAGTGGTAATTGCCCTTGCTGCTGGGGCGCACCTGAGGGCTGTAGTCACCGGGGGCGTGTTGCTGCAGCACTTCGACTACCAGGTCGGGCAGACGTTCATCGGCCAGGCCCAGCACCTTGAACGGAAAGCGACAGGGGAATTCAAGCAACTCATCAAATTTGGTATTCATGGCAACCTTTGAAACAGCGGTATTCGATTGGGGATGGAGGTAATTTCCATCACCTGTGTCGCATTTTTATCATAAAACCGGCTAATTCGAAACCGGCAACTTGCAGGGGATTCGGGCTGTGGAAGAAAAGTGAAAGGGCCGGCAGAACACCGGCCCCGGATTCGAATCAGTTGAACAGTCCCTGTACCAGCAGGGTAATGTAATCGATCAGCCGGCTGAACAGACCGCCCTGTTCAATGTCTTCCAGTGCCACCAGGGGCACGGTGGCCACGTCCTGATCACCCAGGCGCAGGTGCAGGGTGCCTACCTGCTGACCCTTGGCCAGCGGCGCTTTCAGCGCCTGATCCAGGGTGAAATCGGCTTTCAGGCTCTGGGCCTGGCCCCGGGGAATGGTCACTGCGACTGCCTTGTCCACGCCGAGGGCGACGGTATTCTTGTCGCCCATCCAGATTTTCTGGTCCACCAGCTTGCTGCCGGCCTCGTAGGGGGTCAGGGTCTGGTAGAAGCGGAAGCCGTAGGTCAGCAGTTTTTTGCTTTCCGCGGCCCGGGCCCGCTCGCTGGCGGCGCCCATGACCACGGCAATCAGGCGCATGTCGTCCTTGGTGGCGGAAGACACCAGGTTGTAACCCACGGCGCTGACGTGGCCGGTCTTGATGCCGTCCACGTTAAGGGACTGATCCCACAGCAGGGTATTGCGGTTATGCTGGGTGATGCCGTTATAGGTAAACGACTTTTCGGCGTAGATGGCATATTCCTCGGGAACATCCCGGATCAGCGCCTGGCCCAGCAGCGCCATATCATAGGCGGTGGTATACATGTCGTCGCTGTGCAGGCCATGGGGCGTCACAAAATGGCTGTCTTTCATCCCCAGGCGGGCGGCCCAGGAGTTCATCAGATCGGCAAAGGAGTTGACGCTGCCGGCCAGATGCTCGGCCACGGCAACGGTGGCGTCGTTGCCGGACTGAATAATGATGCCCCGGTTGAGGTCGTCAATGCTGACCTGCTTGCCCACTTCCAGGAACATCACCGAGGAGCCGGGAAAGTTCTGGGCCCAGGCGGCTTCGCTGATGGTGACCAGATCGTCGCGCTTGACCTTGCCTTCTTCCAGCGCCTGACCAAGCACATAGGATGTGAGCATTTTGGTCAGACTGGCCGGCGGCAGTTTCTGATCGGCATTTTCCGCTACCAGTACCTGGCCGCTGGCGTAGTCCATCAGTATGTAAGACTTGGCGGCAATGGCCGGCGGCTCGGGGATCATGGGCGCTGAGGTTTGTGCCTGGGCGGCAAAGGACATCAGGCCGGCAAGGGCGAGAGTAGACAGAGTGTTAACCGTACGCATAAGGTGAGTCAGACCCTTTGTTTAAATAATGAATTGGCGTGAATTGCCGTTTTAAGATGAATTGCGCTGTGTTTAGTTCAGGAAATATGCCTGTTCAAATCCCTCGGCGATCAGCCGGGTCAGAATATCGTCCGTTTGAGTGACCGGAATGGGCCCCATCTGCAACCGATACCATTCGGAACCCTGCTCTACCCGGGCCGGAAAACCATACTCCTTGCTCAGGCGGGCGGCAAGCGCTCTGGCCTTGTCGCCGGAGCGGGTGGCCAGCAGCTGAATATGGCGGCCCGGTCCCTTGTTGGCCAGACGCAGGTCTTCCTTGCTGGGAGCCATTTTTATCAGTTCCACTTTTACCGGCGCCGTGCCTTTGCCGAGCATGCCCAGCCGCCAGGCAGCGGCGTAGGACAGGTCGATAACGCGGCCATCGTGAAAGGGACCGCGATCATTGACCCGCACCACCACCTGCTTGCCGTTTTCGGTATTGGTCACCCGTACGAATGACGGCAGCGGCAGGTTTTTATGGGCTGCGGTCATGGTATACATGTCGTATACCTCGCCGTTGGAAGTATGGTAACCGTGAAACTTGGCGCCATACCAGGAGGCTGTGCCTTCGTCCTGGTAATTCTCTATGTCACGCCATACTTCGTAGTCCTGACCCCATACGTTGTAGTCCTTGTTGCCCTGACGGCTGTAGGGCTCATAACGCGGCACGGCATCCTTCACGTGGGACATGTCGGGCATTTCCCCCGGCGCCATGTCCTTGCGCATGCTGTAACGGCCACCGGCGGTCTCCCGGTCGTAGGCATCGTCCCTGGTCTGCGGCTTTTCGGGCTGGGAGCTGCAGGCTGCCAGCAGCAAAACAGCCAGAGGCAGCAACGCTCGCGGGCGCAAGAAGTTAACGCTGTTGTTCATAGGCCTGCCTGATCTCTTCACTCAGTTGATAAACCGCCATGGCGTAAAGCGGACTGCGATTATAGCGGGTAATCACATAGAAGTTATGGCGCACCACCCAGTATTCGGGGCCGTCGGCACCGTCGAGCCTGAGCAGCTTGACCGGCGTGTCCGGAGCGAGTTCGGCATTTGTGCTGACCCCGGCGGCGGCCAGCTCGGCCCAGCTGTAGTCAAGTTCCAGCGTGTCGGAGAGCAGCGCCCCGGCGGCCTGTTCGTCGGCCACGCGGGCAGGGTGAGCCACCGGCTCGCCCGGCTGCCACTTGTGCTGGTGAAAGTAGTTGGCCACGCTGCCGATGGCATCGGTGGCGTCAAACAGGTTGGTATGGCCGTCCTGGTTGAAGTCCACCGCATAATGGCGGTAGCTGGAGGAAATGAACTGGCCCATGCCCATGGCGCCGGCGTAGGAGCCTTTTTGCTCGTCCAGTGCCCATTGCTGCTCGCCGGCCAGTTTCAGGTAGTGCCCCAGCTCGGAGCGGAAAAAGGCGCCCCGGGGCGGGTAGTGAAAGCCGAGGGTATAGAGCGCGTCGAGCACCTTGTGGCTGCCCATATGAGCGCCGTAGTAGGTTTCCACCCCGATAATGGCGGCAATGATTTGTGCCGGCACCTGAAACTCCTGCCCGGCCCGGGCCAGCAGTGGCTGATGCTCCTGCCAGAAAGCGGCACCCTGCTCGATGCGCTTGTCGGTGAGAAAGATGGGCCGGTACTGGTGCCAGGGCTTGGCTTCGGCGGGCCGGGTCATGGCATCGATGATCGATTGCTGATAATGCGCCTGCGCCAGGGCCTGATTAAGCGCATCCTGGCTCAGTTCAAATTTGCCGGCCAGTTCATTCAGCCACTGCTGCTGCTCCGGCACGGTCGGTGCCGCCGAGGCGGACATTGATAACCACACTGCCACTGAAAGAAGGGCGAGGCGCATTTACGGGTTCCTTGTTTGTTATTTCGCCAACAGGCGCTTGTGAGTATGAACGGACATGAGAATGCCAAATCCGGCCATCAGTGTCACCATGGAGGTGCCGCCAAAGCTTATCAGTGGCAGTGGTACGCCGACTACCGGCAGCAGGCCGCTGACCATGCCGATGTTGACGAATACATAGACGAAAAAGGTCAGGGTGAGGGCGCCCGCCAGCAGCCGGGGAAAGGCCCCCTGAGCCTGCACCGAGATCTGCAGGCCGCGACCGATAATAAACAGATACATCAGCATCAGCAGGCAGACACCCACCAGACCAAACTCCTCGGCCAGCACCGCAAAAATGAAGTCGGTATGACGCTCGGGCAGAAACTCCAGCTGGGACTGGGTGCCGTGCAGCCAGCCCTTGCCCCAGAGGCCGCCGGAGCCGATGGCAATCTTGGACTGAATGATATGGTATCCGGCTCCCAGGGGATCGCTTTCCGGGTTGAGCAGAGTCAGTACCCGTCGCTTTTGGTAGTCGTGCATCAGAAAGTACCACAGCGCCGGCAGAAAGGCGGCCAGTCCCGCCAGCGCCAGCAGGATCAACCGCCAGGGCAGACCGGCCAGAAAAATCACGAACAGCCCGGAGGCGGCCACCAGCACCGAAGTGCCCAGGTCCGGCTGCTTGGCGATCAGCAGGGTGGGAACCAGCACCAGCACAAAGGCGATGGCCACATGCAGCAGGCCGGGGGGCAGCGGGTAGCGGCTGATGTAGGCGGCGATGGTGATGGGCATGGCCAGCTTGAGGGCTTCCGAGGGCTGAAAACGGAAGCTGCCGATTTCCAGCCAGCGCTGGGCACCCTTGCCAATATCACCCACCAGCAGCACCAGTATCAGCAATATGATCCCGATAATGAACACCGGCGGCGCCCAGCGGGCGTAAAAACCGGGTGGCAGCTGGGCCAGCACGATCATGACGGTGAGTGACAGGCCAATACGCATGCCCTGGCGGGTGACCGCCTGCAGATCTTCACCGGTGGCCGAATACAGGATCACCATGCTGGCGGACAGCAGCAGCAACAGCCCGGCCAGCAGCGGCCAGTCCAGGTGCAGGCGCTCGCCCAGGGTGCGACGGTGCTTATTCATGGTTGATGGATTCCTCGTCGGGCTTTGACTGTTCGGGGAGCAGATAGGCGTCGAGCATGGCCCGGGCGACAGGTGCGGCATGGGAACTGCCACCGCCGACGTTTTCCAGCACCACGGAGACCACCGCTTCGGGGTGCTCATAGGGAGCAAAGGCCACAAACAGGGCGTTGTCGCGCAGGTGTTCCTTGGTGCTTTCGTGATCGTATTGCTGGTTTTCCGCCAGGCTGAATACCTGGGCCGTGCCCGACTTGCCGGCGGCCACATAGGGGGTGCCGGTAAAGGCGCGGCGCGCCGTGCCTTCGTTGCCGTTTACTACCCGCCACATGCCGGTGAGCGCCACCTTCCAGTAATTGTCCTGCCTGAGCACAATGGGCTCGCCGTGGCTGACGGGCATGGGCACCCGGCTGCCGTTGATGGCGATGGCATTGAGCAGGCGGGGGTGAACCGTGTCACCGTGATCCACCATGATGGAAGTGGCCCGGGCCAGCTGCAGCGGAGTGGCGGTCCAGTAGCCCTGGCCTATGCCCACCGATATGGTGTCGCCCTGATACCAGGGTTGCTTGTGGCGGCGTTGTTTCCAGTCCCGTGACGGCATGGTGCCACTGCTTTCTTCATGCAGATCGATGCCCGAGGCCTGGCCAAAGCCAAAGCGGCTCATGTAGTCGTGAATGGTGTCTATGCCGGTCCGGTAGGCCAGGTCGTAGAAAAAGGTATCGGCGGAAATCTCGATGGCCCGGTACACGTCCATCCAGCCATGACCCCAGCGCCGCCAGTCGCGGAACTTGCGTTTGGTGTTGGGAATCTGAAAATAGGGACCGCCGAAATAGCGGGTTCCCGGGGTGATGGCGCCCTCGTTCAGCCCCATCACCGACAGCATGGGCTTGACCGTGGAGGCGGGGGCGTAAATGCCCTGGCTGGCGCGGTTGATCAGCGGCCGGTCGGGGTTTTGCAGCAACGCCCGGTAGTCGGGACCGCTGATGCCGTGCACAAACAGGTTGGGATCGTAGCTAGGGTTGGAAATAATGGCCCGTACCTGACCGTCTTTAGGGGTCATCAGCACGATGGCGCCGCGCTTTCCTTCAAGCAGTGTCTGGGCGTGCTGCTGCAGCCGAATATCCAGGTTCAGATAGATGTCACTGCCGGGCACCGGGGGCTCGTATTTGAGGGTCCGGATCACCCGGCCGCGGTTGTTGACCTCTACTTCCTGGTAGCCCACGTGACCATGCAGCAGATCCTCGTAATAACGTTCCACGCCCAGTTTGCCGATATCCCGGGTGGCGGCATAGTTGGCCAGCTTGTTGTCTTCCCGCAGCCGCTCTACATCGCGGTCGTTGATTTTGGCCATGTAACCCAGCACGTGGGTCAGGGTGTCCTTGAAGGGATAGTAACGCTTGAGGTAGGCCTCGATGGCGGCACCGGGAAACTTGTGCTGGTTGATGCTGAACAGCGCCACCTGATCTTCATTCAGCCGGCTGACCAGCACCACCGGATTAAAGCGACGCTGGCGACGGACGTCATGGAAAAAACGCTCTCGAATATCGGGGTCAAGATCCAGCAGCTCGATCAGGGCATCGACGGTGGCGTCCAGATCGCCGGCCTTTTCCGGGGTGATTTCCAGGCTGTAGATGGGGCGGTTTTCCGCCAGCAGCACGCCGTTGCGATCAAAGATCAGGCCCCGGGTGGGGGCAATGGGCACCACCTTGATACGATTATCGTTGGAGCGGGTCTGATAACTCTGATGCTGGTTTACCTGCAGATGGTACAGGTTGGCAAACAGGACCCCCATCAGCACCACAATACCGATAAAGGACACCAGAGTACGGCGCCAGTGCAGGGATGTCTCGGCGACATGATCGCGCATTTTTACCCGGGACCTGGCCATGACTTACTCCCGGTGATAGGGGTGGTTGTTGTTGATGCTCCATGCACGGTAAAGACTTTCCGCCGCCAGCACCCGCACCAGGGGATGAGGCAGGGTCAGCGGCGACAGCGACCAGCTTTGCTCGGCCGCGGCCTTGCACGCCGGCGCCAGCCCCTCGGGGCCGCCAATCAGAATGGCCACGTCGCGGCCGTCGTGTTGCCAGCGGGTCAGCTGACCGGCCAGTTGCTCCGTGGTCCAGGGCTTGCCGGGAATATCCAGGGTTACAATGCAGGCTGATTTGTTGATGGCAGCCAGCATCTGCTCGCCTTCCCTGTGCAGAATGCGATCGATATCGGCGTTCTTGCCCCGTTTGCCGGCGGCAATTTCGGTGAGTTCCAGAGGCATGTCCCGGGGAAAGCGGCGCTGGTATTCCTGAAAGCCCGTGGTAACCCAGGCCGGCATTCTGGTGCCGACCGCCACCAGCTGCAGTTTCATCCGGCCATGGCTCCGGCCGTGCTGCCGCCCCAGAGTTTTTCCAGCTGATAAAAGTCGCGGGTTTCTTCCTGCATCACGTGCACGATGGCTTCACCCAGATCGACCAGAACCCACTCGCCGGCGCCCTGGCCCTCAACACCCAGCAGGTGCAGGCCGGCGTGTTTGGCTTCGGTGGCCAGGTGATCGGCAATGGAGTTGACGTGGCGGCTGGAATTGCCAGAGCAGATGATCATGCAGTCGGTGATGGTGGATTTGCCGGTGACATCCAGTACCTGAATATCGCGGGCCTTGAGATCGTCCAGTTTGTCGACGATAAAGTCGTGCAGTGCTTTGTCTTGCAAGAGCGCATTCTCCTCAATGAAACAATGTGAATTATACCACGGACCCGGTATAGAGTCCCTGTTGTCGAATGTAGTCCGTTACTGCGTCCGGCAACAAATACTGGGGATTGTTCCCGTTACGAATACAGTCGCGGATCTGGGTGGACGACACGTCCAGCTCGGGGTTGTCGAGCAGAAAAATATGGCCGGCGGGCGCGCGGTGAATGCGTTCCCGATCCCGGGTGCCGTGGCGCTGGAACAACTCGTTCACCGCGTCGTTAAATTCGGGCTGCCAGCCGGGTCTGTGGCTCACCACCAGATGAGCCTGGTCCAGCAGCTCCTGCCAGCGGTGCCAGCGATCCAGGCTGCAGAATGAGTCCATGCCCATGATAAAGCACAGCGGACGGCGGCCCAGCTCCCGGCGCAGCTCCATCAGGGTGTCGATGGTATAGGACGGCGTGGTGCGGTTAAGCTCGCGTTCGTCCACGGTCAGCCCGGGGGTGGCCGCGGCCGCCAGTCTGGCCATGGCCAGGCGGTGCCGGGGCGCACTGTCGGGCGTGGCGCGGTGCGGTGGAATATGATTGGGCAGCAGACGAACTTCACTCAGGCCCAGTTGCTCCTGAGCCTGAATGGCGGTGCGCAAATGGCCGGCGTGAATGGGGTCAAAGGTGCCCCCCAGTAATCCAATGGGTGAGGTCATGGCAATATAACGGGGTCTTTGTCGTCAAGAAAGCCAACGCACAATGCCTGCAGCCAGCGCCAGGCGCTGTCGTCATCAAACTCCGCCACGGCGGTATCGGCGGCAGCAAGCATGCGTGAAAGGGCGTTGAGCTTGGTGGCTGAAAGCCGGTTCAGCGCCGCCTGCATCAGCGGCTGGCGGCTGGACCAGATATGCAGGTGTCCGGCAGCCTGATGAAAGGACTGGCCGCAGGCCAGTGCCGCCCGCAGCTCGTGCAGCGTATTGAGCTCTCTGGCCAGCAGATGGCAGAGCATGCCCGCTTCCACCCCTTCCTGACGCAGTTGCAGCAGAATGCGGCAGCCCCGCTTC
The DNA here is from genome assembly GCF_003049725.1 of Oceanimonas marisflavi. GTDB lineage: Bacteria > Pseudomonadota > Gammaproteobacteria > Enterobacterales > Aeromonadaceae > Oceanimonas > Oceanimonas marisflavi. The sequence continues at coordinate 10,255 of NZ_QAGM01000008.1, forward strand.
ACCTTGCCCTGCAGCAGCGGGTCCAGCAGCTGAAAGGGGTTGAAGTGGTAGTGAGGCTGAACATGCTGCTGCAGGGTTGCCAGCGTCAGCGGCTGGGGCAGGTTGAGCAGGGACAGTTTTTCTATTTCGCCGGTGGCGGCCAGCAGGTTGCCTTCAAAGGCCAGAGTCAGCCAGTGCAGGGCATCGGGCTCGGCGGCCAGATGATGACGACGCAGCCGCAGCTCCAGCCAGCGGGCCAGATGACGGGCATCGGGGGTAAAAACCGGTACCACAGGACCGGCTTCGGCCAGGGCCTTGTACCAGGCGGTTTTCTGTTGCTGCTGGTTAAGGCGGGTCCCACTGATCAGCAGCAATAAATCGGAATGACACTGGCGCAGCAGCTCCCGCAGCCGGTCCGAACCGGTGCGGTCCAGTTTGTCCGGCAGCCTCAGTTCGATGATCTGCCGGCTGCTGAACAGGCTCAGGGTCTGGCTGGCATCAAAAATGGCATCCCAGTCCAGCCCCTCGTCGGCATCGAACCTGTGGCGTTCGTCAAAGCCCTGGGTCCGTGCAGCCCGGCGCAGCTCGTCGAGGGCTTCCTGTTTGAGCAGGGGCTCGTCGCCATAAACGAAATAGCAGGGCGCCAGCCCTGCTTTAAGATGTTTGCCCAGTTGCTCGGGATAAAGACGCATCAGAACGACAGGCGACTCAGCTGACGCAGGATCTGCTCGGCAGCTTCATGCTCCATCTGCTCGCGCAACTGTTGCTGCTCCCGGCTGGAAGCCAGGGCCTGAGCCGATTTGTCGAGAAAGCTGCGGTTAAAGGCCACGTTGAACACCTGACGGGGCTCCTCGGGCATGTCCAGGGTAAAGCGGGTGCCAAAGCGCATGGCGTACTCCAGCGTATCGCCAGTGGGTTTGACCGACGCAGCGGTATTGCCCTGACCCAGACCCGAGATGGTGAGTACCGGCGTGTTACCGTCGTTTTCCACCAGCACCACGCCGGCGCGCAGCAGCCGGGCCGACACCAGCCGGTAGAACTGGCTCTTGTCGTCGCCGCTGAGCACCAGCCGCTGCAGCTGTGGCGGCAGGTTGTCGCCGCCGCGCAGCTGAAAACCGCAGCCGGTGATCAGCATCAGGCTCAGTGACAACAGCACTATGGCCTTGATTCGAGTGAGCATAACAACTCCTTGATTCTGCCGTGAGGGGGGAGGTGTCAGGAGTGAGGGGATGTTGGCTCCTCACTCCTTTCTCCTCACCCCTCACAGTCTGGTCAGTTGGCCACGATATTCAGCAGTTTGCCGGGCACGTAGATGACCTTGCGAATGGTCTTGCCGTCCAGGTGGCGGGCCACGTTGTCGTCGGCCTTGCCGGCGCTTTCAACTGCGTCCTTGTCGGCATCGGCGGGCACGGTAATCTTGCCCCGCACCTTGCCATTCACCTGCACCACCACCAGCTTCTCGTCTTCTACCAGGGCATCGGTATCCACCACCGGCCAGGCGGCGTGATCGATGTCGTTGTGGCCCAGAGCCTGCCACAGCTCAAAGCAGGTGTGCGGCACGATGGGATGCAGCATCACCACCACGGCTTCCAGTGCTTCCTGCAGCAGGGCGCGGTTCTGCCCGTCGCTCATGTCCACTTTTGCCAGGTGGTTCATCAGCTCCATGATGGCGGCGATGGCGGTGTTGAAGGTCTGGCGGCGGCCGATGTCATCGCTCACCTTGGCAATGGTCTTGTGCAGCTCCCGGCGCAGGGTTTTCTGCTCATTGCTCAGGCCGGCCAGGTTCAGGGCCGGGGCGGCACCGCGGGACTGATGCTCAAACACCAGTTTCCACAGCCGCTTGAGGAAGCGCTGTGCGCCTTCCACGCCGGAGTCGGACCATTCCAGGGTCATGTCGGCAGGGGAGGCGAACATCATGAACAGACGCACGGTGTCGGCGCCGTACTTGTCCACCATCACCTGGGGATCGATGCCGTTGTTCTTGGACTTGGACATCTTGGTCATGCCGGTATGCACCAGCTCGCGGCCGTCCTTGTCGATAGCCTTGCTGATGCGGCCCTTTTCGTCCCGCTCCACGGTCACGTCCAGCGGGCTGACCCAGGTGCGGGCGCCCTTGTCGTCGGTGTAGTAGAAGGCGTCGGCCAGCACCATGCCCTGACACAGCAGGCGCTTGAACGGCTCGTCGGATTCCACCAGGCCGGTGTCGCGCAGCAGCTTGTGGAAGAAGCGGGCGTAGAGCAGGTGCATACAGGCATGCTCGATGCCGCCGATGTACTGATCCACCGGCAGCCAGTAGTTGGCTTTTTCCACGTCCAGCATGCCCTGATCGTATTCCGGGCTGCAATAGCGGGCGTAATACCAGGACGACTCCATAAAGGTGTCAAAGGTGTCGGTTTCACGCAGCGCCGGCTGACCGTTATAAGTGGTTTTGGCCCACTCGGGATCCGCCTTGATCGGGCTCTGAATGCCGTCCATCACCACGTCTTCCGGCAGCACGACCGGCAGGGAGTCTTCCGGCGCGCCGACCACGGTGCCGTCTTCCAGGTTGAGCATGGGAATGGGCGCGCCCCAGTAACGCTGGCGGCTTACGCCCCAGTCACGCAGGCGGAAGTTGACGGTCTTGTGGCCCAGACCTTTTTCTTCCAGAGTGGCGGCGATGGCATCAAAGGCCTGCTCGAAGTCCATGCCGTCGAACTCGCCGGAGTCGAACAGCAGGCCTTTTTCGGTGTAGGCCTCGGTGCTCACGTCGAGCTCGCTGCCATCGGCGGGCTTGATAACGGGTACGATATCGAGGCCGTATTTGCCGGCAAACTCATAATCGCGTTGATCGTGGGCGGGCACCGCCATCACGGCGCCGGAGCCGTAATCCATCAGCACAAAGTTGGCGACCCATACCGGTACCTGCTTGCCGGTGAGCGGGTGCACCGCCATCAGGCCGGTGGCCATGCCCTTTTTCTCCATGGTGGCCATTTCGGCCTCGGCCACCTTGTTGTGCTTGCAGTCGTCAATAAAGGCGGCAAGCTCAGGGTTGTTTTCGGCGGCTTTTGCAGCCAGCGGGTGGCCGGCGGCAATGCCGACGTAGGTGACGCCGAACAGGGTGTCAGGGCGGGTGGTGTACACCTCAAAGCTGTCGTCACTGCCGGCCACGTCAAAGCGCAGGGTCACGCCTTCGCTGCGGCCAATCCAGTTGCGCTGCATGGTCTTGACCTGCTCGGGCCAGCCTTCCAGCTCATCGATGTCGCGCAGCAGCTCGTCGGCGTACTCGGTGATCTTGATAAACCACTGGGGAATTTCCTTCTGCTCCACCGGGGTGTCGCAGCGCCAGCAGCAGCCGTCATTAACCTGCTCGTTGGCGAGCACGGTTTCGTCGTTGGGGCACCAGTTGACGGACGAGGTTTTTTTGTACACCAGGCCCTTTTCATACAACTTGGTAAAGAACCACTGCTCCCAGCGGTAATACTCCGGCGTACAGGTGGCCAGCTCCCGGTCCCAGTCGTAACCAAAGCCCAGCCGCTTGAGCTGGTTTTTCATGTAGTCGATGTTTTCGTAGGTCCAGGGGGCCGGCGCCGTCTTGTTGTTGATGGCGGCGTTTTCGGCGGGCAGGCCAAAGGCATCCCAGCCGATGGGTTGCAGCACGTTTTTGCCTTGCAGCCGTTGATAGCGGGAGATAACGTCGCCTATGGTGTAGTTACGGACGTGCCCCATATGTAGCCGACCTGAAGGGTAGGGGAACATCGACAGACAGTAGAACTTGTCTTTGCCGGCTTGTTCGGTGGCCTTGAAGGTCTGCTGCGCGTCCCAGTGGCGTTGCACCTGGGGCTCGATATTCTGGGGATTGTATTGCTCTTGCATTATGACGTCCGGTTCCGTAAATGAGTGGTAACACCAGCGATAAATCGGCATAGAATACCTTAGGGGGTAGCCGGCAACAATAGCTCACCCCCGGCCCTGCCAGAGAGGATAAAGCCATGAGCGAGCAAGACGACAAGCACAAAAAAGGTTACGACGCCTTTGTGGAAGAACTGCAGCGCCAGTGGGAAATGGCGGAGAACACCACCATCAAGGAAGCGGTGGAAAAGACCCAGGCCTATATGGAAGCGGCCGGGGATCTGACCAGAGATGAGCTGGCGCTGATTGCCGAGTATGTGAAGCGGGATCTGGCCGCCTTTGGCGATGAAAAGGGCGGCTTTCGTGACAGCCTGTTTTACCGGCGCATTCGTGAAACCGTGTGGGGCTGGCTGGCCGGCGTCACCGACAAGAGCCAGCTGGAATGGCAGGAGCTGGCTGAAGATTTATCCCACCACGGCGAATATCAGGCCGGCGAGGTGGTGGGCCCGGGTCTGTACGACTGCACCCTGTGCGCCCACCGGCATGAGGTAACACACCCCGAGGTGCTCACCACCTGCCTGGAATGCAATCACCATACCTTTATTCGTCATCCGCTGAAGCCCTGAAACAGGTGTTCTGTTTCACTTGTAACATTTAGTTTTGCGAAAATGGCAAATTGGGAGGTTTTGCTCCTTTTTTGCAGCTAATTTTCGTTTGAATGCCCTATTTTTCGCTGCTAGTATCGCGTCACAATCTGACACGCATTGATTTGTAGCGATTCATGGATGATAGTCCGGGGGCATCCCCCTGCATTTACAGTTACCCGCTTTCCGGGGTAGGCGCCGGCAGCAGCCCGGCCTTTTCTGCCCCCTACCTGCTTCATCCTCCTGATTTTTCGGGTGCATTCGCCTGATTTTTCTCACACTGGTGTTTGCTCCTTGATCCTCGTGTTTTATTGACACCGGGCAGCACTGGTTTATCTAAAATTCAAGAGACAGATACATGTTCAAGAAGACCTTGCTTGCCTCATCCCTGGTGCTGGCCATCAGCGGCTGTACCGTTACGCCGGACGTGATTTCTCCCGACAATGTCAGTGCCACCGTAAAGGCAGACATGACATTGCTCGCACAGGACCAGGTTCAGGGCAGCATTGGCCTGGAAGAAGCCATTGCCCGCGCGGTACGCAATAACAGAGACAAAAAACTGAAGGCGCTGGAATCTGCCATGGAGCAGGGGCAACTGGGGCTGGTCCGCCATGAAATGTTGCCCAGTCTTACCGCCTCGGCCGGCTACTCTGCCCGCAGTAATTTTGCCGCCTCGGCCAGTGTGGCGTTTCAGGATGGACGGCCGGAACCGCTGGGCTCCAACCCTTCCTATTCCATCTCCCAGGACAAGCAGCGTTCCACCTATGATCTGGCCCTGAGCTGGAATGTGCTTGACTTCGGCCTCTCTTACGTACGTGCCAAACAGCATGCTGATCGTTATCTGATTGCCCGGGAGCGGGAGCGCAAGGTGACCCATAACATCACTCAGGATGTACGTGGAGCCTACTGGCGGGCGGTGTCGGCCGAGCGGTTGCTGCAGAAAATCGATCCGCTGATCGGCCAGGCGTCGGCCGCGCTTAACGATTCTCGCCGGGTAGAGCTGCTGCAGCTGCGTTCACCGATGGAAGCCCTCTACTATCAGCGTGAACTGCTGGATGTGCTGCGTTCCCTGCAGGCGCTGAAACAGGAACTGGCCAATGCCAAAACCGAGCTGGCGGCGCTGATGGGGCTGAAACCGGGTACGGTGTTTGAACTGACCGATGTGGATGCGCCGGATTTTGCAATACCTGAGCTGGCGATGAAGCTGGAGACCATGGAAGAGCTGGCGCTGAAACAACGCCCCGAGCTGGTGGAAACCTATTATCAGCAGCGTATTTCCGCCGCCGATACCCGCGCCGCCATGCTCAAGATGCTGCCGGGGATCAGCCTGAATGCCGGTGTTTATCACGACAACAGCGATTACCTGCTGAACCAGGACTGGACCAGCCTGGGAGCCCAGGTCAGCTGGAATCTGTTTGACGTGTTCAAGGTCGGGGCCGAGCGGGATCTTGCCAAAACCCGTGAAGCCATTGCCGAAGAGCAGCGGCTGGCCTCGTCCATGGCGGTGCTGACCCAGGTGCATCTGGCCAATATTCGCTACCACGAATCACTCAAGTCTTTTGAGCTGGCAGATCGCTATCTGCAGGTGGCGCATCGCATCAGCGAGCAGACCGCCAACGCCGCGCGCATGAAGCGTACCTCCGAGCTGGAGCTGATCCGGGAGTCACTCAACACCCTGCTGGCCGAGCTGCGTCGCGATGTGGCCTATGCGGATCTGCAAAACAGCTATGGCCGCATTTTTGTGAGCATGGGCATGGATCTGTTGCCGGAAGGCTATACCCAAAACAGTGTAGAGCAGCTCTCCGACACCATTGCCGATCGTTTTGACCGCTGGCAAAAGGGAGAACTGGTGGCCGAGCCGGCATTGAAAGAGGCCAGCCAGAGTGCTGCCGCCGGTGACGTTATCTGATGAAGGGAATTGGTTACCAGGGGCTGCTGCTGGCGGCCCTGCTTCAGCCCGGCTTGTCCGTAAGTGCCGAGGAATACAAGGCGCGCGCCGTGATCAAGGCGCTGGACCGGGCGGTATTGTCCGGCGAACTGGCCGCCCGGATCACCAGTTTGCCCAAACGTCCGGGAGAAAGCTTTCGTCAGGGCGAACTGCTGGTGGGGCTGGATTGCGCCCTCTATGAAGCCCAGACCAGCAAGGTGGAAGCCGAAAACCAGGCCGCCAAAGTCAAGCTGGACAATGCCCGGCAGCTGAACGAATTGCGCTCCATTGGCAGCCTGGATGTGGCCCTGGCTCAGTCGGAGTATGCCCAGACCCGGGCCGAGCTGCGTATTGCCCGGCTCAACACCCAGCGTTGCCAAATTACGGCGCCCTATGACGGCAAGGTGGTCACGGTGCTGGCCAACCGGCATGAAAACATTCGCCAGCAACAGGAGCTGATCGAAATCGTTGCCGACCAGCGGCTGGAAGCAGAGGTGGTGGTACCCGCCACCTGGCTGAACAGGCTTGAGCCCGGATTGCCGCTGACGCTGCAGATGGATGAAACCGGTGCCCGGGTGGAGGCGACCATCGCCGCCATCAGCCCGGCGATAGATCCGGTCAGTCAGACCCTGCTGCTGCGCGCCGGACTGGCGCCGTCGGCCGGGCTGATTCCGGGCATGAGCGCCACCGCCTATTTCACGATGAATAGCACTCAGTAACTCATTATTTTTGTACCGGGTGTCGTGCATGGCGCCCTGTGCTGACCAGGGACAGATGCCATGAACAAGCAAGATACCCCCAAAACCTTTCCCAAATTTCGTCGCAAGCCGCTGATCACTGCCCTTGAATCGCGCATTCTGCTCGATGGTGCAGCGGTGGCTACCGCCGTGGAGATGACCACGGATGTGGATCATCAGGACACGGCCACTCACGCCAATGCGCCCGAGCAGACGGTGCATTTTACCGCCCTGGCACCAACTCAGGTGCGTGAAGCCGACCCGGCCAAGAATAACGGCCGCAAGGAAGTCGCCTTTGTGGATACCGGGGTGGAAGACTATCAGACCCTGGTGGACGGCATTGGCGCCGGCATAGAGGTGCGGCTGATCGATGGTGGCCAGGATGGGCTGGCCCAGCTGGCGGTGTGGGCGCAGCAAAATGAGGGCTACGATGCCATTCATATTTTGAGCCATGGCGACGAGGGGCAGATCCGACTGGGTGGGTTGACTCTGGATACCGCGACGGTGAAGGCGCGTAGTGCAGACTTGGCTGAGCTGGGTGCGACCCTGAGTGAAGATGGCGACATCCTGCTCTACGGTTGCCGTGTCGCCGCCAACGGCGCCGGCGTGGAATTTATCCAGGCCTTGAGTGCCAGCAGTGCCGCCGATATCGCGGCTTCCAGCGATCTCACCGGGGATGGCAAGCAGGGGGGGAACTGGACGCTGGAGCAGCAAACCGGCCCGATCGAAGCCGTCCTCCCGTTCAGTGCCGACGCCCTGGATGCCTATACTGGTCTGCTGTTGCCCATCCTCGGGAGCGATGGAAGGTATGAAATCAGCACGGAGAACGGCTGGTCCACAGCTGATGGCACGTCACATAGCAGCAATGACTTCGATCTAACCAGCAGCGATCCAATAGCGGTCGCGACTAATGGCGAAGGATTTTGGTTCACCAGTCATGAGATTAGCGGCTCGAAAACCATGACTCTCTCCGCCAAGCCGGGCGCCATGACGGAATTCGACCTCACCGGTCTGAATATATATAAATGGGGCGGTAGTAGTGCAACAGCCAATGGACAGTATGCGATCCAGATTACCGGCTACAAGACGGAAGGGGGGACCGTTTCTACGTCGGGCGCTACCTCAAATGGTCATTATGGTTGGGAAGCTGGTCGTGAGCCTTCGTTTGCCAGTTTTACCGACATCACAAAAATCGACATCACCGTCACAGCGCTGGATAGCCCGTTTTATTCCCTGGGGTTTGAATATCTCAATCTCGCGAGTCCAGAAAGCGGTGCCCCGGAAATTACCGTTACCGGTAATGGCACCGATATTGCCGATGGCGACACGACGCCGAGCAATACGGACCATACCGATTTCGGCAGCACTGAGGTAAGCAGTGGTTCTGTCAGCCGTACTTTTACCATCAACAATACGGGCACGGCTGAGCTGGCACTCGGGTCAGTCGTCATCAGTGGTGCCAATGCCGCTGACTTTTCCGTTACGAGCCAGCCGACCACGAGTATTGCTGCAGGCGGCAGTACCACCTTCACCGTGTCGTTTGATCCGGCTGCGGCTGGAATACGCACGGCGGCCCTTTCCGTGTCCACCAACGACAGTGACGAGAATCCGTTCAACTTCTCGATTTCGGGGACTGGAACATCCAATTCGGCGCCTGTCTTCTCGGGTCTCGACGGTGCTGCCACCTTTACCGAGGGCGGCAGTGCTGTTGTGATCGACGGCGATGTGACCGTAGCCGATACTGAACTCGATAACGCCAATAGCTACGCTGGCGCCTCGGTTACCCTCGCTCGCCAAGGCGGTGCCAATGGTGAGGACGGGTTCGGCAACAGCGGGTTGCTCGGGACCCTGATCGAGGGCCAGGTGTTCACCTATAAGGGTACCGAAGCCGGTACGGTGACCACTCATTCCAACGGAACGTTGAAACTCACCTTCAACGCCAGTGCCACCTCAGCGATCGTGGACTCGGTATTGCAGTCCATCACCTATGCCAACAGTTCCAATGATCCGTCTTCCAGTGTCACTTTGGACTGGACCTTCAACGATGGCACCAACAACAGCACCGGCACCAACCAGGCGACGGTGAATATCACCGCCATTAACGATGAGCCGGCCCTGACCGCCAACGCCAGCAACCCGACCTTCACCGAGGACGGCAGTGCAGCCAGCCTGTTCAGTGGTACCAGCATCGACACTGTTGAGACCGATCAGAACATTACCGGGCTGAGCTTCACCGTCAGCAACGTCGCTGATGGCAGCCATGAGGTGATTAACTTCGACGGTACTGTCATTACGCTAACCCACGGCACCAGCGGCAGCACCAACAGCCTGAGCTACAGTGTGAGCGTATCGAGCGGCACAGCGACCGTGAATCTGACCGGGGGCAATCTTTCTGCCGACGCGACTGAAGCGCTCATTGATAGCATGAGCTACCAGAACAACAGCAATACACCGAACACCAGCAACCGGGTGGTGACCCTGACCAGCATTCAGGACAGCGGCGGCACCGCCAATGGCGGTGACAATACCGGCTCGCTGGCGCTGTCCTCTACTGTGACGGTGGTAGACCTGCCCATGGTCAGAGACGGACTGAATGATCTGACCTACACCGAAGGTGACGGTGAGGTTGCCATTGAAGGAAGTGTGTCCATCGACGGCAATGCCAACTATAGCGGTGGCTATATTGAGTTTGCCATTGACGAGGCCACTTCCCTTGAGAGCCTGGGGATCAGTACCGACGAGGTGGCATCAACAGCCGATGGCGCTGTCTCCATTGTCGGCTCCAGCGTGTATCTGGGCGATGGTACTCAGGCCACCGTTATTGGCAGTATTGATGCCACCCATAACGGAGAAAATGGCAAGTCGCTTCGTATTAATTTTTCCAATGCCTTTCAGAACGGTGATTTTCAACAGGGTATTGACGGTGCGGACTCCTTTGTGGGCTGGACAACCGGGCTTGAGCGGGTTCGGCTGGACGGAACGGACCAGATTGCCGGTCAGGCGACACCGGTGGATACCACCTATCCCGCCAACAATGGCTCTATCGGAGATAACACCTCGGGAGGCAACTTCAGGCAGTCGGTAACCCTGACCGATGACTATCACTCTGGTGGCGATGATTTGGCTGCCGTGCTGGATACGGGCGGTGCCAGTATTAATGAAAGTTACGGAGTGATACGGGGTCCTTACCTGTACAGTAACGGGTCTGTGTCGTTACAGGCTGGCGATTCGGTTTCCTTCGACTGGAAAGCCTTGGACGGCGGCGATGCCTACGATGCCTATGGCTACCTGCTGGATGTTGATACCGGTAATACCATTACCCTACTTGACCAGACGGGTACCAAAGCCAATCAGGAAACCGCCTGGTCTACCGAAACGGTAACCATACAGGCGGGGCAGGAAGGTACCTACCGCTTTGTCTTTGTGGCAGGGTCTTACGACTTGTCGGGGGGGCGTTACCTGGGGGGGAAGCTGGTGATCGACAATGTAGACGTGACCCAGGCCAACCCCATGGAGCTTGGTGGTGATGCGCTCAGCAAAATCAGTCAGCGCATTACCTATACCAATACGGCGCAGGATCAGGTCAGTGCAAGCCGCACCCTGACCGTCTCTGTTCAGGATGCGAACAATGAGTCGGGTGAGATCAGCAGCAGCATTTATCTGCTCGGCAAGAATACGTCGCCGGAGTTCAGCGGTAATGGCACGCTGACCTCAATCAACGAAGACACCAGCAGTCCTGCCGGCGCGTCGGTCAGTGATTTGTTCGGGACATTGTTTGATGATGCCGATTCCACCTACGAACCCAGGGACACCCTGGCGGGTATTGTAATCACCGCTGATCACAGTGAAGCTGCCGAAGGACAGTGGCAATATTCCACCGATGGTGGCACCAACTGGGAAGCCGTGGGAGAGGTATCGACCGAGGCGGGGCTGTTGCTGTCGGCAGAGACCCAACTGCGTTTTGTACCTGGTGCCAATTACCACGGCACACCGGGCGCGCTCAGTGTGCATGCCGTGGACAGCTCGGACGGCAACCTTGAGTTTTCAACTACCGTCAGCCGCCAGACCTTTAATACTCAGGCCGATGGAGGTAACTCGGCCGTATCGGTGAGCAGCGTTCAGCTGAATACTGTTGTCATATCGGTCAATGATGCTCCGGTGGCGGTAAATGACACCGCCACCGCGGTGGAAGCAGGCGGAGTGAGTAATGGCACCGCCGGCAACAATGCCAGCGGCAATGTGCTGAGCAACGATACCGACGTGGACAGTGGTGACAGCAAAACCGTTACCGGTGTGGTTTTTGGTGAAACGGCAGGTATGGTTGGCCAGGAACTGGCTGGTGCCTACGGCAAACTGATCCTGAAGTACGACGGCGCCTATACCTATGTTATTGACGAAAGCAACGCTGCAGTACAGGCGCTGCGCACCAGCGGTCAGACCCTGAGCGAGACGTTCAGCTATACCGTTACCGACACCGGCGGCCTGAGCGATACCGCGACCCTGACCATCACCCTGACAGGTGAAAACGATAATCCGGTGGCCAATAACGACACCGCCATCGCGGTGGAAGCGGGCGGAGAGGCCAATGGCACCGCCGGCAGCAACGCCAGTGGCAATGTGCTGGATAACGACACCGACGTGGACAGTGGTGATAGCAAAACCGTTACTGGCAAGGCCCTGACCGGCCAGTATGGCAGCCTGACCCTGAACACCGATGGCAGCTACAGCTATGTGATTGACGAAAGCAATGCGGCGGTCCAGGCGCTGCGTACTAGCGGCCAGACTCTGAGCGAGACCTTCAGCTATACGGTCACCGATGCCGGCGGCCTGACTGATACCGCCACCCTGACCATCACCCTTAAAGGTGAAAACGATAACCCGGTGGCCAATAACGACACCGCCATCGCGGTGGAAGCAGGTGGTGTGGCCAATGGCACCGCCGGCAGCAGCGCCAGTGGCAATGTGCTGGATAACGACACCGACGTGGACAGTGGTGATAGCAAAACCGTTACCGGCAAGGCCCTGACCGGCCAGTACGGCAGCCTGACGCTTAATAGCAATGGTACGTACAGCTATGTGATTGACGAAAGCAACGCTGCAGTACAGGCACTGCGCACCAGCGGTCAGACCCTGAGCGAGACGTTCAGCTATACCGTTACCGACACCGGCGGCCTGAGCGATACTGCCACCCTGACCATCACCATTCAGGGCAGCAACGATAACCCAGTGGCTTTGGCTGCGGATATTGATGAGCAGTGGAATTTTGGCAAGGAATATCGCCGTGATATTTCTGTGCTCTTTACCGATATGGACAGTCAGGCTTATGGCGAGGACCATGATTTTGTTATCAAGGGACTGCCCAAGGGCCTGAGTTACAATCCGGAAACCGGGGTGATCTCCGGCAAACCGGTCGAAGCCGGCAAATTTATTGTCACCCTGACGGCAACGGATAAAGCCGGTGCCAGCATCTCTCGTGACTATTTGCTGGAGATACTGGCGCCGCCCAAAGCGGAAGCGGCTGCCAGGCCAGCAAGCCAGATCGATGTTCCTTCCTTCAAGGTGGATAACACACAGGTTGTTGTTGAACTGTCGTCTCTGCCACCGGGTCTGGTTAACCAGGATACGGGCCAGGATCCCGGTGACGCTTCCGGCTTTGTGGCACCCAGGGCTGCGCGCGAAACCGTATTGTTGTCCGAGCCCGGAGCCTTGCTGGTACAAACCACCGGCACCGATGGCCGTGTCACCACCCGAGCCTCGGTCGATGTCAATGTGAACGACAATGGTGAAGTGATCTTTACCGAGGTGCAGCAGCAGGCCCTGGATACGGTGTCATTACGGGTATCCCGCATTGTTGCCATCAGCGGTAACGGCATTGCAATCGATATTGTTGATGGCAAATCCGGAGAAGGGCAGCGTTACAGCGGTGCCCTGGCCGACGGTACCGAACTGCCGGGCTGGATCAGCGTGGATCCGCAGACCGGTCAGGTCAGTCTGCGTTCTTCCGGTGAGACCGGGGAGCTGACGCTGCGTATACAGGCAACAGGCGGCGATGGCCAGGTACGTATTCTGGAGATCACGCTGGATCTTGAAAAGCTGCAGCCTGCTCAGGGAGCTGGAAGACCGGAAGGGAATACTACCAGCTTGCCGGATACCGGCTTTGTGCCATTGTCCGAGCAGCTGGCTACCGAAGTGGAAGCGATGGAAGGTTATGGCGACCGGTTGCTGAACATGCTGACGACAGCGTAAGGAGTGAATGTGAATCAACATGTTGCAGCCCTGCTGGGGCTGGAACAACAATTGCGCAAGGCGGGCAGCCTTGCGCAGCTGTTTTATACCATTGTTAATCAAACCCATCAGTGTGTTGCCTACACCCAGAGCGTCTTGGTGCTGGGGGAGGAAAATGGCCGTCAGCGGGTGGTGGCGGTATCGGATATTCCGGCGGTGGACTATACCTCGCCCTTTGTGGCCTGGGCCGAGCGCCTGAGCCGTCATCTGTCCGCGCAAAAGGGCAGTGGCCAGCCATCGGTACTCACTCCGGGGGAAGTGCCGGAGACATTGCGGCATGACTGGCAGGACATGGCCCCCGGGCAGTTGTTGCGGGTGCCGCTTTATGCGGCGGCGCAAGACGGGCGTATGCTCGGTGTGCTGCTGTTGTTTCGTGCCGAACCCTGGCCTGAACAGGAGCGGGGCGTTATGGAACATCTGGCCGGCACCATGGGTCATGCACTGTTTGCCTTGCAGCGCCGGTCGCCATTCAACACTCTGCTACAACGCCTGCGTCAGCGCAGGGCCTGGTGGCTGCTGGGTCTGCTGCTGCTGGCAGTGATGTGGCTGCCGGTACGGCTCAGTGCCCTGGCCCCGGTTGAGGTGACGGCACGGGAACCTCTGGTGATCAGTGCGCCGCTCAACGGGGCTGTCAAACAGCTTGAGGTGGATCCCAACCAGCAGGTACAAACCGGTGACCCACTGCTCAGCTTTGAGGACACCGAGCTGGCCAACGAACACGAAATCGCCCAGCAGGCACTGCTGCTGGCCCGGGCCGAGCTGAAAACCGCCCAGCAAAGCGGTTTTATGGATCCCACGCAAAAAGCGAGGCTGGCGGAGCTGGAGTCCCGGGTCAGGTTGCGCCAGGCCGAGCGAGACTATGCCCGCTCCCGGCTGGACAAGGCCACGGTAACGGCGCCGGGGGCTGGCATTGCGGTATTGGGGGATCCCAATGAGTGGAAGGGGCGACCGGTCAATATTGGTGAGCGCATCATGCTGCTGGCCGATCCGGATGCCGTTGAGTTTGAAGTCATGCTGGGCGTAAAGGACTCCATCGCCCTGACGCCGGGCGCCGAGGTCAGGGTGTTTCTCGACAGTGCCCCCCTGTCTTCCCTGTCTGCCTCGCTCCATCTTGCCGATTATGAGCCTCAGCGCACACCGGATAACCAGATGGCCTACCGGCTGGTGGCCCGGCTGGTTGACGGCCAGGGGCTGTCCAAGCTGCCCCGTATCGGTACCCGGGGCACGGCAAAAGTGTATGGCGAACGGGTAAGTCTGTTCTTCTATCTGTTCCGCCGGCCAATCACCGGTTTCCGCCAGTGGCTGGGCTGGTGAAGCCATGACGGAGGCAACTCTGTTACCGGCCCTGCGCCAGAATCTGCGTCTGCTGCCGGGGTCGCCCGATGAAAATGGCGCACCACGCTGGCTGTTGTTTGATGCCCTGCGCAACCGTTACTTTGCCCTGTCGGCCGAGGCCCTGTATCTGGTCAGGCACTGGCAGGCCGGCTTGAGTGCGGAGGATTTTCTGCTGCGCCTGAAAGCCCAGGGACAGGACTATGAGCCGAAAGAGCTGGCGGCCTTTATCGACTTTATGGTGGCCAACCACCTGGTGGAGTCCCGCAGTGTCGAGGCGTCCGGGCGGCTTTATCAGCAATATACCGCTCAGTTGCTCGGGTTCTGGCGCTGGCTTATCCATCATTACCTGTTTGTCCGGCTGCCATTATTGCGGCCGGATCCCTGGCTGAATCGCTGGACGCCCCGGCTGGGCTGGTTGTTTGCCCCCGCCACCCATTACCTGTTGCTGTTGCTGGGAATGCTCGGAGTGGTGCTGGTGGTGCGCCAGTGGGACAGCTTCTGGTCCACTTTTCTGCATTTCTTCACCCTTGAAGGGCTCGTTCTGTACGGCCTGACTCTGGCGGTGGTCAAGAGTGCCCATGAGCTGGGACACGCCTTTGCCGCCAAGCGTCAGGGGTGCCGGGTGGCCTCCATGGGGGTGGCGTTGCTGGTGATGTTTCCCGTGCTGTATACGGACACCACCGACGCCTGGCGGCTGAGATCCCGGTCGGCGCGGCTGCGGATTGTGACCGCCGGGGTACGTACCGAGCTTTACCTTGCCCTGCTGGCGACCTTTCTGTGGAGCCTGCTGCCCGATGGGCCCCTACGCAGTGCCGCCTTTTTTGTGGCCACCACCAGCTGGGTGACCTCGGTACTGGTGAACATCAGCCCGTTTCTGCGTTTCGATGGCTACTATGCCTTTTCCGACTGGCTGGGAATGGAAAACCTGCAGCAGCGGGCCTTTGCCTTTGGTCGCTGGCGGCTGCGTCGGTTGCTGCTGGGGCTGGATGATCCGCTGCCCGAGCCTCAGCCTCGGGGCCGGGCGCGGTTTATGGTGGCCTATGCCTGGGCGACCTGGGTGTATCGGTTCTTTTTGTTTCTGGGCATTGCCCTGCTGGTTTATCACCTGTTTTTCAAGGTGCTGGGGCTGGTGTTGTTTGCGGTGGAAATACTCTGGTTTATTGTGCTGCCAGTCTGGAGGGAAGTCGGCATGTGGTGGAAAAGGCGGGCTGATTGTGCGCTGAATGGCGGCCGTTTGTTGTGCTGGGGGCTGGCGGGGGGATTCTTGCTGCTGAGCCTGGTGCCGATGCGGGTCACCGTGTCTGTGCCCGCCATTCTGCAGGCGCAAAGCGAGCAGACCCTGTTTGCGCCTGAGCCGGCGGTGATTGCCGAGGTGCTGGTGCAGCCAGGGGAAAGCGTGACGGCCGGACAACCGCTATTGCGGCTGGACTCCGAACAGCTGAATTTTGAGCTGCAGCAGGCAGAGGAAGAGCTGCGTCTGGTGCAGTTGTTGCTGGATCGCAGTGGCAGCTCGGCCCGGGAAAAGGCGGCGCTTGCCATTATTGAGCAGCAGCAGCGGCGTTTGCAGGAGCAACGGGCCGGACTGCAGGCCCGTGCAGCCCGGCTGACCATTCATGCGCCTTTTGCCGGGCGGGTAACCCGGCTTCCGCGCTGGCATGCGGGTGTCTGGGTGGGAGACGATATGCCGCTGTTGTCGCTGGCGGATCCGGAAAACCTTAAGCTGGAAGGCTATGTCGGTGAGCAATATCTGCATCTTATCGGGGCGGGCAGTCAGGGGAGCTTTATTGCCGATCGCCCCGGCATGGCGGCCTTGCCGGTCAGGGTTCGTGAGGTGGACATCAGTGCCGTTCCGGTGCTGCCTTACGCCGAGCTGGGCTCGGAATACGGCGGCCCCATTGCCGTTCGCGCCACCACAGAAGAGCGACTGGTACCGGAGGAAGGGCTCTACCGGGTATCTCTCAGTCTGGAAGAAGGGGCCGGGGAGCCCGGGGCGAATGCCCGTTTACCCGGAGTGGCAAGTGTGGAGGGAGAATCGCGCAGCTGGCTGTGGCACCAACTGCGCAGGGTACTGGCGGTGCTGATCCGAGAAAGCGGCTTCTGAGCCGCCTCTGCCTTATTTAAACAACTGCCGCCTGGCCATTAACGGCCGCACCGCCGGCTGGCGGCAGCGGCTCGCAATCAGCAGGCTCAGTCCCAGTAGCGCCAGCAGCGGCAGATTGCCAAAGCGGGCGTAGGGGGTGAGCCCGGTCATGCCGGTAACCTCGGCGGTGAGCACGCCTTTCTCGAACTGGGGCAGGCTGGCGGTCATGCGGCCTTTTTCATCGGTCACCAGGGTCACGCCGTTATTGGTGGCGCGGATCATCGGCCGGCCCAGCTCCAGGGCGCGCATGCGGGCGATTTGCTGGTGCTGCCAGGGGCCGATGGAGCGGCCAAACCAGGTATCGTTCGAGACCGTCAGCAGGTAATCGGTGCCCGGTTTCATGTTGGCGCGCACCAGCCCCGGAAAGGCCACTTCATAGCAGATGGCCACACTCAGATCCCGGCCGGCGGCATGAATATCCGCCTGGCCGGCGTCACCCCGGGCAAAGGACGACATGGGCAGGTTAAAGAAGGGCGCCAGCGGCCGCAGCCAGTCGCCAAAGGGCACGAACTCGCCGATGGGCACCAGTTGCTGCTTGTAATAGCGGTTGCCCTGACCGGGCTGATAGGTGCCGCTGCCCAGACCGATCACGGCGTTATACACCTCGCCCTGGGCGGGGCGGGACACCAGGCCAGTGATCAGCGACTGATTGCGTTCCGCCATCAGTTTGTCGACCTGCTCCAGCCAGGGGGCCAGTTGCTGCTCCGAGGCCGGCAGCGCCGATTCGGGCCAGATCACCAGATCGGCCTGCTGTGCCGGCCGGGTCAGCTCCAGGTAGCGTTTGAGACTGTGCTCCAGCTGACCGGGAATCCACTTCAGCGACTGTTCGATATTGCCCTGCACCAGGGCCACCCGCAGGGTTTCGGTTGGCGATACCCATTGCAGTTGCTGGCTGGCTACGCCCAGGGCCCAGAGCACGCCGGCAAAGGCGGCGGCGCGCCAGCGCAGTCCGGTTGTCAGTCGCCACAGGGCAGCGGCAGACAAGGTCAGTAACCAGCTGATGCCCTGCACGCCAAAGATGGGCGCCAGCCCCGCCAGCGGACCATCCAGCTGGCTGTAGCCGAACCACAGCCAGGGAAAGCCGGTGAGCACCCAGCCCCGCAGCCAGTCGGCGCCGATCAGCAGCACCGGCAGCACCCACAGCAGCCGTGCCTGAGGCGAGGCCACAAAACGGTGGGCCAGCCACAGGGCGAGGGAGGTATAGAGGCTGAGGTAGGCGGCGAGCAGGGCCACCAGCACAAAGGCCACCGGCAGCGGCAGGCCGCCGAACAGGGTCATGCTGTTGTGGATCCACCACAGGCCGGGCAGATAAAGGCCCAGGCTCCAGGCAAAGCCACGGACGGCGGCGGGGCCGGGGGCACAGTGATGGGTGACGGCGAACAGACCAGCCAGCGACACCAGCGCCAGCGGCCAGAGATCAAACGGACTGAAGGCCAGAACGCCAAGGGCCCCGCACAGCAGGGCCCCGAACAATGGCAGCAATTTACGCACTTATACCGGCTCCGACGAGGAGGTTTCCTGATTGTCGGGTATCTTAACCTGTAACTGCAGCAGCCGTCGACGGTCGGCGTGGGCCACCTTGAACACAAAGCCACCCAGCTCCACCTGTTCGCCCTTGCCGGGCAGGTGGCCAAAGGCGTGCATCACCATGCCGCCCACGGTGTCGGCCTCTTCGTCGCTGAACTCGGTGTGAAAGAAGTCGTTGAAATCCTCGATGTCGGTGAGCGCGGCCACCGAATACACCCGCTTGCTGATCTGACGGATTTCGGCGCTTTCCTCGGCGTCGTACTCGTCTTCGATATCACCCACAATGAGCTCGAGAATGTCTTCGATGGTGACCAGGCCCGACACGCCGCCGAACTCGTCCACCACAATGGCCATGTGATAGCGCTCTTCCCGGAATTCCTTGAGCAGCTTGTCGAGGCGCTTGCTTTCGGGCACTACCACCGCCGGGCGCAGCACCTTGTCGATGGAGAAGTCTTCTTCGGTGAGGCCAAAGCCGTAGGGCAGCAGATCCTTGGCCAGCAGTATGCCTTCGATATGATCCTTGTCTTCGTTGACCACCGGAAAGCGGGAGTGGGTTGACTCGATGATCATGGGCAGAAAGCTGGAGACCGGCTGGGACTTTTCCACCGTCACCATCTGGGAGCGGGGGATCATGATATCGCGCACCCGCAGTTCGCTCACTTCCAGCACGCCTTCAATCATGTCCTTGGTGTCCTGATCGATAAGATCCCGTTCACCCGCGTCCATGATCACTTCTACCAGCTCTTCCCGGTTCTTCGGTTCGCCCTGAAACATCTGACCGAGTCGCTCAAGCCAGTTTTTCTTTGCGGACGAACCGTTGTCTGAGTGTGAATTGTCGTCGTTCACTGATTAACCTTCGTCGTCGTCTTGATAGGGGTTGTCCATGCCCAGCCCGGCCAGAATGGCAATCTCTCTGGCCTCCATCACTTCGGCTTCCTCATCCTTAATATGGTCAAAACCGAGCAAATGCAAGCAGCCGTGTACCACCATGTGGGCCCAGTGGGCCTGCAGCGGTTTATTTTGCTCGGCCGCTTCCCGCTCCACCACCTGCCGGCAGATCACCAGATCGCCCAGCAGCGGCAACTCCACACCGGGGGGGGCTTCAAAGGGAAACGACAGCACATTGGTGGGTTTGTCCTTGCCGCGATAGTCCCGGTTAAGGGCCTGACTTTCGGCTTCGTCCACCAGGCGTACGGTGACCTCGGCCTCATCCCGCTCGCCCTTGAGGGCGGCGGTAAGCCAGGTTTCAAAATCCTGCTCGGTGGGCAGGCCGGGGGCCTCATCGCAGGCGAGTTGCAGATCCAGCCAGAGGGTCATGCGTCGGGCTCCTCGGCGGACGGAGAGGCCTGCCGCTTTTGTTCCTTCTGCTGCTTCTGGGCCTCGTCAAAGGCTTCATAGGCGCGCACGATGCGGGCTACTACCGGGTGGCGGACCACGTCTTCGGCACGGAAGAAATTGAACGACAGCCCTTCCACACCCCCCAGCACCTCAATGGCGTGGCGCAGGCCGGAGCGGGCGTTGCGGGGCAGATCGATCTGGGTGATGTCACCGGTGATCACCGCCTTGGAGTTAAAGCCGATACGGGTGAGGAACATCTTCATCTGCTCCACCGTGGTGTTCTGGCTTTCATCGAGAATGATAAAGGCATCGTTCAGGGTGCGGCCGCGCATATAGGCCAGCGGGGCCACCTCGATGACGTTGCGCTCAATGAGCTTTTCCACCCGCTCAAAGCCCAGCATTTCAAACAGGGCGTCGTATAGGGGGCGCAGGTAGGGGTCGACCTTCTGGCTCAGATCCCCGGGCAGAAAGCCAAGCTTCTCGCCCGCTTCCACCGCCGGTCGGGTCAGCAGTATGCGACGAATTTCCTGGCGCTCCAGGGCGTCCACCGCCGCCGCCACCGCCAGGTAGGTTTTGCCGGTGCCCGCCGGGCCAATGCCAAAGGTGATGTCGTGGCTGAGAATATGGGCCACATAATGAGCCTGATTGGGGCTGCGCGGCTTGATAAGGCCCCGCTTGGTCTTGATCACCACTTCCTTGCCGTAGCGATAGCCGCTGTCGGCTTCTTCCTCGTCCTGCTCCAGTACCCGGCTTTCCTTGATCGCCAGATGCACCTGTTCGGGGGTGATATCGGGCACGGCCTGGCCCTTGATGGACTGGGTGTCTACGTAGAGGCGGGTGAGAATGTCGCTGGCCACCTGAACCAGGCGCTCGGGGCCGACAATCTGAAAGTGTTCGTTCTGGTGGTTGATCTCCACCCCCAGACGGCGCTCCAGTTGCTTGATGTTGTCGTCAACGGGGCCGCACAGGCTGGCCACGCGCTGGCCGTCGGCGGGTTGCAGTTCCAGTTCCAGATGAGTGACGTTGGCTGTCAAGGTAACTCCTGTTGCCAAAAAAGCTTCAAGCTGTAAGCCGTAAGCTTGAAGCCAAAAACAAACATACTCCTGTTGGAGTCGTATCGGTAGCCTGATTGCAACACCGGGCTTGTTCGTCACCATAACTGAATATGGTTTTGTGGTTTGAACGAAGCCCGGCGATGGCAGTCAATGCTGTCTGTCTTACAGCTTAAAGCTGATAGCTTACAGCTGCTGTTAAGGGGTAAAAGTGGCTACGCCGCTGTCGTCGGGCACGCCGTCGGGGCGGCGGGCCAGAATGCTTTGGGGCGATACCTGGGTGCGCAGATCCATTTCATCCTCGCCGCGCAGGAATTTACCGCGCAGGCTGTGGGGCATCACCTCGGTGATCTCCACGTCGGCGAAGCCGCCAATCAGATGATGGGGGCCTTCAAAGTTCACCACCCGGTTGTTCTCGGTGCGGCCGCGCAGCTCCATGGGATTCAGCTTGGACGGGCCTTCCACCAGAATGCGCTGGGTGGAGCCGAGCATCTGCCGGCTGATCAGCTGGGCCTGATTGTTGATGGTGTTCTGCAGCCGGTACAGGCGTTCCTTTTTCTCTTCCATGGAAATATCGTCGGGCAGATCGGCGGCCGGGGTGCCCGGACGGGGGCTGTAAATAAAGCTGAAGCTCATGTCAAAGCCCACGTCTTCAATCAGTTTCATGGTCTTTTCAAAGTCATCGGCCTCTTCACCGGGAAAGCCCACGATAAAGTCGGAGCTGATGGTGATGTCGGGACGGGCGGCGCGCAGGCGACGGATCTTGGACTTGTATTCCAGGGCGGTGTGCGGACGCTTCATCAGGGTGAGAATGCGATCCGAGCCGCTCTGCACCGGCAGGTGCAGGAAGCTGACCACCTCGGGGGTGTCCTTGTACACCTCAATGATGTCGTCGGTGAACTCGATGGGGTGGCTGGTGGTGTAGCGAATGCGGTCGATGCCGTCGATGGCGGCCACCAGGCGCAGCAGCTCGGCAAAGGTGCAGATCTCGCCGTCATGGGTCTCGCCCCGGTAGGCGTTGACGTTCTGGCCCAGCAGGTTGACTTCGCGCACGCCCTGCTCGGCAAGCTGGGCGATTTCATAGAGCACGTCATCCAGCGGGCGGCTGACTTCTTCGCCGCGGGTGTAGGGCACCACGCAGAAGGAGCAGTATTTGGAGCAGCCTTCCATGATGGAGACAAAGGCGGTGGCGCCTTCGGCCTTTGGCTCGGGCAGGTTGTCAAACTTCTCGATTTCGGGAAATTCCACGTCTACCTGAGCGCCACGGCCTTCCAGCACGGACTTAATCATCGCCGGCAGCCGGTGCAGGGTCTGCGGGCCAAAGACGATGTCCACAAAGGGCGCGCGGGCGCGAATGGCGTCGCCTTCCTGTGAGGCCACGCAGCCGCCCACACCGATCACCAGCTTGGGATTGGCTTCCTTGAGCGGACGCCAGCGGCCGAGCTGATGAAAGACCTTCTCCTGGGCCTTCTCGCGAATGGAGCAGGTGTTGAGCAGCAGCACGTCGGCCTGCTCCGCTTCTTCGGTGAGCTGGTAGCCGTGGCTGGCATCCAGCAGATCGGCCATCTTGGATGAATCGTATTCGTTCATCTGACAGCCCCAGGTCTTGATATGAAGTTTTTTGCTCATGGCGCTCTGATTACTGCTATGGGTCGTGCGTTTTGGACCGGGCATTCTACTCCTTTCTCCGCTGAGTGACCAGATAATATCCAGCCACAAGGGGGCGCCAAGTGGGTAAATTGGCCCCGGCGAAAGCGGGGGAATTGGGGTAGAATGGTCGAAAAATCCGGAGGTTGGACAATGCAACAATGCGATATTGCCATTATTGGCGGTGGCATGGTGGGCGCCCTGGCGGCGGCTCTGCTGGCGCCCAGCGGGCTGACCATTCAAGTGCTGGAAAGCCGGCAGCCGCAGGCATTTTCCCCCGAACAGCCCTTTGATCTGCGCATTTCCTCGGTGAGCGCCGCCTCGGTGCGGCTGTTGCAGCAGGCCGGTGCCTGGGACGCGATTGCCGGCATGCGCGCCTGGCCTTATCAAAGGCTGGAAGCCAGTGAATGGCAAGGCTTTGCCACCACGTTCAGCGCCAAAGAGCTGGACTGTGAGTATCTGGGCTACATGCTGGAAAACCGGGTCATTCAGCTCGGTCTGTGGCAGGTGCTTGAGCAGTGGCACAATGTGAGCATCGATTGTCCGCGCGAGCTCGATACCCTTGCGCAAAACGACCAGGGCGCCCTGCTCACCCTTAAGGACGGCAGCCAGCTGCAGACGCGGCTGGTGCTGGCCTGTGACGGCGCCGAGTCCCGGATGCGGCAACTGGCCGGCATTGGCGTCACCGCCTGGGATTACGCCCAGCAATGCATGCTGATAAGCGTGGAAGGCGAGAGGCTTGAGCAGGACATCACCTGGCAGCAGTTCTGTGCATCCGGCCCCCGCGCCCTGCTGCCCCTGGGCAACGGCAAGGCCTCACTGGTGTGGTACGACGGCAAGGCGCGCATCGAGCAGCTGGCGGCCATGAACAACGAGGCCCTGGAGCGAGAGATTACGGCACACTTCCCGCCCCGCCTCGGTCCGGTGCGGGTGCTGAACAAGGGGCACTTTCCGCTGCGCCGGCGTCATGCCAACCAGTACGTCAAGGGAAGTGTGGTGCTGCTCGGCGATGCCGCCCACACCATCAACCCGCTGGCAGGGCAGGGGGTGAACCTGGGGTTCAAGGACGTGGCGGTGCTCAACGATCTTATTCACCAAGCGGTGGAGCGAGGCGAGGATATTGCCGCATTTGAGCTGCTGAAGCGTTTTGAACGGCGTCGCCGTCCCGACAACCTGCTGATGCAGGGCGCCATGGATGTGTTCTATCAGGCGTTCAGCAACGAGCTGGCGCCGCTGAAGCTGCTGCGCAATCTGGGGTTCAAGGCTGCCGAGCACAGCGGACCGCTGAAAAAGCAGGTCATGAAATACGCCATGGGGCTGTAGGTGAGGAGTGAGGGGTAAAGCGTGAGGAGGGGACCCCTCACTCCTCCCCCCTCACGTTTTTCGAGCATCCAAAAAGCAAAAAGCCGACCCAATGGTCGGCTTTTTGCTTGATATGGCTGGGGTACCAGGATTCGAACCTGGGAATGGCGAGATCAAAACCCGCTGCCTTACCGCTTGGCGATACCCCAATTGTCTTGAATGGTGCGGGAGGCGAGACTTGAACTCGCACACCTTGCGGCGCCAGAACCTAAATCTGGTGCGTCTACCAATTTCGCCACTCCCGCTAAAAGAGTGGTGGCTATGGCGGGATTCGAACCTGCGACCCCATCATTATGAGTGATGTGCTCTAACCAACTGAGCTACATAGCCACATAAAGCATTGAGTCGCCTCAATGTTTCGACACGAATGTGTTGCGTGCCTTAGTAAAATGGCTGGGGTACCAGGATTCGAACCTGGGAATGGCGAGATCAAAACCCGCTGCCTTACCGCTTGGCGATACCCCAACAGCAAATGGATGATAACAAATTTTTCGATATCAGCCACTTTTAGAAAATGGCTGGGGTACCAGGATTCGAACCTGGGAATGGCGAGATCAAAACCCGCTGCCTTACCGCTTGGCGATACCCCAGCAATGGTGGCTATGGCGGGATTCGAACCTGCGACCCCATCATTATGAGTGATGTGCTCTAACCAACTGAGCTACATAGCCACTGCTTGTTGATGACCTTCCGTCACCGAACGGGGCGCATTATGCGTATCCGGGCCGACAGCGTCAACCGTTTTTCCGTAAAAAATTGCCCTTCACATACTGCCTGGCCACAAACTGAACGGGTTGTCTGGAGACTATACAAAACCCGGTGAGATTAACAGCATTTGGGGATTAGGGATTAGGGATTAGGGATTAGGGATTAGGGATTAGGGATTAGGCCATTCCCTATTCCCTGCTCCCCATTCCCTTTGAGAGGCTTAAGGCTTAAACGTTAAACAGGAAGTTCATCACATCGCCGTCTTTGACGATGTAGTCCTTGCCCTCGGAGCGCATCTTGCCCGCTTCCTTGGCCCCCTGCTCACCCTTGTAGGTGATGTAGTCCTCATAACCTATGGTCTGGGCGCGAATAAAGCCCTTTTCAAAGTCGGTGTGGATCTTGCCGGCGGCCTGGGGGGCGGTGGCACCCACGGGAATGGTCCAGGCACGCACTTCCTTCACCCCGGCGGTGAAGTAGGTCTGCAGGTTGAGCAGCTCGTAACCGGCGCGGATCACCCGGTTCAGGCCCGGCTCTTCCAGACCCATGTCGGCCATGAACTCGGCGGCTTCTTCCGCATCCAGCTCGGCAATTTCCGACTCCATGGCGGCACACACCGGCACCACGATGGCGTTTTCGGCGGCGGCAATGGCTTCCACCTGGGCCAGGTAGGGGTTGTCCTCAAAGCCGTCTTCATTGACGTTGGCAATGTACATGGTGGGCTTGATGGTGAGGAAGTTCAGGTAGTCGATGGCCGCCTTTTCTTCTTTGGTCAGCTCCACGCTGCGCAGTACTTTGGCTTCTTCCAGCACCGGCAGCAGTTTTTCCAGTACGGTGATCTCGAACTTGGCGTCCTTGTCGCCGCCCTTGGCCTTTTTGGCGTTGCGCTGAATGGCGCGCTCGCAGGTGTCCAGATCCGCCAGAGCCAGTTCGGTGTTAATCACCTCAATGTCATCCTTGGGCGACACCTGGCCGGCCACGTGCACGATGTTGTCGTTTTCAAAGCAGCGCACCACGTGACCGATGGCGTCGGTTTCGCGAATGTTGGCCAGAAACTTGTTGCCCAGACCTTCACCCTTGGAGGCACCCGCCACCAGACCGGCGATGTCCACAAATTCCATGGTGGTGGGCAGCACCCGCTGGGGGTTGACGATCTCGGCCAGGGCGTCGAGGCGCTTGTCCGGCACCGGCACCACGCCGGTGTTCGGCTCAATGGTGCAGAAGGGGAAGTTGGCGGCTTCGATGCCGGCCTTGGTCAGTGCGTTGAACAGGGTGGATTTGCCCACGTTGGGCAGACCCACAATACCGCATTTAAAACCCATGATGGTGTCCTGAAATTACTTGGTGGAATCGGCGTTGAAGGCATGCAGGCGGTTCATTGCCCTGACCATGCCGTCACTGAATAAAATATCGGTGGCGCGGGTGGCTTCGTCCACGGTGGCGTCGAGCAGAGTCTGCTCGGCGGCCGGCGCCCTGGTCAGCACAAAACCGGCGACCCGGGACTTGTCGCCCGGATGACCGATGCCCAGCCGCAGCCGGTAAAAGTCCTTGTTGTTGCCCAGGCAACTGATGATGTCGCGCAGACCGTTGTGACCGCCGTGGCCACCGCCCTGCTTGAATCGGGCGGTGCCCGGGGGCAGGTCCAGCTCGTCGTGGGCCACCAGAATCGACTCGGGCGGGATCTGGTAAAAGTTGGCCAGGGCCGCCACCGCCTTGCCCGAGCGGTTCATAAAGGTGGCCGGGATCAGCAGGCGCACGTCCCGTCCGGCAATACGCAGGCGGCCGGTCCAGCCGAAGAATTTGCCTTCTTCCTTGAGCTGGGCACCGTGCAGGCGGGCCAGTTCGGCCACATACCAGGCGCCGGCGTTATGACGGGTCTGGGCATATTCCGGGCCGGGATTGGCCAGCCCGACAATAAGTTCGATAGGTTGCATAGCAGAATCGGCCGTTAAAATGACGCCATATTCTAATGAAGTGCGGCGATAATGGCCACCTTGAGGGAAGTATTTGGCGGCGGGTTAAAGGGGTGGTAGTTTTTCATCGATTGTACACAATCTGTGTTATTATTGTGCGTTAAAAGGTAAGCGTTCGCTTTGCCTGACTTTCCTGCACACGATTTTTTCACGGACATCATCATGTTTGAACTTCTGGGTTGGTCCCTGCTGGCCGGCGTGGTCAATGCGCTTGCCGGTGGCGGTCTGTTTTTTACTTTGCCGGCACTGCTGGGAGCGGGCATTCCCAGCACCGGTGCCGTGGCCACCGCCAGCGTGGCGTCCTGGCCTGGTTATGTCAGCGCCTTCTGGGGCATGCGCAAGCGCCTGCGGGGCGGACCGCTGCTGGCGCTGACCGTGATTGGCCTGGCCGGCGGTGGCCTGGGTGCCTTTGCCCTGACCCGGTTTCATGCCGACCACTTTAATTATCTGGTGCCCTGGCTGTTGCTGGGGGTGAGCCTGCTTTACGGCCGGCAGCTGCTCAGCAGCAAGGGCTTTGAAGGCCCCCTTGCCATGAAACCGAAGGCCTGGCCGGTGCTGTTAAGTGGCAGCTTTTACGGTGGCTTTTTTGGCGGTGGTCTGGGAGTCTTGCTGATGGCGCTGATGGGTCAGCTGCGCATGGGCACCAGCCTGCAGCAGCACGCCATCAAGCTGTATCTGTCGATGCTGGCGAGCGGCGCCACCATCGTTGTCTATTCATTGTCGGGGCTGGTGTACTGGCATGAGGCCTTGCTGCTGGCGCTGGGCTATCTGCTCGGCGGCAAGCTGGGCGCCAGAGTGCTGGAATGGATTCGGCCCAAACTGCTGGCCTGGGCCATTGTCGCCTTTGGCGTGGGCCTGAGCGGGTATTACTTTATGCGTTTTTACACCCCCTTCGGGGAGCTGTAAGCCGTAAGCTTTCAGCTGTAAGTGGAGCGTAGGTTGGGATGAGTTTTACGAATCCCAACGCTTCAGCCGTCGGCTCTGTTGTTGTGAATTCGCTGCAATCACAAAAAAGCCCGCGATGTCGCGGGCTTTTACTTCCGGCTTCAAGCTTTTCGCTTCAAGCTCGCCAGGGCTTATTGCTCAAACATGGCGGAGATGGACTCTTCGTTGCTGATGCGACGAATGGCTTCGGCCAGCATGGCAGACAGGGACAGCTGCTTGACCTTGCTGATGGACTTCATTTCATCGGTCAGGGGTACGGAGTCGGTGATGATGACTTCATCGATCACGGAGTCGCGAATGTTGTCCACGGCCTTGCCGGAGAACACGGCGTGGGTGGCGTAGGCAAATACCCGCTTGGCGCCGCGCTCTTTCAGGGCTTCGGCGGCCTTGCACAGGGTGCCGCCGGTGTCGATCATATCGTCCACGATCACGCAGTCACGGCCTTCCACGTCACCGATCAGGTGCATCACCTGAGACACGTTGGCGCGGGGACGGCGCTTGTCGATGATGGCGATGTCGGTTTCGTCCAGCAGCTTGGCCACGGCACGGGCGCGCACCACGCCACCGATATCGGGAGACACCACCACGGCGTCCTGCAGGCCCTTGGCCTTCATGTCTTCCAGCAGTACCGGGGTGCCGAACACATTGTCTACCGGTACGTCAAAGAAGCCCTGAATCTGCTCGGCATGCAGATCCACGGTCAGTACCCGGTCCACACCCACGCTGGACAGGAAGTCGGCCACTACCTTGGCGGTGATCGGCACCCGGGCGGAGCGCACGCGGCGATCCTGACGAGCGTAACCGAAGTAGGGAATGACGGCGGTAATACGGCCGGCGGAGGCACGACGCAGAGCGTCGACCATGACGATCAGCTCCATCAGGTTGTCGTTGGTGGGCGCACAGGTGGACTGGATGATGAAGACATCGCCGCCGCGTACATTTTCGTTGATTTGCACGCTGATCTCGCCGTCACTGAAACGGCCAACATCGGCAGCACTCAGTTTGATGAAAAGACGATCGGCGATACGTTGGGCGAGTTCCGGCGTTGCATTACCAGCAAACAGCTTCATGTCGGGCACGGTTTAAAACCTCGGGGTTGCTTCGTGGGTGATGAGACTGGACGGGGCCGTGAACCCGTATCACGAAACACAGTTTCGCTATCCAGCCCTTTATTCGGAATTATTCTGGTTCGGAGCGCCAGTCAGGTTGTTGAGTATAGAGTACGCAACGGTGAGTCGGCATTAGCCGTGTCTTCCTGCCGGCGACCGCCGGCAGCGAACTGACCCTTGGGATAAGGGAGAAAGCGAGCCCACCCCGCCTTCATGCCATCGCTGCCTGGTCTGTCTTGTTCAGTTACGGGTGCTTACAGGGCGTCCAGTGCCGTCAGCAGCGGCGATCGGTTGCAACCTCTGGCAACAAAACCGAAGGCGCCATCCGGAGCATTTTTGAGCGCTTTTTCCGCCGCTTCGCGGCTGTCAAAGGTGCCGAAAATACAGGCTCCGGTGCCCGTCATTCGTGACGGCGCATATTCTAGCAACCAGCTCAGAAGTTTGGCAACCTCGGGGTGTCGCTTTTTGACCAGTGCTTCGCAGTCGTTTTGCCAGGGGGAATTCAGGTGCTGTTCAAGGCTCAGCACCGGGCTGTTGCGGGGCAGATCCGGGTCGGTAAAGATGGCCGGCGTAGACACTTCGACTCCCGGGTTCATCACCAGATACCAGGGCTCGGGGGGCGCGGCATCGCTGAAAATATCCCCCACGCCTTCGGCAAAGGCGGCACGGCCGTGCACAAATACCGGCACGTCGGCCCCCAGTTGCAGGCCGAGGGCGGCCAGCTCGTCATTGCCAAGGCCCAGCCGCCACAGCCGGTTCAGCCCCACCAGGGTGGTGGCGGCGTCGCTGGAGCCGCCACCCAGACCGCCCCCCATGGGCAGCCGCTTGGTGAGGTGAATGCGGGCGCCCCGAGTGCAGCCGGTGTGTGCCTGCAGCAGCCGCGCTGCCTTGATGATGAGGTTGTTTTCCGGTTCCACACCGGGCAGGGCCGGGGACAACGTCAGCTCATCGGCTTCTTCAAAGCCGAGTTCGTCGCCAAAGTCCACAAACTGAAACAGGGTTTGCAGGTTGTGATAGCCATCAGGCCGGCGACCGGTGATATACAGAAACAGGTTGAGCTTGGCGGGGGCGGGCAGGCGCATCATGGCTTCAGCTCCCAGCGGCTGACCGCCAGTTTCAGGGTGGTGGTGTCGTGGCTCAGCTCCAGCCGGCTGGGCAGCCAGAGCTGGTCGATTTGGGTATACCCCAGATAGCGCAGTTGCCAGCCGTGAGACTGCACTCGCGCCGGGCGGCCGTCGGCGTCAAAGCTTACGGTGTCGGCATCGCCGGGCAGTCCCTTGATCCAGTCGGCCAGTTGCTCCACCGGCAGATCCCAGCCGGTAAGGGCATACACAAGGTCACGGGCATTACTGGCGGTATGACGCTGGCCTTCACTGTCGATGAGTTCAATGCGGCCGTTGCGGCGGCTGAGATCAAACACGCGCTTGCCCACCACATTGGTGAGGTTCAGGCGGTAGTCATCGCTGTTCTGGCGCCAGAACAGGCTCAGGCTGCCACGCTCGTCGGGGGTGATGATGCCGAGTTTGGCGGCCAGCTGCCAGTCTTCCAGGTCGGCCAGCTGCTGTTTCTGGGCCTGCCAGGAGCCGGCCGGTGCCTCTTCGGCCCGGTAGGCACAGCCTGACACCAGCAACAATCCAAGGCAGATCAATAAAGTACGCACGGCGAGCACTCCGCTTTTTAAAAGTGTCGGCAAGTATAAGGGCAAGGCCGGTGCCTTTTAAAGATTTGGCCTTTCTCGTACAATAGCCGGCTACACGAAGAATGATGTGAGCCGCACCAAAACCTCATGAGCCTGCTGGTACTGGGAATCAATCATAAGACAGCGTCCGTCGCCCTGCGCGAGCGGGTGGCGTTTGGCCCTGATCTTGCCCCCCGGGCACTGCAGGAGCTGATGAACACACAGGGCGTGGCCGAGTCCGTGATCCTGTCCACCTGCAACCGCACCGAGCTGTATTGCAGCCTGCATGACGACGGCGACAGCGATGTGGTGCGCCACTGGCTGCAGCACTTCCACCAGCTCGACGAAGACGAGCTCACCGCCTGCCTGTATCAGCATCAGGGTGAAGAGGCCATTCGGCACCTGATGCGGGTGGCCTGCGGGCTTGACTCTCTGGTGCTGGGCGAGCCCCAGATACTGGGTCAGATCAAGCAGGCCTACAGCCAGTCGCACCAGGCCGGCAGCCTCAAGGGGCTGCTGGAGCGGCTGTTTCAGAAGTCCTTCTCCGTGGCCAAGCGGGTGCGCACCGAAACCGACATTGGCGCCAGCGCGGTGTCTGTGGCTTTTGCTGCGGTCAGCCTGGCCAAGCGTATTTTCTCGGATCTGGGCCGCACCAGGGTACTGCTGGTGGGCGCCGGCGAAACTGTCGAGCTGGTGGCGCGCCATCTGCGCGAGCAGTCGGTGACCCAGATGATGGTGGCCAACCGCACCCTGGAGCGGGCCCAGAGCCTGGCCCAGGAGTTTGAGGCCGAGGTGATGACCCTGGAGCAGATCCCCGAGTTTCTGCCCCGGGCCGATATTGTCATCAGCTCCACCGCCAGCCCGCTGCCCATTATCGGCAAGGGCATGGTGGAGCGGGCGCTCAAGGCCCGTCGCCACAAGCCCATTCTGCTGGTAGACATTGCCGTGCCCCGGGACATAGAGCCCGAGGTGGACGAGCTCAGCGACGCCTATCTCTATACCGTGGACGATCTGCAGGGCATCATCGAGCAGAACCTGGAAGCCCGCAAGCGAGCGGCGGCCCAGGCCGAGCGTATCATTATGGAAGAGCGGGACCAGTTTATGGCCTGGTACCGCTCGCTGCGCTCGGTGGACATGATTCGCGACTACCGGGCCCAGGCGGAAAGTGTGCGCGAGCAGGAGCTGGCCCGGGCGCTGCAGGCCCTGGCCCAGGGCGAAGACGCCACTCAGGTCATGCAGCAGCTGACCCGGCGGCTGACCAACAAGCTTATTCATACCCCCACCCAGGCCCTGAGCCAGGCCGGCAAGGACGGCGATCAGGACATGCTGGCGGTGCTGTCCCGCAGCCTGGGCATCAGCCGGCCCTGAGCCGGCATAACGGCGAGACCCCCGATGAACGAATCCGTACTGAAGAAACTGGAAGGCCTGGAAGAACGCTACCAGGAGGTGCAGGCGCTGCTGGGCGAGGCCTCGGTCATCAACAACCAGGAGCAGTATCGGGCGCTGACCCGGGAATATGCCCAGCTGGAAGATGTGGTGGCCTGTTTTCAGCGCTATCGCCAGGCCGAGGAAGACCTGGTCGAAGCCCGTGAAATGCTGGCGGAAGACGACGCCGAGCTCAAGGCCATGGCCCGGGACGAAATTGACAGCGCCGGGGCTGCTATCGAGGCGCTGGGACAGGAGCTGCAGATCTTGTTGCTGCCCAAGGATCCCCGGGACGACAACAACTGCTTTCTGGAGATCCGCGCCGGCGCCGGTGGCGACGAGGCCGCCATTTTTGCCGGCGATCTGTTCCGCATGTACAGCCGTTATGCCGAGACCCGGCGCTGGCGGGTGGAGATCGTCAGCGCCAGTGAGGGCGAACACGGCGGCTTCAAGGAGATCATTGCCCGCATTGAGGGTGCCGGCGTCTATGGCCAGCTCAAGTTCGAGTCCGGCGGCCACCGGGTACAGCGGGTGCCCGAGACCGAATCCCAGGGCCGCATTCACACCTCTGCCTGTACCGTGGCGGTGATGCCCGAGATCCCCGAGGCCGAGGCCCCGGAGATCAATCCGGCGGATCTGAAAGTGGACACCTTTCGTGCCTCCGGCGCCGGTGGTCAGCACGTCAACAAGACTGATTCGGCCATTCGTATTACTCACCTGCCCACCGGCATGGTGGTGGAATGTCAGGACGAGCGTTCCCAGCACAAGAACCGGGCCAAGGCCATGGCGGTGCTGGCCTCACGTCTGGCCCAGGCGGAGCAGGACAAGCGCCAGGCCGAAGAGCAGAGCGAACGGCGCAACCTGCTGGGCAGCGGCGATCGCTCCGATCGCATTCGCACCTACAACTACCCCCAGGGGCGGGTGTCGGATCACCGTATCAACCTCACCCTGTACCGGCTGAACGAGGTACTGGAAGGCCAGCTCGACATGCTTACCCAGCCTATTCTGCAGGAGCACCAGGCCGACCAGCTCGCTGCCCTGGCGGGGCTCTGATGAGGCTGAGCGCACTGCGCGCCCGGCTGCGCGAACAACTGGCCGGCGGCGAGTCGCCGGCGCTGGATGCCGATGTGTTGCTGTGCCATGTGCTGGGCAAGCCCCGAAGCTTTCTGCTGGCCTGGCCCGAATTTGAAGTGTCCGGGCAGCAGCAGGCCGAGCTGGCGGCGCTGGTGGCGCGCCGCCGGGCCGGTGAGCCGGTGGCCCACCTGACCGGCCAGCGGGAGTTCTGGAGCCTGATGCTGGAAGTGTCGCCCGATACCCTGATCCCCCGGCCCGACACCGAAGTGCTGGTGGAAGCGGCGCTGGCGCGGCTACCCGAGGGGCCGGCGCGGGTGGTGGATCTGGGTACCGGTACCGGTGCCATTGCCCTGTCCATTAAAAGCGAGCGCCCCCTCGATACCGTGCTGGCGGTGGAGTTCAACCCGCAGGCCGCCGCCCTGGCCCGGCGCAACGCCACACGCCTGGGACTGGCGGTGGAAGTGCGTCAGGGCAGCTGGCTTAAGCCGCTGGCGGGGCTGACCTTTGACATGATCGTGTCCAATCCGCCTTATATCAATGCCGCCGATCCGCACTTGGCCGAGGGCGATGTACGCTTTGAGCCGCTCTCCGCCCTGGTGGCCGATGAGGAGGGCCTGGCCGACATTCGCCATATTGCAGGCTGTGCACCGGCACACCTGGTGGCCGGCGGCTGGCTGCTGGTGGAGCACGGCTGGCAGCAGGGCGAGGCGGTGCAACAGATTTTTATCGACAATGGTTTTGAGAAGGTCACCACCCTGCGCGACTACGGCGGGCAGGACAGAGTGACACTGGGCCAGTGGCCCGGGAGAGAGCATGCTTGAAAGCAATATCAGTACGCGCTGGCAAAGCGACGAACCCCTGGATCTGATGACTTTGGTGCTGGATATGGTGGAAAGCCTGGCCGGCCTTGAGGCCCGATATGAGGCCGAGCGGGAGCTGTTTGCCCTGGAGCGGTCCCTGGCCGAGGAGCTGGAAGGCATGGCGGTAACACAGCACCTGTTACCCTGTCTGTACGACGGCCTGGGGTTTGCCGGTGACAGTGAGACTTTTTTCTCCGTGGACAACTGCCTGATGAACCGGGTGCTGGTCCGGCGCGAAGGCATACCGGTAAGCCTGGGCATAATGCTGATTTATCTGTGCCATCGCTTTGGTGTGGAGGCCGAGGGCATCTGTTTTCCCGGCCATTTTCTGGTACGCATGGGAGCGGAAGCAGAGGGGATTATTATCGATCCCTTTACCGGCCAACCGCTGTCCCGCAAGGAAATGGAGCAACTGCTGCGCGGGGCCCAAGGCAACCTGGCCCGGCTGGCACCGGAGCATCTCAAGGCCGCCGATAACAGCGAGATCCTGGCACGACTGCTGAATGTCACCAAGGCCGCTTTTATCAACGAGCAGCAGTTTGGCAAGGCGCTGGCCTGCAGCGAGCTGTTGCTGCGGCTCAAGCCCGACTGCCCTTTTGAGCGGCGGGACCGGGGCTTTTTGTATCAGCAGCTCGACTGCGGGCAACTGGCTGCCGACGACTTTGAGTTTTTTATTGAGCACTGTCCGGACGATCCCATTGCCGACGTGCTGAAAGCCCAGATGGCGGGCCTCGACCTGAGCCCCAAAATCCTCCACTAAGGAGTTGCGATGAAAACCGTACATATCAATGACATTGCGGTCGCCAACGACCAGCCCATGGTGCTGTTTGGCGGCATCAATGTGCTGGAATCCCGGGATCTGGCCATGCAGGCCTGCGAGCACTATGTGAAGGTGACCGAGAAACTGGGCATTCCCTACGTGTTCAAGGCCAGCTGGGACAAGGCCAACCGCTCATCCATTCACTCTTTCCGTGGCCCCGGCCTGGAAGAGGGCATGAAACTGCTGCAGGAAGTGAAGGACACCTTCAGGGTGCCGGTGATCACCGATCTGCACGAGCCCCACCAGGCGGCCCCGGTGGCCGAGGTGGCGGACGTTATTCAGCTGCCCGCCTTTCTGGCCCGCCAGACCGATCTGGTGCAGGCCATGGCCGACACCGGCCGGGTGATTAACATCAAAAAGCCCCAGTTTCTGAGCCCGGGGCAGATGAAAAACATCACCGACAAGTTTATCGAGTGCGGCAACGACCAGCTGATCCTGTGCGAGCGGGGCAGCAACTTCGGTTACGACAACCTGGTGGTGGACATGCTCGGCTTTGGCGTGATGAAAAAGGCCACGAATGATGCGCCCATCATCTTTGACGTGACCCACGCCCTGCAGTGCCGGGATCCCCTGGGCGAGGCGTCCGGTGGCCGCCGCGAGCAGGTGCTGGATCTGGCCCGGGCGGGCCTGTCCACCGGACTGGCCGGCCTGTTTCTGGAAGCCCACCCGAACCCGGACCAGGCCCACTGCGACGGCCCCAGCGCCCTGCCGCTGGACAAGCTCGAGCCTTTCCTGGCCCAGCTCAAGGCCCTGGATGAGCTGATCAAGAGCTTTGAACCCTTGAATATTCGGTAACCTCCACCTGCTTCGCAGGTGAGACAGGGGGTAGGTTGGAATGAGCATCGCGAATTCCAACATTTCACAGGCGCCTTCGTGTTGGGATTCGCTCCGCTCATCGCCAACCTACTTCCCGCTTGCGGTGTTCACGTCATTTGCGTCGGCCCATTGGGATCTTCCGGCGGCTCGTCCGCGATCATTTTCTGCAGTATCTTGCCCAGCTCCATGGGCAGGGGAAACACCACTATCTTGCTGTTGTCACTGCTGATCTCGGTGAGGGTCTGCAGGTAGCGCAGCTGAATGGCTTCCGGCTGCTGGCCCAGCATGCGGGCGGCCTCCAGCAGCTGCTTTGACGCTTCCAGCTCACCGGTGGCGTGGATCACCTTGGCCCGGCGGGAGCGTTCCGCCTCGGCCTGGCGGGCAATGGCACGGATCATGGATTCGTCGAGATCCACGTGCTTGATCTCCACCGCCGTCACCTTGATGCCCCAGCCGTCTGTGCTCTGATCCAGAATGCGCTGCAGATCCGCGTTCAGGGTGTCCCGGGCCGAGAGGATCTCGTCCAGCTCGTGCTGGCCGAGCACCGATCGCATGGTGGTCTGGGCCAGCTGGCTGGTGGCTTCCAGATAGTTTTCCACATTGATGATCGCCTTTTGCGGATCCAGCACGCGAAAATACAGCACGGCGTTGACCCGCACGGTGACGTTGTCTTTCGAGATCAGATCCTGC
Organism: Oceanimonas marisflavi; assembly: GCF_003049725.1. Lineage (GTDB taxonomy): Bacteria > Pseudomonadota > Gammaproteobacteria > Enterobacterales > Aeromonadaceae > Oceanimonas > Oceanimonas marisflavi. The sequence goes on from NZ_QAGM01000008.1 coordinate 46,151, forward strand.
GACGGCACGTCCATGGTCACAATACGCAGATCCACCCGCACCATTTGCTGCACCAGGGGGATCAGAATAATAAAACCGGGACCCTTTACTCTGTAAAAGCGCCCCAGCAGAAACACCACGCCCCGTTCGTATTCCCGCAGAATGCGAAACATGCTGGCAAACAGCATGATCACCAGAATGACGATCAGCAGCTGAAAATAAAGAAAATCAATGATCATTCCCCAGTCTCCTTGGTCGGTTCAACATCCAGCACCAGATCCCGTACTGCCACCACGATAACAGGGCTGTTTGCAGCTATGGTGGTGTGGCTTTGGGCCTGCCAGCGCTCACCCTGTATCATCACGGTGCCGTTCGGATTGAGGGTTGTGAGGGTCACACCCTGTTCGCCCACCATGGCATCGGCCCCGGAGACCGGGGCCGCCCGGCGCTGTTTTACGATCATGCGTACCACCACCAGGATCAGGGTGAGGGAAAACACCGTAAAGGCGGCGATAAAGGGCCAGGCCACGCGAAAGGCCTGGTCCGGAGTGTCGAACAGCAGCACGGAGCCGAGCACAAAGGCCACCAGACCGCCACCGCCGAAAATGCCGAAGCTGGGTGTCAGTCCTTCCGCCACCATCAGCGCCAGCCCCAGGGCCAGCAGCCCCAGCCCCACCATATTGAACGGCAGCATCTGCAGCGACAGCATGGCCAGCAGCAGGCAGATGGCGCCGATCACCCCGGACACGCCAAAGCCCGGGCTGTAAAATTCCAGCAGCAGGCCATAGACGCCGACCAGCATCAGCAGATAGGCGATATTGGGATTGCTGATGGTGATAATGAACTGTTGACGCCAGTCAGGCTGGCGCAGCTCGGCAATCAGCCCCGCCGTGGCCAGGGTGAGGGTGTCATTTTTAAGAGAAACTTCCCGGCCGTCCAGCTGCTGCAACAGGTCGGGAATGTCACTGGCCACCAGCTCAATCACATTCTGCTCCAGGGCCTCGGTGGCGGTGAGGGTGGCGGCGTCACGCACCGCCTGCTCGGCCCACTCCACATTGCGGCCCCGTAACTGGGCCAGGCTGCGCAGGTAGGCAATGGCGTCGTTGAGGGACTTGCGCTCCATGGCGCTGCCGCCGGGTGAAGCAGGGCTTTCGCCATCGTCATTCTGCTTGTCCTTGGCGGGCTCGCCGGGTGGTGGCGTGCCGGTGGGCATCATCTGTACCGGGGTGGCGGCGCCCAGATGGGTGCCCGGCGCCATGGCGGCCACATGGCTGGCATAGAGAATATAGGTGCCGGCAGAAGCGGCCCGGGCACCGCCGGGAGAGACATAAACCACCACCGGCACGCTGGACTCCAGCATGGCAGTAATAATGTCGCGAGTGGCGCTGTACAGGCCGCCGGGCGTGTCCATGGTCAGCAGCACCAGGGCCGGGCGCTCGATCTGAGCCCGGTTCAGCTCGGTGACCAGGTAGTCGGAAATGCCGGGACCAATGGCCCCCCTGATGTCGAGCTGCCAGTAACGCTCCTGAGCCGGGGCCAGAGCGCTGAACAACAACAGCCACAGCCCCCACCAGCCTGTTCGCCAACTCATGCTGCCTCCTTTTTGTAGACACTTTAAAGCGTAGCTTCTTGGTTGTTATTTAAACAGCTGTAGCTGCCGCTTTAGCCGGCAGGGTCTGTGCAACAGGCCTTTGATGCGCTTACCATGTTGCCCGCAATGTAGGGAACAGGAACAATCGATGAAAATAAGAACCGCAACCAAGGCCGATCTGGCGGCGGTATATGGCCTGGAATGCTCCGCCTTTGGGGATCATGGCTATCCGGACTTTTTTCTGCGCCAGGCCTGGGATCTGTGGCCGGGCTCGCTGTTGGTGGCCGAAGATAAAAGCGAGCTGCTGGGCTATGCCCTGGCGGGCCGGGGCGAGAGCGTCAATGAGGGCTGGATTTTATCGCTGGCGGTGGCACCGGCGGCGCGGGGGCAAGGGCTGGGCCGGCAACTGCTGCAGGCGGCGGTAACCGCGCTTGAAGAGCAGGGCTGTGCGCGCATCAAACTGACGGTATTGCCCGACAACCCGGCGCTGCATCTTTACCAAAGTCTGGGCTTTGCCGAAGCCGGCCGTGAAACAGACTACTTCGGCCCCGGCGAACCCCGGCTGGTAATGGTGAGAAGCTAAACACACCAACAATTGCCATGCGAAGCAGCTGCGCGGTTGCACTCCGCCGACACGCTGCAAGTACTTCCATGGCATACGACGGTCGGCTTCGGCAATCCCCGCAGCTGCTTCGAGTAACATCGGCGCTGCATTTCATCGGTCAGTCAGCGCCGAGTGTCCCTAGGAGGGCAAAGGGTGTCTGCTTCGCCGTGCCCTCTGCGCCATGGATGGCGCAGCGGAGCCTACAGGGAGGTATTCACGGCGTGCCGGAGAAGCAGTGCGCTTTGGCCGACGGTAGTGCACGGCAAAGCAAACGCTTACGAGGCTTAAGCTCTTGCCGCCTGCTCCAGGCTGCGCCAGTCGCTGAACAGGTGCACAGGGTCGCACACCTTGCGCATGGCGTGCAGGGCGGTGGCATAACCCAGCTGCAGGCCAAACAGGCGCACGCCCAGGGCTTCCTTGCCGTGTTCTACCTGGGCCTGCAGCTCTCGGGAAACCTCAAACTCGCCGTCGCTTACCAGCAGAATATCCGCCTGGCGCCACTCCAGCTGCTGCAGCCGGGTCAGGGCGGCATTGAGCGGCGTGCTTACATCGGTGCCGCCGCTGAAGGAGCCGCGCAGCATGTCGAGCAGCTCGGGCAGGGTCAGGGTGTGATTGTCGAGCACCAGCAATTCACCGGCGCCGCCAAACAGATACACCAGACAGCCTCTTTGCTGCTGTTTGGCCATGCGCAGGGCTTCCAGCACCATGGCCTTGGACACCTGCTCCGCCAGGCCGTGCATGGAGGCGGAGGTGTCCAGGCACAGAATAATGGGGCCCAGCTGGGTGCCCTTGCCGTCCCCTTCGCCCTTGCCCGCCCGGGGCAGGGGCCAGTCGTTGCCCGCGTCGATGGGCATCACCCCGGCCACGGCATAGCTGAGCAGGCTCTGTTCGGCCCGGCGGGCGTGCCACAGCATGTGCAGAGACGGATGCCCCAGCAGGGCCGCCTCCAGTGCCAGCATGCGCGACAGGTTATCGGAGCGGGTAATGCCCTGGGTTTCCATGGGAATGCCCGGCAGCCGCCGCTCCCGGGGGCCCTTGTCTCGGGGGCTCATCATCTGCTGCAACTGGCTCAGGGTGGCGCTCTGCTCCGGATCCGGGCGCTGCTGGCCCATGAGTTTAAGCAGCTTTTGCAGCTCACGAATATCCGCCACCCAGCGGGCCAGGCGCAGCAGATCAAACCAGGCTCTGTCTCTCAGATTGCCGCTGTCCTTGTCGGTGCCGATGGCCGGGGCGATGCCGAACTCCTCGGCCACGTCATCCAGCGCCTGCCACAGGCTGATGCGCTGCTGCCACTGCTCCGCCAGCCTGGCAAGGGCTCTGCGCGTGTGCCGGGCCCGGGCGCGGCGCTCGGCCTGCTCAGCAGCCATGCCCTGTTGCGTGAGCAAACCGGCGGTGGCCGGCCAGTCCAGCTCCACCTGCTCCAGCACCAGTAATATGTCCTGTACGATGGCCCGGGCCACGTCCGGGGTTTCCTTGCAGTATTCCAGTGCACTGGCGCGCACCAGCAGCTGGCGAATACGTCGCTCGGTGCTGGTGCTCAACCAGTCGCCGGGGGCCGGCAGCCGGCCCTTGTCGAGTTCACTTAGCATGTCCAGCACCCGGTTGGCCCGGGGCAGCAGGCTGCCCAGGGGGTGAGTCACCACCAGGCTGAACAGGCTGGCGGGCAGCTCGCTTAACGGCGCCAGGCCGGCACTTTGGGCGGGGGCCATATCAGTCTTCAACCGGCAGTTCGGCAAAGGCCCGGCGCAATGCCTGCAGTCGCTCGTGCTGACGGCTCAGGCCGGCCTGTTGCTGCTCCAGCTGGGCGCGGGCGCGCTCACCCAGCGCCGGGCTCAGCCACAGGTGCTGGCGCAGCCGCTGGCCCAGACCCTGCTGCTGGCGCTCAAGCCATTCAAGGTACTGGGCCAGCTCATCGATGCGTTCATCCAGCTGGCGTAGGCGCGAGGCCACATGGCTCGCCGGCCAGGCCCTGGGCTGCAGGGCGCTGGGGCGCTGATAGCTTTCCATCAGCGGCTGGTATTGATCCAGATTGCCGCCGAGGTTGCGAATTTCCTGCTCGGTAAACACCGAGTCCGGCAGCCGGGGCTGACGATAAAGCAGCTGACCGCTTTCATTGCGGCGTTGCCGTTCGCCCCTGGCTTCGGTGACCGGCTGGCCCTGCTCGTCGAGGTAAAGCTGGTAGCCCTGCTCGTTGAGGGACGGCAGCACAGGATCGGCGTCCTGATCCAGCCGCTCCTGCCAGCTGTCCACCAGCTCGCTTACCAGCTGCGGGCTGAAGCCCGGATCGGCGGCAACGTGCTCGTGCAGCCAGTCGGTCAGGCGACCCTGCTGCTCCGGCTGCTGCCACAGGCAGTGGGGCAGCAGCCAGGCGTCGAGCAGGTCGGCTTGTTGCTGGCCGTTGCAGCAGGCGGATACCTTGAGCAGCTTGACCACCTTGCGCCAGCGCCGGTCGGACACCGGAATTTCCTGCTCGGCGAGAAAACGGCGCAGGCTGTGCAGCAGGCGGATCAGCGCAGGCGACAGCGGCAGCTGCCCGGCTTCCTTGCGCAGGGCGGCCAGCTCGGCACCGGTTAACTTCAGCTCGGCCGCCGGCGCCTGATAGTCGCTGTTCAGGGTCAGCAGGCCGGTAAAGGCGTCGTCACCCACCGGCGCCACCTGATAGCGCAGCAGAAAGCGGTCGTACAGGGCGTTGAGCTCGGCCCCTTCCGGCAGCTCGTTGCTGGCGGCGATCACCGACACCAGGGGCACCGGCAGGCGCTCGTTGCCATTGTCGAACTGGCGCTCGTTGAGCAGGGTCAGCAGGCTGTTGAGAATGGCGCTGTTGGCCTTGAAGATCTCGTCGATAAAGGCGATGGACGCCTCGGGCAGATAGCCCTTGGTCTGGCGCAGGTATCTGTCCTGCTCCAGCGCCTTGATGGACAGAGGACCAAACAGCTCTTCCGGTACCGAGAAGCGGGTCAGCAGCCGCTCAAAATAGCTGCCGTCGGCCATCAGGGTGTGCAGCCGGCGCGACAGCTCGCTTTTGGCGGTGCCGGGAGGACCCAGCAGCAGCAGGTGCTCGCCGGAAAGGGCCGCCAGCAGCGCCAGCCGGGCCGGTGTTTCCCGCTCCAGCAGGCCCTGTTGCAGGTGTTCGATAAGTGCTGCAATGCGGTTTTTTGCGTCCATGTGCCAGACCTGTAAGTAATTTGTATTAAAAGCTTGGCAACATTGTACTGAAAAAGTAGTGTGTGACCAATGTCACGAATAGCGGCCAGCTGTACCGGGCCGAGCCCGGACTCCTTCGGCTTTTCGCTTTGCAGCACTTGTGCCAAAATGCCCTTTTACCGCAAGCAAGAGGCCATTACATGTATCAGAGTCTGATCCGCAGCGAGCTGAACGAAGCCGCCGAGGTGCTGAGCCGCTTTCTGGCCGATGACGCCAACATTGCCGCCATTGAGCGGGCCGCCAGACTGCTGGCCGACAGCTTCAAGGCCGGCGGCAAGGTGCTGTCTTGCGGCAATGGTGGTTCTCACTGCGACGCCATGCACTTTGCCGAGGAGCTGACCGGCCGTTACCGGGAAAACCGCCCCGGCTATCCGGCCATCGCCATTTCTGATCCCAGCCATCTGTCCTGCGTGTCCAACGACTTTGGCTACGAGTTCGTGTTCTCCCGCTATCTGGAAGCGGTGGGCCGGGAAGGGGACGTATTGCTCGGCCTGTCCACCAGCGGCAACTCGGCCAATATCCTCAAGGCCATTGAGGTGGCCAAAGCCAGGGGCATTCGAACCATTGCCCTCACCGGCAAGGACGGCGGCAAAATGGCGGGGCTGGCGGATGTGGAAATTCGCGTACCGCATTTCGGCTACGCCGACCGCATTCAGGAAGTGCACATCAAGATCATTCACATTCTGATCCAGCTGGTCGAAAAGGAAATGGAGCAAGAGTAAGCCCATGTGTGAACTGCTAGGGATGAGCGCCAATGTGCCCACCGACATCTGTTTCAGCTTTACCGGTCTGATGCAGCGGGGCGGGCGCACCGGCCCCCACAAGGACGGCTGGGGCATTGTATTTTACGAGGGCAAGGGCCTGCGCACCTTCAAGGATCCGCAGCCCTCCAGCCAGTCGCGCATTGCCCAGCTGGTGCAGGAATACCCCATCAAGAGCTGCGCCGTGGTCAGCCATATCCGTCAGGCCAACCGGGGCGGCATTGCCCTGGAAAATACTCACCCCTTTACCCGGGAGCAGTGGGGGCGCTACTGGACCTTTGCCCATAATGGCCAGCTCAGTGGCTATAAAAAGCTCAAGACCGGCCGCCACAAGCCGGTGGGGGACACCGACAGCGAGCTGGCCTTTTGCTGGATATTGCACGAGCTGGAGCGAAAGTATCCGCGCAAGCCCGGCAACATGGCGGCCATGTTCCGTTATGTGGCCACCCTGTGCGATCAGCTGCGCGGGCTGGGGGTGTTCAATATGCTGCTTACCGACGGCGAATACCTGATGACCTACTGCACCAATAACCTGCACTGGATCACCCGCCGTGCCCCCTTTGGGCCTGCCCGGCTGATTGACGAAGACGTGGAAATCGACTTTCAGCAGGAAACCACCCCCAACGACATCGTTACCGTGATCGCCACCCAGCCGCTTACCAACAACGAGCAGTGGCACAAAATGCAGCCCGGTGAATACAACCTGTTCTGGCTCGGCGAGCGGGTGGCCGGCAACGGCGAAGAGCCCGTCTCCTGAGCCTTGAAAAAATCGCTGAAAACTAGCGCAATGCGAAGCAGCAGCGCGGTTGCGCTTCGCCGGCACGCTGCAAGTACATCCTTGTAGTGCTCGGCACATGCCATCCATGGCATGTGACGGCCGGCTTCGGCAATCCCCGCTGCTGTTTCATGTGGCTATCGTGCTGGCTGCAGGATACTGACAGTCAACTTTGTGCCTGACTCAGGAGGGCAAAGGGTGACTGCTTCTGTGGCCCTCTGCGCCAGGGATGGCGCAGCGGAGCCCCCATGGATGGGTTTACGGCGAGCCAAAGAAGCAGTGCGCTTTGTCCGACGGAAGTGCACTGTCCTGAAAGCGGCAAGGGCCTGCACCTCAACGCTCGAAGGCTTATTGGCTAAGCTTTGTGCAGACTGTCTGTACGAGGCTGGCCATGACTGCTGTATCTCCTCTTGATCCCCAACGGCTTTATCGCGCCTGCGATGAAGCCCTGTTTACCTTTACCACCACCGACGAGCTCACCGACAGCGGTGCAATGGTGGGGCAGGAGCAGCTGCTCGAAGCCCTGTCGTTTGGCACTGGCATACGCCGTCAGGGGTTTAACATCTACATGATGGCGCCGGAAAACTGCAACCGGCATACCCTGATCCGGCGCTTTCTCAGCGGCCGGGCAGAAAGCGAGCCGGTGCCGGCGGACTTGTGTTATGTCCACGGTTTTGAAGAAGCGATACGGCCCGAACTGCTGGTGCTGCCTCCGGGAGTGGGGCGGCGTTTTCGCGCTAGTCTCGACAAGCTGGTGGAAGAGCTGTTGTTGTCCATTCCGGCCATTTTTGATACCGAGGAATACCATAACCGGCTGGATGAGCTAAACCAGCAGCTGGCCGAGCGCCAGACCGCCGCCATGAACGAAGTCAGGGTCTTGGCCAAGGCCGAAGAGGTGGCCCTGATCAAAACCCCCACCGGCTTTACCCTGGCACCGAAAAAGGACGGAGAAGTGCTGGATGCGCGCAGTTTCCACCAGCTGCCGGAAGCGGAACGCGCCGCCATGGAGCAGGCCATTGAACGGGTGGAAAAACGGTTGCAGGAGGTGCTGCAGCAGTTTCCTCAGTGGAAGCGGGAAACCCAGCAACACATTCAGTGGCTGAACGAAGAAATGGTCATGTTCGCCGGTGGCAGCCTGATCGATGAGCTGTGCGAGGAATATGCCGGCTGCGAGCCGGCCATTCATCACCTGGAAGCGATTCAGCAGGATCTGGCGGGCAACGTCAACCTGTTGCTGGCCTATATGCGCGAAGGTGAGCTGCCGGCTCATCTGCTGGCGCGTTATCGGCTTAATCTGCTGGTGGATAACGCCGACACACAGGGTGCGCCCGTGATTTACGAAGACTGGCCCAATCTCATCCGGTTGCTGGGTCGGGTGGAGCACCATGTGGAGCAGGGCGCCCTGATCACCGATTTTACCCTGATCCGTGCCGGTGCCCTGCACAAGGCGAATGGTGGCTATCTGATCCTCGATGTGCAACGACTGCTGCAGCAGCCCATGGTGTGGGAAGTGCTGAAGCGGGCGCTCTATGCCCGTGAAGTCCGAATTGAATCTTTGGAACGCTTTTACAGTCTGGCCAGTACCGTCAGCCTGGAGCCTGAGCCGGTGCCCCTGGAGCTCAAGGTGATCCTTATCGGTGATCGCCGGTTGTATTACCTGCTGGCGGCCCATGATCCGGACTTTGGCAAGCTGTTCAAGGTGCAGGCGGACTATAACGACGATATTGAGGTCAGCCAGGAAAATCTGCAGCGGTATGCCCGTTTTATCGGCTGGCTGGCGCGCCAGCAGGATCTGCGTCCACTTACCCGCTGTGGCGTGGCCCGCATGATCGAGTATGCCGGCCGGCTGGCGGATGATCAGCAGCGGCTGTCGGCACTGACCGAAGAGCTGACCGATGTGCTGCAGGAGGCCAACTATCTGACCGAAAGTGCCAGTCAGAGCTGCATTAGTGGTGAGGCGGTTGAGCGGGCGCGGGCGGCGGGACGGCGGCGGGCGGCGCGTATCCACCGCCGCATGGAAGAGTCGATATTGCGTGGCAGCAAGCTGATCGATACCGAGGGCGCCGTGGTCGGGCAGGTCAACGGTCTGACGGTGCTGGACATGGGCAACTACCGTTTTGGTCAGCCGGCACGCATTACCGCCATTGCCCGGCTGGGCAGCGGATCCGTGCTCGATATCGAGCGCGAGGTGAAGCTGAGCGGGGCCATACACGCCAAGGCCATGCTGATTCTGTCCCGTTTTCTGAGTCACCGTTACGCCGCCGAAGGTCCCATGCCGGTGTCCGCCAGCCTGGCCTTTGAGCAGTCTTACGGCATGATCGAAGGCGACAGCGCCTCGGTGGCCGAATGCTGCGCCCTGATCTCCGCCATGGGGGAAGTGCCCCTTAACCAGGCTCTGGCGGTCACCGGCTCCATTAACCAGTTTGGCCGGGTGCAGCCCATTGGTGGCGTCAACGAAAAGATTGAGGGCTTTTTTGAGGTCTGTCAGGCCCGGGGGATGGCGCCTGGTCAGGGGGTGATCATTCCTGCCAGCAACACCGACAACCTGATGCTGAGCCGGGAAGTGCGCGATGCCGTGGCCGAAGGGCAATTCAGCGTGTATGCGGTATCCGAGCTGGATCAGGCCCTGGCCCTGCTCACCGGTATGGCGGTGGGTCAGATCGACGATCAGGGGAATTACCCGGCAGACTCGGTCAACGGCCGGGTGCAGCAGTGCCTGGCACGGCTGGCCGAGGTACAGCGCAAGCTGCACCGGCATGATGACGACAACGGTGACACCGGGGAGAAAACGTCATGATGCGGCGTCTGGTCTGGTATCTGGAGCTCAGTGGCCGGGAGCTGGAACAACTGGAAGCGGTGGTGGACTTTGCCGCCGGACAGGGCGTAAGCCTGCGTACCGTGTTTGTGGAAGACGAATATCTGCTGCGTTGTGGCGAGCTGCCCTGCAGTCGCGAGATCAGCCTGCTGACCGGCAAGGTCAGGCCGCTCAGCAGTGCTCAGCTGGCCTGGCAGCTGCAGCGGCGCAGAGAGCGGGCCGAACAGCGGCTGGCGGCCCTGGCCCGGCAACGGGCGCTGGAATGGAGCCGGGAGGTGACCCGGGGCCGGCGTGAGCAACTGCTCAGTGCTGCCAGCGGCGACGATATGGCGGTGCTGATGCTCAGTGCCGGAGAGCCCCTGCCGGTATGGCTGAGTGGGGTGCAGCGTCCGGTCTTGCTGCTGGGGGCGCACTTTCGGCCGCTGAACCAGTTACTGGTGGTACTGGATGATATCAGCGATACCGGGCTGCTGGAGCAGGGCCAGGCCCTGGCCGGACGGAGTGGCTGGCCGCTGTGGGTGCTGGTGCCGGCGGCAAAAATGGATGAGCTGGCGCCGCTGCTGGCAAACAAGGGGCTGGAGGAGGCCGTGTTGCCATTACGCCACTGGTCGCTGGCCGCCTGGCTCACCGCCGCCACCGACAGGGCCAGCCTGCTGCTGACGCGGGCCAGCCTGCTGCTGACGCGGGCCAGCAGCCCGGCGCTGGCGAACGCCAGCAGCACCGGCATTAACGCCATGCTGTTATTGCCGGCCAGTCCGTCACAGCCATAAAAAAAGAATGCCGAAGCATTCTTTTTACGGTTTATTCTGTGGCGGCTTACTCGCCGGCGTGGCCTTCCGGCGGCAGGGGCTGGTTATCCAGCCAGGCCTGGCCGTCCTTCATGGCCAGCCGGCCGTCGCAGAACCAGCGCACCGCCAGCGGATAGATGGCGTGCTCCTGCACATGCACCCGCTCGGCCACCGTGGTGGCGTCGTCTTCGGCAAACACCGGCACCCGGGCCTGCAAAATCACCGGGCCGCCATCCAGCTCTTCGGTCACAAAGTGCACGCTGCAGCCGTGTTCGTCGTCGCCGGCGTCAATGGCCCGCTGATGGGTGTTCAGCCCCTGATATTTGGGCAGCAGGGAAGGGTGAATGTTGAGCATTCGCCCTTCATAGCGGCGCACAAAGCCGGGAGTGAGAATGCGCATAAAGCCCGCCAGCACCAGCAGATCCGGCTGGTAACCGTCAATCAGCTGCATCAGGGCGGTGTCATAGCTTTCCCGGTCGGGGTAGTCCCTGCCCGGCAGTACCTCGGTGGCTACCCCCGCCATGCGGGCCCGCTCTAGGCCATAGGCCTCGGCCTTGTTGCTGATCACCGCCACCACCTCGCCGCCCAGGCGGCCATCGGCCGCCTGATCCAGCATGGCCTGCAGGTTGCTGCCGTTGCCGGAGATCAGCACCAGGATGCGTTTCATTTGATTTCGACCTGCTCTTCGCCGTCGGCGGCCTGCTCGATGTGACCGATGACCCAGGCGTTCTCGCCGGCGTTCTGCATAAACTGAACGGCGGCGTCGGCCTGGTCGGCGGGCAGGGCGATCACCATGCCCACACCACAGTTGAAGGTGCGGTACATTTCATGGGTTTCCACGTTGCCGGCCTGCTGCAGCCAGGTGAACACCTCGGGCCACTGCCAGCTGGCGCCGTCGATCACCGCCTTGGCGCTCTCGGGCAATACGCGGGGAATGTTTTCCCAGAAACCGCCGCCGGTAATGTGGCTGAGGGCGTGAATGTCAAACTGCTTGATCAGTTCCAGCACCGGCTTCACATAGATGCGGGTGGGGGCCATCAGGGCGTCGGCCAGGGTGGCGTCGCCCAGAGGCTGGTTCAGATCTGCCTGGCTCACTTCCAGGATCTTGCGGATCAGGGAATAACCGTTGGAATGCGGGCCGCTGGAGGCCAGGGCGATCAGGGCATCACCTGAGGCCACTTTGGAGCCGTCGATAATGCCGCTTTTCTCAACCACACCCACACAAAATCCTGCCAGGTCGTAGTCGCCGGCTTCGTACATGCCGGGCATTTCCGCGGTCTCGCCGCCGATCAGGGCGCAGCCGCTCAGCTCGCAGCCTTCACCAATGCCGGTGACCACGTCGGCGGCGGTGTCCACGTCCAGCTTGCCGGTGGCGTAATAGTCGAGGAAAAACAGCGGCTCGGCACCCTGCACAATCAGATCGTTAACGCACATGGCCACCAGATCCACGCCCACGCCCTGGTGGCGCTTGAGGTCAATGGCCAGGCGCAGCTTGGTGCCCACACCGTCGGTGCCGGCCACCAGTACCGGCTCCTTGTAACCGGTGGGCAGCTGGCACAGGGCGCCAAAGCCCCCGAGACCGCCCATGACTTCCGGGCGCTGAGTGCGGCGGCTGACGCCCTTGATGCGTTCAACCAGGGCGTTACCGGCGTCGATGTCGACACCGGCGTCTTTGTAGCTCAGGGGTTTGTTCTGCGTCACGTGTTGATACCTTGTCATTGGTGTTGAGCCCGCTCGGTGCTCTTCGGCTCCGTGGCCGGCCCGGGTAAGTGTTTCGCCGGCTATTCTAATTTAATGCGTGGGTCAGTGCCACTGGCAACGCCGTTTGAGGAGCCCTTTGAAACCGTTACAGCAAGCCTGGTCATGACGGGCGCCGTCCCGGCTCCGTGTTTGCTAAAATTGGTGCTGAAAGTATGCCGCCGGGCGCTATTTTATGCTAGAGTTCCGCGGTTTTTTGTGTCCGTTATTTCAGTGGTCGGGAGAAGTTGTCGATGAAAGTCGTTGAGGTCAAGCACCCTTTGGTGAAACACAAGCTGGGTCTGATGCGGGAAGCCGATATCAGCACCAAACGCTTTCGTGAACTGGCGAAGGAAGTCGGCAGTCTGCTGACTTATGAAGCCACTGCCGATTTTGAAACCGAGAAAACCACCATCAACGGCTGGACCGGCGCCACCGAGGTGGATCAGCTCAAGGGCAAAAAGGTCACGGTCGTGCCCATCCTGCGCGCCGGCCTCGGCATGATGGACGGTGTGCTCGAGCATATGCCGAGCGCCCGGGTGAGCGTGGTGGGGGTATACCGGGATGAAGAAACCCTGCAGCCGGTATCCTACTTCAACAAGCTGGTGAGCCACATCGACGAGCGTCTGGCGCTGATCGTGGATCCCATGCTGGCCACCGGTGGCTCCATGATCGCCACCATCGATCTGCTCAAGCAGCACGGCTGCACCAATTTCAAGGTGATCGTGCTGGTAGCCGCCCCCGAAGGCATCAAGGCGCTGGAAGCGGCCCACCCGGACGTGGAGCTGTACTGTGCTTCCGTGGACGAACGGCTCGACGAGCACGGCTATATCATTCCCGGCCTGGGCGATGCCGGCGACAAGATTTTTGGTACCAAGTAAGTTCATGTAAAACCGGCGCAGGCCGGTTTTTTTCTGTTGTTTGAGGTTATAGCAAATGAATCCCGCTGAACGCACTCAGGAGCTGGCGTCCGGCCAGCCGGCGGTGCACACTCCCCTGCGCCAGGCTCTGGCCGGTTCCCAGATGTTGTTTGTGGCCTTTGGTGCCCTGGTGCTGATGCCGCTGATCACCGGCCTGGATCCGAACGTGGCACTGTTCACCGCCGGCATTGGTACTCTGGTGTTTCAGATCTGTACCAAACGCCAGGTGCCCATCTTTCTGGCATCGTCCTTTGCCTTTATCGCGCCCATTCTCTACGGCGTGCAGACCTGGGGCATTCCCGCCACCATGAGCGGCCTGATGGCGGCGGGCATCATGTATGTGCTGCTCAGCCAGCTGGTGCGCTGGCGCGGTACCGCCCTGCTGACCCGGTTGCTGCCACCCGTGGTGGTGGGCCCGGTGATCATGGTGATTGGTCTGGGTCTGGCGCCCATGGCGGTGAACATGGCCATCGGCAAGAGCGGTGACGGCAGCGCCGTGCTGGTGGAGCACGACACCGCCCTGTGGTTGTCGCTGGCGTCCCTGATTACCACTTTGCTGGTATCCACTCTGGCCAAAGGCGTGTTCCGGTTGGTGCCCATTACCGCCGGTATTGCCGTGGGTTACGGTCTGGCGCTGGCTTTTGGCGTGGTGGACTTCACCCCGGTGCGGGATGCGGCCTGGTTCTCGGTGCCCGACTTCGTGGCACCGGAATGGAACTGGCAGGCGGTGCTGTTCATGCTGCCGGTGGCCATTGCCCCGGCCATTGAGCATATCGGTGACGTGCTGGCCATCGGCTCGGTCACTGGCAAGGATTACCTGAAAAAGCCCGGCCTGCACCGCACCCTGCTGGGTGACGGCCTGGCCACCGGCGCCGCCTCGCTGTTTGGCGGTCCGCCCAACACCACCTATTCCGAAGTGACCGGTGCTGTCATGCTGACCAAAAACTTCAACCCGGTGATCATGACCTGGGCCGCCGGTTTTGCCATTGCCCTGGCCTTTGTGGGCAAGTTCGGTGCCCTGATGCTGAGCATTCCGGTGCCGGTGATGGGCGGCATCATGATTTTGCTGTTCGGCTCCATCGCCACCGTTGGCCTGAACAGCCTGATCAAGCACCAGGTGGATCTGTCCCAGGCCCGCAACCTTTGCATCGTGGCGGTGATCCTGGTGTTCGGTATTGGCGGCATGGCCTTTGGCATCGGCGACTTCAGCCTGCAGGGTATCAGCCTGTGCGGCATTGTCGGCATTCTGCTGAACCTGGTGCTGCCCAGGGAGCGGCCCCATTGATTCTGGCATGAGTCCCGGTCAGTGGTTATCATGAGCGCCCGATTTTCGACAATGGTCACGTCATGCTGAAACAACTGCTGCTGTCGCTGATGCTGCTGGGGGTTACCGGTGCGTCGGCCGCGTCCGTGTTTGAGGTACAACTTGATTCTGCCCCCTACAGCCGGGCCCAGGCCCGGGAGCAGGCGGTGGATCTGCTGCTGGATCGTCTGGTGGGCGAGCCGGGCAGGGCGTCCTGGGTGCGTGACGAAATGATTGAGAACTGGTCCCGCTACCGCCAGGACGAACACACCCGGGGCGGCTACCGGGTGCAGTTTGATCAGGCCGAGCTGTTGCCGCTGCTGGACAGCGCCGGATTGCGTGCCTGGACCGGTGAGCGTCCGTCGCTGCTGGTATGGCAGGTGGACGGACAGCATGCTCTTGATGGTATGACTGCCGGCTGGCGGCAGGCGTCGCTGGATTACGCCATTCCTTTGTTGTGGCCGCTATGGGATCTGCAGGAGCATATGCAGATAGACAAGGACAGTCTGGCGAAAGACACCCTGTCCGAGGCCAGTCGTCGATATGGTGCCGCGGCCTGGCTGGCGGTAGTCAAGCAAGACGGCAGGTTGCGCTGGCGCCTGTTCTCGCAAGACAGTGAGCAGGCCCTTGCCCAGGGCGATGCCGGCACCCCGATGGAGCTGCTGGCGGCAGTCAATGGCTACTGGATCAGCCATAAAGGCGCGGAGACGGCAACCCGGCCAGGCAATACGGCCCCGGCCGAGGCATTGCCGGCGGGTACCGATGCGCCTGGTGAGCTGACCATAGTGGTCAGCGGTCTGGAACGCTTTACCGATATGGTGCGGCTGGAGCAGCGCCTTGGCCGGCTTGAAGGCGTCAGTGATATCCGGCTGCTCGACAGTGCCGGCGACCAGGCCCGTTTTCGCCTGGTGCTGTCCACGCCGGTGGTGGAACCAGCCCTGAGCAGCGCCGGCCTGTCATCGCTCGGTGAGCGCCGTTACCGGCTGACGGAGACAGTCCGTTGAGCCGGGACGGCGATGACGAGCAGCAACCGGCCCAGCTGGCGCTGGCGGTGCAGCTGCCCGATGATGAAACCTTTGCCAGTTTCTATCCGGGCGACAATGCCCAGCTGATCACCGCCCTGAAGAATGCGGCTCTGGGGCAGGGCGACGAGGTGATTTATCTCTGGGGTCAGCCCGGCTCCGGTCGCTCCCATCTGCTGCATGCGGCCTGTGCCGACGTCAACGCCAGCGGCGAGGCGGCCACCTGTCTGCCATTGCACGCTTACCGGCGCATGTCACCGCGCCTGCTTGACGGCATGGAGCTGCTGCCGCTGGTGTGTCTCGACAATCTGGATGCCATTGCCGGGGTGGATGAGTGGGAGCGGGCGGTGTTCAACTTCTTTAACCGCCGGCGGGAGCGGGCGGCGGGCAGCCTGGTGATCAGCGCCTCGGCCCCGTCCCGCAATCTGGGGCTGGGGCTGCCGGATCTGGCCTCGCGACTGGACTGGGGGGTGGCCTATCAGCTCAAGACCCTGGACGATGAAGGCAAGCTCAGTGCTTTGCAACTGCGTGCCGAGCTGCGCGGTTTCAAGCTGCCCACGGATGTAGGCAGGTTGCTGCTGAGCCGTTTGTCCCGGGACATGAGCACCCTGCTGGCGGCGCTGGACCTGCTCGACAATGCCTCGTTTCAGGCAAGGCGCAAGCTGAGCCTGCCTTTCACCCGGGAAATATTGGGACTTTAAATCGGGGACTTGGGAATAGGGATTGGGGAGTTGTAAACGCCGGGCCAGACGATTCCCTAATCCCCAGTCCCTATTCCCTCACATCAATCCTTTTTCTTCTTGCGAATGCTCAGGCCCAGCTCGCGGCCGCGCAGCTTGGCGTAGTAGCTGTTGCCCACAAACATGGTGGTGGCGAACAGCAGCTCCACCAGCGCCAGCCAGCGCTCTCCTTCATCCACCCACAGCAGGGTCAGGGAATGAAGAAAGTAGGGCATGATCAGAAATACCGCCCAGGCGTGGGTGTAGGGATTGCCTTTGAGCATGCCCGGCATGGGAATAAACAGCCAGGGCAGCCACATCAGCAGCATAAAGCGGGCACCCAGCTCCGGATGGGGCGAAATCACACCATGCCAGAGGGCGACCCAGGCAATCAGCCCCAGATAGCCGGTCAGTGCCAGTTTGCGGGCAAAAGCGGTGGTCATTCCAGAATATCCAGTACTTGCTCGGGCGGGCGGCCCAGGGCGGCCTTGCCGTTGCATACCACAATGGGGCGCTCGATCAGTTTGGGATTGGCGACCATGGCGGCGATCAGGGCGTCCTCGTCGGTGACGTCTGCCAGCTCAAGGGTTTTGTAGATATCTTCCTTGGTGCGCATCAGCTGACGGGCCGAACTCATGCCCAGCTGCTTGAGCAGGACTTTCAGTTGCGCTGCATCAGGGGGCGTGTCCAGATATTTGATAATCTCGGGCTCAAGGCCTTTTTCCTGCAACAGGGACAGGGTTTCCCGGCTTTTGGAACAGCGGGGATTATGGTAGATAAGCAGACTCATTATTCACTCCTGTGGCGTGGCTGCGGGCATTGTATAGAAGGAAAAGCGCAATGGGCAAACTTCGCATCGGGTTTTTGACGGCGCTGCTGGTATTGGCTGGCTGCCGTGAGGCGGCTACCCTCACCCTGGCCGACGGTGAGCAGCAACGGCTGAAGGATTACCGGGGCGAGTGGCTGGTGGTGAACTACTTTGCCGAGTGGTGCGCGCCCTGTTTGCGCGAGCTGCCGCTGCTGAATGAACTGGGGCAGGCTGCCGGGCCGGCGGTGCTGGCGGTCAGTTTTGATACCATGCCGGCCCAGGCGTTGCAGGCAATGCAGCAACGGCTGGCGATAACGATACCTGTGGTGACCAGTCTGAAGGGCCCCTGGCCCTTTGAGTTGCCCCGGGTGCTGCCCACCACCTTTGTGATCGATCCTGACGGCAAGCTGGCCGCGCGTCATCAGGGCGAGCTCAGGGCCGAGGATATTGCCCGCTGGCGGGAAAACTATTGGGGAAATAAAGGGGGCTCGTAGCTGCCACTTTAGTCGGCAGGGCCTGCGAAGCAGGCCAGATAAGCAGACCTGCTACGCAGGTCCCGCCAGCTGAAGCGGCGGCTACAAGAGGAGGCAGCCCTCATTTTCGCTTATCAGTTCCTCAGCGCTTCCCACTCCTGCTGTTGCTGGCGCAGCTGTTCCAGCCGGGCGCCGAGGCGGGCCCGCTGCATGGCATCCTGTGACAGGGTGGCGGCGAGTTCCATTTGCTGCACGGCCACATCATAGCGGCCTTGCAGTGCGGCCAGCTCGGCCTGAGCCCGGCGAAAGGCTGATTCGTCTCCCAGCGGACGCAGGGACTGGGCCAGCAGCTCCCATACCAGCGCATTGTCACCCTGGCGACGGGCATACTCGTCGAGCAGGATGGCGGCCTCCTGATGTCGCCCGGCCTGCAGCAGGGTATCGGCCAGATTGATGACCACCACCCGGTTGTCGGGCAGGCGCTTGTGAGCCTGCTCCAGCCGCTTGATGGCAGCATCATGGCGGCTTTCGGCGTTATCGAGATCGGTCAGGGCATCGAGTACGAACAGGTTATTGCCATGGCTTTTGGCCAGCTGCGACAGCAGCGGCCGGGCCGCCTCGGGTTTATTGATGGCCATCAGGCCGAGGGCCTGGCCGTAACGGGCGGCATCCGGCAGCCAGGTATTCCCGCTGGCGGCTTCCTTTTCAAAATATTTGTGCAGTTCCCGTGTGCTGGCCTGCTGCAGGCGCACCATAATACGGGCTTTGGCCAGCTGAAAGTTCAGGGACGGCGGCAATGGGCGTACGGCGTATTCCGCCGCCCGGCTGCGGGCCTCGGCAATCCGGCTGGCGGGCAGAGGGTGGGTAAGCAGTATTTGTGGCGGTGTGCTGGCAAACTGGTACTTGTCGGCCAGTTTCTGAAAGAAGCTGGCCATGGCGTTGGGGTCAAAACCGGCGTTGTACAGTAACCGCAGTCCCAGCCGGTCGGCCTCAAATTCGTTATCGCGGGTATAGTTGATGGCAGACTGCATTTTCAGACCGAGGGTGGTCTGCAGCGCGGCCATACCCGCCTGAGGGTTAACCACCGCCAGTGCCACCGAGCCGACCAGGCCGGCAATGGTCAGCGGCGTACTACGGGACTGGGATTCCAGGTAGCGGGCAATATGGCGCTGGGTGACATGGGTAATTTCGTGAGCCATGACCGAGGCCAGTTCACTTTCGTTTTCTGCGTACAGGAACAGACCGGTATGCAGCTGCACCACGCCGCCCAGAAAGGCACTGGCGTTGATGCTGTCGTCCCGGATCAGCAGAAAGCGAAACGGAAAGCGTACCGAATCGGCCTGAGAGAGCAGTTTCAGTCCCAGATCGGTGACGTATTCATTCAGTACGGGATCGTCCACCACCGGCTGGTTGGCCCGGGCAAAGCGACTGAAGGCGTCGCCAAAACGCACCTCCCGCTCTACCGACATGGCGCTGACCCCGGCGGTGCCGATATCGGGCAAACTGTTGTCGGCCCGGGCGGTCAGAAGCGTGGGCAGAACGAGAGCCAGTATCAGGGGCGCGGAGCGTAACCTCATGGGGTAAACCTTTTTGCCGGTGTGGGGCTGGCAGAATAACCGGCCGTATCGGGCGTCACAAGCATTGTTTGCGGACCACAGGAGGGGGATAATACTTTCTTTTTTCAGGGTATAAGGAATGGATCAACTGGATGTCAGCACTCTGCGCTGCCCCCTGCCATTGCTTGAGGTCAAGCTCTGGCTGAAGTCGGCCGAGGACGGCCGCCGGCTGTGGCTGGTGCTGGCCGACCCCGGCTCACGCCAGGATATACCCGCCTATCTCGAGCGCATCGGGCAGGGAGTCGAGGTGGTAAAGGAGACTTCGCACCGGCTTGAACTCATCGTAACCAAACACCCATAAGGACACTCTGCATGTTGGATGTAATCAAGCGCTGGTATCGGCAGCGGTTTTCCGATCCGGGAGCGGTTGTGCTGTTTTTGCTGTTACTGTTCGGCTTTGTGGTGGTGTATTTCATGGGCCATATACTGGCGCCATTTTTCGCCGCCATCGTCATTGCCTACCTGCTGGAGTGGCCGGTGGGGCGACTGCGCCGGCTGGGACTGGGCAGAGGGCCGGCTGCGGGACTGGTGCTGCTGATGTTTGCGATGCTGCTGGTGCTGTCGCTGGTGAGCCTGGTGCCTTCCATTCTGACTCAGAGTGCCAATCTGGCCCGGGAAATTCCCGCCATGATCAATCGGGCCCAGGAGGTGTTGCTGACCCTGCCCGAACAATATCCGGAGCTGGTGGATGTGACCCTGATGCAGAATTTGCTCAACGATCTGCGGGGCCGGCTGGTGGGCTCGGCAGACGCCATTCTAAGCGTGTCCATCAGCTCGCTGACCAATGTGGCGGTGCTGCTGGTGTATCTCATTCTGGTGTCG
This sequence comes from Oceanimonas marisflavi, assembly GCF_003049725.1. Lineage (GTDB taxonomy): Bacteria > Pseudomonadota > Gammaproteobacteria > Enterobacterales > Aeromonadaceae > Oceanimonas > Oceanimonas marisflavi. The sequence continues at coordinate 66,088 of NZ_QAGM01000008.1, forward strand.
GTGCTGGTGTTTTTTATGCTCAAGGACAAGCCGGCGCTGCTGCACAGCATGAGCCGCTTTCTGCCGGAAAACCGGGAATTGATCTCCCGGGTCTGGCACGAGATGAACGTGCAGATCGCCAACTATGTGCGTGGCAAGGTCATTGAAATCCTGATCGTCGGTGGCGTCAGCTATGTGACCTTTGCCCTGCTGGGGCTCAACTACGCGCTGTTGCTGGCGGTGCTGGTGGGGTTTTCGGTGCTGATCCCCTATATTGGCGCCGCCGCCGCCACCGTGCCGGTGGCCATGGTCGGGCTGTTTCAGTGGGGCTTTACCCCGGCGTTTTTCTATCTGATGGTGGCCTACGCCATTATTCAGGCGCTGGACGGCAACGTGCTGGTGCCGGTGCTGTTTTCCGAGGCGGTCAACCTGCATCCCATCGCCATTATTGTGGCGGTGCTGGTGTTTGGCGGCTTCTGGGGCTTCTGGGGGGTATTTTTTGCCATTCCCCTGGCCACCTTGGTCAAGGCGGTGATCAACGCCTGGCCTCATCACGATACGGCCCCCGCCGGGCCGGCCTGATTCAACCATCAAGATAATTCAAGGAATAAAGAGTGAGAGAACATTTCGCTTCCCGCTTCGGGTTTATCATGGCGGCCGCGGGAGCAGCGGTAGGACTGGGCAATATCTGGGGTTTTCCCACCCAGGCGGCCAGCAATGGGGGAGGGGCCTTTCTGGTGGCCTATCTGGTGCTGGTGCTGATCCTGGCCTTTCCCATGCTGGTGATGGAAGTGGCCATCGGCCGCCATGGCCAGGCCAACCCGGTGGACTCGGTGCGCAAGCTGGGTAAAAGCCCGTTGCAAAAGTGGCTGGCTGGTCTGGTGGGCTATGCCGGCATGCTGGTACCCAGCCTGGTACTGTCGTTTTACGCCATAGTGGCCGGCTGGCTGCTGGCTTTTCTCGCCGCCAGCGTCACCCGCATGCTGGGCTGGCAGGCGGCCACCGACTGGCTGGAAGCCTTTGGCCTGGGCCGCAATATCGTCTGGACCCTGGTGTTTTATCTGCTGACCATTCTGGTGGTGCAGGCCGGGGTGCGGCGGGGCATTGAGCGCTGGTCGGCCCGGCTGATGCCGGCGCTGTTTGTGCTGTTCCTGCTGCTGTTCTGCTACATCCTTACCCAGAATGGCGCCATGGCAGGGCTGCGTCACTATCTGGTTCCCGACTTCAGCAAGGTGATGGATGGCCAGCTGTTGATCAGCGCCATGGGCCAGGCCTTTTTCTCCCTTACCATAGGTGGCTGCTCCATGCTGATGTACGGCTCCTACCTGAGCCGTCAGGAAAGCATACCCACCACCGCCTTTCAGGTGACTCTGATCGACACCGGCGTGGCCTTTCTGGCGGGCCTGGTGATTTTGCCGGCCATGTTCGTGGCCATGCACAATGGCGTGACCATTTACGGGGAAGACGGCAGCCTGCTGAGCAGCGACACCCTGGTGTTCCAGGTGTTGCCGGCGCTGTTCGACACCATGGGACCGCTGGGCCTGGTGATGGCGCTGGTGTTCTTTGTGTTGATGGGCATCGCCGCCCTGACCTCGTCCATTTCCATGCTGGAAGTGCCGGTGTCCTACGCCACCGAGCGTTTCGGCACCTCGCGACCGCGCATGACCTGGCTGCTGGGCGGTGCTCTGGCGTTGTTCAGCGTGGTGATCTGCCTGAATTTCGGCAGTCTGTTCGGCTTGGTGATTCGGCTGTCCACCCAGAATATTCAGCCTCTGGTCGGTCTGGGGTTCTGTGTGCTGGGCGGCTGGATGTGGGGCCGCGCCAAATTGTTTGAGGAGCTGGTGAAGGGCACTCCGGCGCTGGCCGACAGCCTGTTCTGGCGTATCTGGCCCTGGTATGTGCGGCTGGTGTGCCCGCTGCTGGTGGTGCTGGTGATCGGCGCCAGCTGGTAACCCCCTTCGGGGAGCCGTAAGCTGTCAGCTTTAAGCTGTAAGTAGCCCGGCGTTGACTGGCATCATACAGACAACGTCGGTGTTGCCCGAAGAAGAGTAGGTTGGGATGAGCAGCGCGAATCCCAACACTGTCACGGCTTGCTCGATTGTTGGGACTCGCTTCGCTTATCGCCAACCTACAATATCCCGAGTCCCTGGTCCCGATCAGTACAGCATGCTGTACAGCTTGCGGCGGTAGCGGGACGCCACCGGATCGGCGCCCATGCTGGTGAGCATGTCGAGCAGATGCTTTCTGGCTTCGCCAAAGGACAGATCTTTTTGCAGGATCTCGGTCAGCAGCTGCAGCGCTTCTTCCTGACGACCGGCCTGAAAATACTGTACCGCCAGCTCTTCCTTCAGCTCCAGATCGTCGGGAGAAGCCGCCAGTTTCTGCTCCAGCTCTCGCAGCTCGGGGCTGTCGGCGGCTTCTTTCGCCAGCTCCAGCCGGGCCAGTACATGCTGATACTGGCTGTCCTGATCCGCCATGCCGATGGTATCCAGCAATTGTTGTGTTTCTTCCAGCTTGTTCAGGGCCAGGGCGGTTTCGGCCAGGGTCAGGCGAATGGCCGGGGTGTCTTCCAGGGCTCTGGCCTGCTGCAGCAGGCCGTAGGCGGCTTTCGGATCCATGCCCAGCATCTGCTTGGCCTGATCCAGCAGCAACTCGGCCTCATTGGGCAGGTAGGGCTTGAGAAAGGTTTTCAGGGCGGCTTCGTCCTGAGGGCCTTCCAGCATGTCCACCGGCTGACCCTCCTTGAAGGCCACGAGTGCCGGCAGCGCCTGCAGGCCCAGCTGCATGGCCAGGCTCTGCAGTTGCGGATCCGCCACGTCCACCCGGGCCAGATCCACCTGGCCATTATCGGCACCGATCAGCTGCTCTGCCAGCGCACTCATGGGTTTGCACTCGGGCACCTGGTCGGCGTGGAAGAAAATCACCACCGTCTTGCTCATGGAAGCCTGGATCAGTGACTGCTGAAAGTTTTCTACCGTAATATCAACGATCATTAAAAACGTCTCTTTATGGGTTTATGGCTAGATTGGGTTGCGGTCCCGTGATTTCAAGCTCAGCGCTGCAATCTGCCGGGGTCAGCCGGCGCAGCCGGCAGTGTCGGGCTGCTATCGCCAGCGTCAGGCTGGCGGCTTCAAGTCTGCCCTGGTAAAGCCGGTAGTGAAGACCGTTAAAGCGAGCCTCGGGCTGGCCAGGATGCCATTCAACCCGGTCGAGGTTGTTGGCGATGCCGCTGCCGTCGGCCTTGAGCACGGCCTCCTTGATAGTCCACAGTTGCTGAAAGTCGTTACCGGGCTGAGGACTGCTGGCAAGCCAGTGTTGCTCTTCGGCGGTCAGGTAACGCCGGGCCAGCCGGTCGATGCCATTGCGCTCAAGTTTCCGGCTTTCCAGATCCACGCCCACCGGTGCCTCGGGGCTGATTGCCAGGGCCAGCAGGGAGCTGCTGTGACTCAGGTTGAACTGCCAGTTGCTGCCGGCAAGCCCGGGTTTGCCTCTGGCGCTCAGGCCAATCTCGAGGGCCGCGGGGGATTTTCCGAGCAATATCCCCAGACGCTGGCGCAACAGGTAGCGTCCCAGCAGAAACAGCTGGCGCTGAAGCGGGTTGGTCATGCGCTCCAGGCGTTGCCGTTCGGCTTCGGAGAGGATTTTATACGCAATTTCCGGCGGTTTTATCGCCATGGCGTCGCAAATCAGCAACTCGGCAGTAATATCGTTGTTTTCACTCATTTTTCGCTTTGCAAAATACTCCGGAACTGGACTATGCTGAGACCCATTCTTCGGTTGCCATTATTCATAATGCTTAAACATATCATTGTTGTCGGCAGTCTGCTTGTGATGGCCGGATGCACTACTGTTTCCGATCACAAGTCAGGCAAAAGGATGACTGGTAATAAGCCGTCCTCTTCCCTGACTTACAGCATCAGCACCGAGCCCATGAAGCCCAAACGCTCGCTGGCCACGATCAGTGACTTGCAGCAGGTCTATCAGCGCTGGCGTGGTGTTCCCTACCGGTTTGGCGGTGAAAGTGAGCAGGGCATTGACTGCTCTGCTTTTACTCAGGCCCTTTACCAGGAAGCCTTTGGCATGGATCTGCCGCGCAGCACTTATGAGCAGGTGCAGCTGGGGCGGGAAGTGGAGAAGGACGAACTCAGGCCCGGCGATCTGGTGTTTTTCCGTACCGGACGCAGCATGCGCCACAATGGCGTTTATGTTGGCAATGGCAAGTTTGCCCATGCCTCATCCAGCGTGGGAGTGACCATCTCCAGCCTGGACAATGTCTACTGGCGCAGCCGTTACTGGCAGGCCAGGCGGGTACTGGACTAAAAGCAGTATCCGGAGAGCAGCAAATTCGGGGTAGGTTGGAATGAGCGAAGCGAATTCCAACATTTGGCTGCCGGCGTCGCCAGTGTTTGTTGCGATTCGCTGCGCTCATCACAACCTACAACCGTATTATTTACCAGTCCCCAGTCCCCAGTTACCAGTCCCGGTTATTTCCCCTGAAACCGGTTCAGCTCGTTCATCACCTGCATCAGCAGGGTCAGCTCCGGGTTGCTTCCTTCCCGCTCATGGTAATCACCGGCACTCAGCAACTGCAGATCCCCGCGCCGGTTGAACAGGGTGATGTCATCATTCTGGTAAATGGCATACTCCTCTTCATCGGAAGCCAGCCGCCAGCGGTTTGGACGTTCGCTGAACAGCGACTGGCCGCTGGCATAGCTGCGCAGCGGGTTTCTTACCCCCAATGCCTGTTGCAGCAGGGTAGGAGCCAGATCCAGGTGGCTGGTAGGGTGCGTAAAGCGCTCCGGCATGGTTCTTCCCGGCCAGGCGACCACCAGCGGCACCCGCAACTGGGCCGGTGAATAGGCATTGCCAAAACCCCAGGTGTTGTTGCCACTGTCGTTAAATTCGATGCCGTGTCCCGAGGTAATGACCACGATCGTATCCCGTTCAACTCCCTGCAGCAGGCCAAGCAGACCGCCCAGCAACTGATCGGTATAAAACACGGCATTGCGGTAGCGATTAAGCAGGGCGTCGTGCTGCTCGCTGTGAAAGGGCGCCGCCGGATTCAGCTGTTTCAGCGAGGGCTGGAATGGCCCGCTCATGCCCTGGGGTAATGACAGGGTGTTGAGCGCATCGAGATAGACATAGGAAAACCAGGGGCGATCGTCCGGCTGCTCACTCAGCCAGCCGGCAAAACGGCTCAGTATCTGGCGATCGCCGTCGGCACCGCCGGGAGCAGCTTGCATGCCCGGGTTGCGCAGGGTGGTAAAAATGGTGTCCTTGTACAGGGCGGAGTCGGTGCCACCGCTGACAAACAGTCCAAAACGGTAGTCCTGGCGCTGAAGCTCGTCGACCAGCACAGGGGCGGTCCGCTCCAGCTCGGCTTCGCGCCGGTAGTGAGCGGGCAGACTGTAGAACAGGCTGAACAGCGCCGGCTCGGGCCGGTTGCCGGCGCTGAGGTGATTGTCAAAGCGCAGGTGGCGGTCGGCAAAGCGGCTCAGATTGGGCATGGTAATGGCATCGAGCTGATCGGCGCGCAGGCCGTCTGTCACCACCAGCAGAATATTGGGGGCCCGCTCCGGCGGCTGCACCGACAGGGAGCGCAGCGGATAGTTAAGCCGCTGTTGTGGTTTGTCGGCCACGCGCTCCGAACGCTCCCGGTATTCTTCTTCATCCAGCCAGCCCTGCTTGATCAGAAAGCTTTTGGCGGTCATGGGATAGGACAGCGGAAAGTTGGCCTTTTGCAGGGTTATCGGCGTATACAGGGTGGCATCGGCCCAGATGTGCACACTGTGGGTCAGGAAAAAGCACACCAGCAGAGGCAGGGTCAGCGGACGCGACAGGCTGCGCGAGCGCCCCCGGCTCCAGCGCCACAACCAGGCCCCCAGCCACAGCTCCACCAAAAACAGCACAGGTACCCAGGCGAACAGCCAGCCCCAGCCCGGCGCGCTTTCTGCCTGGGCCTGATCCAGCAGCAGCCGCCACACCGAAGGATTAAGGTGAAAGCCAAACAGGCTGAACACCTGAGTATCCACCAGCAGCAGGGTGAGCGCGCTTGTCGCCAGCCCGGCTCCGAGGAATTGTACTGCCCTGAGTCTGGGAAACAGAAACGTCAGCGGGAACAGGGTCAGCAGGTAGGTGCAGAAGGTGAGAAAGGCAAAATGCCCGACCCAGCTGACCAGCATATAGCCAATACCGAGGAGAGTATCGGGCAGGCCGGCCGCAAACAGATAGCGGACAGACACCGCCATGGCCAGAAGAATGTTGAAAAATACAAACCAGTGGCCCCAGCCGATCAGGCGGGATACATGGTCACGATACTGGGGGCCGGTTTCAACCATGAGGGTGGTGGATCTCGGTGAATGAAAGGGCGCTCAGTGCGCCCCTTTTTGTGTGTCGACGGAGGAGGTCAGCACACTGGCAAACTTGTCGGCAATGGCCTTGCGCTGACCGGGTGCTATCTGGTGATTGATGATATGGGTGGCCAGGTTGCCCAGTACCATGAGTCGCAGATCTGCCGGGGCCTGGTGTTTGTCCATCACCGCCTCCAGCTCACTCAGCAACTGGTCGAATTGTTTGTCGTACTTGGAAATAACAGGCATGGGCGTTCAATCGTTTAACTTGATAACAGGGCGTCTATAATACCCCACCCCATTCGGCAACTCTATGGCAATCTGACATGAGCCTGGACATCGAACACATCATAGTGCATTCCCTGTTTCTGAATGAACAGGGGCAGACCGAGCTTGCCAAGCGCGACGACGAGCTGGCCACGGGCTCGGCGGTGACGCAGCTGATGAGCGAGCTGCACCATATTTACAATACCAAGGCCGGCAAGGTGTTTGGCTATTTCAGCGACGAGGACACCGGCTTTCGCGATCTGGTGCGGCGCATGGAAGATCAGAGCCTGGGCTTTGCGCCTTTTTCACACCAGGCCGCCGAGCGGTTGCTGGGCGAGCTGAACCGGCTGGACATGCAGGAAGAAGGCGTGCTGCTGTTTGTGCGTTATCAGTGGCTGGGGGCCCGTTATCTGCTGATCGCCCTGCTCGATAATAAAGACAGCGTGACCGTCACCGAGCAGCTGGATGTGAGCCGGGCCAGTTATCTGGACCTGGGACGCATGCAGCTGGCGGCGCGGCTGGATCTGACCGAGCTGCAGACCCGGCCCGAGTCAAAGCGGTACTTTTCCTTTATCAAGGGCCGGGCCGGTCGCAAGGTGTCGGATTTCTTTCTCAACTTTCTGTCCTGTGTCGAGGGCATGGATCCCAAGGCCCAGAGCCAGGGACTGATGAAAGCGGTGGATGAGTACTGCGATGCCCGCCAGCTGAGTCAGGAAGAAAAACTGCAGAGCAAGGCCACCATCAGCAAGTATTGCCGGGAGCAGTTAAAGGAAGGGGAAGAGCTGGAGCTGCGCGAGCTGTCGGCGGAGCTGGGTACCGACGACGACCTCGACTTTTATCAGTTTGTGAGCGAGGAATACGCCCTGGAAGAGCGTTTTCCGGTGGATCGCTCGTCTCTCAAGGGCCTGACCAAATACGTGGGCTCCGGCGGCGGCCTGACCATCAGCTTCGATCAGAAGCTGCTGGGAGAGCGTATTGACTACGATCCGGCCACCGATACCCTGACCATCAGGGGCACCCCGCCCAACCTCAAGGCGCAATTGCAGAAAGGCTGAAAAATCGTGAGGAGTAAGGTGTGAGGAGTGGAATCGCCTCACCCCTCGCCCCTCACGCTGTTACGAGCGGATCAGGTGATCAAAGGCCCCCAGGGCGGCGGTGGCGCCGGCTCCCATGGAGATAATGATCTGCTTGTAGGGCACGGTAGTGGCATCGCCGGCGGCAAACACGCCCGGCATGGAGGTGGCCCCCCGGTTGTCGATGATCACCTCGCCAACGCGGCTCAGCTCCACACTTGAGCCCTGCAGAAATTCTGTGTTGGGCACCAGGCCAATCTGCACAAAGATGCCCGCCACATCGAGCCGCTTGCTTTCACCGCTGCTGCGATCGGTATATTGCATGCCGGTCACCTTGTTGCCGTCCCCCAGCACCTCGGTGGTCCGGGCATTCATGATAATATCGATATTGCCCAGTGAACGCGCCTTGCGTTGCAGTACCTCGTCGGCACGCAGACTGTCGGCGAATTCCACCACGGTGACGTGCTCGACGATGCCCGCCAGATCGATGGCGGCTTCAATGCCGGAGTTGCCGCCGCCCACCACGGCCACCCGCTTGCCCTTGAAGAAGGGGCCGTCACAGTGGGGGCAGTAGGCCACGCCCTTGTTGCGGTACTCGGCTTCGCCGGGCACCTTCAGCTCGCGCCAGCGGGCGCCGGTGGCCAGAATGACCGACTTGCTTTTAAGCACGGCACCGCTTGCCAGCGGCACTTCAATCAGCTCGCCCTGCTGAATGCCGGCGGCGCGCTGACTGGTGACAAGCTCGACGTCATATTCCTTTACATGCTGCTCCAGGCTGGCGGCCAGTTTCGGGCCTTCGGTATAGGGCACGGAAATAAAGTTCTCAATGCCTACCGTGTCCATCACCTGACCACCGAAGCGCTCGGCCACCAGGCCGGTGCGCACCCCCTTGCGGGCGGCATAGATGGCGGCTGCTGCGCCGGCGGGGCCACCGCCCACCACCAGTACATCAAAGGGATCCTGTTCGCCGAGGGCGGCGGCCTGACGCTCGGCGGCACCGGTATCCAGCTTGCCGGTGATTTCTTCCAGCGTCATACGGCCCTGGCCAAAGTGTTCGCCGTTCAGATAAACCGCGGGCACGGCCATGATCTGGCGCTCGTTCACTTCATCCTGAAACAGGGCGCCGTCGATCATCACATGGGTGATATTGGGGTTCAGGGTGGCCATCAGGTTCAGCGCCTGCACCACATCCGGGCAGTTCTGGCATGACAGCGATACATAGGTTTCAAAGTGGTATTCCCCCTCGAGGTTGCGGATCTGCTCCTGCAGCGCCGGATCGGCCTTGGACGGATGACCGCCGGTCTGCAGCAGCGCCAGCACCAGGGAGGTAAACTCGTGTCCCAGGGGAATACCGGCAAAACTGATGCGCGGGGCCTGGCCGGCAGCGGCCATGCTCATGCTCGGTGTACGGCTGGCGCGGGCTTCCATGAGTTCGATCTTGCCGGACAGCTCACTGATTTCAGTGGCCAGCTCCAGCAATTCCTTTGATTTCGGACTGTTATCACCGGACACGCTGATCGCTACCGGCGAGACGATGTGCTGCAGATAGGTGTCCAGTTGCTTTTTAAGATTGGTATCTAACATGGGCGTGTCCTGTGCTGAATGTGAGGTACAAAAAACCCGGCCCGCCGACCGGATAGGGAGGTTATCGCGGCGGGCCGGGGAAGTGCGTTCAGATCTTAGATTTTGCCAACCAGATCCAGAGACGGGGCCAGGGTGGCTTCGCCTTCCTGCCACTTGGCGGGGCAGACTTCACCCGGATGGGCAGCCACATACTGGGCGGCCTTGATCTTGCGCACCAGATCGGAGGCGTCACGGCCAATGCCTTCGGCGGTGATTTCCATGGCCTGGATCACGCCCTGGGGATCGATGATAAAGGTGGCGCGGTCGGCCAGGCCCTGACCTTCGCGCATCACGCCAAAGTTGTTGGTGATGGTGCCGGTCTGATCGCCCACCATGTAGTAGTTGATCTTGCCGATGGTCTCGGAGCTGTCGTGCCAGGCCTTGTGAGTGAAGTGGGTGTCGGTAGACACGGAATACACTTCCACACCCATGCTCTGCAGCGCTTCGTAGTGATCGGCCAGATCACCCAGCTCGGTGGGGCACACAAAGGTGAAGTCGGCGGGGTAGAAGAACACCACGGACCACTTGCCCTTGAGATCGGCCTCGGTCACCTGCACGAAGTCGCCCTTGTAGTAGGCCTGGGCGGTAAAGGGTTTGATTTCGGTATTGATGGAAACAGCCATGAATAGCTCCTTTGGGTTGTCGGTAAATGTGTGTCTCGAACGCCGTTCATACTAGGGTCTGTCTTTTGTTAGTTAAAATCATTTATTTCTACTTTATTGATTGGTTTTATCAATCAGTTGGATCCGAAAACACTCATCCACCAGAAAAAAATTTCTGCCGTTGTCAGTCACTCATGCTGCCTTTTCCACCCTGCCGAATAGGGGAGCCTCAGGGTCCGATGGCACAGTGGGGCAGCAAACCTGAACATGACAAAACAACGACACCAGCGAGGAAATCACGGTAAGGGGATGTTGGGTTTCATGATTTTTTTTTGCGTTCGCAAAAAAATCTGCCCGAGAGCGCAGTGCCCGATGAGGCCGCTTCTGAGCTTTGCTGGTGCAGGTCTTTCGGGCTGGCCCAATAAAAACACAAAGATTGGACTTAACTTTAATCTATATCGGTTTTTTGATTTTATTTTACGTAATTAAATTACATTTATGGCGTTTTAAGCGTGTTTTTGATCCTGGTAAATGTGGCTTTTTTCAATGGGGTGAAAGGGGTAATGCTTTGGTCTAAGGCCGGCGAGGGAATGTGATGCATGTTGTGTTTTAGTTAAATTGGATCTTGATCGAACCGGTTTTTTTGCGCAACGTAATAGCCACACCGCAACACGAAAGGAAAAGCGGCAACTGTTCGGTAAAACCACTTTGCTGTAACAAGCCAAACAAACGGAAACGAGCTGCAGTGCAGCTTTAAACATAAAAACAACAAAGTACTGCCAAGCCAGCCGAACGGCGGTGTCAACGCTGGTTTGACAGGGATGTGTAACGGTTTGAGACACACGATTGCTCAACAACAACAAGACAGGACTGGAACCATGCCATACGCCAACGAGATCGATACCCTGACCACGCTGCTCAAGCAGAACCCGACCTGGGGTGCCATTAAACCCGAACATGCTGCCCGCATGCGCGTGCAGAACCAATTCAAGACCGGCCTCGATATCGCCAGATACACCGCCAAAATCATGCGCGAAGACATGGCCGCCTACGATGCCGACCCGGCGCAGTACACCCAGTCTCTGGGCTGCTGGCATGGCTTTATCGGTCAGCAGAAGCTGATTTCCATCAAGAAGCACTTTGGCAGCACCAAGCGCCGTTACCTCTATTTGTCCGGCTGGATGGTGGCCGCGCTGCGCTCCGAGTTCGGTCCGCTGCCGGATCAGTCCATGCACGAGAAAACCTCGGTACCCGGCCTGATTGAAGAGCTGTATACCTTCCTGCGTCAGGCCGACTCCTGGGAGCTGAACCACCTGTTCCGTGCCCTGGAAGATGCTCAGCAGGCCGGTGACACCGCCAAGGCCAGGGAAATTGAAGCTCAAATCGACAATCACGAAACTCACATTGTGCCGATCGTGGCCGACATCGATGCCGGTTTTGGTAACGCCGAAGCCACCTACCTGCTGGCCAAAAAGATGATTGAAGCCGGTGCCTGCTGTATTCAGCTGGAAAACCAGGTATCCGACGAGAAGCAGTGTGGCCACCAGGACGGTAAAGTGACCGTGCCTCATGCCGACTTCCTGGCCAAGATCAACGCCGTGCGTCTGGCCTTCCTCGAGCTGGGGGTGGATGACGGTGTGATTGTGGCCCGTACCGACTCTCTGGGTGCCGGTCTGACCAAGCAGATTGCCGTGACCAGTGAGCCGGGGGATCTGGGCGACCAGTACAACAGCTTCCTTGACGGCGACTACATCAACAGCGCCGACGAAATCGACAACGGCGATGTGGTGATCAAGTCCAACGGCAAGCTGAAAAAGGTCAAGCGTCTGGCGTCGGGCCTGTTCCAGTTCAAGGCCGGCTCCGGTGAAGACCGGGTGGTGCTGGACTGCATCACCAGCCTGCAGCACGGTGCCGACCTGCTGTGGATTGAAACCGAGAAGCCCCATATCGGCCAGATCAAGGGCATGGTGGACCGCATTCGCGCCGTGGTGCCCGATGCCAAGCTGGTGTACAACAACAGCCCGTCCTTCAACTGGACCCTGAACTTCCGTCAGCAGGTGTTTGATGCCTGGGCCGCCGAAGGCAAGGATGTGTCCGGCTACGATCGGGATCGCCTGATGAGCGCCGACTACGACGCCACCGAGCTGGCCCGGCTGGCCGACGAGAAGGTGCGTACCTTCCAGGCCGATGCCGCCCGGGAAGCCGGCATTTTCCACCACCTGATCACCCTGCCGACCTACCACACCGCGGCCCTGTCTACCGACAACCTGGCCAAGGGCTACTTCGGTGACGAAGGCATGCTGGCCTATGTGGCGGGGGTACAGCGTCAGGAAATTCGTCAGGGCATTGCCACCGTCAAGCACCAGGACATGGCCGGCTCCAACATCGGTGACGATCACAAGGAATTCTTTGCCGGTGAAGCCGCCCTCAAGGCCGGTGGCAAGGACAACACCATGGGTCAGTTCGAAAATATCTGAGTCTCTGAGTCGTCCATAACAATAACATTGCAAGGTCCATCTCGTTTTTGGCAGCCCGTGAGGCTGCCTTTTTTCGTTTTGGGCTCAACCCGGGCCGCTCGACTAGACTTAGCCTCGAGGTTCCAGTCTGGACTGTGAGGGCGGCATGACCAATCCCAATAACGCCACCATTACCCTGGTGCACCGGGCCCGGTTCGTGGACGGCCACGGCCTGACCATTCCCACCTTTCGGCTGTTAAAGGACGACGGCCACCTTTACGCCGATGCCACGGCACCGGAGCTCGACAAGAAGCAGGCCCTGGCCATGTATCGCAGCATGGTGACCACCCGCTTGCTGGATGAGCGCATGCTGGCGGCGCAGCGCCAGGGGCGCATCAGCTTTTATCTGCAAAGCCTGGGGGAAGAGGCCCAGGCGGTGGCCAGTGCCGCAGCGCTGGCACCGGAAGACATGATCCTGGCCCAGTACCGGGAGCAGGGCGCCCTGCTGCACCGGGGCTTTACCCTGGATCAGTTTATGAACCAGCTGTTTTCCAACGAAGACGATCTGGGCAAGGGCCGGCAGATGCCGGTGCACTACGGCTGCCGAGAGCTTAACTTTATGACCATTTCCTCGCCTCTGGCCACCCAAATTCCCCAGGCCGCCGGCTACGCCTATGGCCAGCGGCTGGCCGGCGATGACGCCATTACCCTGTGCTATTTCGGAGAAGGGGCGGCCTCGGAAGGGGACTTTCATGCCGGGGTGAACATGGCGGCAGTGCTGAAAGCGCCGGTCATCTTCTTTTGTCGCAACAACGGCTATGCCATCTCCACCCCGGCCAGCGAGCAGTTTGTGGGCGATGGTATTGCCAGCCGCGCCGTGGGCTATGGCATTCGTACCCTGCGGGTGGACGGTGCCGATGCCCTGGCGGTGTATGAGGCCACGCGCCAGGCCCGGCAGCTGATGCTGGAAGATCCCCAGCCGGTGTTGATTGAAGCCATGTCTTACCGGCTGGGGGCGCATTCGTCCTCGGATGATCCCAGTGGCTACCGCTCGCAGCAGGAAGAGGAGCGCTGGCGCAAGCGGGATCCCATCGGTCGCTACCGGTTGTGGCTGCAGCATCGCGGCTGGCTCAATGAAGACGAGGATCGCCGGCAGCATGATGCCCTGCGCCGGCAGATACTGGAGGCCCTGAAACAGGCCGAAAAAAAGCCAAAACCGACTCTTGAGAGCCTGGTGGAGGATGTGTACGCGGCGGTGCCAGTCCACCTGCAGCGCCAGCTGGAAAGGCTGAAAAAGCAGGATGGGGCCAGCCGGAAAAGGGAGCGCTCATGAAACAGATGAACCTGTTGCAGGCGGTCAATCACGCCCTGGATCTGGCCATGGAAAGAGAGCAGGAAGTATTGTGCTTTGGTGAGGACGTGGGCCACTTTGGTGGCGTGTTCCGGGCCACCAGCGGGCTGCAGGACAAATACGGCGAAGACCGCTGTTTCAATACGCCGCTGACCGAACAGGGCATTATCGGTTTTGCCAATGGCCTGGCGGCAAAGGGACTGAAGCCGGTGGCGGAAATTCAGTTTGCCGATTACATCTTTCCCGCCTTTGATCAGCTGGTGAATGAAACCGCCAAGTTCCGCTACCGCTCCGGCAACCAGTTCAATGTGGGTGGCCTGGTGGTGCGGGCGCCTTACGGTGGTGGCATTGCCGGCGGCCATTATCACAGTCAGTCGCCGGAAGCCTATTTTGTGCATACCCCCGGATTGCGGGTGCTGGTGCCCCGCGGCCCGGTGCAGGCCAAGGGGCTGTTGCTGGCGGCCATCGACTGTCCGGATCCGGTGATCTTCTTTGAGCCCAAGCGGCTGTACCGGGCGGCGGTGGCCGAGGTGGACGAAGGCTATTATCAGCTGCCCCTGGACAAGGCCGAGGTGGTGCGGGAAGGCTCGGATATTACTCTGCTGGGGTGGGGCGCCCAGATGGAGTATCTGCAAAAAGCGGCGGAAATGGCGGAAAAAGAGGGCGTTTCCTGCGAAGTGATCGATCTGCAAAGCCTGCTGCCCTGGGATGAAGACACAGTGGTGGCCTCGGTGCTGAAAACCGGACGGCTGCTGGTCAGCCACGAGGCGCCGCTCACCTGTGGTGTGGGAGCGGAGATCGCCGCCACCGTGCAGGCGCGCTGCTTTTTGTATCTGGAAAGTCCCATCGCCCGGGTATGCGGGCCGGATACGCCCTTTCCGCTGGCGCTGGAAAAAGTATATATGCCCGATCAGCACAGAATTTTCGATGCCATTAACGCCACCGTGAACTTTTAGGAGTGCGCCATGAAAAAGGACTTTCTGCTGCCGGATATCGGCGAGGGCATAGTGGAATGCGAGCTGGTGGAGTGGCTGGTGGCCGAGGGCGATCGGGTGGAGGAAGATCAGGCCATCTGCGATGTAATGACCGACAAGGCGCTGGTGCAGATACCGGCGGTGGATGCCGGCATCATCACTCGCCTGTATGTAAAAAAGGGGGACATGGCCCGAGTGGATGCGCCCCTGTTTGAAATGGCGCTGGCGAAGGAAGACGAAAACGAAAAAAATGCCGGCGCTGAGCCAACATCCGAAGTGATACCGGAGCCGGAACCAAAACCCGAGCCAAAACCGGAGCCGAAGCCAGCAGTGACATTCACACCGGCAGCCAGTACCGGCCAGCGCGCCGTGGCCAGCCCCGCGGTGCGCCGGCTGGCCCGGGAGCACAATGTGGATCTGATGCAGGTGCCCGGCTCCGGCGACAAGGGCCGGATCTACAAGGAAGACGTGGAAGCCTGGCTCAGGGCACGAAAAACATCTTCGGCAAGGCAGGAATCGGCCTGGCGGGAGCCGGTAACGGGGGTGCGTGCCGCCATGGCCCGGCACATGACCGAGAGTCTCACCGTTCCCCGCTTTACCTACTGCGAGGAGTTTTGTCTGGATGAGCTGGTGGCGCTCAAACACCGGCTGGCGCCCGAGTTTGAACAGGAAGGGGTAAAACTGACCCTGTTGCCGTTTTTTATCAAGGCGCTGTCCCTGGCGTTGTCGGACTATCCGCTGCCGGGCGCTCATCTGGAAGACGAAGGGCATACCCTGGTGTATGAAGACGGTCACCACGTAGGGGTGGCGGTGGACACGCCCGCCGGCCTGCTGGTGCCGGTGCTGCACCATTGTGAAGACAAGTCGTTGCTGACCCTGGCGCAGGAGCTGGCCCGGCTGACCGAGGCGGCCCGGGCCGGCCGGCTGACTCAGGCCGAGCTCGGCGGGGCCGGCATCACCCTGTCCAATATCGGCGTGCTGGGGGGCACAGTGTCCACCCCCATCGTCACGCCGCCGCAACTGGCCATTGCCGCTCTGGGGCGGCTGCAGCGGTTGCCCCGCTTTGACGAGCAGGATGCCGTGGTGGCCCGGCACATCATGACGGTGTGCTGGTCAGCGGATCACCGGGTGATCGACGGCGCCAGCCTGGCCCGCTTTAACCGCTGCTGGCAGAGTTATCTGGAGCAGCCAGGTCGCATGCTGGCCCGGCTGCACTGACACCGGCCATGGATGCGCTGGGCAACTTCTATATTCCCGAAGAGCAGTCCATCTACCTGCTCAGTGCCAATGATGCGCAAAAACTGAAAGACTGGATTGCCCTGTGCATTACCGAGCTGGAAAAGCTCGGTTACCGCCATATCAGTCTGGTGGGCAAGGGGGTTTACGGCTTTACCTTTGCCGGCACCGGCGAAAATGGTGAGCAGGTGGCGTTCAAGTTTTCCCGACTCGACCTGCCCGAGGCGGTGCGGGAACGGCTGGCCGATGAGGCCTATATGCTGTCCTGCGTACAGCATCCGCTGGTGCCTAAGTACCTGGCCTATGCCCTGCGCGGCCGTCAGGGCATATTGCTGATGAGCCGGGCGCCGGGAGAAGATCTGGAGCACTACAGTCTGCGCCAGGGCCGGCTCTCTGCCCGGGAAGTCATCGATATTGCCGCCCAGCTGGCGGACATACTGCAGGCATTGCGTGAGCATACTCAGGGCGGCGAGCCGGCCCCCGTGGTGCACGGCGATATCAAGCCGTCGAACATCATGTATGAGCCTGAAAGCGGGCGCATCAGCCTGGTGGACTGGGGCTCGTCGGTGTTTGCCCAGCTGGACGCCGCAGGCAACTGGACAGGGCCTCAGGGGCTGGCGCTGCTGTCGGGAGATCTGCAGCAGTCCAATGCCCGTATGGGGGATGTGTATTTTATCGGCCCGGAGCAGCTGGCCGGGGCGCTTTCGAGCCCCCGCTTTGACGAGCAGGGCGTGGCCGGCACCCTCTATGCCCTGGCCTCGGGCCAGGCCTGCCGCTTTGGCCGCAGGGTCATACCCGCCACCAGCCTGGGGCTGCCGAAAGAGTTTGCCCGGTTGCTGGATGCCCTGCTCGATGACGACCCCGACCATCGCCGCCGGGCCGGGGATTACTGGCTGAAGGCCATGCCCCGGCTCAGGCAACTGGTGCTGCCCGAGCTGCCGCTGTTTGACGACAGTCCGCAGTTACCGGTGTGGCCCGGCAGTGGCGGGCGGGATATCGATACCGTGGTGTATTCCTCGCGCAAGTCGTTTTTGCGCGAGCACAGCGAGCAGGAAGGCATTCATCAGGTGGCCGACGCCCAGCTGGAGCGTTACTACAAACAATATCTCGAAGGCATGGGCGAGACCGAAAAGGCCTTTGTGGCGGCAGTGAGCCGGCTGGGGCGCTATCCGGTGATGGGGGGGCTGGCCATTCACTGGCGCGAACAGGGCGTGGACATCGACTCCAGCCTTAATCTGTACGATGACAGCCTGCTGCCGGCCTTTGCCGTGGCGATCAACAACGTGGTGACCCTGGCCCGGGCCATTACCAAAACCGGCGTGTTCAAGGCCTGCCTGTTCAATGCCCGCAATACCCTGCATCTGAGTCGCAGCGGCCCTGGCCAGCCCTTTGTGCCGCCAGCCGGTATGGTTATTCCCTACCGGCTGGCGGACCGGCCCGATACCGTCGCTGATCGTCAACCCCATTCCTATTTTGAAGACGGCCGGGATCCGGATGAACAACTGGTGCTGCCCGCGGAGATCATGGCGGTGATCGCCAGACTGAATCACATTCATCACAGCGGCTGCATCATTTTTGAAGTGACGCCCGAGCATCTGAAACTGCACAGTTACTACCGGCTGCTGGACGCCGCCGCCGAGGCCGGGTTCGCCGCCCTGCTGGCGCAAATTGTCGAGCATATTCCGCTGATCACCGATCAGGGGGTGGGCGGCTTTATGAAACTGCCCTGCAAGAACACCCGCTTTTTTACTCACCAGCCGGTGCAACCCGACTGCTTTTACCCCGCGAACCCCCGGGCCTGGCGCAAAACGTAGTGCTGCAACTCGGGATAAAAAACCAGAAAAGCCTGTTCAAAGCCGGTGTAATGCTTCTCCAGCAGTGGCCGGCAGTAAGGCAGGGGCGTGGGCCGTTTAAAGCGCCGGTCGATACGGGTGAGGGCAGTGATAATGCCGTCAAACTCCCGGTAGTGCAGCAGCAGCCCGCTTTGCTGCATGCGGGTGACCAGCAGCACCATGGCCTCGGGCCAGTGCCGGTCTGGCTGAAGTTCGGCATGAGCCTGCTGCACAAAAGTCTCGAGGGGCAGGGGATGAAAGCGCGGCCAGTGCCGGGCCAGACAGTGATCGAACATCATGTCGGTAATAATGCCGCCAAAGCGGCGAAAGGGGGGCGGCAGGGCGCGCACTCTGGCCGCATGCAGCGGGTGGGCGTCGGTAAAGCTGTCGATACGCCGGTGCAGCACAATGCCGGTTTGCAGCCGCTGCGGCAGAGTCGTATCCACTGTGCCCCGGGCATATTCTCCCAGCAGGGCGCCGGCCAGGCTGGTGTTGCTGATGTCGGCCAGGTGCAGATGAGCCAGGTAATTCATTCAGCGAGGGGAATCATCCCGGTACTCAAATTCATCGGACTCGGCCTGCAGCTCGTCGATTTCGCTGGCGTCGGGTTCGTCGTCCTGCTCGTCCAGCTGATTGTCGAGCACTTCCAGCAGGTGAATGGCCACCGCCACAAAGTCGCTGTCGGTAACAATGCCCACCAGTTTGCCCTTGTCCACCACCGGCAGACAGCCGTACTTGTGCTTTTGCAGATACAGGGCCGCCTCGCGAATGCCGGCTCGAGGGCTGACCGTGGTGACCCCGGTTTTCATGATTTCCGACAGCCTGTGCTGCTCCAGAAACTGGCCGTTTCGGCCCCGCTCCAGGCTGGACTCCTGAGCGGCCAGAATGTCCCGCTGGCTGATCAGTCCCACCAGTTGTTCATGCTCCAGCACCGGCAGGTGGCGAATATGATGGCGCTGCATCAGGGTGCGGGCTTCGGCCAGGGTGGCGGAAGGAGGCAGCCCCAGAACGCGGGATGACATTATTTCGGAAACAATGGCCGGCATGATGGTTCTCCTCTTTTTATATCAAGATAGCCCAACAGAGTGTGCCAGTAACCTGAGCGGGATCATGCTTGTGGCCACAATTGCGCATTTTCCCCGTCCACGGGTAAATTGCTTCAACATCGAATTGCCTTGATCCCTCGAGGGGCCCTCACTAGACTAGCGCTCGTCCGACACAGAGGTAGTTATGCAGGTCCAAGATTTTTCCTTTGAGCTTCCCGATGAGCTCATTGCCCGTCACCCCATGCCCGAACGTACCGCCAGCCGGTTGCTGCAGCTGGACGGTAATTCCGGAAACCTGGTTCACGGCCGTTTTGGCGACATACTGGACCTGATCAATCCCGGCGATCTGCTGGTGTTCAACAATACCAGAGTCATTCCGGCCCGGCTGTTTGGCCGCAAGGCCAGCGGTGGCAAGCTGGAAGTGCTGGTGGAGCGCATGCTTGACGACAAGCGGGTGCTGGCCCATGTGCGTGCTTCCAAGGCGCCGAAGCGGGGTACCGAGCTTGTTCTCGAGCCCGACGTTCGCGCCACCATGGTGGCCCGTCACGACGCCCTGTTTGAAATTGAATTCCACGACGACCGTACCGTGCTGGAGATCCTGGAGGCGGTGGGCCATATGCCGCTGCCGCCCTATATCGACCGGCCCGACACCGACGCCGACAAGGAACGCTACCAGACCGTTTACAACGCAAAGCCCGGCGCCGTGGCGGCGCCCACCGCCGGTCTGCACTTCGATGAGCCGCTGCTGAACGCCATTCGCGCCAAGGGGGCGGAACTTGCCTTTATTACCCTGCATGTGGGCGCGGGCACCTTTCAGCCGGTGCGGGTCGACAACGTGCTCGAGCACAAGATGCACGCCGAGTACATCGAAGTGCCCCCCGAGGTGGTAGAGCAGATCGACGCCACCCGCGCTCGGGGCGGCCGGGTGATCGCAGTGGGCACCACCTCGGTGCGCTCCCTGGAAAGCGCCGCCCAGGCCAGCCTGGCCAAAGGCGAGCCACTGGCGCCCTTCTATGGCGATACCGACATCTTTATCTACCCCGGCTACCGTTTTCAGCTGGTGGACGCCATGGTGACCAACTTTCACCTGCCGGAGTCGACCCTGATTATGCTGGTCAGCGCCTTTGCCGGCCGGGATCATATTATGGAAGCCTACCGGACGGCGGTGGCCGAGCGTTACCGTTTCTTCAGTTACGGCGATGCCATGTTTATTACTCGACAGCAGGGAATGGGGACTGGGGAATAGGGACTGGTTAAGGGGTTTGTAGGCCCCACTTTAGTGGGGCGAAGTGGCAGCCGCCAACGGTATTGCCCGAATAAATTCGGGCCTACAGACACCCATAACTAATCCTGGCTCCCTAGTCCCCAATCCCTGATATTAAAGGTCGGACTGTTTCTCCGGCCAGTGAGGTAAAGAATGAAATTTGAACTGGATACCACAGACGGACGCGCCCGCCGTGGCCGGCTGATCTTTGACCGGGGCGTGGTGGAAACCCCGGCCTTTATGCCGGTGGGCACCTATGGCACCGTCAAGGGCATGACCCCGGAAGAAGTGGCCGCCACCGGCGCCCATATTCTGCTGGGCAATACCTTTCACCTGTGGATCCGTCCCGGGCAGGACGTGATGAAGCTGCACGGCGATCTGCACGACTTTATGAACTGGCAGGGGCCCATCCTCACCGACTCCGGTGGTTTTCAGGTGTTCAGCTTAGGGGACATTCGCAAGATCACCGAAGAAGGCGTGCATTTCCGCAATCCGGTCAACGGCGACAAGATCTTCCTGTCGCCGGAAGTGTCCATGGAAATTCAGTTCGATCTGGGCTCCGACATCGTGATGATCATGGACGAGTGCACCCCGTATCCGGCCACCTGGGAAGAAGCCAAGAAGTCCATGGAAATGTCCCTGCGCTGGGCAAAGCGTTCCCGGGATCATTTCGACAAGCAGGGCAACAAAAATGCCCTGTTCGGCATTATCCAGGGCAGTGTTTACGAAGATCTGCGGGATCAGTCCCTCGAGGGCCTGCTCGAGATCGGCTTTGACGGCTATGCCGTGGGCGGGCTGGCGGTGGGTGAGCCCAAGCACGAGATGCACAAGGTGCTGGAGCACACCTGTCCGAAAATTCCCGAAGACAAGCCCCGTTACCTGATGGGCGTGGGCAAGCCGGAAGATCTGGTGGAAGGGGTGCGCCGGGGCATCGACATGTTCGACTGCGTCATGCCTACCCGCAACGCCCGCAACGGTCACCTGTTCACCACCGACGGTGTGGTCAAGATCCGCAACGCCAAACACAAGACCGATACCGGTCCGCTGGATGCCGACTGCGATTGCTACACCTGTAAAAATTATTCCCGCGCCTACCTGTACCATCTCGACAAGTGCAACGAGATCCTGGGTGCGCGTTTAAACACCATTCACAACCTGCGTTTCTATCAGCGGGTGATGGAAGGTTTACGCGGCGCCATTGAGCAGGGTAAATTAGATGACTTTGTGGCAGAGTTCTATCGCCGGCAGGGCAAGCCCGTGCCGCCGCTGGACCAGCCTGAGCAAGCAGGCGCATAACGGTTTTTAACCATCAACGAGGAAACTGCAAGAATGGATATTATCTCCAACGCTTACGCCCAGGGTGGCGGTGCCGCCGGTGGCGGTATGGAAATGATCATCATGCTGGTCGTGTTCGGCCTGATCTTCTACTTCATGATCTTCCGTCCCCAGTCCAAGCGGGTCAAAGAGCACAAGAACCTGATGTCCTCCCTGAGCAAGGGCGACGAAGTACTGACCAACGGTGGTCTGGTGGGCAAGATTGCCAAAATCTCCGCCGAAAACGACTATGTGGTACTGAGCCTGAGCGAGCAAAACCAGGTGACCATCAAGAAGGACTTCATCACTGCCGTCCTGCCCAAGGGCTCCATTCAGTCCCTCTAATTCTTTCCTGTCGAGGAGCACAGCGTGTTAAATCGATATCCGCTGTGGAAATACTTGATGGTGGTCCTGGTGATCACCATCAGTTTTCTTTATGCAGCACCCAACCTGTTTGGTGAAGACCCGGCACTTCAGGTGTCCGGCAGCCGCGGTACCCAGGTTTCTTCCGACATCCTGGTCAAGGCCCAGCAAAGCCTGACTCAGGCCGGCATCGATGTAAAAAGCGCCGCCCTGGAAAACGACCAGCTTCTTATTCGTTTTCGTAATACCGATGATCAGCTCAGAGGCAAGGACCTGGTTGCCGATGCCCTGGGCGACAATTATGTCACCGCGCTTAACCTGGCACCGTCCACCCCTGCCTGGCTGGAAGCCATCGGCGCCGGGCCGCTCAAGCTGGGGCTGGATCTGCGGGGTGGTGTGCACTTCCTGATGGAAGTGGACATGGACGAGGCCCTGAACCGGGTGCAGGAGCAGACGGTACAGGACTTTCGTACTGAACTGCGTCAGGAGCGCCTGCGCTATTCCGGTGTGCTCAACCGTGATGGCGGCACTCTGGTGATGTTCCGTGATGAAGGCACCCGGGACAAGGCCATCAGTCACCTGCGCCAAAAGAACCCGGATCTGGTGTTTACCACGCAGGACAATGGCGACAGCTTTGGTCTGCTGGCGGTGATGAGCGAGCAGCGGCTGAAGGAAGTGAAGGAATATGCCCTGCAGCAGAACATCACCATTATCCGTAACCGGGTGAATGAACTGGGTGTGGCCGAGCCGCTGGTACAGCGTCAGGGTGCCGACCGCATCGTGGTGCAGCTGCCGGGCATTCAGGACACCGCCCGCGCCAAGGAAATTCTGGGTGCCACCGCTACCCTGGAATTCCGTCTGGTGGACGAGCGCGCCGATGCCGCCGCAGCGGCCGCAGGCCGGGTACCGCCGGGCTCCGAGCTGTTTACCGATCGCAGCGGCCGTGCCGTGGTGCTGCAAAAGCGGGTGATCCTCACCGGTGAACATATCGTTGATGCCAACTCCGGCATGGACGAGTTCAGCCGCCCGCAGGTGAACATCAGCCTGGACGCCCCCGGTGGCAGCCGCATGGCCGACTTCACCAAGGACAATGTGGGCCGTGCCATGGCCACGGTGTTCACCGAATACAAGCCCGGTGACGAGCCCGGTGCCGATGGCAAGCCGACCCTGCGCAAGGAGCAGGAAGTGATCAACGTGGCCACCATTCAGTCCCGGCTGGGCCGCAGCTTCCGTATTACCGGTATCGACTCCATGGCCGAGGCCCAGAATCTGGCCCTGCTGCTGCGGGCCGGCGCCCTGATTGCGCCCATTCAGATCGTGGAAGAGCGCACCATAGGTCCGAGCCTGGGCCAGCAGAACGTGGAAAACGGCCTGATGGCCATGATCTACGGTCTGCTGGCGGTGGTGCTGTTTATGAGCATCTACTACCGCAAGTTTGGTCTGGTGGCCAATCTGGCGCTGCTGGCCAATCTGGTGATCATTATCGGGGTCATGTCCATGGTGCCGGGGGCAACCATGACCCTGCCGGGCATCGCCGGTATCGTGCTCACCATCGGCATGTCGGTGGATGCCAACGTGCTGATCTTTGAACGTATTCGCGAGGAATTGCGGGACGGTCGCAGCATTCAGCAGGCCATTCACATGGGCTATGAAAAGGCCTTTGGCACCATTACCGATGCCAATATCACCACCTTTATTACCGCCATCATTCTGTTCGCGGTCGGCACCGGTCCCATCAAGGGCTTTGCCGTGACCCTGATGATCGGCATTCTGGCCTCCATGTTTACCGCCATTGTCGGTACCCGGGCCCTGGTCAACCTGCTCTGGGGCGGCAAGCGCCTCAAGAAGCTGTCGATATGAGGAGACTGAGCGATGTTTGAGATCCTCAAGACCAAAGAGCCGCTGCCCTTTATGCGTTTTTCAAAGGGCGCGACCGTGCTGTCGCTGGTGCTGATTGGCCTGTGCTTTTTCAGCCTGGCCACCCGGGGGCTGAACTGGGGCCTGGACTTTACCGGCGGCACCGTCGTGGAAGTGGCCTTTGAACAGGCGGTGGAACTGGACGGCGTGCGCGAGCAGCTGGACGGCGCCGGCCTGAGTGGGGCCACCGTGCAGCACTTCGGCACCAGCCGGGATCTGCTCATTCGCATGCCGCCCCAGGAAGGCGCCAATGTGCAAGAGCAGGGTGACGCCGTGCTGGCCGCTATGCAGCAGCTGTCGGCGGACGCCGAAATGAAACGGCTGGAGTTCGTCGGCCCGTCCATCGGCAAGGAGTTGGCGGAGCAGGGCGGTCTGGCCATTCTGGTGGCGCTGCTGTGTATTCTTTTTTATGTCGGCGTACGCTTTGAATGGCGACTGGCATCCGGCGCCGTGCTGTCCCTGGCCCACGATGTGATCATCACCCTGGGGGTGTTTTCCTGGCTGCAAATCGAGGTGGATCTCACCATAGTGGCGGCTTTGCTCACCGTGGTGGGTTATTCCCTCAATGACACCATAGTGGTGTTTGACCGGGTGCGGGAAAACTTTCGCCGGGTGCGCGAGGCCACCACGGCCCGGGTATTTGACGAGGCCATTACCGATACCCTGAGCCGGACCCTGATCACCTCGGCCACAACCCTGGTGGTGGTGGTGGCGCTGTTCCTCAAGGGCGGCGCGCTGATCCACGGATTTGCCACCGCACTGCTGCTGGGCATCGGTTTTGGTACCTATTCCTCCATCTATATCGCCAGTGCCTGGGCCATGATGCTCGGGGTAAAGCGGGAGCACATGCTGCCGCCGCCGGTGGAAAAGGAAGGAGCGGATCAGGAATCCCTGATGTAAGCACCGTCATACAGAAAAGAAGCCTTCGGGCTTCTTTTTCTTTTTAAGTCCCTTTCTGGTGATTGATTGCATTTGCAGCATGACAAACGCGCTGCGGCTGCATAACATGGGGACATAGAACAAGACAAGTTCGGAGCCGACTTGAAACACAGATTTTTGCCTGGTGCGCTGGCCTTGCTGGGCATGATGCTGACAGGATGCAGTGCGCCCAAGGTCGTCACACCGACTCTGGTACTACCTGTGCCCATGCAGGTGTCTTACCAGAGTGAACTGGGGATTGCCCGTCTGGGGCAAATGCTGAACGCCCCCGGGCTGACCCCGGAGCAGCGTGCCGAGCTGTTCTTTCAGCGCGGCGTGGTGTTTGACCGGGTGGGGCTGCGGGCCATGGCCCGGCTGGACTTCAACCGGGCGCTGCGGGAGCGGCCGGACTTTGCCGATGCCTATAACCTCAACGGCGTTTACCTGACCCAGAATCAGGAGTTTGACGAGGCCTATGAGGCCTTTGACTCGGCGCTGGAGCTGGCACCGGACTATGTTTACGCCAACCTTAACCGGGGCATCGCGCTCTATTACGGCGGCCGCCCCGAGCTGGCGGCGCGGGATCTGAAAATCTTTCTGGACGAAGAGCCCGGCGATCCCTACCGCCTGTTGTGGTGGTATCTGGCGCTGGAGCAGATTGATGCCGACATGGCGCAGGAACGCCTGGCCGCCCATCGCGCCCAATATGGCGGCGAAGAGTGGGCCTGGGATATTGTGGATGTATATCTTGGCACCCTGACGCCGGAAATGCTGCTAAGCCGGATTTCCGAGCGCAGTCAGGACAATCAGGAGCTGGCGGAGATGCTGTGCGAGGCCTACTTCTATCTGGCCAAGCGGGCCCAGCGCAACGGCGAGCCGGAGCAGGCCGAGGTCTACCTCAAGCTGGCGCTGGCCACCAATATCTACGATTTTGTCGAGCACCGCTACGCCCTGCTGGAGCTGGATCTTATCGGCCAGCAGGCCCGCCTCAAACGCTGACGGGCCACTCCTTTCTTTCGGTCAGGCTTCAATGCTGGCGGGAGCCGGCAGCCACTCCATGCCCGGCAGCTGGTTCCAGTAACCGTTGCAATAGCGGGATGCCAGCGGCCAGGGCTTCCCGTTGGGAGCCTTGAAGCGGGCAATCCATTCCAGGCACGCCGGACTATGGGCGCTGATGCGAACCGCGTCCACCCAGCCGGCCATGCCATCCCGATCGTTAATCAGGTTATAGCAGTAACCGGACTGGGTCTGAATGCCGTTCAGGTTGAATGCCGGCTGGCCTTCCTGAGTGTTGGCGCGAAGCCCGCCAGGGTACTTGATGCACACCAGCTCGCACTCGTCCTTGGGCCGGTTTTCTGCCCGGGCGGTAAAACAGCGTGCCGACCAGGCTAGAGGCAGGTGGCCGTAGCCGAACACTTCCAGCTGAAAACGGTCACGTACTCCGGCCGCTTCCGCCGCCCGGTGAATGCGTAACAGCCAGTCCCGGGACAGTTCCACCGGCGGTACCCAGGTGGTCATGCCCTTGTCCAGCAAAATGCGCAGTGTGTCCAGGTTGTAGACGTTAAGTGCCGGTCCGCCCACAAAGGGCAGGCCGTGCTCGTGGGCCAGCTGCACCGCGCCCAGATCATTGGCTTCAATTTGCAGCTCGCCCTGTTCGCACAGTTTTTTGATGATGCTCAGCTCGGCCGGTGCCTGGATCAGCGTCAGGGTCGACAGCACCACCTCCTTGCCGGCGGCGGTCAGCGCCTGAGCCAGGGCCAGCCAGTCGCCGGTTTTCAGCTCCCGGCGTTTGGGACAGACGGTTTCTCCCAGATAAATACGCTGGCAGGGCGTCTCGAGCGCGGCACGGTAAAAATCCTCAACCTGCTGGCGGGGCCAGAAAAACAACAGTGGGCCCAGATGAACGTTCATGCGTACTCCTATTGCCATTTACGGTGATAGGCACCCAGGGTGGTCTGGCTGCCTTCCGACAGGGCACCGAGCTGCTGTTGCCAGGCGGGCTCGATTTGAAAATCCCCGGCATTGCTCAGGCAGGCATCCAGCGCCTGGCGCCAGACCCGGGCGACCTTGCCGGCGTAGGCCGGGCTGCGCTGCCGGCCCTCAATCTTGACCGACTTGACCCCCAGCCGGATAAGCTCGGGCAGCAGGCTCAGGGTGTTGAGGCTGGTGGGCTCTTCCAGAGTGTGGTAGGGGCGGCCGTCCACCTCAAAACGCCCCTTGCACAGGGTGGGGTAGCCGGCCTGTTCGCCGTCGGCAAAGCGGTCGATAAGCACATTGTTAAGGCGGGACTCGAGCTGTCCGTCTTTTTCTTCCCAGCGCACAAAGCGGGCGGGAGAGCAGGCGCCCACGGTATTGGGGCTTTCACCGGTGAGATAGGAAGACAGGTAGCAGCGGCCTTCTGCCATGATGCACAGGCTGCCAAAGGCGAACACCTCCAGCTCGGCGTCGGTTTCCTTTGCTATCTGGCGTACCTGCTGAATGGACAGTACCCGGGGCAGCACCACCCGCCGTACCCCGAAGTTCTCCTGAAAAAAGCGAATGGCGGCGGCGTTGGTGGCGCTGGCCTGCACCGACAGGTGCAGCTCGGCCTCGGGATAGCGGCGGGCGGCGTAGGCCAGGATGGCGGTATCGGCGATGATAAGGGCATCGGCGCCCAGCGCCATGGCCTGATCCACCGCTCCCTGCCACACCGCCTCCTTGCCCTGATGGGCAAAGGTATTGATGGCCACATGCAGCTTTCGGCCATGGCGACGCAGATAATCCACGCCTTCGCGCAGCCCCTGAGGCGTGAAGTTAAGGCCGGCGAAATGACGGGCGTTGGTCTGATCCTTGAAACCGATGTACACCGCATCGGCACCCTGATCGACCGCAGACTTCAGTGCCGGCAGGCTGCCGGCAGGACAGAGCAATTCCATGATAATGGCTCCCTGGTTCAGAAGGGCGCCAGTGTAGATGGGATGGCGTCACGGGAGTTTGATTTGAAACAATTGCGGCCGATTTGATTTGGCGCAGGAACCGGCCGGTCATGGCATGGTGAGATAAGGCCTTTTACAAGGGAGACGTTATGTTGCCTGTTATTTGCCAACAGCTCAGTCAGCGAGGACCCGGCTGGCTGAAAAGACCGCTTGCCCATATGCCGGTATGGCTTCATGCGCCCTTGCTGGAGCCGCTGCTGCGCCGGGTGCTGGCCGAGCCCCTGCACCAGGGTGAACTGGGGTTTCTGGAAGGGCGCCGGCTGCAGATATTGGTGCCGGATATTGAATACCGGCTGACCCTGACGCTGGCCGGCAACACCCTGCGGGTGCTGCCCGATGCCAGTGCCGATGTGGTGATTCGGGCCGCCTTCAACGATCTGATCCGGCTCAGCAACCAGGATTGTGATCCGGATACGCTGTTCTTTCAGCGCCGGCTGCTGATCACCGGCGACACCGAGCTGGGCCTGGAGTGCAAGAACCTGCTCGACCGGCTGGAGCCCGGGCTGCAGCCGGTGTGGTTTCGTCGTTTGCTGGCACTGATGGCCAGGGTACTGCAACAGGCCGAGCAACGGCCTGTGCGCCAGTCCACAGAGCTAGAAGGATAAAACCTGATCCAGCCATACGACTGTGTTAAAATCCTGCGCCCTGAGCGCAACGGAACTAAGTGAACATGCTTGAGCAAGTACGCATCGTGCTGGTAAACACCTCTCATACCGGCAATATGGGATCTGCGGCCAGGGCCATGAAAACCATGGGCCTGAGCGATCTCTGCCTGGTGGATCCGGTCAGCCCGCCCGATGGTCAGTCGGTGGCGCTGGCCGCCGGCGCCAGCGATATTCTGGCCAATGCCCGCACTGTGCCGACGCTGGCCGAAGCGGTGGCCGACTGTGGTCTGGTGATCGGCACCAGTGCCCGTTCCCGCACCTGGTCCTGGCCCATGCTCAATGCCCGCGAGGCAGGGGAAAAGGCGATGGCGGAAGCGCCCAAACACAAGGTGGCGCTGGTGTTCGGCCGGGAGCGCACCGGCCTGACCAACGAAGAACTGCAGCTGTGCCACTATCATGTGGCCATTCCCGCCAACCCGGAATACAGCTCACTGAACCTGGCCATGGCGGTGCAGACCCTGAGTTATGAAGTGCGCATGGCCTGGCTGGCCGGCACCCAGGAGCAGCCGGTGGCAGAAGATTACCCGCTGGCGTCGGATCTGGAACGGTTCTATGAGCATCTGGAACAGACCCTGCTGGACACCGGCTTTATCATCAAGCCTCATCCGGGGCAGGTGATGACCAAGTTGCGCCGGCTGTTCAACCGGGCCAGGCCGGAAGATCACGAGCTCAATATATTGCGCGGTATCCTCACTTCGGTGCAGCGTCGCATTGTGAAAAAAACCACGGAATAACCGACTGCTGCGCTGGGTTAAATACTTGACTGAAACACTCGGGTATGACACCCTGACGCCATGTTCGAAAACGGTTTGAATCCATGAGACTGACATCGAAAGGGCGTTATGCGGTGACCGCCATGCTGGATGTGGCGCTGCATGCCAATGGAGGTCCGGTATCCCTGGCCGACATCTCGGAGCGGCAGGGCATTTCCCTGTCCTATCTTGAACAGCTGTTCTCCCGTCTGCGCAAGCAGGGGCTGGTGAGCAGCGTGCGCGGCCCGGGTGGCGGCTACCTGCTGGGACAGGACGCCGGCGATATTTCCGTGGGCGCGGTCATTGCCGCCGTGGACGAGTCGGTGGACGCCACCAAATGTCAGGGCAAGGGAGATTGCCATGGCGGTAACCAGTGTCTGACCCACTCCCTGTGGTGCGCCCTGAGTGAGCGGATCAGCAACTTTCTCGATGCCATTACCCTGGCCGAGCTGGTCAGCCAGAACGAAGTCCGGCGCATATCCGGACAGCAAGACAAACATCTGAGCATGCTGAACCTGGAAGAGAATCAGGATCGGTCTGTGAGCGTTAAAGTTCAACTTTAAAATGTCGATGACAAGACTGCCGTACAGGGCAGCGTTGGAACGGAGAATATGATGAAACTGCCCATTTATCTCGACTATGCGGCTACCTGCCCGGTAGACCCTCGCGTCGCCGAAAAAATGATGCAATACCTGACCCCGGACGGCTTTTTTGGCAACCCGGCTTCCCGCTCCCACCGGTTTGGCTGGCAGGCGGAAGAGGCGGTGGATATTGCCCGTAACCAGATTGCCGATCTGATCAATGCCGACCCGCGGGAAATCGTGTTCACCTCCGGTGCTACCGAGTCCGACAACCTGGCCATCAAGGGCATTGCCCACTTCTATGGCAAAAAGGGCAAACACATCGTGACCTCCAAGACCGAGCACAAGGCGGTACTGGATCCCTGCCGCCAGCTGGAGCGGGAAGGCTTTGAAGTCACCTACCTGGAGCCTCAGCCCAACGGCCTGTTCACCCTGGAACAGATCGAAGGCGCCCTGCGTGACGACACCGTGCTGGTGAGCATCATGCACGTTAACAATGAAACCGGTGTGATCCAGGACGTCAAGGCCATCGGCGAGCTGTGCCGCAGCCGCAAAATCATGTTCCACGTGGATGCCGCCCAGAGCGCCGGCAAGATCCCGGTGGATGTAAAAGACATGAACATCGATCTGCTGTCCATGTCCGCCCACAAGATTTACGGCCCCAAGGGCATCGGCGCCCTGTATGTGTGCCGCAAGCCGCGGGTGCGTCTGGAAGCCCAGATGCACGGCGGCGGCCACGAGCGCGGCATGCGTTCCGGCACCCTGCCTACCCACCAGATCGTGGGCATGGGCGAAGCCTTCCGCATTGCGAAAGAAGAAATGCAGGCCGAGGGCGAGCGTATTCGCGCATTGCGTGACCGCCTCTATAACGGCGTGAAGGACATCGAAGAAGTCTATGTCAACGGCGATCTGGAGCAGCGGATACCCGGCATCCTCAACATCAGCTTTGCCTATGTGGAAGGCGAGTCACTGATGATGGCGCTGAAAGATCTGGCGGTGTCCTCCGGC
Source organism: Oceanimonas marisflavi (assembly GCF_003049725.1). Taxonomy (GTDB): domain Bacteria; phylum Pseudomonadota; class Gammaproteobacteria; order Enterobacterales; family Aeromonadaceae; genus Oceanimonas; species Oceanimonas marisflavi. Next base: position 96,634 of record NZ_QAGM01000008.1, read on the forward strand.
TCGGCCTGTACCTCCGCCAGCCTGGAGCCTTCCTACGTGCTGCGTGCCCTGGGCCTGAACGACGAGCTGGCGCACAGCTCCATTCGTTTCAGCATCGGCCGCTTCACCACCGAAGAAGAAGTTGACTACGCCGTGCGTCTGGTTAATGAGGCTATCGGTCGCCTGCGGGAAATGTCCCCCCTGTGGGAGATGTTCAAGGATGGCGTGGACCTGGAAAAAGTTGAGTGGGTACACCATTAAGGTGTCGATGGACTGCAGAGGAATTGAATCATGGCTTACAGCGAAAAAGTAATTGATCACTATGAAAACCCCCGCAACGTGGGTGGTTTTGACAAGAATGACCCGAGTGTGGCCACCGGCATGGTGGGTGCGCCGGCCTGCGGCGACGTGATGAAGCTGCAGCTGAAGATCAGCGAAGAAGGCATTATCGAAGATGCCAAGTTCAAGACCTACGGCTGTGGCTCCGCCATCGCCTCCAGCTCGCTGATCACCGAATGGGTGAAAGGCAAGAGCCTGGACGAAGCCGCCAGCATCAAGAACACCGACATTGCCGAAGAACTGGCCCTGCCGCCGGTGAAGATCCACTGCTCCATTCTGGCGGAGGATGCCATCAAGGCGGCCATCGACGACTACAAGCAGAAAAAGAACCTGGCGTAAGACGGAGACATTATGGCGATCACCATTACCGACGCGGCCGCCCAGCGGGTGCAGACCTTTCTCAACAACCGGGGCAAGGGCCTTGGCTTGCGGCTGGGGGTAAAAACCTCCGGGTGCTCCGGTCTGGCCTATGTGCTGGAGTTCGTGGATGAGCTGTCCGAAGGGGATCAGGTGTTCGAGCATGGCGAGGTCAAGGTGATCGTCGACAGCAAGAGTCTCGTTTATCTGGATGGCACTGAGCTGGATTTTGTCAAGGAAGGCCTGAATGAGGGCTTTCGCTTCAACAACCCCAATATCACCGGGGAGTGTGGCTGCGGCGAGAGCTTTAACGTTTAAGGAAAGCGGCATGAACTATTTTGAGCTGTTTGATCTGCCCGCACAGTTCCAACTCGATGGTCAGGCCCTTTCCGGGGCCTACCGCCGGCTGCAGATGCAGTTCCATCCCGACAAATTCGCCTCCCGCCCCGAGCGGGAGCGTTTGCAGGCGGTACAACAGGCCGCCCGCATCAACGACGCATTTTCCACCCTCAAGGCTCCCCTGAGCCGGGCCGAGTATCTGCTGTCCCTGCAGGGCGTGGATATTCGCGGCGAGCAGCAGACCCTCAAGGATCCCCTGTTTCTGATGCAGCAAATGGAGTGGCGCGAGCAGCTGGAAGATATTTCCACCGCTGCCGACGTGTTTGCCGCCATCATGGCCTTTGAGCGGGAGCTGAAGCAGGCTTCTGACGATTATTACCGCGAGCTGGAGCAACAGCTTGACGCCGGTCACTGGGAACAGGCCGCCGATACGGTGCGCAAACTCAAATTTATGGCCAAGCTGCACGCCGAGCTTGAGCGAGTGGAAGACGCCCAGCAGGAATTCTGAATCTCATGGCATTGTTACAAATTTCCGAGCCGGGCCAGAGCGCGGCTCCGCACGAGCACAAGTGGGCCGTAGGCATTGATCTCGGTACCACCAATTCACTGGTGGCCGTGGTGCGCAGTGGTCTGGCCGAAACCCTGGCCGACGAGCAGGGCCGTGATCTGTTGCCGTCCGTGGTGCATTACACCGCCGATGGCCTGCGGGTGGGCTTTGACGCCAAACACGAAGCCGAATTCGATCCGCAAAACACCATCGTCTCGGTCAAGCGGCTGCTGGGCAAGGCCCTGGCCGATGTGCCCCGCCACCGGTTGCCCTATGACTTTCGGGATACCGACGCCGGCATCATCGAGCTGAATACCCCGCAAGGCGCCGTCAACCCGGTGCAGGTCTCTGCCGAAATACTCAAAACCCTGGGAGAGCGGGCCGAGTCTGCTCTGGGCAACCCCATTGAAGGCGCGGTGATCACAGTGCCGGCCTATTTCGATGACGCCCAGCGCCAGGGCACCAAGGACGCGGCTCAACTGGCCGGTCTGAATGTGCTGCGGCTGCTCAATGAACCTACCGCCGCCGCCATCGCTTATGGTCTGGATTCCGGTCAGGAAGGGGTGATTGCGGTTTACGATCTGGGCGGCGGCACCTTTGATATCTCTATTCTGCGCCTGCACAAGGGGGTGTTTGAAGTGCTGGCCACCGGCGGCGACTCGTCGCTGGGCGGAGATGACTTTGACCACGCGCTTGGCGACTGGATTCAGCAACAGGCCGGTGTGGCCGAGCTGACCCCGGCCCGGCAGCGCAACCTGCACGATGCCGCCACCGCCGCCAAAATTGCCCTGACCGACAGCGACAGTGTGACCGTCAGCTGGGAAGGCTGGCAGGGCGAGCTCAGCCGCGACCAGTTCAATGCCCTGATCCAGCCCTGGGTCAACAAGACCCTGATGGCCTGTCGCCGCGCCCTGAAAGACGCCGGCGTGAGCCAGGACGAGGTGCAGGAAGTGGTGATGGTGGGCGGCTCCACCCGGGTGCCCCTGGTGCGGCAGCGGGTAGGGGAATTCTTTGCCCGCGAGCCACTGACCAGCATTGACCCCGACAAGGTGGTGGCCATCGGCGCCAGCATTCAGGCGGATATTCTTATCGGCAACAAGCCCGACAGCGACATGCTGCTGCTGGACGTGATCCCGCTGTCTCTGGGCCTGGAGACCATGGGCGGTCTGGTGGAGAAGGTGATTCCGCGCAACACCACCATTCCCGTGGCCCGGGCCCAGGAGTTCACCACCTTCAAGGACGGTCAGACCGCCATGGCCATTCATGTGGTGCAGGGCGAGCGCGAGCTGGTGGCCGACTGCCGCTCCCTGGCCCGCTTCGAACTGACCGGCATTCCGCCCATGGCTGCCGGCGCCGCCCATATACGCGTGACCTTTCAGGTGGACGCCGACGGCCTGCTGTCGGTGAGCGCCATGGAGAAATCGTCAGGGGTACAGGCCAGCATTGAGGTCAAGCCCTCTTATGGCCTGAAGGAAGAGGATATTTCCACCATGCTCAAGGCTTCATTTGAGTATGCTCAGGAAGACATTGCCGCGCGCATGCTGGCGGAGCAGCGGGTGGAAGCGGCCCGGGTGGTGGAAAACATCATCAGTGCCCTGCACGCCGACGGCGACGAGCTGCTCAGCGAGCAGGAGCAGGCCGAGGTGGTGGCCAGCCTGGAAGCACTGCAGCAGGCGGCACAGGGGAATGACCCGGACGCCATCAAGCGCGCCATTGAACAGACCGACAAACAAACCGCCGACTTTGCCGCCCGCCGAATGGACGCTTCCATTCGCAAGGCACTGGCCGGCCAACGAGTGGACAAGGTGTAACAATGCCGAAAATTGTATTTCTGCCCCATGCCGATCTTTGCCCCGAGGGCGCAGCCGTTGAGGCCGAAACCGGGGAAACCGTGCTGGATGTGGCGCTGCGCAATGGTATCGACATTGAGCACGCCTGTGAGAAGTCCTGTGCCTGCACCACCTGCCATGTGATCGTGCGGGAAGGCTTTGACTCGCTGGAAGAAAGCACCGAGCTGGAAGACGACATGCTGGACAAGGCCTGGGGCCTGGAGCCGGAGTCCCGCCTGGGCTGTCAGGCCAGGGTCGACGATGAGGATCTGGTGGTGGAGATCCCGCGGTATACTGTGAACATGGTGTCTGAAGGCCACTGATCACGGAAAAGTTGACGTGGAGGCGAAACCCATGAGCCTGAAATGGACCGACAGTCTGGACATTGCCCTGGCGCTGATGGAGCAGCATCCTGAGGTGGATCCCAAAACCGTGCGCTTTACCGATCTGCATCAGTGGATCTGCGAGCTGGACGAGTTCGATGATGAGCCCGAGCATTCCAACGAGCGCATTCTGGAAGCGGTGATCCTCGCCTGGATGGATGAGTACGATTAACTGAAAGCTGTCAGCTTTAAACCGTAAGCGTTAAGCGGGGGTAGGTTGGGATGAACGGAGTGAATCCCAACAAGCCGCAGCCGTCTGCTTGTTGGAATTCGCTTCGCTCATTCACAACCTACACAGCTGATAGCTCACCGCTTATAGCTTTATTGAGAGCCACAGTGATACTGTGGCTTTTTCCGTTTTTGACGAGCAAACAAGGAGTCATGATGTCCGCGACCATGAAGGTAATGCTGACCACCGATGCCGCCCCGGCCTGCTGGGGCGACAAGGCGCTGCTCAGCTTTCAGAATGACGAGGTGCGGGTGCACCTGGGTGAAAACGGAGATCCGCTGCGCCGGGTGCAGCAGGCGGGGCGCAAGCTCGACGGTATGGGCATCAAGAACCTGGCCTTGTGTGGTGACGACTGGACGCTGGAAAGCCGCTGGGCCTTTGCCCAGGGCTTTTACAACGCCAAGGGCGGCCAGCAGCTGGAGCTGGGCGAAATGAGCGCCGACGAGCAGGCGGAATTTGACGCCCGCCGCACCGCGATCAACTGGGTGCGGGAAATGATCAACGGCACGCCGGAAGACGTGTATCCGGCCTCCCTGGCCACCGAGGCCGGCAAGTTTCTGCAGTCACTGGCCCCCGAGGCGGTGAGTTACCGCATCTACAGCGGCGAGCAGCTCAAGGATCTGGGCCACGTGGGCATTTACGAAGTGGGACGGGGCAGCAGCCGTCCGCCCACGCTGCTGGAGCTGGACTTCAACCCCACCGGCAACGCCGATGCCCCGGTGGCGGCCTGTCTGGTGGGCAAGGGCATTACCTTTGACTCCGGCGGTTACAGCATCAAGTCGTCCGATGGCATGTCGGTAATGAAGTCCGATATGGGCGGCGCCGCCACCGTCACCGGTGCCCTGGCCCTGGCCATTCAGCGAGGTTTGAGCCAGCGGGTAAAACTGTTTCTGTGCTGCGCCGAAAACCTGGTGTCGGGCCATGCCTTCAAGCTGGGTGACATTCTCACCTACCGCAACGGCCTGAGTGTGGAGATCCTCAATACCGACGCCGAGGGCCGGCTGGTGCTGGCCGACGGCCTGCTGGCGGCCTCGGCCACCGGTGCGCCCTTTATTCTGGATGCCGCCACCCTGACCGGCGCCGCCAAAATGGCCCTGGGCCGGGACTACAATGCCGTGTTCAGCATGAACGAGGAGCTGGCGCTGCAGACGGTGCAGGCGGCCAAAGAAGAGGGCGAAAAGGCCTGGCCGCTGCCCCTGGAACCCTTCCACCAGGGGCTGCTGACCTCGGCCTTTGCCGACATGGCCAACATTCACGGCGGCGAAGGTCAGGCCGGGGCGTCTACCGCGGCGGCGTTTCTGTCGCGCTTTGTGCCCGACAACGGCCGTAACTGGGTGCACATGGACCTGTCCGGTTCCTATCAGAAGGTGCCCAGCGATCTCTGGGCCGCCGGTGGCAAGGGCCACGGCGTGCGCACCATTGCCGCCATGCTGGCCCGGGTGTGTCAGGGCTGAACAGCAAGAAAAATACCTGCAGGCGGTGTTAACTCGCCGCCGCTTTTCGTATAATCCGCGCGTTTTTACTACCGAAAACAGAACCTGTTGATTTAAAGGATACCCCTATGGCTATCGAACGTACCTTTTCCATCGTCAAGCCCGACGCCGTTGCCAAGAACCTGATCGGTGCCATCTACGGCCGTTTTGAGTCTGCCGGCCTGAAAATCGTTGCCTCCAAAATGGTTCACCTGAGCCGCGAGCAGGCCGAAGGTTTCTACGCCGAGCACAGCGAGCGTCCCTTCTTCAAGGCCCTGGTTGACTTCATGACCTCCGGTCCGGTGATGGTTCAGGTGCTGGAAGGTGAAAATGCCATTCTGCGCAACCGTGAAATCATGGGCGCCACCAACCCCGCCGACGCCCTGGCCGGCACCCTGCGCGCCGACTACGCCGACAGCATCGACGAAAACGCCGTGCACGGCTCCGATGCTCCCGAGTCTGCGGCTCGTGAAATCGCCTATTTCTTCAGCGACGAAGAAATCTGCCCGCGCACTCGTTAAGTTCGAGTCAAACGGCAATAAAAAAGGCGCTTCGGCGCCTTTTTTATGGTCTGAAGAAAGCTGTTCAGCCACTGAGTGTTATTTCGGTATACACAAAATGTAAATATTGTTCACATTGACTGCAACAAAAAAGCTGATATCGTCCTTGTTGTTGTATACATCGATTAACATTTCAGGGAGTGAACATGAGCACAAAACCTCAGGGCAGCGCTGCCGGCCCTCGTCCGGAAGATGAAAATCTCGGTATCGCAGCCAATATCGCCTATGGCTTTCAGCATGTGCTGACCATGTATGGCGGCATTATTGCGGTGCCGCTGATCGTGGGGCAGGCCGCCGGTCTGCCCTCGGCGGAAATTGGCATGCTGATCGCCGCCTCGCTGTTTGTGGGCGGGGCCGCCACCCTGCTGCAGACCCTGGGTATTCGTTTCTTTGGTTGTCAGCTGCCCCTGGTGCAGGGCGTGTCCTTTGCCAGTGTGGCCACCATCGTTGCCATCGTCACCTCCGGCGGTGGCCTGCCGTCCGTGTTTGGCGCCGTGATCGGCGCGGCCCTGATCGGTCTGCTGATCACGCCCGTCTTTTCCAAGATCATCAAGTTCTTCCCTCCGCTGGTGACCGGTGCGGTGATCACCACCATCGGTCTGACCCTGATGCCGGTAGCGGCCCGCTGGGCCATGGGTGGCAACAGCAAGGCCGAAGACTTTGGCAGCATGACCAACATCGGCCTGGCCGGTGCCACCCTGGCCATTGTGCTGCTGCTGAGCAAGCTGGGTAACGCGGCCATCAGCCGGCTGTCCATTCTGCTGGCCATGGTGTTCGGCACTTTGCTGGCCTGGTCCATGGGGCTGGTGGACTTCTCCCGCGTGCTGGAAGGTCCCATTTTTGCCTTTCCCACGCCGTTCCATTTCGGCATGCCGGTATTTGAGCTGGCCGCCATTATCTCCATGCTGATCGTGGTGCTGGTGATCCTGGTGGAAACCTCCGCCGACATTCTGGCGGTGGGCGATATCATCGACACCAAGGTGGACTCCCGTCGTCTGGGTGACGGCCTGCGTGCCGACATGATCTCCAGCGCCATCGCCCCCATGTTCGGCTCCTTTACCCAGAGCGCCTTTGCCCAGAACGTGGGCCTGGTGGCGGTCACCGGCGTGAAGAGCCGTTACGTGGTGGCGGCAGCCGGTGTGATCCTGGTGACCCTGGGTCTGATGCCCATCATGGGCCGGGTGATTGCCACCGTGCCCACCGCGGTGCTGGGCGGCGCCGGTATCGTGCTGTTTGGCACGGTCGCAGCCAGCGGCATTCGTACCTTGGCCAAGGTGAACTACACCAACAACATGAACCTGATCATCGTGGCGACCTCCATCGGCTTTGGCATGCTGCCCATCGCCGCGCCCAGCTTCTATCACCACTTTCCGGACTGGTTTGCCACCATCTTCCACTCCGGCATCAGCTCCACCGCCATCATGGCCATTCTGCTCAACCTGCTTTTTAACCACCTGAGCTGGGGCAATTCCGACAGGCAGTCGGTGTTTGCCGCGGGCACCGAACGCACCATTCGTCAGGAAGACATCGCCTGCCTGAACGACGGTGACTACTTTATGGACGGCAAGCTGTTCGATGCCGAAGGCAACGAGGTGACTATTGAAGTGTGCAAGGGCCGCTCTTCCGGTAAACAACCCGAGCTCAAGCCGCTGGCCCACGGGCATTAACCGGACTTGAGAGGGACATTCAGGCCGCCTTCAGGGCGGCCTTTTTTTGAGGCTCGCACAGCGCCGGATCAGGCCGGCACTGGCAACCGAATGCTAAACTCTGTACAATTTCGCGCCCTGTGGGCTCTGGTCATAACGCGTGAGGCAACCGATGAGTGAAACCAAAATAAATCTGCTGGATCTGGATCGTGACGGCATGCGAGAACTCTTTCAGGAAATGGGAGAGAAACCCTTTCGGGCCGATCAGGTGATGAAGTGGATTTACCATTTCGGTTGCGACGACTTTGATCAGATGACCAACATCAACAAGGTATTGCGTGGCAAGCTCAAGGAGCGGGCCGAGATCCGCGCGCCCGAAATCAGTGTGGAGAAAAAATCCGCCGACGGCACCATCAAATGGGCCATGATGGTGGGCGGCCAGGAGGTGGAAACCGTCTATATTCCCGACGGCGACCGCGCCACCCTGTGTGTGTCATCCCAGGTGGGCTGCGCCCTGGACTGCAAATTCTGCTCCACCGCCCAGCAGGGCTTTAACCGTAACCTCAAGGTGTCCGAAATCATCGGTCAGGTGTGGCGCGCCGCCAGCCGGGTGGGCTTTGTGCGCGATTCGGGCCGCAAGCCCATTACCAATGTGGTGATGATGGGCATGGGCGAACCCCTGCTCAACCTCAACAATGTGGTGCCGGCCATGCGGCTGATGCTGGAGGACTACGGTTTTGGCCTGTCCAAGCGGCGGGTGACCCTGTCCACATCCGGTGTGGTGCCCGCCCTCGACAAAATGGCCGGCATGATTGACGTGGCCCTGGCAGTATCTCTGCATGCCCCCAACGACAAGCTGCGTTCCGAGATCATGCCGATTAACGACAAGTACAATATTGCTGAATTGATCGCCAGCATTCGTCGTTATCTGGCGGTCTCGAATGCCAACCACGGTAAGGTGACCATCGAGTATGTGCTGCTCGATCACATCAACGATGATATGCAGCATGCCCACGAGCTGGCCGAGTTGCTCAAGGACCTGCCCTGCAAGATCAACCTGATTCCGTTTAATCCGTTCCCGGGCAACCCCTATGGCAAGCCCAGCAACAGCCGCATTGACCGTTTCAACAAGGTGCTGATGCAATACGGCAATACCGTCACCATTCGCAAGACCCGGGGCGATGATATCGACGCCGCCTGTGGTCAGTTGGTAGGCGATGTGATCGACCGTACCAAGCGCACCATGAAAAAACGGATGCAGGAACAAAATATATCCGTCACAATGGTTTAACTTCAAAAAACACTGGCGGGGAAGGGAATGGGAAAGGCCGTTCTGTTACCGGCAATGCTGATGGTCAGTGCTCTGGCCGGCTGCGTAAGTGAAACCGTTTATCTGAGTCAGGGCAGAAAGACCGGGGAGGTGATGTTTCAGCCATCCCAGGCCGCTCTGACGCGAATGAATCTTGGGTTGGAATATTTACGCCGGGGAGATACCGGTCAGGCCAAATTCAATCTGGAGCGCGCCTTGTCTCAGGATGGGCGCAATCCCGATATTCATCTGGCATTGGCTTACTTTTTTCAGTCGGTATCGGACCACGATAAAGCGGAACAGCATTACCGGCAGGTGCTGCAACTGGACCCGCAACATGGTGACGGACTGAATAACTACGGCGCCTTTCTGTGCGATCGGGAACGATTTGATGAAGCCGATGTCATGTTCAGGAAGGCAATTTCGGTGTTTGGCTATGCCAAGGTGGCGGATACCCTGGAAAATGCGGCCCTGTGTGCCCTTGAAGGCGGCCAAAGTGAGGCGGCGCAGGGGTATTTTCAGCGTGCTCTGGAATACAGCCCAAACAAGCCCCGGGCTCTGCTTGGCATGGCCGGGCTGGAGCTGGAGCGGGGCGATCCGGTGTTTGCCCGGTTGTACCTCGACCGCTACCGGCAACGGCATTCACCCAGTGCTCAGAGTTTATGGATGACAGTGCGTACCGCCCGGGCGCAGGGCCTGGAGTCAGAGGCTCAACAGGCTGGAGCCGAGCTGGTACATTTATTTCCGGATTCAGAACAGGCCAGGCGATTCCTGACACATGACTATTAATGAAGAACAGCCCCAAAACGGGGAAAACCTTGATATTACCGCCAGTGAAGGCCCTGGCATTCTGCTGCGTCAGGCGCGTGAAAGCAGAGGCTGGAGTCAGCATGATGTGGCGCGCCGGCTCAACCTGAGAGTGGCGGTGATCGAGGCGATTGACGGAAACCACTACAAGGCCGGCGTAGCGCTGACCTTTCTGCGTGGCTATGTCAAGGCCTATGCCAAACTGGTTGGGGTGAGTGAGCAGCAGGCGCTGGCCGCCTTTGATGGCATGGCGGGAATCGAGCAGATGCGCAGTGCCGGCACGGCGCCCATGCAGAGCTTTTCCAGGAAAACCCGTCAGCAGGCCAGCGACAAGTGGCTCAAGCGCATCAGCTGGCTGGTGCTGCTGGGGTTACTGGCTTCTCTGGTGTTCTGGTGGTGGCAAAACAGCGGTGTTGGCTATGTGGAGCGCAGTGAGCCCATGCCGCCGGCGCAGGAAGTGTCTGAGCCGGCGCCGGCAGCCGAGCCAGCTTCTCTTCCGCCGCTTCCGGCCACCGAAGAGACCGCCGGAAACACCGGCCCTGCCGAGGGCGCCGGCCAGGCTGCCGGAACGCCGCCAGCGGCCGAGGCGCCGGCGGCGACTGCACCGGTTGTGGCAGAAGAAGTCGCCGAAGCAGAGCCGGAGCCGGTAGCGGAACCCGAACCTGAACCCGACCCTGAGCTGCTGGTGCTCAGCTTTACCGCCGACTGCTGGATCAAGGTCACCGATGCCCAGGGCAGGGTGCTGTCTGAAGGGGTGAAAACCGCCGCTGACCGCCTTGAGCTCAAGGGCAAGCCACCATTCCGGCTGGTGCTGGGTGCCCCTCAGGCAGCCAGCATTGAGTATCTGGATAAACCGGTGGATCTGTCCGCGTTCCGTGCCGGCCGGGTGGCCCGCCTGAGCGTGCCGCAATCCTGATGTAACGAACAAGAGCAAACCATGTCCCAACACGAATCACCCATTATTCGCCGCAAGTCCAAGCAAATTCGTGTCGGCTCCGTGCTGGTGGGCGGCGATGCCCCCATCAGCGTGCAGACCATGACCAACACCCTGACCACGGATGTGGAGGCCACCCTGGCCCAGATTCAGGCGGTGGAAAAGGCCGGTGCCGACATAGTGCGGGTTTCCGTGCCCACCATGGAAGCGGCCGAGGCCTTCAAGGCCATTCGCGCCGGTACCAGCATGCCGCTGGTGGCGGATATTCACTTCGACTATCGCATTGCGCTGCAGGTGGCGGAATACGGGGCAGACTGCCTGCGTATCAATCCGGGCAATATCGGCCGGGAAGACCGCATTCGTGCCGTGGTGGACTGTGCCCGGGACAAGGGCATTCCCATTCGTATCGGGGTGAACGGCGGCTCGCTGGAAAAGGATCTGCAGGAAAAATACGGTGAGCCCACGCCTAAGGCACTGGTGGAGTCGGCGCTGCGTCATGTGGATATTCTTGACCGGCTCAACTTCGATCAGTTCAAGGTCAGTGTAAAAGCTTCTGACGTGTTTCTGGCGGTGGGCGCCTACCGGGAGCTGGCCCGTCAGATAGAGCAGCCCCTGCATCTGGGCATTACCGAGGCCGGTGGTTTTCGCAGCGGTGCGGTCAAGTCGGCCATTGGTCTGGGCATGCTGCTGGCCGAGGGCATCGGTGACACCCTGCGCATTTCCCTCGCCGCCGATCCGGTGGAAGAGGTCAAGGTCGGCTTTGACATTCTCAAGTCGCTGCGCATTCGCGCCCGGGGCATTAACTTTATCGCCTGTCCGTCCTGCTCCCGTCAGGAGTTTGATGTGATTGGCACCGTCAACGCGTTGGAAAACCGGCTGGAAGACATCACCACCCCCATGGATGTATCCATTATCGGCTGTGTGGTCAACGGCCCGGGTGAGGCGCTGATCTCCGATCTGGGCCTGGCCGGCGCCCAGCGCAAGAGCGCTTTTTACGACGGCGGCGAGCGGGTAGGGCGACTCGATAACACCGATCTGGTGGATGCCCTTGAAAGTCGCATTCGCGCCAAGGTCGCCATGATGGATCCCGCCGCCCGCATTCCGGTGCAGGACAAGGACTGACCCCGCTTTTTACCTATCGATTCAGAACAGAGAACTTTTTGTGGCCAAACAAATTCAAGCAATTCGAGGAATGAACGACTGCCTGCCGGAGCAGACTCCGGCCTGGCAACAGGCGGAAGCCGTGCTGCGCAATACCATGAGCGCCTATGGCTACAGCGAAATTCGTCTGCCCATCATGGAAGTGACCGGCCTGTTTCAGCGCGCCATCGGTGAAGTGACCGACGTGGTGGAAAAGGAAATGTATACCTTTGAGGACCGCAGCGGCGACAGCCTGACTCTGCGCCCCGAAGGCACTGCCGGCTGCGTGCGTGCCGGCATTGAGCATGGCCTGCTTTACAACCAGGAACGGCGCATGTGGTACATGGGGCCCATGTTCCGCTACGAACGTCCGCAAAAGGGCCGTTACCGCCAGTTTCACCAGTTCGGGGTGGAAGTGTTCGGCCTGCATGGCCCGGATATCGATGCCGAGCTGATCATGCTCACCGCCCGTTTCTGGAAGGCCCTGGGCGTGACCGAGCATCTGACCCTGCAGCTCAACAGCCTGGGTCAGCCGGAAGAGCGGGCCCAATACCGTCAGGCCCTGGTGGACTTTCTGCAGCAGCACGAGGAGCGTCTCGATGAAGACTGCCGCCGGCGCATGCACACCAACCCGCTGCGGGTGCTCGACAGCAAGAATCCCGAGGTGCAGGCGCTGCTGGCCGATGCGCCCGTGCTGTCCGACTACTTTGGCGAAGAGACCAGAGCCCACTTTGACGGCCTGCAGGCGCTGCTGAGCGCCGCCGGCATTCGGTTTGAAATCAACCCCCGGCTGGTGCGTGGCCTGGATTATTACAACCTCACCGTGTTTGAATGGGTGACCGAAAGCCTGGGTGCCCAGGGCACCGTGTGCGGCGGCGGCCGCTACGACGGTCTGGTGGAGCAGCTGGGTGGCCAGGCCACCCCGGCGGTGGGCTTTGCCATGGGCATGGAGCGGCTGGTGCTGCTGCTGGAAACCCTGAACCAGGTATCTGAACAACCGGCCCAGGCCGATGTGTATGTGGCCATGATGGGCGATGCCACCAGGGCGGCGGGCTTTGCCCTGGCCGAGCAGCTGCGGGACCAGCTGCCCGGACTCAGAGTGATGAGTCACTGTGGCGGTGGCAACTTTAAAAAGCAGCTCAAGCGCGCCGACAAAAGTGGGGCGGCCGTGGCGCTGATCCTGGGGGAAGACGAAGTCGCCCAGAGTCAGGTCACGGTGAAATTCCTGCGTGGTCAGGGTGAACAACAAACCCTGGCCCAACGCGAGCTGGTTGAACTACTCGAACAAAAGGGGATTTGAGTTGGACGTATACAGCACGGAAGAGCAACAGATTGAAGCCATCAAGCGCTGGTGGCAGGAATACGGCAAGGCCATCATTCTGGGCTCCGCCATCGGCCTGGCCGGCCTGTTTGGCTGGCGTTATTACCAGACCCATCAGCTCGAAACCCGCGGTGCCGATGCCGAGGCGTTTGAGCAGGTAAGCCAGGATCTGGCCACCCAGGGCAGCGCCGCCTTTGACCGCGTTGCGGCCTTTGTGAGTGAAAACCAGGGCAACAGTTATGGCGAGCTGGCGGCGCTGCTGCTGGCCGCGGAAGCGGTCAAGGCCAATGATCTGGCGCTGGCGCAACAGCAGCTGGAGCAGGCTCTGGCCGGCACTCAGGATGCGGCCCTGGCCAATACCGTGCGCCTGCGTCTGGCCCGGGTACTGATCGCCGGCGAACAGCTTGATGCCGCACAAAGCCGGCTCGATGAAGTGACCGGCGATGCCTTTGCCAGTCAGAAGCACGAGATACAGGGGGATCTGTATCTGGCCCGGCAGCAGCCCGCCGAGGCCCGTGCCGCCTACGAGCAGGCCCGAGCTGCCGGTGGCGTTAATGAAAATCCGGCGCTGACGCTTAAGCTTGACAACCTGGCTGCCCGGCCGGCACAGGGGGAATAAAAATGATGTCCCCCCTGAACAAGCTGTTGCCTCTGGCATTGGTGCTGGGCCTGACTGCCTGCGCCAGACAGGCACCGGTAGCACCGCCCAGTCCGCTGCCCGAGATTGACAATGTCTTTGATAGCGAGTCGCGCTGGTCCGCCTCCGTGGGCAAGGGGGTGGGGGATTACTATTCTCAGCTGCGTCCTGTGGTGGACGGGGACCGTCTGTTTGCCGCTTCCCGGGACGGTGTGCTCAAGGCCTTTGACCGCGTCACGGGTGATGAACAATGGAAAGCCGAGCTGGATGAGCTGGATATCAATAAAAACCAGCGCAGCCCGCGCATTGCCGGCGGCCTGACCGCTGCCTATGGCAACCTGTACTTTGGCTCGGAAAATGGTGTGGTCTATGCCGTTTCCCAGGCCGGTGGCGAGCTGCTGTGGGCGCAAAACGTGCCCGGTGAAGTGCTGGCGGCCCCGGCGGTGGATGAAGGCAAGGTGGTGGTGCATACCAGCGCCGGCAACCTGGTTGCGCTCGATGCCCAGAGTGGTGACCAGCAATGGCTGCTGCGCAATGAGCAGCCCAGCCTGACCCTGCGCAGCATGGCCACGCCGATTACCGCCGGCGGCGCCGTGCTTTATGGCCGGGCCGACGGGCGGCTGGGCATTGCCCTGCTGGACAGCGGTCAGCCGGTACGGGATACCCGCATTGCCAGCCCCCGCGGCGCCACCGAGCTGGAACGTATGGTGGATGTGGCCGCAAAGCCGGTGATCCTGGGCGATATTTTGTTCACGATCGCCTATAATGGCCAGCTGACTGCACACCAGCTGATATCCGGCCAGCAATTGTGGAAGCGCCAGTATCAGGGCTCGGAAGACCTGAGTACCGATGGCAGCCTGTTGTTTATTACCGACAGCCGCAGTCACCTGTTTGCGGTAGATGCCCGCAGTGGCAGCGAAGTCTGGTCCAACACCGGGCTTGAAAACCGCCGGTTAACGGCACCGGCCGTATTTGGTGATTATCTGGTGGCGGGAGATGGCGAAGGTTATCTGTACTGGCTGGATCGCAACACAGGTAAGCTGGTGTCGCTGGAGCGCATTGACAGCGCCGGTCTGTATGCGGCCCCCGTGGTTGCCGGAGATACGCTTTATGTGCAAAGCCGTGATGGCGAGCTGGTGGCGATAGCCCGCCCCTGAGTGAGTGACACGGCATTGCCTTCGGCTCCTGATCCCAACAATCAGGAGCCGTTATTGTTTTTTGGAGATGTTTTTTATGATGCCAGTAGTGGCTCTGGTGGGGCGCCCCAATGTGGGCAAGTCCACCCTCTTTAACCGTCTTACCCGCACCCGCGATGCGCTGGTGGCGGACTTTCCCGGCCTGACCCGGGACCGCAAATACGGCCAGGCCCGCTTTGGCGAGCTGGAATATATCGTGGTGGATACCGGCGGCATCGATGGCAGCGAGGAAGGCATTGAGCTGAAAATGGCGGCACAGTCACTGGCGGCCATCGACGAGGCCGACGTGGTGCTGTTTATGGTGGACGCCCGTGCCGGTCTGACCTCAGCAGACGAGGCCATTGCCGCCCACCTGCGCCGCTGTCAGAAGAAAACCCTGCTGGTGGCCAACAAAACCGATGGCATCGACGCCGACTCGGCGGTGGGTGAGTTCTACCTGCTGGGCCTGGGCGACATTCATCAGATCGCCGCCGCCCACGGTCGCGGTGTGCTGACCCTGCTGGAAACCGCACTGGCGCCCCAGCTGGAGGCGCTGGCCGGAGAGGCCGGTGATCAAGGCGAGAACGAAGCGACGGACGAAGACGAGCTTGAGTTTGATGAGGCCATGCTCGAAGACGCCATGGCGGCCCTTGACGAAGTGGCTGATGAAGAAGCCATGCCCTTTGAGGATGCGCCCATCAAGCTGGCCATTGTCGGTCGTCCCAACGTGGGTAAATCGACCCTGACCAACCGTATTCTGGGAGAAGACAGGGTGGTGGTATACGACATGCCAGGCACCACCCGTGATTCTGTCTATATTCCCATGCAGCGGGATGAGCAGGACTATGTGCTGATCGATACCGCCGGTGTGCGTCGCCGGGGCAAGGTACACGAGGCGGTGGAAAAGTTCTCTGTGGTCAAGACCCTCAAGGCCATTGAAGATGCCAACGTGGTACTGCTGGTGCTGGACGCCCGGGAAGGCATTTCCGATCAGGATCTCAGTCTGCTGGGCTTTGTGCTCAATGCCGGCCGCAGTATCGTGCTGGCGGTCAACAAGTGGGATGGCCTGAGCCAGGACGTGCGTGACGACATCAAGCGCGAGCTGGACCGGCGTCTGGGCTTTATCGATTTTGCCCGTCTGCACTTTATCTCGGCGCTGCACGGCAGCGGTGTAGGCAACCTGTTTGAGTCGGTAAAAGAGGCCTATGCGTCGGCCACCAAGCGGGTAAGCACCTCCATGCTGACCCGTATCATGCAGATGGCTCAGGATGATCACCAGCCGCCCCTGGTCCGTGGTCGCCGGGTCAAGCTCAAGTATGCTCACGCCGGGGGCTACAACCCGCCGCGCATTATTGTGCACGGCAATCAGGTTAAGGATCTGCCCGACTCCTACAAGCGCTACCTGATCAACTACTTCCGCCGTTCACTGCAGATCGTGGGCACACCCATTCGGGTGGAGTTCCAGGAAGGGGATAACCCTTATGCCGGCCTCAAGAACAAGCTGACCGCCAGCCAGCTGCGCAAGCGCAAGCGCTTGATGAAGCACCTCAAGAAAAAGTAAATCCCGATATAAAAACGCCGGCTCAGCCGGCGTTTTTTTTAGTCATTTGAGCCTCATTATTTTGCGCACTCCAGTACTGCCGCCTAGGCTTGTTATGCATTCCCGACTATTGATTCCATGGAGGAAGCATATGTACAAGTCTCTGCTGGTTGCGGTAGACGGCTCCAAACATGGCCGCAAGGCACTGGAGCTGGCCTGTCATCTTGCCAAGGTGGATAACGCCGAGCTGCATATTCTGCATGTTCCCGAGGTACTGCCCCACGAGGCAACCCTTATCTGGGGCATTGGCGCGGTCGCCATTAGTGACGAGCTTGAGGAAATGGAAGCCCTGGGCCGGCGTATTATTGCAGGCGCCGAGGCGGAAGCCCGTAAACTGGGTGTGAAGAACATGCAGGCCCATATCAGCAAGGGTGAGCCGGCCCGAACCATTATGAAGCAGGCCGAGGCTCTGGGCGTTGAAGTGATTGTAATGGGCACCCGTGGTCTGGGGGATCTGGCCGGGCTGGTGCGGGGCAGTGTGTCTCACAAGGTGGCCAACAGCGCCAAGTGTGGCGTGATCACCATTCGCTGAGCCTGAAGGAATGCTCAACGGTGGCAGACACTATTCAAAACCGGCCTGGGTCAGAAAATAGGTTACATTACGGCGCAATATCTTGCGCCGTATATCATTCATCATGATTTTGCGGCGGGTAGCGCCCAGTGGTTTGCGCTGTTTCAGCGCGATGCGTCTTCTTTTCAGCATGGCTTTCTCTCATCTTTTACGGGCCGCATGCTGCGGCCTTTGTGCCTTGATATCAGCTTGTGATAACAGGGTAAAGTGACAATGTTATTAATATGTTGGATCTGTCGGGTGAGTCTCAGCCTGAGCGGTAGCAAGCCCGGTATCCGTGGCTGGCTTGTACAGCCACTGCAGGCTCTGATAGTACTGCCGAATATTGTTCACGAACTTCTGGGCCTCTCGGCCCCGGGCATAGCCATAGCGGGTCTTCCGGTGCCATTTGGCTTGATGAAGCAGTGGCAGGTTGTCCTTGACCGCCGCCCAGGCATCGGGATCCTGGCCCCGCAGCCGGGTAATGCGACGGGCATCCAGAAGGTGACCCAGACCGATGTTGTAGGAAGCCAGCGCAAACCAGATGCGTTCTTCTTCGGGAATGCTGTCGGGCAGACGTTCAATCAGGGAGGCCAGGTAGCCGGCCCCGCCGCGAATGCTCTGCTCCGGATCCAGCCGGTTGTCAACGCCCATCTGCCGGGCGGTGTCTTCGGTCAGCATCATCATGCCCCGCACGCCGGTATAGGACTGGGCATCGGGCTCCCAGTGGGATTCCTGGTAGCTCACCGCCGCCACCAGGCGCCAGTCCAGACTGCCGGCATGACGTTCAAACAGCGGGCGGTACTGAGGCAGCAGATCCTCCGCCCGGCGTAAAAACGTGCGGGTATCGACATAATCGAAATCCTGTATATGGCCAAAGTATTTTTCATTGAGGCGGGCCAGTACGCCCGCTTCCCGCTGCCCGGAAAAGTAGGCCAGCATGGCCGCCAGCAGGCTGTCGTCATCGCGCCGGTCCATGACCCAGGCCACCGGTCGGGAGCTGGGCAGGCTGAAGGCGGCGTCCACGTTGGGATAATAGCGCTGGGTGCGGGCCAGCAGGGTATCTTCCACCAGGGTATGGTCGGTGCGGCCTTCGGCTACCTGGCGCAGCAGATCTTCCGCATCCGTGTCCTTGCGGAGCTCCCATTGCAGCCCGGGCAGCTTGTGTGCCATGCGCTGCAGCCATTCCGCCTGGCTGGAGCCAGCCAGTACCCGGATGGTACCGGAGACCTGCTCCAGCCCCTTGGGCCGGGGTTCTCCCTTGCGGTAAACCAGAGTCTGAGCCACTTCGTACAGGCTGGGGCCAAAGCGGTAATGCTCACGGCGCACCGGCGTATCGATAAGGCCGGCAGCCAGCATGTCGACCTTGCCGGCGTCAAGCAGGGCAAACAACTCATTCAGACTGTAGGCCGGCACCATGGTGAGCTCAACCCCGAGGTACTCGGCAAAGCCCCGGGCCAGCTCGTAATCAAGGCCTTCTTCGCGCTCGTTGCGCAGAAAGTAATAAAGCGGATGATAGAGGGTGCCTACCCTCAGTTCTCCCCGGGCCTGAATGTGTGACTGCTGGTTGGCGGTATTATCGCGCTGGATATCACAACCGCTCAAGGTCAGCAGTCCCAGCAACAAGGCCATTCCGGCCAGCGTACGCATGGTATGCAATGGCAGCTCCTGATATGAAAACACCGGCATTTTATAGCAAAAGCCGGCGCATTCGTCAGGTTATTGCCGATATTTACGGCGCTGGCGCAGCCAATGCTGCGGTAAATCGGCGTCGACAGGGCAGGGGCGTAAACCTATAATACCGCCAGTTTGAGAACCCCCCATACACTCACGCTTTGAGAATTAGCCACTATGGAAATACTGAGAGGCTCACCGGCCTTATCCGGTTTCAGAACCCAGGCGATCATTCGTCGTGCCGAAGCACAATCTCTGCCGCTGTCCGCCATTGAAACCGAGTATGTGCACTTTGTTGCCCTGAGCGCCGAACTCGACGACGCAGGCCGGCAGACCCTGGCCCAGCTGCTCGACAGCCCCGCTGAGGGCATCACGCCTGCCGCCGGCAGCCGCCTGGTGCTGGTGACCCCCCGTCCCGGAACCCTTTCTCCCTGGTCATCCAAGGCCACCGACATTGCCCGCAACTGCGGCCTGGCCCAGGTCAAGCGCATCGAGCGCGGCATCGTTTACCATCTGAGCTTTGAGCGTGAGCCCTCCGAGGCCGAGCTGGCGGCGGTGCGTGCCCTGCTGCACGACCGCATGACCGAAGCCACCTTTGCCAGCCTGGCCGAGGCCGAATGCCTGTTTGCCGAGGCCGAGCCGGCGCCGCTGACCTCGGTGGACATTCTTGGCGGTGGCCGTGAGGCCCTGGCCGAGGCCAACGTGCGCATGGGCCTGGCCCTGGCCGATGACGAAATCGACTACCTGTTCGAGGGCTTCAGCAAGCTGGGCCGCAACCCCAACGACATCGAACTCTACATGTTCGCCCAGGCCAACTCCGAGCACTGTCGTCACAAGATTTTCAACGCCGACTGGACCATAGACGGCATCGAGCAGCCCAAGTCGCTGTTCAAAATGATCAAGAACACCTTTGAGCAGGTGCCCGAGCACGTGCTCTCCGCCTACAAGGACAATGCCGCCGTCATGACCGGCTCGCCGGCGGGCCGCTTTTTCCCCAGCCCCGAGTCCGGCGAGTACCGCTATCATCAGGAAGACATTCATATTCTGATGAAGGTGGAAACCCACAACCATCCTACCGCCATTTCTCCCTATGCAGGGGCGGCCACCGGCTCCGGCGGCGAAATCCGCGACGAAGGTGCTACCGGCCGGGGCTCCAAGCCCAAGGCGGGCCTGGTGGGCTTCAGCGTATCCAACCTGAAAATCCCCGGCTACCAGCGTCCCTGGGAGCAGGATTTCGGCAAGCCCGAGCGCATTGTCAGCGCCCTCGACATCATGATCGACGGCCCTCTGGGCGGTGCCGCCTTTAACAATGAATTCGGCCGTCCGGCCCTGCTGGGTTATTTCCGTACCTATGAAGAGCAGGTATCCAGCTTTAACGGTGAGGAAGTGCGCGGCTATCACAAACCCATCATGATCGCCGGCGGTCTGGGTAATATTCGCGGCGAGCACGTGGAAAAGGGCGAGATCCCGGTGGGTGCCAAGCTGGTGGTACTGGGTGGCCCGGCCATGAACATCGGCCTGGGCGGCGGTGCGGCCTCGTCCATGGCCTCCGGCCAGTCTTGCGAGCAGCTCGACTTTGCCTCGGTACAGCGGGACAACCCGGAAATGGAGCGCCGCTGTCAGGAAGTGATCGACCGTTGCTGGGCAATGGGCGACGACAACCCCATCGTGTTTATTCACGACGTGGGTGCCGGTGGCCTGTCCAATGCCATGCCCGAGCTGGTGAACGACGGTGACCGCGGTGGCCGCTTCTACCTGCGCGACATTCCCAACGACGAGCCGGGCATGAGCCCGCTGCAGATCTGGTGTAACGAGTCCCAGGAACGCTATGTACTGGCGGTGGCCGACGACCGGCTGGCCGAGTTTGAAGCCTTCTGCCGCCGGGAGCGTGCGCCTTATGCGGTGATTGGTGAAGCAACCGCCGAGCGTCACCTCAGCCTGCACGACGAGCACTTCGACAACCAGCCCATCGACATGCCCCTGGACGTACTGCTGGGCAAGCCGCCCAAAATGCAGCGGGACGTGGAAAGCAAACAGCATCAAAGCCCGGCGCTGGATCTGCACGGCATCAACCTGAAGGACGCCGCCGAGCGGGTGATGACCCTGCCCACCGTGGCCGACAAGGGCTTTCTGATCACCATCGGCGACCGCACCGTGACCGGTCTGGTGGCCCGGGATCAGATGGTGGGCCCCTGGCAGGTGCCGGTGGCCGACTGTGCCGTGACCGCCGCCGCCTACGACACCTACGCCGGTGAGGCCATGTCCATGGGCGAGCGCGCCCCGGTGGCGCTGCTCGACTTTGCCGCCTCTGCCCGTCTGGCGGTGGCCGAAGCCATCACCAATATCGCCGCCACCGAAATCGGCGAGCTCAACCGCATCAAACTGTCCGCCAACTGGATGTCTGCCGCCGGTCATCCCGGTGAAGACGCCGGTCTGTATGAAGCGGTCAAGGCCGTGGGCGAAGAGCTGTGTCCGGTGCTGGGGCTGACCATTCCGGTGGGCAAGGACTCCATGTCCATGAAGACCCGCTGGCAGCAGGACGGTGAAGACCGCAGCGTCACCGCACCGCTGTCGCTGGTGATCTCCGCCTTTGGCCGGGTGACCGACGTGCGCAGTACCGTCACGCCCTGGCTGCGTACCGATATGGGCGAAACCGACCTCATTCTGGTGGATCTGGGTAACGGCAAGAACCGCCTGGGCGCCTCGGCACTGGCTCAGGTTTATCGTCAGCTGGGTGACAAGCCCGCCGATCTGGACGATGCCGAGCAGCTCAAGGGCTTCTTCAACGCCATGCAGGCGCTGGTGGCCGAGAAGAAACTGCTGGCCTACCACGACCGGGGCGACGGCGGTCTGTTCGTGACCCTGGCGGAAATGGCCTTTGCCGGCAACACCGGCCTGGACGTGGAGCTGGATCTGCTGGGTGGCGATCACCTGGCGGCGCTGTTCAGCGAAGAGCTGGGCGCCGTGATCCAGGTACGCCGCGAAGACAAGGAAGCCGTGCTCACCTGCCTGGCCGGCCACGGCCTGGCCGCCTGCACGCACGTGATTGGCGAGCTCAACCAGGACGACACCCTGCGCCTGCTGGCCGACGGCAAGGAGCTGTATGCCGAGTCCCGCACCGAGCTGCGCCGGCTCTGGTCCGAGACCAGCTACCGCATGCAGGCCCTGCGTGATAATCCCGAGTGCGCCAAAGCCGAGTTTGAGGCCAAGCTTGAAAGCAACCCGGGCCTGTCTGCGTCCCTGACCTTTGATCCGAAGGAAGACATCGCCGCGCCCTATATCGCCAAAGGCGTGCACCCCAAGATGGCCATTCTGCGTGAGCAGGGTGTCAACTCCCACATGGAAATGGCCGCCGCCTTTGACCGGGCCGGTTTCAGCGCCGTGGACGTGCACATGAGCGATCTGCAAAGCGGTCGCCTGCGGCTGGACGAGTTCGCCGGCCTGGTGGCCTGTGGCGGCTTCTCCTACGGTGACGTGCTGGGTGCCGGCGGCGGCTGGGCCAAGAGCATTCTGTTCAACGAGGCCCTGCGCGCCCAGTTCGAGGCCTTCTTCCAGCGCGACGACAGCTTTGCCCTGGGCGTGTGTAACGGTTGCCAGATGCTGTCGCAACTGCGGGATCTGATCCCCGGTGCGGCCCACTGGCCCGACTTTGTACGCAACACCTCCGAGCGCTTTGAAGCCCGCTTCAGCCTGGTGGAAGTGCAGGAGTCACCCAGCCTGTTCCTGTCCGGCATGGCCGGCTCCCGCCTGCCCATCGCCGTGTCTCACGGTGAAGGCCGGGTGCAGCCCAAGCGCGCCGACATCGCCACGCTGGAAGCCAGCGGCACCATCGCCCTGCGCTTTGTGGACAACCATGGCCAGGCTACCGAGCGCTATCCGTTTAACCCCAACGGCTCTGCCAATGGCATTACCGGCCTGACCAGCGAAGACGGCCGGGTCACCATCATGATGCCGCACCCGGAGCGGGTGTTCCGTACCGTGGCCAACTCCTGGCACCCGGACAACTGGGGTGAGGACAGCGGCTGGATGCGCATGTTCCGCAATGCCCGCAAGCAAATCGGCTAAGTTGCCATTTGTCCTGCTACAGAAAAGCCCGCGCAAGCGGGCTTTTTATTTCCGTTTGCTGCAATTTATTGCAGCCCTTCCAGCGTCAGTTGCCCCGGACTGATGGTCAGGGTAAGCGCACTGTCCTTCAGGCGTTTTTGCAAGGGATCCTGCTCATCCAGCCGGTAAACCGGGTAGCGGGACAGGTAATCCGCCAGGCTCTGCAGCAGCAGCGGCAGCACAAACCCGGCCTGAGGGCTGGCATCGCTGTTGTTGAGGCGATACTCGAGCAGCTCGAACTCGTCCAGATAGAGGGCTCCCTGCTCTCTGTCAAAACGTGGCCGGGCACTGAAGTCACCACTGATGTCCCAGTCATACCGGGTTCCGCCCTGCTCCAGAAGGACGACTCCCCGTCCTGATACCCGGGCCTTGTCGGCTTCCTGGCGGCCCAGTGCCACCTGCATTTCTGCAATACGCACACCGGCTTTCAGCCAGTCACCCAGAGTGACAGGAAACTCCTGCCCCAGGCGAGTGGCCAGCTGTCGGTTGAGCTGTTGCTCGGTGAGCGTCAGGGTCTGTGCCGAGAGCGCCGTACTTATCCCAAAAAGAATGAAAAAAAGTATACTTTTCATAATGCTGTACTCATGATGCGAGGAGACGTCTGCTACAGTCTGCCCCGTCTCTTGAACAAGGAGCAAGGCGTTTTTGAGCGATTATATCTATACCGTTGCCGGCTGGTTGCTGTTTGCGGCCCATACCAGTCTGGTGGTGGGCGTCACCTTCAGGGTCATTATGAAGCGCCGGCCGGTGGGTGTATCCCTGGCCTGGCTGGCGCTGATCTTTGCCATTCCGGTGCTGGGGGCGGCGACTTATATTTTGTTTGGCGAGGTACGTCTGGGGCGCAAGCGGGCCGAGCGGGCGCGGGCCATGTACCGCCCCCATGCCGACTGGATCAACGTACTGGTCACCCGCTTTCCCGGCCAGCAGTTCGAGGTCAACGATCAGGTCAGGCCCATCTATGAGCTGGTAAAAGCCCGGTTCAATATGCCCATGCTCAGCGGCAATGGCATGACCCTGCTGCAACAGCCGGCGAACATACTGAGCTCGCTGCGCATGGATATAGAGCGGGCACGCAGCTCCTGTTACCTGGAATTCTATATCTGGCATGAAGGCGGTATGGCCGATGCCATCGCTCATGCGCTGATGGCGGCGGCCCGGCGCGGCGTGGACTGCCGGGTGCTGCTGGACTCGGTGGGCAGCGCCGACTTCTTTCGCAGCCGCTGGCCGGCCCGGCTGAAAGAGGCCGGGGTCAAGGTAGTGGAAGTGCTGCCGGTGGGTGCCTTTCGTGTGCTGTTTGAACGACAGGATCTGCGCATGCACCGTAAGCTGGTGGTGATCGACGACGATGTGGCTTATACCGGCTCAATGAATCTGGTGGATCCTGCCTGCTTCAAGCAGGATGCCGGTGTGGGTCAGTGGGTGGACATCATGCTGCGCATACGGGGTCCTATCGTGCCCATTATCTGGTCGCTGTTCGTCTGGGACTGGGAGATGGAAACCGGTGAGCGGCTGCTGGAGCAGCTGGAATATCATCCCATCAGCTGCCTGGATAATCAGCTGAAACTGCAGCTGTTGCCGTCCGGCCCCTTTATGGGCGGAGACGCCATTTCCCAGAGCCTGCTCAGTGCCGTGTATCAGGCCCGGCGCCGGCTGGTGCTGATCACCCCCTATTTTGTGCCCGACGATCCCCTGGTGGCGGCGCTGTGCTCCGCCGCCGACCGGGGCGTGGAGGTGCAGCTGCTGTTGCCGGCGAAAAATGACTCGCGCATGGTCAACCATGCCTGCAACGCCTTTTTTGACGAGCTGCTGCACGCCGGTGTGGAAATTCATCTTTATTCCGCCGGACTGCTGCACACCAAGTGCGTGCTGGTGGATCACCAGTTTGGTCTGGTGGGCACGGTAAACCTGGACAGGCGCAGTTTCTGGCTGAACTTTGAAATGACCCTGCTGATAGACGACGGTCAGGCCATGGGGGAGTTGCTGCAGCTGGCGGATGGCTACCTGGCGGACGCCAGACCCCTGTCGTGGCTGGAGTGGCGCAAGCGGCCGCTGCGCAAGCGGCTGCTGGAAAACCTGTTTTATCTGCTCAGCCCGTTGCTTTAAAAACAGGGAATAGGGAGGAACGATTCCCTAATCCCTAATCCCTAATCCCTAATCCCTAATCCCTAATCCCTAATCCCTAATCCCTGGGGTTACTGCTTGTAATGCTTGAGGAAGCGGGCAATACGGCCGACGGCGTCCTCGATGTCGTCGACCCGGGGGAGGGTGACCAGGCGGAAGTGATCCGGCTTGGGCCAGTTAAAACCGGTGCCCTGTACGATCAGCATTTTTTCCTGCAGCAGCAGGTCATACACCATCTTTTGATCGTCCTTGATGTTGTACACCTTGGGATCCAGCCTCGGGAACATATAGATGGCGCCCTTGGGCTTGACGCAACTCACACCGGGGATCTCGTTCAGCAACTCCCAGGCCCGATCCCGCTGGCGGCGCAGCCGGCCGCCGGGCAGCACCAGCTCGTTGATGCTCTGATAGCCGCCCAGGGCCGCCTGAATGCAGTGCTGCATGGGCACGTTGGCGCACAGCCGCATGGAGGAGAGCATCTCCAGCCCTTCTATATAATCCCGGGCCTGGTGCTTGGGCCCGCTCAGCATCATCCAGCCCTGGCGGAAGCCGGCGGCCCGATAGCTTTTCGACAGGCCATTAAAGGTGGCCACCAGCACATCGTCACACAGGGTGCACACCGAGTGGTGGGCCACGTCGTCGTAAAGAATCTTGTCGTAGATTTCGTCGGCAAAAATAATCAGCTTGTTCTGGCGGGCGATTTCAATCACTTCCAGCAAAAACTCGCTGCCATACACGGCGCCGGTGGGGTTATTGGGGTTGATCAGCACTATGCCCTTGGTACGCGGGCTTATTTTGGATCTGATGTCGTCCAGATCCGGATACCAGTCGGCCTGCTCGTCGCACATATAGTGCACCGCCTTGCCCCCGGACAGGGTCACGGCGGCGGTCCACAGCGGGTAGTCGGGCGCCGGCACCAGAATTTCATCGCCGTTGTTGAGCAGGGCCTGCATCGCCATCACGATCAGCTCCGACACGCCGTTACCGATATAGATATCGTCCAGATCCGTGGTACGCAGCCCTTTTTGCTGGTAGTACTGCATTACCGCCTTGCGCGCCGAAAACAGCCCCTTGGAATCGCAATAGCCCTGGCTGGTGGGCAGGTTGAGAATCGCGTCTTTCAGCAGCTCTTCCGGCGCATCAAAGCCGAACGGCGCCGGGTTGCCGATGTTCAGTTTGAGAATACGGTGTCCTTCGTCTTCAAGGCGGCGGGCTTCCTTGTGAACGGGTCCGCGAATGTCATAACAGACGTTGTCCAGCTTGTGGGATTTTTCTACGGAATGCATGGGTGTTTACGGCCTCGGAATCATACGGCTGCCCGGCGGGGTGGAAAACCGGCAACAGCCGGTCCGGCCCCGGTTTTAACGGAAGTCCGGTCCGTTTGCGGGCAGTACCATTCAGGTAATGGAGTCCATGATGGAGCTTTGGCTGCCGAATGAAAAGAGGAAAAAGGGGAGCTTGAACGAAAAAAATTCTGAAAACGGTGATTTTTCAGCAAGGTTGGCGTGAAAGTCACCAGCAGGGCGGCCTCTCGGCCGCCGGAAAGCCACTTACTGGTACAAGCCCAGATGTTCCTTGGCGTGAGCTTCAAAGTCGGTAAAGCCGCCAATATGCTGCTGGTCGAGGAAGATCTGCGGTACGGTTGCCACCGGCTTGCCCACGGTCTTTTCCAGGTCTTCCTTGGAAATGCCTTCGGCGTGAATGTCCACATAACGGTATTTGAAATCTTCCCGCTCGGCGGTGAGCTTGTCCGCCAGCTCTTTGGCGCGAACGCAGAAGGGACAACCGGGACGACCAAAAATCACTGCAAACATGCTGTTCTCCTTTGTTGTTGACGGGCGCCAGTATAGGGCAAGCCGGCACTGCCGTAAAAATCGTTAATTGTTGGGTTATTGATTGGTACTGGCAATGGATGCCCGTTGCATGATTCCTTCCAGCCACGCCTGTTCAAAGCGCCGGGCCGGCCATTCCAGTTTGCCGTCAGCCATGTCCTCGGCCTGCTCCGGGCTGATGGACAGACCGTTTTGCAGCAGCACAAAGGCCTTGCGTTCGCCGTTGCCGGTGTCGATAAATCCGGCCAGATTCTGCACATGGGCAATGGTGCCGGTTTTGGCGGTGATCCTTCCCTTCAGCGTCGGGCTCAGCACGCTTTTGCGATAACGCAGGGTGCCGCTTTCGCCACTGACCGGCAGCGCCGCCATCAGCCACTGGGCACGGGGATCCCGGGCCATGGTCAGCAGCACCGCCAGCAGATCTTTCGCCCGCAGCAGGTTGTGGGCCGAGAGCCCGGAGCCGTCGGCCAGCCAGGCCGGACCCAGATCGATACTGGCCTGCTCTTTCAGAATGTCACGCACCGCCTGGGTGCCATTACGAAAGCTGCCGGGCTGATGGAAGTGCGTGGCCCCAAGAGTGCGCAGCAGGCTGTCGGCATAGAGATTGTCGGAGTGCACCAGAATGCGTTCGGCCAGCTCGGCAAAGGGGGGTGAGCTGTGGCTGCCCAGCTTCGGCCAGTCGGTGGCGTTCAGGCGGCTTCCCTCGATATGGCCCGAGAGAGTGATGCCGGCCTGCTGCAGTGCCCAGCCGGTGAGTTGCTCGCCCCAGGCGGTGACGTCCTGAATGGCAAAGCGCAGCGGCCAGGGATCCTTGCGCGGGCCGATACAGCCGGTGAGGTGATAGCGGTTGGGCGGCGTCATCTCCAGCTCCAGCGCGCAAAATCGTTGCTCCCGCCCGGCCTTGTTCAGCACGGCCACGTCGGCGCTGACGCTGATCGGCTGGTGCGAGGGCACGGTGGCCCGGGCCGGACTGCCTGAGCGAGCGTAAAGCGCGCCCTGCACGCAATTGCGATCCAGAATAAGGGCTGCCGCCGGCGCCGCGTAGCAGACGCCCAGATCGTTCCAGGACCAGCCGTTGCCCCGGTCGTAACCGGCAAAGTGGTACTGGTTGAGCAGCACCCGGCCGCTGACATGGCGAATGCCGCTGTGGCGCAGCAGTCCGGCCAGCTGCTCCCGGGTGAGAGTGGGGTCGCCGGCAAAGTCGATCAGCAGATCACCGTTCAGGCGACCCTGCTGCAGCTCACCCCGGTAGCGCAGGCTGGTGGTATAGCGCCAGTCCGGTCCCAGCGCCAGGGCGCCGGCCAGCACGGTGACCAGCTTCTGGGTGGACGCGGGTTTCATCAGTAACTCCGGCTGATGGCTGAGCTCCACCTTGCCACTGGTCGCATCGGCCAGCACCCAGGCGCTCTGGCCATTTGCCGGGGGCGTGGCGGCCGATACTGTGGTGACAAAGGCGGTGGCCAGCACGGCGGTAACAAGGGTTGAAAGCAGTTTCATGGCTTCTCTATAACGCATGGGCGGTACGAAACCGACCCTGATAATCAAAAATGGTTTCCCTGATTTGCCAGCCCCGCTTGTGAGCCCGGGCAATCACAAAGTCCGGGTGGCGAAAACGGGGGGCGGTGGCCAGCACCTGCTCCAGGCTGGCGAAGCCGGGCTCGGTGCCCGGTGCCGGCCAGTGCGGGCGCACAAATTCCCGGTAAAAGCGGCCCTTGGGGCCCTTTGCGTCAAAAGCATACCATTTCTGCAGCTCGGTGCCGTCCTCGTCGTGGTAGGTGACCTTCAGTGCCGGACCATACTTGCCGCTGGCGCTTTCAAGGCTGAGACCGGCACAGCGCAGCACCAGGGCATCCTTCAGCGCCAGGGCGTCTTTCAGTTTTTTGTCCGGATCCACCAGCACCTCACCGCAGTCATGGCACTGGCGGGCGGCGATGTCGTTTTCCGCCGAACACTGAGGGCAGCTTTTAAAACGAAAGCGATAGCCGCATTCTTCCCGCTCGCCGTCATCGTCTTCAAAAAAGCCCTGGCAGCGGCGACCAAAGTGCTCCAGCACCCGGCCCTCGGCGTCGGTCTTGCCCCAGAAGATATTGGCAAAGCCGCAGGCGGGGCAGGGCACCTGTACCTGAGTGGTGTCGGCATTGGGTCTGGGCTCGCCCACTTCCGGAGCGAAAATGTCCATGTTGTTGCCGGCATAGTCCAGCACCAGGCAGTCGGTCTTGCCCGGACTGAGCCGCAGACCCCGGCCGATAATTTGTTGATACAGGGCCACCGACTGGGTGAGACGCAAAATGGCAATCAGGTCCACATGGGGAGCGTCAAAGCCGGTGGTGAGCACCGCCACGTTCACCAGAAACTTGAGCTCTTTGGCCTTGAAGCGGGCAATGATGGCGTCTCGCTCCGGCCCCGGCGTGTCGCCGGTAACCAGGGCGGTTTGCCCGGGGGGCAGCAGGCCGGCCACCTCGGTGGCGTGGCGCACGGTGGCGGCAAAGATCATTACGCCTTCACGGTTTTCGGCGTAGTCCCTGATCTGCTCCACCACATGGGGCGTGACCCGGGGCTGGCGGGCCAGCTCCCGCTCCAGCGCCTGCTCGGTAAACAGCCCCTGCTCATACAGCCGGGAAAAGTCGTAATGCACCACGGGGGCGTCCACCAGCTCCGGCGGGCACAGGTAACCTTGCTTGATCATCAGCCGCAGGGGCAGCTCGAACAGGCAGTGTTCAAAAAAGCGCGGCTTGCGGCTGCGCACCATGCCGTGGTGATGGCTGCGGTAAATCCAGCCCAGCCCCAGCCGGTAGGGGGTGGCGGTCAGCCCCAGCACCTTGAGCGCCGGGTTGCTGGTACGCAGATGGTTAATCACCTGAGCGTACTGGCTGTTATCGTCGTCGGAAACCCGGTGGCATTCGTCGATGATCACGAGATTAAAGCCGCTGAAGGCCCCCAGATTGCGGGCCACCGACTGTACCGAGCCAAACACCACCTGACGTTGGCTTTCCCGCCGTTTGAGCCCGGCGGAGAAAATATCCGCTTCAACGCCGTAGGCCTGATACTTGGCGTGGTTCTGCTCCACCAGCTCTTTAACGTGGGCCAGCACCAGCACCCGGCCCCGGGCCAGGCGCGCCAGCTCGGCGATCACCAGACTCTTGCCGGCGCCGGTGGGCAGCACCAGCACCCCGGGCTCGCTGTGGCGGCGAAAATAGGCAAGGGTGCGGTCAACCGCCTCCTGCTGATAGGGACGTAATGTAAACATTGTTCTCACTAAAGCTTGAAAGCCCGGTCAGCCTGCAAGGTCGTGCATCATCGTCGGCCAAAGGGCACTACTTCGCCGACACGCCGTAAACCCATCCATGGGGGCTCCGCTGCGCCATCCCTGGCGCAGAGGGTGCGGCGAAGCAGATACCCTTTGCCCTCCTGATAAATACCGTGTCGTCAGAAGATCTCAAACCGGCGGCACCGGAGTCAGGTGATGCAGCAGCAGGGATTGCCGGAGCCGACCGTCAAATGTCAGGGATGACATTTGCCGAGCGTCCCACGGATGGGCTCGAAGCGTGTCGGCGCAGGTAACCCTGCTGCTGCATTGCAAGACAGGTAGCAGACGGGCAATTCGGGCCTCACATTTGCCCCGGAATAGGGTATCTTTAGCCACTATCGTTTGTAATAACCGAGGCAACCATTTCTATGATCATCAAACCCAAGGTTCGTGGCTTTATCTGCACCACCACCCACCCGGTCGGCTGTGAGGCGAATGTACGTGAGCAGATCGCCTACGTCAAAGGCAAGGGCAAACTGGAGCAGGGGCCGAAAAAGGTACTGGTGATCGGCGCGTCCACCGGTTACGGCCTGGCTTCACGCATCAACGCCGCCTTTGGCAGCGGCGCCGCCACCATCGGCGTCTTCTTTGAAAAGCCGGGCACCGAGAAGAAGCCGGGCACCGCCGGCTGGTATAACGCCGCCGCCTTTGACAAGGCCGCCAAGGAAGAAGGCCTGTACGCCAGGAGCATTAACGGCGATGCCTTCTCCAACGAATGCCGCGAACAGGTCATCGAGCTTATCAAGCAGGATCTGGGCGAAATCGACCTGGTGGTCTATTCCCTGGCCTCTCCCGTACGCAAGCTGCCGGATACCGGTGAAGTGGTGCGCTCCGCCCTCAAGCCCATCGGCGAACCCTACAAGTCCACCGCCCTGGACACCAACAAGGACGTGCTGGTGGAAGCCGTGGTCGAGCCCGCCAACGAGCAGGAAATTGCCGACACCATTCAGGTGATGGGCGGCCAGGACTGGGAACTGTGGATGAACGCCCTGGAAGAGGCCGGTGTGCTGGCCGAGGGCGCCAAGTCCGTGGCCTATTCCTACATCGGCACCGATCTCACCTGGCCCATCTACTGGCACGGTACTCTGGGCAAGGCCAAGGAAGATCTGGACCGCGCCGCTCACGCCATCGACAGCAAGCTGAAAGCGCGCGGCGGTGACGCCCACGTGGCGGTGCTGAAGTCTGTGGTAACCCAGGCGTCTGCCGCCATTCCTGTGATGCCACTGTATATCTCCATGGCCTTCAAGGTGATGAAGGAGCAGGGTATTCACGAAGGCTGCATCGAGCAAATTCAGCGTCTGTTCTACGATCGCCTCTACAGCGGTCAGCCGGCCCCGGTAGACGAGCAGAACCGTCTGCGTCTGGACGACTGGGAGCTGCGCGACGAAGTGCAGAACGCCTGCCGCGAGATCTGGAAACAGGTGCAGGACGACAACATCTACCAGCTCACCGACTATCAGGGCTACAAGGAAGAATTCCTGCGCCTGTTCGGGTTCGGCCTGAAGGGTGTGGATTACGACGCCGACGTGGACACCAGGGTCGACTTTGATGTGATCGAACTGGCCTGAGCCAAATCATGACATAACGCCAAAGCCCCTTGACGGGGCTTTTTTTGTGCCCGCATTCGACAATATCCGTCCCTGCCGGCATGGCCGGGTATGGCCATACCGCCGGGCCGGCGCTAGGGTTAATGACATATTCACCGGCAGGAGACCCGCCATGAACAAGCATACCCTGATCGCCTCCCTGCTATTGGCCGGGCTGGCATTGCCGGCCCAGGCCCAGCCGCCCGAAGGCAAGGGGCCGGACCATGCTCCCGGCCGGCACAAGGAGCCGAAATGGCAGCAGGATGAAGATGAGCATCATCGCGACAGGCGCGAATATCGTTATGAGCGGGAGCGGCACCATGATCGTGAGCTGCATATCGACGAGCTGTTGCTGCGGCGCCTGTTTCGTGAGCACAGAGACTGGCTGCATGACGACGACCGGCGCAGCCTGCCGCCGGGAATTGCCAAAAACCTGCGTCGGGGCAAGCCCTTGCCGCCGGGTATTGCAAAACGCTTTGATCCCAGGCTGAGGGCGCGCTTGCCTTACTACGAAGGCTACGAGTGGCGGCGGGTCGACAACAAGGCGGTGCTGATCGATCTGGCCACTGAGAATGTCCGCTACATACTGGAAGATATTCTCAACTGAAACCAAATGCTGTCACAAAGGCAGGGCGGGAGCTCCATGCCCGCTTGTACAGTGTCCCACCAGATTTTCCTTGTGCAGGTGCCTGAATGCAGCGGCCGGTGTATGCTTCTGCCGGCTGCTGATATGGCAGCGCGGTTTGCACTGCCGGCAGCCAGGCTAGATTAGCCTCTGAGCAATAAATAACCGTTTTATAATCAACCTGTTATATTGTGAATTACGGTTAGCTGACCCATATTGAAAGACATGGAGCGTCGGCTCGCTGCAAAGGAAAATAAGTTAACGATGCGGGATTTTTTTACTCTTGCTCGCTGGATGCCCGGCCTGGTGATCCTGTTGGCCTATCGCCGCGACTGGCTGGCGGCGGATGTACGGGCCGGCCTGTCAGTGGCGGCGGTGGCGCTGCCGGTGGCCATTGCCTACGCCGAGCTGGCGGGGGTGAGCGCGGTGGTGGGGCTGTATTCCTGTATTCTGCCGATGATCGCCTATGCCCTGTTCGGCACGTCACGGCAGCTGATCGTGGGGCCGGATGCGGCCACCTGTGCTGTTATTGCCGCCGTGGTCACCCCGCTGGCCGCCGGCGATGCCACCCAGCACTGGCAACTGGTGATGACCATGACCGCCATGACCGGACTCTGGTGTCTGGCGGCCAGTTATTTTCGTCTCGGGGTGCTGGCGGACTTTCTGTCCCGCCCCATTTTGCTGGGCCTGCTCAACGGCGTGGCGATCACCATTATGGTGGGTCAGCTGTCGCGTATTTTCGGTTTTACCTTTGACGAGTCCCAGCTTATCGAACGCCTTGCCGCCACCCCCGATTACCTCACCCTGGTGCACTGGCCCACCCTGGGAGTCAGTGCGCTGACACTGGTGATTATGCTGCTGTGCCGCCGCTTCCGCCCGCTCTGGCCCAGCAGCCTGCTGGCGTTGATCGCAGCCGCAGGCCTGTTGTGGCTGTGGGGCACCGACAGGGCCGGGGTGGCCGTGGTGGGCAGCCTGGCCGGTGGCATTCCCGAGCTGCAGTTGCCGGAATTCCCTCCCGGGCTGATGCGGGAGCTGGTGATGCCGGCCCTTAACCTGGCCATGGTGAGCTTTGTGTCCATGATGCTCACCGCCCGCAGTTTTGCCGCCCGTAACGGCTACGACATTGACGCCGACCGGGAGTTTCGGGCGCTGGGGGTGGCCAACCTGGCTTCGGCCATTTCCCAGGGCTTTGCCATCAGCGGGGCCGACTCCCGTACCGCGGTCAATGATGCCAATGGCGGCAAAACCCAGATGGTGTCCGTGGTGGCCGCCGGGGTGATCGCCCTGGTCACCTTCTTCCTGACAGCGCCATTGCAATATATTCCCAATGCGGCCCTGGGGGTGGTGCTGGTGATGGCGTCCTGGTCGCTGATCAACCTGCGGGGGCAATGGCATTTGCGCAAATCCGACATGCCCGCCTTCTGGCTGGCCTGGATCACCTTTGTCAGCGTGCTGTTTATGGGGGTGATTCCGGGCATCACCCTGGCGGTGCTGCTGGGTCTGTTCCAGTTTTTGCGCAATGTGATGCGACCGACCGATCAGCTGATGGGCATGAACGAGGAAGGGGTGGTGCATACACTCGGCCGCAATGAAGAAGTGAAGGCCATTGCCGGCGTGCTGATTTACCGCTTTAACTCACCGCTGACCTACTTTAACGCTTCCTATTTCAAGCGCCGGGTACTCAGTTTGCTTGGTAACGAGGAGGCACAGCCTGAGTGCCTGATCATCGACGCCGTGTCCTGTTTTACCCATCAGGATATCAGCGTAATGAGCGTGGTGGGCGAGCTGCACAAGGAGCTCAGGCGCCGAGGCATTCATATGGTGATGGCGGGTCGGCGCGGCCAGATGACCCACTGGCTGCAGCAGGCGGGTATTCGCGTGGGGGAAGACGGTATTCAGGTATACCCGGATCTGTATGCGGCCCTGCGCATGACCCGTCGTCACCTGATGCAGGACCAGGCGGCCAAAGCACCGCAGCCAGCAGCCGACCCGGTGGTTGGGAGCAAAACATGAGCCCACCCCGCTGTCTGCTGTGGCTGCCGCCCCCCGCCGTGGCAGCCTTGGTGGCGGGTCTGATGTGGCTGAGCATAGGCTGGTTGCCCGGGCTGACCGCCTTCTGGCCGCGTTGGCTGGCGTGGCTGCCGTTGCTGGCCGGAATCATGTTGATGGTGCTGGCGGCCTGGGCCCTGTACCGTGCCGAGACCACCCTGCTGCCCTTTGCCCCCGAACGTACCCGCCGGCTGGTGACCACAGGCGTGTTTGCCCGCTCGCGCAATCCCATTTACCTCGGCGATGCGCTCTGGTTGCTGGCTTGGGCACTCTGGCTGCAAAGCTGGCCGGCGTTGCTGGGGCCGGTATTGTTTGTGGCTTATATGAACCGGGTGCAGATAAGCGCCGAAGAGCGCGCCCTGGCCCTGCGCTTTGGACCAGCCTATGCCGACTATTGCACTCGGGTTCGGCGCTGGCTTTGACACCTTGTCTGTAAGCCGCTGCCGCTTCGAGGAATATCGGCGTTGCCTGCGTGAGCTCAGTCAGCGCTGAGTGTTCTGAGGAGGGCAAAGGGTGTCTGCTTCGCCGTGCCCTTTGCGCCAGGGATGGCGCAACGGAGCGTATAAGGATGTATTTACAGCGTGCCGGCGAAGTAGTGCCCTTTGACCGACGAATGTGCACAAACGTACAAGCGATACGGCTTCCTCTCACGAAGCGACTGCCAGCCCTTGCGGGGTGGGGGCCTGCGCCTTACACTGGCGCGGTTTAGCCAGGCCTGCTCTTTTCAGCCTTCGCCCGGCTGTGTTTCATAACCACCGGTAAGGAGCTGCCATGACAGACACCCCTCTTGATACCCGCCTGAACAAATTCATCAGTGAAACCGGCATCTGTTCCCGTCGGGAAGCCGACCGGCTGATTGAGCAGGGCCTGGTGCGGGTAAACGGCGAAGTGGCCGGCATGGGCGTGAGGGTCAGCGATGCCGACGACATCACGGTGCGCGGCAAGCCGCTGCGGGCCAAGCCCAAAGCCGTGTATCTGGTGTACAACAAGCCCATCGGCATTACCTGCACCACCGACCGCGCCATTCCCGACAATATCGTGGATGCGGTCAACTACCATGCCCGCATCTTTCCCATCGGCCGGCTCGACAAACCGTCCTGCGGGCTGATTTTGCTGACCAATGACGGCGATATCGTCAACAAGATACTGCGCGCCGGCAATGCCCACGAGAAAGAATATATCGTGTCCATGGACAAGCCGGTCACTGATGACTTTGTCGCGAAAATGTCGGCGGGGGTGCCCATTCTCGATACCGTGACCAAGCCCTGCAAGGTGCGCAAAATCGGCCCCAGAACCATCAATATCATTCTGACCCAGGGGCTGAACCGCCAGATACGGCGCATGGCCGAGTACCTGGACTATCGGGTGACCAGCCTGAAGCGGGTTCGCATCATGAACATTCAGCTGGGCAACCTCAAGCCGGGTGAGTGGCGCTATGTCAGTGAGGACGAACTGGCCCTGATTAACCGCATGATTGCCGGTTCCAGCAAAACCGAGGAAGCCTCTGTGCTGGAGCAGCCAAAAGCCGCCCGCAAGGGGCCGCGCAAGCCTGCCGCTCAGGGCCAGCGTCGCCCCGCCAGCAATGAAGAGCGCAAGCCAAAGCAGAAAGGGGAGCGGGGCGCTGCCCGCAATCAGCGCCGTGAAGCTCCCGGCGGCAACCAGCCTGGTGGCTCCCGTATCAAGCGCTGGAAAGCGCCGTCATCGGGGCAGGGCAAAAAGTCCTGAGGTAACGTCTTTACCTGAAGATGTCCAGACGTCTTTCGATGCTCGCTCAAAAGTGGCGCCGGTGTATAATGACCGCCACTTCGGGCGATATCGACAAGGACAAAGGGGACGCAGGTCATGATCCCAAGGTTAGCGCTGCAGCAGCAGACAACCCCCACCTATTATTCATTTCTTGAGGCGCTGGCCGACAGCGGCTTTCGCGGCGACATAGAGCGCAGCTACGCCAGCCGGCTGGCGGTGGCCACCGACAACAGCGTGTATCAGTGCCTGCCCCAGGCGGTGGTGTTTCCGCGTTCTTCCCAGGATCTGGTGGTGATGCTGACCCTGGCCGCCAAAGACGCCTACAGGGACATCCGTTTTTCTCCCCGGGGCGGCGGCACCGGCACCAACGGCCAGTCCCTGAACGACAATATCGTGGTGGACCTGTCCCGGCACATGACCCAGCTGCTGACCATGGATGCCGACGGCCGCCGAGTGCGCATTCAGACCGGCATGGTCAAGGACAGGCTCAACCAGCTGGTCAAGCCCCATAATCTGTTCTTCTCACCGGATCTCTCCACCAGCAACCGCGCCACCGTGGGCGGCATGATCAATACCGATGCCTCCGGCCAGGGCTCGCTGGTGTATGGCAAAACCTCGGATCATGTGCTGGGGGTCACCGCCGTACTGGTGGACGGCACCCTGATTGAAACCGGCCCGGTGTCCGGCGAGGCGCTGGAGCAAAAGCTGGAACAAGACAGCCGGGAAGGGGAGCTGTATCGCTGTGTGTATCAGAGCGTGACCGGCAACGCCGGCGAAATTGAGCAGCGCTTTCCCAAACTGAACCGCTTTCTCACCGGTTACGATCTGCGCCACGTTTACGACAAGGTCACCCATACCCTGGATCTGACCCGCATTCTGTGCGGCTCGGAAGGGTCGCTGGCCTTTATTACCGAAGCCTGGCTGGATCTGACTCCCATTCCCAAATTCCGTACCCTGGTCAACGTCAAGTACGACAGCTTTGAGTCGGCCCTGCGCAATGCGCCCCTGATGGTGGAAGCCAAGGCCCTGTCGGTGGAAACCGTGGACTCCAAGGTGCTGAATCTGGCCCGGGAAGACATCGTCTGGCATTCGGTGAGCGATCTCATTCAGGACGTGCCCGGCAAGGTCATGGACGGCCTGAACATGGTGGAATATGCCGACGAGGATGAAACCGCCCAGCGGGAAAAAGTGGACGCCCTGTGCGCCCGGCTTGACGGCCTGATTGAACGGGGCGAGGCCGGGGTGATCGGCTATCAGGTGTGTGACTGCCTGGCGTCCATCAACCGTATTTACGGCATGCGCAAAAAGGCGGTGGGTCTGCTGGGCAATACTCAGGGCCGCAAAAAGCCGGTGGCCTTTGTGGAAGACACCGCCGTGCCCCCGGAGCATCTGGCCGATTACATCATGGAATTCCGCCAGTTGCTCGACGACCACGGCCTGCAATACGGCATGTTCGGCCATGTGGACGCCGGTGTGCTGCATGTGCGCCCGGCCCTGGACATGACCGACCCGGAGCAGGAAGTGATGCTGCGGCGCATTTCCGACCAGGTGAACGCCCTGACCGCCAAATACGGCGGCCTGATGTGGGGCGAGCACGGCAAGGGCTTTCGCTCCGAATACAGCCCCACCTTCTTTGGCGAGGTGCTGTTTACCGAGCTGCGTCGCATCAAGTCGGCCTTTGACCCCTTTAACCGGCTGAATCCGGGCAAGATCTGCACGCCGCTGGACAGCCTGGAGCAGCTGGTATCGGTAGACGCCACCAAGCGCGGCTATTTCGACCGGCAGATCCCGGTGCATGTGCGCGACGGCTTTACCCAGGCCATGGACTGCAACGGCAACGGCCTGTGCTTTGACTTTGACGTGCGCTCGCCCATGTGTCCGTCCATGAAGCTCTCTGCCGACCGCCGCCATTCCCCCAAGGGCCGGGCCGGCTTGGTGCGGGAATGGCTGCGCCAGCTGTCGGCTCAGGGGTTTGATCCCATGGCCGGCGAGGCCGCAATCATGAGCCGTAGCACCAGCGTCAAAAACATGGTGTTGCGCATCAAACACACCCTGGACAAACGCCGGGGTGAGTATGACTTCTCTCACGAGGTGAAAGAGGCGATGGACGGCTGCCTGGCGTGCAAGGCCTGCTCCAGCCAGTGCCCGATCAAGGTGGATGTGCCCACCTTCCGCGCCCGCTTTCTGCAGCTGTATTACCAGCGCTACCAGCGCCCACCCCGGGATTATCTGGTGTCCTGGGTGGAGACCTATACTCCCTGGATGGCGAAAGCCCCTGGGCTGTTTAATCCCATCATGAAGCACAAGTGGGTCAAGGGCAGCACGTCCTCCTGGCTTGGCATGGTGGACATGCCCGAGCTTAGCCAGCCCACGCTGAAAAAGCGCCTGGGCAAGGGCCCGGCGGCGCAGTTCGATCTGGAACAACTGCAGGCGCTGAGCGAGCAGGAAAGGGCGAAAACCCTGCTGGTGGTGCAGGATCCCTTTACCTCCTTTTACGATGCCGGCGTGGTGCACGATCTGGTGCGCCTGGCCACGGCGCTGGGCTTTAACCCCGTGGTGCTGCCGTTCAGACCCAACGGCAAGCCGGCCCACGTAAAGGGCTTTTTGCGCCGCTTTGCCGGCATGGCTGCCGACAGCGCCCAGTTCCTTAACCGGCTGGCCCGGCTCCATATTCCCATGGTGGGGGTGGATCCGTCCCTGGTGCTCTGTTACCGGGATGAATACGCCAAGGTACTGGGCCCGGCCCGGGGCGATTTTGAGGTGCTGCTGCCTCAGGAATGGCTGCTGACCGTGCTGGATCGCGTGCCGGCCCGTGAAAGTAGCGGCGAGCCCTGGCACCTGTTTGCCCACTGCACCGAGAAAACCGCCAAGCCCACCACCCATCAGGACTGGAGCCGTATCTTTACTCATCTGGGCGCGACACTGGAGGCCGTGCCCGTGGGCTGCTGCGGCATGGCCGGCACCTATGGTCATGAGCGGGAACACGCCGATGGCTCCCGCACCCTGTTTGCCATGAGCTGGGCCGAGCCCCTTGGCAAACTGCCCCGGGAACGCTGTCTGGCCACCGGCTTTTCCTGCCGCAGCCAGGTCAAGCGCATCGAGGGTGAAGGGCTTCGCCATCCGGTGCAGGCGCTGCTAAGCTTGTTGGCCTGACACCGGGTGTGAGGAGTGAGGGGATAGGTGTGAGGGGGACACCTCACCCCTTACCCTTCACTCCTCACCGGATAAGGAGCGTGTATGGGATTACTCTGGGG
Source organism: Oceanimonas marisflavi (assembly GCF_003049725.1). Taxonomy (GTDB): domain Bacteria; phylum Pseudomonadota; class Gammaproteobacteria; order Enterobacterales; family Aeromonadaceae; genus Oceanimonas; species Oceanimonas marisflavi. The sequence goes on from NZ_QAGM01000008.1 coordinate 136,085, forward strand.
ATTGATTATCGGTGGTCTGGCCGGCTGGATTGCCGGCAACCTGACCAGGGGCGGCGGTTTTGGTCTGCTCGGCAATATTGTGGTCGGCCTGGTGGGCGGCTTTCTCGGCGGTGTGCTGTTCCGCCTGCTGGGCCTGGCGGCCACCGGCATGATCGGCTCGCTGGTGATGTCGGTGATAGGCGCCGTGCTGCTGATCTTTATCGTCGGCAAGATAAAAAGCCGAAGGTAGCAAAGGCGTAGCTGCCACTTTAGTCGGCAGGGCCTGCGCAGCAGGCCTTTTTGCTCTTCTATTCCCTATTCCCCAATCCCTGGTCCCTGCAGTTAAATATGTGGAAACGTGAATTTACGCTGGACAGTTTGAACCAACTGTCGGAGAATACGCTCGCAGCCCAGTTGGGCATGACCTTTTGTGAAGTGGGTCACGATTATCTGCGCGGCAGCATGCCGGTAGACTACCGTACTCATCAGCCTCTTGGCATGTTACATGGCGGCGCGAGTGTCGCGCTTGCCGAGACCCTGGGTTCAGTAGCTGCCAATATGTGCGTTGAAGCGGGTTTTTATTGCGTTGGGCAGGAAGTTAACGCAAATCACGTCCGCGCCAAACGAAGCGGCCTGGTAACAGGAACCGCACGTCCCCTCCATTTGGGCGCGACGACACAAGTCTGGCAGATCGACATCCATGACGAGCGCAATCGCCTGGTATGTACCAGCCGGTTGACCATGGCGGTGTTGAGACAAAAACGGCCAGATTAGCCTTGTGTATTCATGTGTGACACCTTGCGTGTGAAGGAAAGCCCTCACTTCAAGTGAGCCGGGCTGTCCTCGGCCTTTTACTGTATCAGTCCGCCGACATTTTATTTTTTCGGAACTGTTAAATGACAAATACCTCTGTAGTACCCGCTTTTGCTGATCTCGGGCTGGCGCCTGCCGTTCTTCAAGCTCTGACCGATGCCGGTTATGAGCAGCCTTCTGCTATTCAGGCCGCCGCCATTCCGACTCTGCTGACCGGGCGCGACGTGCTGGGCCTGGCCCAGACCGGTACCGGCAAGACCGCCGCCTTTGCCCTGCCGATGCTGAGCCGCATCAGCGGTGGCAACGCCTACCCGCAGGTGCTGGTGCTGGCACCCACCCGGGAGCTGGCTATTCAGGTGGCCGAGTCCTTTGAAAACTACGCCAAATATCAGAAAGACATTCGCATTGTGTCCATCTACGGTGGCCAGGCCTACGACAGCCAGATCCGTGCCCTGCGCCGTGGCGTAGACATCGTAGTGGGTACTCCCGGCCGGGTCATGGACCACATGCGCCGTGGCACCCTCAAGCTCGACAGCCTGCAGGCCCTGGTGCTGGACGAAGCCGACGAAATGCTGCGCATGGGCTTTATCGACGACGTGGAATGGATCCTGGAGCACACTCCGGATACCCGTCAGATCGCCCTGTTCTCGGCCACCATGCCGCCGGCCATTCAGCGCGTGGCCCAGAAATACCTGAAAGACCCGCAGGAAGTGCGCATCGCCAACAAGACCCGCACCAACGCCAGCATTCGCCAGCGTTACTGGTTTGTGCGCGGCATGCCCAAGCAGGAAGCCCTGTGTCGCCTGGTGGAAACCGAAGACATGGACGCCTGCCTGGTGTTTGTGCGCACCCGTAAGGACGCCGAAGACGTGGCCGAAATGATGACCCGCGAAGGCCATGCCTGTGAAGCCCTGCACGGTGACATTCCTCAGAAGCTGCGTGAAAAAGTGGTGGATCGTCTGAAAAACGGTCGCCTTAACGTGCTGGTGGCCACCGACGTGGTTGCCCGTGGTCTGGACGTGGAGCGCATCAGCCATGTTATCAACTACGACATGCCCCACGACAACGAGTCTTACGTGCACCGCATCGGCCGTACCGGTCGTGCCGGCCGCGAAGGTGACGCCATTCTGTTTGTGACCGGCCGTGAAAAGCGCAGCCTGTACAACCTGGAGCGTCACACTCGCCAGCCCATTGAAGAAATGAGCATGCCCACCGCCGACGAGATCAACAAGATCCGCGCCGAGCGCTTCAAGGCCCGCATTCGCACCAGCGTGGATGCCGATGAAAAGGCCCTGGCCCCCTTCGTGGAAATGGTCAACGAGCTGCAGGCCGATGGCATGGACACCGCGGCGCTGGCGGCCGGTCTGGCCCGCCTGCTGCAGGGCGATCGTCCGCTGTTTGTGGAAGACAAGCCCATGGCTGCCCGTCGCCCGGACGTGCGTGAAGCCCGTGAGCCCCGTGGTCGGGGTGATCGTCCCGAGCGTGGCGAACGTCCCCGTCGTGGCGGCAAGGACGAGGTGTCCGGCGTGACCATGGAAACCTTCCGCGTTGACGTGGGCCGGGTGCATGGCGTCAAGCCGGGCCACCTGGTGGGTGCCATTGCCAACGAAGCGGATCTGGAGTCCCGTTACATCGGCCAGATCCAGATCCACGACGACTTCTCCACCGTGGATCTGCCGGAAGGCATTCCCGCCGAGCTGCAGCAGGTACTGCAGAAGGTGCGTGTCTGTCAGCGTCCGCTGAACCTGGCCAAGTACGAAGGTGGCCCGCTGCCCCGTCGCCAGTTCCGCAACAAGGATGACCGTGGTGGCGAGCGTGGCAAGTTCCGCCCCCGTCGCAACGACAAGCGCCTGAACGGCTAAGCCCCGCTTCACGCTGAACTGAAAAAGCCCGCCGGCAAACACCGGCGGGCTTTTTGTTTGTGTGTGAGACGAAAGACGTTGGGCGAAAAACGTGAGGTGTGAGGGGGGAGGTGTGAGGGGAGTGGAGCGCGGGCATCCGGTGACGATGTTTTGTAGGCCCGGTTTTAACCGGGCGAGGAAGCTTGCCCCACTGACGGCGTTTTTCAAGGTAGTTGTCGCGTTCTTCATTTTACGCGGCTGCTTTTTGTGTTTCGTCCAATCGCTCTGGGTTGAGTGCCACATCTCCTGCCGGCGTCCAGTTGCGTGTTGTTCCTGACCAC
>NZ_QAGM01000077.1 GCF_003049725.1 Oceanimonas marisflavi
ACAGCCACACCTTTGCCATCACCAACCCGCCTGCCGAGGGCAGCGTGGTCAACCACCACGACGGCAGCTTCGGCTTTGATCCGGGCACGGATTTTCAGGATCTGGCCGAGGGCGAAACCCGCCAGGTCAGCTTCACCTACACCGCCACCGACAGCGCCGGGGCCACCAGCAACGGCGGTACCGTCACCATCACCGTCACTGGCGTCAACGACGCGCCGGAGGTCTCGGCGGTGAGCGTGGCCGCCACCGAAGACGGCAATGCGGTCACCGGCAACTTTGTGGTCAGCGATGCCGACGGCAGCGACAGCCACACCTTTGCCATCACCAACCCGCCTG
>NZ_QAGM01000078.1 GCF_003049725.1 Oceanimonas marisflavi
GCCCCTAAGGCGAGGCCGAAAGGCGTAGTCGATGGGAAACGGGTTAATATTCCCGTACTGACACACATTGCGATGGGGGGACGGAGAAGGCTAGATGGGCCAGGCGTTGGTTGTCCTGGTGAAAGGGCGTAGGTGGTGACTTTAGGCAAATCCGGAGTCACAACGCTGAGACCCGAGACGAAGGTACTACGGTACCGAAGTCATTGATGCCCTGCTTCCAGGAAAAGCCTCTAAGCTTCAGATGTGTGTGAACCGTACCCCAAACCGACACAGGTGGTCGGGTAGAGAATACCAAGGCGCTTGAGAGAACTCGGGTGAAGGAA
>NZ_QAGM01000079.1 GCF_003049725.1 Oceanimonas marisflavi
TCCTTCACCCGAGTTCTCTCAAGCGCCTTGGTATTCTCTACCCGACCACCTGTGTCGGTTTGGGGTACGGTTCACACACATCTGAAGCTTAGAGGCTTTTCCTGGAAGCAGGGCATCAATGACTTCCTGACCGTGGTCAGTTCGTCTCGGGTCTCAGGATTGCGCGTCCGGATTTGCCTAAACACGCTCCCTACTCCCTTTCACCAGGACAACCAACGCCTGGCCCATCTAGCCTTCTCCGTCCCCCCATCGCAATGTGTGTCAGTACGGGAATATTAACCCGTTTCCCATCGACTACGCCTTTCGGCCTCGCCTT
>NZ_QAGM01000080.1 GCF_003049725.1 Oceanimonas marisflavi
AGGCCGAAAGGCGTAGTCGATGGGAAACGGGTTAATATTCCCGTACTGACACACATTGCGATGGGGGGACGGAGAAGGCTAGATGGGCCAGGCGTTGGTTGTCCTGGTGAAAGGGCGTAGGTGGTGATTTTAGGCAAATCCGGAATCACAACGCTGAGACCCGAGACGAACACACCACGGTGTGGAAGTCATTGATGCCCTGCTTCCAGGAAAAGCCTCTAAGCTTCAGATGTGTGTGAACCGTACCCCAAACCGACACAGGTGGTCGGGTAGAGAATACCAAGGCGCTTGAGAGAACTCGGGTGAAGGA
>NZ_QAGM01000081.1 GCF_003049725.1 Oceanimonas marisflavi
CCCAGACTCCTACGGGAGGCAGCAGTGGGGAATATTGCACAATGGGGGAAACCCTGATGCAGCCATGCCGCGTGTGTGAAGAAGGCCTTCGGGTTGTAAAGCACTTTCAGTGGTGAGGAAAGGTGAGTGGCTAATATCCGCTTACTGTGACGTTAACCACAGAAGAAGCACCGGCTAACTCCGTGCCAGCAGCCGCGGTAATACGGAGGGTGCAAGCGTTAATCGGAATAACTGGGCGTAAAGCGCACGCAGGCGGTTTGTTAA
>NZ_QAGM01000082.1 GCF_003049725.1 Oceanimonas marisflavi
GGTCTCACACTTCTTGGGTGTTGTATGGTTAAGCCGCACGGGTCATTAGTACAGGTTAGCTGCACGCCTCACAGCGCTTCCACACCCTGCCTATCAACGTCCTGGTCTCGGACGGCCCTTTAGAGGTCTCTAGGACCTAGGGATGACTCATCTCGAGGCTCGCTTCCCGCTTAGATGCTTTCAGCGGTTATCGATTCCGAACTTAGCTACCGGGCAGTGCCACTGGCGTGACAACCCGAACACCAGAGGTTCGTCCACTCC
>NZ_QAGM01000083.1 GCF_003049725.1 Oceanimonas marisflavi
GAATACCAGTGGCGAAGGCGGCCCCCTGGCCAAAGACTGACGCTCAGGTGCGAAAGCGTGGGGAGCAAACAGGATTAGATACCCTGGTAGTCCACGCCGTAAACGATGTCAACTTGAAGTCTGTGCCGTTTGAGCGCGGGTTTCGGAGCTAACGCGTTAAGTTGACCGCCTGGGGAGTACGGCCGCAAGGTTAAAACTCAAATGAATTGACGGGGGCCCGCACAAGCGGTGGAGCATGTGGTTTAATTCGATGCAACG
>NZ_QAGM01000084.1 GCF_003049725.1 Oceanimonas marisflavi
TACCAGTGGCGAAGGCGGCCCCCTGGCCAAAGACTGACGCTCAGGTGCGAAAGCGTGGGGAGCAAACAGGATTAGATACCCTGGTAGTCCACGCCGTAAACGATGTCAACTTGAAGTCTGTGCCGTTAGAGCGCGGGTTTCGGAGCTAACGCGTTAAGTTGACCGCCTGGGGAGTACGGCCGCAAGGTTAAAACTCAAATGAATTGACGGGGGCCCGCACAAGCGGTGGAGCATGTGGTTTAATTCGATGCAACG
>NZ_QAGM01000085.1 GCF_003049725.1 Oceanimonas marisflavi
GGGGTACGGTTCACACACATCTGAAGCTTAGAGGCTTTTCCTGGAAGCAGGGCATCAATGACTTCGGTACCGTAGTACCTTCGTCTCGGGTCTCAGCGTTGTGACTCCGGATTTGCCTAAAGTCACCGCCTACGCCCTTTCACCAGGACAACCAACGCCTGGCCCATCTAGCCTTCTCCGTCCCCCCATCGCAATGTGTGTCAGTACGGGAATATTAACCCGTTTCCCATCGACTACGCCTTTCGGCCTCGCCTT
>NZ_QAGM01000086.1 GCF_003049725.1 Oceanimonas marisflavi
TGCATCGAATTAAACCACATGCTCCACCGCTTGTGCGGGCCCCCGTCAATTCATTTGAGTTTTAACCTTGCGGCCGTACTCCCCAGGCGGTCAACTTAACGCGTTAGCTCCGAAACCCGCGCTCAAATGGCACAGACTTCAAGTTGACATCGTTTACGGCGTGGACTACCAGGGTATCTAATCCTGTTTGCTCCCCACGCTTTCGCACCTGAGCGTCAGTCTTTGGCCAGGGGGCCGCCTTCGCCACTGGTATTC
>NZ_QAGM01000009.1 GCF_003049725.1 Oceanimonas marisflavi
TGATTGCGCAGGTCGCCACGCTGATGCTGTGGCTGGTGGGATTCGAAGCGGAGCACCAAGGATGGCACCGGCGCTACCAAGCCAATACGGCGCAACGCCGGGTGCTGTCCTTTTTGACCTTGGGCAAGCAAATGTTGTTTCATGAACCCCGGCGAATAACAGGCTCGCTCCTGGAGCGAGCCCTGGCAGGACTGAGCCGGCTTTATGTACTTTCATTGGGTGTTTCGGCATGATCCCAAAAAACTGGGGAGCCCTCAGCGCGAAGGCGGGAGTCCATGATGGTTGCACAGGTTTAAACCTGTGCAGCATTCACTGGATGCCCGCCTTCGCGGGCATGACGGAAAAATGAAACATCGGCCCCGGATAACGGGGCTTTTTTGTGCCTGCAAACGTTGTCAGTTCATTTCATTTGTTGTTTAGCTACAGTTTTTTTGGTCTTTTTTTCACCCATCGAATCATTTTTTCATGTTATCGTCATACTTTGGTATGGCAGGACTCTCACGCCAAGCGCTTGTGCTGTATAGTATCTCCCGTTGTTTCCCATCTCCCGGTGCCCAGGCCGGGCAACCTCACTGAGCCGGAAGTTCAGATGAATACATTGGAAAAAATTACCAAAAATCTCGACAGTTTCAGCAAGTCTGAACGCAAGGTGGCAGAAGTGATCCTCGCTTCACCCCAGACCGCCATTCATTCCAGCATTGCCGCCCTGGCCAAGCTGGCGGACGTCAGCGAGCCCACTGTCAACCGTTTCTGCCGCCGCCTTGACACCAAGGGCTTTCCCGACTTCAAGCTGCACCTGGCCCAGAGCCTGGCCAATGGCACTCCCTATGTGAACCGCCATGTGGAAGAAGACGACGGCCCCGAGTCCTACACCGCCAAGATTTTCGAATCCAGCATGGCCTGCCTCGACTCGGCCCGCCAGAGCCTGGATCCCCAGGCGGTGAACCGCTGCGTGGATATTCTCACTCAGGCCCGCAAGCTGTCGTTCTTTGGTCTGGGCGCATCCTCCGCCGTGGCTCACGACGCCATGAACAAGTTCTTTCGCTTCAATGTGCCGGTACAGTGCTTTGACGATGTGGTGATGATGCGCATGAGCTGCATTGCCAGCGCCGAAGGTGACGTGGTGGTGCTGATCTCCCATACCGGCCGCACCAAGGCACTGGTAGAAGTGGCCCAGCTGGCCCGCCAGAACGATGCCGTGGTCATTGGTCTGACCGCCAAGGACTCTCCCCTGGCGAAGGAATGCAACGTGGTGCTGTCGATGGACGTGCCGGAAGACACCGATGTCTACCTGCCCATGGCCTCACGCCTGGCGCAGATGGTGCTGATCGATGTACTCGCCACCGGCTTTATTCTGCGCCGTGGCAGCCGTTTCCGGGAGAACCTGAAAAAAGTCAAGGAAGGCATCAAGAACTCCCGTTTTGACAGCCCGGGTTTCTGACCTTCACTGCTGCAATCAGCCGGGTGCCCATACACCCGGCCGATGTTAATTCGCTCCGAGAAATGTTAAAGCGACAACAGCACAATAAACCAGATGAATTGAGCACAAAAATCATCATCATCGTATCAGAACCTGAACAGAAACCTCTGAACGACCTTTGAAAACAAGGTGATTTAATAAAGTTTTTCTTTTTGTTTCATCATGTTGTCATCATCCTTCAGATTCACACCCAGACTTTCTGCGGCTGTCCTTGACCTTGATCAAGCTCATACGAAAACCCCTGCCTTTTTGTGATCCCGTCTACACTTTTCCTATGGCTTCGGTTATCATCGATAACAATTTCATAAACCAAGGACGAAGCGTCAGACCGTGAGTACACCATGGCCTTTCCAAAATTTGTCAGTTTCGGCTGAGGACGGAGCCGTATCACCTTTGACTGCCGACACTTTTCAAGCACTTTCATACCCAGACCCGTCTGGTCTGGTGCACAACTCTGTTTTATTCGTCGTACTCATTATTTCTTCCAACCGGAGTCTCTCATGTTAAGACGCACCAAGATTGTTACCACTTTGGGTCCGGCCACCGACCGCGACAACAACCTCGAAGGGATTATTGCCGCCGGCGCCAACGTGGTTCGTATGAACTTCTCCCACGGTACCCCGGAAGATCACATGAACCGTGCCAACCAGGTGCGGGAAATTGCCCGCAAGCTGGGCAAGCACGTGGCCATTCTGGGTGATCTGCAGGGCCCCAAGATCCGTGTTTCGACCTTCAAGGACGGCAAAATTCAGCTGAACATCGGTGACAAGTTTGTGCTCGACGCCGATCTGCCCAAGGGCGAAGGCAACCAGCAGAGCGTGGGCATCGACTATAAAGAGCTGCCCAGAGACGTGAAAAACGGCGACATTCTGCTGCTCGACGATGGCCGGGTACAGCTGCGGGTAGAAGGCGTGGACGGCAACAAGGTACTGACCGAAGTCACCGTGGCCGGCCCCCTGTCCAACAACAAGGGCATCAACAAGAAGGGCGGCGGCCTGTCTGCTCCGGCCCTGACCGACAAGGACAAGGAAGACATCAAGACCGCCGCCAAGATCGGCGTGGATTATCTGGCCGTGTCCTTCCCCCGTACCGGTGAAGACATGCGCATTGCCCGCGAACTGGCCCGTGCCGCCGGCAGCAATGCCAAGCTGGTGGCCAAGGTAGAGCGTGCCGAAGCCGTGGCCACCGACGCCGCCATGGAAGACGTGGTACTGGCGTCCGACGCCGTGATGGTGGCCCGGGGCGACCTGGGTGTTGAAATCGGTGATCCCGAGCTGGTGGGCGTACAGAAGAAGCTGATCCGCACCAGCCGCCGCCTGAACCGGGTGGTGATCACCGCCACCCAGATGATGGAGTCCATGATCACTGCCCCCCTGCCCACCCGGGCCGAGGTCATGGACGTGGCCAACGCCGTGCTCGACGGCACCGATGCGGTGATGCTGTCTGCAGAAACCGCCGCCGGTGACTTCCCGGTGGAAACCGTCAAGGCCATGGCCGAGGTGTGTCTGGGCGCCGAAAAGCACCCCAGCATCAATGTGTCCAACCACCGCATGAACTTCACTTTCACCTCGGTGGAAGAAACCGTGGCCATGTCCACCATGTATGCCGCCAACCACCTGCAGGGTGTGAAGGCCATCGTGGCCCTGACCCACTCCGGCACCACCCCGCTGCTGCTGTCCCGCATCAGCTCCGGCCTGCCGATCTTCGCCCTGTCTCAGGAAGAAAAAACCCTGTCCTGGGCCAACCTGTACCGCGGCGTGACCCCGGTCTATTTCAAGGCCGAAGAGAGCAAGAACATCTCCGAAATCTGCCGGGATGCCATCGCCACCCTGAAAGCATCCGGTCACGTCAGCAGCGGCGATCTGGTACTGCTGACCCACGGTGACATGATGGAAGTGGTAGGCAGCACCAACACCTGCAAGATCCTTACCGTCGAGTAAGACGCTTTCCCGCGGGAACGATGTAAAAAGGCCGGGCAAATTGCCCGGCCTTTTTTATTTGCCTGAAATTACCCTGCTTATTGCACCAGGGCCACGGCCTCCCGGGTCAGTCGGGCAATTTCGTCCCAGTTGCCGGCATTCACCAGCTTCTTGTCCACCATCCAGGAGCCGCCGCAGGCGATCACGCCGGGAATGGCCAGGTAGTCCTTGATGTTGTTCACGCCGATGCCGCCGGTGGGCATGATGGTGAGCTGGCCAAAGGGACCCAGCAGCGCCTTGATCATCTTGACGCCGCCGGAGGCTTCCGCCGGGAAGAACTTGACCGTGGTCAGGCCCATTTCCAGCGCCGCTTCAATGGTGCTGGGGTTGTTGATGCCGGGAATAATGGGCATGCCCAGCTCCTGACAGGCGCGCACGGTATTGGGATTGAAGCCCGGCGACACCACAAAGCTGGCGCCCGCTTCCTTTGCCGCCAGCACCTGCTCCCGGTTGAGCACGGTGCCGGCACCGATCAGCATGTCGGGCTGAGCTTCGCGCAGCAGGCGAATGGCCTCGGCGGCGGCGTCGGAGCGGAAGGTGATCTCCGCCGCCGGCAGGCCGTTTTCCGCCAGCACCTTGCCCAAAGGCAGAATGTCTTCGGCCTTGTCCACCGCGATCACCGGCAGAATTTTCAATTGCGCGATCTGTTCATTCAAAGAGGTCATGTCACTGTCCTGTTGGAGTAAAGTTCAGCCCTGCGGTGGCAGCGGCGGGAATAATGGCGCCCTTGTGGCGAATGACGAGTCCGGCCAGCGCATTGCCCTGCCGGCAACACTGCTCCGGAGACTGTTCCTGCAGGTAACCGGCCAGAAAACCGGCGTTAAAGGAGTCGCCGGCGGAGGTGGTATCCACCACCTGCTCCACCGGGGTGGTGGCCACGGCCAGCGGTGTGCTGTCGGCACCGGCGCTGTACAGCGCCCCGTCGGCGCCCAGCTTGACCACCACCTCGCGGCAGCCGGCCCGGTGCAATCGGGTCAGGGCCTGAGCCGGGCCGGCGTCCCCCCACAACACCTGTTCGTCGTCCAGGGTCACCAGGGCGAGATCGGTCAGCGCCAGCATGCGCTGATAGGCGCCGCGGGCTTCGTCAGCATCGGCCCACAGCGCGGGCCGGTAGTTGCTGTCAAAGGCGATTTGCACGCCCTGACGCTTGAGTTGCGCCAGCAGGCCAAACAGGACTTCCCGGTCTTCCGGCGGCAGTATCGCCAGGCTGATGCCGCTGAGATAGACCATGTCATAGCCGGCCAGGCGGCTGGCCACACCGTCAAACTCCGGGTGCTGCAGCAGATAACGGGCCGCCGACTGGTTGCGCCAGTAGAGAAAGGTGCGCTCGCCCTGATCATCGAGCTGAATAAGATACAGCCCGGGCTGGCGCTGCGCGTCGGTCAGCACCAGTCCGGTGCCCACCCCTTCCTGCCGCCAGCGTTCAACCATGCCCTGGCTGAGCGCGTCCCGGCCCATGGCGGTGACGTAATCCACCGCCAGGCTGCCCTGAGTGGTACGCGCCAGGTAGACGGCGGTATTGAGACTGTCGCCGCCATAGGCCTGCTCCATGGCGCCAAACGGCGCGCCATTGAGCTCGATCATGCACTCGCCGATGATTGCCAGCCGTTTCATGCGCCCTCTCCCGGCAAGCGGAAATAACGCTGGGCATTGTCAAAGCAGATATTGCGCACCATGGTGCCCAGCAACTCGATGTCATTCGGCACCTCGCCATTCTCCACCCAGTGGCCCAGCATGTTGCACAGAATGCGGCGGAAATACTCGTGGCGGGTAAAGGACAGAAAGCTGCGGGAGTCGGTCAGCATGCCCACAAACTGGCTGAGCAGACCGAGCTGGGATAGCTGCTCCAGCTGGCGCTGCATGCCGTCTTTCTGATCGTTGAACCACCAGCCGGAGCCGAACTGGATCTTGCCGGCCACCCCACCGCCCTGGAAGTTGCCGATCATGGTGGCGATCATCTCGTTGTCCCGCGGATTCAGGCAGTAGAGGATAGTCTTGGGCAACTCGCCGGTCACGTCCATGGCGTCCAGCAGACCGGCCAGCTCGGCGGCAAAGGGCCGGTCACCGATGGAGTCAAAGCCGGCGTCGGCGCCGAGCAGGCGGAACATGCGGCTGTTGTTGTTGCGCTGGGCGCCAATATGCAGCTGCATGGCCCAGCCCAGACGGGCGTATTGCCGGCCCAGCCACACCTGAACGGCGGTAGCGAACTGGGCCACTTCCAGCTCGGACAGGGTCTCGCCTGCCAGCCGGCGGCGCAGCAGTGCGTCCAGCGTGGCTTCGTCCGGTACCGGTGCGAAGCGCACGATCTCGATGCCGTGATCGGCGGCCCGGCAACCGTGAGCGGCAAAGTGCTCAAGGCGGCGGGTCAGGGCGGTGAGCAGATCGTCGAAGCGGCAGATTTCCACGTCGGCGGCCTGACCCAGCTCCTGCATATAATCGGCAAAGCCGTCCAGCTCGATCTTGAAGGCCCGGTCGGGACGCCAGCTCGGGGCCACCTCGATATCGAAGCTCTCATCCTCGGCGATGGCCTTGTGGTGCTCAAGCGTGGACAGGGGGTCGTCGGTGGTGCCCACCATGCGCACCTTCATCTGCCTGAGAATACCCCGGGCGGAAAAGCCCGGCTGGGCCAGCAGCTCATTGCCCTGCTGCCAGATGGTGTCGGCGGTGTCCGGGTTGAGTACGGTGCCGGTAATGCCAAAGGGCCGGCGCAGCTCAAGGTGGGTCCAGTGGTACAGGGGGTTGCCCAGGCACTGGGGCACGGTGCGGGCCCAGGCCTGAAATTTTTCATAATCCGACGCGTCACCGGTGATCAGCCGCTCTTCCACGCCGGCGGCGCGCATGCCGCGCCACTTGTAGTGATCCCCGTCCAGCCAGATCCGGGTCAGGTTGTCGAAGCGCTGATCCTCGGCAATGGCACGGGGGTCCAGGTGGCAGTGATAGTCATAAATCGGCTGCTCGCTGGCGTAGTCGTGGTACAACCGCTCTGCGGTGGCCGTATTCAGCAGGAAATCATCATTCAAAAATGCCTTCATCTCGGACTCCTGAAGCTTAAAGGGCCGCCACTGCGGCGCGGGCGCCCAGCGTCAGCAACTGTTGGTAGGCAGCGGTCACCGCCGCCACAAAACGGGGGTTGGCGGCCAGATCGGTGCCAAACACCGGCTCTACCGCCAGCAGCTCGGGCACCACGCTCACGTTCAGGCCATGGCGCTGGCAAATGGCCTGCAGCCGCCCGGCCAGGGGATCTTTCACCTCAATGGGCTGGCCCTGCTCATCGGTGCCGTGCACATAACGCATCCAGCCGGCAATGCCCAGGGCCAGATGACTGAAGTCGGTGCCGGCGGCCAGATGACAGCGGACGGACTGCAAAAAGCGCTGGGGCAGTTTCTGACTGCCGTCCATGGCGATCTGCCAGGTCTTGTGCTTGAGCTCGGGGTTGGCAAAACGCGCCAGCAGCGACTCGGCGTAGGCATTCAGATCCACCCCGGCCGGCATATCAAGCGTGGGCGCCTGCTCCCGGGTCATCAGCGCCAGGGCGGCGCGGCGATAGTGCTCATCGGCCATGGTCTCGTCGATATGCCGGTAGCCGCCCAGGTAACCCAGATAGGCGAGGAAGGAGTGACTGCCGTTGAGCATGCGCAGCTTCATTTCCTCAAACGGACGCACGTCCGCTACCAGCTCGGCGCCGGCCAGCTCCCACTGCGGCCGCCCGGCGACAAAGTGATCTTCGATCACCCACTGACGGAAAGGCTCACAGGCGATGCCGCAAGGGTCGGCCACCCCCAGCAGATCGGCGATTTCCGCCATGGTGTCAGCGGTGGCCGCCGGCACGATGCGATCCACCATGGTAGAAGGGAACGTAACCTGCTCCGCAATCCATGCGGCCAGCTCCTCGTCCAGCCGGCGGGCAAAGTCGAGCACCACCTGCCTGGCGACCCGGCCGTTTTCCGGCACATTGTCGCAGGACAAAATGGAAAAGGGCGCCAGCCCCCGCTCCTTGCGCAGTTTCAGTGCCTGCACCAGGTAGCCGATGGCCGACACCGGCCGGGCCGGACTGGCCAGATCCTGCTGGATCATGGCGTTGCCGGCGTCGAGCCGGCCGCTGGCCGGATCGGCGCAATAGCCCTTTTCGGTAATGGTCAGCGACACAATGGCCACCTGGGGCTCGGCCAGTTTCTCGAGCACGGCGTCGATGCCGTCGAGCCTGGGGTGCATGGCCTCGGTCACCACCCCGATCAGCCGGGAGTGAGTGCCGTCGGCGCCCTTTTCCACCACCGAATAGAGGTGATCCTGGCGGCGCAGGGCCTCGATTTCATCCATGCCGCTGAACAGCTTGACCACACACTGACCCCAGTCGCTGTCGCCCCGCTCGGCCACCAGGTGGGTAAAGAGTGCCTGGTGAGCCCGGTGAAAGGCGCCGAACCCCAGGTGCACCATTCGGGTTTTTAAATGACTACGGTCATAGGAAACCGGTATCACTTGTGAATTGAGCTCGGCATTGGCCACGGTGCTTGCAGGAGTAACCATTTAAAAACCTTTTGAATAGACAAATATTCGAGGAGCCTGCCGAGGCAGGCTCCCATGATGGCTCAGCGGCTGAAGAAAGCGCGCTTGAGAGCCAGCTCCACCCCGCGCACCTCGGCCAGGCCCTTGAGCCGGCCAATGGCGGAATAACCCGGGTTGGTCTTTTTCTTCAGATCGTCCAGCATCTGGTGACCATGATCGGGCCGCATGGGGATCAGCAGCTCGCGTCCTTCCTGCCGGCGGCGCTCTTCCTCTTCCAGAATGGCCTTGACCACTTCATACATGTCGACGTCACCATCAAGGTGCGCCGCCTCATGGAAGGTTTTGGGATTGTCTTCCCGGCAGGTGGCCCGCAGGTGAGTGAAGTAAATACGGTTGCCGAAACGCTTGATCATGTTGACCAGATCGTTGTCGGCGCGCACACCGTAGGAGCCGGTGCACATGGTAAAGCCGTTGGCGATGCTGTCGCTGACGCCCACCAGCCACTCCATGTCATCCACGGTGGAAACGATGCGCGGCAGACCGAGAATCGGCCGGGGCGGATCATCCGGATGCACCGCCAGGCGCACACCCACCTCTTCGGCCACCGGCACGATGTGGCGCAGGAACACGGCGAAGTGTTCCCGCAGCCGGGCCTTGTCGATGCCGTCGTAGTCCGCCAGATGGGCCCGGAACTGCTCCAGGGTGTAGCCTTCTTCGGCGCCCGGCAGACCGGCGATGATGTTGCGGGTCAGGCGCGCCTTGTCGTCATCGGACATGGCCAGGAAGCGCTTTCCGGCCTGTTCGATTTCCTCGCCGGTGTAATCGGCCTCGGCGCCCGGGCGCTTGAGAATGTGCAGCTCAAAGGCGGCGAATTCGATCTGATCGAAACGCAGCGCCCGGGAGCCGTCCGGCAGGGTGTATTCCAGATCGGTGCGGGTCCAGTCGAGTACCGGCATAAAGTTGTAGCACACGGTGTGAATGCCGCACTGGGCCAGATTGCGAATGGACTGCTGATAGTTCTCGATGTACTTCAGGTAATCGCCGCGCTGGGTCTTGATGTCTTCGTGCACCGGAATGCTTTCCACCACCGACCAGGTCAGGCCAGCCTCTTCAATCAGCTGCTTGCGGGCCTGGATTTCGTCGACCGGCCACACCTGGCCATTGGGGATATGATGCAGGGCAGAAACCACGCCGGTTGCCCCGGCCTGCCGGACATCGGCCAGAGAAACCGGATCGTCCGGACCATACCAACGCCATGTCTGTTCCATAATGGATTCCTCAAAGTTTGCAAAGGTATCAACACGCTGCCTCGGCCGGGTCATGACAGGCGGGGAGTACATCGTGTTCAATGTTGTTTTCCGTCGGCTGGACGGCAGCAGGCCTTCAGCCTGACTGAATTCACATTCGTTATTTCTCTGTGCGCCGCCACCGTACCGGAAGCCGGGTTCCGGCAGCGCCACTGCATGGTTATTTATTCACTGACGGGAGCCGGCACGGAATTAAACAGATAACCGTCGAAGTTCGGGTCTTCGATATCGGACAATTCCAGCAGGGTTTCCTTGACATGCTCCAGGTGCTGCCACATGGCCTGACGCGCCGCTTTGGCATTCTTGTGCTGCAGGGCCGCCAGAATTTTCAGGTGATCATCCAGCCAGGAACGGCGAAAACCGGTGTCGCTGATGCGCCGGTGCAGGGTCTGCCACATGGGGCTGTTCTGCCGGCGCAGCCAGAGCTGCTGAACCAGATCGATCAACACACTGTTCTGGGTCGCCTGGGCGATCAACAGATGAAACTGACGATCGCCTTCGCCTTCATCATTGCTGCCCGACTCCAGGGCCTGCCGCTCCAGCTCCAGGGCCTGACGCATCTGGGCGATATCATTCTTGGTGACTTGGGTGGCGGCAAAGGCGGCAATGTCGCTTTCAAGCAACTGCCGGGCCTGCAGCAACTCAAAGGGGCCCACATCATTGAGCACGCCGGCAGACAGGGGGGCATTGTTTCCCGCTGCCGTCTTGTCCGGCATGCGAATGACATACACCCCGGAGCCCTTGCGCACGTCTACCAGGTTCTCCAGCTCCAGCATGATCAGCGCCTCCCGCACCACGGTACGGCTGACCCCCTGCTGCTCGGCAATATCCCGCTCCGGCGGCAGGCGGTCTCCCACCCGGTAGCGACCGGACTCAAGCTCCTGCTTCAGTTTCAGTCCGATTTCCTGGTACAAGCGTTTCGCTTCAAACATGAGCACACCTTCGTGGCAGAATCATCCTGGGCGCCATTCTAGCAGAGCCGGCATGCCAGGCAAGAAATTGGTATACCAATCTCCTGCCCGGGAGTCACCATTACAGTTTGCGCAGTCCTTCCACCAGCTGATACAAGTCGGCGTCTTTCTCTTTCAGCTCGGTGTACATGGGCTCCACCGCCTGCTGGAAGGGGGCCTTGTCCACTTCGACAAACTCGACACCGGTTTTCTCGGCTGACTGACGCTCGGCCACTTCCGCTTCGGCCCAGATGGTTTTCATTTCCTGCATGGACTCGGCCGCAGCCTGGGTCAGGGCCTCACGCTCCATGTCGGACAGCTTGTTCCAGGAGGCGGTGGAGATCACCAGCACGTCCGGTACCATGGTGTGCTCGTCCAGGCTGAAGTACTTCACCACCTCGCTGTGGCGGTTCAGAGTCATGGACGGAATGTTGTTTTCCGCGGCATCCACCACGCCCTGCTGCAGGGCGGTATACAGCTCGCCAAAGGCCAGCGGGGTCGGGTTGCCACCCAGGTTCTTCACCATGGAGACAGCGGTGGGGCTGGGCTGAACCCGGACCTTCATGCCCTTCAGATCATCCGGGCTGGTGATCGGCTTGCTGGAATAAAAACTGCGGGCACCGGCATCATAGTAGGTCACGCCGATAAAGCCGTTATCGGCAGAAGAGTTGAGGATCTCCCGTCCGAGGTCACTTTCCAGCGCCCGGTAGTAATGATCGCGGTCGGTGAACAGGTAAGGCATGTTGAAGGCGCTGTAGGCCTTGGCAAAGGCTTCCAGCTCGGCCGCATTGGACTTGGCCATATCCAGGGCACCGTTCTGCACCAGTTCCAGCGACTCACGCTGGGAGCCGAGCTGGGCATTGGGGTAGATACGGATTTTCAGCTCACCGTCCGACAGCGCCTTGGCCCGCTTGGCCAGCAGCTTCATCGCCTGATGTACCGGCGTCGAGGTATCCTGATTATGACTGAGCTTGAGGGTGGTAGCCTGTACCCCGGCGCTGGCGGCCATGGTGCACCCGATAAGAGCTGCCAGAATTGATTTTTTTCCCATCATGAACTTCTCCTGAAATTGAATATCGCCACCTGGCTGGGCCGGCCTGTTCGCCAGCGGCCCTAAACATGGCCAACCAGAACGCCGATGTCAACCGTTTTTGGCTCAACCAAAACTCAATTGAAACCCTAACCTGTCACACCAATACAGCCTTGATCTGGATCACCATTTTTACTTTCCTTTTACGTACAATCTGCAGCACAATACCGCTCCCAAGCGATCAACACCTGATAAAGCTCAAAATACGTTCATTTTCACTGAGTCAATCAAAGGGCCATGATATGGAAAAACTCACAAAATTGGTCAACCAGACATTGTCATGGCTGATCATTGCGATTTCGGCCACCCTGTTGCTGTGTGTGGTCTGGCAGGTAGTCAGCCGCTACATACTGGGTACCCCCAGTACGGTGACCGACGAGATGGCCCGTTTTCTGTTTATGTGGGTGGGACTGCTGGGGGCGGCCTATGCCACCGGGCAGAAGCGTCATCTGGCCATCGATCTGCTGACCATGCGTCTGCGCGGCCAACGCAAGCTGCTTTCCGAGCTGGTGGTGCTGCTGGCCATGGGCGGTTTTGCCGCTCTGGTGATGGTGTACGGGGGCATGAACCTGGTAAACAAGACGCTGTCGACCGGGCAGATCTCGCCTTCCCTGGGGCTGCCGATGGGCTATGTCTATCTGTGCCTGCCGGTCAGTGGCCTGACCATCGTTTTTTACTGTGTCAGCGACGGACTGAGCAAGGTCGGTCAGCTGATGATGGCAAAAGCCTGATCAGCCATCCGGCTGCCCATTATTCACGAGGACTGTACTATGGAATGGCACCTTATCCTGACGCTGTTCGGATCCTTCTTTATCTTTCTGGCTCTGGGAATACCGGTTTCGTTTGCCATCGGTATTTCCAGCCTGCTGACCATTTTTCTCTCCCTGCCCTTTGATCCGGCCATTGCCGTGATCTCCCAGAAAATGGCCTCGGGCCTGGACAGCTTTACCCTGCTGGCCATCCCCTTTTTCATTCTCGCCGGCAACATCATGAACTCCGGCGGTATCGCCATGCGGCTGATCAACCTGGCCAAGGTCATGGCCGGCCGTCTGCCCGGCTCCCTGTCTCACTGCAATGTGCTGGCCAACATGATGTTCGGCTCCATTTCCGGCTCGGCAGTGGCCTCGGCGGCCGCCGTGGGCGGCACCATGGCGCCGTTGCAGCGCAAGGAAGGCTACAGTCCGGCCTACTCGGCGGCGGTGAATATTGCTTCCTGCCCCAGCGGCCTGCTGATCCCGCCGTCCAACACCCTGATCGTGTATTCCCTGGTGTCGGGCGGCACTTCCATCTCGGCGCTGTTCCTGGCCGGCTACCTGCCGGGCATTCTGATGGCGCTGGGCATCATGGTAGTGGCCGGCCTCATTGCCAAGCGCCGGGGCTACCCGGTGGATCAGCGCTCCAGCTGGCGTGACGTGGTGCGCCTGACCTGGGATGCCCTGCCTTCCCTGGCGCTGATCTTCATTATCATGGGCGGCATCATCTCCGGTATATTCACCGCCACCGAAGCCTCGGCCATCGCCGTGGTCTACACCCTGTTTCTGGCGGTGATCGTGTACCGGGAAGTGAAGGTCCGCGACTTGCCGAAAATCTTCCTCGACTCGGCCATCACCACCTCCATCGTGCTGTTGCTGATCGGCACCTCCATGGGCATGTCCTGGGCCATGGCCAACGCCGACATTCCCTACATGATCAGCGATGCGCTGCTGGCGGTGTCGGAAAACCCGCTGGTGCTGCTGCTGATCATCAACCTGATCCTGCTGCTGGTGGGCATCTTTATGGACATGACCCCGGCGGTGCTGATCTTCACCCCCATTTTCTGGCCCATCGCCATGGAAATGGGGCTGGATCCGGTGCACTTCGGCATCATGATGACCTTCAACCTCTGCATCGGCATCTGTACCCCGCCGGTGGGCAGCGCCCTGTTTATCGGCTGCTCGGTGGGGGATGTGTCCATCGACAAGGTGATCAAGCCCATGCTGCCCTTCTATGCGGTGCTGTTCCTGACGCTGTTGCTGGTGTCCTATGTGCCGGACATCAGTCTGTTCCTGCCCCGGCTGCTGCTGGGTTACTGATACCCCGTGCCGGTGGCCCTGCCACCGGCACCCTGCTCCTTCCGGCGCTCCCTCCGCACCCTGACGCCAACCAACAACGTCACTCGGGACTGAAAAGGACGTGTCCATGCTGGCCGTGATGTCAATTACCGCCCCCATTTTTATGCTGATCGCCCTCGGCTATGGTGCCGTGCGCCTTCGTCTGGTGCCTGGTGAGGCCCTGCCGGGAATGGGTCGTTTTGTGCTCTTCTTTGCCATGCCGGCGCTGATTTTCCATACCCTCTCCGAGCTCAGCGTTCACGAGGTGATCGAGCCCGGCTACCTGCTGGCCTATGCCGGCGGCTCCCTGCTGTTGCTGGCACTGGGGCTGGGGCTGACCATCCGGATCATGAAAAAGAAAGCCGTGTTGGGGGCATTGCAGTCGATGGGCATGGTGGTCCCCAACAGCGCCTTTTTTGGTTATCCGGTGCTGCTGCAGGTATTCGGCGAGGCGCCGGCCCGCGCCTTTGCCCTGGCGCTGCTGGTGGAAAACCTGCTGATCATTCCCCTAGCACTGGCGGTGCTGGAATTCAGTGCGCACCGGGAGCAGGGCGCCAGCCCGGGCAGGGTACTGCGTGCCCTGCCCGCCCGGATACTGAAAAACCCGCTGATCCTGGCCATCATGGCCGGTGCCCTTGCCTCGGCGATCGGGCTCACGCTGCCTGCACCTCTGGTAACCGGCCTGGAGCTGCTGGGCCGGGCTTCGGCGGCAGTGGCCCTGTTTGTGATTGGCGGCTCTCTGGTGGGCAGCACGCTGCGGGACAAGCTGAGCGACATGAGCCTGGTGATGCTGGGTAAGCTGGTGATGCACCCGCTGCTGGTGGCGCTGATGGTGTGGTGGCTGCCGCCGTTCGATCCGGATCTGCAACTGGCGGTGATCCTGATGGCCGCCATGCCGATGATGAGCATGTATCCCATCATCGGCGAGCAGTACGGCCAGCGCCGCTTTGCCGCCGCTACCCTGCTGCTGACCACCTGCGCCGCCTTTGTCAGCCTGTCGGTGATTTTGCTGCTGCGCTGAACAGCAGCGGCGGGCGCTGCGCTCAGGCGACCTCGGCCTTGGCGGCATTCGCCTGCCGCCGGCTCAGCACCCCGGGAGCGAAACTGTCCACCGCAATGGCGCGGCGGCGCAGCTCGTCGGCCTCCCTGAGCTGCTGCGCTTCGGTATCGGTGATCACCTTTGCCTGCCGCGCCTGCTCCAGCAGCGCCGTCAGCGCCGGCTTGCGCGGCAGCACACCGTCCTTTTGCGCCTTCATGATCTTTTTCTCCACGTCCGTCACCCGCACCATGGCCCTGAAGGCCGCCTCCACTTCGCCCAGCCCCGGCTCGTCTGCCGGCGGCAGATAACACAGGGCCGACAGCCGGTCACGCACCCCTCCCGGGGTCATCAGTTGTTTGCAAATGGCGTGAACGTGCTTGTCTGCCGGCATGGGGTAACGGTTGCCCAGGGGAAAGATCAGCGCCTTCAGAGTAAAGGCCACCGCCCGGTTGGGAAAATTCTGCAGAAAACCGCTCAGGGCCTCGCCAATCATATGCAGGTTGCGGCTCACGGCATAATGTACGAAGGGCAGCTCCCCGGCGGAGCGGCCGTTGTCCTCAAAGTACTTGAGGGTGGCGCTGGCCAGATACAGGTGGCTGAGCACGTCTCCCAGCCGGGCCGACAGCATTTCCCTGCGCTTGAGATCCCCCCCCAGCATCAGCATGGACACATCGGCGCACAGGGCCAGGGCCCGGCTCATGCGCCCGAGCTGGCGAAAGTAAACCGCGGTATCCCCGGATACCGGCGAGCCGTTGAAACGCGCGCCGGTCAGCCCCTGCCAGAGCGCCCCCAGGGCATTGCCGGCGGCAAAGCCGATATGCCCGAACAGCAGGCGGTCAAATGCCGCCAAGCCCGCCTCTTCGTCGGGATTGGCGGCGGCTTCCATTTCCTTCAGCACATAGGGGTGACAACGGGTGGCACCCTGACCAAAGATCATCAGGTTGCGGGTAAGAATATTGGCCCCTTCCACGGTAATGGCAATGGGCATGCCCATGTAGTTGTGGGCCAGGTAGTTTTTCGGCCCCATCTGAATGGCCTTGCCCGCATGCACATCCATGGCATCGTTGATCACGGTGCGGGCCATTTCGGTCATATGGTATTTGGAGATGGCGGTGACGATGGCCGGGCTCTCGTTCATGTCCAGGGCCCGGGTGGTCAGCCGCCGGGTGGCCTCCAGCTGGTAGGTCAGGCCACCGATGCGGGCCAGGGCTTCCTGCACCCCTTCAAAACGGCCGATGGACAAACCGAACTGCCTGCGCACCACGGCATAGGCACTGGTGCTGCGGGTGGCCAGGTGGCCGCTGGCAGTGCCCAGCGCCGGCAGTGAAATGCCCCTGCCCGCCGACAGGCACTCCACCAGCATGCGCCAGCCACGACCGGCATACTCGGGGCCGCCGATGATCCAGTCGAGGGGAATAAACACATCCTTGCCCTGAGTGGTGCCGTTAAGAAACGCCAGCCCCATGGGCAGGTGCCGGTCTCCGGTTTCCACCCCCGGGTGGGAGGTGGGGATCAGGGCACAGGTGATGCCGAGCTCTTCGGTGTCGCCCAGCAGGCCGTCGGGATCAAACAGCTTGAACGCCAGTCCCAGCACGGTGGCTCTGGGAGCAAGGGTAATATAGCGTTTGTCCCAGTTCAGCCGCAGGCCCAGCACTTGCTCGCCGTCATGCTCACCCATGCATACCACGCCGCTGTCGGGAATGGAGCCGGCGTCGGAGCCCGCTTCGGGACCGGTCAGGGCAAAACAGGGAATTTCGGTGCCATCGGCCAGCCCCGGCAGCCATCGCTGCTTCTGGGCCTCGGTGCCATAGTGCATCAAGAGCTCCCCCGGCCCCAGGGAGTTGGGCACCATCACGGTGACCGAGGCGCTGGTGCTGCGGCTGGCGATACGCGCCACTATGGTGGAGTTGGCAAAGGCAGAAAACTCAAGGCCGCCGTAAGACTCGGGGATAATAAGGGAAAAGAAGCCATGGCTGCGCAGATAATCCCACACCGGCTCGGGTAATTCTCTTTCTTCACTGACGATTTTATAATCGTCCAGCATGGCCAGCAGGGTTTCCACCTCGTTATCAAGAAAGGCCTGCTCCCGCTTGCTCAGCGTGGCCGGGCCATAGGACAGCAACCTGGACCAGTCGGGCCGGCCGCTGAACAACTCGCCATCCCACCACACGGATCCGGCTTCCATGGCCTCACGCTCGGTTGCCGACAGCGGCGGCAATACCTTTTTGAAGGTGGCAAACGCCGGGCTGCTTATCCATTTCTTGCGTAAACTCATCATGACCTCCTCAAGCGTCAGCTTGTGTCAATCGGTGCGGGCTTCCATGCCACTGGCCAGGTAGGGAATGACCCGGCGAACCAGGCCTTCCACGTCAATATCCTCATTGAAATCGTGCCTGGCGATGTCCCTGAGCGCCTCACTCGATGCCATGGTGAATACCACGGTACCCAGGGTAAAGTGCAGCCGCCAGAACAGTTCGGCGGACGACAAGGCCGGCGCCGCCCGCCGAATACACTGAGTGAAGTGCTCAACCACATCACCATAGTGATTGATGATAAACCAGCGCAAAAAGCCCTGATTGTCCATGTAGCCCCCCCCAGCAGCTGTAAAAAGATTTCCGGGCCGCGTCGGCGTACCCGGGTCAGTCCCATCAGGGGCGCCACAAAACATTCAAAGACCTGCTCCACCCGTATCTGAGACTGAGCCAGCAGCTGTATCAGGGCGTTATTCACTTCCGGCATAAACAGGCTGAGATAACGGTCCATCACCGCCTTGATCAGATCCTTTCTCGAGCCAAAATGATAGTTGACCGAGGCCAGATTCACGCCGGCGGCACGGGTGATCAACCGCAGCGAGGTGCCGTTAAATCCCTTTTCGGCAAAGAGCTCTTCGGCAGTATCCAGTATGTTCTGCTTGGTATCCCTGCGGGCCACCGGCTACCCCACCTCTGTTTAAAACACTTGTTTAAAATCTATGTTTGGTCCCCTTGCCTGTCAAGGCGTCAGCAGGGTGAATATTTTTTGTTCATTTTTTTGCGAGAAGGGGAACCTTTTTACGGTGTAACGTTCATACTTAATGCCACTGCAATTAAGCACTAAGTCTTGGCCCAGCGTTTTCGCTGGGCATTTTTTTTAAGGTACACTGGCACCATCATTCACCAGCCACTCTCACCATGAGCCTTAACGACGCCCCCGCCCATATTCAGCTTGCCGTTGATCTGATTGAACTGCTGGAAGTCAACGAGGTTAAGCCCGAGCTGGCGCTGGCCGCTCTGGCCATCGTTACCCGTGACTTTGAACGCAAGCTGGACGAGCAAACATCGCATGGCAACGACTGACGGCGCTGCCGCCCCCAATAAAAACGCCCCGTTGCGGGGCGTTTTACGTTTTACTTAGTGCTCTTCTTCGAGGTAAGCGTAACCTTCCAGTCCGGCGGAGAGCTCCTTGAGCAGCAGCGCCCGGGTTTCCTCATCCAGATCCGGGTGGCTGGCCTGCAGCTCGTACTGGGCGTTGATCACCGTGGGATCAATGTCCACATAACGCAGCAGCTCGGCCACGTTGCTGCCTTCCTTGATATTGATGATCTGCGGCTGTCCCTGCTCGTCCAGCACGACCTCGGCGCTGTGGGTATCGCCAAAGAGGTTGTGCATGTCACCGAGGATTTCCTGATAGGCGCCCACCAGAAAAAAGCCCAGATACTGGGGCTGGCCGGGTACAAACTCGGGCATGGGCAGCGTGGTTTCCACACCCTGACCGTCCACATACTGATCGATGGCGCCATCGGAATCACAGGTGATGTCCAGGATCACCGCCCGGCGGCTGGGTGGCCGGTCGAGGCCGTCCAGGGGCAGTACCGGGAAGATCTGATCAATACCCCAGGCATCGGGCAGCGACTGGAACAGCGAGAAGTTGACAAAGCACTTGTCCGCCAGCTTTTCGTTGAGCTCGTCCATAATGGGCCTGTGCGCCCGGTTTACCGGATCCAGCCTTTCCTTGATGCCGAGACAGATATTGAGATGCACTTCCTCGGCCCAGGCGCGATCTTCCAGGGTCATCATGCCCATGTTGTACTGCTCATGCACATCGGCCAGCTCCGCCACGGTATCGTGATAGATCTCCAGCAGCGGTGGATCTTCCCGGCACAGATCTTCCCAGGTTTCCCACATGTTGCCGAGCAGGAAAGGCGCATCTTCCGCCGGTGCCGCCGGCCTGGTGCTCTGGGCCGACTCAATGCTGATCACATTGGACACCAGCATGGCGTGATGGGCGGTAATGGCCCGGCCCGATTCACTGATGATGCGCGGATGAGGCAGATCGTATTCCCGGCACACGTTACCGATGCCCCAGACCACGTTATTGGCGTATTCCCGCAGGTTGTAGTTGGCCGAGCAGTAGCTTTGCGAACGGGTGCCTTCATAGTCCACACCCAGGCCGCCACCCACATCCACAATGTTCACCGGCACATCGAGCCGGCGCAGCTCGGCATAAAAACGGCCACACTCACGAATGCCTTTCTGAATGTCGCGAATATTGGCGATCTGGGAGCCCAGGTGAAAATGCAGCAGCTGCAGCCAGTCGATGCAGCCGGCGTCTTTCAGCCGGTTGACCAGCGCCAGCACCTGAGTGGCGCTGAGACCAAACTTGGACTTCTCGCCGCCGCTCGACTGCCACTTGCCGGCGCCCTGGGACGCCAGCCGGGCACGCACGCCCAGACGCGGAGAAACCTTGAGTTTGGCCGCTTCTTCCATCACCAGCGCCAGCTCGGAGAGCTTTTCGATAACGATGTAGACCTGATGGCCCATCTTGGTACCCAGCAGCGCCAGGCGCACGTATTCCTTGTCCTTGTAACCATTACAAACGATCACCGACTCGGTTTCGTGAGTATGGGCCAGTACCGCCAGCAACTCGGGCTTGGATCCGGCTTCCAGCCCCAGACGCGGCTTGTCCTTGTAGGCCTTGGTGACGGCATCGAGCACACCGCGCTGCTGATTCACCTTGATGGGATAGACGGTCAGGTAATCACCCTCGTAACCGTAATCTTCAATGGCACCGTTAAAGGCGTTGAACAGGGCGTCGATGCGGCTCTTGATGATATCGGGAAAGCGCAGCAGCACAGGGGCGGCGTAGCCCTCGGCCTTGAGCTGCTCTACTACCTCTGCCAGTACCACTTTTGCCTCGGGACGGGTCTTGTCGGGCGTGACACAAACACGCCCCTGCTCGTCAAGATGGAAAAAGCCGGCGCCCCAGTAAGGCAGGTTATATACCTTGAGCGCATCGTTTGCGGACCATTCTGCCATGCTCTTTGTCCCCTTTAATGTTCAGGGTCAGTAAAATCCGGGCCATGAGCCCGGTGCGATTTCAATTCGATTTTTCGCCAGTATAAGGCAAGTCGGGCCGGGTAAAAGCAGCTCATTCGACGCCGGCAAAAATCGGGAGGCGAGTGTACAACCCACGCCGGACGCTGACCAGTACTGATCCGGGCCGACGTGCACTTTATTGACGCCCCAGCCGCTCCAGCAAGGGACCGTGCTGATGCAAAAAATGCTGTCCGCAGCTGAACCCAAGCTGATAATCCCGATCCAGCTGGGCACGAGTCGAGCCCAGCACCCGGCTGTGCAAAGGTGCGGGGGGCGCAATTTCAAATACCCGGGCCCTGTCTGGTGGCCGGGTCATAAAACGATGAGCATCGTCGCAGCAACGCTGATAGGCACGCACTATCGCCAGCAGCTCACCGAGCCGGTCCCGTCCGAGCCAGCCTTCCAGCCGCCGGGCCCAGCTCAGACTGAAACGCATATCGCCGGGCTGAGTACGGATCACCACCAGTACACGGGCTCCCCGGCGCCAGGCCTCACGCACCGGAATGGCATCGGCCACACCTCCGTCGAGATAGCGCTCTCCCTGCCATTCCACACCGGCCCGGTACAACAGCGGAATGGCACTGGACGCCTTGAGGCCCAGCAACCAGTCGGTGTCGGCCGGATGAAAATAGTGGGGCAGATGATCCCGGGCCCGGGTGCTGCAAAACAGCAGCTCCCGCGCTCCCAGCCGCCGGTGTCCGGTCACCACATCAAGAGGCAGCTCGTGGCGCAGCACCTCAAAATACCAGTCCAGATCCACCAGGTCTCCCCCGCGGGCAAAGTGCAGCGGACGAAAGAAATCGGAACGGGTGGTGTAGTCGGTAATCACTTCTCTGGCGAAGCCACGACTGTGACAAACATAGGCAGACAGGTTCTGGGCGCCGGCCGAGGAGCCGATAAAGAGATCAAAGGGGTCAAAGTCCGCAGCCATAAAGGCATCGAGCACACCGGCGGTAAAGATGCCGCGCTGCCCTCCTCCTTCACAGATCAGGGCAAGTCGTCCCTGCCCCGCCTGATTGTCGGAGAGCAAGCCGGACAACTTTTTTACCTGTTCCGTTCGCTGCCTGAGCATGGACGACCCTGTCATCAGAGGATTATGCCGGGCCATGGGTGCCCGTTTATCTTGCGACCACCATATCGCTTTTCTTTTATTAAAGCGTACTGATGCAGTGCAGGGGGGATATTCGGCAACAAATACCGCAAAGGGCGGGTAAACAGACTCAGTGGCGGCGGTCGTTATGGCCGAGGTCGCGCTCGGGGGCAATGCGATCGCGAATGCGCTGCTTGATTTCCTTCGCTTCCGGAAAACCCTGGTCAGCCACCCGGCACCAGATAAGCTCTCCGTCCACCAGGATCTGAAACTGGCCCTTGTCACCGGGAATCAGCGCCACCTCACCCACATCATCAGCAAAGGTGGATAATATTTCCTGGGCCAGCCAGCCGGAACGCAACAGCCAGCGACACAGGCTGCAGTAACGAATTTCCACTCTGGGTTTCATGATACTTCCCTTAAACCTGCATGCCGGGCTCGGGCCCGGCATGCAATGAATGGTGTGTCAGCGCGACACGCCGCTCAGAAACTCCTGACGGGTAGCCTGCCGGCTTTTAAAAATACCGCCGAGGGAAGTGGTCGTCGTACTGCTGGTGGCATCCATGACGCCCCGCGCCTTGACGCAATAGTGGGTGGCAGTAATGCTGACGGCCACATCGTCCGACTCCAGCAGGGCCTGCAGCGCCACCAGCACCTGCTGGGTCAGCCGCTCCTGCACCTGAGGCCGGCGGGCAAAGAACTGCACGATGCGGTTGATTTTGGACAGGCCGATCACCTTGCCCCGGGGAATATAGGCCACGGTGGCGGTACCGTCTATGGTGACGAAATGATGTTCACAGGTACTGGTGAGCGTGATGTCACGCACCTGCACCATTTCATCGACCTGCATTTTGTTGTCAATCAGGGTGATCTTGGGAAAGTGGGCATAATCCAGGCCCGAGAAGATTTCCCGTACATACATTTTGGCAATACGCTGCGGGGTTTCGGCCAGGCTGTCGTCTTCCAGATCCAGTCCCAGTACATCCATTACCTGAGTCATCAGACCGGTAATTTGTGCCTGTTGTTCGTCCGTGGTCAGGTTGTTACTGCGCATGGGGGTTTCGAGACCCCGGGCTTCCAGGGCCGAGCGGACCCGGATGGCTGCATCGCTCAATGCGGTCATGATGATCTCCGTAGGATTTACAATCTGTTGGCATGTTAGTGCATTTGGTCTTTGCTGTGAATGATGGATAACACCCATTTTCGTTTGCATCCATATGACAATCACCCTCAGTGTCTGAAATAATAAAGCTCAACAACACATTCAGGGAGCCCGAACATGGCCATTCAAGATTGTTGCAGTCAACCCGGTTTACGCCCTTTTGAAGATGCCAGAGCCGATATGCTGGGCCAGCTGGACGCCGTTGCTGCGGCAGAGCTGGTATCGCTGGAGCAGGCCCTTAACCGTGTGCTGGCGGATGACGTAATATCACCACTGGATGTCCCCGCCTTTGCCAATTCAGCCATGGACGGCTATGCCCTGCGCGCCGAAGATGCCGCTTCTGACGGACTGGAGCTGATCGGCACCAGCCTGGCTGGCCACCCCTTCAATGACCGTGTCGGGCCGGGTCAGTGCGTACGCATCATGACCGGCGCCGCCCTGCCTCTGGGTGCCGACAGCGTGGTGATGCAGGAAAATTGTGAATCGGTTCACAACCGGATACACATTCGGGGCGGAGTGCGGCCAGGCCAGCATGTACGCCAGGCAGCGGAAGATCTGGCCCAGGGCGAAACCGTATTCAGGGCGGGCATGCGCATTAACGCCCGGGTACTGTCGGTGCTGGCGTCACTGGGGCTGGAACAGGTCAACGTACGCCGGCCACTGAAGGTGGCCCTGCTGTCGACCGGCGACGAACTCAAACGCCCGGGCGAGCTGCTGGCACCGGGGGAAATCTACGACTCCAACCGCATTGGTCTGGCCGCCATGCTGACCCGGCTGGGCGTGGACATCACCGATTACGGCATTATTGCCGATGATCCCGACCGTATTCGCGCCACCTTTGTTAAGGCCGCGGCCAGCCACGATGCGGTGATCACCTCCGGCGGCGTGTCGGTGGGTGATGCGGATCACACCAAAACCGTGCTGGAAGAAGTGGGCCGCATCGGTTTCTGGAAGCTGGCCATCAAGCCGGGCAAGCCTTTTGCCTTTGGCCACATTGACCAGTGCGCCTTTTTTGGCCTGCCGGGTAATCCGGTGTCGGCGGCGGTGACCTTTCATCTGCTGGTACGTCCGGCCCTGGCAAAACTGGCCGGTGAGCAGCTCGCCCCCACCGTTACCCTGCAGGCCACCGCCCTGATGCCTTTTAACAAGTCACCCGGACGGATGGACTTTCAGCGTGGCCGGGCAGAGCCTCAGGCCGATGGCAGCCTGGGCGTGGTGCCCGCCGGCTCACAAAGCTCGGCGGTGTTCAGCGCCATGGCCGAGGCCAACTGCCTGCTGCACCTCGAGCAGGACAGAGGCCGGGTGGAAACCGGCGAAACCGTGACTCTGGAGCTGATCGACGGGCTTTACTGGTAAATACAGGCAGGTTGGCTGTCATGCCGGGCTCGACCCGGCATTTTTTTACATCGAGGGGCCCTGTAGGCCCGGATTTATCCGGGCGAATCAGTGGCAGGCTGACAGCCTGTCTCTTGGTCACAAGTTTCCATCGTTTGCAGAACCATGCGCTTTCGTCGGACAAAGCGCACTGCTTCTCCGGCACGCCGTGAATACTTCCATGTAGGCTCCGTCGCGCCATCCCTGGCGCGAAGGGCTCGGCGAAGCAGACACCCTTTGCCCTCCTGGAGGTACTCTGAGCTGACTAGCCGCTTACAGGCAGCGTCGATGTTAACCGAAGCAGCAGTGGGGATTGCCGTAGCCGACCATTAAATGCCATGGATGGCATTTTCGAGCGTTACAGGGAGGTACTTGAAGCGTGTCGGCGGAGTGCAACCGCGCTGATGCTTCGAGCTGCAGCTTCAAGCTCCCGAAGGATTACCACTTGCTCGCCGCTTCGGTGTCGCTGTCTTTGGCATCCACCCAGCGCTCGCCATCGGTGGTGCGCTCCTTTTTCCAGAACGGCGCCCGGGTCTTGAGGTAGTCCATAATGAAATGGCAGGCCTCAAAAGCCGCCTCCCGGTGCTGGCTGGCCACGCCCACAAACACGATCTGATCCCCCAGCTCAAGGGCACTCACCCTGTGGATCACCCGGCAGTCCAGCAGCGGCCAGCGGCGTTTTGCCTCGGCCACAATTTTTTCCAGGGCGTGCTCAGTCATGCCCGGGTAGTGCTCCAGGGTCATGCCACTGACCGCATCGCCCTGATTCATGTCCCGTACCTTGCCCACAAAGGTGACCACGGCGCCGGTCTGATAAGACTGGCTCAGGGCGGCATATTCGGTGGCCAGGCAAAAGTCCTCGGTCTGTACCCGAATCATCTCAGCCTCCGGTGACCGGTGGAAAGAAGGCCACTTCGTCGCCGTCCTTGAGCATGGTGCCGGGGGTGGCCACTTCATGATTCACCGCCACCAGCAGACTATTGTCGGCCAGCACTTTGGCCCAGCTGGCATCGCGCCCGGCCAGGTGCTCCCGCAGGGCGTTCACATCGGCAAACTCCGCCGCCACATCCAGCGCATCCGTGCCCAGTTGTTCCCGCACGCGGGCAAAAAATACTACCTTGATCATTTGGCCTTGAACTCCCCGGACTTGCCGCCCTTTTTCTCCAGCAGACGCACGCCCTCGATCAGCATGTCTTTCTGTACCGCCTTGCACATGTCGTAAATGGTCAGCGCCGCCACCGAGGCGGCGGTCAGGGCTTCCATCTCCACCCCGGTCTGGCCGGCCAGCTTGCAGTAACTCTCAATGCGTACTCCGCTCCGCTCTCGGTCGGCGTCGAGTTTCACTTCCACCTTTGACAGCGCCAGCGGATGGCACAACGGAATAAGATCGGATGTTTTCTTGGCCGCCATAATGCCGGCGATGCGGGCGGTGGCGAACACATCGCCCTTGTGATGCCGGCCTTCCACAATAAGCGCCAGGGTCTCGGGCGCCATCAGCACCCAGGCCTCGGCCCGGGCTTCCCGGCTGGTGACTGCCTTGTCGCTTACATCCACCATGTTGGCCTCACCCGAGGCGTTGATATGAGTCAGCTCACTCATGACTTACACCAGATGCTGTACAAAGTTGCAGGGCTTGTGGCGGGCATCAAGCTGCTCCGCCAGAATGCCGTTCCAGCCGGTGCGGCAGGCGCCGGTGGAGCCCGGCAGGCAGAACACCGCCGTGCGGTTGGCCAGTCCACCCAGAGCGCGGCTCTGCACCGTGGAGGTGCCCAGCTCCTGATAGGTAATATGACGGAACAGCTCGCCAAAGCCGTCTACCACGGTATCGAGCAGCGGGGCCACCGCCTCGGGGGTGGTATCACGGCCGGTAAAGCCGGTGCCGCCGGTGATGATCACCACCTGTACCTCGGGGCTGGCAATCCAGCGGGACACCAGTGCGCGAATGTCGTACTTGTCATCCTTGAGAATGACCTTTTCCGCCAGCCGGTGGCCGGCACCGGTGAGGGCGTCCACCAGAAAACGACCGGACGTATCGGTGTCTTCGGTGCGGGTGTCGGAAACGGTAAGCACTGCAATGTTGAGCGGCACCCGCTCCTGGCTTGCATGACTCATGAATGTACCCCTTGATATCTTCAGTTGAAAACAATAACGGCCTGCATTGTTCGCCCCGGGGGCGTGACAGGTCAATAACAAAAAAGCCTGCGGCCATGATGCCAAAGGCTTTTTAATGCTTCATGGATCCAGATCAGAAAGCCTCTACACCACGCATGTCGGGCAACTGGCACGGCCACGCTGAAATGTCAGGGAATGCTCAGCCGCCGATGGAGGCCAGATGGGGCGTCATGCCGCTGAGGCCTTCGTGCAGGAAGTGAGTGGCCTTTTTGTCGGCCAGGGCCTCGCGCAGCCGCCGTTGCAGCGCCGCCTGCTGCCCTTCATGCTGCAGCAGATCCCGCAGATCCACGCCATATTCGCCAAACAGGCACAAATGCAGCTTGCCCAGCGACGACACCCTGAGCCGGTTGCAGCTGGCACAAAAATCTTTGGCATAGGGCATGATAAGACCGATTTCGCCCACATAGTCGGCGTGCCAGAACACCTCGGCCGGGCCGTCGTTATGGGCGCGTACCTTTTGCTGCCAGCCCGCTTCCAGCAGTTTTTCCTTGATGGCGGCCCCGCGCACATGGTGGCGTTCAAACAGCTCGTCCATCTCACCGGTCTGCATCAGCTCGATAAAGCGCAACTGAATGGGGTTTGACCTGATCCAGGCCAGAAATTCGCCCAGCTCACCGTCGTTGAGCCCGCGCATCAGCACGGTATTGACCTTGACCTGCTCAAAGCCGGCGGCAAAGGCGGCGTCAATGCCCGCCATCACCTCATGAAAGCGGTTCTGACCGGTGATCTGATGAAACATGCGCGGATCCAGGCTGTCCACGCTGACATTGATGGCATCGAGACCGGCACTGCGCCAGTCAGCCACCTGGTCGGCCATGCGGTAGCCGTTGGTGGTGGTGGCCACCTTGCGAATACCCGGCGTGGAGGCCACGGTTTCAATAATATCGGTAAAGTCCCGGCGCATGGAAGGCTCGCCACCGGTAATACGCACCTTGTTGGTGCCCATGGCGGCAAAGGCACGGGTGATATGACCAATTTCGCTCAGGGTGAGAAACGACTTGCGCCCATCGGGGCGGTAGCCATCGGGCAGGCAGTACTGACAGCGAAAGTTGCAGACATCGGTAACCGACAACCGCAAATAATGAAATTTGCGCGCGAACGCGTCTTGTAACTCAAACATAAACACCTTTCCAATACGGGAGGCGACGGCATTTCTGGCGGCACCCTGACGAACCCTGATGTGCGGTTCGAACGGTTCGGCAACCCTATCATGCAACGACTTAGGTCTACCGGACTCGGAGTTTGATAACAATTTTATGTACTTATTCTCGCCTTCACCTTAGGGGCAAACATTGATTCAGATCAAGCAGTATTTAAGCAGGATCACGAGTGTGTGAGGTTTACACATTTGAAGAATAATCGGGGGAGTGTCATCCAGAGCCTGTTTGCATATTGCGTCACGAAACCATACCAAAATGATAATTTTCGCATATCGCAACAGTGAATTTTGGCTGAAAATGGCCGCAAAGCCTTGTGGGACGGGGTTTTGAAAAGTTGGCACGATACTTTCATATATATAAACAGTCGTTTTTATCCCGTGCTCTCTTCAGCTCCCGCTGAAGTTCGGCCAACCCATTGGGTTGGCCATTTTTTTTGTCTGCTTACCGGCCTTCCCGCTGTGTTTTCACCTGTGGCAGGGTATCGGCCAACGCCTCTTGCCAGGCGTTCATCAGCAATGAAATTTCATCACCGTCCTGCCTGCGGCAGGCTGCCTCCAGTTTTTCTGCCAGGAACTGGCAACGCAGCGCTCCATAGCTGCCACAGGCCGATTTCAGGCTGTGGCACCAGCGGGCCATCTCTTCCGTGTCCTGCGCAGTAAATGCCCGGGCCAGGGATTCCCCCTGCTGCACTCCGTCTTCGGCAAACAACGCCAGCAATCGCGCCAGCGCGTCACTGCCCAGCTCCCGTTCCAGTTGCTCCAGCCGGGCAGGATCAAGCAAGGGCAGGCGCCGGTACAACCGCTGCCAGTCAGCCATTGTCGTCTCCCCAGCTTTGCAGCTTGCGGTAAATGGTGGACGGGCTGACTTCAAGCAGTGCCGCCGCCCGGGAGATATTCCCCTCACAGTGGGCAATGGTGCGCTCAATGGCCTGTCGCTCGATCACCGCCAGCGGCAAAATAGGCTGCGGCGTCTGCGCCAGCTCCCGCTCTGCGGCCGGCATCTCGGACAAGGGTCGGTCAAGGGGCGCGGGCAGCATATCGACGTCGATCCACTCTCCCCGGTGCAATACCACGGCATTACGGATCACGTTTTGCAGCTGGCGTACGTTACCCGGCCAGTGATAGGCCTGAAAACGATCCTTGGTCGTTTCTGACAGGCCCACAAACTCCTTGCCTTCTTCCCGGGAAGCCTGACGCACCAGGGCAGTGGCAATACTGATGACATCGGCCCCCCGCTCTCTGAGCGGCGGCAGGTGCACCGGGATCACGTGCAGACGGTAATACAGATCTTCCCGAAAGCGCCCCTGCTCCACTTCCACCAGCGGATCACGGTTGGTGGCACAGACAATGCGTACATCCACCTTGACGTGATTGGAGCTGCCCACCGGCTGAATAAGGCCGGTCTGCAAAAAGCGCAGCAGCTTGCTTTGCAGCTCCAGATCCATTTCGCAGATCTCGTCCATAAACAGGGTGCCCCCGTTGGCGCGGATCACGGCACCGTCCCTGTCCTGCAGGGCGCCGGTAAAGGCACCCTTGATATGGCCGAACAGTTCGCTTTCCATCAGATCCCGGGGAATGGCGGCACAGTTCAGGGCAATAAAGGGGCCCTCGGCCCGGCCACTGAGCTGGTGAATGGCCTCGGCACAGACTTCCTTGCCGGTACCGCTTTCACCGGTAATAAAAACAGTGGCGGTGCTGGGGGCCGCGTTTTCAATCAGCCGGTACACCTTCTGCATCGGCAGGCTTTCACCAATGAAGCCCTGAAAGCGCTCCCGCTCGATTTCGTGGCGGTATTGATTGACCAGCCGGTTGAGATGACGGAACTGCATGGTGTTGTGCAGGGTGACCTTGAGTCGCTCCGCCTCCACCGGCTTGCTGATAAAGTCGTGGGCGCCCAGGCGCATGGCGTCAACCGCCACATCCACCGAGCCATGTGCCGTCATCACTATGGTGGTGATATTCAGCTGCTCCTGGTGCAACCATTGCAAAATTTCCATGCCCGGCATATCGGGCAGGATCAGATCCAGTAACAAAATATCGGGGGGCTGGCGACGAATATGCTCCAGCGCCTGCTGGCCATTGCTGACCACGGTCAGCGACAAAGGCTCGTCCTGCAAAAACAACTGATACATGGCCGCCAGTGAAGGTGTATCTTCCACCATCAGGACATTCAGCCTTTCCTCTACCATTGCGTTTCTCTCGTTGTTTCCATACCAATTATTTTCAGCTTTGGGCTAAAAAGGGCTTGCCTCGCGGCAACTTAATGTTAACATTATTTCAACATTCGGTATGACTCATTTGTCACTCTTGTTGCCCGCATTTCCATACGTTAGCGCGATGTGAAAACGAAGCCTCTTTTTATGCCCGTGTGGCTGCTGCGAAACCAGGGTCGGATCTCCGCCCTGGTCTTTTTTTATGCTCAGGCCGGATTGTCGATATCGACAAAGTCCACCTCAAAACCGTGCTGGCTGGCCAGCCATTCGCCGAGTGCCTTAACACCATAACGTTCGGTGGCATGATGGCCCGCCGCAAAGAAATGCACCCCCTGCTCTCTGGCCGAGTGCACCGTCTGCTCCGACACTTCACCGCTGATAAAGGCATCCATACCCTGCTCCGCCGCCAGATCGATATAGCCCTGGCCACCCCCGGTGCACCAGCCAATGCGCCGGATCAGTTCCGGACCGGCATCTCCCACATGTAACACACTGCGACCCAGGCGCTGCTCAATGCGTGCCGCCAGCTCGGCACCGCTCACGGGCGGGTTCAGTTCACCGGCCATGGCCACCGACAGTTCATTGCCGGGCTCAAGCGGGCCGGTTACGCGAATACCGAGCAAACTGGCCAGCCGGGCGTTGTTGCCAAGCTCGGGGGCAATATCCAGCGGCAGATGATAGGCATAAAGATTGATGTCATGGCCGAGCAACGCCTTCAGCCGGCGGCGCTTGATGCCGCGCACCGGCTGGGACTCGCCCTTCCAGAAATAGCCATGGTGCACCAGAATGGCATCGGCATTCAGCTCAATGGCCCGGTCGATCAAGGCCTGACTGGCGGTCACCCCGGTCACGATATGGCGCACGTCTGCACGGCCTTCCACTTGCAGTCCGTTCGGGCAATAATCCCGAATGGCATTCACGTTCAGCTGCCGGTTGAGCAGCTGTTCGAGCTCGATATTATTCATGCCGGCTCCCGTTATTTGAAATGGGTCTATTGTAAAGCAAAAGAGGAGGGTTATGGGCCTTTTACTGGACGAGTTATTGGATCGGCTTGTCAACAACGAGGTGCGTGACCTGGCATGGGCCATCGGCAGCCCGGGTCTGTTGCCCGGTCTGCCAATGGCTCCTGACGACGACTGGTATGCCGGCTTGCTGGAGGAATACCATCCGCGCCTGCTGGCACTGGATCAGGATCCCGCCGTGCTGCACCGGCACTGCAGGCAATGTCGTCGTCTGGGTCAGTACTTTGAAGCCCTGTGGCACTTTTTTCTGCTCGATCACGCACGCTTTCAGGTGCTGGGCTATAACCGCCAGCAGGTCGTGGGCGGACGCACACTCGGGGCCTTTGATCTGCTGCTGTGGGATCACCGGCACCGGCGTATAGAGCACTGGGAGCTGGCCGTTAAGTTCTATTTGATCACCGACACTCAGGCGCCGCAGGACAGCGCCTTGGGCATCAACCCGTGCGACAGGCTGAGACGCAAGCTGGATCATATGCAGCAGCACCAGCTGCAGCTGAGCCGCCAGCCGGCCGTGCGCCGGGCACTGATGGCCGAGGGACTGATGCCGGAGCGCACCCGGCTGGTCATGAAAGGCAGGCTGTTCTATCCACTGGGCGCGCCCCTGCCCGAAGGCAATGACACCCATATTGGCAGATGGGGCCACAAGGCGCCGGGCACTGGCTTTGAGCCGCAACACAAGCTGGGATGGATGACCGGTGGCCGGTACACGGACGAATGCCGGGATCGGCAAAATTACCGGGACAAAAACGGTAACTGGTATGTAAAAGTAAACAAGAACTGGAACGAGAAAATACAGGAGAGAAAAATGGAGGCGCGTTCCGGAGTCGAACCGGACTGAACGGATTTGCAATCCGCTGCATAACCGCTTTGCTAACGCGCCTTTGCAGATTTGGAGCGGGAAACGAGATTCGAACTCGCGACCCCAACCTTGGCAAGGTTGTGCTCTACCAGCTGAGCTATTCCCGCATACAAGCTTTGACTTGATGTTTCAACAGCTGGTCGCTGTTGATGGAGTGGCATTATAGGCAGGCCGCTGAGCAATACAAGTCATTTTTCTCACATTTGCTTCATTTGCTTTTATTTTCAGCACCTTGGACAATTTTTGGCTGGCGGGGCACCTGCTGTCTGGTTACCCTTGGCGTCAGTCCCCGTTAAGGAGTTTTTTATGCGCCTGCTTCTGCTTGCCCTGCTCTGGCTGCCCCTGGCCCATGCCGATAACAGACCGCCTCCCGAGGCCGCCACCGGCTGGCAGGATCAGCCTCTGGTTCATGCCGGCAAGGCCATGGTGGTCACCGCCAATCCCCACGCCAGCCAGGCGGCACAGGACATGCTGGCCAGAGGGGGCAGTGCCGTGGACGCCATGATCGCGGCCCAGATGGTGCTGGCTCTGGTTGAACCCCAGTCTTCCGGGCTGGGTGGTGGCGGCTTCATGGTACACTGGCAGCAGGATACACGGAAAATTACCACTCTGGACGGACGGGAAACGGCCCCGCTGCAGGCCCCGGACACCCTGTTTCTCGATGAGAATGGCCAGCCTCTGGCATTTATGGATGCGGTGATCGGCGGTAAATCGGTAGGCACCCCCGGCACCGTAATGCTGATGTGGCAGGCCCACCAGCGTTTCGGCACCCTGCCCTGGCGCGATTTGTTTGTGCCCGCCATCACCCTGGCGCTGAACGGCTTTGATGTCTCTCCGCGGCTGGCCCGGCTGATCGCGCAAAACAGTGACAGCCTGCTTCGGGATGCCGACAGCCGCCACTATTTTTTTGATGACCAGGGCCAGCCACTCACCGCCGGCCACCGCCTTGTCAATCCTCTGCTGGCGGCCCTGCTCACCCGGATCAGCATTGAAGGTCCCTCCGCCTTTTACACCGGTAAAATGGCCCAGATGATGGTCAGCAAGGTGCAAAACGCCGGCTCACCCGGTTATCTTGCCCTGGAAGACCTGGCCCAGTACCGGGTTCAGGAACGCCCGGCCCTGTGCTTTCCCTACCGGCAATACAAAGTCTGCGGTATGGGGCCACCCAGCTCCGGCGCCCTGGCGCTGGGACAGATTCTGGGTATGCTGTCTCACTTTGAACTGAGCCGGATGGGCCCCACCTCACCAGACGCCTGGCGGCTGATTGCCGATGCCTCACGCCTGGCGTTTGCCGACCGTGGCCGCTACGCGACCGACAGTGATTTTGTACCGGTACCGGTCGAGGGCCTGCTCGACGCCAGCTACCTGGCCGAACGAGCCCAATTACTGAAAAACAGCCATCAGGCTCTGCCCGCCGTCACGCCGGGAACACCCAAAGGTCACTGGCCCACGTCTTCCGATGCTTCGCCCGAGTTTCCTTCCACCACGCACCTCAACATTATTGATGCCAGCGGCAACGCAGTGTCGCTCACCTCCACCATTGAAAATGCCTTTGGCTCCCGCCTGATGGTTCAGGGGTTTCTGCTCAACAATGAACTGACCGATTTTGCCTTTTCTCCCAGAATCAATGGAATACCGGTGGCCAACCGGCTGGAGCCGGGAAAGCGACCGCGCTCCTCCATGAGCCCGACCCTGGTATTTGACGACAGAGACCAGCTGCTGCTGGTGCTGGGCTCACCGGGCGGCAGCAGCATTATTGGCTATGTGCTGCACACCCTGATAAACGTACTCGACTGGGGCATGAATGTGCGTGAGGCCGTGCATCAGCCCCATGTGCTGCATCGGGGAGGCGTACTTGAGATGGAGCCCTTCGGCCGCAACCAGGCCCTGCTGCCGGCCATGAAGGCGCTCGGCTTTGACATTCGTACCACAGAGCTCAACTCCGGCCTGCATGTCATTATGCAAAATAACACGGGTCTGACAGGGGCTGCCGACCCCCGCCGGGAAGGGCAGGCGCTGGCCGCCGACTGAGTCACCATTCCGGAGAAGCCGATGAATACTGCCAACAGACAGGCCATATTGAAACTGCTTGTGCTGATCCCCACGGGGCGGGTGGTCAGCTATGGCCAGCTGGCCGATCTGGCGGGCCTTCCGGGACGGGCACGACTGGCCGGGCGTGTACTGCGGGAAAGCGACACTTCCGCCCTGCCCTGGCACAGGGTGGTGGCTGCTGATGGCCGTATCAGCCTGCCGGCCGGCAGTGCCGAGGCACAGGAACAACGGCAGCGGCTGTTGGCGGAAGGCGTGATCGTTACCGGCCGGCGAATAGACATGAAAAAGCACCAGTGGCGGCCCGACTTGGCCGCGCTGCTGATGCTGATGGACGGGTAAGGTGCAAATACGTCAATCCAGCTCGTCGAGCAGATCGCTCACATGTACCTGAAAAGGAATGGTTTCGTCTTCGCGCTGTAACAGCACCACTTCGTTATTGACGTCCACTTCCAGCACATACCCCGAACCTTCTGTGGTATGGCAGATCATGCCCGGCCTCACTTCACGAATATCCATATTCACTCCTGCTCAGGCTCGGCCTGATGTGGTTGCACTCGATTCCCTGTGCTCAAGAGTCCGGCGATATCAGCCCGACGCTAAGCCGGGCCCTGTCGTTACTTCTTGCCCTTCTGATGCTGCTGCCATTGACCGTCCACATAGTGAGCAGTCCAGCCGGTCGCTTTTTTATTGACCTCGGTCATCACATATTGTTCCTTGTTTTTGCGGCTGAAACGTACCATCGCCTTGTTGCCCTCCGGATCTTCAACCGGCGCCTCGGCCAGATAAAGGAACTTGGGTGGCAGCCTGTCCTTGAACCGCACCAGCTCTTCCACCAGCGGCGCCCGAGTCTCCCGGGATTTGGGAAAGTTGCTGGCAGCCATAAAGATGCCGGCGGCACCGTCGCGCAGCACAAAATAGGCATCGGACTGGCTGCAGGGCAGCTCGGGCAGATGCACCGGATCTTCCTTGGGCGGCGCCACTTCCCCGTTTTTCAGGATCTTGCGGGTATTCTTGCATTCCTCGTTGGTACAGGCCATGTACTTGCCGAAGCGACCATTCTTGAGCTGCATCTCACTGCCGCAACGGTCGCAGTCGATCACCGGCCCTTCATAGCCCTTGAGCTTGAACTGGCCCTGTTCCAGCTCATAGCCGTCGCAGTCCGGGTTCTGACCACACACATGCAGCTTGCGCTTGTCGTCGATCAGATAAGCATCCATGGCGGTACCACACTTGCCACAACGGTGCTTGGCGCGCAGGGCGTCGGTTTCCGCCTCTTCGTCGTTGGCCAGCACAAAGTCGTCACCGGGGATCAGGTTGATGGTCTGCTTGCAGCGCTCCTTGGGCGGCAGGGCATAGCCGGAGCAGCCCAGAAACACGCCGGTGGTGGCGGTGCGAATGCCCATTTTGCGGCCACAGGTGGGGCAGTCGATGTCGGTGAGCACCATTTCATTGGCGCGCATGCCGCCTTCCTCCGCCGGCCGCTCGGCCTTTTCCAGCTCTTCACTGAACTCGGCGTAAAAGGCATCAAGCACCTGGGTCCAGTTGAGCTGGCCGCCGGCAATTTCATCCAGCTTGCTTTCCATCTGGGCGGTGAAGTCGTAGTTCATCAGCTCGGCAAAGCTTTCCTGCAGCCGGTCGGCCACGATCTCGCCCATTTTCTCGGCATAGAACCGGCGGCTCTCCACCTTCACGTAGCCTCTGTCCTGAATGGTGGAGATGATGGATGCATAGGTGGACGGCCGGCCAATGCCGCGCTTTTCCAGCTCCCGCACCAGGGCCGCTTCGGTAAAACGCGCCGGCGGCTTGGTGAAGTGCTGCTTGGGGGTCAACTCGTTCAGGGTGAGGGTTTCGCCCTGCTGCACCGCCGGCAGCTCGGTGTCTTCGCCCTTGCGGCTTTGCGGCGCAAGCACCTTGGTCCAGCCGGCAAAGCGCAGAATGCGGCCCCGGGCCTTGAGCTCGTAGTCACCGGCACGCACCGTGATGGTGCTGCTGTCGTATCTGGCCGGGGTCATCTGGCAGGCCACAAACTGACGCCAGATCAGGTCATAGAGCCGCTTGGCGTCCGCCTCCATGCCTTCGAGCTGGTCGGCAGACAGGGCCACGTCGGACGGGCGAATGGCCTCGTGGGCCTCCTGGGCATTGGCCTTGGCGCCGTAGACATTGGGTGACTCGGGCAGGTAGTCGCTGCCGTGCTGCTGCTGAATAAAGTCGCGCACCGAGGCCACCGCTTCCTGGCTCAGGTTGGTGGAGTCGGTACGCATATAGGTGATGTAACCGGCCTCGTACAGGCGCTGGGCCAGCATCATGGTGCGCTTGACGCCAAAACTCAGCCGGGTGCTGGCAGCCTGCTGCAGGGTGGAGGTGATAAAGGGCGCCGGCGGCTTGCTCTGGGTGGGTCTGTCTTCCCGGGACGCCACCTCAAAGGCACTGCTCCGCAGGACGTCCACCGCCGCCATGGTGTCGGCCTCGTTGGTGGGCCGGAATTCCCTGCCCTGGTATTTGACCACCATCATCGACAGCGCCAGCTTTTGCTCATTGCTCAGGGCCGCCTGAATGTCCCAGTATTCCTCGGGTACAAAAGCCTTGATTTCGCGCTCTTTTTCCACGATGAGGCGCACCGCCACCGACTGCACCCGGCCGGCGGACAGGCCCCGGGCCACCTTTTTCCACAGCAGCGGCGACACCATGTAACCCACTACCCGGTCGAGAAAACGACGGGCCTGCTGGGCGTTGACCCGGTTCAGGTTAAGCTCGGACGGCTGGCTGAAGGCATCCTGAATGGCGGACTTGGTGATCTCGTTAAACACCACCCGCTTGAAGCGGTCGTCGTCACCGCCGATCAGCTCCTTCAGGTGCCAGGCAATGGCTTCCCCTTCGCGGTCCAAATCCGTTGCCAGATAAACGGTGTCGGCCTTCTCGGCCAGGGCCTGCAGCTCGCTGACCACCTTTTCCTTGCCCGGCAGCACCTGATAGTTGGCCTGCCAGCCGTGTTCGGGATCCACACCCATGCGGGCGATCAGCGCCTTGTGATCCTTTTCCTTTTTCAGCCGGGCCTTTTCTTCCGGGCTCAGGTTCTTGGTGTCGGTCTTGCGGGCAGCGGGCTTTTTGCCGGTGGCGGAGCCGGCGGTCGGCAGATCCCGGACATGACCGACACTGGATTTGACCACGTAGTTCCTGCCCAGGTACTTGTTGATGGTCTTGGCTTTGGCGGGCGATTCCACAATAACGAGAGATTTGCTCATAAAGCGCGTTGAGATCCTTAATGTCTGGCCCCGTTCGGGCGGGTCGGCGGCTCGGTAATGACGGCTGTATAAGTGATATAACCACAAAAAGCAAACGTACCGGGCCCGGGCCTGAAAAAATTTCAATGAATTTATATTTATTTATTAACGCCCTCACCTCAGCAGGAATCAACTGCTTTTTTACATCTTGTGCCTGTTCGCCCGCTTTTTATGCATCATTATTTCGGCGGCGTGTTCCACTGTTAAATTCCGGTTACAACTCCTTAAAAAATCCAAATATAATGGCCTGACGCAGCAGAATTGTGGTCATAAAAACCATTTTAAAGGAGATTGTAATGGTTGTTACCGAAGCGAACTTTGACGGTCTGGTCGGCCCCACTCACAATTACGCCGGCCTGTCCTGGGGCAATGTGGCCTCCGGCCGGCATGCCCGCAACAGTTCCAATCCTCGCCAGGCCGCCTTGCAGGGACTCGACAAGATGAAGGCGCTGGCCGACCTCGGCCTGGTGCAGGGTGTGCTTGCGCCGCAGGAGCGCCCCGACTTGGCCACCCTGCGCCGGCTGGGCTTTGGCGGCAGCGACGCCGAGGTGCTGGACAAGGCCTTTCGCGAGGCGCCGGGGCTGCTGGCGGCCTGCTGCTCGGCCTCGTCGATGTGGACTGCCAATGCCGCCACCGTGTCGCCCAGTGCCGACACCGCCGACGGCCGGCTGCATTTCACCCCCGCCAACCTGATCAACAAGTTTCACCGCTCCCTGGAGCACGAAGTGACCGGCCGCATTCTGCGCCGGGTGTTTGCCGACGAGCGCTATTTTCATCACCACGCCGCCCTGCCCGCCCACGATGACCTGGGGGATGAAGGCGCCGCCAACCATACCCGCCTGTATGACAGCCAGGGGCGCGGACTGGAGCTGTTTGTGTATGGCCGCCGCGCCCATCAGCCTGATGCCCCGGCGCCCCGGCGCTACCCGGCGCGCCAGACTCTGGAAGCGTCCCGGGCCGTGGCCCGGCTGCACGGCCTGAGTGAACACAACACCGCCTTTATTCAGCAGAATCCGGCGGTGATCGATCAGGGCGTATTCCATAACGACGTGATCGCCGTGGGCAACGGCAACGTGCTGTTTTATCATCAGCAGGCCTTTCTCGACACCCAAGGCATGCAGGACGAGCTGCGCCGCAAACTGCCCGACGCCGGGCTGCACTTTATCGAGGTCTCCGATGAGGACGTGCCGGTGGCCGATGCGGTGAAAAGCTACCTGTTCAACACCCAGCTGGTCACCCTGGCCCCCGGCCACATGGCGCTGATCGCTCCCACCGAGTGTGCCGATACGCCCAGCGTCAGCGCCTATCTCGAGCGACTGACCGCCATGAATACCCCGGTAAAGGAAGTGCGCTTTATGGACGTAAAGCAAAGCATGCAAAACGGCGGCGGCCCCGCCTGCCTGCGCCTGCGGGTAGCCATGAACGAGGCCGAGCTGGCCGCGGTCAACCCGGCCTGCCTGATGACGGATGAGCTGCACGGCCGCCTGAGCCAGTGGGTCAACCGCCACTACCGGGATCAGCTGAGCCCGGATGATCTGCGAGATCCGGCGCTGCTGACCGAGTCCCGCACCGCTCTGGACGAACTGACCCGGATCCTCAACCTGGGATCCGTGTATCCGTTCCAGCGGTAAATTTAAGCGGGGAATGGGGAATGGGGAATGGGGAGCTTACGGCTTACAGCTCCCCGAAGGGGTCAGCCAAAGGGCCGCTGACCCGCCTCATAAAGCTTCATCAGCGCCCGGCTGACGCCGGCCTCCGCCGCCTTGCCCAGCTTGTCCTTGAGCGTTTGTTTCGGCTTGTAATGCAGGCTGATAATACGCTTGTCGCTACTTTGCGCCAGCAGGTAGTCACTGCTGGTCTGCAGGCCGTCCACCAGTCCCAGTGCCTGTGCATCGCTGGCCAGCCAGTGTTCACCGGTGGCCACGCGATCCAGCTCCAGTCCGGGCCGGTTCTCGGCGATAAAGGCCTTGAAGCGCCGATGGATCACCTCCAGCTCTTCACGGAACTTGGCCCGGCCATGATCGTCATTTTCCCCGAACAGGGTCAGGGTGCGCTTGTATTCCCCGGCGGTATGCAGCTCAATGTCGATATCCCGGTTTTTCAGAAACTTGTTGAAGTTGGGCAGCTGGGCCACCACGCCG
Organism: Oceanimonas marisflavi; assembly: GCF_003049725.1. GTDB lineage: Bacteria > Pseudomonadota > Gammaproteobacteria > Enterobacterales > Aeromonadaceae > Oceanimonas > Oceanimonas marisflavi. The sequence continues at coordinate 38,318 of NZ_QAGM01000009.1, forward strand.
ATGGAGCCGACAATGGCAAAGGGGGCGGCAATGATGCGCTCGGCCACGCAGGCCATCATGTAACCGCCGCTGGCGGCCACCTTGTCCACCGCCACCGTCAGCCTGAGGCCATGGCCTTTCAGCCGTTGCAGCTCGGCCGCCCCCAGACCGTAGCCGTGTACCACGCCGCCGCCGGACTCCAGCCGCACCAGCACTTCATCGCCGGGCTCTGCCAGCTGCAGCAGGGCGGTCACTTCACGACTGAGACCCGCTACTTCGTGGGCGTCCATGCTTCCCTTGAAATCAAGCACATAAAGGCGGGAACGGGCGTCACCCTGTTTTTTTTCCACCTTGTCCGCCTTCTGAAATTCCTGTTTCAGTGCCTTGCGCTCTGCATCGGTTACGGCGGTTTCCATACGCAGGCGCCGGGCCTGGCGACGCAGCGCGGCACTCAGATCCTTGACCCTGATGCTGTCGGCTCCCTGCTTCTGCCTGGCCGCAGCCCCGGCAATCAGGCCCACAATCACCGCCACGGCGGCCACCCAGGTAAGGACCTTGGCGGCGAACAGGCCATATTCATACAAAAATTCCACTGCCATTTCTCCTTAACAGATTGTTTGCGGTCATTGTAAAAGCCTCAAACAGGAACACCAATCGGCTTTTTTGCTTTCGGCACTGGCATCAGGCCCCGGAGTCTGGTTTGATCGGGCCACACTGAACCTCGCACAGAGAACAAGCCACATGCTCGATTACCAACCTGCTTCCGATTTGCTCAACAACAACGTCATTCTGGTGACCGGCGCCGGCGACGGTATTGGCCGTCAGGCCGCCCTGAGCTATGGTGCTCACGGCGCCACCGTGGTATTGCTGGGCAAAACGGTCAAGAAACTGGAGGCCGTTTACGACGAACTGCTTGCCCAGGGCAGCCCGGAGCCGGCCATTATTCCCCTGGATCTGACCGGCGCCACCAAGCAAAATTACCAGGACATGGCCGCCACCCTGCGCCAGCAGTTTGGCCGCCTCGATGGCGTGCTGTTCAACGCCGGTCAGCTGGGTGCTCTGGGACCGTTCGAAATGATCGGTGAAGACGAGTGGGACAAGGTCATGCAGGTCAATGTCAAATCCCAGTTTCTGATGACCCAGGCGCTGCTGCCGCTGCTGAAAGACAGCAAGCCCGCTTCCATCGTGTTCACCAGCTCAGGCGTGGGCAAGCAGGGCCGGGCCTACTGGGGCAGCTACGCCATTTCCAAGTTTGCCACCGAAGGCATGATGCAGGTGCTGGCCGCCGAACTCGACGGCTCCGGCGTGCGCGCCAACTGCATCAACCCGGGCGCCACCCGTACCCACATGCGGGCCCGCGCCTTTCCCGCCGAAGCCCCCTCCAGCCTGCGCACCCCCGCCGACATTATGGGGCCTTATCTCTACCTGATGGGCAACGACAGCCTGGAGGTCAACGGCCAGTCCATTGACGCCCAGCCCGACCGTATTCCCGGACAAACCAGCCAGAACTAATCTGTTATGGCTGACGCGCCTGCTGACAAGCCGGCAAAAATCAGCTAAAACTGAAGCTGATAACAGTCACCAAGGGGCCATGGCAAGGCCCCGCAACGGCAGGGCCAAGGCAGGCATTTCATTCATGTATCGTCCCAAAAGCACGGTTGAGCAGTGGCGTATCTTCCAGGCAGTGGTCGATTATGGCGGCTACGCTCAGGCGGCTGAAAAGCTGAACAAGAGTCAGTCATCCCTTAACCATGCGGTGGCCAAGCTGCAACAGGCGCTGGGTCTGGCGCTGCTGGAAGTACGTGGCCGCAAGGCCTGCCTCACTCCTCAGGGTGAGGTGTTTCTGCGCCGTTCGCGCAAGCTCACTCAGGATGTGGAAAGCCTGGAACGCCTGGCCGATATTCTCTCCAGCGGCTGGGAGCCGGTGCTGCGCATTGTGGTAGAGGCCTCCCTGCCCCGGGCGCCACTGTATCAGGCGCTGGCTGAATTCCGCCGCCAGTCCCGGGGCTGCCGCATTCATCTGGTCGAGACCCAGCCTTCAGGCTGCCAGACGGTGATCAACCAGCAGGCCGCCAACATGGTGTTTGCTTCACGCGCCTTTCCCAACATGACCTCCCTGCCCCTGGCCACCACGGTTTATGTCCCCGTCAGTGCGCCGGATCACCCGCTGGCCAGCCTGGCCGAGGTCGGCCAGACCGAGCTGGAACAACAGCTTGAACTGGTGCTGGCCGACGGCAACGAGCAGGAAGAGGGCTGGGCCCGGGGCGAACAGCGCTGGATCATCAATCACCTGCACGATGCCCTGTCCCTGCTGCGCCGGGGCGTGGGCTTTGCCTGGCTGCCCCTGGATGTGGTTTCACCCATGATAAACGACGGTGTGCTGGTGCGTCTCAACATGGCCAACCAGGCCCTGCGCAAACGCTTTACCCACCTGATCCTGCCCGGCACCACGCCGCCGGGGCCGGCCGCCAGCCTGTTGCTGGGTCTTATCCGCCAGCACTATGACGAGCAAACCGACCCCGGGAATGTCTGCTGATTGTTGCCAGCCCGCATTCGCTTCCTTATGCTCTTGGGCTCGCAGTTGACAAGGATTCCTCATGTTTGATTTCGATCAGTGGATAGACCGCCGCCCTACCCGGGCCCTCAAGTGGCTGAAATACGAAGGCACCAACATTCTGCCCATGTGGGTGGCCGACACCGAGTTCAAGGCCCCGCCCGCCGTGATTGAAGCCCTGAGCGAACGGGTTGAACACGGCATTTTCGGTTACAGCCGCCCCACCCCGGCACTCACCGAGCTGATTATCGAGCGCCTGCGCGAGCGCTATGGCTGGGACATTCAGGCCGACTGGCTGGTATACATGCCCGGCGTGGTGCCGGCACTCAACCTGGCCTGCCAGACCTTCAGCGAGCCCGGCAGCAACATTCTGATGCCCAAGCCCATCTATTATCCGTTCCTGCACGCCCCGGGCTTTCACGGCCGCAAGGCGGCGCATGTGGAAATGGTGGAAAAGGACGGCCGCTGGCTGCTCGATCTCGAATCCCTGGAGCGTCAGGCCCAGGACAGCGACCTGCTGCTGTTCTGCAACCCCCATAATCCGGGCGGCACCATCTACACTCAAGACGAGCTTCAGGCCATCAACGATATCGCCAAACGCCACAACCTGGTGGTGTGCTCCGACGAAATTCACTGCGATCTGCTGCTGGACGAAGGCAAACCCCACGTGCCCTATGCCGCCATCGACCAGGACGCCGCCGACCGCAGCATTATTCTGATGGCCCCCAGCAAAACCTTTAACATAGCCGGCCTGTGCTGCTCCTTTGCGGTGGTGCCCAACCCCGAACTGCGCACCCGTTTTATTCGGGCCGCCCGTGGCATCATGGCCGATGTTAACCTGCTCGGTTTTGTGGCCGCCGAAGCCGCCTATGCCGATGGCGAGGAATGGCTGCAGGCCCAGCTTGAGTACCTCCGTCAGAACCGGGATCTGCTGGTGGAGCGCCTGAACGGCGTGCCCGGCATCAAGGTATTGCCTCCCGAGGCCACCTACCTGGCCTGGATCGACATCAGCGGCCTTGAGCTGGATGATCCCATCGGCTTCTTTGAACAAGCCGGTGTAGGCCTCTCTCCCGGTGGCCAGTTCGGCGGCAGCAACTTTGTGCGGCTGAACTTCGGCTGCCCCCGGGCCATGCTCGATGAAGCCCTGCATCGCATGATTGCCGCCATCAACAGCCGCTGAACCCGCGCCCTTCCCCTGCAAGGCCGGCATGAGTACATGCCGGCCTTTTTCATACTCGGCCAAACCATACTCAAAAGACACCTTTATTCTCGCCTTGTGAAGTATTTTTTTGCTATCTTTTAATGGCTTAGCAAAACAACAAATACGGGTTACTGAACCTTCAGACAAGGAAAAGGAACTATGTCGATCAAAAAAACCATCAGTGGCGTGGCGGCAGTCATGAGCCTGGGACTGGGCGCCGGTGTACCCGGTGCCCTGGCCGTGGAGCAGAGCTTTATCACCATAGGTACCGGCGGCGTGACCGGGGTTTACTACCCCACCGGCGGCGCCATCTGCCGGCTGGTCAATCAGGGCCGGGCCGAGCACGGCATTCGCTGCTCGGTGGAAAGCACCGGTGGCTCCCCCTATAACCTGAACTCCCTGCGCTCCGGCGAGCTGGAAGTGGGCATTGCCCAGTCGGATCTGGAATACCAGGCGCTGAATGGCGAAAGCGGCTTTGCCGAGCAGGGTGCCTTTGAGGATCTGCGCGCCGTGTTCTCCCTGCACGGTGAGGCGGTGACCATAGTGGCGCGCAAGGATGCCAACATCAAAACCTTTGAGGATCTCAAGGGCAAGCGGGTCAATATCGGCAACCCCGGCTCCGGCCAGCGCGACACCATGGAAGTGTTGCTGAAGGCCTATGGCTGGACCCAGGACGATTTCAGCCTGGTATCCGAGCTGCGCCCGGCCGAACACGGCCAGGCCCTGTGTGACAACCGTATCGACGCCTTTGTGTATGTGGTCGGTCATCCCAACGGCTCCATCAAGGAAGCCACCACCGCCTGCGAGGCCAACCTGGTGTCGGTACAGGGCGAAGTGGTCGACAAGCTGATCGCCGATAACGCTTATTATCGTCACATTACCATTCCCGGCGGCGAATATGCCGGCTCCGACGAAGACGTACACACCTTTGGCGTGGGCGCCAACCTGGTGACCAGCGCCAAGGTACCGGAAGCCCAGATTTACCAGCTGACCAAGGCGGTATTCGACAACTTTGACCAGTTTGTGCGCCTGCATCCGGCCTTTGCCAACCTCAAGAAAGAGGAAATGGTCAAGGACGGCCTGAGCGCCCCGCTGCACCCCGGCGCCCTGAAATACTACAAGGAAGCCGGCCTGGCCGAGTAATCCGGCCCTGCACCGGGAAGCCCTGCTTCCCTCACTGTTTCGGTCAGGATAAATCCGGGGCGGCAAGCATGTGTCTTGCCGCCCCGGCTTGCTGTATATCCCTGGCACTTGGAGGAAAAGTCCATGTCCCACCCGCCTCAGGACAATACACAAAAACAGCTTGATGAGATGCTGGCCCAGGCCGATACCGGCGGCCGGCACCCCACCGGGTTTGGCCACTGGGTGCTGCTGCTGGTGCCCCTGTGCTGGGCCCTGTTTCAGCTGTGGTATGTCTCGCCTCTGCCCTTTATGTTCAACATCGGTATTTTCAATGATACCGAGGCCCGCTCCATTCACCTGGCGTTTGCGGTGTTTCTGTCGTTCACCGCCTTTCCCGCGCTGACCCATTCCCCCCGGGATCGCATTCCCTGGCATGACTGGCTGCTGGCCCTGGTGGGTGCCTTTTGTGCCGCCTACCTGTTTCTGTTTTACCGGGAGCTGGCCGGCCGGCCGGGCCTGCCGATCATGCAGGATCTGGTGGTGGCCTGTATCGGCATGCTGCTGCTGCTGGAAGCCACCCGCCGTGCCCTGGGTCCGCCACTGATGGTGGTGGCGGCAATTTTCCTGTTTTACACCTTTGCCGGCCCCTGGATGCCGGACGTGATCGCCCACCGCGGCGCCAGCCTGGCCCGCACCGTCACGCACCAGTGGCTGACCACCGAAGGGGTATTTGGTGTGGCGCTGGGGGTATCCACCTCCTTCGTGTTTATGTTTGTGTTGTTCGGCTCCCTGCTGGAGCGGGCCGGCGCCGGCAACTACTTTATCAAGCTGGCCTTTTCCCTGCTCGGCCACCTGCGCGGCGGCCCGGCCAAGGCGGCGGTGGTGTCGTCGGGGCTGTCGGGGCTGGTGTCGGGCTCCTCCATTGCCAACGTGGTGACCACGGGCACCTTTACCATACCGCTGATGAAACGGGTTGGTTTTCCCGCTACCAAGGCCGGTGCCGTTGAGGTGGCCGCCTCCACCAACGGCCAGCTGACGCCGCCCATTATGGGAGCCGCCGCCTTTCTGATGGTGGAGTACGTGGGCATTTCCTATATCGAGGTGATCAAGGCGGCCATTCTGCCGGCGCTGATCTCCTACGCCGCCCTGATTTACATTGTGCATCTGGAAGCGGTCAAGGCCGGCATGCAGCCCCTGCAACAACGGCGCAAGGTCACCCTGGCCCAGCGTCTGCTTGGCTTTCTGACCATGGCCATTGGCATGATGGTGCTCACCGCCGTGATTTATTACGGCATTGGCTGGACCAAGACCCTGTTTGGTCCTGCGGCCAGCTGGGTGCTGAGTGCGCTGGCGCTGATCATTTATCTGGCGCTGGTGGCCTGGTCGGCCCGGCTGCCGGATCTGGTGATTGACGATCCCGACAATCCGGATATTCATATGCCCGAGCCCGGCCCCACCTTCAAGTCGGGCATGTATTATCTGCTGCCCATTGTGGTGCTGGTGTGGTGTCTCACCGTGGAGCGGCTGTCGCCGGGACTGTCAGCCTTCTGGGCGACCCTGTTCATGATGTTTATTGTGGTCACCCACAAGCCGCTCAAGGCCATGTTCCGCAAGGAAGCGTCTGAAGGCATGCTGAGAGAAGGCACCTTTGATCTGTTTATGGGGCTGGTGACCGGTGCCCGCAACATGATTGGTATCGGTGTTGCCACCGCCGCCGCCGGCATTGTGGTGGGCACGGTCACCCTCACCGGTATTGGCCTGGTGATGACCGAGTTCGTAGAGTTTATCTCCGGCGGCAGCCTGCTGCTGATGCTCATTTTCACCGCCGTGATCAGCCTGCTGCTGGGCATGGGCCTGCCCACCACCGCCAACTACATAGTGGTATCCACCCTGATGGCACCGGTGATCGTCAACCTGGGCGCCCAGCATGGGCTGATTGTGCCGCTGATTGCCGTGCACCTGTTCGTGTTCTACTTTGGCATTCTCGCCGACGACACCCCGCCGGTGGGGCTGGCGGCCTTTGCCGCCGCCGCCATTGCCAAGGCGGATCCGATAAAAACCGGTATTCAGGGTTTTACCTACGACATTCGTACCGCCATTCTGCCCTTTATGTTTATCTTCAACACTCAGCTGTTGTTGCTGGGCATCGACAGCTGGGGCGGACTGTTGCTCACCATCGCCAGTGCCCTGGCGGCCATGCTGCTGTTTGCCGCCGCCACTCAGGGGTTCTGGCTGGTTAAAAGCCGCTGGTGGGAAACCCTGGCGCTGTTGCTGGTGGCGTTTACCCTGTTCCGGCCCGGTTTCTTCTGGGACAAACTGTTTCCGCCCATGGCCGTGTATAACGCCAGCCAGTGGGAACAGGTGGTGGAAAGCCTGCCGGAGAATGAGTCGATCATTCTGCAACTGGGAGGCAAGAACCTGTTTGGCGAGCCGGTGAACAAAATCGTCAGGCTGAACTTTGATGCCGAGCGGCAAAGTGCGGCCGAGCGACTGGCCAGTACCGGCATCAGCAGCCTGCGCACTCTGGATGACAAGGTCATTATCGACATGGTGGACTTCGGCAGCCAGGCCGAGCGGCTGGGGGTAGACTTCGATCTGGAGATCAAAGCCCTGCAACGGCCATCGGACCGGCCCGACAAGGAGTGGATGTTTATTCCCGCTCTGGCTCTGGCCGGACTGGTAGCCTGGGCACAACGCCGGCGGCGCAGACCGGAACAGGCCTGATGCAAAAAGCCCGCTGCAAATGCAGCGGGCTTTTTTATGGTCTGGCGGAGGAGGTGGGATTTGAACCCACGGTGGGCTATAAACCCACGCCGGTTTTCAAGACCGGTGCATTCAACCACTCTGCCACCCCTCCTGACCCGACGCATCATACTGTGTGCCATGCCGGGCTGTAAAGGGTGTGCTGGTTCAATTGCTTTTCAAATCATCACTTTGCGTATTTTTTGAAACTTCTTCCCGGGGATGTTTGAGAAAATAGTCCCGCAGAAACTGTTCATCCAGGGGAGACAGGTCGAAATGGTTGCTGGCTTCGGCAATGGTGTCCTGATCTATGCGGGGCTGCTCCGTGAGCCAGCGCAGCGCCTTGCGCAAGGATTCATGCTCGCTCATGGATCCCTCCTTGCATATAGGTTATGCGTATTTTTCATCGAGGATGGCTTTAATTTGATATGCATTATAAATACAATTTAACCGCTCGTTTTATAAGCATAGATTATAAAAATTCTCATACCAACGAGGTTTCGATGCATTTTAAACACCGTCTTCGCGACGCCACCCTGGCCGGGCTGGCCGGTTTTGTGGCCGTTATCTGTCTGAGTTACCTGAAAGACTGGACCCACTTTATGGTGCTGAGTGCGCCCATGGGCGCGACCCTGGTGCTGTTGCTGCTGCTGCCCTCGGCCCCTCTATCACGTCCCAAAAACGTGATTCTGGGGCACCTGCTCACCACCTGCATCACCATTGCCGGCCTTGAGCTTATTCCCGATCCCCTGCTAGGCCTGGGCGTGTGCTTTGGCCTGAGCCTGACGCTGATGGTGCTGACCGATACTCTGCATCCCCCCGCCGGCGCCAACCCCATTCTGATTTATCTGGCGGGTGCTCACCTGGCCCCCATTGACTTTATTCTGCCCACCCTGATGAGCACCCTGTTTGTGGTCGGCTTTGCCAGCACCTATCACTATGTGTTTACCCACAGGCGCTATCCGTTCGGACCCAGGGTACGCAAGGACAAGGAAGAGCCGGCCGCGTCTTCCGCGCCCGATACCACGCCGGCGCCCGTTCGGCAGCCCAAATAAAAAGGAGCCGATAGGCTCCTTTTTTAATTCACGACTCACTCAGAAGTGCCATTCCAGCTGGAAAGTCGGTGCGTGAGTGTCTACACCCGGTACACCATTGTTACCGAATTTGTTATTCCAGTATTCGTAGCCCACACCGGCCCACAGGGTATTGCTCTTGTCAAAGGCCAGCTGACCCACATCCACCATCAGGGAAGGACGCGCCAGAATCTCGTAATCGGTACCCTGCCCCTTGGGCGTGTTGTAGTTGGCAAAGCCCTGGAACTTCATGGGCACCGGACCGGCATTAAAGGGCAGGCCCCACGCCACGTTATAAATGGTGTAATCATTGAAGGTCACATCACGCTGACCAGCTGGCTTAAAGCCATTATGATTTCGCTCGTGAGCATAGAATATGCTGAAGTCCAGGAAGCCCTTGGGCACGGCAAACTTCAGGGTCGGACCGACCACCAGCAGCTGTTTGCGCGGCGCAAATTCAGTGTTTTTAGTGTTCAGGTCGAAGCCGGCAGACAGGGCCACTTCCTTAACCGGGCCAAAGCTCAGATCTTGGTCAAAAATTTTACCCAAATGCAGCTGATGGCGGTAGGTCAGATAGGCTTCCAACGCCCCATCATTTTCATTTGGATTGTTGAAATCATTAGCAGGATCATTTTCATCGGACTGCAGCACATCCAGATTAAAGAAGTTCTGGCCATAGGCATAGCCGCTGGCGTGGGTCAGCTGCAGAACATGCTTTTGCACATCTTTAGTGTTATTCGGCTCGGTAAATTCGGTGCCGTAACGATAGCCGATATAGGTATCTGACCAGGTGGCGGCGCTCAGCTGAGGAGCGGCAGAAACGGCCAGGGCCAGGGCAGACAGGGTGAAAACGCGCTTGCAGGTGTGCTTCATAACCGTGATTCCTTCACATGGTTCAAAGGGTGAATCCTGACGTAAATACAAAATAATATTTTTTTATGCTTTTTGTATTTCACATTTCAGCGGTAGAAATGATTACACAGGAGTACACCAAAAATCTACAATTTGTTTACAAAAGTAAAGCTGGTGTCAAAAAAATCCCATTGCCACCCTTCACTCAGCCCAGTTGTTCCTCACTCAGGCGTACCGGCTTCACCATCAGCGCTGCCCGCTGGCCCGGCGCCACGGCGGCATTGGGAAACACCACCGCTTCTCCGTCCGCCTGCGCCAGCCAGCGGCTCTCCCCGTCCGCTGCCAGCAGAGCGCCAGCCTCAAACGGGGTGAAATTGGGTACATCCTTGCTAAAGTTAAGCCGAAAATGTGAACTCTGCTTGATGATTTCCTGACTGACTTCAAACACTTCAAGCCGTGCAGGATCCAGCGCCGGCGGCTGCCAGCCGGGCTCAGACACCAGCGCGGTCAGGCAGTGCTCCATTTCCGCTACCATGGCGGGATCGTTTTCACCAAAAGGCATGACCTTGCCCAGCTCAAGGGTAAAGGCCTGAGCGCCAAAATGACGGGCGCTGAAATAACTGAAAGTGGTGGTGGGCGCCTGCGACAACAAAATGGTGTTGATGCCGGCGGCCTGCAACAGCGCCAGCTGGGCGCGGCTGTAGGGAGCCCCATGGGTAAAGGGATGCACGGCGAATTTTTCATGCCGTGAAGGCCGAATGGCGGTATGCAGATCATAATGCAGACGTTCGCTGCCGTTACGGGCTTCAAAAAAGCGCCTGACATACTCCTCAAGCGCCGCCGCCCGCTGCCGCTCCCGGTTGGCAACGGCTCCCCTGGCATGGGCCCCCGAAAACAGGCGGTTGAGATTTTCTTCCAGCTCCCGCACGCCGGCGTTCATCGCCGCCGGGTTGCCAAAGATCAGCAGCACCCGCTGCCGGCAGCGCAACCGGCCCGAGACCAGCTGTTGCAACAGCCGCTCACACAGCTCGATGGGGGCGGTTTCATTACCGTGAATGCCGCAGGAGATGATCAGATCCCGCCCTCCCGGTGCATCCGGCTCCAGACAAAGCACGCCCGTGTCCCATACCTCGGCGCGGGTGCCGTCGGGCAGCGCGGTGCTGAAAGACGCCAGATGCCAGGGGTGTTGCCTGCTCAGACCAAGAAAGTCGTCAAGTCGGTGTTCAGTCATAGATACCTCCAAAAATCCATTTCATTGCCATATATATTAACGCAATAAAACATGATTTCAGTATCAAAATCTAAAACTGATTTTTGCGGCGGCGCCGCCGGTCTTCGAAGGTGGAAAACTGCAGGCCGGCAGTGATGGCCGGCCTGGAAGGAAAGCGGGCTTAAACGCCGGCCTGGGCAAAAACGTCGCTGACCAGGGCGCGCGCTTCGCTGATCAGCTGCTCCAGATGCGCTTCGCTGCGAAAGCTTTCGGCATAGATCTTGTAGACCTGCTCGGTACCGCTGGGCCGGGCGGCAAACCAGCCCTGCTCCGTGACCACCTTGAGCCCGCCAATGGCGGCACCGTTGCCGGGGGCGGCAGTGAGGCAGGCAACAATGGCATCACCGGCCAGGGTGTCGGCCTGCACATTGTCGGGGCTCAGCCCGGCCAGCACTTGCTTCTGCTCATGACTGGCAGGCGCATCTACCCGCCGGTAATGGGGCCTGCCCAGCTCTTCGGTGAGCATGGCGTAATACTGATGCGGGGTCTTGCCGGTCACCGCCAGCATTTCCGCCGCCAGCAGAGACGGAATAAAGCCGTCCTTGTCGGTGGTCCAGACGCCACCATCCCGCCGCAGGAATGAAGCACCGGCGCTCTCTTCGCCCACAAAGGCCAGTTTGCCGTCCATCAGGGGCTGTACATACCACTTGAAGCCCACCGGCACTTCCATCAGCGGCCGGCCCAGACTGGCTGCCACCCGATCGATAATGGATGAAGACACCAGGGTCTTGCCCACCGCCAACTCAGCCTGCCACTGGGGCCTGTGGGTAAACAGGTAGTGAATGCACACCGCCAGGTAATGGTTGGGGTTCATCAGTCCGTCGGCGTCGACGATGCCGTGGCGGTCGTAGTCCGGATCATTGCCGCAGGCGATATCGAACTGGTCTTTCAGCGCCAGCAGGTTTTGCATGCTGAAAGGGCTGGAGCAGTCCATGCGGATCTTGCCGTCATGATCCAGCGGCATAAAGCCAAAGTCGGCATCCTGACGCTCGTTGACCAGGGTAATGTCGAGGCCATGGCGCTCGGCAATGTGCGGCCAGTAGGCCAGCCCGGAGCCACCCAGGGGATCCACGCCGATGCGAATGCCGGCGGCGCGAATGGCGGCCATGTCGATCACCTGCTCCAGATCATTCACATAGCTCGCCACATAGTCGTGGGGCACGGCCTTTGCCTGGGCCCTGGCAAAGGGCAGCCGTTGCACACCGGCATTGCCGGCCGCCAGCAGCTCGTTGGCCCGTTGCTGAATGCGGGCAGTGGCCTCGGCGCTGGCCGGGCCGCCGTCGGCGCCGTTGTACTTGATGCCGCCATCCCGGGGCGGATTGTGGGACGGGGTGATCACAATGCCATCGGCCACATCACCGCCTTCGGCCCGGTTATGGCCAAGAATGGCATGAGAGATCACCGGCGTGGGGGTATATCCCCCCCCCTGCTGAACTCTGACTTCCACGCCATTGGCCACCAGCACTTCCAGCGCGGCGCCAAAGGCTGCTTCCGACAGGGCATGGGTATCCATACCGAGAAACAGCGGGCCGTTAATGTCCTGGTCCCGGCGGTATTCGGCCACCGCCTGACAGATGGCGTGAATATGGGCCTGGTTAAAGCTGGTATCCAGGGCCGAGCCTCTGTGACCGGACGTGCCGAACGCCACTCTCTGGGCGGCCACGGCGGCATCGGGCACCAGCTGGTAAAAAGCGGCCATCAGTTGGGGAATATTGACGAGATCGCCGGCTTCAGCCGGCTGGCCCGCTCTGGGATGCGTGCTCATGTTTCGATCCTTGATATTATTCAGATACTCTGGCTGACCCGCTCAATCAGCCCGTGGGCATAGCCCATGGCGGCCATCAGCTGTGCCACAATATTGCGCTTGCGGCCGGTATTGGTATTGGTGATCACCCAGTAGGGGCTGCCCTCGATGGCACGGGGCTTGGTGGTGTTGCCCGCCGCCAGCAGGGCGGCTTCGGAGTCGGCAAAATAGATGCGCTTGCGGCCCTTGATATCGGATGCCTGAGCGAAGGCCACCGGGTTTTCCCGGTACAGCACCGACAGTATGGTCATAAAGCGTTCAATGGCCGAGTCCTGAGCCGCAAGGGCGCCGGAGTCGAGCATGCGCCGCACCCCTTCGCCCTGCACACCGGCGGCAGCAGGAGCAGCCGGAGGCGCAGCGGCACCGGCCTGGTTTTCAAGTTTCAGCAGGCGGCGCAGTATGTCCGAGGCGCTCTCACCAATATGCCGGGTGTTACTGGCGATATAACGGTAAAGCTCTTCATCCACCTCTATGGTTTTCATCATTTTTTCTGGCATATCCACTCCCAGTGAAGAGTGGGCGATTATACATGGAGCCGGGGCCCGGCCCAAGCGGGTTGCGCCCGGGAGTGACCCGGGCAACAATATGGCCACTTTGTCTTTCAACCGAAGGCGTGCTTTCATGCAACTGAACTATCGTCGCCAGGGCCAGGGCATGCCGGTCATGCTGGTACACGGCCTGTTTGGCAGCCTGGACAACCTCAACGGCCTGAACCGGGCCCTGAGCGAATATTTTGACGTGATCACCGTGGATCTGCGCAATCATGGCCAGTCTCCGCGCAGCGATATCATGAGCTACGCCGCCATGGCGGAAGACCTGCTGGAGCTCAGCGAACGGCTACAGCTGGATCAGCCCGCCATGGTGGGACATTCCATGGGCGGCAAGGCGGTGATGATGGCTGCAGGACTGGCCCCCGACAGCGTGCGGGGCCTGGTGGTGGCCGACATGGCGCCGGTGGCCTACCAAGAGGCGCGTCATCAGGAAGTGTTTGCCGGCCTGCAGGCGGTGATCGATGCCGGCAGCCAAAACCGCAGGGAAGCCGAAGCCGTGCTTGCCGAACACGTCGCCATCGCCGGCGTTCGCCAGTTCCTGCTCAAGTCCTTCGTGGCCGGTGAGGCCAACTGGCGCTTTAACGTGGCCGCGCTGAAAAACGCCTACCACAACATCATGGGCTGGCCCGGGCTGCCCGCGCCCTTTGAAGGACCTGTGCTGTTTATCAAGGGCAGTGAGTCCGACTACCTGCTGCCCGAGCACCAGCCCGAGGTGCAGGCCCAGTTCCCCCATGCCCGGGCCCGGGTAATACAAAATGCCGGCCACTGGCTGCATGCGGAAAAACCGCAGGCATTCAACCGCCTGGTGCAGGATTTCCTGCTCTCTGTCAGTTAACAGCCTTTGGGGCTTTGTGCTATAGTGGCGCCCATTCTCAACGGTCGGTCAACATCATGTCATTGGATCAAATCGAGCTGCTGGAAAGCCTGGGCCTGAAGCTGTTTTTCTTGCTTATTTTTTTGCTGATCGGGCTGGCAATCCATGATGTGCTCAAGCGCGGTAACGTGCCCAAATTTGGTCGCTTTGTGGTCTGGCTGGTGCTGTTTCTCGGCTGTGCCGGCTTTGTGGCCAAGGGGATTATCGAAGCTGCCTGGGAAAGCGGTGGTCTGGGTTGATCCATGGCCAAGCAAGAAGCAGACAGAACCACACTGGATCTGTTCGCCGACGAACGTCGGCCCGGCAGACCCAAAACAAACCCCCTGCCCCGGCAGGCTCAGCTCAAGCTCAACAAGCGCAACCAGCTCAAGCGGGATCGTGAACGCGGTCTTCGGCGTATTGAGCTCAAGGTGGACGAGCAGCTGTTCAGCAAACTCAATGTTCTGGCCAATGAACGCCGGCTCAGCCGAGCCGAACTCATCCAGGCCCTGCTGCTGCAGCAACTGGCACAGCAGGATCAGGACTAGGGCCAGGTTTCAACAACACTATTTCTCAACAGGTACGGCATAATTATGGCAAGTGTAGGTCTGTTTTTTGGAAGTGATACCGGCAATACCGAAGCCGTGGCAAAGATGATCCAGAAAGAGCTGGGCAAACATCTGGTCGAGGTTCACGATATTGCCAAGAGCACCAAGGAAGACATCGCCGGTTTCGATCTGCTGTTGCTGGGCATTCCCACCTGGTATTACGGCGAGTCCCAGGCCGACTGGGACGACTTCTTCCCCGAACTGGAGCAAATCGACTTCAACGACAAGCTGGTTGCCATTTTCGGTTGTGGCGATCAGGAAGACTACGCCGAGTATTTCCTCGATGCCATGGGCACCCTGAAAGACATTATTGAACCCAGAGGTGCTATCATCATCGGCCACTGGCCCACCGAAGGATACGACTTTGAAGCATCCCGCGCGCTGGTGGACGACGCCCATTTTGTGGGCCTGGGCATCGATGAGGATCGCCAGCCCGAGCTGACCCAGGACAGGGTCAAGTCCTGGTGCAAACAGGTCTATGAAGAAATGTGCCTGAAAGAGCTGGAAGCATAACGCGACAATCCGGGTCTTTAAGGGATGCGCCGGGCGCATCCCTTTTTTGTGCAACAAGAGTATGATTCCGGTTAACACCAGATTAAGAGAACCAAGTAATGAAGCTGTTAAGTATCATGCTGCTCACCCTGCTCCTGCCATTATCCCTGGCCCAGGCAGCAGTGCGCCCCCTGCCTCTGCCCGCAGACAAAGGCCAGCCGGTAGGGCAAATTCTGATCCATACCGCTCAGGAAGGCGATACCCTCGCCGCCCTGGCGCGCTATTACGGAGTCAGTCCCATTCTGATCATGGCTGCCAACCCGGATCGGGATCTGCTGCTGCTGCGCCCCGGTGACCGGGTGGTGATCCCCAATCAGATGCTGCTGCCCCGGGCAGAAACCCAGGGCATTGTCATCAACCTGGCCGAACTGCGTCTGTATTACTATCCGGAAAATGAAGATCAGGTGTATGTGTTTCCCATCGGTATCGGACGGGTAGGCCGGGCCACGCCTGAAATGGTCACCTCCATTTCCCAGATGCGGGAAAATCCGACCTGGACGCCGACGGCCAATACCCGGCGTGAATACGCTGCCAAGGGCATTGCCCTGCCCGCCGTGGTGCCGGCCGGCCCGGATAACCCTCTGGGGGACTACGCCATGCGCCTGGCCTATGGCAGTGGTGAATACCTGATCCACGGCACCAATGATCCACTGGATGTAGGCCTGCGCTCCAGTGCCGGTTGCATTCGCATGTATCCGGAGCATGTAGAGTGGTTGTTCAGTCAGGTGAACAAGGGCACCCGCGTGCAGATCGTCAACCAGTCGCTGAAGGTCAGCACCGATGAGTATGGCCAGACCTTTGTGGAATCCCACGAGCCCCTCACTCCGGAAGGTGAGGTGGATACCCGTCCCATCGATATGAGCGAGCTGGCACCGCTGCTGCAGAACGGCCTCGACAGAAGCACGCTGGAACGCATTATCAGCCAGCAGCAGGCCACACCACAGCTGGTGGGGCAGAGCCTTTACTGAAAACGGAAAAAGCGCTTGCGAGCGCTTTTTCATACTATAAAAAAAGGCCTGACATTCGTCAGGCCTTTTTGATATCTGGATGGAACTGTTACTTGGTGTAACGGCCCATTTGATCCAGACGAGAGTTGGCGCGATCGGCAGAAGCGCGGGCTTCGGCAACGTCGGCAGCCAGACGATCAATCTTGGCAGCGTTGGACTGCTGGCCCTGCTGAACAGCCTGAACGTCCTGAGACAGCATGTCCAGTTTCTCTTCCAGAGCGGTAGTAGAGCTACAACCGGCCAGCATCAGAGCACCAACAACACCACCAACCATCATCATTTTATTACGCATTACCTGCTCCTTGTTTTAAATGGGAGTCAAAAAGACCACATTGGCGAGCTAAGTATGAACGAAGTTCAGCACTTATCGCAAATTATTTTATAGACCATGACATTAGGAATTTTTGCTTAACATCATGATTCAGCGATTGTTTGCCGATTTTTTACGCAAATAGTGCATTTGCTCCATTTTGCCATCGAATCGCCGTTTTCATTCCTAAATATTAATAGGAAATCCGGGGAGATACTCATCGCACGGTGCGTTGCACGTCGGATTTCGTCGAGTCTGGCACCGGTCTGAGCCGGGGTTCACCATACTCAAATAACACCTTCTGCTTGCCCTGATGGTCTGCGGGCCCCGGTTTTGCGGCTGTATCGGAATTCGGGTTGCCTTTGGCGGCAGGAAGACGCAGAATTAACACTAATACCCAAATGAAATGCGAATCGTTGATTTTATGGCCGACAACAATCAAGCACTGAAAAAAGCAGGACTCAAGGTAACGCTCCCCCGGGTCAAGATCCTTGAGCTGCTGCAACAACCCGAAACCCAGCATGTCAGTGCCGAAGAGCTGTACAAGCTGCTGATCGATCAGGGCGAGGAAATCGGCCTGGCCACCGTCTATCGCGTGCTGAACCAGTTCGACGATGCCGGCATCGTCACTCGCCATCACTTTGAAGGCGGCAAGTCGGTGTTTGAACTGGCCACCCAGGAGCACCACGACCACCTGGTGTGCCTCGACTGCGGCAAGGTCATCGAGTTTCACGACGAGGTCATTGAGCAGCGGCAACGCGACATTGCCACTCAGTTCAATATCAAGCTGACCAATCACAGCCTGTATCTCTACGGTCACTGCAACAACGATCAGTGCGACCATAACGACGAATAAGCCGTTACGGACACAAAAAAGCCGCAGTGTTTCAGCTGCGGCTTTTTTGTTTTTATGGCCCGGGCTTGCCCGGGCCAGCAGCGTCAGACGCCTTCCTTGCCCCAGGAGTCACGCAACGCCACCGTGAGGTTGAACACCAGCGCGTCAGACTCACTGTCACGGCAGAAGTAGCCTTCCCGCTCAAACTGGTAGGCCCGCTCCGCCGGTGCCGCCGCCAGTGAGGCTTCTACCACGGCGTTGCTCAGCACCTGCAGGGAATCCGGGTTCAGGGCCGCCTCAAAGGACTCGGCCGCCCCCGGATTGGGCACGCTGAACAGGCGGTCGTAGAGACGCACCTCGGCAGGCACGCCGTGACTGGCGGATACCCAGTGGATCACGCCCTTGACCTTGCGGCCGTCGGCGGGATCCTTGCCCAGGGTCTCGGGATCATAGCTGCAGTAGATGGTGGTAATGTTGCCGGCATCATCCTTTTCCACCCGCTCGGCCTTGATCACATAGGCATTGCGCAACCGCACTTCCTTGCCCAGCACCAGACGCTTGTATTTCTTGTTGGCCTCTTCCCGGAAATCCGCTTCGTCGATGAAAATTTCCCGGGTAAAGGATAGCTGCCGCTCGCCCATCTCGGGCTTGCTGGGGTGATTGGGGGCCTTGAGGGTTTCCTCGTGACCTTCCGGCAGGTTTTCAATCACCAGCCGCACCGGGCGCAGCACCGCCATGGCGCGGGGAGCGTTGTCATTGAGATCGTCGCGAATACAGGCTTCCAGCATGCCCATTTCCACTGTGTTGTCCTGCTTGGTCACGCCGATGCGGCGGCAGAACTCGCGAATGGCCGCCGGCGTATAGCCACGGCGGCGCAGGCCGGAGATGGTCGGCATGCGCGGATCGTTCCAGCCTTCCACGTGGCCGTCGGTCACCAGCTGGTTGAGCTTGCGCTTGGACATGACGGTGTATTCCAGGTTGAGCCGGGAAAACTCGTACTGGCGCGGGTGACACTCAATGCTGATGTTGTCCAGCACCCAGTCGTAGAGGCGGCGGTTGTCCTGAAACTCCAGGGTACACAGGGAGTGGGTAATGCCTTCCAGCGCATCGGAAATGCAGTGGGTGAAGTCGTACATGGGGTAGATGCACCACTTGTCACCGGTCTGGTGATGGTGGGCAAAACGCACCCGGTAGATGACGGGATCACGCATCACCATAAAGGACGACGCCATGTCGATCTTGGCGCGCAGACAGGCGGTGCCTTCGGCAAACTCGCCGTTGCGCATGCGGGTGAACAACTCGAGATTTTCTTCCACCGGACGATCCCGGTAAGGGCTGTTGCGGCCGGGGCTGGTCAGGGTGCCGCGGTATTCGCGAATTTGCTCCGGGGTGAGCTCGTCCACATAGGCCAGGCCCTTTTCAATCAGCTCAACGGCGTAGCCATAGAGCTTTTCAAAATAGTCGGATGAATAATGAATGTCGCCGCTCCACTCAAAGCCCAGCCATTGTACGTCGCGCTTGATGGATTCAACGTATTCCACACTTTCCTTTTCGGGGTTGGTGTCGTCAAAACGCAGGTTGCATTTGCCCTGATAGTCTTCGGCAATGCCAAAGTTCAGGCAGATGGATTTGGCGTGGCCAATGTGCAGGTAGCCGTTCGGCTCCGGAGGAAAGCGGGTCTGCACCGACTGATGCTTGCCGCTGGCCAGATCTTCATCAATGATCTGACGAATGAAATTGCTGGGACTGTGGTCCGCCTGACTCATTCAATGCACCTCGAAACTGGAAAATGGTGTGATGGGATCAAACGACCATGATCCATGATTCCGGCGCGGGGCTCAATAGGCCCGCCATGATAAAGCCACCAAAAGCGGAAAAGCCGCCCAAAGGCGGCTTAATATTACTCTTCCACGGGCAGAGTCTGCTGCACATAGCGGCCCGGGGCCGGCATCAGGCCCGGACATTCCTCGTTGCCAATGGCGCGGGCGGCAACGGACTTGCCCAGGTGCGGTGTCACCCACTGCTGCCAGTGCGGCCACCAGGAGCCGGCTTCGCGCCTGGCCGAGGCCAGCCACTGCTCGGGCGACTCAAAGCCTTGTTCACTCAGCCAGTAACCGTACTTGTTTTTGCCCGGAGGGTTGACCACACCGGCCACATGACCTGACTCCCCCAGCACCAGGGTGGTATCACCGCCCAGCAGTTTTGAGCCGTTGAAGGTGGCGTCCCAGAGGGCGATATGATCGTCCTTGGTCGACAGAAAATAGCTCGGCGTCTGCACCTTGGACAGATCCACACCAAAGTTGCCCACCTTGACTTCGCCCTTGCTCAGCTTGTTGTCGAGATACAGATCCCGCAGCAGGAAGCTGGCACAGGTGGCGCTCAGGTTGGTGCTGTCGCTGTTCCAGTAGAGAATGTCGAAATCTGCCGGCTCTTCGCCCTTGAGGTAGTTGTTGATGTAATAGTTCCAGTACAGGCTGTTTTCCCGCAGCAGACTGAAGGTCACCGCCATCTGGCGGCCATCAAAATACCCCTGTTCGTCGTTCATTCGCTCCATGGCGCTGACCACGGGGTCATTGATAAAGACACCCACTTCTCCGGGCTGAGTAAAATCCAGCAGGGTAGTCAGGAAGGTGGCGCTTTTCACCCTTGGCTTCATACGGCGGGCCGCATACAGCGCCATGGTGCTGGCCAGCAGGGTACCGCCGATGCAGTAACCGATGGCGTTGACTTCCTTCTCGCTGGTGATGCGCTCTATCACCCGAATGGCTTCCATGGTGCCGGCGTTGATCAGATCCTGAAAACCGATGCTGGCCTGCTCCTTGCCCGGATTGCGCCAGGACATCAGGAACACGGTGTGGCCCTGATCCCTGAGCCAGCGCACCAGAGAGTTCTGCTCACGCAGATCCAGAATATAGAACTTGTTGATAAAGGGCGGAATCACCAGCAGCGGCGTCTGATGCACCTTGTCGGTGCTGGCGCCGTACTGGATCAGCTCGAAAATATCGTTGCGGAACACCACCTCACCCGGGGTGGTGGCCAGATCCTTGCCCAGCTCAAAGGCAGACTGGCGGGTCATGCGAATTTTCAGCAGGTTGGCGCTGTTGGCCAGATCTTCCTGAAACAGATTGATGCCCTTGACCAGGTTCGCCCCCTTTTCTTCCAGAGTACGGTGCAACAGCTCAGGGTTACTCCAGATAAAGTTGCTGGGCGACAGCGCATTGATGGTCTGACGGAAAAAGAAAATAAGCCGCTGACGCGCCGGCTCCGGCAGCCCTTCCACCACTTCCAGGGTCTGCATCAGGGAATTGGCAAAGTGCAGGTAAGACTGGCGCAGAAAGTCGAAATTAGGATCGTCCTTCCAGGCCTTGTACTGAAAACGCCGGTCGCCGGGCGGATCGGCGATCACGCTCTCGGCACTGGTGTCGAGCGCCCTGACCATGCTGTTCTGACAGATGGCCAGCTGCCCCTGCCACCATTGCATCTGCATTTCCAGCAAACGCACCGGATTGGCGGCCACGGCATCGTAAAAGGTTTTGAGATCTTCGGCATTCACCCGGGACAATGCCTCGGTGACCGGGTTGTCGCCCAGACGGCTTCGCTGAATGTCGGCCCAGACGTTTTCATTCCAATGAAAAAACTGACGAATGGGATCGCCGCCCTGAAAAGTATTCTGCTCCATTATGTCCCTCCCTGCATGAAAAGGTGACCCCCGGGCACAGGTACAGGTTGCCCGGCAAACAGAAAGGGGCCGACGGGCCCCTTTCCTTCATAGCTAACGACCGGAAAGGCAGCGCCGGCTTACTGTTTGGCCGCCTCGGCAGCCAGACCGTCGAGACCGGCCTTGAATTCCTGGGCCAGCTCCGCCAGCTTTTTGCCATCTTCAATCATCTGCTGGCTGATGCGGGTCATGGTTTCCAGCTGCTTGGCGCCGCTGGTGACCAGCCCTTGTACATCACGTACCTGGCTGTTGGCCTGCAGCTGAGCCAGACCGATGTCGGCATACTGACGGGCGGCCTCAAGCTGCAGGTTGGTCAGGGCGGTAAAGTTTTTTGCGACCAGCTGATTGTACTGATACAGGGGGCCAAAGGCTTTTTCGGTCTGATCGTTAAAGGTTTTGAAAATATCCGTGTACATGAGAAGATCCTTAAACTGAGATTCAGTAACAAGGCGGCGCCGGTGCGCCGCCATTCAGATTACACCCGCTTGAGAATAACAGCGGTGCCCATGCCGCCACCCACACACAGGGAGGCCAGACCCAGGCTGGTATTGCTGCGCTGCAGCTCATACAGCAGGGTAACCATAATACGGTTACCGGAGGCTCCCAGGGGGTGACCCAGGGCAATGGCGCCGCCGTTTTTGTTGGTCTTTTCCAGCACCGCCTGTTCGGCCACATCGTGCTCACGGGACAGCTGGCGCACTACGCCCAGAGCCTGACCGGCAAAGGCCTCGTTCAGCTCAAAACGCTCGATATCAGCCAGGTTCAGACCGGCCTTGTTCAGCGCCTGGCCAATGGCCGGCACCGGGCCCAGGCCCATGATTTCAGGGTCGATACCGCCCTGACCATAGCTCACCACCTCGGCCAGCGGAGTCAGGCCCAGGCGCTCAACGGCAGACTTGCTGGCCACGATGATGGCGCTGCCACCGTCGTTGATGCCAGAGGCGTTGCCCGCGGTCACAGAGCCGCCGTCACGCTTGAATGCCGGGCGCAGCTTGGCCAGACCGTCGGTGGTGGTGCCGGCCTTGGGGTACTCATCGGTATCGATGGTCAGCACTTCCTTGCGGGTTTTCACTTCCACCGGCACGATTTCGTCCTTGAAGAAGCCCGCTTCAATGGCGGCTACCGCCTTGGACTGACTGGCCACGGCCAGCGCATCCTGCTCTTCACGGCTGATGTTTTCCTGAGCCACCACGTTTTCGGCGGTCACGCCCATGTGGTACTGGTTGAACACGTCGGTCAGACCGTCGCTGATCAGCAGATCGGACAGGGTCATGTCGCCCATTTTCTGGCCATTGCGCAGATCGCCTTTCACCACATGAGGAATTTGCGACATGTTTTCGCAACCCGCGGCCACTACAACTTCGGCGTCACCGGCCTTGATATGGGCGCAGGCGTCCATCAGGGTTTTCATGCCGCTGCCACAAACCATGTTAAGGGTATAGGCGGGAATGCCGGCGGGAATACCGGCAGCCAGGGCGGCCTGGCGACCAATGCCCATGCCCTGGCCGGCGCTGACCACGTTACCCACGATCACTTCATTAATATCGTTGCCGGACAGCTTGGCCTGTTCCAGTGCGCCTTTAATGGCGGCGGCGGCCAGTTCGGCAGGAGAAACCGTTTTCAGCGAGCCCAGAAAGGCGCCGATGGGGGTGCGTTTAGCCGCAACAATGTATACAGGTTCAGACATAATTGTTTTTCACTCCGTAAAATAAAAGCCGCAAGACTTATTGCATGTAAAGGCCGCCGTTAACGGACAGGGTTTCACCGGTCACGTAACCACCGTGTTCGCCCGCCAGATAAAGTACCGCACCGGCGACTTCTTCGGTGCTCGCCAGACGCTTGAGCGGAATAGTTGACTTGATGGAATCAAGTACATCTTCACGAATGGCAGTCACCATGGGCGTGGCGGTATAGCCAGGGGCCACGGCATTGACAGTCACGCCGAAACGGGCGCCTTCAGCAGCCAGCGCCTTGGTAAAGCCAATCATGCCGGCCTTGGCGGCAGAATAGTTGGCCTGGCCAAACTGGCCCTTAAGACCATTTACGGAGGAGATATTGATAATACGGCCGCTGCCCAGCTCGCACATCTTGTTGAAAATAGGTTGTGTTACACTGAACAGACTGTTCAGGTTAGTGTCCATTACTTCTTTCCACTGATCCCAGGACATCTTTTTAAAGGTCGCGTCACGGGTAATGCCGGCGTTGTTAACCAGCACATCAATGCGGCCCAGCTCCCGCAGGGTATTGCCCAGAACCTCACCAATCGCTTCATGATCAGACACATCCAGAGCAAGCAGCTGTACATCCTTGCCGGCCAGGCCTTCTTCCTGCAGCCAGTTGGCAGCCTGCTGCTCTTTGCCGGGACGATGGGTAGCCAGTACCTTGTAGCCGTTGTTTACAAACAAACGGCAAACTTCTGTACCAATTCCACCTGCTGCACCGGTTACCAAAGCGATTTTTTTGTCGGTCATGAACACTTTACTCCATGTATATACAATATAAAGAAAGCCAAACTTATTTTTGTGCACACTGCCAACAGCCATTGTTGACAATGACAACAACACATTCGATTTCTATAGTACCGCACCTGAACGTACTCCCTGCTCAGGCCCGAATACTATAACGCCAAATTTATGACAATTGCATTAAAATAAATGCTTTGTCACAAAATAAATTTCAGTGACGATTGAAACTATTAAGATAAGAAGGGGGAGCAAGACGAGTAAAGATAAAATGACACCTAGAAGAAAAAATCAAAAAAAACATATCAAACAGAATTTTACGACACCTCTTCACCGCGAAGCAGGAAGCTCTTTCAATACTGGCGGATGATACTGGTTTTATTTTTCAGCACCTGACATGAAATGATTTTTAACTTATAAAAACAAAATCGAAAAATTAACAATAATTTCACAAAGTCAATATTCTTGCTCTACTGTCGGGATCAGGTTTATTTATGACCCGACAGTCAAAAAACACCTCCACCCTCTGTCTTTGCTGCCCCCTTTCCGGCAAGCAATCCGGCTTTAACCAGGGAGCGGATTCAGGCCCGTTTTTCCCGGCCAAAGGGGTAAGGGCTCATATGATTTCGAACCCCGTCCGGGCTCTACCACACCAAGCGGATGTGTCAGCGCTCGCCCGCTTCAGTCCTCTGCTCTGCTTCTAACTTTCACCCTGCATCTGCGCACCTGTTCATCTTTCCCCCATTCTGGTGAGGTTTTCGCCCCAACCGAACACTATTGCATCAAACAGTCTGATTTTACAGGGAAAGACATTTTCAGTGTTGACAGCTCCCGGGGCAGCCTTTAACATGCGCCACGCATTCAAGCGATGCCTCTTCCCCCTTAGTTCAGTCGGTAGAACGGCGGACTGTTAATCCGTATGTCGCTGGTTCAAGTCCAGCAGGGGGAGCCAAGTTTAAAAAAGTTGTTCCCCCTTAGTTCAGTCGGTAGAACGGCGGACTGTTAATCCGTATGTCGCTGGTTCAAGTCCAGCAGGGGGAGCCAAGTTTAAAAAGTTGTTCCCCCTTAGTTCAGTCGGTAGAACGGCGGACTGTTAATCCGTATGTCGCTGGTTCAAGTCCAGCAGGGGGAGCCAGTTTAAAAAGTTGTTCCCCCTTAGTTCAGTCGGTAGAACGGCGGACTGTTAATCCGTATGTCGCTGGTTCAAGTCCAGCAGGGGGAGCCACCTTTCTGAAAGCCGGCTTCATGCCGGCTTTTTTATTGCTTGACACCAGCCAGGTGTCGTGATCCAGCTCAAACGTTGCCGCAATACCCTTGTCATTCCTGCCTGCTTGGATCATGATGAGCATCAAGTGAGTAGCGTTTTTTGCCCTGCTTCTGTTTCCATGCGGCCTGTGTACTATGCACCCCCGGCAGACAGTGGCATTATTCTTCTGTCATTTATCCCGTCATTACAAGGATGCCAATTATGCGGGAATCCCGTTTTTTTAATCTGTCCCTGCTGCTGGCCGTTGTACTCGTCCTGTTGAGCCTGCTGTTACCCTGGTGGTCGGCCCAGCGAACTCTGAGCCACTGGCAGCAGCAAATCCATCAACAGCTTCCTTCCCTGCTCAGTCAGGCAACGGATCCTTTACCGTCCTTGCCCGGGCTGACCGTTTTGACACAAGGCCAGCCACCTGCAGATCAAAGCCATGCCTGGTGGTTTGGCAAACTGAGCGAAATACAACAGCTTAACCTGGAGCCCACTCCGGCCTTTTATGTACTGGATACCCAGGCAGCCACCGAACAGTGGCTGTCCGTTTCCTTGCCTTTGGGTATTGCCAGCCTGCTGTTGTGTGGAGGAATGTATTACCGCATCCGCACACAAACCCGGGCCAGACAGAAGTACCTCATCAACCTCCTGAACAATCCGGATAAGAACGGGGTCGCTCAGGGAGACACGCTGGCTCAGGCCATTATCGAGCAGCTTCAGCACCATCGCCAACGCCAGGACAACCTTCAGCGGGAGCTGGATGAAGCATTGCAGCAAAGTCAGCGAGACAACCTCACTACCCTTGGCAACCGCTATGCCTTTCGCCGGGATCTGACCCTGCTGCTGGCCAATGAGAACCGCCTGGCCACCGCCACCCTGATGCTGCTGCGTGCCAGCGCCTTGCAGGACATCAATAACCGCCATGGTTTTCAGGCCGGTGACCAGTATCTGCAGGACATCTCAAGGCTCATCCGCAAAGCCATTCAATCCAGAATGGGGGCTCATGCCTACCGCATTAACGGCAGCGATATTGCCGTGCTTATGCCTGGTCAGTGCGAACCCCATGCCAAGAGCCTGGGTGCCGAGCTGCAGCAGGAGCTTTATCACTATCAGGATGTACACGAGCTGGATTGCGCCGCCTATATCGGTTTTACCCAGTTGCTTCCGGGCCAGTCTCCGGAAAGTATTCTGATACGCGCCGATTCCGCCCTGGCCCAGGCTCAGAGCGGTGAGCCCAACGGCTGGCGCATGGTACTGAAAAACAGCGACGATGAAGATTTGGGCGAAAACCAGTGGCGTCAGCGGTTGCAGAGCATGCTCGACGACGACCGCATACGTCTGGTCGTTCAACCGGCCAGGCTGCTGAAACCTTCCCTGCCCGGTTATAACGAGATCTTTACTCATTTTCCCAATGACAACGGTGGCGTCTATCCCGCCTCTACCGTGTTTGCCATGCTGCAACGACTGGGTATGTCCATGCTGTTCGAGCAGAAAATCATTGAAATGATTTTACGCAAGATTGCCGTCAACGAGCTGCCGGCCCAGCGCTGGGCGATAAACCTGACCCCGGCCAGTCTGCAGCAAAGCTCCTTCCTGATCTGGCTGGAACGGGTGTTATTGCGCAACCCCAACGTCACCGCCAGCCTGGTCTTTGAACTTGACGAGCATGTTCTGGAGCATCAGCTTACCAATGGCAAGCGGCTGTTTGATATGATCCGGCGTACCGGCGCCCGCTCGGCCATCAGCAAGTTCGGCCATGGCTATGGATCCTTCCGTCTGCTCAAGGACATCAAACCCGACTACGTCAAGCTGGATCCGGAGCTGGTGCGTCACCTGCTGGACGACAGTGCCAATCAGCAGTTTGTGCGCATGATCATCGATCTGGCCCAGCGTCTGGGCTGCCATGTGGTGGCGGAAGGCGTGGAAACCGACGAGCAGAAGCGACTGCTGGAAACCATGTATATCGATGGCATACAGGGCTACCTGATCAGCAAACCGGTGCCCCTGGCCGACTTTAAAGGGCTGACGCTGACTTCAGCTTCAACAGGTAGTTGATAAGCTCCCCCAGGTGGCGGTAACGGGCAAGCTCCTCCGGACTGTAACGGGTCGACATGGTGGACGGATTTTTACGGTGTTTAAGGTAACGCATGATCTGCAGGCGGTTAAAACCGCCAACCTTGTACACCAGCTGCAGCAGGTTCTGCACCTGCTCTTCATCAAGCCCGCACAGTCCGGCATAGCCTTCATCAAGAGGGCTGTAAATGTCCACCGCCACTTCGGTCAGCCTGTGCTGCTCCTGCAGGTAATCCAGCCACTGCTCTACATCCATGGGCTTGGCTCCTGCAAGCAGTCCGAAGTGCCCCCGGCCGCTGCGGCACCCTGACAGCAGAGTGACCGCCAGGGCATCGCTGTTGGCGCTGAACTCAACCTCACCCTGCTCGCTCCAGTCCAGTGCCTGAATACGAATTTGTGCCTGACCACCCTCGCCGTCCCTGACTCTGAAAATAAACACGCCGTCTCCGCCGGTTGCCATAAAGCAATAATCTTGGCGTAATAGCCGGTGTGAGTCAAAGCCGGACTTCACAGCCTATCGCCTTGGGTGTAAGGTTCGCCGCTCAAACTTGTTTTTCAGCTGTAGCAGGAGTTGTCATGATGCCCAATAAGGAAGTCACCTATACCATATCCGAGTTGGCCGACGAGTTTGATATCACCCCCCGTACCCTGCGTCACTACGAAGAGCTGGGGCTTATCACTCCCAAGCGCAAGGGCAACAGCCGCATATACAGCCACAAGGACCGTATTCGCCTGACCCTGATCCTGCGGGGCAAGCGGCTCGGTTTCAGCCTGGCGGAAATGCGCGAGCTGTTTGAACTCTATGATGCCGAACACAGCACCCGCCCCCAGCTGCACTCCATGGTGGCCATGATCGCGGAAAAGCGCATCGTGCTGCAGCAACAGCTGGATGATATTGAAAAAGTACTGGCCGAGCTGGACGCCGCCGATATCAAGGCACGGGAAGCACTGGAGAGAATGAAACACCATTAAAAGACAGCTGTAAGCTTTAAGCTATAAGCCATCAGTGGTGTGGTTTGAAGAGTGAGCCGTATTTGCAGATAACACTTCGCGCATGCAGGCAACGCAGAACAACTTACCGCTGACAGCTTATGGCTTACAGCTCAAAAAAGCCCCGCTTTTGCGGGGCGTTTTGATCAGTGGCTGATGCTGGCCAGCTTGTCGAAGTAGTCCGGGAAGGTCTTGGAGGTGCAGCCCGGATCCAGGATCACCACCGGGGTATCGCTGAGCGCCACCAGAGAGAAGCACATGGCGATGCGGTGATCGTTGTAGGTGGCGATCTCCGCCTCCTGCAGCACGGTTGCCGGGGTCACCACCAGGTAGTCTTCCCCCTCTTCCACCTCGACCCCCAGCTTTTTCAGCTCGGTGGCCATGGCGTACAGCCGGTCGGTTTCCTTCACCCGCCAGTTGTAAATATTGCTGATGCGGGTGGTGCCCTCGGCAAACAGGGCCGTGGTGGCAATGGTCATGGCCGCATCGGGAATGTGGTTCATGTCCATGTCCACCGCCTTCAGCGGTCCCACGTGCTCAGCTTCGATAAAGTCGTCACCCCAGGTGATCCTGGCACCCATGGCCTCCAGCACATCGGCAAAGCGAATGTCACCCTGAATGCTGTCCCGGCCAATGCCGGTGACCCGCACCTTGCCCTTGATGGCGCCGGCGGCAAGGAAATAGGAGGCCGACGAGGCGTCCCCTTCCACCAGAAAGGCACCCGGTGACACGTAAGTCTGGTTGCCGGTAATATAAAAGGTCTGGTAATCGTCATGCTCAACCACCACCCCGAACTGCTTCATGATATGCAGGGTAATATCGATATAGGGCTTGGAGACCAGCTCACCCTTGATATGAATACGGGTGTCACCAGAGGCCATGGGCGCCGCCATCAGGAAAGCGGTAAGGAACTGGCTGGAAACGGAGCCATCAATGTGAACGTCGCCGCCCCACAGCCCTTTGCCATTGATAAACACCGGCGGATAGCCATCGGTCTTGAGGTAGCTGATATCGGCACCGGCTTCCCGCAGGGCATCCACCAGGTGACCGATAGGCCGCTCCCACATTCGCGGCTCACCGGTCAGGGTAAACTCGCCGGTACCCAGACACAGGGCTGCACACAGCGGGCGCATGGCGGTGCCGGCATTGCCCAGAAACAGCGACACCGGCTCGTTGACACTGAAGGCCCGTCCCAGACCGTGCACCACGCACTCGGTCTTGTCGTCCGACAGCTCATACTGCACTCCCAGCTGTTTGAGCGCATCCAGCATATGGCGAATGTCGTCGCTGTCGAGCAGGTTGGTCAGGCGAGTGGTGCCCTGGGCCAGAGCAGCCAGCAGCAGTGCCCGGTTGGACACCGACTTGGAGCCGGGCAGGTTGACCGTGCCCTCCACCCGGGCAATGGGAGATAGTTTGAGACTTTCCATAATCTTCCTGGAGATGGGGATAAATCGTTTGAAGCTACCCTGACGTTATCAGGGCAGCGGCATCAGAGCAAGCCACTTGCCCTGATGTCATGAAGAGTGAGCGACAAGGCAAGGGCTCAGCCGAGCACCTTTTTCAGCGCTTCAATACAGCGCCGGTTTTCGGCTTCAAGACCAATGCTGATACGCAGGCAGGTGGGCAGGCCGTAGCCGGCAATGGGTCTTACTATCACCCCTTCCCGCAGCAGCGCCTCGTATACCGGGCCGGCGTTCCGCTCCAGATCCAGGGTAATAAAGTTGCCCTTTGACGGTATGTACTTCAGCCCCTGCTCCTTGAAGAAGGTTTCATACATGGCCATGCCCTGATTGTTCAGCGCCACCGCTTCGGTCAGGTAGGCATCGTCGTTCAGCGCCGCTTCCGCCGCCGCCAGCGCCAGGCTGTTGCAGTTAAAGGGCTCACGCACCCGGTTCAGCACCGCCACCAGCTCGGGGTGGCACACCATGTAACCCACCCGCAGGCCGGCCAGACCGTAAGCCTTGGAGAAGGTACGGGACACAATCAGGTTGGGATATTCGTTCAGCCAGTCGATGGAGGGCAGGCGCTCGTCTTCACCCACGTACTCGGTATAGGCCTCATCCAGCACCACCAGCACGTTGGCCGGCACACGGTCCATAAAGGCCTTGACCTCGCCCTTGGTGAGGAAGGTACCGGTGGGGTTATTGGGGTTGGTGATGCACACCAGCCGGGTAGACGGAGTAATGGCCGCGGCCATGGCGTCGAGATCGTGGCCACAGTCCACCGCCGGCACTTCCACCGCTTGGGCGCCATGGGCCTGAGTGGCCAGGGCGTAAACGATAAAGGTGTACTGGGAATAGACCACTTCCTGCTGCGGGCCCACAAAGGTGTGGAACAGCAGATCGATCAGCTCGTTGGAGCCGTTGCCCAAGATCAGCTGATCGGTGTTCACCTTCAGCTTGCCGGCCAGGGCCGTTTTCAGGCCAAAGCCGTTGGCGTCCGGGTAGCGGGCCAGCTCCGGCAGCGCCTTCTGAATGGCGGCAATGGCCTTGGGGCCCGGGCCCAATGGGTTTTCGTTCGAGGCCAGCTTGACGCTGTGGCTGATGCCGAGCTCACGCTCCAGCTCTTCCACCGGCTTGCCCGGCTGATAAGGATGCAGACCCGGTACCCCCGGGTTGGCCAGGGCCAGAAAATCAATACTCACAATGGCTCCTTAATACTGTTTTGAGTAATGCCTAAAACACGAAGCCAGCCTGAAGCTGGTTGTTGTCAGTTACTCCGCAATGCGAAGCAGCAGCGCGGTTGCGCTCCGCCGACACGCTTCGGGCCCGTCCATGGGACGCTCGGCAAATGCCATCCCTGGCATTTGACGGTCGGCTACGGCAATCCCCGCTGCTGCTTCGTGATACGCCGATATTGCCTGCAAGTTGCTTCTGACAACCCGGTGATTACCGAGGAGGCCAAAGGGCGTCTGCTTCGCCGCGCCCTCTGCGCCATGGCCGAAAATTGCTCCTGCATTTTCGGCATTCCCGCCATCCCTGGCGGTCAGATGCGTAGCGGAGCCTACATGGGGCGAGCTTGCTCGCCATGACGAGATGTTTCAAGCCGACCGAACATTTAGTATGTTCGCAGCGGCTTGAAACATTGAGTGTCATTTCCCACGGCGTACCGGCGAAGCAGTGCGCTTTGGCAGACGACAGTGCACGGCCTGACAGGCAACAGGCTTTGGGGCTTACAAACAACTCATAAGATCATGGCTTCACACTTCAGCTCAGCTGTTACGCTTGGCGAAGTCGTCCATAAAGTCGACCAGGGCCTGTACGCCTTCAATGGGCATGGCGTTGTATACGCTGGCACGCATGCCGCCCACGATGCGGTGACCCTTGAGCGCCAGCAAGCCGGCTTCTTTTGACTCTTTCAGGAAGGCCTCGTTGAGAGACTCGTCCTTCAGCTGGAACGGAATGTTCATCCAGGAGCGGGCGCTGGGGTGAACCCGGTTCTCGTAAAAGTCGCTGGCATCCACATAGCTGTACAGCAGTTCGGCCTTGGCCTGATTCTGCTTGCCGATGGCTGCCACGCCGCCTTTTTCCTTCAGCCACTGGAACACCAGACCGGCCAGGTACCAGGCATAGGTAGGCGGGGTGTTGAGCATGGAGTCGGCCTTGGCCATGGCGGCATAGTCCATGATAGCCGGGGTATTCGGGCAGGCCTGGTCGAGCAGATCGTCACGCACGATCACCACCGCCAGACCGGAGGGGCCGATGTTCTTCTGGGCACCGGCATAGATGATGCCGAATTTGCTCACGTCCACCGGACGGGAAAGAATGGTGGACGACATGTCCGCCACCAGGGGCACATCGCCGGTGTCGGGAATAAAGTCGTACTCAATGCCTTCCACGGTTTCGTTCGGGCAGTAGTGCACATAGGCAGCGGTGGGGTCCAGATCCCAGCTTCTGGCCAGTTTGCGCGGCTCCTCGCCGGCTTCAAAGCCGTCCAGCACCCGCACCGTACCCACCTTCTCCGCCTCGGCCACTGCGGCGCGGGACCACTGACCGGTGACGATGTAATCGGCCTTGGCATTCTTGCCCATCAGGTTCAGCGCCACGGCGGCAAACTGGCCGCGACCGCCGCCCTGCAGGAACAGCACTCTGTAGTTGTCGGGGATGTGCATCAGCTCGCGCAGATCCCGCTCGGCCTGGGCCGCCACCGCCATATAATCGGCGCCACGATGGCTGAGCTCCATCACCGACACGCCCAGTCCGTTAAAATCGCGAAACTCGGCCTGCGCCCGCTGCATGACCTCAACCGGCAGCATGGCCGGACCTGCGCTGAAGTTGTAAACCATTTTCTCCATTTTCCCTGAGTTAACCTGCTAATGTTGAACGCCGCAACGCCGGCGCTTTCTCGTTTTACAGGGCGCTCACGCGCCAAGTCAAAGCAAAAAGAGGCCCGCAGGCCTCTTTTTTTATTACTCGTCGGTGGCCGGTGCAGACGTATCCTTCACGTCCCCGGACTCCTGACCTTCCTCGCCCTCGATGGGCTCGTCGTCTTCCGGCTCTTCGATGCGCTGCAAGCCCACCACCTGCTCGTCTTCTCCGGTACGGATCAAACGCACGCCGGCGGTGTTACGGCTGATCAGGCTCACTTCCGACACCCGGGTACGCACCAGGGTGCCGCCGTTGGTGATCAGCATGATCTCGTTGGTTTCGTCCACCTGAATGGCCCCCACCACGGCGCCGTTGCGATCGCTCACCTTGATGGACACCACGCCCAGGGTCGCCCGGCTCTTGGTCGGGTACTCCTCAAGGGCGGTGCGTTTGCCGTAGCCGTTGGCGGTGGCGGTGAGAATGGCACCCTCGCCTCTGGGCACGATCAGCGACACCACATTGTCGTTGTCGCCCAGGCGAATGCCGCGCACCCCGGTGGCGGTCCGGCCCATGGCGCGCACCTGATCCTCGTGGAAACGCACCACCTTGCCGGCATCGGAGAACAGCATGATCTCGTTGT
This sequence comes from Oceanimonas marisflavi, assembly GCF_003049725.1. Taxonomy (GTDB): domain Bacteria; phylum Pseudomonadota; class Gammaproteobacteria; order Enterobacterales; family Aeromonadaceae; genus Oceanimonas; species Oceanimonas marisflavi. The sequence goes on from NZ_QAGM01000009.1 coordinate 71,073, forward strand.
CGCCGTCGGTAATGTCCACCCCGATCAGCTCGTCGCCTTCCACCAGGTTGATGGCGCGAATACCCGAGGCCAGCGGCCGGCTGAAGGCGGTCAGTTCGGTTTTCTTTACCGTGCCGTGACGGGTAGCGAAGAACACCGCCTTGTCGTCGGCGTATTCCTTCACCGGCAGAATGGCGGTAATACGCTCATGCTCGTCCAGCGGCAACAGGTTGACGATGGGACGGCCACGGGCGGTGCGGCTGGCTTCCGGCAGCTGATACACCTTGAGCCAGTACACCTTGCCGGCGGTAGAGAAGCACAGAATGGTGTCGTGGGTGTTGGCCACCAGCAGCCGCTCAACGAAGTCTTCTTCCTTCATGCGGGTGGCGGACTTGCCCCGGCCGCCGCGGCGCTGGGCCTCGTAGTCGGTGAGCGGCTGGTACTTGACGTAACCCTGGTGGGACAGGGTCACCACCACGTCTTCCTGGGTGATCAGATCTTCCAGATTGATCTCGGCGCTGGAGGTGGTGATCTCGGTGCGGCGCTGATCGCCAAACTGCTCCTTGAGCGCTTCCAGCTCTTCACGGATCACTTCCATCAGCCGGGCGCTGCTGTTGAGAATGTGCAGCAGCTCGGCAATCTGCTCCAGCAGACCCTTGTATTCTTCCAGGATCTTTTCGTGCTCAAGGCCGGTCAGCCGGTGCAGACGCAGCTCCAGAATGGCCTGGGCCTGTTGCTCGGTCAGATAATAGTGGCCGTCGCGAATGCCGTATTCCGGCTCCAGCCACTCCGGACGGGCGGCGTCGTCACCGGCCCGCTCCAGCATGCTGGCCACGTTGCCCAGCTCCCAGCCCTGCGCCAGCAGGCCGGCCTTGGCGTCTGCCGGGGTCGGCGAGCGACGGATCAGCTCAATCACCGGATCGATATTGGCCAGGGCAATGGCCAGGCCTTCCAGTATATGGGCCCGGTCCCGCGCCTTGCGCAGTTCAAACACGGTGCGGCGGGTCACCACTTCCCGGCGATGCTGAATAAAGCACTCCAGCATGTCCTTCAGGTTGAAGGTGCGCGGCTGGTTGTTGTCCAGCGCCACCATGTTGATGCCGAACACGGTCTGCATCTGGGTCTGGGCGTACAGGTTGTTGAGGATCACCTCCCCTACCTCGCCCCGGCGCACCTCGATCACAATGCGCATGCCGTCCTTGTCGGACTCGTCGCGCAGGGCGGAAATGCCCTCGATACGTTTTTCCTTGACCAGCTCGGCGATTTTTTCAATCAGCCGGGCCTTGTTTACCTGATAGGGCAGCTCGGAGACGATAATGGTCTCGCGGCCGGTTTTCTCGTCGGTTTCAATCTCCGCCAGGGCGCGCACGTAAATCTTGCCGCGACCGGTGCGGTAGGCGTCGAGAATGCCCGACTTGCCGTTGATGATGCCGCCGGTGGGAAAGTCCGGGCCGGGGATCAGCTCAATCAGCTGATCGATGCTGATATGCTCGTCGTCGATCAGCGCCAGGCAGCCGTCCACCACCTCGTTAAGGTTGTGGGGCGGAATATTGGTGGCCATGCCCACGGCAATACCGGAAGAGCCGTTCACCAACAGGTTGGGCACCCGGGTGGGCATCACTGCCGGGATCAGTTCGGTGCCATCGTAGTTGGGCACCCAGTCGACGGTTTCCTTGTCGAGGTCTGCCAGCAGCTCGTGGGCAATTTTATCCATACGCACTTCGGTATAACGCATGGCGGCGGCGGAGTCGCCGTCTACCGAGCCGAAGTTGCCCTGGCCGTCGACCAGGGTGTAGCGCATGGAAAAGTCCTGTGCCATGCGCACTATGGTGTCGTATACCGCGCTGTCGCCGTGGGGGTGATATTTACCTATTACGTCGCCCACCACACGGGCCGACTTTTTATAGGGTTTGTTCCAGTCGTTGCCGAGCTCGTTCATGGCGAACAGCACGCGGCGATGCACCGGCTTCAGGCCGTCTCTAACATCGGGCAGCGCGCGCCCCACGATCACGCTCATGGCGTAATCGAGGTAGGAGCGTTTCAGCTCTTCCTCAATGTTGATCGGCATGATTTCTCGGGCCAAATCGGTCATAGCAAGCCTTGTCCCCAGGTTATTGATTATATGGCTTTAAAAAGCGGGTCATTCTAGCACAGTTCCGGTCCGACGGGAGCAGTGAAGCTGGCAGGGTATTATGGCTTGGTTATAATGGTTGTCCCATTCTTCCAGGCACAAGACAGTTTCATGAACGTAGATCAACAGGAAATCGACAAATTCGAGGCCATGGCTTCACGCTGGTGGGATCTGGATGGCGACTTCAAGCCCCTGCACAATATCAACCCGCTGCGCCTTGGCTGGATTGCCGACAAGGCCGACGGCCTGTTTGGCAAACAGATCATCGACATCGGCTGCGGTGGCGGCATTCTCAGCGAAAGCCTGGCCCGGGAAGGGGCTGAAGTGACCGGCGTCGACATGGGCCAGGAACCCCTGGCGGTGGCCCGGCTGCACGCGCTGGAAAGCGGTGTCAGCGTTAACTACCGCCAGGCCACCGCCGAGCAGATGGCTGCAGAGCAACCCGGTCAGTTTGACGTGGTCACCTGCATGGAAATGCTGGAGCACGTGCCCGAGCCTGCTTCCGTGGTGGCGGCCTGTGCACAACTGGCCAAACCCGGTGCCACCCTGGTGTTTTCTACCATCAACCGCAATCCCAAGGCCTGGTTGCTGATGATCGGCGCCGCCGAACACCTGCTGAAAATGGTGCCCAAAGGCACCCACGATCACCGCAAGTTTATTCGTCCCGCCGAACTGTGCCGCTTTATCGAGGCTGCCGGTCTGGTGGTGAAAGACATTCAGGGCGTGGTCTACCGGCCACTGCACGGTGACTTCAAACTCAGCCCCGATGCCGATGTCAACTACATGGTTCACGCCATCAAACCGGAGTAAACAGCATGTTCAAGGCGGTATTGTTCGATCTCGACGGCACCCTGCTCGACACCGCAGGTGACATGGGCGCGGCGGCCAATCATGTGATCACCGGCCTGGGCCTCAAGGCCCTGTCCGACGAAGTGCTGGCCTGCACCACTTCCGACGGCTCCTATGCCCTGCTGAAAGCCGGCATTCCCCCTGAGGTGATTGAACAGCACGGCCTGGAAGCATTACGGGAACGCATGCTCGGCTTTTACCGCCAGAACCTGTGCCACCATACTCAGCCCTACGCGGGTGTACCCGAGCTGGTGGGCTGGCTTCACCAGCACAGCATTCCCTGGGGCGTGGTCACCAACAAACCCCAGGCGCTGACCGAGCCGCTGCTGGCCGGCTTGCCGCTGTTTGAACGCTGTGGCATTACCGTCAGTGCCGACACTCTGCCCTGGAAAAAACCGCACCCGGCCCCCCTGCTGCATGCGGCGGAGCGGCTGGGCGTGGCCGCCGGTCATTGCGTTTATGTGGGCGATCACCGCCGCGATATCGAAGCGGGGCTGGCCGCCGGCATGCATACCCTGGCGGCGGGCTGGGGCTACATCTCTGCCGGTGAGGATCCTCAGCACTGGCAGGCCGGCGGTGTCATGGACTCCGTTGAGGCATTAAACCACTGGTTACAAGGAGCATTTGACACCCCCTGCTGAAAGATCCTGCGGATCCGCAAGCAGACTGTTTTTGCAAGCCAAATATTTTAAAAAAGTTTTTCTGCCGGCCATAAAAAAACCAGTATTTTGCCAATGCCAGAGCGCCAACGGCACAGCAGTTAGTGAGCACAAACATAGGCCGGCTTCACACAGATTATCCACAAGCACAGTCACTTTTACACGGGTTGAGAAACGTGACCCAACCCACTATATTGTGCCCATTCCAATCAAGACAACTAGATGTTGTGTTTCTGCTACAAGGCAACCACACTATATGGTGTTGTTGTCCGTATTGCTTTGTGTGGTGGCACAACACGACGGGGAGAAGGTCCGCCTTATGAACAAACATTTGCTGGTTACCAAACGTTCCGGAGCCAAGGAACCCATTGATCTGGACAAGATCCACCGGGTGATCACCTGGGCCGCCGAGGGCCTGGACAATGTTTCTGTTTCCCAGGTGGAGCTGCGCTCCCACATTCAGTTCTATGACGGCATTCGTACCGAAGATATTCATGAGACCATCATCAAGGCCGCCGCCGATCTGATCTCCGAGCAAACCCCGGATTACCAGTATCTGGCCGCCCGCCTGGCCATGTTCCATCTGCGCAAAAAGGCCTATGGCGAATTTGAGCCGCCCCATTTCCATGATCACGTGGTGCGCCTGACCGAAATGGGCAAGTACGACCAGCATATTCTGGCCGACTATAGCCGCGAAGAATTCGAAACCATGAACGCGCGGCTGTGCCACGAGCGCGACATGGACTTTTCCTACGCCGCCATCAAGCAGCTTGAAGGCAAATACCTGGTGCAGAACCGGGTGACCGGCGACATTTACGAAAGCCCCCAGTTCCTCTATATGCTGGTGGCCGCCTGTCTGTTCTCCAAGTATCCGAAGGAAACCCGGCTGGACTATGTCACCCGTTTCTATGACGCCGTATCCACCTTCAAGATTTCCCTGCCCACGCCCATCATGTCCGGCGTGCGCACCCCCACCCGCCAGTTCAGCTCCTGCGTGCTGATCGAATGCGGCGACAGCCTGGACTCCATCAACGCCACTTCCGGTGCCATTGTGCGTTACGTGTCCCAGCGTGCCGGTATCGGCATCAACGCCGGCCGCATTCGCGCCCTGGGCAGCCCCATTCGTGGCGGTGAAGCCTTTCATACCGGCTGCATTCCCTTCTACAAGCACTTTCAGACCGCGGTCAAATGCTGCTCCCAGGGCGGTGTGCGCGGCGGTGCCGCCACCCTGTTCTACCCCATGTGGCACCTGGAAGTGGAGTCGCTGCTGGTACTGAAAAACAACCGGGGCGTGGAAGAAAACCGCGTGCGCCACATGGACTACGGCGTGCAGATCAACCGCCTGATGTACCAGCGCCTGATCAAGGGCGGCGACATCACCCTGTTCAGCCCGTCCGACGTGCCCGGTCTGTATGACGCCTTCTTTGAAGATCAGGCCAAATTTGAACAGCTCTACGTTCAGTACGAGGCCGACGACAGCATTCGCAAACGCACCGTCAAGGCGGTGGAGCTGTTTTCGCTGATGATGCAGGAGCGCGCCGGCACCGGCCGCATCTATGTGCAGAACGTGGATCACTGCAACACCCACAGCCCGTTCGATCCGAGCGTGGCACCGGTGCGCCAGAGCAACCTGTGTCTGGAAATCGCCCTGCCCACCAAGCCGCTGACCGACATCAACGATGAGAACGGCGAAATTGCCCTCTGTACCCTGTCCGCCTTTAACCTGGGTGCCATCGACAAGCTGGAAGATCTGGAAGGCCTGGCGGATCTGGCGGTACGCGCCCTCGACGCCCTGCTCGACTATCAGGACTACCCGCTGCTGGCGGCGCAGAAAGGCTCCATGAACCGCCGTACCCTGGGTATTGGCGTCATCAACTACGCCTACTATCTGGCCAAAAACGGCGTCAAGTATTCCGACGGCAGCGCCATCGGTCTGACCCACCAGACCTTTGAAGCCATTCAGTACTACCTGCTGAAGGCCTCTGTACAGCTGGCGAAGGAATTCGGCCCCTGCCCGGCCTTTAACGAGACCACCTACGCCCAGGGTATTCTGCCCATCGACACCTACAAGAAGGATCTCGATGCCATCTGCCAGGAGCCGCTGCACCTGGACTGGGAAGCCCTGCGGGAAGAAATCAAGACCACCGGTCTGCGCAACAGCACCCTGACCGCGCTGATGCCGTCCGAGACCTCCAGCCAGATCTCCAACGCTACCAACGGCATCGAGCCGCCCCGTGGTCTGGTGTCGGTCAAGGCGTCAAAAGACGGCATTCTCAAGCAGGTGGTGCCGGAGTACGAGCGCCTCAAGAGCCAGTACGAGCTGCTGTGGCAGATGCCGTCCAACGACGGTTACCTGCAGCTGGTGGGCGTGATGCAGAAGTTCGTGGATCAGGCCATCTCCGCCAACACCAACTACGATCCCGCCCGCTTTGACGGCGGCCGGGTGCCGATGAAGCAACTGCTGAAAGACCTGCTCACCGCCTACAAGTTCGGTCTCAAGACCCTGTATTACCACAACACCCGTGACGGTGCGGCAGACGCCCAGAACGACCTGCAGGAAGATGACGGCTGCGCCGGCGGCGCCTGCAAGATTTAAGGCGCCTTACTGAAATAACTCGCGGCGGGCCCACGCCCGCCGCCGTGCGCAGCGTCGCTGACACCACCCGGAGTGGTTAAGCGGCACTGCGCTCTTGTCTTTGCGGAATGAGAAAAATGTCTTACACCACTTTCAGTCAAGTTCAGAACGATCACATGAAAGAGCCCATGTTCCTCGGCAATCCGGTGAACGTGGCCCGTTATGATCAGCAGAAATATGAAATTTTTGAAAAGCTGATTGAAAAGCAGCTGTCCTTTTTCTGGCGTCCGGAAGAAGTGGACGTGTCCCAGGACCGCATCGATTACCAGGCGCTGCCGGATCACGAAAAGCACATTTTCATCAGCAATCTCAAATACCAGACCCTGCTCGACTCCATTCAGGGCCGCAGCCCCAACGTGGCGCTGCTGCCGCTGGTGTCCATTCCCGAGCTGGAAACCTGGATTGAAACCTGGGCGTTTTCCGAGACCATTCACTCCCGCTCCTACACCCACATTATTCGCAATATCGTCAATGATCCGGCCAAGGTGTTTGACGATATCGTGGCCAACGAGCACATTCAGAAGCGCGCCAGGGATATTGCCCACTACTATGACGAGCTGATTGAATACACCAACTTCTATCACCTCTACGGCGAAGGCGAGCACGAGATCAAGGGCCGCAAGGTGCTGATCAACCTGTATGAGCTGAAGAAAAAGCTGTATCTGTGCCTGATGTGCGTCAACGCCCTGGAAGCCATTCGCTTCTACGTAAGCTTTGCCTGCTCCTTTGCCTTTGCCGAGCGCGAGCTGATGGAAGGCAACGCCAAGATCATCAAGCTGATCGCCCGGGACGAAGCCCTGCACCTGACCGGCACCCAGCACATGCTCAATATTCTGCGCGCCGGCGACGACGACCCCGACATGGCGCAGATCGCCAAAGACTGTGAACAGCAGTGCTTTGAACTATTCCGCGCCGCCGCCATTCAGGAAAAGGAATGGGCCGAATACCTGTTCAAGGACGGCTCCATGATCGGCCTGAACAAGGACATTCTGTGCCAGTACGTGGAGTACATCACCAACCTGCGCATGCAGGCGGTGGGCCTGGAGCCGGCCTTTGCGGGCGCCAAGCAGAACCCCATACCCTGGATCAACGCCTGGCTGTCCTCCGACAACGTGCAGGTAGCGCCGCAGGAAGTGGAAGTGAGCTCCTATCTTGTGGGTCAGATTGACTCCAATGTAAGCCACGACGATCTGGGTGACTTCGAGCTGTGAGTAAAGTACACACGCGGGATCTGAGCTTTGAGCTGCGGGCGGGGGAAACCCTGCTCGACGGCCTTGAGCGCACCGGTCACGCGGTGGAATACCAGTGCCGCAGTGGTTACTGCGGCGCCTGCCGCACCCCCCTGGTGGACGGCAGAGTACGCTACCCGGAAACCCCGCTGGCCTTTGTGGCCAGCGGCGAAGTGCTGCCCTGCTGCTGCCGTCCCGACGGCGAGGTGCGGCTCGACGTGCCCCTGCTTATTCTGAAGCAACAGGCCTGAGCCTCAGCGCTTCTTGCCGGCCTCACCGGCATTGGGATCAAACGGCTGCCAGCTCAGCCGGCCATTTTGTTCAAACGACTTTTCCTGCGTACACACAAACCACTGCTGCCCCATCTGGATCACCGCTCCCCGGGAATAGCGCTTGTCGGCGTAATAACACACCGGCTCGATGCCGGTGGCAATGTTCAGCTCCACCGGGGCGGTGGCCATGGTCTCGGCCCCGGCCAGCAGCGGCAGCCCTCCCAGCAGTCCCCACAGCAGCCTTGTCATGATGTTGCCCTCCACATTGATTCAACTGGTTTTATGGTAGCACCGCCAGCGCCGGAGCTTGCTTTTCCGGTTGCCCTTGGCTAACTTGGTTGTAACTGTTTTTTTCTTCATTTTTAGTCACTTGCAACGCCATGGAGCGACATGGCGGCGCTTTGAGCCGGTTTGTTTTGTTGGTATTGCTTTCGGGCAGCTGATAAGGGAGACGTCGCCTTGAAGTAGTCGTTTTGCCGTGATCATGCAGTATCTCTGTCGTCATCACGACATTTTGCGCCCCCAAAAGGGAAAACGGCACCCTTTTGCGGGCGAGAAATCCACGGAGTAACATCATGAGCAAAGAAAAAGTGAAAAAGAAAGCCCAGAAAACCCTGAAGGAAAAACGCCAGGAGAAACGGGACAAACGCAGCAACGCCGAATAATCCCGCCAGCAATTACCACAAGGGCGCCGTCACGGCGCCCTTTTTGGTGTGTTCAGTCCAGATACCACTCCCAGCGCAGCTGCCGAATGCGCCCCTCCCGCCAGGAGATGGTTACCGCCTCCGTGGTTTCCGCCGAACTGTAACGCCAGTGATCGGCATGCCGCTCCGTGGGCCGGCCCAGCTGCCGCTCCAGCCCCTCACCGGTGCTGCCCGGCTGCAAAAATGCCGGCAAGCGGGGATGGGGACGCTCCAGATGCAGATAAAGTGGCATGCCTTCGGGCCTGGCCGCTTCACGGGAAAGGTAGCTTTGCGCTTCCAGGCCCGGACAGTGCAGCGTTTCTATTTCGTCAATCAACCCGGGAACATGGGAATTTTCCACCTGACGATAGCTGTAGTCGGGCTCGGCACAGGGCGCCTTCATCACCGCCTCGGCAATGCGCTCCAGGCGATGCAGGGCTTGCTCCTGCTGACTGGCGCAACCGGCCAGAGGCAAACATAACAACAGCCACCCGACTCTTCTGCTCACCATGCCGCTCTCCCTTGCTCTGTTATCTTCCCTGCACTGAATATAAATGGCTTTTCAGCGGTCTGTGTGCCCGCCATTTTGAATGAAAACAAGACGATGCCCGATCACAGAGCAATAACGTACCAGGGTGCCGGCTGGAAAGCCGTCTGCGGGCTGGCTTTAAAAAAATACATTACGGTAATTGCCCTTGAAAATTACCGCATATAAAGTAGGGGATTGAATTCGCCAACCAGCTAAACCTGATAACGTGACCGACATTCCGTCTCCCCCTGTTTTTATTGAACGCCTGATGCACACCGGCCTGCTAACCTGCGCTTCCGATACCCCGCTCAGGGAAGCGGTCGAACGCATGGCCCTGCGCCGTTTCAGCGCCATCGTGGTGGTGGAAAACGATGTGGCCGTCGGGATCTGGACCGAACGGGACAGCCTGCGGCTGGATCTGACCCGCGCCGACTGCCTGGACGTGCCCATTGGCCAGGTCATGAGCCGGCCGGTACGCAGCCTGCCTGTCCATGCTACCGTCAGCGAGGCCGAACAATGGTTTACCCGCCACCGCTGCCGTCACCTGCTGGTGGTGGATGGCCACGGCAGACCCGTTGGCATGGTATCGCAGACCGACATGGCGCAGAAGCAGGGGCTGGAGCCCTATCTCAGCCTGCACCCGGTGAGCAAGGCCATGGATATAGCCCCCCTTGAGCTGCCAGGGCACATGTCGCTGGCCCAGGCCGCCACCGAGCTGCTGCATCATAACCGGGACGCCGCCGTGGTCAGCTGTTCACCGGACCGGCTCGGCATTATCACCGAGCAGGATATCCTGAGCTCCATCACCCGCTGCCCGGGGGCCACCCCCATCGGCGGGCTGGCCAGCCAGCCACTGCTGTCGGTCGGTCCTGAAGACAGCCTGCTGCACGCCCGCAGCCGGCTGCTCGACCACCGTAGCCGCTATCTGACGGTCGTAGCAAACGGCCAATTGGCAGGACTTATTGGCTTTCGGGAGATCATCAACAGCGTAGAGCACCGCTATCTGGAGGAGCTGCAACAGGCGCTGAAACAGCGGGATCAGGCACTGCTGAGCTCCCGGCTCAACCTGCAACTGGCCGAGCGGGTGATCGAGGCCTCCCTGGAAGGCATTATCATCACGGATCCCGACAACCGCATCGTCTTCGTCAATCCGGCGTTCAGTCATACCACCGGTTACAGCATCGAGGAGGTGCTCGGGCGCACCCCGGCCATACTGTCTTCCGGCCGCCACGATGCCGCCTTTTACCACGATATGTGGCAAACCCTGAACGACAAGGGATACTGGCGCGGCGAGATCTGGAACCGGCGCAAAAGCGGCCAGCTTTACCTTGAACTGCTGACCATTACCGCCATTCGCGACGACGATGGCCAAATCACCCATTTTGCCGCCCTGTTTACCGACATTACCCATATTCGCGAAAACGAAGACCGCATTCGCAAGCTGGCCTATTATGATGCCCTCACCGGTCTGCCCAACCGGCGCCTGCTGGAAGACCGGCTGGAGCTGGCGGTACGCCACACCCATCGCAACAAGCAGCATCTGGCGCTGATCTTTCTCGATCTGGATCACTTCAAGCAGGTTAACGATACGCTTGGACACGCCGCCGGCGACGAACTGCTGCTGGACGTTTCCCGCCGCATACGCGGCCGGCTGCGGGAAGATGACACCCTGGCGCGGCTGGGCGGCGACGAATTTATCGTGCTGCTGCCCGAACTGAGCGACGCGGAAGAAACCAGCCGTATTGCCCGGCGTCTGATCGATGCCATTGCCGAGCCGTTTAAAATCGGTCCCCACGAATTCCGTATCGGCTGCAGCCTGGGGATAAGCCTGTATCCGGATGATGCCGACTCCGCCGAGCAGCTGCTGCATCATGCCGATGCCGCCATGTACCAGGCCAAGCAGGAAGGCCGTAATGACTATCGCCTGTACAGCCGCGACATGAACCATCAGCAGCACCAGACCCTGGCAATGGAAACCGCCCTGCGCAACGCGCTGGAAACCGGCGACGGGCTGAGCGTGCACTACCAGCCCCAGGTCGACCGCGCCAGTCGCGCCCTGGCCGGCGCCGAAGCCCTGGCCCGCTGGTACCATCCCGATTTTGGCCAGGTATCACCGGGCGAGTTTATTCCCCTGGCAGAGCGCGCCGGGCTCATGGTGCCACTGGGCCTGACCCTGCTGCGTCAGGTGGCCGATCAGCAGCGGCGCTGGCTGGACATGGGACTGGAACCGGTGCCGGTGTCGGTCAACCTGTCGGCCCAGCAGTTCTGGCAGCACAACCTGCTGGTGCAGTTTCGCCTGTTGCTGGCCGAGCACCGGCTGCCCGCCGGACTGATCGGCATAGAGCTCACCGAAAGCGTGCTGCTCGACAAGCAGCAGCAGGCCATTCCCCTGCTGAATGAGCTGCGGAAGCTGGGCTGCACCATCGCCATTGACGATTTTGGCACCGGCTATTCTTCCCTCAGCTATCTGCAGGATCTGCCGGTGGACATGCTGAAAATTGATCGCAGTTTTATTCAGCGCCTGGGCGAGTCCCGCAGCAGCGGCGCCATTCTCGCCGCCGTCACCGGTCTGGCGCGGGAGCTGGAGTTACAGGTGGTGGCGGAAGGCGTGGAAACCGAAGCCCAGATGACCGCCCTTGGCCGCTACCCGGTGGCTCTGGTGCAGGGCTTTCTTACCGGCCGGCCACTGCCGGCACAGGACTTTGCCGGCCAGTGGCTTGGCAAAGCGCGCTGCGGCTTGGCAACGTGAGCCATGAAAGGTAAAAACGCTGGTATGCCTGCTAGTGGAATACGCGATGTTCAAACTGTTTGAAAGCCTGACCAAACCTTTTCCCGAAGAGGATCCGGCCCAGCCACCCAGGGGCCTGTACGCTTTCTGCCGCCATTACACCCGCGGCTTTGAATGGCCCCTTGTCATCATGGCGCTGCTCAGCGCCACCGTGGCCATGGTCGAAGTCGCCCTGCTGGGCTTTATGGGCCGGCTGGTGGATTTGCTGGCCAGCCATACTCCGCAGTCCTTCTGGGCAGAAGAGCGAAATACCCTGATCTTCATGGGCGCTCTGGTGCTGGTGATCATTCCGGTGCTCTCTTTCAGCCACTCCATGCTGATGCACCAGTCGCTGCTGGGTAATTACCCCATGTCCATCCGCTGGCTGGCACACCGTTACCTGCTGCGTCAGAGCATGAGCTTCTATCAGGACGAATTCGCCGGCCGCATCGCCACCAAGGTGATGCAGACGGCGCTGGCGGTACGGGAAACCGTGATGAAGCTGCTGGACGTGCTGGTTTATGTGTCCGTCTACCTGCTCTCCCTGCTGGTGATGATGGGCCACTCGGATTTTGTTCTGATGCTGCCCGTTCTGCTCTGGCTGCTTACCTACATTGGCATTCAGTGCTACTTCGTACCCCGCATGAAACGGATCGCCACCGCCCAGGCCGATGCCCGCTCCATGATGACCGGCCGCATCGTCGACAGCTATGCCAATATCACCACGGTCAAGCTGTTCGCCCATACCGACGCCGAGACACATTACGCCAAACAGGGCATGCGGGCTTTCCTCGGCACCGTTTACGGCCAGATGCGGCTGGCCACCTGCTTTGTGCTGAGCGTGGATGCCATCAACTACCTGTTGCTGTTCACCATTACCGTCCTGTCGATCGGGCTGTGGATGAGCGCCACTGTCACCGTGGGCGTGATTGCCGTGGCCATCAGCATTGCCCTGCGGCTGCAGGGCATGTCCAAGTGGATCATGTGGGAGATTGGCACCCTGTTCGAAAACATCGGCACCGTCATCGACGGCATGAACACCCTGTCCAGATCCGTGACCATTGCAGACAAGGCCAATGCCACCGAGCTGACCGTCAACCGGGGCGCCATTCGCTTTGAGAACGTCACCTTTCAGTATGGCCGGGAAGAGCCGGTGATAGAGCGGTTTAATCTGGACATTCAGCCCGGCGAAAAAGTCGGCCTGGTGGGCCGCTCCGGGGCAGGCAAGTCCACCTTGGTCAACCTGCTGCTGCGCCTGCATGAGCTGGAAGAAGGCCGCATCACCATAGACGGTCAGGACATCACCGCCGTGACCCAGCATTCCCTGCGCAGGCAGATCGGCATGGTGACCCAGGACACCTCCCTGCTGCACCGCTCCATTCGGGAAAACATTCTCTACGGCAGACCGGCCGCCTCAGAGGAAGACATGGTAGCCGCCAGCAGACAGGCCCACGCCCATGCGTTTATTCAGAGCCTGGAAGACAAGGACGGCAACAAGGGCTACGACGCCCAGGTGGGCGAGCGCGGCATCAAGCTCTCGGGGGGGCAACGGCAACGCATCGGCATCGCCCGGGTGCTGCTCAAGGACGCGCCCATTCTGGTGCTGGATGAAGCCACCTCGGCGCTGGACTCCGAAGTGGAAGCCGCCATACAGGAAAGCCTGTACCGGTTGATGGAAGGCAAAACGGTGATCGCCATTGCCCACCGGCTGTCCACCATCGCCGCCATGGATCGCCTGGTGGTGATCGATAACGGCCACATCGTCGAGCAGGGCTCGCACCGGGAGTTGCTGGCCAAAGACGGCATCTACGCCCAGCTATGGCAGCACCAGACCGGCGGCTTTCTGGCCGACGGGTTGTAATACCAATGACATTAAGCAAGTAATCTTTTTCGACCCTATCGTAGCTGCCACTTTAGTTGGCAGAACGTGCGCAGCACGTTTAAAAACAGGCGTCGCCGGCAGCTTTGCGCCAGCTGAAGCGGCGCCTACAGCTCAGATATGCAATGAGTCATTATAAACTCGCTCCCATGCACTGCGTGGGAACGGAAATCCCGCGCTCCCCCTTGCTACCGGGTCAGGCTTTCCAGCAAACCGCTGCGCCGCTCCACCCGGCGCTGTATGGCTTGCTCAAACACGCCTTTTCTCGGCTCCAGCAGGGTGAACCAGTGCCGGGCCCGGGTAATGCCGGTATAGAGCAGCTCCTTGGTCAGCACCGGGTTCAGGGCCTCGGGCAGGATCAGCGCGGTGTGGGCAAATTCCGAGCCCTGAGACTTGTGCACCGTCATGGCAAATACCGTTTCCACCTCCCCCAGCCGGCTGGGCAGCACAAAGCGCAGTCCGCCACTGCCATCGTTGCGGGGAAAGGCCACCCGCAGCACATGGCGGCCGTCTTCCTCGGGCAGACGCAGAGCGATGCCGATATCGCCATTCATCAGTCCCAGACCGTAGTCGTTGCGGGTCACCAGCACCGGCCGGCCCTCATACCAGCCCTCCTCCGCCTCCAGCAAACCGCGCCGGTGCAGCAGGCCGGCAATGCGCGCATTTAATCCTTCCACACCCCAGGGGCCACGGCGCACCGCACACAGCAGCCGGAACCGGTCAAAGGCATTGAGCACGCCTTTGGCCCAGTCCTGCCAGGCTGAATCGTCAAAGGCCGTGCCGGCGGCGGGCCGCTTGTCCCGCAACAGCTCCAGATAATGACCGTAACCCAGAGCCTGGCCCCGGCCGTCGTGCAGCAGCCGGTTAAGGGCCCTGTCCTGCTCACCCCTGATCCGCACCGTGGCCACCTCCTCGCTGCCGCCAAGCTGCTCCCGGGCCAGCTCCGGCTGCTGGCGGTTCACCGCCTCTGCCAGCCGGCCAATGCCGGAGACACCGGCAAAGCGGCGGGAATAGCGCAGCATCAGAATGCGCTGGGCCAGGGCGTGCCGGCCGGGCTCGCCGGCCTTCAGGGACGGGTGCGCTACCTGCTCGCCACTGACCGCTTCAAGCCAGGCCAGTCGCTCAGGGGTATACAGTCCCTGCTCGGCATCTCGGCACAGATCGCCGAGCAGTGCACCCGCTTCCACCGACGCCAGCTGATCCTTGTCTCCCAGCAGCAGCAGCCGGGCATGGGCGGGCAGCGCCGCCAGCAGGCCGTGCATCATTTCCAGATCGATCATCGACGCCTCGTCCACCACCAGCACATCCAGGGGCAGCGGATTGCCGGCGTGATGACGAAAATGACGGCTGTCCGGCAGGCTGCCCAGCAGCCGGTGCAGGGTGCTCACTTCCGCCGGAATATGGGCACGCACGGCTTCGTTCACCGGCAACGAGGCCACCTGAGCGCCGATGGACTCGGTAAGCCGGGCCGCCGCCTTGCCGGTGGGAGCCGCCAGCCGAATACGCAGGGGCTGCCCGGCGGTGCCCTGCAGCAGCGCCAACAGCCGCACGACCGTGGTGGTCTTGCCGGTCCCGGGGCCGCCGGTGATCAGGGTAAAACCGCTGCTCGCCGCCAGCGCGCAGGCCAGTTTCTGCCAGTCGGTCTGGCGCTCGCCATTCAGCACCAGCGGCTCGGGAAACAGCCGGTCGAGCCAGTCGGGCAAGTCACCGGGCACGGCTCTGTCATCGGCAATGCGCGCCGCCAGTGCCCGTGCCACCCCCTGCTCATAGCTCCAGTAACGGCGCAGATAAAGCCGTTCGCCCTGCAGCACCAGCGGCCGCTCCGGCTCGTGACTGGTCGCCACCAGAGGGCTGCACGCCAGGGCCTGACGCCAGTCTTCCAGGGTCAGGGACGCCAGCCACTGCGAGGGCAACCAGACATCGGCCAGGCCTTCTTCTCCTTCCGGCGGCAACGACAGGGCAAAGTCCGGCTCGGCCAGGGTCGCCGCCAGATCCAGGCACACGTGACCATGGCCCAGCTGGTGGCTGGCCAGCGCCGCCGCCAGCAGCACTCTGGCATCGGTGTCGGGCTGCTGCTCGATAAAAAAAACCGCCAGCGCCCGGTCCAGCGGGCGCAGCCAGCCCAGCTCCACCCAGCGGTCGAGCAGCGCCAGCAGCTCGGCGGCGGTGGTATTGGTGGTGATCATGGCTGAACCTCTTCGGTGGGATCGCCGCAAAACAGCGCGTTCAGGGTTTCTATCAGCACCCGGGGCGGTCGGTCAAACCAGCCGGCACCGGGGCAACGAATAAAGGCGTAAAGCACACCGCCCATATGGGTGTCGTAGTCGTAACCGGGCAGGCGCAACAACAACTGACGGTGCAGCGCCAGTACATAGAGCACGTACTGCAGATCGTAGCGGTGCTGAATCACCTGATCCGCCATGGCCGCCTGGGTGTAATCCTGGTCTTCCGGGCCCAGCCAGTTCGACTTGTAGTCCACCACGTAGTAACGGCCGTCGTGTTCAAACACCAGATCGATAAAACCCTTGAGCATGCCGTTCAGCCGCCCCGGTGCCAGCGCCGGCCGCTCCCGACCGGGCAGAATATGGGTCCGCACCAGGGTATCCAGCACCGGGATCTGTACCCGGCTGACTTCCAGCCAGAACTCCATCTCCGGCTGAAAACAGGTCAGGGCCTCCAGTGCCGGGCCGTCCTTGAACAGGGGCGTGGCCAGCAGGCCCCGCAGCCAGTCGGTCAGCGGAGCGGTCCACTCCGCCAGGTCCCGCAGCTGACAGCGCCGGGCCAGCTGACTGGCCAGCTCATCGGGCTGTGCCGCCAGTCCCTCGGCCAGCGCCAGCTCCAGCAGGCCGTGCAGAAAGGTACCCGCCGCCGGCCCGCGGGAAAAACGGTGCAGGCTGGGGGTTTCACCGGGGCGCAGCGGCACAAAGGGCCGCTCCAGCTCGTCATCCCCGGCCTTGCCCGCATCGGGCCGCTCCGGCGAGGCATCATCAAAACGCCGGCCGGCATCATCCCGGGATAACAAGGCGCTGTATGAGGCTATCCACCAGTGCTCGGCGGCGGGCCGCGCCGGCGTGGCCCACACCGGCATTGACTGCTCGGTGAAGGACTCCAGCAGCCGCTCTTTGCTTGCATCGGGTGCCGGGCACAGCACGGTATGCTCACATTCCAGGGGCATCAGCCAGTCACTCAGGCTTCCGGCAAGCTCGGCGCCACCGCCCAGCAGCCGGCCCATGGCCGAGCGGTGCAGGTGAGATTGCTTGCTGGTACCCAGCTCGGCCAACCCCAGCCAGCAGGCATGGCGGGCCCGGGTCAGAGCCACATAGAGCAGTCGCAGATCTTCTCCCAGCCGCTCCCGGTCGGCCTGCGCTTTTTGTTCATCGCTGGGGTTGAGCACCAGCCGCTTGCGGCCGCCTTCATGCAACTGGACCGGCGCGCCCCGGGCACCGCTTTCCCTGAAGCTACAGATAAAGGGCAGAAACACCAGCGGATATTCCAGCCCCTTGGATTTGTGAATGGTCACCACCCGCACCAAGGCGTCATCGCTTTCCAGTCGCAGCACCTGCTCGTCGGCCGCCTGGCGCTCGCCGTCCATGCACTCGGCAAGATGGCGGATCAGCGCCTGCTCACCATCCAGGGTGGCGGCGGCCTGCTGCATCAGCTCGGCCAGGTGCAGCAGGTTGGTCAGGCTGCGTTCGCCCTCGGTGCCCTGCCGCAGCCGGGCCGGCAGATCAAAGTCGTGCAACAGCCGGTGCACCATGGGCAGCACGCCCTGACGCTGCCAGATGCGGCGGTAGTCCCGAAACTGCATCACGCGGCGCTCCCAGTGGCGCTCGTCCTGATTCAGCCGCTCCAGCTCGCCCAGGCTCAGCCCCAGGGTGGCGGTGGCCAGCGCCGCCCTGAGTTTGCCGTCCTGCTCCGGCTCGGCACAGGCGCGCAGCCAGTGCCGCAGGTCCACCGCCTCGGGGCTGGCAAACACCGAGTCCTTGTCGGACAGATACACACTGCGTACGCCCCGCGCCGCCAGCGCCCGGCGAATGGCCTGAGCCTCGCGAAAACTGCGCACCAGCACCGCCATGTCACTGGGCTTCACCGGGGTCAATCCATTCTGGCCGGCAAAGCCGGCGCGCCCTTCCCCGCCCAGATTCAGCAACCGGGTCATATGGCTGGCGCAACGTGCCGCCATTGCCTCAACGTAGTGACCAGCCGCAAAGCGCTTGCCATCGTCACTTTCCAGCTGCCACAGCACCAGCGCCGGCCAGGGGTTGTCGTCGCATTGCCATTGTTCACTTCGGCCCCGGGCCCTGACCGAGACAAAGGGCAGCGGGTTGTGTTCACCCCGGCGAAACAGAAAGGCCCCGTCATCATGGTGCTCGGCCCGTTTAAACAGCTGATTTACCGCCGAGACCATGGCAGTGGACGAGCGAAAGTTGGTATCCAGGGTATAGTGCCGGCCTTCGGTGGCGGTCCGCGCCTGCAGATAGGTGTAAATATCGGCGCCACGAAAGGCGTAAATGGCCTGCTTGGGATCGCCGATCATAAACAGGCCGCTGTCGGGGCGGTTCTCGGCCACCCGGTAAATGGTGTCGAAAATGCGGTACTGCAGCGGATCCGTATCCTGAAATTCGTCGATCAGCGCTACCGGGAACTGCTGGCGGATCACCTCCGCCAGGCGCGGGCCATTCTCCCCGGCCAGGGCCTCGTCGAGGCGGGTGAGCATGTCGTCAAAGCCCATTTCGGCCCGGCGGCGTTTTTCCTGCTCAAAACGCCGGCGCACCCAGGCAGCGGCATGGCGCAGGGCCGGCTCGGCTGGCCCGGGCAGTGATGCCAGTTGCTCGGGGAGCGTTTCCATGGCGACAAAGGCGGGATGAGACGGCGCTTGTGCCGTGTCTTTCCAGGCTTCCGTGATCCCTTCCCGGGTCAGGCGATACACTGCGGCGTCGCTCAGCGACAACTCAGCGGCATTGCTGCCCAGCCAGGCACGAATGACGGCAAGCCAGCCGTCCGTCCGTTTGGCCTGCAACCATTTTCCATGCACTTTTTTGGCTGCGATGGCCGGTTGCAGTATCTGCTCTATTTCATCCACCCAGGCGGCCCAGGGTGCCTTGAGTGCGGCAAGCGCCCGCTCGCGCTCCTGCAGACGAGTCTCCAGCAGCCCGCCCAGTTCGCCCTCGGCTTCGCCGGGCTCGGCCAGCAACGGCCGCAGCTTTTTCAGCAAGTCGTCCGGCGTTCGCCAGTGTTCGATCACCCAGTCGAGGGCGGTGCCTTCCAGCGGGTAGCACTGACCGCGCCAGTAGTCGCGCACCACCTCCGCCAGCAGGTCGCTGTGATCGGTCTGCAGGGTCTGGGTGAACAGGCTGCCGCTGTCAAAGGCGTGCTCGCGCAGCATGCGCTGGCACCAGCCATGAATGGTGGATACCGCCGCCTCGTCCATCCACTGGGCGGCAATGTCGAGGCGGTGGGCGCAGCCGGGCCAGTGTTCGGGGGCGAAATCGTTCCGCAGGGTGGTGAGCAGTTCATCGCCGTCCGCCTCACCGCGAAACACCGCCGCCGCCTGCACCAGCCGGGCGCGAATGCGATCGCGCAGCTCCTGAGTGGCGGCATCGGTAAAGGTCACCACCAGAATTTCCGGCGGCAGCAGCTCCCGGACAAAGCCCTGCTCGCCACCGTGCCCCAGCACCAGCCGCAGATACAGCGCCGAAATGGTAAAGGTCTTGCCGGTGCCGGCGCTGGCCTCGATCAGCCGGCTGCCATGCAGGGGAAAGGTCAGCGCCAGCGGACGCGGTGCAGTCATGATGATGTCTCCTGTGACAGGGGCTGCGGGCCGTGGTCCAGCAACGGCCGGTAAAGCCGCTCACTCCAGGCGGCAAAGGTGCCATCGGCATTCAGGGCGTTAAAATCGGGAAACTGCCGGGCCAGGGCGCCGCTCTCGCTCCGCTCCCCCTGGCTGTGGTAATCGTCCCCGTCATAGATTTTGCAGGCGGCCGCCTCGTCTTTCTTGTCCAGCCAGGCCATGGCGGTTTTGATGGCCACCGGCAACGGCGCCGTCATGCCCGCCTGCAGGGCATCCAGCCAGCCCTGCACAATGTGCTGTGCATCCGGCTGCGCCAGTGGCTCGCCGTGCAGTATGATGTCTTCGCCCACCACATAGAGGCTGAGCTCAATGCCGCAGGCGCAGGCCACCACCTGGGCCACAAAAGGCCGCAGCAGCCGGTGCCAGCGCAGGCTTTTTTTACTGGCCAGATCCCCCGGCTGCAGCTCAATCAGGGCAAGATGCTTACCACTCCGGCGCAGGCCACCCAGCCAGCCTTCCAGCTGCAGGCCGCCATGAACCAGCGACAGCGGCAAGGGCGACGTCAGACGCTCGGGCCAGGCCTGGCACAGGGCATGATAGCCACTCAGCTGCTCCGGCAGCGCCCCCTGCACCTCGGCCCGCAGGCGCTCGCCAAAGCCCGCCAGCGGCAGCCGGCCCTGTCCCTGCAGCCGGGTGGCGGCCCGGAGCACGGCTTCATTCACATCCTCGGCCCCGGCGGCGGCATCCAGCAGCTCGCGCTTGATCACGTAACGCTCCAGACCGTTCAGGGCAAAGGGCTCCTCGTCCTGCTCGGTGGCGACGCTTTCATCCAGCACCACCTTGAGCCGGCGGGCGAAAAAGGTGGCCACGGGCTGGCGCAAAAACTGCTGCAACTGCTCCAAAGTCACGGGCCCGTCGGGCTGCCAGGGCACCAGTGGCGTATCGGCGCTCATAGGCTCCTGCTCGGCCTGAACCCATTCCCGGGCATAGCTGGCAAGCCCACTTTCCCCGGTAAAATAACGCCGGCTGAAGGGCTGCAGCGGGTGCTCTGTGGTGATGGCCGCCAGCAGTTCGCCGCCGTCTTCCAGCTGCCAGCCGCTCAGGTGATCCCGCAGCTGGCCCACCAGCACGGACGGCGGTCGCTCGCTGTTATCGCGAATGCTGCGCCCGGCCCAGCTGATGTACAGCCCTTCCCGGGCCGACAGCAGGGCCTCCAGCATCAGATAGCGATCGTCTTCCCGCCGGGAACGATCCCCCGGACGGTAGTCGCCGGCCATCAGATCGAAGTCGAGAGGGGTAACGCTGCGGGGGTAATCACCGTCGTTCATGCCCAGCAGGCAGACCCGGCGAAAGGGAATGGCACGCATCGGCATCAGGGTACAGAAGTTCACCGCGCCGGCCAGAAAACGCTGGCTGAGCCGACCCTGATCCACCGCCCCCAGCCAGGCTTCTCGCACCACGGTGAGTGGCAGCGGCTCGCCGAGATCCACCCCGGCGCACAACGCCTGCCATTGCTCCAGAGCGTCGGTAAGGCCGGCCATCAGCGCCTGCTCACGCTCGGTGTCGGGCGTAAAGAAGTCCATCAGCAGCCCATGCAGCCGCACCGTCCAGTCTGCAGCCGGCACGGCCTCGGTCAGGGCATCGTGCAGTGCGTCAATGGCGTCGAGCAGACTCACCAGCGGACCTATGATGGCCGCATCCAGACCGCCGATTTCATCATAGGGCTCAATGCCGGCCCAGGCATCGCCGGCGCCCACGGCGTAGCCCAGCAACATGCGCCGCAGGCCAAAGCGCCAGGTGTTCTGCTCAAGGGCTTCGGGCAGACCCAAGCCGGCACGACGGCGGGCATCCAGCCCCCAGCGCACCCCGGCGCCTTCAATCCAGCGGCGCAACACCGGCAGATCCGTCTCCTTGATGCCAAAGCGCCGGCGCAGGGCGGCCACATCCAGCAGATCCAGCACCTCACTCACCGGCAGCCGGCTCTCGGGCAGGCGCAGCAGATGCTCAAGGGCAATCAGCAGCGGCTCACTGCCCCGGCTGCCCTGATCTGCCAGGGTAAAAGGAATAAAACGGTCGTCGTCCCGCTCATACTGGCCGAATACCGCCTGAATATGGGGCGCATAGACATTGATGTCGGGCACCATGACGATGATGTCCCGCGGGCGCAGGGTGTCGTCCCCGGAAAAGCGGGCCAGCAACTGATCGTGCAGTATTTCCACTTCCCGCTGGGCGCTGTGGCCGATATGAAACTCGATGCTGAGCTGCTCTCGGGCCAGCGGCGGCCAGTGTTCCCGGCTTTCCGCCGGCGGCCGCAGGTTGAGAATGTCGTCCTGCAGCTGACCCAGCAGATGCTGAGTATCGCCGTCGTCAAACAAATCGATGCGGCTGCCGATGGCGTCAAAACGCTGCCGGTAGCTGTCGGGATCGTCCAGGCTGTCGAGCAGGTTGATGTAGTCCCGGCCCTGTTTGCCCCAGGCCGCCAGCAGCGGGTGGGCATGCTGGTGCAGTTCGGTATCGCTCAGGCCCGGGGCCTGGCCGGCCTTGCGGGCATGACGGCGGTACTGGTGCCGCAGCAGATCCTGATCCGGCACTATGTCGCCCCAGTGGTGCTGGCAGGGGTTGTGTACGCACAGCAGTACCTGGCTGAAGCGGGCCATGGCCGACAGTGCCTCCAGGGTCTGCGCCGGCAGCGAGGAAATGCCGAATACCACCACCCGGCGCGGCAGTCCGGCGGGGCGGCCGTCACAGGTACGTAAATGTTCCACAAAGCGCGGATGCACGCCGGCCCGGCTGCCGGCCAGCTCCTGCTCGCCCACATCATGCAGCAGGGCCCGCCACAGCGCCGGCTGCCAGCGCGCAACGTCTTCCAGTGGCTGCTCGCCCCGGCGACCATGAATAATGACATCCCGGCCAGCAGCCCAGGCCGCCAGCCAGTCGGCCCGGTATACCTGATACTGATCAAACAGATCCGCCAGCCGCTCGGCCAGCTGATAGCGCTTGCGGCCGTCACCGTCGTTCTGCAAAAAACGTTCAAGGGGGGCAAATACCGGATCGCTGACCAGCTCAGGCAACAAGCGCATCAGCCGCCAGGTGAGTGGCGCCTTGTCCAGCGGCGACAGCCGCGGAATGCTATGGCTGCCCAGCACTGCCCGGTAGCTTTGCCATAAAAACCGCGCCGGCAGCTCCACCTGCACGGCGGCGGCAATACCGCCGCTGCGGTGCTCGGCCAGGGCCAGCTTGAGCCACTGGGCGATGCCGTTGCTCTGCACCAGTATCACTTCGTTCTCGAGCGGCGCCAGCGGGTGGCTTCGCATCCAGGTTACCGCCAGCTCCCGCAGCGCTTCCAGGTGGTTGCCGTGCACCACCATCAGGCCCGGTGTAAGCGCCTCGTTGTTCTGCATATTTTATCCTTGTGTCCCTGCTCCGGCTCCATGATAGTGCCGATTGAGCGCGACATTAAGCATCGCCTGCCTTGCTATTTGAAAAACGTCCACGGCGTCATCATTGCCAACACACCAAAAATGATTACAATCCTAACGTTTTCCGCCTGACGGAATGCTCGTGGCCAGTGGCTTTCGAGTCCATGGATAACAATAACAAGGAATCATTGCATGACAGCAAAACAGCAACAAAGCATCCATCTCGGCAGTTTTGATACGGATCTTCATCAACATCCGCTCAAACCCGACCATGCACCCGATACCCGTATTGATCGCTTCACTTTCTTTTCGGTTCTATTTATTCTTGCCGCCGTCACCCTGCCGCTGGTGATGTTTCCCGAGCAGGGTGCCGACTGGGTGGCCAGGGCCAAAACCTGGATCACCGACACCTTTGGCGTGTTTTACCTGGCGCTGGGCGTCACCGCCGTGCTGTTTGTGATTTACATTTCGTTTTCGGACATTGGCAACATCAAGCTGGGCAAGCCCGAAGACGAAATGGAATTCAAAAACGGCTCCTGGGCGGCCATGATGTTCTGCGGCGGCATTGGCGCCAGCATTCTGTACTGGGGCATTATTGAGTGGGCCTACTACTATCAGGCCCCCCCTTTTGGCCTCACCGCCGGCAGCCCCGAAGCCATTCGCTGGTCCGCCACCTACGGCATTTTTCACTGGGGCCCGGTGGCCTGGTCCATTTACCTGATCCCGGCCATTCCCATCGCCTATTTCGCCCATGTGCGCAACTCGCCCCGGCTCAAGGTCAGCCAGAGTCTGGCCCCCCTGTTTGGCGAGAGCTTCGCCACCAGCAACTGGGGCAAGGTGGTGGATGTGTTTTTCGTGTTCGGCATGATCGGCGGTGGCGCCACCACCCTGGGCCTGGCCTCGCCCATGGTCACCGAGGGCCTGCACGAGCTGTTTGGCCTGCCGGTGAACACCTGGACCCGCATACTGGTGCTGCTGGGTACCACGGCTCTGTTTGCCTACAGTGCATACCGCGGCCTGAAAAGCGGCATTCAGTTTTTCTCCAACATCAATTTCTATCTGGCGCTGGCGTTTCTGGCGGTGGTGCTGTTTGCCGGCCCCACCGGCTTTATTCTCAATACCGGGCTGGAAAGCATTGGCCGCTCGCTGACCCAGATGGTGACCATGATGACCTGGACCGAGTCGTTCGGTCCCTTTGCCGGGCACGGTTTTCATGAAACCCGCTTTCCCAAGGACTGGACCATTTTCTACTGGGCCTGGTGGCTGGTGTTCGCGCCCACGGTGGGCCTGTTTATCGCCAAGATCTCGAAAGGACGCACCATTCGCCAGATGGTGGTGGGCTCGATTTTCTTCGGCTCCCTGGGCTGCGCCGTGTTCTTTGTGGTGCTGGGCAACTATGGCCTGTATCTGCAGCTGTCGGGCGGGCTCGACATTGTGGCCATTCTCAACCAGCAAAGCCCCACGGCGGCGATCTTTGCGGTGCTGAACACCCTGCCCATGAGCTGGCTGATGATCGCCGTGTTCACCCTGCTGGCCATCATCTTTACCGCCACCACCTTTGACTCCATCTCCTATATTCTGGCGTCGGTGGTGCAGCGGGAAGTGGACGGCGAGCCGCACCGCTGGAACCGGCTGTTCTGGGCCTTTACCCTGTGCTTTATGCCGGCGGTGCTGATGTTCCTGGGGGGCCTGTCTACCCTGCAGACCGCCTCCATCTTTGCCGGGGCGCCGCTGATCGTGATCATGGCCATGATGATGGTGTCGATTATCAAGGCCGCCAAGTACGATCTGCACTACCAGCCCGACTACTCACTGAAGACCATTCATATCGAGGAGCTGCCCGAGTCGGCCCCCTGGGAGCAGGGCAAAACCTCGGAAGCGCCGGAAGGCTCCGTGCTGGCCCAGCAGGCGGAATATGAGGAAATTCGTCAGCAGCAGGAAGAGGAAAGCAATACGGTGACGCCGCTGAAGGTGTGATATCTCTCAGATCGCCCCTGCGCAGGCAGGGGCACTGGAACACGGTGAGAAATAACGGGATACCAAGGATCCTGGTACCACCAAACAGGCAGAGTACCTGCCCAGGAAACGTCAGCTACGAGGAATATCGGTGGGATCCACAAAGACCCCCGGAGTCCCCTTACTGCTGGCACTGAGTACCAGTTCCTGCTGCAGCGCCTGTTGAGCATCAAGGGCGGCAGACGGCGTGGTATCGGCATGAATGGCCGGAACCACGTAGTCATTCACCACATCGCGGAACACCCGGACATTTTTGCTATGACGCAATCCGCCATCAATGGGCAACATGCTGGTCATCACCACCACAGTGTTACTGTCCGGCAAAATGGTGGCAAACTGGCCTTTGAAACCCATCATGTCCATATCCTTTTCCGTATCCACAATATGCTGCAGCCACAGATAATAACCAAAGTCCCGGGCTGCGACCGGTGTCGACATCTGCTTGATCCAGCTTTCGGAGACAATCTGCCGGCCTTGCCATTGACCTTTATCCATAATCAACTGACCAACTTTAGCCAGATCGATCGCCCTTAGTCGCAACCCCCAACCAGCAGAAACCAGCCCCTGCTCATCAGCCCTGTCCCATTGGTAGTTAGCCATACCCAATGGCTTGAACAACTTTTCAGCGGCATAGTCAGCCACCGGCATACCAGCAGCGGCACTGACCATGGCAGCCACAAAAACGGGATTAACGTCCGTGTATTCAAATTCACTACCTGGTGCCACCTTGGGTGTGGTACCGGCAACCAGTTTCAGCCGATCCGGTGAACCGTAATAGATGGGATCGTTTTCAGGATTGAAGTCATAGTGCAGACCGGAGGACATGGACAGCAGGTGACGCAGGGTGATGTCCTTTTTGTCTGCCAGCTGCGCCTGCAGATCCGGGCGGTATTTGCCCAATGTGTCATAAATATTGTCGTCCAGACTGAGCCGGCCCTCGTCAATCAGCATCCCAGCCAGTAGCGACGTGACGGTTTTGGTAATGGAATAAAGCTCATAATTGTGATCTCGATCCAGATCACTGGTGTAACGCTCAAAGATGAGTTTGCCGTCTTTAACAATCAAGAGGCTGCGGATATCCAGCTGTTGCTCACGTAACCAACTAGAAAGTTGGGTCAACATCCGTGAGTCGACCCCCACCTGTTCAGGCAATGCAGTAACCAGTCCATCGGACATTACCGTGACCTGCGAGCCCTGGCCCGAGATATCGGCATAACTGACCAGCGGCAAGGTCGCGCATGTTCCGGCCAGCAGTAAGGGGGCCAGGTATTTCCAGTTTTTGGCTGTGTATCGGGATGTTTTCAAATTTGTATCCTCGTCCTTAGATACTGATATTTCACGGCTTGTGATGCTGCTGGTGTGCACAGACGAGTTTGTTCGCCACTCACCGACACCAGCAAGAACATTATTGCAACAAAGAATTAACAATATCAATAATTCATAATTATTAATTTCAAACTGAACGCTGCTTGCCAAATACCAGGATCCATTCCTCGTTCACAACCTTACCCCGCATTACTGTCGCGGCTGCTTGCCATGGCTTCCACCTGAGCAAACTGCACCGGCATGCTCTGCAATGCGGCCTTGCCCCGGGCGGTAAGATCGGTGACAAACTGAAACTGCTGACGCGGGTCCATCGGATAGGCCTTGATCCGGTAGCGGCTGCCCCAAGGGTGATCTTCCATCACCACTACCACCGGCCGGCTGAGCTTGATAAAAGGGCTGGACAGGGCCACGTCATGCAATACCCGGCGCACCCCATGGGCATCGTGCTCCGGCGCCAGGTAAAAACTGGCCACACACAACAGGCTGGCCCCGCCATTATTGGCGTTGCGGATAAGTTCTGTCCACAACTTGAGATGCGGCACCAGCACTACCGTGTCGTCGGGGGTGACCATGGTCAGCGCCCGCAGGCCAATGCGGCGCACTTCACCATAGCAACCGTCCACTTCTATCCAGTCGCCGGGCCGGTAGGGTCGCTCATAGGCCGCCACCACGCCGGCAAACAGACTGCTGACATAATCCTTGAGAGCAAAGCCCAGCGCCAGCCCCACCGCCCCCAGAATGGCCACCATGTTGCGCAGTGACGGCTCGATAAGCAGGGTAACAATCCAGCCAATGGCAACCGCCACCACCAGAATTCGCAAGGTGGGTATCAGCGCCAGCACCCAGTGGCGACGCCGGCCATGCAGCCGGCCCGCCAGCCAGGGCAGCAGAGTTTGTATCAGCCAGGCCAGCAACACCGCCACTGCCAGCACGACTGCCACTTCGGCCAGCATGGCCGGGGTCATTCGGCGAAACAGGCCGGTGAGTTGCTCCGTATCCATATCAGCCTCCTGCACTAAAAATCGTCCAGGCAGTGATCCCGCCCGGCCAGAAATTCCCGCACCTCGCCATAGGCCACCGGACTGATCCGCCAACATGTACCATCCCGCTGCACCAGCCCCACACAGGCCAGACGCAGCAAACAGGCCGCCAGCTGATCCGGTGCCAGCATGGGCAGCACCTGCTGCAGCCCCTGCTCGCCAAGCCCTCGGTGCAGCAACAGGGCATAGAGTACAAACGCCGTGGTGTCGTCGGCGCCGGCGGGCATACGGGGCAGCGCCTGATCATGGCCATATTCTGCCGACCACAGCGCCAGCGCCACTCCCGAATTGCCCCGGGACCGGGCGGCCAGCCGGGCCAGTTGCCGGTCATCTCCCTGAATACCCAGTTCTCGTAGCAGGGCCGGCGTGGCCGGTGCAAAGCAGTGCATATTCGGCAGGCTCAGTTCAAAGGCCTGCACAATAAAGCGGTAGGTCCAGCTGTTGCACACCACCAAACCGGAGCCAAAACCGCCCTGCACCAGCTGTACCAGCAGAATGCGTAAAAACGCCATGCCCCGGGCGGTGCGCAGAAAATAGCGGGCGAGATCATCAATCAGCCAGGGCCCCCTCACCCCCTGCCCGGCCCACCAGGCATCCACCTGGGCACCATTCAGCTGCTCCTGAGTGGGCGGCGTCAGCCTCGGCCATTGCCGCCATTCGGCCCAGTCCCGGGCAATCTCGGCGGTGGCGCTGAACGGCGGATCCAGCAGGAAGCGCACTTCACGCTGCGTGCCCGGCCAGCCTTTCAGGTATCTGTCCAGCGCCGTCACCGCCGGCATTCGGTTGAACTCGCTGTAATCGGGCAGCGCGGCCGCGCTTTCCATATCCGGTGTTTCGGTCATTCCCAACAGACGCTGCAGCCGGTGCCAGACTCGCTGCAACCGGGTGCTGGCCGGCGGGTCCGGACAGCGATATTCGCTCAGCTGAATTACTTGCCAGTGCGTGTTGCCGGCCATGCCTTTCTCCCCTGGTAGTCTGGTTTTTCCTCTGACGGAATAACACCAGTATAGGGATTACGTCAGGCGGCGAAGAGTCTTGCACGATCAGGGCCGGTCCGGTGGCTCGCGGCGATCACACTTTTTGCAGTTGAGCATCATGCCCAGCCTTGCCGCCCGCCCCGCCGCCGTGATCACCCAGGGCCGGTTGATAAAGGGGGGCTGATGACGCACATGCTGGTTATGACCACAGGCAAGCTCCGCCACCCAGTGGCCTTCTTCGTCCTGATGGTAACCGGTGATGGGCCGTTGCATTAAAACCGCTCAAGCATGGATTCATCATAACGGTCTGCATCCAGGGTAACCCCGTGCTCTTCGGCCAGGTTGTTGAGCTCGGTCTGCTTGACCGCCAGCTCGTCCATCACCAGGGTGTTGTCATCCAGCAGCCACAGCTGGCGCGAGCCGGCATAACTGAACTGCAGCACCTGCATGGCCGTTTCATCCCCTTTTTGTGCAGCCGCTTCCACCTGCCGGCGCTTGCGGCTGATCTTGTTGAGCCGCTGTTTCAGATCCCAGACATACACCACTTCGGTCATAAAGGGGTGCTGGCGCAGCCGGCTGAGTCCGGCGCCCACCAGCAAAGCGCCAACGATCACACCCAGCAGGTTCCAGTGAAAATGGCTGCCGCCGGGATCGGGAAAGAGGGCGATCAGCAGCTGGGAAATGCCCAGGCTGAACGCCGCCAGGGCCAGGGCCGAGCCGATGAAGACCCGGTTGAGATGACGGCGATAGCGGCTTTTGTCTATTTCTTTGAGTTTCATAAACACCTGAAAAAAGATAAAAAAACGGCCGCATTATAATCACGGCCGCCGCTTGTTCCCATACCCGTGCGCTTACCGCCGGCCCTGCACCCGATCCAGGCTCCAGCTGCCACCCCCGGCAAACACCAGATAGAAAAACACAAAACAGAACATGATGGCCAGCTCGCCGCCGTTATTGAGCGGCCAGAACCCCTGCGGGTGGTGGGCAATAAAGTAGGCAAAGGCCATCTGCCCCGAAAGCACAAAGGCCACCGGCCGGGTGTAGAGCCCGGCAAGCAGCAGGGCGCCGCCAAAGAGCTCCAGTACCCCGGCCGCACCAATCAGCGAAAACAGCTCAAACTCGCCCCGGGCCGGCGCCGGAAAGCCCAGTATCTTCTGCCCGCCATGCTGCATAAACAAAAAGGCCGACACCATGCGCACCAGGCTCAGCACCCGTGGCCGCCAGGCATTCAAAAAGGTATCCATGCGTTGCTCCCTGTTGTGATTCTCACCTTCAATAAAAGTGCCATTAGCGCCCGGGCGCAAGGCCGGACATATACAGTGTGTTCACCCCTCGCGATGACGCAGGGTGCGCAGCCGCAAACGCAGCTGTTTCTCGGTTTCAATAAACACAAACAGGATCACGCCCACTCCTATGATGATAAGACCATCGGCAAGGGGCACGGGAGCGGTCACAAACAGTGTCTGCAGCGGCGACAAATAGGTAATGGCAAACTGGGCCAGGGTCACGCACAGCACGGTGGCCCACACCACCGGTGTGCCCTTGATAGCCTGCCAGGTCAGCGAGCCGCCATGCAAATTTCTGATAAAAAACAAATGAAAAATCTCCATCACCACCAGGGTGTTCAGCGCCATGGTACGCGCCAGCTCCACTGAGTAACCCCGGGCCATGGCGTAACTGAAAATACCGAACACACCGGCCAGAAACAGCAGGGAGACCAGCACTATGTGCCAGGCCAGCTCACCGCCCAGCAGCGGCTCGTCTCGGGCCCGTGGCGGGCGGCGCATGGTATTGGCCTCGGTCGGTTCAAAAGCCAGGGCCAGCCCCAGGGTGACGGCGGTGATCAGGTTAACCCAGAGGATCTGTATCGGGGTGATCGGCAGCGTCATGCCAAACAGCAACGCCACCATAATGGTCATGGCCTCGCCGGCATTGGTCGGCAGGGTCCAGCTGATCACTTTTTTGATGTTGTCGTATACGGTGCGCCCTTCCCGCACCGCCGCCACGATAGAAGCAAAATTGTCATCGGCCAGCACAAACTCGGCCGCCTCCTTGGCCGCCTCGCTGCCTTTTTGCCCCATGGCGATGCCGGTATCGGCGCGTTTAAGAGCCGGTGCATCATTCACACCATCACCGGTCATGGCCACACTCATGCCGTGAGACTGCAGCGCCATCACCAGGCGCAGCTTGTGCTCCGGACTGGTGCGGGCAAAAATATCGGTATGCAGCACCGCCGTTGCCAGGCTGGCGTCGCTCATTTCGTCAAGCTCGGCGCCGGTCAGCACCGCTGCCGGATTGCGCAGGCCGATTTGCCGGCCAATGGCCGCCGCCGTGTCCTTGTGATCACCGGTGATCATCTTGACGGCGATGCCCGCCTCATCACATTCCCGAATGGCACTGACCGCTTCCGGCCGCGGCGGATCCATCAGCCCCACCAGTCCCACCAGAGTCAGTTCCTGCTCCACATCGGAAAACGCCAGCACGGTATGCCGGGGCGGCACCGGCTTCACCGCCAGGGCCAGCACTCGCTGGCCCTGGCCGGCAATGGCTCCGGCCTGCCGCTGCCAGTACGCCATATTCAGCGGCTCGCAGCCCTGATCCCGGGCAAGCTGCCGGCTGCACATGGCAAGAACCCGCTCCGGCGCCCCCTTGACCAGGATGCGGGCATGGTGGGCGTGATCATGATGGAGGGTCGCCATAAACCGGTGCCGGGCATCAAAGGGGATCACATCGGTACGGGGCCAGGCTTCCTGCTCCCTGTGCACATCAATGCTCAGCTTGCCGGCCAGCGCCAGCAGGGCCCCCTCCATGGGATCGCCTTCTACCGTCCAGACGCCGTCGCGCCGGTGCAGGGCTGCGTCGTTGCACAGCGCCGCCACGTGCCCCAGCTCCTGCAACACCCCATGCTCACCGGCCTTTACCCCTTGCTCAGCGCAACGAACATTGCCTTCGGGCGCATAGCCCATTCCATCCAGAGTAAATTCGGCCTGCCCGGTCACCAGGGTGGCCACCATCATTTCATTACGGGTGAGCGTGCCGGTTTTGTCGGTGCAGATCACCGACACCGAGCCTAAGGTTTCTATGGCGGGCAGACGCCGGACAATGGCATTGCGCCGGGCCATGGCCTGCACCCCCACCGCCAGGGTAATGGTCAGTACCGCCGGCAGCCCTTCGGGAATGGCCGCCACCGACAGCCCGACCACGGCCATAAACAGCTCGGCAAAAGCCAGTCGCTCAACAAAATAGCCAAACACCAGCAAGGTACCCGTCACCAGCAAAATCAGCAGCGTCAGCCAGCGGGCAAACAGGTTCATTTGCTGCAAAAGTGGTGTCGCCAGCGTCTGCACTGAAGACAGCATGCCGCTGATACGGCCAATTTCCGTGTTCGTGCCGGTCGCCACCACCAAACCCCGCCCCTGCCCGCTGGTGACCAGAGTACCGCTGTAAGCCATGCAGCTCCGGTCGCCCAGCACCGCCCCGGCGGTCACGGAGAGCGTGTGTTTGTCGACGGGCAGCGACTCGCCGGTGAGTATGGACTCCTGCAGCTGCAGGCCCCTGGCGGCCAGCAAACGCACATCAGCCGGCACCCTGTCGCCGGCTTCCAGCAGCACAATATCGCCTGGCACCAGGGTATCGCTGGCCACCGAGGTCCGCACTCCGTTACGCAGCACAGAGGCGCGCAGAGTCAGCATGCCGCGTATCGCCTCCATGGCCCGCTCGGCCCTGCCTTCCTGTATAAATCCGATGGCGGCATTAACCAGGACCACCGCCAGGATCACCAGGGTATCGGCCAGATGCCCCAGCGCCGCCGTAATGGTGGCCGAGCCCAGCAGTACGTAAATAAGAATATGGTGAAAGTGCCGCAGAAAACGGCGCAGCGGCCCTTGCCGGGCCGCCGCCGGCAGCCGGTTGGGGCCATGCCGTGCCAGCCGGACGGCGGCTTCCTCAGCGGTTAACCCGCCTTCACTGGCATGCCATTCATGCAGCACCTGCCCGCACTCCATGCTGTGCCAGGCCTTGTTCTGGTGTCCGGCCATGCTGTTTGCCTCTTGTCTGCCACTGTATCAAGCATAAACCGGCGAACGGCATACGCCGTGGCTGCGCCCAGGTATCAGCCTGATAGGCCGGCATTCCACCCTCCCCTTGCCTGATGCCGGGTATGCCTGTAACATTCGCGGCCTTTTTTGCTTTGAGGCCCCGCGATGATCGGATTTGACTACGGCACTTCAAACTGCGCCGTTGGCGTAATGGACGCAAACACTCCCCGCATTCTGCCGCTGGGCGATCATGGCCGCTATATTCCCTCCAATCTCTATGCTCCCAGCCGGGACGTGATCGTCAACTGGCTGTACGGCCAGCTGCCCGCCGCCGAGCAGGACAATTTCAAGCGGCAACGCCAGTTGCAGCTGCAGCGGGGCCAGGCCGAGCTCAGGGAGCTGGCGCTGGACGGCATTGCCGGTGATTTATTCTTTGGCCGTGAGGCCCTCACTCACTACCTGCAGGAGCCCGACGAGGGTTACTACATCAAGTCGCCCAAGTCCTTTCTGGGCGCCAGCGGCCTGCTGCCGCCGCAGGTTGAGCTGTTTGAAGACATAGTCGCGGCCATGATGAGCAATGTAAAAACCCTGACCGAAGCCGCACTGGGCAAAGCCGTGACCCAGACGGTGATTGGACGGCCGGTCAACTTTCAGGGATTGCGGGGGGAAGAAAGCAACCGCCAGGCGCTGGCCATTCTGACACGGGCCGCCAGGCGGGTGGGCTTCAAGGACGTGGAGTTTCAGTTTGAGCCGGTGGCGGCAGGCTTTGAATATGAGGCGGGCCTGACTCAGGAAACCCGGGTACTGGTGGTGGACATTGGCGGGGGCACCACGGATTGCTCCATGCTGCTGATGGGACCGGAACAG
The DNA here is from genome assembly GCF_003049725.1 of Oceanimonas marisflavi. Lineage (GTDB taxonomy): Bacteria > Pseudomonadota > Gammaproteobacteria > Enterobacterales > Aeromonadaceae > Oceanimonas > Oceanimonas marisflavi. The sequence goes on from NZ_QAGM01000009.1 coordinate 104,158, forward strand.
GCGGCCTCCCAGGATCGCAGCCGGGATCTGCTCAGCCACAGTGGTGAGCGGGTGGGCGGCAACGACTTTGACATTGCCTTTGCCCTGAGGGGCATAATGCCAGCCTTTGGCCTGAACAGCCTGCTGGCCAGCGGCAAGGCCATTCCGGTGAACAGCTACTGGCAGGCGGTGGCCATTAACGACATCAACCTGCAAACCGAGTTTTACAGCGCCGCCAACGGCCGTTTTTTGCAACAACTGGTGCGGGATGCGGCCGAGCCCGGGCTGGTAAACCGCCTGCTCAGGGTGCATAAACACAAGCTCAGCTACCGGGTGGTGAACGCCGCCGAGCAAAGCAAAATCGCCCTTACCGAGCACACCGGCCAGCATATTGATCTGTCCGATATCGATGACGATCTCGGCGTGCACCTGGACAGGGACGGCTTTGCCGAAGCCTGTAAGCGGGAGCTGGCCGCCATTACCGCGCTGATGAAGGACGCCATCGCCCAGGCCGGCACCGAGCCCGAGGTGGTGTTTGTCACCGGCGGCACCGCCAAATCGCCGGTGCTGAACCGGTTTTTACGGGAGCAGTTTCAGCACACCCCCATTGTGATTGGGGATCACTTTGGCAGCGTGACCGCAGGACTGACCCGCTGGGCCGGGAAGATTTATTCGTGAGTCCATTTTATCTGAAACTCAATTTCTTCTTCTGAGTCTTCCCGTTCGTGCTCAATGCTGTATTTGGCACGAACGGGAACATAGACTCGTTCGCCGGCTATCTGTATTTCAAACTTTTCGCCTTTCTCCAGTGCGTCAGCGAGGCGCCTGAGTTTTGCCACAAATTCCGGTGTGGAATAGGTCTTTTCAATATCCCTTTCTGGTTTTGCACTCATGGTGGCTTTTCCTTCACTCTTTTGCGTTCGACTCTGTTCAGCCTATGGGAAAAGCTGAAGCCGTGCCAGCTTCTCCATCAGCCTCGCATAGTGGGCGCCGCGCCAATAGATCTGGCCACATGCCCGGCATTGATAGAACAGCTCGTAACTGCGGCGGGTGCCGTCTGGAAGGCGGCTTTCAACCCGCGACTTGGCGACCCGCTCCACCTCACCATTGCATTTGATGCAACGGCTCAGGGGCCGGCAGCGCTCCTTCAACTCGAAGGCCTGCAACACTTCCCCAATCTGGCGGTTGGGAGCCGTGGCGCGGACGAAATAGCCGTATTGCACCCGCGCCTGCTTGAGGATCCCCAGATCCCGGGTCAGGATAATGCGTCGCTCAGCCAGGGAGCGGTCGATGATATGGCGGTCTTCAAAGTCATTGCCATAAGCGGTATCGAACCCCAGCAGCCGCAGCTGGCGGCAGAGCTTGCCCAAATGCACATCGAGGATAAACCGGTGGACTGCCAGCGGCTTTGGTCCCAGCCTGCCGGCCTGCAGCTCAAACGCCTTGAAGCGCGGATAAACGCTGACCTGCTCGCCCCCCTGAAGATTAAAATCGAAGCACCGGGCGACCCCATCCACCAGCACCAGATCCACCTCGGTATGGGGGACACCCTGGGCCTGAATGGCATCACGCAGACCCGGTGAGCCGGAATAGCGGTAGCAGACGGTCCGCTGGCGCAGCTCGGATGGCAAAAAGTCGTTGAGCTGGCCGTAGAAACGAAACTGACTGCTGCGCATTTTTTTACTGCCTGCCACGCCAATAAGTGACAAGTCTGGAAGGACATCCGGAAAGGTTCAATTACAAGCGTAACAATGCACCAGGCAGAATGCCTTGTGCTGGCCGAACTCCACAAAAGCTGCAGGCACAAAAAAACCGCCTTGCGGCGGTTTTTTCTGAAGCTCGTTTCGCTTAGGCGCGAACGAAGTCCAGGTGAGCCAGCTTGGGCTTGTAGGGGTGACGCTGAACGTCCTGAACCTTAACCTTCACTTCCTGACCGTCGATAACCAGAGTCAGTACTTCGCTGTAGAAGGCGTCGTCGGCCTGAGCGATGATGGCTTTTTTGTGATCCAGAGCAATGGCTACCGGCTCCTGGTTGCCGCCGTAGATGATGGCAGGCACTTTATCGGCGTGACGCAGGCGGCGGCTCGCACCTTTCCCCAGGTCAGAACGCACTTCGGCTTCAAATACAAATGACATAATCTTCTCTCTTTGAGGTTAATGACAAAGGCTGCGACCGGCCTTTGCCTTGATAAAAGCGCGCGGATGGTAACACGCAGCCCCTGACGGGGCAAGCTGTGAAGCGGGAAGCCTGGCGTTTTATCGTTTGCAGAGCAGTGCACTACCGTCGGTCAAAGCACACTACTTCTCCGGCACGCCGTAAACCCATCCATGGGGGCTCCATTGCGCCATCCTTGGCGCAAAGGGCACGGCGAAGCAGACACGCTTTGCCCTCCTCCGCACGCTTGGCACTGACTGGCTGCACGCAGTCAACACCGAGGTTGCTCGAAGCAGCAGTGGGGATTGCCGGAGCCGACCATAAAATGCCATGGATGGCATTTTCGAGCGTCCCAAGGAGGGGCCTGAAGCGTGTCGGCGGAGCGCAACCGCACTGATGCTTCGCATTGCGCCCTCTTTGGCGATTTGTTTGACCAAAAGGCCAGCTAACGACTTCCAGCTTTAAAGAGCTTCTATCTGCTGCAGTATGCGCTTGTCCGATATCGGATAGGGCGTCCCAAGAGTCTGGGCAAAGTACGACACCCGCAGCTCTTCTATCATCCAGCGCACGGCTTTTACCTCTGAATCCAGCGGCTTGCCTTTGGGCTGCTTTTTCAGCAGGGCCTGATAGGCGGTCTGCACATTCTGAATCTTCAGCAGGTGCGCTCTGTCCCGGTGCGGATCTATGCCCAGCTTGTCGAGCCGGCGGCTCAGGGCCTCGAGGTAGCGGCATACGTCTTTCAGCCGCTCGGCGCCGGTGTCGGTCACAAAGCCGCGGTAAATCAGGCCGTCGAGCTGGGCCTGAATATCCGACATGGCCATGGCCATGGACAGGTCAATCTTGCCCTTGAGCCGCTTCTTGATGGCCTGGGCCCGGCTCAGCACCTCTTCCACCTGCAGGGCAATGGCCGCCACGGTCGGGTTGAGCTCGCCGGCGACCTTGTCTTTTAAGGTTTCAAACTCGCCCGGGGTCCAGGCCGGAGCGCCGTGCTCGCGCATCAGCTGATGAATACCGGCGCGAATGCAGTCGTCCACCAGATCCAGCACCTTGCCGTAGGGGTTGAAATAGAGTCCCAGCTTGGCCTTGTTGGGCAGCTTGTCCTGCAGATACTTGATGGGTGACGGCAGTTGCAGCTGCAGCAGCTTGCACTGGCCGTCCCACATGGTCTGAGCCTGGCTGGTTTCGTCTTCGCACAGCTGCAGCGCCACGCTGTCGCCCTGATCCGCCAGCGCCGGATAGGCCTTCACCTCAAAGCCGGCCCGTTTGGCGGCAAAGGTCTGCGGAATAGCCCTGGCGGGGAACGTCAGCAGGCCTTCCTGCTCAAAGCGATCGTCGTCCACCGCCTCGGTGAGCGCGGTCTGCACCTGCCCCTGCAGACTGAGCTTGATGCTTTCCAGATCCCGCCCCGTGGCCAATTCCTTGCCGTCGGCATCCACCACCGCAAAGCGCATAATGAGGTGCGCCGGCAGCGCCGACCAGTCCCAGTCTTCGCGGGGCACTGTCACGCCGGTCATGCGCCGCAGGTGTTTTTCCATCTGGTCAAGCAGCGGCCCTTCAAAGGGGGTCATGGCCGCCAGCAGCGCCTCGGCAAAATTGGGCGCCGGCACAAAATGCTTGCGCATGGGCTTGGGCAGGGATTTTATCAGCGCCACCAGCAGCTCCCGGCGCAGGCCCGGCACCTGCCACTCAAAGGGCTCGGCGGCCACCTGATTGAGCAGCGGCAGCGGAATGCGCACGGTCACGCCGTCTTCTTCCTTGCCCGGCTCAAACTGATAATCCAGGGGCAGGTTCAGACCGTCGTGCTGCCAGGCATCCGGGTAGTCGCGGGTGGTCACGGCGCCGGCGCGCTCGTTGAGCAGCATCTCTTCGGTAAAGTGCAGCAGTTCAGGCTCGGCCTTGCGTGCCCCCTTCCACCACTTGTCGAAGTGGCGAAGGGAAACGATATCGGCAGGCAGGCGCTCATCATAAAAACGGAACAGGGTCTCGTCGTCGATCACCAGATCCCGGCGGCGGGACTTGTGCTCCAGGGTTTCGGCCTGCTCCAGCAACGCCCGGTTGTGATGAAAGAACTCGTGGCGGGTATGCAGCTCCCCTTCCACCAGGGCCTGGCGAATAAACAGCTCCCGGCACAGTTTGGGATCAACGGCCGAGTAGTTCACCCGGCGGCGCACCACCACCGGCAGGCCAAACAGGTTCTGGCTCACATAGCCCATGACCGCGCCCTGCTTTTTCGACCAGTGCGGCTCGCTGTAGCTGGACTTGAGCAAATGGGCCCCCGCCTCTTCCAGCCATTGCTGGTCAATGCGGGCGGCGGTGCGGCCATACAAACGATGGGTTTCGGTGAGTTCGGCCACCATCAGCCAGCGGGGCGGCTTTTTGGCCAGTTGCGAGCCCGGCACCAGCACAAAGCGGGCGTTGCGCGCCCCCATGATTTCCTTTTTGTCGCCGTCGCGCAGGCCCACCTGGCTGAGCATGCCGGTGAGCAGGGCCCGGTGCAGGCTGTCGTAGCCGGCAGGGGTGCTGTTGAGGGCAAAGCCCAGCTCCCGCACCACCAGCCGCAGCTGGCTGTAAATGTCCTGCCATTCCCGCACTCTCAGGTAGTTGAGAAACTCACTCATGCACTGCTTGCGGAACTGATTGCCGCTCAGCAATTTTTGCTGCTCTTTCAGGTAGTTCCACAGATTTATATAGGCGACAAAGTCCGAGTCCTTGTCGGCAAAGCGGCGGTGCATTTCGGCGGCGGCCTGCTGTTTCTCCAGCGGTCGCTCGCGCGGGTCCTGAATGCTCAGCGCGGCGGTGATCACCATCACTTCGGTGACGCAGCCATAGTCCCGCGCGGCCAGCACCATACGCCCCAGACGGGGGTCCACCGGCAGGCGGGACAAATCCCGCCCCAGCGGGGTAAGCGTGAGTTCGTTTTTCTCGTTTTGTACCGCACCCAGCTCTTCCAGCAGGCGTATGCCGTCTGAGATGTTCTTGTTTTCCGGCGCTTCCACAAAGGGAAAGGCGGAAATGTCCCCCAGCCCCAGGGAGAGCATCTGCAATATGACCGAGGCCAGGTTGGTGCGCAGAATTTCCGGATCGGTAAACTCCGGCCGGTTGAGAAAGTCTTCTTCGCTGTACAGGCGAATACAGATGCCCGCCTCTACCCGGCCGCAGCGGCCCATACGCTGGTTGGCGCTGGCCTGGGACACCGGCTCAATGGGCAGGCGCTGCACCTTGGTGCGGTAGGAATAGCGGCTGATGCGGGCGGTGCCGGGATCGATCACATAGCGAATGCCGGGCACGGTGAGGGAGGTTTCCGCCACGTTGGTGGCGAGCACAATGCGCCGGCCGCTGTGGGATTCAAAAATGCGGTTCTGCTCGGCGTTCGACAGTCGTGAGAACAGGGGCACAATTTCGGTGTGGCGCAGCTCCAGCTTGCGCAGAGCGTCGGCAGTGTCGCGAATTTCCCGCTCGCCATTCATAAAGATCAGAATATCGCCCGGGCCTTCGTTGCTGAGCTCGGTCACCGCATCAAAAATGCCCTGCAGCTGATCCCGCTCCCGGTTGTCATCCACCAGCGGGCGATAGCGCAGCTCCACCGGATAGGTACGGCCCGACACCGAGATAATGGGCGCGTCGTTAAAGTGGCTGGAGAAACGCTCCGGATCTATGGTGGCCGAGGTAATGATCACCTTGAGATCGGGACGTCTGGGCAGCAGCTGGCGCAGGTAGCCCAGAATAAAGTCAATGTTGAGGCTGCGCTCGTGGGCTTCGTCGATGATGATGGTGTCGTACTGGCGCAGCAGCCGGTCCTGCTGAATTTCCGCCAGCAGAATGCCGTCGGTCATCAGCTTGACCTGGGTCTCTGTGCTTGCCTGATCGCTGAAGCGCACCTTGAAGCCGACCCGCTCGCCCAGCTCGCAACCCAGCTCCTGGGCCAGACGGGTGGCCACGCTGCGGGCCGCCAGCCGCCGGGGCTGAGTGTGGCCTATGGTGCCGTCCACACCCAACCCCAGCTCCAGGCACATTTTGGGGATCTGGGTGGTTTTGCCCGAGCCGGTTTCACCGGCGATGATCACCACCTGATGGTCCTGAATGGCCTTTTTGATGATGTCGCGCTTGTCGCTCACCGGCAACTGGGGCGGATAGGCAATGGGGCTTTTCAGCAGTTCCAGCCGGCGGCTGCGCTCGGCCATGGAAGTGGCCATTTCCAGGGCGATTTTCTCCAGCACCTGTTGCCGTTTGGCCTCATTAAGCTTTGCCACGCCCTGCAGCCGGCGGCGAAACCGCCCGCGCTCCGCGCTTCTGCATTCCTTCAGTCTTGCCTGCAACTGTTCAACCGACTGCGCCAAACCAGAACCCCTGTGAAAACGTTCATGTCAAAAATCTGGCGCGCAGTCTAGCAGAAACCGACGTTTGAATGGAGTCTTGAGCCGGGCACGCCCCCGGCCGGGGCCAGCCGGAAAAAGGCGGCTTTCTGCCTTTTCCGTCAGGTTTGGTGGCGACAATATCATCAGCCCACCACCCCGGAGCCGCCCTTTTCCCTTGCTGCGACTGTTTACGGCATTAATCTTTCCCTGAAAGGTCAAACTGGCGCTGGAGTCTGAACCAGCCACTCCCACTACAAACTGAAACCATAAGTTATTGATTAATATCACTTTAAAAATAAAAAAACGAAAGCAAGGCTCGTGTAAAGCGGCGGCAATGTCGGTTCGATGCTAAAGACATTGTCAAAAACAGACGTTACATCCCACAAAAGGCGAAAATAACAAATAAAGTGCAATCTTGTGATTGAAAAGCCAACACCATACCGGTATAGTGATTTCACAGCCCACTGTTGAGGAAGGTAAACAATGAAAGAGTTAGTCATAACCGTCATTTTTACAGTCTGCGCAACCACGCTTGCCATTTCTGCACCTTCCTTGGCACAATTCTAACTGAGCCCGGGAAGACAGGACTGTAAAACACTAAGAAATAAAAAATATTTCCTGTGAAACAAAAAAGGCGCCTTGCGGCGCCTTTTTTGTTTTCATCGGTTTTCTCAGTAGGGCGCCACGCTCATGCTGCTGCCGGAGCCGATCATGCGCACCCGCTGACCCGGCTGCCAGCTGCGATCCGCCTTTTGCACCACCACCAGGTTTTCACCGCTGTCGGTGCGGATCTCCAGTTCAACGGCATTCACCTGATTGATCTTCTCTTCGGCCTTGGAGCCGACCATGGCGCCGGCAATGGCGCCAGCGGCGGTGGCCAGGGAACGTCCGGTACCGCCCCCTATACTGCTGCCGGCAATACCGCCGATGACACCACCACCCACGGTGCCGATCACATTGGGATTTTGATCCCCGGCCTGAATTTTCACCGGCCGCACCGACACCAGGGTGCCATAGGTCACGTTCTGCGCCCGGCCGGCGGCGCTGCTGCCGTACACATCACCGGAATACACATCGGTGTTGGCGCACCCGCCCAGACCCAGGGCCGCCAGCACGGCCACCATGGATAACTGTTTGATGTTCATGAGAACCCCCTGTAATGAGAAGACGGATTGTTATTATGCTGACATTACACCCTTAAGACCGGATCGTCATCAATGTGGTTTCAGGTGAAGGAGTTAATGCCCGCCTTCCTCCTTGTCGTAGGGATATCTGGCGTGGCCAAAGCGAATGACCAGTATGGCCAGCGCCAGCACCAGGGCGGCCCCGGCCACGGTGATCAGCCGCCAGTTGTCCATGCCCTTCATGTCGAGGATGAGGTAACGGGCCAAGGCCACAATGGCGATATAAAGCGGAATACGAATGGGCAGCTTGCCCGAGCGCAGGTAGATGGCCACCATGGCCAGCACTTCCAGGTAAATGAACATCAGCAGCAGATCCGCCAGTGTCACACTGCGCGCCTGCCACATGGTGTTCACTTCCAGTGCCACCGCCACCACGGTGGCCAGGGCCACAATAATCAGACCCACATGCTGCATCACGTCCAGCGCCCGGCTGCCCAGCATTCTGTTATCGCTCATTCATCTTCTCCCCATTGGTTGTCATTGTGTTCGGCCTTGTTCAGCCCCTGACGGGCCCCTATAATACCCGGTCTCAAAATCGCAGCACTTATAAAAAATGAAGGTTTGATGATTTTTTCGAATAATATCAAGACCTCACTGCAGTCTGCATGGACGGTGATGCCTCACGGGCATGGCCATCCGCACATCACAAAACGTTCGGCTGCGCTGAACGGTCCAAGACCCACAACTCGGAAACCGTAATGATCTCCAACCTCAAACAAACCTGGTTCTTTAACGTCAAGGGCGACGTGCTGGCCGGTCTGGTGGTGGCGCTGGCGCTGATCCCGGAAGCCATCGCCTTTTCCATTATCGCCGGCGTCGATCCCAAGATCGGCCTGTATGCCTCCTTCAGCATGGCGGTGGTCATCGCCTTTGCCGGCGGTCGTCCGGGCATGATCTCCGCCGCCACCGGCGCCATGGCGCTGCTGATGGTGACCCTGGTAAAAGAGCACGGCCTGCAATATCTGCTGGCCGCCACTCTGCTCTGTGGCGTGTTTCAGATCATCATTGGCTATCTCAAGCTGGGCCAGCTGATGCGCTTTGTGTCCCGCTCCGTGGTCACCGGCTTCGTCAACGCCCTGGCCATACTGATCTTTATGGCCCAGCTGCCGGAGCTGACCAACGTCACCTGGCATGTTTACGCCATGACCGCCGCCGGCCTGGGCATTATCTATCTGCTGCCGCTGGTGCCGCGCATTGGCAAGCTGCTGCCCTCGCCGCTGGTGTGCATTGTGGGCCTCACCATAGTGGCCATGCTGTTTAATATCGATGTGCGCACCGTGGGCGACATGGGCGAGCTGCCCGATACCCTGCCGGTGTTCCTGTGGCCCGACGTGCCTCTGAACCTGGAAACCCTGGCCATTATCTTCCCCTACTCCCTGTCACTGGCGGTGGTGGGCCTGCTGGAGTCGATGATGACCGCCACCATAGTGGACGATCTCACCGACACCAAGAGCGACAAAAACCGCGAGTGCAAGGGTCAGGGCCTGGCCAACATTGCCACCGGCCTGCTCGGCGGCATGGCCGGCTGCGCCATGATCGGCCAGTCGGTGATCAACGTAAAATCCGGCGGCCGTGGCCGGCTGTCCACCCTGGTGGCGGGCGTGGTGCTGCTGATCCTGGTGGTGTTCCTCGGTCCCTGGGTATCCCAAATTCCCATGGCCGCCCTGGTGGCGGTGATGATTATGGTGTCCATCGGTACCTTCAGCTGGGCCTCCATTCGTGATTTGCGTACCCTGCCCAAAAGCAGCAGCCTGGTGATGATCGCCACCGTGGCGGTGGTGGTTTACAGCCACAACCTGGCCTGGGGCGTGCTGGTGGGTGTGCTGCTCAGCGCCCTGTTCTTTGCCAACAAGGTGGGCCAGATCCTGTACATTGGCTCGGAAAAAACCAGTGACGGCACCCGGGAATACCGAGTGGTGGGCCAGGTGTTCTTTACCTCCGCCGAACAGTTTGTGGCCGCCTTTGATTTCAAGGAAGTGGTCGAGCGGGTACGCATCGATCTGAGCCGCGCCCACTTCTGGGACATTACCGCCATCAGCGCCCTCGACAAGGTGGTGATCACCTTCAAGCGGGAAGGTACAGAGGTGGATATTGTTGGTCTGAATGAGGCCAGCGCCACCCTGGTGGACCGTTTTGCCGTTCATAACGATCCCCAGGCGGTAGAAAAGCTGATGGGCCACTGATGCCATCGACAAAGGAGAAATGGCAATGACCGAACAAGTACTGGCATGTATCGACGGCTCCGGCCACGCGGCGGCGGTATGCGACTGGGCCGGCTGGGCCAGTCAGCGCCTCGACGCGCCCCTTACCTTTGTGCATGTGCTCGATAAAGAGCCCGGCCCGGTGCAGGGCGATTTAAGCGGCAGCATTGGCCTTGGCAGCCAGGAACACTTGCTGGCAGAGCTGGCAGAGCTGGACGCAAAGCGCGGCAAGCTGGCCCGGGAGCAGGGCCGGCTGATGCTGGAGGCGGCGCAGCAGCGTGCACTGGAGAGCGGTATTGAACAGGCCGAGACCCTGCAGCGCCATGGTGCCCTGGTGGATACCCTGGTGGATCTGGAATCCAGCACCCGGCTGCTGGTGCTGGGCCGCCATGGCGAGGCGTCTGCCTCGGCCCATGCTCATCTGGGCAGCCATGTGGAGCAGGTGATACGCGCTCTGCACCGTCCCATACTGGTCACCCTGGGTGAGTTTCGTGCGCCGCAAAAGGTAATGCTGGCCTTTGATGGCAGTGCCACCACCCGCAAGGGCGTGGAAATGCTGGCCGGAAGCCCCCTGTTCAGGGGGCTGGAGCTGCATCTGGTGCTGGCCGGCGCCGACACCGACGACAACCGGGCCCAGCTGGAGTGGGCTCAACAGTTGCTGGAGCAGGCCGGCATCACCGCCGTCACCGCCATTGTGCCCGGCGAGGCCGACAAGGCGCTGACCGCCTACCAGCAGGAGCAGGGCATGGATCTGATGATCATGGGCGCCTACGGCCACTCCCGCATTCGCCAGTGGCTGGTGGGCAGCACTACCACTACCATGATCCGGGATGCTCAGGTGCCGCTGCTGATTTTGCGGTAACGCGTTACTCCCCTTCCGCCGCCATCCGCCTCAGCCAGTTACACAGACCCAGCGGGCTGATGGCGGTGGCATCCAGAATAAGCCGCCGGCCCAGCCACAGCGCCCGGCGCTGACAGTTTTCCCGGCAGGCGTCATCGGTAATGTCATCCAGATCCGCCACATGGGCAATGCCAATGGTGCGGCGAATCATCTCGGTGCCGGCAAAGCCCAGGCTGTCCCGCCATACTCGCTGCAGATAGTCTGCCACCACCGCCGGCTCCCGCAGCAGGGATGAAGGCGATGTCGCCGACAGCGTTCTGAACTCCTGACCGAACACCTTCCACAGCTCGCGAATATCCTCCACCCGGGCAAAGCGCGCCGCCTGAGCCTCCCTGGCATTGCCCCAGCCCGGCAACCCGCAAAAGTTCAGCATCAGGTTGGCCATCACCAGCCCGATATCAAAGCCCATGGGGCCATAAAAGCCGAACTCGGCGTCAAATACCCGACATTCACCTTCTCTCACAAACACCGAGCCGGTATGCAGATCTCCGTGCAACAACGCCTGAGTGTCACACTGAAAGCGCAGCCTCAACTGCGCCACCCTGTGCTTCAGCGCCCGGTCGGCCCACAACTCGGCGGCATCGCTTTCAAGCCCGGGCGGCACCCGGTTGCGCTCATGATCCTGGTAAGGATCGTTAAAAAACACCGTGTCGGTGGTCTCGCACAATTCCGGGTTGGTGAGCCGCGCCACCTCCGCCCGTTTTTCGGCGGAGGCCAAGGCAAAATCGGAAGTGCCGTACAACACCCGTGCCAGATGCCGCCCCAGCGCCGCAGCCACCCCGGAAGTGTTGCTGCCGGTGAGCAGGGCCTGGCGCCAGACCGTCCAGCCGGTCAGATCTTCCAGCAACAGGGCCGACAGGGTGTCATCAACGTGCAGCAGGGCCAGTGTCCCCCCGGAGCTGAGCCTGCCGTGACGCTGTAATACCCGGGCTTCCCGCGCCGCCCGGTGCCGGGTCAGGGGCCAGTCTTTGCCAATGCAGCGAATATAGGGCAATGCCTGTTTGACGATCACTCCGTGCCCATGGGTGTCGGTGATCCTGAATACCCGGTTAAGGTTGCCGTCTCCCACCTCTTCAGCGGTGAGGGCGGCGCTGGCATCAAAGCCGGTGTAATGCCGCCGGGCAAACTCGCAGGCGTCGTTCAGGGAAAATTCGTAATAGGCCGTCATGGTGCTCCTCCCTGGCAAAAATGATTCAGCCGAATGCCTCCACTATAGATGCCGGCTTCATAAAAAATATGATTCATATGAGCCTTTTTTAATCCTGCTGCTACCTTTTTGTAAGAAATGGCCCTGGCCGCACCACTATATAAACAGGCTGTGTTTAAACGGAGTTACCCATGCGAGACACCCTGCCACTGCTGGATTTAACCGAGTTTCCACCCCTGCGCCGGGATCGCCTCGACACCCTGCAGGTGAATCTGGGCTACAAGTGCAACATGAAATGCGTGCACTGCCATGTGGCCGCCGGCCCCCACCGCACCGAGATGATGGACCGGCAGACCCTGGCGCTGATCCCCAGGGTATTGCAGGCCCGCGGCATCGGTACCCTGGATCTCACCGGTGGCGCCCCGGAAATGCACAGCGGCTTTCGCGCCCTGGTGCGGGAAGCACGCAAGCTGGGCGTAAAGGTGATCGACCGCTGCAACCTCACCATACTGCTGGAGCCGGGCCATGAGGATCTGGCGGCGTTTCTGGCGGAAAACCGGGTGGAAATAGTCGCTTCCCTGCCCTGCTACGCCATGGAAAATGTCGATAAACAGCGGGGCAAGGGCAGCTTTGACAAGAGCATTGTGGCCCTGCAGCAACTGAACGCCCTGGGCTACGGCAAACCCGGCTCGGGGCTGATGCTGAACCTGGTGTACAACCCCCAGGGGCCCAGCCTGCCGCCGCCCCAGGATGAGCTGGAAGCCGCCTACCGCCGCGAGCTGCACGGTCATTTCGGCATTGAGTTCAACCGGCTGTTTGCGCTGGCCAACATGCCCATCAAGCGCTTTGGCGACTACCTGATCAGCAAACGGCAGTTTCACGACTATATGAAACTGCTGAAAAACAATTTCAGCGCCGACAACCTGGCCAGTGTGATGTGCAAAAACCTGATAAGCGTGGACTGGCAGGGTTATCTCTATGACTGCGACTTCAACCAGCAGCTGGGTCTGCCCCTGGCCGGCGAGGGCCGCCCGCACCTGGAAAGCCTGTTACGGGAAGATTATGTGGGCTGCCCCATTCGGGTGGCTGGCCACTGCCACGGCTGCACCGCCGGCCAGGGCAGCAGCTGCGGCGGCGCCCTGGATCACAAAGAATCATCATGACCCTGAGCATTATTATTCCCGCCCTCAACGAAGCCTCCGCCCTGCCCGCCACCCTGGCGGCGCTGCCTGACCACTGCGAGGTCATTCTGGTGGACGGCGGCAGCACCGACGGCACGGGGCAGCTGGCCGAGCGGCTGGGGGCCTGCGTGATCACATCGCCCCCGGGACGGGCCCGGCAGATGAACGCCGGCGCAGCCATCGCGCAAGGAGAACACCTGTTGTTTCTTCATGCGGACACGCTGTTGCCGGATCAGGCCCCCTTGCTGATCGCCAATGCCCTGCAGCACCGTTGCTGGGGGCGGTTTGACGTGCGGCTAATTGGCCAGCACCCCATGCTGGCGGTGATTGCCCGGCTGATGAACCTGCGCTCGCGGCTGAGCGGCATTGCCACCGGCGATCAGGCCATGTTTATGCGTAAAAACACCTTTATGGCGGTGGGCGGCTTTCCCGAACAACCACTGATGGAAGACATAGCGCTCAGCAAACGGCTGGGGCAACTGGGACCACCGGCCTGTTTGCGCCAGCGGGTATGTACCTCGGGGCGGCGCTGGGAGCAACACGGCGTCTGGCGCACCATCTGGCTGATGTGGCGGCTGCGCTTTGCCTACTGGCGCGGTGCCGATCCGGCACGGCTGGCGGAGCAGTACCGTTGAAGGTGCGCATTCTGGTGTTTGCCAAGGCGCCCCTGCCCGGCCGGGCCAAGACCCGGCTGACCCCGGCACTGGGCGCCGAGGGCGCCGCCCGCCTTGCCCGGCGAATGCTGGAGACCACCCTGGCGCAGTGCCTGGCCGCGAATATCGGCCCGGTGGAACTGTGCATGAGCCCGGCCCCGGCCCACCCCGACTGGCAGAGCGTTTCCCTACCCTCGAGGCTTGAGCTGAGCGCCCAGGGCGACGGCGATCTGGGCGCCCGCATGGCCCGGGCCGCCCGGCACAGTCTGGCCTGCAACAAGGCGGTGATCCTGGTGGGCACCGACTGCCCGCAACTTTCCCCTGAACTGCTGCAGCGGGCAGCCGACCGGCTGGTACATAGCGAGGCGCTGCTGCACCCCACCGCAGACGGCGGCTATGCCCTGCTGGGCCTGCGCCGGTTTTCCGGCAGCCTGTTTGCACACATGCCCTGGAGCACGCCACAGGTGGCGTCCCTCACCCGCCGGCGGCTTGACGCCCTGAACTGGCGCTGGATGGAGGGCGAGTGCCTCACAGATATTGACGAGCCGGGAGATCTGTTTCAGCTGCCCGGGCGGTGGCGGGAGCCATGATGCTGAACGAGTTTGAACCCTGGCTGCGGCTGGGCAGCTTTGCCGGTTTACTGCTGTTGTTCCTGCTGTGGGAGCAGGCAGCCCCCCGCCGCCCGCGGGAGCAGACCCGGTGGCCCCGCTGGCTTCGGCACCTGCTGCTGACCAGCCTCAATACCCTGCTGGTGCGCGCTCTGTTTCCCCTGGCCGCGGTGGGAGCGGCGCTGCTGGCGGATGAGCAGGGCTGGGGCCTGCTGCCCCGGCTCAATCTGCCCGGCTGGCTGTCGCTGCTGCTGGCGGTACTGGCGCTGGATTGTCTCATTTACTGGCAACACCGGCTGTTTCACCGCGTGCCGCTGCTGTGGCGGCTGCACCGCATGCACCACACCGACACCGAGCTGGATGCGACCACGGGAGTGCGTTTTCATCCGCTGGAAATATTGCTGTCGATGGGCATCAAGCTGATCGCCGTGCTGGTGTTGGGGGCATCCCCGCTGGCGGTGCTGATATTTGAGGTGCTGCTCAGCTCCACCTCCCTGTTCAATCACGCCAATATTTATCTGCCCACCCGGCTGGATGAAATGTTACGGCGTCTGCTGGTCACCCCCGATATGCACAGAGTGCATCATTCGGTATATCCAAAGGAAACCGACAGCAATTTTGGCTTTAACCTGAGCTGGTGGGATCACCTGTTTGGCAGCTACCGGGCCCAGCCACAGGATGGCCACCTGCACATGAAACTGGGCTTGCGGGAGTTTCGCGATCCCGTTGAACAACGACTGTTGCAGCTGCTTGCGCAACCGTTCAGAATCTCAACGCCGGCCACTAAAAAGGAGCCTTGAGGCTCCTTGATATTACGCGCGTATAACCAGGAACGGGCCTGGATCAGGGCCGGCAAAAACCGGGCGCTTTTTTACCCTGTTTTTTCATGATCTGACACTTGCGGTTGTCTACTCCGTCGCCCCTTGAAGCCATACTGTCGGCAAAGGGCTGGCTGGCCATGGTGGCGCTGGTATGAAGCGGCACTATGCTCAGCGCAAAAACGGCTGCAAGCATAACGGACGTGAACGTCTTCATGGTACATCTCCTGTGTTCGGTATCGGGACCTGGATCTCCCTGAACTGGCTGGCCCGATTTTCCCGGGAAAGCCCTCCACCGGCTTAAGCCGGCAGTTAACCATTAGACGTGGCAAAGGCCCATTTTATTCCATTTAATTTAATAGGATTTAAGCATTTACCATTGACATTTTCATAACCTGTTGTTCTAAATCAATGAAGCCTGCATCTCCCACACCATCATCTGTTCTCTCTGGCAAACTGTGATACAGTGCCTGCCAAGCCCCCACAAGCCTTTGATGTCAATCACCTATTTCAGGGAAAATAACAATGAGCACCAATGTACTGGCCGGCATCGACGGTTCCAAACATACTGCCTGCGTTTGCGACTATGCGGCCTGGGCTGCCCAGCAACTCTCTGCCTCTCTGGTGCTGCTGAACGTACTGCACAAGCCAGAGCCCACGCTGCTTTACAATGTTGGGGCGACCGCCAGCCTGAGCGCCCAGGACAAGGTCCAGGCCGAGCTGGCTGACCTCGACAAAAAACGGGCCGAGCTGGCCAAAGAGCAGAGCCGGCTGATCCTGAATCAGGCCAGCCAGCATCTGCAGCAGGCCGGTTACCCGGAGCCTCGCACCATCTCCCGCGAAGGACGCCTGGTGCATGTGCTGGAGCAGTATGACGATTACGCCGATCTGGTGGTACTGGGCCGGCGCGGCACCAATGAAGATGACAGCCCGGAACGCTTGGGTGGCCATGTGGAGCAGGTGATCCGCACCACCGACAAACCGCTGCTGCTGACCGATGGTGAGTTTACCCCGCCCCAGCGCATCATGATCGCCTTTGACGGCAGCGCCACCACCCGCAAGGGCGTGGAATACATTGCCCGCTCCCCCCTGTTCAAGGGGCTGGAGTGCCATGTGGTCATGGTGGCCGGCCCCAGTGAAGAGAAACAGACCCAGCTTGAGGCCGCCCGCCAGCTGCTGGAAGACGCCGGTCACCAGGCCACCGCGGCCCTGCTGCAGGGGGAAGTAAAGAAAAACCTGCTGGCCTACCAGGAAAAACAGAATATCGATCTGATGGTGATGGGCGCCTACGGCCATTCCCGCATTCGGCTGTGGCTGCTGGGCAGCATTACCAACCTGATGCTGCAGGAATCCCACAAGCCCATGCTGATTTTGCGCTAAATTCTGTGCACCCATAACAACAACGCCGGGCAAATGCCCGGCGTTTTTTTGTTGTCTGCGCCATGGGCCCCCGCCTTCGCGGGGGCGACGAGAGGGATCAGAACACGCCCTGCTCGCGCAGGTATTCGTCATAGGTGCCTCTGAAGTCGCGAATGCCGTTTTCGCTCAGCTCCAGAATGCGGGTGGCCAGGGACGACACAAATTCCCGATCGTGAGACACGAAGATAAGCGTACCCTGATACATTTCCAGCGCCATGTTCAGCGACTCGATGGATTCCATGTCCAGGTGGTTGGTGGGCTCGTCCATCACCAGAATATTGGGCTTGTGCATCATCAGCTTGCCAAACAGCATGCGCCCCTGTTCACCACCGGACAGTACACCCACCTTTTTCCTGATGTCGTCCTGGCTGAACAACAGCCGGCCCAGCACCGAGCGCACGGTCTGCTCGTCGTCCCCTTCCTGCTGCCACTGGCTCATCCAGTCAAACACGGTGAGATCCACGTCGAAGTCTACGGCATGATCCTGAGCGTAATAGCCGATGCTGGCGTTTTCCGACCACTTGATGGTGCCGCTGTCGGGGGCCAGCTCGCCCACCAGGGTTTTCACCAGGGTGGATTTACCGATGCCGTTGGTACCCAGAATGGCAATGCGCTCGCCCACTTCCACCATCATGCTGAGGTTTTTGAACAGGGGAGCCTCGCCGTAGCCCTTGGCCAGACCTTCCACTTCCAGAATATTGCGATAGAGCTTTTTGTCCTGCTCAAAGCGAATAAAAGGGTTCTGGCGGCTGGAGGCCTTGACCTCTTCCAGCTTGATCTTGTCAATCTGCTTGGCACGAGAGGTGGCCTGGCGCGCCTTGGACGCATTGGCGCTGAAACGGGATACAAACGACTGCAGCTCGGCGATCTGGGCCTTTTTCTTGGCGTTGTCGGCCAGCAGCCGCTCCCGGGCCTGGGTGGCGGCCAGCATATAGTCGTCGTAGTTGCCCGGATAGACCCGCAGCTCACCGTAGTCCAGATCCGCCATGTGGGTGCAGACACTGTTCAGAAAGTGACGGTCGTGGGAAATGATGATCATGGTGCTGTTGCGCTCGTTCAGGGCGCCTTCCAGCCAGCGAATGGTATCGATGTCCAGGTTGTTGGTGGGCTCGTCGAGCAGCAGCACGTCCGGGTCGGAAAACAGCGCCTGAGCCAGCAGCACCCGCAGTTTCCAGCCCGGCGCCACTTCGCTCATGGGACCATTGTGCTGCTCCAGAGGAATGCCCACCCCCAGCAGCAATTCGCCGGCCCGGGCCTCGGCGGTATAACCGTCGTACTCCGCCACCAGGCCTTCCAGCTCGGCGGCACGCATATAGTCTTCGTCGCTGGCTTCCAGATTGGCATAAATGCTGTCGCGCTCATGCATGGCCGCCCACAGCTCCACATGCCCCATCATCACCACATCCAGCACCCGCTCGTTCTCGTAGGCGAACTGATCCTGACGCAGCTTGCCGATGCGCTCGTTCACGTCCAGGCTCACGTTGCCGGCGCTGGGATCCAGATCGCCGCCCAGAATCTTCATGAAGGTGGACTTGCCGCAGCCGTTGGCGCCGATCAGACCGTAGCGGTTGCCGTCACCGAACTTGACGGAAATATTTTCAAACAACGGCTTGGCGCCGAACTGCATGGTGATGTTGTTGGTGGAAATCAAGAAACAAACTCGCTGTAGTAAAAGAAGGGAAGGCAAAACGCCAAAGGCCGCCAAGGATACCGGCGGCGGCCATAAAGTTCAAAGACTGTTTATGAATTAACCACCCGGCTAGCGTGCCACCAGGACATCGCAGGGGGGCGCACTAAGCAGGCTCATGGCCAGATTGCCCATCAACAGGCGGCTGATGCCCTGGCGGCCGTGATAGCCCAGCACCAGCAGCTGGGCCGCCTCATCACTCACCACTGAGGTGATCGCTTTTTTCACCTCCCCTGACAGAATCCGGGTATTAATGCGCTCCTGATCGTCGGCAGGAATAAAATGGGACATTTCTTCTTTGATTTCCTGCTCGATGCGGGTGCGCTGATGCGCCATCAGGCTTTCGGTGTGCATGGGCTCATGCCGCAGAAAGCCCAGCAACATGGGGGGCTCAAACACATGCACCAGACTGACGCTGGCATCGGGCGCCAGGGCCAGCGCCGCCTGCAACGCGTGATGGGAGCTGCGGGAGAAATCTGTGGCAGCCACCACCTTTCGATAAGGCTCATGAGCGCCCTGGCTGACCACCAGCACCGGCATAAGACAGTGGCGTAGCAACCGTTCCACGGTCGTACCGAGAAACAGCTCCTGCATGGGCTCCAGATGATGGCGGCCGGCCAGCAGCAAATCCGCCTGCAGCTCGGTGGCCTTGCGGGCCAGAGTCTGGGAGGGCTTGCCCAGCAGCACATGGCACTCAATGCCGGAACGCTGGGCAACGGGAAGCGCATTCACCAGCTGCTGCAGAGCCTGGGTGGCCCCCTGTTGCAGCCGGCGGCGTACCGAGATTTCCACCATGGGTTCATACAGCACCATGGCTTCGTCAATCACGTGCACCAGATGCAACCGGGCCTGCAAATGACTGGCCAACGCCGCCGCCCGCGCCACCACCTTTTGCGAGCCCGCTTCCAAATCTACTGCCGCGAGTAATATCTTCATTTTGTTGCCCTTTTTCTGTTGCACGGCCTCACTCAGGCCCCTTGTTGCAGCTTTCCCCTTTTTTGCATAAAAAGCAACCGGACTGCCCGGTTTTGCCGCACACCGGCTTTGGTTTACAATGCAGCCCCTTCTGGCTTTATTTTATCGGGATATCACGTGTTAACAGCAGAAATTGCCATGCGCTGGCTGGTTGCCGGCCACATTGACCATTATATTTGCGAAAACTGTCATGGCATTCACCTTGCCGAACTGCAGGGGCTGGACGGCGTGCTGGAAAGCCGGCTGTTCGTGGAGCATGAAGGCGCCATTCTCACCACCGAAGTGGAAATTCGTCCGACGGCTCTGCTGACCCTGATGGCCGAACTGGGCCGGCTGAACATGAACTATCCCAGTCTCAAAATCTTCGTCGATATTGTAGACGACAATCTGCCCCGGCTGATTGTGGCCGACTATCTGCACACTCAGGCCGGCATGGAACAGCACCAGTTCCAGTGGATTGTGCAGCAGACCATGATGGCGACCCATCAGCTGGTACAGGAGCTGGATGAACTTGGCTACCTGATGCAGGATGAACCACAGAAAATGCCGGCGGCTGTGCATTAAGCCGGCAGAATGTGCAGGAAAAAGCCAGTTGAAACACAAATGGTGAAAAATGCTTGAACCCGCTTCGGCAAGCCAGTACATTACGCCCCGTCCCCAAGGGAACACCACGGAGTGAAGCGAACACTCCCAAATAAAATGCAGAACAAAATGTGGTGAGGTGTCCGAGTGGCTGCCCGAGGCGAAGCCGAGAGGTAACTAGCACGCAGCGTGCTGCGTCAGCCCGAGGACCTGAAACTGCATACCTTATGGAGTGATGTCCACACTCCAAAATCAAAGACAACGAAAAAATGTGGTGAGGTGTCCGAGTGGCTGAAGGAGCACGCCTGGAAAGTGTGTATACGGCAACGTATCGAGGGTTCGAATCCCTCCTTCACCGCCAGCATTTTGAAAGCCCGCGCAGTAATGCGCGGGCTTTTTTCGTATTTCCGGAATTTGGCACTATCCTTTAATTCACTCTTTCTGACGGGAAAAATTTCTCGCTGTTCCCCGCGTTGTTGAAGGTGTACATAAGCGCTCCACAGGAGGGTTTTGCCATTGAACACTGCGCCGCTTGCCACTTGCGTTTTTGACGACATCATCACCGCCATTGCCGGTCCCGGCGTGGGTATTTTTCCCGGCTTTCTCGACGCCGCCCAGACCGCCGCCCTGCGCCGGGATTTTGCCTCCCTGCCCGACTGGCAACTCACTCCCGCCGGCATTGGCCGGGAGCACAGCCACCATAACAACGAACGCATTCGTACCGACAAGACCCGCTGGCTGGATGGTGCTACCGCCCCCCAACAGGGTTTTATGACGCTGATGGCCGAGCTGCAACAGCAATTCAACCGTCATCTGTTTATGGGGCTGAAAGATTACGAGTGCCACTACGCCCGCTATGACCAGGGCGACTTCTACAAAAAGCACCTGGATGCCTTTCGCGGCCGCAGCAACCGCCGGCTGA
This sequence comes from Oceanimonas marisflavi, assembly GCF_003049725.1. Classification (GTDB taxonomy): domain Bacteria; phylum Pseudomonadota; class Gammaproteobacteria; order Enterobacterales; family Aeromonadaceae; genus Oceanimonas; species Oceanimonas marisflavi. Next base: position 124,925 of record NZ_QAGM01000009.1, read on the forward strand.
CCACCGTGCTCTATCTGAACGAGAGCTGGCAGCCGGATCACGGTGGCGAACTGCTGATCTATGCTGAAAAGGGCCGGCAGCCGCTGTACCGGGTGCAGCCCGAGGGTGGCACCCTGGTATGCTTTCTGTCGGAACGTTTTCCACACGAGGTGTTGCCGGCGCACCGGCCTCGGCTGAGCATCGCCGGCTGGTTCAGGGTGGACGATCCGGTGGCGGCCGCCCTGCGGCTGTAGCCCCTTCCTTTAACGAAAATTTATTTTAATGGCCTTATTTATGACTCTTTTCCATAAAAGGCCCTTTATATTCACGAAATAAAACCAAGGAGGGTTTTATAGTGAGATTTCGTTATTTTCCCTTTTCACCGGCGTCATCCTCTGTCAACCTGAAGACATTCCACCCGTTATGTTAAGGAAAACACCATGTGCTCCATCTTCGGTATTCTGGAACTCAAGTCCGATCCCGCCGCCCTGCGCTCCCGGGCGCTGGAGCTGTCGCGGCTGCTGCGCCACCGGGGCCCCGACTGGTCGGGCATTTACAGCAACGACAAGGCCATTCTGGTGCATGAGCGCCTGGCCATTGTGGGCCTCGACAGCGGAGCCCAGCCCTTGCTCAACCCTGCCGGTACCCACGCCCTGGCAGTCAACGGCGAAATCTACAACCACAAGGAGCTGGAAGCCGGCCTCACCTGCGGCTTTGAGTTTCAGACTCATTCCGACTGTGAGGTGATCCTCGGCCTTTACCAGGAAAAGGGCCCGGCGTTTCTGGACGATCTCAACGGCATCTTTGCCTTTGTGCTTTACGATGAAGAGAACGATGCCTACCTGATTGGCCGGGACCACATGGGCATTATTCCCCTTTACACCGGCCACGATGAAGAAGGCAACTTCTATGTCGCCTCCGAAATGAAGGCGCTGACCCCGGTGTGTAAAACCATCAGCGAGTTTCCACCCGGTCACCTGCTTTACAGCAAGGAAGGTCAGCCCCGCCGCTACTACCAGCGCGACTGGGAAAACTATGACGCGGTGAAGGACAACACCTCCAGCGTGAGCGAGCTGCGTGAGGCGCTGATGGCGGCGGTGAAACGCCAGCTGATGTGTGACGTACCCTATGGCGTGCTGCTCTCGGGCGGGCTCGACTCTTCCATTGTCTCTGCCGTGGCCAAACTTTATGCCGACAAGCGCATTGAAGACGACGGCAACAGCGAGGCCTGGTGGCCCCGGCTGCACTCCTTTGCCATTGGCCTGGAAGGGGCACCGGATCTGATTGCCGCCCGCAAGGTAGCGGATCAGCTGGGTACCGTGCATCACGAGCTGCATTACACGGTGCAGGAAGGCCTGGATGCCCTGCGTGAGGTGATCTACCACCTGGAAACCTACGACGTAACCACGGTGCGCGCCTCCACCCCCATGTATCTGATGTCCCGCCGTATCAAGGCCATGGGCATAAAAATGGTACTCTCCGGCGAGGGCTCCGACGAACTGTTTGGCGGTTACCTGTATTTTCACAAGGCGCCGAGTGCCCGGGCCTTTCACGAAGAGACGGTGCGCAAACTCCAGGCCCTGCACCAGTTTGACTGCCTGCGTGCCAACAAGTCGATGGCCGCCTGGGGCGTGGAAGCCCGTGTGCCCTTCCTCGACAAGGAGTTCATGGACGTGGCCATGCGCCTCAACCCCGCCGACAAGATGTGTGTGAACGGCAAGATGGAAAAGCACATTTTGCGGGAAGCCTTTGAAGATCTGCTGCCCGCCGAAGTGGCCTGGCGCCAGAAGGAGCAGTTCTCCGACGGCGTGGGCTACTCCTGGATCGACAGCCTGAAGGCGCTGGTGGAAGAGCAGGTGACGGATCAGATGATGGCCACGGCGGCGTTCCGCTTTCCGCTCAACACCCCCACCAGCAAGGAAGCCTACTACTACCGCGCCATCTTTGAAGGCCACTTTCCCCAGGACTCCGCCGCCAAGTGCGTGCCCTGCGGCCCCTCGGTGGCCTGCTCCACCCCCACCGCCCTGGAGTGGGATGAGCAATGGAAGAACATGGCCGATCCGTCAGGCCGGGCAGTAAAAGGCGTGCACAGCCAGTCTTACTGAGCGCTTTTATCGTATGCCCGGCTGACGCCGGGCATATAACGTCATTTTCCAGCCATTCTCGTATCTCCACCGACATTTCTGCCACCTCCTCCGCCCTTTTCCGTCATCTGCGCCTCCTTCACGTCATCTCCGCGAAGGCGGAGATCCGGAAACAGGACGTAGGTTGGAATGAGCATCGCGAATTCCAACAGGGCGCAGCCGGCTTCATGTTGCGATTCGCTACGCTCATCGGCAACCTACTGCCAGACTTATCGCCTCCCCATAACAAAAAGCCCCTGCATTGCAGGGGCTTTTGTCATTCAGCTAAACCGGTTTATTCCCACTCAATGGTGGCGGGCGGCTTGCCGGAGATATCGTATACCACGCGGCTGATGCCGTCGATTTCATTGATGATACGGTTGGACACATGGCCCAGGAAATCGTACGGCAGGTGGGCCCAGTGGGCGGTCATGAAGTCGATGGTTTCCACGGCGCGCAGGGACACAACCCAGTCGTACTTGCGGCCATCGCCCATAACGCCAACGGAGCGTACCGGCAGGAACACGGTGAAGGCCTGGCTGACCTTGTTGTACAGATCGTGCTTGCGCAGCTCTTCAATGAAGATGGCGTCGGCCCGGCGCAGCAGGTCGCAGTATTCCTTCTTCACTTCGCCCAGCACGCGCACACCCAGACCCGGACCCGGGAAGGGATGACGGTAGAGCATGTCGTAAGGCAGACCCAGCTCCAGACCCACCTTGCGTACTTCGTCTTTAAACAGTTCGCGCAGCGGCTCAACCAGACCCATCTTCATGTCGTCGGGCAGACCGCCCACATTGTGGTGAGACTTGATCACGTGCGCCTTGCCGGTGGCAGAGGCGGCAGATTCAATCACATCCGGGTAGATGGTGCCCTGGGCCAGCCACTTGGCGTTCTTGAGCTTCTTCGACTCTTCGTCGAACACTTCCACAAACACCCGGCCAATGGCCTTGCGCTTGGCTTCCGGCTCGTCGATGCCGGCCAGTGCGGTGAGGAAGCGGTCTTCGGCGTCGGCCTTGATGATGTTCAGGCCGAAGTGATCGCCGAACATTTCCATCACCTGCTCGCCTTCATTCAGGCGCAGCAGACCGTTGTCCACGAACACACAGGTCAGCTTGTCGCCAATGGCGCGGTGTACCAGCATGGCCACCACAGAGGAGTCCACACCGCCGGACAGACCAAGGATCACTTCGTCGTCGCCGACCTGCGCCTTGATGCGGGCCACGGCGTCTTCAATGATGGAGGCCGGGGTCCACAGGGCTTCACACTGGCAGATGTCACGCACAAAGTGCTCCAGCATGCGCGCGCCCTGACGGGTGTGAGTCACTTCCGGGTGGAACTGCACGCCGTAGTAACGACGGGTTTCATCGGCCATGGCGGCAAACGGGCAGCTGCCGGTCTGGGCCACTTTCTCAAAACCTTCGGGCAGGGCCACTACCTTGTCGCCGTGGCTCATCCACACGTCGAGCAGGGCGTTGCCGTTGTCGTCGATGGCGTCTTCAATGTTGGCGAACAGGGCGCAGTCGGCCACGCGCTGCACCTGGGCGTAACCAAACTCACGCTCGCTGGAGCCGGCTACGGCGCCGCCCAGCTGCTCGGCCATGGTCTGCATGCCATAGCAAATGCCAAACACCGGCACGCCGGCGTTAAACACATATTCCGGCGCCCGCGGGCTGTTTTCCTCGGTGACCGACTCCGGCCCCCCGGACAGAATGATACCGTTCGGATTGAAGTCGCGGATCTGCTCCTCGGTGACGTCCCAGGCCCACAGCTCGCAATACACGCCCAGTTCACGCACGCGGCGCGCGATCAGCTGAGTGTATTGTGATCCGAAGTCCAGGATCAGGATCCGGTTGTCGTGAATATTCTTGCTCATCGTTTTCCTACTCGTTACAAACACCGCCTGTGGGGGGAGCAGACGGCAATAGAAAAACGGGGGGACCAGCCCCCCGTTCGTCGCGTTCCGGGATCAACCCAACCGGTAGTTGGGCGCTTCCTTGGTAATGGTCACATCGTGCACGTGTGACTCCTGAATGCCCGCGCCGGATATCTTAACAAATTCTGCCTTGGTGCGCAGGTCATCTATGGTGGCGCTGCCGGTCAGGCCCATGGCGCTGCGCAGACCGCCCATCTGCTGATGAATGATCTCCTTCAGCTTGCCCTTGTAGGGTACCCGGCCTTCAATGCCTTCCGGCACCATTTTATCGGCGGCGTTGTCACTCTGGAAGTAACGATCGCTGGAGCCCTTGCTCATGGCGCCCAGTGAGCCCATGCCACGGTAGGACTTGAACGCCCGGCCCTGATACAGCTCGATTTCACCGGGCGACTCTTCGGTGCCGGCAAACATGGAGCCCATCATCACGCAGTTGGCGCCGGCCGCCAGGGCCTTGGCGATGTCGCCGGAGAAGCGAATTCCGCCGTCGGCGATCACCGGAATGCCCAGATCCTTGAGGGCTTCCACGGCGTTGGCCACGGCGGTGATCTGGGGCACACCGCAACCGGTCACGATACGGGTGGTACAGATGGAGCCGGGACCGATACCCACCTTCACTGCACTCACGCCGGCCTCGGCCAGGGCCAGGGCGCCGGCGGCGGTGGCCACGTTGCCACCGATGATGGCCAGATCCGGGTAGGCGGCGCGGGTTTCGCGAATGCGCTGCAGCACGCCTTCGGAGTGACCGTGAGAAGAGTCGATCAGCAGCACGTCGAGGCCGGCGGCCACCAGGGCGGCAATGCGCTCTTCGTTGCCGGGCGCGGCACCTACAGCGGCACCCACGCGCAGGCGACCCTGGGCGTCCTTACAGGCATTGGGCTTGCTTTCGGCTTTCTGGAAGTCCTTGGCGCTGATCATGCCGGCCAGGCGACCGTTGGCTTCGACTACCAGCACCTTTTCAATACGGTGCTGTTGCATCAGGGCCTCGACCTGATCGCGGGCGGCGCCTACCGGCACGGTCACCAGGCGGCTCTTGTCAGTCATCACCTCGTGTACGGCCTTGCTCATGTCCTGCACAAAGCGCACGTCACGGCCGGTAATGATGCCCACCAGCTCGCCGTCGGCGGCGATCACCGGATAGCCGGCAAAACCGTTCTGCTGAGTCAGTTCGCGCACATCGGCAATGGTCATGTCGGGAGAAACAGTCACCGGATCGGAGACCATGCCGCTCTCGAATTTCTTGACCTTGCGTACCTGGGCGGCCTGGGCCTCAACAGACATATTCTTGTGAATAAATCCGATACCGCCTTCCTGGGCCAGGGCAATGGCCAGATCGGCTTCGGTCACGGTGTCCATGGCGGCGGAGACGATGGGGATGTTAAGATTGATTTCCCGGGTCAGACGGGTGCGGAGATCCGCCGTGTTGGGCAATACGGTGGAATGGGCTGGGACCAGCAGTACATCATCAAAGGTCAGGGCGTCTTGGGCAATCCTAAGCATCGCAATATTCACCATAGTTTGGGGGGTAAAAATATTGCCAAAGAATTTTAGGCATTCACCCCTCCCGGGTAAAGCGATTTTTTATAATTTTGGCTTATTAGACGAAAAAACCTCCCCAACAGGGTTTGCTTTCAAATAAAAATACTCAAACGAGGTGATTTTGCAGCAGGAAAAGTTAACCAACATTTACACCGTCAGTCGCCTCAACCGCCATGCCCGGCTGCTGCTGGAAGGCGACCTGGGCGCGGTCTGGCTCACCGGTGAAATCTCCAACCTGGCCATGCCGGCCTCGGGCCACTGGTACTTCTCGCTGAAGGACAACCAGTCCCAGCTGCGTTGCGCCATGTTCCGCGGCAACAACCGCAGCGTGGGATTCCGGCCGAAAAACGGCGATCAGGTGCTTATCTTCGGCAAAGTCACGCTCTACGAACCCAGGGGCGACTTTCAGCTGGTAGCCCAGACCCTGGCCCCTGCCGGTGAAGGGCTGCTCAAGCAGCAGTTTGAGGCGCTGAAAAACGCCCTCGCCGCCGAAGGGTTGTTTGCCACCGAGCGCAAACGGCCGCTGCCGGCCCACCCGGCGCGCATCGGCATTATCAGCTCCCCCACAGGTGCTGCGGTGCACGACATTCTCACCGTGCTGGCCCGCCGGGCGCCTCAGCTGGAGGTGATCCTCTACCCCAGCCAGGTGCAGGGCGAAAGCGCCGTACCTCAGCTTATTTATGCCCTGAATGAAGCCAACCGGCGCAACGAGACCGATCTGCTGCTGCTGGCCCGGGGCGGCGGCTCGCTGGAGGACTTGTGGTGCTTTAACGACGAGCGCCTGGTGCGCGCCATTGCCGCTTCACGCCTGCCGGTGGTGAGCGCCGTGGGCCACGAGGTGGACGTCAGCCTGAGCGATCTGGTGGCGGATCTGCGCGCCCCTACCCCTTCTGCCGCCGCCGAGCTCATCAGTGCAGACAGCAGCGTGCAGCGCCGTCAGTGGCAACAGGCCGGCCAGCGCCTGGAACAGGCCATGCTGCGTGTGCTTGCCGACCGGCACAACCGGCTGGGCCAGTGGCAGCAGCGGCTGGAGCGCCAGCATCCGCGCCAGCGGCTGCAGCAGCAAAGTCAGCAGCTCGACCAGCTGCAACTGCGCCTGGAGCGGGCCATGGGCCGGCGGCTGGAGCAGGCCCAGCAGCGGTCCAGCCAGGCCGCACTGCGACTGGCCCACCAGCACCCGGGTCAGCGCCTGGTTCACGGTACAGAGCGGTTGGCCACCCTGGAGCAACGACTGCATGGCGCGCTGCAGGCCAGACTGAACCGCCTCGAGCATCGGCTGGCGCTGGCCGGCTCACGGCTGCATGCCATGAGTCCGCTGGCCACCCTGTCCCGGGGTTACAGCATTACCCTGCATAACCGTACGGTGCTGACCGACGCCGGCCAGTTGAAGGAAAATGACGTGATCACCACCCGGCTGGCGAAAGGGGAAGTGGTCAGCCGGGTAGAAACCATCAAGCCGGCATAATACCAATTACATTAAGCAAATGATCTGTTTTCAGCCCTGTTGTAGCTGCCACTTTAGTCGGCAGAGCCTGTGCAACAGGCTTTGAAGACACCCTGGTCTTCAGGTTTGCGCCAGCTAAAGCGGCGCCTACAGCTCAGATACATAACGAATAAATGTTTAAGTCCAGTTGGTATCACTCAGTCCGGTTTCTGTTCCGGCAGGCTGGCCAGTTGCGCCAGGGTCAGGGGCGCGGCGGGCCAGCGCGGGGTAAACACACCCAGCTCGTTCACCGCCCTGCCCTGCACCGCTGCCAGCACCATGGCCGCCTGCGGGCCGCACTGGCGGCCCTGACAGGGCCCCATGCCACAGCGGCTGAAGGCCTTGAGGCCGTTCAGATCCAGCCGGTGTTCACCGGCCAGCGCCCGCACCCGCCCCAGGGTAACGTTCTCGCAGCGGCACAATAACGTGTCATCGCTTTCACCGGCCAGGGCCCGTTCATCGGGCCGGTACAGGGCTTCAAGAAAGGGCCGAATGGCTGCATCCCGCGCTGCCTGAGCCTGTAATTGCGCCGCTTCTTCGTTATTCAGCACCGGCTTCAGTTTCAGCTCCAGCGCCAGCTCCCGGGCCAGAAGGCGGCCGTGCCAGGCGGCCTGGCGCGCCCCCAGAATGGCGGCGCCGTCGCCGGCCACATAGAGGCCGGGTACCGGAGTGCGGCCCGCCTGCTGGCGGGGCTCCCAGCACAGCCGTTGCGGACTCCAGTCGAGGGGGCAGCCGGCCCCGGCAAGCAGGGCGGTATGGGGAATAACGCCAAAGTGCGTGAGCAGGGTATCGGTCTCAATGTGGTGTTGCCGCCCTCTGTGCCCAAAGCGCACCGACTGAACCCAGTCGTCACCTTCCGCCGCCAGCCCGTGAGCCCCCTGATACAGGGGCACGCCGGCCCGTTTCAGCGCCCACTGATAACGCAGCCCCTGCCACAGGTAGTGACCGGCCCGCAGCGCCTTGGGCAGCGCGCCAAGGGCACGGCGATAGTGGCGCAACGGGGTCAGATCCACCACTGCCTTTGGCGCCCGGCCATGCCGCAAATATTGCCAGGCCAGCAGATACAACAACGGGCCACAGCCCGCCAGCACCGCGCCCTCGGCGACCAGCCCCTGCTCCTTCAGCAAAATCTGGCCGCCGCCGGCGTTCACCACCCCGGGCAGGGTCCAGCCGGAAAAGGGCCAGGCCCGCTCCATGGCGCCGGCACACACCGCCACCCGGTCAGCCTGCACCCGGCTGGCCTCACCCTCGCGCAGCAGCGCCACCTCAAAGCCGGGCTCAATGGCCCAGACCCGGGTGCCCGGCCAGTAGTGCAGCCCCTGCCGGCGAAAGGCATGCACCAGCTCGCCGCCCCGGCGGTAGTCCGGGCCCAGCAGGGTCAGGGCGTCGTCGCCCTGCTGCTCCCAGCGCCGGTAAATCTGACCGCCGGGAGCCGGTTGTTCGTCTACCACCAGCACGCTCAGGTCCAGCCGGGCGGCATCGGTGGCCAGGGCCATGCCCGCCGGGCCGGCGCCCACCACCAACAGATCAACCTGCATGCTCACCTCCGGTCTCAATCTCCATGCCCTCGGCCACCGGCACCTGACAGCCCTGCTGCTGCTCGCCGTCTATCCAGACCAGACACTCGTAGCACACCCCCATCAGGCACAGGGGCGTGCGCGCCCGGCCTTCACGCCAGATGACTTTACGCTGCTGCAACAACACCGAGGCCACCGAGCTGCCCGCCGGCACCCGGCAGGGGGCACCGTCAATGTGAACCGATACGGTGGCGCCGGTTCGGGTTGGTTTCCACATCAAATCTCTCCGTAGTCATGGATATCAGGGGAGCCCCGCTTTGTTGCTCCAGCAGCCCGGTCAGCTCAAGGGCATGCCAGGCGGCCAGGGTAATGCCGCTGTGGCAGGCCACCGCGTGCACGTTGGGATAAAGGGTCGAAGGCTGATACAGGGGCGCACCGTCCGGGGTGATCACCCGGGTGGCGGCCCAGGCCCGCAACATGCGCGCCCGGCCCAGGGCCGGCAGCAGCTGGGTGGCGGTGCGGGCGATGGAGCTCAGCACCGACACCCGGGTCTGGTTGCCGGTGTCGCCTTCTTCCCAGGAGTCGCCACACAGCACGGTGCCGTCGGCGGTCTGACGCAGATGAACGGTGGCAAAGGGCAGCAGCGGCGGCTGGCGGGCGGTCACCAGAATTTGCCCCTTCACGCCCCGCACCGGCAGGCTGGCGCCCAGTTCGTTGCGCAGCTGCTCGCCCCCCAGGCCGGTGCACAGCAACAACCGCCGGCCCTGAACTTCCGTGCCGTCGACCAGTTGCAGGCGAATGCCGTCGCTGCCCGCCTCTGCCGTCTGCACCGCAGAGCCCCGCCGCACCCGGCCTCCCTGCCGCTCAATGCCCTGAGCCAGCGCCAGCAGCAGCATCAGCGGGTTAACGTGAGCGTCGGCGTCGCACCAGGAGGCCCCCGGCACCTCCCCCACCCCGGGCAGCCGGCGCGCTACTTCCGCCCTGGTCAGCATCTGCGTGTGCAGGCCGGTGGCGGCATGCAGTGCGGCCAGTTCGGCCTCGCGCTCGGCCAGCTCCTGCGCACTCAGGCAAAAATCCAGGCCGCCGCTGGGGCGGTATTCCAGATCCACCCCGGTCAGCTGCTGCAGCTCCTGAGCAAAGCCCGGCCACAGCCGGGCCGAGGCCTGGGTAATGCGGGCATAGTCGGTAAAGCCCACGCCCTTGCCCTGCACCCAGATCAGCCCGAAGTTACCCCGGGACGGCCGGGCCAGGGCGTCCTTGTCGTCCAGCACCAGCACCCGCTGGCCGTGCCGGCTGGCGCCATAGCCCAGGGCCAGGCCACAGACGCCACCGCCCACGATGAGCCAATCCCACATTCTGAACCTTCCTCTTCTGCATGGTGATGGCGCTGGCAATCCATAACATTCAGCGCATAATGCCGTTAACACCATCAGGGAACCTTATGCATGTTAACCTTTCAGCAGCTCAACGCCTTTCGCGCCATCATGCTGAGCGGCACCGTGACCGAGGCCGCCCGCCAGCTTCATATCAGCCAGCCGGCGGTGAGCCGGCTGCTGGCCCAGCTGGAAGCCAGTCTGGGCTTCAGTCTGTTTGAACGGCACAAGAGCCGCCTGCTCGCCACCCGTGAAGCCAGGGCCTTTATGGCGGAAGTGGACAAGGCCTTTATCGGCCTCGACCGGCTGGAGCAGGCCGCCGCCGGCATTCGTGAGCACAGGGGCGAGCAGCTGGTGATCTCGGCGCTGCCGGCATTTTCGCTGTCGCTGCTGCCACAGGTGATCGCCCGCTTCTGCCGGCGCTTTGAGGAGGTCAACGTCAGCCTGGTGACCCACCGCTCCGCCGATGTGCAGGCCCGGACCCGGGCCACTCAGAGCGACATCGGTTTTGCCGACTCCATGGGCCCCGGGCAGGGGCTGGACCACATTCCCTGGGTGTTTGACTGTGTCTGTCTGCTGCCCCGGGAGCACCCGCTGACCAGGCACAACACCCTTGCCCCACAGCACCTGCACGGCCAGCCGCTGATCCAGCTGGAGCCACACCTTGATCCCAGCGGCCGGGTGCAGCAACTGCTGGCCGAGGCCGGCGCCCGGCCGCTCACCCGCATTCATACTTCTCTGGTGGCCAGCCAGGCGGCGCTGGTGGCGGCCGGTGCCGGCATCGCCCTGGTGGACCCCTTTACCGCCGAGGCGGCCCGGCCACTGGGGCTGGTCAGCCGGCCCTTTGCGCCCGCCGTACCCTTTCGGGTAGACGTGCTGTTTCCGGCCTATCAGCCCCGCAGCCGGCTGGCCAGTGCCTTTCTCGATGAGACCCTGGCCTGGATCCGCGAGCGGGGCATTGTGATGGCCGATCAGGGCAGCTCGGGACCAAAGATATCGACCGGGAAGTAACTGTCGTTGATTTCCTGATAGCGGCCGTTGGCACGAATGGCCTTGATGGCTTCATTCAGTTTCTGCCTCAGTGCCTTGTCCTGCTTGCGCACGGCAATGCCGACCCCTTCTCCATACCAGCGCGGATCCGTCACCGGCTCACCCACTTGGGTGAAGTCCTTGCCCGCGTCCAGGTCGAGAAAGCCCTGGCGCACCGCCAGCTCGTTGACCAGCAGCAGATCGAGCCGGCCGGCAGACAGGTCAAGATAGGCTTCGTCCTGAGAGCCGTAGCGCTTGATGTCGACATTATCGCCGAAGTTGTCGCTGATGTACTTGTCGTGAGTGGTGGCCCGCTGCACACCCACGGTTTTGCCGTCCAGGCCTTCCGGGCTCAGGGTAAAGTCCGTGCCTTTGGCACCCACGAAAATGGCCGGGATCTGGTAATACTTGCTGGTAAAGTCCACCTTGCGCTTGCGCTCTTCGGTGATCGACATGGAGGCGATAATGGCGTCGAACTTGCGCGCCAGCAGCCCCGGGATCATGCCGTCCCAGTCCTGGCTGACCAGCTCGCATTTGGCCTGCATCTGCTCACACAGGGCGTTGGCGATATCAATGTCAAAACCGGTAACTTCACCGCTTTCGGTGGTGGAAGAAAACGGCGGATAAGCCCCTTCCACGGCCACGCGGATCTGGCTCCAGTCCCTGGCGCTGGCGGACGACATGGCCAGCAGCGACAGGCCGGCGGCAAACAATACGGCGGATTTTTTCATCATGCTTCCTTTCCCTCATGGTTGAGACCGCTTCAGTATTTACAGACTGGTAACAAGTGTCCAATGCCGGTTTAACGCCAGGTCATAACCTGATGTTATGGACTACCCCGGGTCGCACCGGGATACATTTGTCTCTACAATAACTTTTTCGAATCCGGGTGAGCCGTTTGCGCCGGGAAGATCTTGTCACGCCAACAGGGAGCAGGCCGTTATCGAGGCCGAATAGCTTATGTTCAGAAACCTTTTCCTTTACGTGTTACTTCTTGCCCTTGGAGCCAGCACTCAGGCACAAGCCCGGCAGGCCCCGCTCAGGGTGGGCATTACGCAGGTGCCGCCCTTTGTAATGGAAACCGGCGACGGCCGCTGGGAAGGCATCAGTATTGATCTGTGGAAAGACATCGCCGCCGGCATGGAGCGGGAATATGAATGGGTGCCCATGAGTTTCAGCGAGCTGCTGAAGGCCGTTGAAAGCGGTGACATCGACGTGGCCGTGGGCGCCCTGACCATGACCGCCGATCGTGAAAGCCGGTTTGACTTCTCTCATCCCTTCTACCAGACCGGCCTGTCCATTGCGGTACCGCCGGTGCCGGAGCAAAGCCTGCTGTCGAGCCTGAAGGCCCTGCTGAGCTGGCAGTTTCTGAGCGTGGTGCTGGCCCTGGGTGGCCTGCTGCTGGCGGTGGGCTTTTTGCTCTGGCTGGTGGAGCGACGCCGCAACGCCGAGCAGTTTGGCGGCTCGGCGGCTGAAGGCATTGGCGCCAGCTTCTGGTGGGCGGCGGTGACCATGACCACAGTCGGTTACGGCGACAAGGCCCCGGTCACCTTTGCCGGCCGCTTGATTGGTCTGGTGTGGATGTTTGCCGGCATCATTATGGTGGCCAGCTTTACCGCCGCCATTACTTCGTCGCTTACCGTGAACAACCTGCGCACCGGCATTCAGGGCGTGAATGATCTGCCCGGCAGCGTGGTGGCCACCATCGCCGATACCGCCAGCCAGCGTTATCTGGAAGACGAGCGCATTCGTTACCAGACCTACCCGGATCTGACCTCGGCCATGATGTCGGTGGTAACGGGTGAAACCGATGCCATCGTCTATGACCGCGCCCTGATGCAGTACCGCAACCTGCAGTTGGGCCAGCAAAAACTGACCGTGCTGCCCGGTGTGTTTGCCGAGCAGCTGTATGCCCTGGCCCTGCCCGAGCGCAGCCCGCTCAGGGAGCAAATCTCCGAGCAGGTGCTGCGGGTGACCGAAGCCGACGGCTGGCGTGATGTACGTGCCGCCTATCTGGGCAAGGATTGATAATCATGGCACACGGGCGGTTCGTGGCGAACGGCCCGTTTACCGCCTGGCGCACCGCGCCTGTCCGTCAGCGCTCCTGACGCCCCCATGTGTGCAGACTATACTTATAGGGCTGTTACAGAAAGCAGGTTGTTTTGCGCCTGTTTTCGGGAGGTAAACATGGGTATGTCACTCAGACTGAAAGAGTTCCTTGATAAGCGCCACATTGCCTACGACATGGTACACCACCCTTACGCCGAAGGGGCCGCCCAGAGTGCCATTGCCAGTCATGTGCCGCTGGCACAGATGGCGAAGGCAGTGATGCTGGAAGACAATAACGGCCGCACCATGATGGCAGTACTGCCTGCCGCCGATCACATTGACATGCGCCGGCTCAGCTACCTGACGCATGACGAAATGCAGCTCGCCCCCGAGCATCACCTGAAGATCTGGTTTGACGATTGCGATCCCGGCGCCATTCCCGCCATGGGAGAAGCCTACTCCGTAGACACCCTGGTAGACGACGAGCTGTTGGGCATGGCCGATATCTACCTGGAAAGCGGTGACCACCGGGATCTGGTGCATATCAGCGGTGAGGATTTTCGCCGGCTGGCTGGCAGCTGGAAACACGGCCAGTTCAGCCGCAAACCGGATCCCTGGAGCCGAGTTGAACGAATGTAGCTCGAAACGTGAGGGGCGAGGCGTAAGGGGTAGCTGCCACTTTAGTCGGCAGGGCCTGCTACGCAGGCCTGCAACCACAACACTGCGACTGCGCCAGCTGAAACGGCGCCTGCGGAATGTTGGGATTCGCTTCGCTCATCACCAACCTACGGTTTCGGGTTGAAGCCATCATATCGAGTAGGGTGAGGCGTTACCGCCTCATCCCTCTCACAGAACCGTACGTACGGACCTCGTATACGGCTCATGCCTACTTTTATTCAGCCTGTGGGCTGAACACATACCCTGTCCTGACCTCTTCA
>NZ_QAGM01000087.1 GCF_003049725.1 Oceanimonas marisflavi
AGCCCACCAAATTGAGTATTGTTGGCAAACAAAGAAGGTGCTGGATGAAAACCGACCATCTTGAAAAGGTGCTAAAAGCAGGAATTTCAAAATTGATTGAAAACTAAGCGCTCATGCGTTCACCCTGGTAGTAGTGAGTAAGGCCCGGCCCGAGAAGCCCAGTAATGGTGTGGAGGACAAAACCGGGCTGACCATCAGCACAGCGTCTGATGGAGCAGCGACGTGCCAAAAGCCGTCGGTGCTGCGAAGGGAGG
>NZ_QAGM01000088.1 GCF_003049725.1 Oceanimonas marisflavi
GACAGGGAGCCAGTGCAGTAACTGGGGAAGCCTGACACCAGCTCCGGCGGCAAGCCGGAAGCACAGACTCAAGGTGAGCGCCGAGGTCTGTGTTGGTGCGAGGTGGCAGATGAATCCGTAGTAGTGACAGGGCGAGATCGTGAACGTTTATTGAACAAATATAGGTGGTTGACGCAGTCATCCGGCTGTGATCTTATGCTTACTTTTTAGGTCTGAATCCATGTCTCTCGACGCCTTTAAAGAGCATTTCAAGC
>NZ_QAGM01000089.1 GCF_003049725.1 Oceanimonas marisflavi
ATCCTCAAGCAAAGCGAATGCGGCTCACCGAGTCAGCGCAACAAGCTGAAACGAGCCAGTTGGAACGACGATTACCGAGCCCAGCTGTTCTTTGGTTAAATTATCAGCAAAGTATGCTCCCGCCCTGGTCCATACCCAGCAATATTGCCGAAGGCATGTCACGCTTCTCCAACAAGGACAAACGCCACTTTTTGGTGATCGCCAGGGGCTCATGTGCCGAGCTGCGCACTCAGGTCTATATCGGCATCGAAATT
>NZ_QAGM01000090.1 GCF_003049725.1 Oceanimonas marisflavi
CGGTTCACACACATCTGAAGCTTAGAGGCTTTTCCTGGAAGCAGGGCATCAATGACTTCGGTACCGTAGTACCTTCGTCTCGGGTCTCAGCGTTGTGACTCCGGATTTGCCTAAAGTCACCACCTACTCCCTTTCACCAGGACAACCAACGCCTGGCCCATCTAGCCTTCTCCGTCCCCCCATCGCAATGTGTGTCAGTACGGGAATATTAACCCGTTTCCCATCGACTACGCCTTTCGGCCTCGCCTT
>NZ_QAGM01000091.1 GCF_003049725.1 Oceanimonas marisflavi
CTACGGGAGGCAGCAGTGGGGAATATTGCACAATGGGGGAAACCCTGATGCAGCCATGCCGCGTGTGTGAAGAAGGCCTTCGGGTTGTAAAGCACTTTCAGTGGTGAGGAAAGGTGAGTGGCTAATACCCGCTTACTGTGACGTTAACCACAGAAGAAGCACCGGCTAACTCCGTGCCAGCAGCCGCGGTAATACGGAGGGTGCAAGCGTTAATCGGAATAACTGGGCGTAAAGCGCACGCAGGCG
>NZ_QAGM01000092.1 GCF_003049725.1 Oceanimonas marisflavi
CTACGGGAGGCAGCAGTGGGGAATATTGCACAATGGGGGAAACCCTGATGCAGCCATGCCGCGTGTGTGAAGAAGGCCTTCGGGTTGTAAAGCACTTTCAGTGGTGAGGAAAGGTGAGCGGCTAATACCCGCTTACTGTGACGTTAACCACAGAAGAAGCACCGGCTAACTCCGTGCCAGCAGCCGCGGTAATACGGAGGGTGCAAGCGTTAATCGGAATAACTGGGCGTAAAGCGCACGCAGGCG
>NZ_QAGM01000093.1 GCF_003049725.1 Oceanimonas marisflavi
CTACGGGAGGCAGCAGTGGGGAATATTGCACAATGGGGGAAACCCTGATGCAGCCATGCCGCGTGTGTGAAGAAGGCCTTCGGGTTGTAAAGCACTTTCAGTGGTGAGGAAAGGTGAGCGGCTAATATCCGCTTACTGTGACGTTAACCACAGAAGAAGCACCGGCTAACTCCGTGCCAGCAGCCGCGGTAATACGGAGGGTGCAAGCGTTAATCGGAATAACTGGGCGTAAAGCGCACGCAGGCG
>NZ_QAGM01000094.1 GCF_003049725.1 Oceanimonas marisflavi
CGGCGTCAATGACGCGCCCGTGGTCTCGGCGGTGAGCGTCAATGCGGTGGAAGACGGTAATGCGGCCACCGGCAACTTTGTGGTCAGCGATGCCGACGGCAGCGACAGCCATACCTTTGCCATCACCAACCCGCCTGCCGAGGGCAGCGTGGTCAACCACCACGACGGCAGCTTCAGCTTTGATCCGGGCACGGATTTTCAGGATCTGGCCGAGGGCGAAACCCGCCAGGTCAGCTTCA
>NZ_QAGM01000095.1 GCF_003049725.1 Oceanimonas marisflavi
GCGAAACCCGCCAGGTGAGCTTTGACTACACCGCCACCGACAGCGCCGGGGCCACCAGCAACAGCGGCACCGTCACCATTACCGTCACCGGCGTCAATGACGCGCCCGTGGTCTCGGCGGTGAGCGTGGCCGCCACCGAAGACGGCAATGCGGTCACCGGCAACTTTGTGGTCAGCGATGCCGACGGCAGCGACAGCCACACCTTTGCCATCACCAACCCGCCTGCCGAGGGCAGC